>JBNIDQ010000012.1:0-79644 GCA_050108135.1 Bathyarchaeia archaeon | reverse complement strand
TCCTTTCTTGTCCATCAGCTTGAAAATATCCTCCCACTCTTGCTTTATGTCTGGGAGTTCAAGCTTTTTCATAATTATGGTGTCGCCTCGGCCGTAGACTAAGAACTTGTTTTTCGGTTTTATTCCAAGTTCTTTGCGTATAGACTGTGGAATTACAACTTGCCCTTTTTCGCTGATTGTTGTAACTTCAGGCTCTTCAGTTGTCATATTTCATCAGTAAGAATAGTTTACTTTCATACTATTAAATACTTCTTGTAAACACTTGTTCCAAGGTGTTGTTCTCTTATCTTGAAGCGTTCTCAGCTAGCTTGTCGGTTAGATAATAAAATCTTGGGACGGTGCTCTGGGGGTAGGCTAAGATTTTTGCCTTTCCGCTCCAGATAAGCTGTCCATGACTTTCTTTAAAAATGCTCTCAAACTTTCAGTAAATTTGTAAAAATCCTTCTCATCGATCTCTTTTAGCAGTAGTCCTTTTTCTTCACCCCAGTTGAACGGCGTTGACAAAAGTGTTTGCTTTTTCTCTTCTAAGTTTTGGCGGTATCTTTCATAGAGATTTAGCGTAAACTGGGTTTTCTCTAATACACATGCAAAGATGTCATCTAATTGGATTCCAAATTGCTTTTCAATTAAGTAAACGTCGAGGTAGTCTCTTGCTTTTGTGCCTTGTCGGGTAAGTATTGCTCGAATTTTCTCCCCTAAAATCTCATGGCAATCGTAAACATCGAACGCTATTTTCTTAGTGTAAACTTCATATTCAGGATACAGTAGAATGAGCTCTTCAGGGTTTTCTGCTATGAGACTTTTTAGCTCAGCACCTTTAAAGGGATAACATATTTTTTCCATAAAGTTCATTTGAACCTTAAGAAAGCTTTTGCGTCCTAACACTTCGGACTGATACCAAACCTTAAAAGTACAAGTCTTATCTCCACCGGTCAGCTCAACATAATTCCTATCGTTCTTTAGACATCTAAAGTCTAACTCATGCTCTTTAGCGATTTCTTCGAAGATTTCTCCAATCCTACTGATAACCTGTGAGAGGTACCGCCTAACCTCTTTCTGCGATTTTCCCTCAAAGACACTTTGATCTTTCCAAGTGAAATCGATGTCTTCCGAGAATCTAAAGTAATCGAGATAGCATTTAGCTAGGCAGGTGCCGCCTTTGAACAGAAAGTTGTCATGGCAGAACTTGTTTTTGGATAGGTCAAAGATTATTTGGTGAAGGATGAGATCTTTTTCTATCAAGTCTGCTCTTTTGACTTTTTGTGTTCTGGCTACTTCGTTTACGAAGTCTTTTCTCATCTGATCACCATGTTAGCAATTTGCTGAACCGTCTTAGGATAGTTAGCTGCGTATTTTTTGACTTTTTCACTTGATAGATCCTTAGTCCACTCTGAAATGTCAAGGACTATTTTCTCCTCTGGAACGCCGTTATATCGCCAAGTGTAAATGAAGTCTAAAATTGTCTTTTCTGGGTCGGAGTATTTGAGGTTGTTTCCCATGATTCCAAACTCTGTGAGTTTTGGGTTGAGCTTAACGAATTTGAACTTATATCCGGCGATGTTGATGGGCTTTGACCGCAACAGTTTATCATTAACCACATAGTCCACTGTAAAACTCTCATGCGTTAAGTTGTTAAATTTCAGCGCCGTGTACAATCCGAAATACCAATTCTTAACACCTTTAAGTTCTAGCCCTTTGGCAACAAGCTCAAGATGGTTGTATTTAGATTTGCCCAGCTTGACTTCGTCTAAGGATTTGACGTAGAATATACCTTTGAAAATTCGGATAAGGTACCCTCTGGAGACATAATATCTAATTGTCTTCTCATAGTTCATGACCAATTTTTTGCAGTAACGCTTGAGCTCTTCTGAGGTTATGAATTCCTTGTTGTCTATTCGAAGTTTCTTTAGCAGGAAACTTGACTTTATCATTCATATCACAAAGTCGCATTTTATATGATATTATGATTTAAATCATAAGGTAACATTTAAGCTTTAAGGGGCAACAATTGTAAACGTTTGTTTTAAGATTGTCAGGAAGACCCGTGAACTGGTTTGAGTTAGCAAAGCGGATTTTTCCGAACCAAACAACATCTTTATTATAGTATAATTGCTATAACATTATAGTAACTTTGATATAATGATTGAGGGCGAAACACAATGGATACAGCGACCATTCGAACTCTAGATACAATTTCCTCCAACATAGGTGACGCCTTATCAATTAACGAATTAACCAACCGAATGAAAAGCAAATATGGCTCTGCTTATTATGCAAACATCTATGAAAAATTACAAACCCTAGCAGAGAAGGGTTTACTTAATCTGGAACCAGTCGGGCGATCCTCCAGCGTCAAACTGAATTTTGAGAACTACCTTCTAATTGACGTCCTATCGGTTATGGAAATAGAAAAAAAGCTAAAATTCCTATGCAATAAAACGAACTTGTCTTCACTGTTTACTGAGGTGGACAAGTCCCTAAGTGAGAAATGCTGCATTAGATCGATCAGCGCAATCAACTCTTTAAGGAATATTAAATTAAACCGAATAGAACTGCTCTTGTGTCTCAATGAAACTCCTGATTATCTCGATCAGACAATAATGTTCCAAAAAATCACTCTGGACCTGCAACGGAAATTTAACCTAAAAATAAATAACCTAATCTTAGATGCCAAGGATTTCTTTTGCTTGCTGACTTCAGACGAAATTAACCCAGTCCGAGAAGCACTAAGTCAACAGATTACCCTCTACAATCCTCAAGCGTTTTGGGGGCAGGTTGGCGAAATAGCTCAGAAAAGCCAGATCAAGACATTACAGGGCGAAACTAAGCCGTTAAGCATCCCTGATTCAGACCTAAACTTCAACCTTTACAGGTTCGGCTACAGCGAATTTGGAACCAGCATTGCCTCGGGAAAGAAATTCTGCATTGAGTACCTTGCAGTGTCATTGCTTCTAAGAGAGGATGCGCGTGGGCTGGATGCGGTGGCGGTTATTCTTGCTAAGAACAGTTTTAACAGTAACCTGATAGCATTTCTTAGCCAAAAGTATGAAGTGTCACCCAGGTTGTTGGGAATACTAAACGTGTTGGAGCAAACTAAACATAAACCAGACGTTGAAAATACCGCTAAAATTTTAAAAGCAATAAACACGCAAGAGCTTCCTGCAGATGAAGATAGTATAAGGCAAAAGCTGGAGCTCTACAATGCCCTGTGACAAAACAGCCCTCTTTGACTTTCTAAGCGTACTAAACGAAGACCTCACCAAGAAAATTACTTTGGTTGCTGCAGGCGGCACAGCCATGACTCTGCTTGACTTAAAACCATCCACAATCGACATCGACTTCACAATTCCAAGCTGCGACAAACTAGAATTTGAACAAGCCCTAAAAAACAACCCGCCCGGATACAAAATTGACCGATGGACAGACGGCTGCGTATTCTGCCAGACATTACCCAGAGACTACTTGGAGAAAAGTATCAAAATCAAAGAATTCAGCCACATTGTACTGAGAGCTCTTAAACCAGTCGATATAATCGTAACCAAAATCGGGCGGCTAAACGAACGGGACCTGCAAGATATCGAAGCTTGTATTAAGAAGGCAAATGTTTCGGCGGCTGAAATCAAAGAAAGAGCCATGTTGGTAATTCAGACTTATGTTGGGCGCGAAGAAGATTATCTTTATCACCTAAATCTGGTACTCGACAGATTCTTCAAGAAATAACCTAAAAATAACATCTGATGTTTGCGCTTGAGGTTGGCACGTGGGGCCGCGTAAACATTTGTTTTACTGTGTTGTTTCTCGTTCTGAAGCGTTTTCCGCTAGCCGATCGGTTAGATAGTAAAATCTCGGGACGGTGCGCTGGGGATTGGCTACGATTTTGCCTTTCCTTCTCAAACGAAGGATAATCCGTCTAAACGCGTCATGTTTGAGCTCTAAAAAGTCCTGATAGCTAAATTCACGCTTTAAGTCACTTGCCTTGTGAAGGATATAGGCCTCAAGAAGAAGACTACTAAATGTTCTCTGATACTCCTTCTTCACACAACTCAAATCATAGGGCTCACGCCGGGGCTTGCCAACCTGGTACTGGAAAACGTTGGTCTGCTGAATGTTAATGACCTGTTTTCCATTGCGAACCTCCGCAGCGCCCTCAGTTCCTTTCATAAACGCATCGACTAGGCTTAGGGTGATGTGGCATACGTCCATGCCGTTGTCTTTGGCCCACTGCACGTACTCTTTCCAGCGCTGGTAATGCCGCATGTTTGGTGCCCTAAAATTGCAGATCAAATTCTTGGGCTGAACACCGCTGACCGCTTTTTCCTCTTCCACTTGCTAGCTCAGCCCCAAAACAAAAGAAAAAAGTGGGTGGTGAAAAGTCAGTACAAATGTCGCACGTGTACGGCGGATCTGGATACGTAAAAATCGTATAAATGCAAGACATGTATGGCGGGTCCGACGGAACCAGCCAAACAATTAACAGAACCCGCCTATGTTTCCAACGAAATAGACCTCTTAAACTACATCCAACACATGAAAAACAATGGACGTGCAGAAAACACATACAAAGCACGACTTAGAAGCCTACGACAATTAGCCAGACAATGCAACCTTAGAGAACCCGAAACAGTCAAAGCAACAATAGCAAACATGCAACTCAAAAAATCAACAAAACACAAAATAACAAACTCATACGGGAACTTTTTAGAATTTCTACAAATAAAATGGACACCGCCAACATACAAACCAGAAGAAACACTCCCATTCATACCATTAGAAAAAGAAATAGACGAGATGATAGCAGCTTTAGGAACAAGAAAAGCAGCTCCCTTAGTGCAACTATTAAAGGACACAGGAATGAGAGGCGAAGAAGCAACACTCCTAAAATGGACAAGCATAGACACAATACAAAAAACAATCAACATACAACCAGCAAAAGGAAGCAACCCAAGAATATTACCCATATCGGACAAAACATTAGCAATGCTAAACAGACTACCAAAAAAAGATGAGAGAATATTCTATCAACCATTACACTGTTACAGAACAGCATTCTGTAAACAGAGAAAAGATATAGCAAAAAAACTAAACAATCAACGCTTATTAAAAATAGGATTCCACACCCTAAGACACTGGAAAGGAACCACAGAATACCACAAAACCAAAGACATCAAACACGTACAATACATCTTAGGACACAAACACAGCGACACAACAGACGTATATATCAACCTCGAACAAGCCACATTCCTAAGCAATACAGACGAATGGAACGTCAAAGTAAGCCACACAACAGAAGAAGAAATACAACTAATAGAAGCAGGCTTCACACTCGTAAGAACAATAAACGAACAAACAGCCATATACAAAAAAAGAAAATAACGCGCTCCGACTCCGCGCGGCTTCGCTCGCGCTCCGCTCCGCGCCCAAACGAAAACGGCGCAAGCCAAACGATACGCACAAAATCTTTGAAGGAACCACCAGCGGTGAAAGAGCCAGCTAAACGCTGTCCTTTCCGCACCGCAAAATTTTTTATTATTAGTCATTTTTTTTAGCGTCAATAAATGTTGTCGAAAAGAATGAAACTATGCAAGGGAACACTTCTATTGACCTTATACATCCTGCCTTTTTTCCTTACCTCAAAATCAAAATCCCAAAACAAAACCAAATCAAGCAAATAATCATCTGAAACAAGCCTATGCAATTTGGCAAAAGTATTTCTTTTTAACTTCAAACGTGACTTATCCCCATTCGGATAATCACAAACGCAATCTTTAACAGGACAAGAATACAAACCACACATAAAACCTACGCTCCGCTAACAGAGAGACAAACTTTAACGCCGTTTTTTAGCTTCTAATTTGGCAAGCATAACCTCATCAATCTCAAAAACATTAACCAATTCACCATCAACAACCTCTTGAGAATCAACAATAAAATCGTTAGACATATACCAATCAAACTCCTCATACAGAGCCTTACCAGTGTAACGAACAGGAACCATTTCACCGCCACAAATCCGACAAGACCGAACCTTTCCAACAGGCTTAAACAACTTCATTTTTTTACAACCACAAACACCAAACCAAGTTAACGGGGAAAAATGGCTTTTTCCAATCAAATGACCAGCATGGTTCAACTGATACCAAAAAGTACCATGAATAGTTTTACGAGCCTCAGCAACTTTAACAATGTAACCATCAGCTTTATGACTTCGACCTTTATCGTCAAGCCAACTGCCCGAGTAAGTGTACTTACCTTCTCGATTTTTGCCGAGAAACTCACCAAAAGCCAACAAACGAAAACGACTCTCAAAACCATCACAGCCAGCGCAAACCGTCTGCTCACCAATACGCTTAACAACACGACCACTTAACGTTTGATACTCAAACTGCTTCATTTTTGGACAGGAACGACATTTAGCGTTATAGGATTGAGCAAAAAAACCGACCAAATGAAAATGCGGCGCAAAATACCAGCCTTTCATGTGACGAATACCGCCTTTAACAATGTCAAACTTTCGATACCTGAAAGGATGAAAAATCATAGCACCGCCAATGACACCACGAGAAGCGGCAACCTTACGAACTTTAGATTTTAAAGACTCAAAACTTAAGCCATAATCCCGAGACGGAACACTAATAATAATATGCTCAGGAACACCATAAATTTTAGCCGCATCCTTAATATTTTCCGTAGCCTCAGAAGCTAACCGAAAAGCCCAACCTTGCCGATAACAAACAGGACACGTTGACTTATGACAATGATTAAAAACCTTATGGACATCCTGTTTCCCATGGAAACTCTGTCCAAACAAATCGGTTTTATCATGCGCATGAGGATTACTTATAGCGTTTTTACAGGCAGACAAATACAAAAATTGACCACAATGAGAATTAGTGATTCCACCTTTACCGACAAGTGTCCAATTTCCAAAACGACAAAAAGAATCAATACTATCTGATTCATCAGTTTCAGGCTCAGCTTCATCACCTAAACTTTTAACATAATCCCGATATTGAGCATCAAAAAGTGACTCATTTTCTTTGGAGGCAAAAACCAAACGTTCGGTTTTACACTCAAGAGAAGCCTCAAACTCCTTTTTTGCCTGTTCCAAAGACTCAGCAATGCTTTGAAAACCTTTAGGGTCAGGCGGAAAATACTTTTTACCATCATCAGCTAAAATCGCATTAGTCAAAACATAAATCTCCTATAACTAACTGCTCAAAGACAAAATCTAAGAAACAGCTACTTATAGGAAAATTACCCGATAGAACGGCGTTCCAGTTAGATAGGTCAGAGCCCGTCAGGAAGGAACAATGTTCAAGTGGGAGGGATTCCATGAGCCATCAACAATACAAACAAATTAACAATCATATAAACATATAGTTAAACACCAAAATATCTAAGCAAATAACTTTCTTGTAAGAAAGTTACAAAGAACCTTTTAGGATAAAAAAGGCAGTCTAAAGCAATTTTTCAGTTTTCCCGAGCCTTGCCCCGCTTTCGTGTCCTCGTCTGTTTTCCGTGAAAACAGACCGCTTCAAGTAGAAAACATGAAAAATTGTCCTTTTTTATCAAGGCAGAAACGTTTAGGATAGTAGGTTATGTGTGCAAAAACTCAACTAAAGTTTAATTAACTTGACCAAACATACAGTTATATAGATAAGCAACAACTAAACAACATACACAAAGGGGGCGAAAAAAATGGAAAAAACCAAAAACTCAAAATGCTTTTTCGTCATAACCGAAGAAAACGAAAGAGCCCTAAGAAGCATATACAACAAAAAAGGCAACATGAGCAAAACAATAAACCTTGCACTAAAAAGACTTTTTGAACAACTAAAACCCGAAGAAATAGAAAAAGAAATCGAAAACATCAATATAACAGAAAAATAACCTCTTTTTAAACAGCAAACCTTTTAAATATATATAACTATACATCTATACAACAAGAGATGTATAAACATGACAGAACAACTTATCCAAGCAATAACAACCCTAATAATAGAACTAACCTTCATGGCTCTAACAGTAGCCAGAACAGGAGCATAACAAAATGAACAACTTAAAAAAATTAGCCACAGAACAAGAACAGATTAACAATATTAGTTTGGTCAAAGAGGCGGGTCCGACGGGAATTGAACCCGCGACCCCCGGATTAAAAGTCCGGTGCTCTAGCCTGACTGAGCTACGGACCCGCTCAACTTTTGTTGCGGCTGATAGAAATCGGGTCGGGGTTTTTTAGGGTTTCGATTCTCTGTCGGTAAAAAATGATGGTTGAGCCTTATTTTTAGGCTTTGAGAATGGTTGTCATGAATCCTTTTATTCTGTCGGTTGAATCAAGTATAACTTGTGTTGTCTTTGCTCCTTTATCTGTTAGTTTGTAGACTCTTTTTCTTTCAACCCAGACGCCTTCTATGAGTCCGTTTCTTTCTAGTGAGTATAGAAGGGAGTATACGGTGCCTGAGCTTACTAGTAAGCCGAATTTAGTGTGGATGTAGGATATTATGTCGTATCCGCTGACTGGTCCGTTTCTGAGTTCGGACATAATGATTGTGTCCATGAAATTTTTGATGATTCTTTCTTGGATTTTTTTGAGGATTTTTGCTTCCATTTTTTCTCCGTTGAGGCTTACTGAGAGTAATACCATGTTAGTTTCACAATTAATTTGTTTATTCGTGTTTAGATATTTAAGATTTATTCGTATTTCGAATATTTTATTATAACATAAATGTTGGAGTTTATACTAATTAAAACTTGTATAAACAAACAATCAACAAAAATACCTGCCTTAAGGCAGCGTAAAGAGCATTTTTCTTCAACACATACCTATCTAAACGTGAAAGTTGAAGCAGACAATACAATGTAGCAATTTACACATAAATGTTATCCTATAAACGAAACAGGTCGAAAAAATTTCAATGTTTGATGCTAATATGCCTCAACTTCAAACATGTTTTAGACGTAATCCTTTCACTTTTACAGCCTCAAAAAAACAAATTATTAGTTACGTATATACGTGCATGTTAACAAACGTTATTTCTAATACTACAGTACTGGGCTAACGGTGCCTAAACGTGATTTCATGGAAACATTCATTTAAACGATTAAACGAAGAATATGAAATAGCCAAGAAAAAGAAGCAAGCGTTAGATAACCTGTTCACTACAGGAAAAATCTCGCAATCAACACGCGACTCTTTCAACAGCGACATAAGTGCAGCAATTGTCGAAATTGAAAGACAACAGAAAGACCTTCTAGAAAAAATGCAAATTAAAACAGATGAATTAGCAGGTCAAATCAAAACTTTAGAGTCTCTTCTCGCAAACTATGAAATACAGCATGTAGTTGGCGAAATTGAAGAAGAAACCTATCAACGTGAAATCTTACTATTGTCAACCGGCTTAGATACAGCCAAGAATGAGTTAGAAACAATCAAACAGGCTACAATGCAGCTTTGTGCACCAGTACAAACAGTTCAAGCTCCAGCAGCTCCAGAAGTCCCAGCTGCTCCAGCCCCTGTAATTACCGAATCAGTCACAATAGCTGCACCAGCTCCAGTAGCAATTGAAACTGCTCCAGCAGTAGCGCCAGCAGAACCCGAAATTGCAGTCGCTGCTCCAGTAATTGAGGAGCCAGTTATGGAATGTGCCCCTTTAGAAGAAGCACCAGCACCAGTTGAGATTGCACCAGCAATTGATGTTCCAGTTGAAGTAGCTCCAACAGTTGAGGCTGCCCCAATCGAAACCGCTACACTTGAAGCTGCCCCAGCTCCAATCGAAGAAACAATTGTCGAGGAAGCTGCTGTAGCAGTGGAAACTCCCGCAATTGAAGAACCCGTTATGGAATCTGCAATCGAAGAAGCAGCTCCAGTTGAAGAAACAGTTGCTCCAATTGAAGAGGCTGCACCAATCGCTCCAGCAGAACCAGAAATCTCAACAGAAGAACCAGCAATTGAAATCTCTGCAACAGAACCAGCAGTTGAAGAGCCAGCAATGGAATGCGCTCCAGTAGAAGAAACCCCAGTTGAAACAGAAACAGTCTTTGAGGCAGCAGTTGAAGAAACAGTTGCTCCAGTTGAGGAAGCAGCAGTTGACGTTGTTGCAGAAGAACCAGTTGCAGATGTTCCACTCCAAGTCTTCGAGGTTACCGAGCAAACTCCAGTCGAGCAAACACTCGAAAAAGTTATGGAACAATTAGATGCCTCAGCAGTCGAAACCATAACAGTAGAGGAGCTAACACATGACAGCCACCCTTCTACAGCGCCTCATCAGGCGCCTTCCGAAATCATAACCGAAGCGGCAAGCGACGGTCAAATCGAAGAAAGCGAAGAAGACACAACTGAGTAAGCTTAAAAGCTTCTTTTCCTTTTCTTAATTTTTTGTTTTTTGTTTTAACTGTTTTATTTTTCGGTTATTGCTTAGGGTTTAGTGTAAATATTAATAAGTGCTGAAGGGGGAAGATTACCTTCATGCCTAAACAGTCTAAAAATAAATCCAAGGCCAAAGCTAAACTGAAAACCAAAATTGAAGCTCAACCTGAAACCGCGAGTTTTACAATGAAAAAGTCGTATTGGATAATGTTATCTTTAGTTACGGCTGTTGCGGTGTCCATTGCTGGCTTCATGTTTGACCTTTCGCCATTAGGCATTGCTGTTTTGTTGGTTCCAATTGTTCTTTCGATTGGTCTGGTAGGTTATTTACGAATTACCCCGTCATCTTTGGTTAAAACCCGAAGAGCTACTTTCCTTTTTGTAGGTGCCTCTTTTATTGGGTTCGGAATTTGGGCTGCCATAATACTCGTGTTAATGTACACAGGCTTATTGGAAAGCATCTTTGTAGATACATTTTTCATAATTCCCAGCCTGATAACTTTCCTCTTAATTGGTGCTTTCATAGGTGAACTCCTTGGCAGAAACAAAAGAGTAGAAGGCTTCTTCTTCAAAGAAGACGCACCTTAAAACATCTTTTTCTCTTTCTATTTTGCCCAGAAGCTTTAAGAGCCAATTGTTCAGCATGTTTTCTAACAGAAGGTAAGGGACAGGACAGACCCAAATTGAAATTTGGAATAATGACAAGAAACCCCGAAGCATGGAGCAGCACCCAAGTACGTGAAGCATTAACCCGACATGGAATATCCTACGAATGTTTCACTTTTCCACGGCTTGTAGCACGATTAGCCTACAAACCATACTTCAAAATTAACGGAACAAGCATCCTTGACGATTTAGACGCAATGATAATTCGTCCGATTGGTCGGGGTTCGCTTGAAGAACTGGTTTTCCGTATGGACATGCTTTACAAGCTGGAACGTAAAGGCTTTTACATGGTTAACCCGCCAAACGCAATCGAGCACTGCGTTGACAAATACGACATTTTAGCGCTTTTAGAAGACGTCGGCGTTCCTGTACCCCGCACGTTAGCCACTGAAAGCGTAAATGAAGCCTTAGCAGCTTTCAACGAGCTCGGCGGAGACGTTGTAGTTAAACCGATTTTCGGTTCACGTGGTCAAGGAGCAACGCGCGTCAACGACATTGACATTGCAGACACAATTTTCAAAGCAATCACCTTCCATCACGGCGTCATCTACATGCAAGAATTCGTCGAACACGGCTATTCAGACATTCGCGCATTCGTAATCGGCGACCAAGTAGTAGCTTCTATGCGCAGAGTAGCAACTGGTTGGAAGACCAATTACAGTAGAGGTGCAAGACCTGCGCCTGAGAAAATCAGCAAAGAATTCGAAGAATTAGCAATAAAATCCGCCAAAGCAGTCGGATGCAAAATCGCGGGCGTAGATATCCTTGAAGGTCCCGAGGGTCCGCGCATTGTTGATGTTAACAGTCAACCGGGCTGGAAAGGCTTGCAAGTTGTTACCGACGTGAACATTGCTGAAGAAATCGTTAACTTCGTGCTTAACGAGCTTAAGCATTAAATCTTCTTTTTATTCTCTTATTGCAAGCAGCCTAGTGTAAGCATCTTCTGTTAATTCTGGAAAAACCGTCTCTTTTCCTGATTTTAGCAAGATTCTGTCTTTGATTTCTGTTAATTCACCGATAAAACACGCCTTAAGCCCATTTTTGTTTAGCACTTCAATAGCTTGCTGTTTTTTCGCTTGTGGGACTGCTGCTAAAATTGTGCCGGTAGAAGACAGCGCCAGTACTTGTTCGTCGCTTAGGCTGAACCGTTCTTTCAGGGTAATTGCTTCTTTTGGTACTGGCATGTTTTCCCATGTTACTTTGAATCCGACTTTTGATGCTTCTGAAAGCTCATTAAGAGCGGTTACTAATCCGCCTTCAGTGGCGTCATGCATCGCGTCCACGCAGCCTGCTTCGGCGAGTTGTTGAGCTTCTTTAACGCAACTCTGCATTTTTACCATGCCTGCGAGTTCTTGGGTTTTTGTTGCTCCGAAAAGCTCTGTTGCTGTTTTGGGGTGTGTTAATGCAAAGTTGGTGAGGGTTTCTATGCCGACTGGCTTAGTGCACAGTATTAAGTCGCCTGCTTTAGCGTTTCCTGGGGTTACAAGTTTTTCTGGGTCAACTGTTCCGTAAACGGTGCAGACTCCGAGCAGGTCTTTTAGGCTATCGTACATGCCTGTGTGTCCACGTACTATGGCTATGCCTTGTTCGTTTGCGGCGGCGCATGTTTGTTTCATTATTTCTTGAAAAATGGTGGGGTCGGTTGGTCTTGGTCCGAGCAGGTTGACGGTGCAGAATTGGGGTTTGGCGCCGAACAGTGAGAGGTCGCTTGCGGCGTAGTTGATTAAAAACCAGCCGAACCATTCACGTGGTACGCCGGTGCAGGGGTCAGTTGAAACCACCAGTAACTGGTCGCCGAGGCGGTGGACGCCTGCGTCGTAGCCAATCATTGGGGGCACAACTACGTTGTGGTTGGGTTTTATGCAGTTGATGAGTTTTTGTAGTTCTTGGTTGCTGAGTTTTCCCAATTCTGTATCTGTCCTGCTACAAGTACGCTTTTAGTACGTGAGTTCTTTGCAGTATGTACAGTGCTATGCCGCTTATTACAAGTTCAGGTATCAAGTAGCTGCCGTTGTAGACTGAAGAGTAAATGATTGGGTCAACGCCTGGAGCATAAATTGGTGCCCACCACACGGCGCCTGCAATGAAGTGCATCCAAAACCTACCTGTAATGGCCACTGCTGCACCAAGGACTGGTCTTTTTGGGAAAAACCCTGCTAAGCCCAAAACTGCAAAAGCTAATGGGTAGTCAAACAGCACTTGGAATGGGTCAATAGCGTATGGCAAAAGCATGAATTGTATCATGCCATAGATTGCGCCTGTGATTATGCCGACTTTGGGTCCTCTGCGTAGTGCGAGCCAAATGATTGGCACCATTGAGGCAAGAGTGATTGAGCCACCTTGAGGCATCACATAGATGATTATTTCGCTTAGAACTGTGGCTAATGCCGTGAAGATGGCTATTTCAGCTAATATTCTTGGGTTCCTGAAAGGTTCAAAAAACTTGTTGATTCGATTTTTAAAAGAATTTCTATTGTGGTAATAATTTGATTTATTATGGTTTATAGAGTTGTTTGTTTCCACTTTGTTTTCCCTCCGCCAGTATTAACTGGTTCAGGTTCATTGGGTCGACAACCATTAAGTTGTCCTCTCAGCCGAGTCATTTTTCTCAGCTCCCCAGGACCTATGCTAAGACAAAACATGTGAAAACTAATATTTTAGTTTGGCTATCTCAAAACCCAAAAATTAGGGTTCAAATCCTGGAATTCAACATGCTGATGGTCCTTTTTCAACCAATACCAACCTACCCCCTTAGCATTTTGTCATTCTTGTCCTGAATGGGATTGGAAAGCTGATTTTCGAAAGCTTCTTGTTTTGCCATTTTTCAGCATCTACCCGGGTCTCTTTTAGGGTTTGTTTTGGGCTGCTTTTTTGATTTAGGGTTTATTTTGGCTGTAGGGCACGTCAAAGAAAGGCGGCAGACGTCAATAGAAGTCAACGGTAGTCAAAAGAAGGCATCAAAAAGCGCTGAAAAGCGAAATGCATTTGGACACTAGCATGGTCCATAAAAAACCGTTAAAACTTCTGGTGTTTCACGCTCCAACTGCTAAACAGGTGACAAAACTGTCGTATAAACAATTTTGGCGTTAAAAAATACCTTTAAAAAAGGTATTATTTTTTCTTCTTCTTATAGGCATACCCAGGATTTTCCAAAGCCACTTCCTTTACATGCCTATCTATTAAAATAAATAATCTTTTAACACAGCTCATTTCAGTTTTCACCTTACCTGATTTTTCTGTATTCCTTCATTTTTATTAGAAAAGTCAATGAAAATGCAAAAATCGCTGAATTAATAGAAGTAGCCTCTCCAGCGGCGACGTAAGTTGAAACACCAGTTATACCTCCAACAATAATACTGTCAATAATTTGATCACATAAAACCGCAGTTTTACTGGTGCAGGAATCACCGGTTGCCATACAAATGCTGACAATATGAAGACTTTTCGAAAGGGCTGAACTTATTTTACTACTGACTGTTGGCATTATTGACTGCTCCTGGTGATAGTTTTTTGGTCTCTGACAAGACCTCCTTTTGAAAAGTAACTCCAAAGTGGGGTTTAGTTTGCGTGTTGAGAATTCTTAAAGCTTTTAGCAATAACTCGGTTTTGGGATTTTCATAGTTTAATTTTAGCATCCGCACGCGACCCAGCCTTTGCTCAACTACTATGCCTTCATATTGCAGAATCTTTAGGTTCCTGTTAACTTCAACATAAGTGCTGTTTATGTTTCTAACTAAACCCATAACATGGATAGATTTAACCCTGGATAATTCTTTTAGGATTTTTTGTCTACAGGACGAAGTCATTAATCGATCAAGATTCAACACATATCACCCATTTTACTTCACAGTTCGATTTAAAAGCATTTAAGTGAAACGAAATATATCGTAAGTGTAGGGGTAAGTGAAAGTAAATCACACAAATTTCTGCTAAAAAGAATATTTTGTTACCAATATTATTTATAACAATACATTTATTTAATAGAGGGGGTTTGGCAAACCATTCACTTTTTTAAAAAACACATGCAACCATAAAGATAGCAGGTAAATTAAATGGTGAATTGCTTGGATAACAAAGACCTTATTTGTGCTGTATGTCAAAACGCCGTACCTCAAAGCAAATGTCAAAGTTGCAGACTAAAAATCGCCGCTTATGTATGCCAGAAATGCTGAAACAAGGTTCTCAACCCAGAATACAGAAACAAAGGCGAAACAAAATAGCTGCGATACCTAAAAAAAGCAAAACTGCTCAAACGCAGTTTTTTATAGGTGTAAAATAGTTAGCGACAAATTAATATTCTCTCAAAGGCGTTTTTAAGTTAGAAGTGGTGTAATGTCTAAAAGTAAATGGGCAATACTATTAGCGGTCGTTCTTTTGGTTGCGTCAGGTGCTGTTTTTGTTAATTACTTTATACATTATCCTGCGCCTTTAGGGGCTATTGTTGTTCCAACTGATTATCCAACCATACAAGCGGCTATCAACAATTCATCGCCAGGTAGCACCATCTACGTACGTAACGGTGTCTACAACGAATTATTAGTAATTGATAAACCATTGACGTTAATAGGGGAGAGCCGACAAAACACTGTAATAAAAGGCTATAACATCAAATCAGCTACCTTTAATACGGTGATAATACAAGCAAACAATGTATCAATATCAAACTTTATGGTAACTGGCAGTTCTTATGGAATAGGGATAACTGACAATGCCTCAAATTGTCAAATAACAAATAATAATATAGAGGGTTATTTAACCGGTGTTGGAGTTAACGGTAACAATCACATAGTTACTGGCAATAATATTTCCGAATGTTTAGTTTGGGGGCTTACTTGTTATGGCAGTAATGTTTTGATTTCTGAGAATGAATTTGAAAATTGTAGTAGCGGTGTTTTTGTTCAGGCAAGTAATGTAACGGTGGAAAAAAACACGTTTGATAGCGGTAGCAAGTATTCGGTTGATGAGTATGATGATGGCGGCATAATCCTTACATTAGGTGGACCATACATAGTTTATGGAAACACTTTGAAGGGTCTTAATATTGGCATTGTGTATGAGGGGGCAAGTCGCTCTTTGGTATATAATAATTCTATAATCCAAAATCTAGTCGGAATTACCTTAATTAATTACAGATTTATCGATTCGACCTCCGGTGGCATGGATAATATCTTTTTTAGCAATAACTTAATTGATAATCAAAGGCAAGCAGTGGTTGAAACAACTGCTCATGGCACATCAGCTTTGATGAATGGTACTGACGTGGTTTCTTGGGACAACGGTGTCATAGGTAATTATTGGAGCGATTATCAATCCAGATACCCCGAAGCCACCCAAAACAACGCTGCTGGCACATACAATACGCCCTATTTAATAGATGGAACTAATAAGGACAACCATCCACTCGTCCAAGAAGTAAAAACATAACCATAAAACCATAGCCATTTTTTGATAAATCTGCTATTTTATTTCAATTTAATAATTGACCCAAGTTTCAGAAAATATTCGTCTTTTTTATTTCTACATAAGCCCAAATGGTGTAGCAGGTGATAATATGTTTGAACAAAAAGCATTGGATAAACGAAACAAGATTGATGGTTACGTTTTTACAGTTAAAGGAGGGAGGTTTATACAGTGATATATTCAATACAGTCTAAAACACACATAACTTCAGGATCTACCGCTTCAACATTATCAGCAACACTAGACCAGACACCGACAAAAGGAAACGTGCTAGTGGCAACTATTGCTACTTATAATGGTTACGGCAATATTGATGCAAGCGTCAATACAATAACCCAAACTGGAATAACTTGGAATTGCCAAGTGAAAAACCAAACTGTCGACAAAGTTTTTGATATCGAAATTTGGACTGGCAAAGTCACGTCCACTTCAGCATCACAAAATTTAACGATAACTTTGTACAACGCAACATCGCAGGGAATCATAGCTGAAGTCTTTGAATATAACGGAATCTCTGAAGACATCAGTGCTGAATCATTTCCATCTTTCGGTTCAGGCTATGAGCCATTAAGCGGATATACATTTCAGGATGAATCTCACGAATTGATTGTTGGAGCAACTTTTGCATACTATTATCAACAAAACGCGCCGATAAATGGATTTACTCTTTATGATGGTCAGTATAACGGAAACCTTAACTCTTTAGGATATTTAGAGTTAAAATCTTATTCAGTTCAATATCCGCCCACAACTGTAAGTACAGGAACCCATTGCGTAGACCCAGGTGAACATGGCATTAGACCGTGGATTGGTTGCATAGCGGCGTTCAAAAAAAGCCAATTGATACCTGACGATTATAATTGTGCCTCAAATCAACCTGAAGGTGTTGCAGCAAGTAAAGGTATTACATTATGGGGTGCAAACGTTACAAATAACTATCATATGGCAGCAAACGGCGGCACTGCAACTATACGCTTTACAGGCACGCATCCAAAAGGTTACACAGGCAGAGCTGTATGTAACATCACCTGGGACTACGAAATTGACTCTTCTTCGAACCAACAAGACGTACGAATAGGCTGTACTTTAAATGGGTACTCAATAGGTGAAAGAATTCACAGCAAAATATATGGCCATAATGTAACAGAAACGTTGGATTTAGCGCCATTTGGTGATCCAGGATGGTACAACGATGATAATACCAATACGTTGATTTTTACTAATAATAATGACGTCGGTGTTTCTATAAAGAACCTGCGTATTGTTAGAGTTTATTCGGTATATGACTATGCCCATACATGGGCTCCTGCGGAAGAGGTACGACCTCCAAGTACAGACACGGGAAGCATAGACAGCCAAAGAGAGGATTATCCGTGCAGTTGCGAAAATTGTGGCAACCCATATAGCTTTACAACCTTTGGACCTGATAGCAGTCAAGGATATACGCTCGAATCAGGTGCATCTAAAAGCTGGACATTCGTTATACCGCCATCCAAGCAACCATCAAACTACATGGGGTTATCATCATGCTTCTTCAATTTTAACAATCTAATTGTAAAAACTAATAGCGGTAGCAATGATAATCAATATACTATCTCCCTAAATGGAAATACAATAGCGACATTTTATCAAACCAGACAAGTTGATAACCCACCAACATTGTATACAACTCAAGCGGTCAGCGTTGATTTAGCAAAAGCGCAGGGATATCATGATGAACCTGGTGCATCAAATACTGTAACCTTAACAAATAATTCAGGTGCACGAATGGAGTTAATCGATGGAAGCCCGAGTGATCCTGGACGGATTAATATTTATCGTGTTTATCGGACTACTAACAATTGGCAGGATACATTTAATGACAATAGTATAGACACTTCTTTTTGGGAGACGTTAGCAGCAAACGGGGGCACCGCTACTGAAACAAGTAATAAGTTGCAAGTTAGTATTCCGAGTGGATCTGGCTGGGCTCAAGCAGGTTACGTTAGCAAATACTATCATAATGTACAGCAGAAATATGGTTACAAGCAAGGGTTCACGGCATCACTTGACGTAAGCACTAATACCGCATTGGATCAAATGGGATTGTTGATTTGCAACACCAAAGTAAGTGGTTCGGATCCATATAGTGAAAACAATTGGTATAGAATAGTGAAAGGTCGTAGATGCAATGGCACCAACGTGCTTGCTATAGAGAACAGAATTGGGGGCACTTGGGCTTCAAAATGGAATGTACCTTGGAGTGCAGCTACAGGCAACTTGAAAATGGCGACATCGTTAGGTTCGGTAGCTTTCTACGAAAGCGGCACAATGAAGTACGCTGAACCATATGCATTGCCCTCACAAGACTGTTATGTTTATGCTTACGCTTCATCAGAAAGATCAGTTGCGTCTGGAACAGGCTACTTTGATAACTTTGAAGTAACGCCGGCAAACAGTTTCGTAGATACATTTGAAGACGGCAATTATGATGGTTGGACTTCTGATGCGGGTAGTTGGCAATTATCAAGCGGTGTACTCTTATCAAACCAGTCTAACTCTTACATGCATACAAACTCAACATTCTCTACAAATAGACATGTGAAGGCTAACATGAGGACATTATCTCCAACTGGCAGTGCAGCGGATGCTTTACGGTTGTATGTTTCAATGATTGATGGATACAACAACATTTATGCAGTAATACGCAGAGACAATTATGTAGAGCTCACGGTTTGGTCAGGAGGAACCCGTTATTACACAGAAGCTCTGGCTAACAAAAACCCCTTGGCAGACCACACAGTAGCAGTATCTATCATAGGAACCAATGCTAAAGTCTGGGTGGATGGCACTCTGTACATTAATTGGGATAACGCAGTTCTGGATGACGTCACCAACGGACATGTAGGAATAAGTACATTCAATTCTACAGGTTACTTCGACAACATTGTAGTTCTAAGTGAGTAAACTATCGAAACTACCCTTTTTTCTTTTTTTATCTTTTTACCCTGATCTTAATTCACTATGGCTCGAATAAATTCTAATAGTTCTTCAAATAGGTTGGCTGTAATGTTAATTAGGTTTGTACTGCCTTTGTTTTTCTGTGATTCTCCAAAGGCCCTTTTACCAACAAGACATAATTACTTTTTCCAAAAGTCTACTTGGAAAAATCCTTGTTCACCAAACCCTCGAAGGCACTACCAAAGGCAGAATAGTTGAAACCGAAGCTTACCTTGGACCCGAAGACAAAGCCGCGCACAGTTCAGGCGGACGCCGTACAGCCAGAAACGAAGTTATGTATGGCGAAAAAGGTCACGCTTACGTTTATCTAATTTATGGCATGTACAACTGCATCAACATCACATCTGGCTCAGTTCCGGGAAAACCTGAAGCCGTCTTGATTCGGGCTCTTGAACCCGTTGAGGGCTTGGAGCTTATGGCAAAACGCCGCGGTTGCCCAGGGAAGCCGGTTAACCTGACCAACGGTCCTGGCAGGCTATGTATTGGGTTGGGTATCTCGAGGGCTCAGAACCTGCAGGATTTGACTGCTCCACCATTGTACGTTGAAGATGCTCCTGAAGTGCAGCTGGATGAAATTGTGGCTTCTAAGCGTGTGGGCGTGGATTACGCTGGCGAATGGAAGGACCTGCTCTGGCGTTTTTACGTCAAAAATAACCAGTTCGTGTCAAAACCCTGATTAAGTTTATCGTGTTTAATTCTTTTTACAAGTTTTTTCAAAATGCTTTTGAATTAAGGGTTTGGTTGTATTGCAAATTTTCGCTCAAAAGCTTTTTGTTTGAAAAGTTTAGTGTTCTACAACAATCGTGTCGATTCCGAATTAATATTACTTTGAATTAAACTGACTGCTAGAAAAGAAATTAAAGCCATTATTACAACCAGCAGAGATATTGAAAAAGGGCCTAAAAAGCTAAACAGAACTGCAGATAAAGGCGGGAAGATTAACGTAGAAATGTTTATTGCAAAACTGTTTAATCCAAAAACTTTTCCGCGATTTTCAATGCTGATTAAATCGCAAATCATTGAAGTTGAAGCGATTGCCATAGCACCTCCACCTAAACCAACAAGAAAATTAGAAAGGGCTATCAAATAGGTATTTGGGGCAATAGCCAATAATAATAGGCCAATACTCATCACGGATATGCCTATGATCATTGTTTTCTTTTTTCCTATCTTGTCAGATGTTTTTCCCAAAAATATCGATAACCCACTTGTTCCAAACGTTATTAACGCTGTTGAAAAGCTAATCCACCATAATTCTGACTTCAAAATATATAGTAACGTTGGCGAAAGAGCAAGAGAAATAGAAACTGCTCCAACAGATAATGAACTAATCAAGAAAGCAACAACAAGGTTACGCTTAATATTTTTATTATTTTGTTCTTTTATATCACATGGTGCGCCATTAATTGGTCCAGATTCATTTTTACTTAAAATTCTAGCTATGCTCATTGTATCTCTTTTTATTCCTAACAGTAATAGTCCTGAAAAAGCAAGAAATGGAATGCAAAGCATTAGAATAAAATCATAATAATTAACCGATGCCCCCTTATATGCTCCAGTTATGATTGTTACAATTAAAGGGGCTAATATAGCACCGACAAATGCTCCCGTATTCAAGTACCCAAGGCTTTGACCACGTTTTTTAGGATACATATCCATAATGGCGGCTCTATTTAGTACGGTAAATCCAGTACTAAATCCAAGCGTAACAAGCCCAATCCAAAATAGCCAAACTTCGCTAATGAGTCGTGAAGAAACCATAAAAATCAAACCTAAAAGACCGATTCCTGTTCCCAACAAAAGAGTTTTCTTTCGACCAATATTATCTGCCAATTTGCCTGCTGGATAATTAGATAGCATATCTACACTTAATACTAAAGATATTGCAAGGCTGCCAAGGGGTATTGATTTTGTTAATTCATAGATGATAATGGGAATAATAACCATGACAAATTGAGTAAAGCAAGAAATCAATACATTGTTTCCTACTAGAAATAGGGTGTTACGTATTATGTCCGACTTGATTTGACTATTATCATCTGTTTGAATCTCTTTTTGGTCAGACAGGAGTTAATCCTCAGTTAACTTTTTATCGTTAGGGCATTATTAAATTTGAAACTTCAAGAGCTGCTGTCTTGAGCAGATTTTGCTTGAATTTTATAAACAATACTGCTGTTTGGGTCTCCATCTATAAAGGGCCAGATTATTGGAATAGCTACATCCTTTTCATAGCAAATCATTTCATAAGAAGAGATGTACGGGATTTTCTTGAATTCAGAGATGATCTCTTTTATGTCATCGAAATCCCTATAAAACGAACTAAAGTAAAAATTGAAATCGCCAATAGCGCGCCCAATAACTAAACCATAGGGTAAATTTGACAGCTGATTTTCTACTGCCTGTATGTTTTCGACGTCAAGAAGTATAAAGAAATCGACTATACCTTTAAAACCACTTTTTTTAGCATCCAAAATTGAAATGGGAACTTTCAATACGCCTAAATCAGTTAATTTTTTTACATGCTTTTGAATGGTGTCCTTGCCTAAACCGAGCTTTTTTCCAATATCTGAATATGAGACCCTTGCATCTCGCAGGAGCATATCTATTATTTGCCAATCAATCTCATTCAAATACTTCCCTACCCTCCAAATGGTCAAGATTTAGTTTAGCATAGAGATCGTTTGAATGCTGAAGAACGTTGGCTTTAACTTCTAAAACTCCTTTTTTTGTTTGTAACTTGTCTTTAACTACATGAAGGTCAATCGGATTTTCGGAAAGAATCCAAATGAGGATGTTAAAGTGGCCAATTGTTTCTATGCACTCTATTTGAGAAAATTCCAACTCGATTGATTTGGCGTATTTAATAATATTCTGGGTTTCATTGATTTCGGATTTGACTAGTAATTGCATTTTATAGGTTTGGTTTTTTTCGTTTAAATATTGAGGTAGAATTATTGGGTTAAATGTTTTTTTAATAATTCCTGATTTTTGAATTTTTTCGTATCTGTTTAATGCAGCGTTTGGCGAGATTTCTATAGCTCTTGCTATATTTGCGATGCTTTCACGCGCATTCTTCTGGAGAATTTTGATTATTTTAATATCGGTTGAATCAAACTTCAAGGTGTATCTAATCTATTTGGGGGTTGGTACTCAACCTATATTTCCATCTTATTAATCTTTCGGAAATAAGTGTACTTAAACTCTTCAAGAAAATAAGCGTTTTAACCGATTTAATTGGTTTAATGTAGGGGTTATTTGTGGTTAAGTGTCAACAAAACACCATAATTGGCAAAAATATATAAGCAAAGTTGATTGATATCAGTTTCCCATGTTAAAAATTAAAAATTTGAGGATGAAAAGATGAAAGGGTTAAAAAATTATAAAATAAATGAAAATTTTAACAAAATCAGCACGCTATCGATAGTTCTATTGCTTTTGATGTCATTGATGATGGCTTTTGCTCAGTCAAGTTTAGCTCAAGTGGGTATCCCTCAACCTGTGAAAACAGCAGGTTACATTACCGTTGCACCAACACTCGTTGGAGTGGGCCAAGAATTAACTACAAACCTGTGGCTCAATCCTATGCCTACTGACTATAAATATTATCCATACTATGACGGCTTCAACGGAATAACGGTTACGTTCGTAAGACCTGATGGAACAAAAGACACATTCATGCCAAAAGACGCAACAGGCATATACCGTCCAGGACAAACACAATCACTTGGAGCTATAAACTTCTATTATGCGCCAGATCAGGCGGGTAACTGGAGTGTATCATTCACTATGCCAGATCAGAACCTAACTGACAGTACAGGAACCGTTCTATACCAAGGATGCAATAGCAACTCATTCGAATTTACAGTTCAAACAGAACCAGTATTGGCTGGTCTACTCAACGGTTATCCATGGTCAGAATTGCCAAACGAAAACACATACTGGAGCTACCCAATCAACAGCAACAACAGAGAATGGTATGCAATCTCAGGCGACTGGCTTGCCAGCAGCGCAGCTAACAGCCCTATTAACGGACCCGGCGGTCTTCACTGGCAGCCTTATGGTACAGGACCAAGCACTTCCCACATAGTTTGGAGCCAACCGCTCAGACAAGGAGGCATTATGGGTGGCGATTATGGCAGTATTAGCTATGGAGCTCAAGGTTCCCAATTTAGCACTACCGTCACAGGTGGAAAATTATACATAAATGTACCTAACACAACACCGGTTGGACAAACCTATGGGCAATTCAAATGCATTGATTTGACAACTGGCGAAGTCTTGTATACGGCCAATGGAACAATTACCGGTTCTATTAAATTGCCTGGAAACGCAGCTTTGCAAGCCTATCTTAGCCCCACTGGAAACGTAGATCTTGGAAGCTCATATGGAAACAGCCCCACACCTTACCTATACGGAACCGCAACAGTCGCTGGAGTTACCTATTGGAATTACTATGATCCTTTTACTGGAGTACTATTGCGTCAAATCAGTAACTGTAGCTCCGCCCGCCTTATTGACGGCAGCAACATGGCCTTTGGAGCAGTAAACAGCCCGACCGTTCTAGGCGGTGCCTATGTATATGCTTGGAATATGTCAAAAGTTGTAAATAACGTTTGGACAACAGGAATTCAATGGAAAACCCCACTACCAACATCCCAAATATACACTACTACTGGAATGACTCTGGCTACTCCATCTCTCTTTGGAGTATCATCAGATTTGTCTAGGGTTGTGATAAAGACATCCAACCAATATTGGGGTTATGACGCAAATACTGGTGCTTCAGTATGGAACCTTACCTTGGATTATGCAACCTCTGCTAACGAGCAATTCTGTTTACAGGGCGTAGACAACTTTGTTGTACTGGATACTGTTGGATCAACCTTCAAATGCTATTCAATGATTACTGGCAATTTGCTATGGACAAGTACTAGCTTTAGCGACTCTCCGTGGGCTACTTCCTGGAACCTTTACTGGTCTGAAGCCAATGACATGCATTATTTGTATGCTATGTTCCCTGATGGCACAACACGTGCTTATAGTTTGGAAGATGGACACCAAGTATGGGTAAGTGAGCCTTTTGCTTCAACTGAATACAATTCAAACGCAATACCCATGACAAATAGTATGGTTCTGGTAGGTGGTAATGTCTACGTGTTCGCAGGCTATTCTTCTCAGTATAAGCTTAATCCTATTCCAAGATTTGGAATGCTAGTGTGCATTAACGCTACCACAGGCAAGATTAACTGGACATTAAATGGTGGACTTCGCCCCTCTTCTGCGGCTAATGGCTATATAATAGGTACTGGAGATTATGATGGAAACTTGTATTGCGTCGGCAAAGGTCAAACTTCAACTTCAGTAACCATACAAAATAATGTTGTTACTAGCCATGCGACGGTGCTCATAACAGGTAACGTTTTAGACCAATCTCCAGCATCAGCAGGCACTCCAGCCGTTGCAGATACATCAATGAGTGAATGGATGGACTACCTACACATGCAAAACGCAACACTGCTAAACAATCCACCAACACCAGAAGGCGTACAAGTAACCTTAACAGCAGTAGATCCAAACGGCAACACCATCACAATAGGTACAACCACAACTGATTCAGAAGGCAATTACGGAGTCAAATTCGTACCAGAAACCGTGGGAACATACACTATCAAAGCAACCTTTGCGGGAACGAACTCTTACTATTCATCAAATTCAGAAGCAATGTTGGAAGTAATAACAGCATCAGAAGCAACACCAACATCATCGCCAATCGCTAATCCGCCATATGAACTCTACACTATTGGTTCAGCAGTGGTAATTATCATCGCTCTTGCATTAGTTGCATTTCTGTTGCTACGGAAAAAACCCTAAATACAAATAAACTTCGCACCTTTTTTCTTTTTTTTTAAAAAAAATATAAGTTTCATTTTGCCCGTTTAGGCATCCCGTATTTGTAAGGGTAAAAACTAATCTACTAAGTACCAGTGTAATATTGTAACTGATCAAACATGAAGCTCCAACCACCAAACCCAACCCATAAACGAATGATACGCGAAAAGAAAACCATAGCATACATGGTAGACATCTACTGCAAAGGACACCACCACACAACAGGCGGCGAATTATGCCCCGAATGCCAAAAATTCAAAGACTACGCCTTCCTACGCCTAGATAAATGCCCCTTCCAAGACAAAAAAAGCACCTGCGGAAAATGCAAAATCCACTGCTACAAACCCGACATGAAACAAGAAGTCCGCAAAATCATGAGTTACTCCGGTCCGCGATTGCTCATTTATCATCCCGCTTTGGCTTTGCATCATGCTTGGGACGGACGCCGAAAAGCTCCAACACTTGACAAGCACGCCTAGCTCCCGCTTCTAAGTTTAATCTTTACATTTGTATTCAACTGAGACCGCAGAAATAAATAATAAATCGCTGTTTTCTTTCACATTATGGTGTTTTGATTTGGAAAACAGAAAAATTATTCCAAAATCAAACAGTTTGCTAAGGCAGTTACCGCAAGTAGCCAACTGTTTTAATCAACTCCATGACTCAATAATGGCGGATGGTGCTCTTTCTGAAAAAATAAAGGAATTAATTGCTGTCGGGATTTCTGTGGCAATTAGGTGTTCGCCTTGTATACAAAAACACGTAGCTAAAGCATTGGAGACTGGAAACAGTGACGCTGAAATTTCTGAAGCAATATCTGTGGGAATATTGATGGGTGGTGGACCTGCCACGGCATATGCGTCTGAAGCAATGAATCTGCTATACAGTTTATCTGAAGCGAAAAAGGGCAAATTAACTTTGCAGTGAGGTTGTTGCTAATGAAATGTGAGAATTGTGGTGTAACGCTTGAGGATGGTCAAATTTACTCTTTTGAGGGCAAAACAGTGTGCGAAGACTGTTGTTTTGATTTGATGAATCCGCCAAAAGTCTGTGACCCAACCGCTGTTTCCTCAACTTTAACTGTCCGCAAACAGTTGGGGCAATCGGGAACAGACGGTTTAACGGAACTACAGAAACAGATCTACAATACTGTGATTGAGCGTGGAAAAATAAGTCGCAAGGAGCTTCTTGAGGTTATGAAGCTTTCGCCTCAGGAGTTTGAGAAACAATTTGCTATTTTAAGGCACTGTGAACTTCTTAAAGGCTACAAAGACGGAAACGTCATATACTTTACTAAATACTAACCTTTTTTCTTTATTGTTTATGCGTTAATTGAGAGGGTAATGTTTTTAGGGTTTACCATAGTCTTGCTAAAGTCAAATAGTAACTTTCAAGTTGGATTGATTAGCATGCAGCCTATGCCTAAAGACTACAAGTTTGCCGAAATCGAGCAGAAATGGCAGAACCGATGGGAAGAAATGAAAATTAACCGTTTCGACTGGAACGACAAAACCAAAATTCCCTTCACAATCGACACGCCCCCACCTTACCCGTCGGGCGAACTTCACATGGGAAACGTTCTCAACTGGACATACTTTGACATAGTAGCCCGTTTCAGACGCATGCAAGGCTACAACGTGCTTTTCCCACAGGGCTGGGACTGCCACGGCTTAGGCATAGAAATCCAAGTTGAAAAAGCAAGAAACATCCGCAAACGCGACGTTCCACCAGACCAATTCCGTAGCTGGTGTATCGAACTTGTAGAAAAATACATTGCAATGATGAAAGAAGGCATCCTGAAGATGGGTGCAAGCATAGACTGGACCACCGAATACAAAACGATGAATCCAGATTATTGGCGCCGAACACAACTCAGCTTCATCCAACTTTACCAGAAAGGCTACATGTACCAAGGCACACACCCCGTAAACTGGTGCCCACGCGACGAAACCGCCATTGCCGACGCGGAAGTTGACCACGTCAAAAAAGAAGGCACCCTGCATTACATAAAGTTCCCATTGGCAGGCTCAAGCGAACACCTCTTAATCGCTACTTCACGCCCCGAATTCATACCTGCATGCGTCGCCGTTAAAGTTAACCCCAAAGACGAACGCTACGGTAAATATGTTGGCAGAAAAATCGCTGTGCCCCTAATGAATCGCGAAGTCACAATCATCGCTGACGAAGCAGTAGATATGACCTTTGGCACAGGCGCGGTCCAAATCTGCACATACGGAGACAAAGACGACGTAAAAACCGTCATAAAACACAAACTCCCCGTAATCCGCCTAGTAACACCTAATGGTCAAATAAGCGAAGCAGGCTGCAAATACGCGGGCTTGTACCTTAATAAGGCACGCGCCGCCATTGTTGCTGACCTCACCGAAGCTGGATTGCTTGAGAAAACCGAAAAGATTCAGCAGGAAGTCGGCGTCTGTGACCGCTGCAAAACCACTGTAGAAATTCTCGAACGTAAACAATGGTTTATGAAAACCATGGAGCTTTCAGAAAAAGTCGAGAAAGAAGCTAACGAAATCCCTTGGTATCCTGATTATATGAAAAACCGCCTAATCGAATGGGCAAAAGCGTTGGAATGGGACTGGGTAATCAGCCGCCAACGCCTATTCGCCACGCCTATTCCTGTGTGGTACTGCAATAACTGCGGTGAAATGATTATTGCCAAGCCTGAATGGGTGCCAATTGATCCCAAACTGGAAGGTCCACGAATCGATGCCTGCCCCAAATGCGGCTGCAAAGAATTTACTGGCGAACAAGATGTCATGGACACTTGGATGGATAGCTCAATTACTTGTGCTGTTCACGCTGGCTGGCCTGACCGTGCAGACTGGAAACGCTTGTTCCCTGCAAGTGTGCACCCCTCTGGAACTGACATCATCCGTACGTGGGCCTACTACCTAATGGTACGTCACCTCGCCTTATTTGACGAGCGTCCATTCAATAGCGTCCTCATTAACGGCATGGTTCTTGGCGCTGACGGAAGAAAAATGAGCAAATCGCTGAAAAATTATGCTGCCGCACCCGAAGCGCTCGCCAAAAACGGTGCCGACGCAGTAAGGCAATGGGCTGCAGGCGGAGGCGCAACAGGCTCTGACATTCCATACCGTGTGCAAGATGTTGAATACGGCAAACGTTTCCTTAACAAACTCTGGAACGCTTCAGGATTTGCAAGCAAACTACTCGAAGACTACAATCCACAGGAGGCAGCAAACGTTGAGTTGCAACTTTTGGATAAATGGATTATCAGCAAAACTGAAAACCTGACAAAAAAAGTCACTGAATCCTTTGAAAAATGTCAATTCAACATTGCAGTCGAAGACATCCGTAACTTTACATGGCACGTGTTCTGCGATTACTATTTGGAAGCAATAAAAGACCGCTTGTACCGTCCAGAAGTGCACGGAAAACAAAGCAAATTAGCCGCACAATACACACTTTACGAAGTCCTTTACCGCTTGCTACAATTGTTCGCTCCTGTGGCTCCACACATGACTGAAGAAATTTATCAGTACATGTATCTTGACACTAAAGGCTACCAGAGCATCCAAGTTTCAACGTGGCCAAAATTCAACCCCGTCGTCGTCTGCGAGGAAGTTGAGAAACAGGGCGACTTAATCATCGCCGTATTGGGTGAAATCCGCAATGACAAGGCACAAAAGAAACTGCCACTAAACGCTCCAATCAAAAAAGTAACCATTTACGCTGGCAACACAGTAACCGCAGAAATCCTGCAAAAAGGTGCAACTGACATTGCTTCAACGCTTAAAATTGAAAACATTAAAGTTCTACCGGAAAAATCAACTCAAGGAAGACAAGTCGCTCAAACCGACGTGACTATTCAAGCAGAGTATTAAAGGTGAAACTGTTTGGCTAAACCTAAACGTGTTGGTTTAATCGGCGCCGGTGCAATCGGCACCGTCTTGGCTGAATCTGTTCAGCGTGAACTTGTAAAATGCGACGAAATAGTCGTTTATGACACGGACCAGCAGCGTGCTCAAAACCTCAAAAATAAACTACTGTTTCCTGTGAAAGTGGTTGATAGCGTTGAGGCTATGCTTGCTTTGAAGCCTAAAGTGATTGTGGAAGCAGCTTCCCAGCAAGCCATTACAGAGCATTTTGACAAACTCTTAGCGGCTGATGTTGACATTATAGTTATGAGTACAGGTGCTTTGCTTAGTCTTGGTACTGGTAGTCCACGTGTTCATTTTCCGTCGGGTGCAATCGGCGGTTTAGATGCACTTTCCAGCGCTGTTCTTGCTGGTGTTGATGAGGTGACATTGATTACCCATAAGCCTCCAAAGGCTCTAAACAAAGATAACACTGAAGAACTCGTAGTTTATGGTGGTAACGCAAAAGAGGCAGCAAGATTGTTTCCAAAAGCAATGAATGTTGCGGCAACCTTGGCTTTAATCGTTAAACCTGTCCCCGTTAAGGTGCAAGTGGTTTCTGACCCAAAAGTAACTCGCAACACACACGAAATCAAAATCAAATGGCGCTACGGCGAAATGCACATGCAATTTGCCAACGACCCCCACCCAGACAACCCCCACACAAGCGCTTTGGCAGCTTGGTCAGCAATTCGTTTGTTGAAGACTTTGCTTGAAGCCTAACCATCTTTTTCTTCTATTTTCCAACATACTTTTGATTTGATTCTCAACCAATAGCGCCTACCCCCTTAGGGTTTTAGCTCTATAGATTTCCGCATAAAATTTTTAACAAGTACAAATCAGGGAGTAAAAAAGAACGATTGTATTTTTTCTATTTTTTGTTGCCGGTTTTTACAAGCATTTTTTCATTCAGACATGCGCTGGAGGCTTCTAGTTGATGTTCCAGTCTGCATCTGCATTGGTGACCTTTTTCTTCTTCGATTAAGCTGCCCTCAGATGCTGGTCTCATGTCATAAACAGGACCAAAAACGGGGTGGATAAGGTGAGTAGGGTATGCTTCACCAGCGTCAAAAGTCCAAGTGTAACCTTCTAACGCTTTACATGTTGGACAAACTTCTGTGTCCTTTTTTGTTCTCCAAACAGTTTTGACGATGATGCGCATACCCTTACCACGCAAATTTTTGGTTTAGATTACTCCTTGGTCAACCATTGCGTCGGCTACTTTCACGAAACCGCCAATGTTTGCGCCTTTCACGTAGTTGATGAAGTCGCCTTCTTTGCCGTATTTAACGCATGTTTGGTGGATTGACTTCATTATCCCGTATAGTCGAGCATCTACTTCTTCGCGTGTCCATGATAGACGCATGCTGTTTTGAGCCATCTCTAAACCAGATGTTGCTACGCCTCCAGCGTTTGCAGCTTTGCCTTGACCGTATAATACTTCATTGTCAAGGAATATTTTGACGCCTTCAGGTTCTGTTGGCATGTTGGCTCCTTCACAAACGCAGTAACAGTCGTTGCTGATTAGAGTTTTAGCGTCGCTTCCGCTGATTTCGTTCTGTGTGGCGCAGGGTAACGCTATTTGGCATTCTACTTCCCATGGACGTTTTCCTTCAAGGTACTCTGCTTTGGGATATTTGCTCTTGTACTCTTTGATTCGTCCTCGCCGGTTATTTTTAAGATCCATTACATAGGCAAGTTTGGAGCAGTTGATGCCCTCATCGTCAAAGATGGTTCCGTCGCTGTCTGAGAGGGTTACTACTTTTCCACCCAGTTCATTGACTTTCTGCACTGCATATTGGGCAACGTTACCTGAACCTGAAATAGCAACAACTTTGCCCTTGAAGTCTTCATTGCGTGTCTTTAGCATTTCTTGAGCAAAATAGGTGACGCCGTAACCGGTTGCTTCTGGCCGAATTAAGCTGCCACCCCAGTTTAAGCCTTTTCCAGTTAAAACTCCTGTGAATTCGTTGCGGAGTTTCTTGTACATTCCAAACATGTAACCGATTTCTCTGCCGCCAACACCAATGTCGCCAGCTGGAACGTCAGTGTCTGCACCAACATGCCGGGAAAGTTCAAGCATGAAGCTTTGGCAGAACCTCATAACTTCAGCGTCACTTTTGCCTTTGGGGTCAAAGTCTGAACCGCCTTTAGCGCCGCCCATTGGTAGGGTAGTTAAAGAGTTTTTAAATACTTGTTCGAATGCGAGGAATTTGAGGACGCTTAGGTTGACGCTTGGGTGGAAGCGGAGTCCGCCTTTGTATGGGCCGATGGCGCTGTTCATCTGAATTCGGTAGCCTTTGTTTACTTGTAGTTCTCCTTTGTCATTGGTCCATGTTACTCTAAACATGATTACCCGTTCAGGTTCAACTATTCGTTCTAAAATGTTGGCTGATTGATACTTGGGGTTATTTTCAATTACAGGCCAAATAGAAGTAATTACTTCTTCTACTGCTTGATGAAATTCTGGTTGGTTAGGATTTTTTTCTTTTACGTATGCCATAAAGTCTTCAGGGGTTTTATACATTGTATTGTCACTGCTCGGTTAAGTTTTGCTGACTATACGTATCTGGTTAAAGCTCAATGGAGTCTCTTGCATGTTGGACGGAAAACTAATTTCGTAAGTATCCTTCGAGCCACATGCAGGGCATACTTTAGTGTTGAATTTGCAATGTTGACAATTTTCTGATTCTTGTCCTAGCCTAAAATAGATGTCTTCTTGTCCTTCTATGTTACTGGCGTAAAGTCCGACGAGTTCAACCCAGGTTTTACCGCAGTGTGAGCAAGCGTACCTTTTTCTTAAGTTGTCTCCAATTTTGTGCCCGACTTGACTTAATACTTCTTCCAGCCGCATGACAGCACCAAACATCAGGATGTTTCAGGGTATATTTAAGATTTTGTAGAATTAAAGCTGATTTTTAACCGAAATATTAAGAATTAATCAGTGTTTAAAGCGGTTATTAGTGGTAATTTTTGTAGAAAAGAATTATATTAAATCACACAATAACTAAGCAAGGTAAAAGTCATGGGCGCAGAACTTGACGAAATAGATGTTGCCATAATTAGGGCTCTACAAAAAGATGCACGAACTAGCTTTGCCACAATCGCAAAAAACTGTGCTGTCTCAATTGATACTGTAAGTAAAAGGTTCAAAAAAATAATACAATTAGGCGTAGCTAGGGGAACAACTGTTCTGCTGAACCCTAAAAGTTTCGGCTGTGACTGTGTTGCCAGTTTTGGTGTAAGAGCAGACATTTCATACTTAAATGAAATTTTGGATTTTATCGGAAAAATTCCTGGCATAATCTTTACTACGCAAACAATGGGTAGACACAGCATCTTTGCTGTTGCTATTGTTAAGGACGTTACAAACCTGAGTCAGATTAAAGAGCTGATTAAAGGTCACCCCATGGTTAGAGAGATAACAACAAGCATATGGGTTGATGACATACTCTTGTGTCCAGAAAACTTTGATTTAACTGCCAAAGGAGAAGCCACGCTTGGATAACATAGACTTATGCATTATTGAAGCGTTAACTAAAGACGCTCGCGTATCTTTTCGCCAAATCGCCTTAGCATTAAACCTTTCACCTGATACAATAATAGACCGTTATAACCTTCTACAAGAGAAAGGGGTTATTCGAGGATCAACAATTGTTTTAAACCCTAAAGAGATTGGTTACACGGCAATGGCAGTTTTCATGATTGACATCGCACCGGCAGTAAACGGAAAACGTTTTGATTCCACAATTATTTTAGAAACGTTGATAAAAATGAGAAACATTATTGTCGCTACTAAAACCGTTGGCGATCATGATTTATTGGCTATGGCTGTAGTGCGGGATTTTCAACACCTGTTTGCTGTAAGAGATGAAATCGCGGCTGTTCCCGGCGTTAAAAGTATGGAAGTTTCTTTTTGGAGCGAAATTACTGAGCTTGCACCTAAATATTTTGTCATTTAAAAAAATGAGTATTTTTAGGTGGAGTTCCATATTTCTATGGCTTGTTCAGTTTGTTTTTGAACCTTTAAATTCACGATTTCTTTGTACTTGGTATATGCTTGCTTGTATATCTCACTGTACTGTTTCATTATAGATCGCATTTCTTGTGACCATATCAAACCATAAGGGTAATACGGAATAACTTTTTGTCCGTGACATTTTGAAGTATGCTCAAGCCAACAGTCTTCATGTCTAAGAAAACCGTATTCAGACAAAATCGGGCCCAGTTTTCCAACGACTCTTCTTACGCCTTTATTCACTATTTCGGGGTCCCTGTTGCCTGAACAACAATATGGTGAGAGTACACCCATCTCTTTTAACGATAAATGCCACCACAACTCTTTAGTGGAGAGTGCCTCCTCTGAAAACTGAGATGCTTGACTTGACAGTTTTCGCACTTTTGCCTTTAATTCCCCAATTTTTTCTTTCCCCAATTTTAACGTGTTTTCAGTGTCTGATGTTACATACTTTCTTGTGGTGTCATCAAACCAGTTGGAGGCGAAAACTGCTGTGGCGTCAATGAACTGAATTCGGATTTCTTCCATTTTTTCAATTAAATCTGCCAGTTCAATCTCGTGGCTTTTAATTGTTGAATCAAAGTTTTCAGTCATCTTGCATCTGATTTTATTTCGGTAAAATTCGTTTTAAACTTTTGCCAACATCAAGGTGAACTCTTAAAAGTTGCGTTGTTTTAAGCGATTTTGTAGAAAAAATTGGGTTTAAAATTCTTTTTTATAAGATTTAGTTGATGGTGTGGGCAACTTATTTATGGTTCGTGTCTTACCTCTTTGAGCTAACATTTTATGTGAGGTGATAGGCATGAGGTTTATAGCAAACAAAAAGTACCGACTAAAACAGGACTACGCTGACGCCACTTTAGGCAAGATTCCAAACGGTATGCCCGCAACTTTTGTCTCAAACATTAACGGGAGTTGTAGATTCAAACTACCAAACGGCAAAGTATTTGGAATCAACGAAAAGTCGGCACTTACTCTTATGGCAGAAATGTAAACTATTCATGCCTGCCCTTCTATCATGCTTCCTCTTTTTTATGGTTTGCAATTTGCGGCATAGATAGAAGACTTTGTTATTATTGTGACTGTTTTGTGTTGCCCACATATGTTCTTTGCATTCGAAGAAGCATTACTTTTTAGGTGTAGATTTTGGCTTCAATTATTCAGTCAGTTAATAGTGAACCCAAACATACAGACGGGCACGATACAACTGTGATTGAGGTTAACCGGAACCAGTTTATGTGTCCTGAATGCGGCAAACTGTTCCCCCTAAAAGAAGCCGTAGAAGCCCACCTTCATGGAGTCCACTTGGAGCACCTGCGCAGGGAACACAGCGAATTTCACGGCGAAGATGTTGTTGGACACCATGTCTGGTAAGGGTTACTGAAGTTAATCAGTAAAACGCTATAACTAATCCAGTCCAGTTTGATTTTTTATTGGAAATTTTTATAATATTGGTGCTGCAAGAGTGAGAATTTGCTGTTTTCTGTTTGTTAGTTTGTCTATTGTCTCATAATGTGCAATTTTTTTCTGTTTGTCTTTTGGGTGCTTGTTTTCTGGTCTTTTTTGTCTGTAGTTCTTGGTGAAAAAACCGAAAATTATGTTTTAGTTGTTTTGATGAGGTTTGATGATGGTTGATGTGCCTCGATGAATGAAATATTTGTCAATGTGACACGATAATCATAAATAATTTTAAATATCCGTCGATACAATATTATGTTGGGCAATACCCATGAAAGTCACCCTAACCGTAAAAGCCGACGAACTAAAACTCGCACAAATGCTCTCAAAATTCAGCGAAAAATACCACATGAGCTACAAACTCAACCGGCGACCAAACGGCTACCTCTTGGAAGTAGACCTAAACGGTGAAGACTTCGGCGAATTCATCCGGCGACTAAACCACCTAAAAGACGCCACCTACAACATTGAAGAGATGAGGGGCGGCGGCTTGCTGGATAAATTCAACGTTAGCCTGCTACGTACAAACTCTGATGCAATGGTTGGTAAGGAAACTATTGCAAAAACTGATATTGACCCCTTGGATGGCGGAGTAGTTAAGCTTGGAGGGGAGATTTGGCTTGCTAAACCTGTGGATGACTGTAGTGTCATTAAGGAGGGTTCAAAAGTGAGGGTGATTCGCGTGGAAGGGGTTAGCCTTATAGTTGAAGGAGTAAACGAAGAAAAATGTCAGAACTAACAACCGTATTAATCGCAGTCGTAGTTGTAGTTGTAATTGTAGCAGTCTTGTTCTTTATGTCCCTTAAAAAAGTAAACCAATACGAAAAAGGGTTGGTTGAAAGATTCAACGCTTACGAGAAAACGGTTGAACCGGGGTTACGAGTTATCGTGCCCTTTGTGGAAAGACTCTACAGGGTCAACATGCGAGAGCAGGTTATTGATGTTCCTCCACAAGAAATCATCACCGAAGACAACGTAGTCGTAACAATTGACGCAATCATTTACTACCAAGTCATAGACGCAAGACGTGCACTATATGAAATCGAAGACTTCGAATTAGCCATCGTTAAGCTTGCCCAGACAACGCTGAGAAACATTGTGGGTGAAATGAGTTTAGACGTTGCTTTAACTTCCAGAGAAAAAATCAATGTGGATTTAAGAACTGTTCTTGACCAAGCCACTGACAAATGGGGTACAAAAGTCAACCGTATTGAGCTTCAAAGAATTGACCCGCCACAAGACATCCAGACAGCTATGCACAAGCAGAAGACAGCTGAACAAGAAAGACGACAACTGCGTTTACTTGCTACAGGTCGAAAAGAGGCTGCCGAACAAGAAAAACTAGGTGCCATCCTGAAAGCGCAAGGTGAAAAGCAATCTGCAATCCTTAGTGCTGAAGGTCAAGCTAAAGCAGTGGAATTGGTGGCAGAAGCGCAAGCAAAAGCCATTAAAGTAGTTTCAGAAGCGGCAAACACTTACTTCAAAGAGAATGCTCAACTTAACAAGAGACTGGACGTTATTCGCGATACGTTCTCACAGCAGACTAAAGTTATCGTTCCTTCAAATTCTGACGTGTTAAACGTGCTTGGCTTAGAAGGTGCCGCAGTACTTCCAGTAAAGACGGGGCAAAAGACTCCCACGAATGAAGGTACATAGTTTACAGGGGTATGAACCTTGGCGGCAACCTACACTATTGCTTTTTTCCCGATTATTTTCTTTGGGATAATAGCGGTAGTCATTGCATTAGTGCTAATCAACTCGTCAAGACACACTAAATACACTAAAACTGCTGCAACAAGTTCATCACAACAGCGACGCTACACATTTGACCCTTCACCTCTGTATCAAGGCTACGTGCCTGGCAATTTCAATAACCAGATGGAGCTTGACATGCGTTTGCCCTACAGAAGCTTCAAGAAGAAATACCCACACACTAACCTGAGCTACGAAGAATACAAAAAAATGCAAAAGCAAAAAGCGTTTAAGCGGTCACTAAGTTCGCAAGATAACAAACGCATGGTGCGATAATCTGCGCCTTTTTTTATGTAATTTTTTAAACTATTTTTTGTTAATAAAAAAATATAAAGAGCGGAAAAACCGCTTATTCGACGAGTTTCTTTCTGGCTTGAGCGATGATGTCTACTGTTTGGTCTCTCCACTGCTCGAAACCGACTGGAGTCTCGGGGTATGTGTTGTAGTGTGCGCTTAGTTCTTTCATCATGGTTACGGTTAGGTGTAGCTTGTTGAGAAAGCCCAAACGACGTAAGCCTTTGAAGACTCTTTTTGCGGTTTCAGTAATGTTTAGTTTAAAGTCGTCGCCCATGCCTGCTTTAAGTACGTCGTCTTCAGTCATGAGTTTCTCGTTCATGCCGTAGTTTAAGTCGTCATCGCTGCATGAAAGCAGGAACAGCTTGAAAATGTCCAGTGCACCTTGCTTTTTGCCGTAAGTATCAATGTATTTCTTGTTATATCCCCACAGCGCATCTTTTGTTACGTCACCTTTACCGATGGCTTCAACGATTTGTTTGCCTGCAAAGTGTCCGCTAAGCATTGAAGGACCGATACCGCCGCCGTGAATTGGATTAACTAATGATGCCGCGTCACCGATTATGACAACTCCATTGCCAACCATGTTATCAAGTGGTCTGCGTACGGGGTCAAACCATGCACCGCCAGTTAAGACTAGTGAACCATCAAACATGGGTTTTTTGAATGCTGTACTGTAAAGTTGATCTTTTGGATTAGGATAACCAGTTTTGCGCATGATGGCGCCGATGCCTACGTTTACGCGTGCACCGCCCTTAGGGAAAATCCAAGTGTAACCGCCTGGTGATGCTTTTTGGCTAAGGTAAATTTCGCAGTATCTTGTGTTTTCGTTTTCTTGTTTAAGCTGGCGGATTTCACGGTAGCATGCTTCAACATCTTCATTGTCAATTTCTTGGTCAATGCCTATTTCTTTTGGTAACTGTTTGCGTACCATGCCAAAGTAGCCTGTTGCGTCAACGACAACTTTGCTGCGTAATTCGCAGACTTGACCAGTTTTCATGTTTTTAGCGTTTACGCCAACTACTGCGCCTTTTTCAATTATGGGCGAACGGAAATTGGTGCTCTCCATTAACTGGGCGCCGTTATCTATGGCTTTATTTAGTAACCATTGACCAAACAAGCGTCTATTGAGGATGTAGCCTTTGAAGTCTTTGTCTGCGACGGTGAAGACGGTCTCTTCGTTTGGCGAGTAGATTTTCATGCCGTCTATTTTTGCTTCAAATTCGCCGCCGTTTGGTTTTTCAAGACCCAAAAAGGTAAGGTGGTGTTCACCGAGGGCGTCGCCACAAATTTTTTCGCCTATGGCTTCGCGTTTGTTCTTTTCTACTAAGCATACTTTAAGGCCGGATTCAGCGATGGTTTTTGCTGCAAGGCAGCCTGCTGTTCCTGCGCCTACTACTATTGCGTCATACTTTTCCATGTTTATTCCTTCTGTGAATGTTACGTGATGTACTTTGTATACTATGTTTTATTAGTAAAGCCTTAATAAATTATGAAGTAAGTCAAAGTACACCGAGTGTGACCCTGCATGAGTGCCCCTTTAACTTTAAGTGCTGAATTCCGCAAACTCGTCGAAGGCCAAATGGAACGAACCCTCCACGGTATTGAACAAACATTTGCGGCTATAATGGAAAAACAAAAAATAACCCCTCAAGAAGTCAAAGACGAATTGGATAGCTTGCAAGAAAACTTTACAGTGTTGTTCCAAAAATGGAGTCTAGAAATCCTTTACACGCTGCTGCTCAAAAAAACCAGCGGTTTTGGCGGTTTAAAAAAAGTTTTAGGTGTAAATTCACGTACACTTTCTGACAAACTTAAGCTGCTTCAATCGCACGGTTACATAGAACGTAACGTTCAAACAGGACCACCCTTACGAGTAGAATACACACTTTCGTATAAAGGCAAAAACACGGTACTTTTAGCCTTGCCGCTACTGTATTATTCAACAGCAGTTTGAGGTTTTTCTGACGCTTTTTTCTTTGTAACTCTTGGCAGGCTGGTTGTTTCTTTTACTGTTTCAAAAACCATGCATGTCAAAGTTTTCTGTAATCCGTGAATGCGTCGTAGTTTGTCGACGACGAATTTGCCGATGGCGTCAACGCTTTCTGCTCTTACTTTGACCAGCAAGTCCCAGTCGCCCGTGATAATGTGTACTTCTTGGACGTCTGGCAGCCGCGCGATTTCTTCGGCTACATCTCTTTGTGTGATTGGTGTTCCGTCTTGTTTGTTTCCGTAGGATACTGCTGCGAGGATGAAGGCTGCGGTTGTAAGGTTTAGTTTTTCGGGGGCAAGGATTGCTCGGTATTGTTTGATTATGCCGAGTTCTTCCATGCGTTTTATTTTTGCGAAAACTGTTGTTATTGGGGTGCTGGTTTTTTTGGCTATTTGGTTGGCTGTTAATTTGCTGTTTTCTTGGATTAAAAGCAGGATGGCGATGTCTTTGTCGTCGAGTTTAATGCTCATATGTAAATATTACATTTTTCAAGTATAAAAACCTGTTTTTATTGTAATTTACTCATTTTTTATTATAAAAAATTTATTATCTGTACCGTTGTTACTTCACTAAGTTAAAACTAATTAAGTGAACATACCTTGACAGCAAAACCCTGCGTTCAAATCGATCCTCCGAAATCGTTAGACCAACTAACGGCACAAGAAATCGAAAAGAAAGCCTGCATAGGCAGAATAGTAACATACACCCTATGTAGCCTAACATCAACATACGTCAATAAAGGCTTCCAATGGCTCTTGCCAGTTGCTTTAAGCCAAAGTACCGACCCACTCTGGCCTGACCCGGGTGCATCAATCGAAAAAAGAATTGAATTAGATATTTACGGAAAACCTGTACGCACAATGTCCAGCATGATTATCCACAAACTAATCGGAGCTTCAACAGCTTATCCAAAACTGTTTATTCTTTCACCAAACATCCGTATTGAAAAATCAGAACGCGGAAAAACAGGTAAGCACATTTACGAATTTACACAGCTTGACTTTGAAGCTGTTGATGCTAAATCAAAAGATGTTTTCGCGCTTGTTGAAGAAGCTCTTTGCATTTTAGTTAAAGATTTAAAGAAAAACATGAAAGACGACCTAACAACAATCGGTCGCTGTGACGCCATTCCAAACTTCGAGGCTCCATTCAAAATTCTTGACCGCGAAGACCTTGAAGCAAAATACGGTGCAACTTGGGAATCAGACATTATTGAAGACATAAAACAACCTGTTTGGATAACAAACATTCCACGCGAATTCTACGATTTTGAGGATTTCTCAACTGGTAAATGGGATAACTATGACTTGTTTATGCCACAATTTGGAGAAATCCTTTCAGGCGCCAAACGTGAATTTGAATATGACAAAATTACCAAGAAGATTGAACGTGACAATGTCCGAAAAGAAAACTTTAGCTTAATCATTAAGATGGCAAAAGAAGGACGCCTAAAGCCGACTGCAGGTGCAGGTATCGGCATTGAACGTTTAGTTGGGTATCTTACAGGCGTAAAACATATCGCTGAGTGTCAACCATTCCCACGGGTACCCGGAACAGTACATGAACTTTAAGTGAGGAAAGAACGTTATGAATCCATATCTAGAAGCACTTCAACCTAAACTTAGCCCCCAAGACTTCAAGAAACTAGCCGCAATCGACAATCCAAACGTCCACGAATTTATCGCAAAAGCCAACGACCTCTGTCACCCAGAAAAAATCTTTATCTGTAGCGACGCACCCGAAGACATCGCGTATGTCAGAAAGCAAGCAGTCGCTTGCGGTGAAGAACAAGCCATCCTTACTCTTCAAGGACACACAGTGCATTTTGACGGAGAAAAAGACCAAGGTCGAGACCGCCAAAATACTAAGTACCTTGTGCCTAAAGGGGTCTCTTTAAGCAAAGCGCTTAACCAAATGGATAGACAAGAAGGTTTAACTGAAGTTCGTGGAGAACTTCGCGATTTAATGATTGGCAAAACAATGATTGTTCGCTTCATTTCTTTGGGTCCTAGAGATTCAGTTTTTACTATTTTAGGTTTACAATGCACTGACTCATGGTATGTAGCTCACACAGAAGACCTGCTTTACAGGGCTGGCTATGGCCAATTTGTAAAAGCTGGACCAAAAAGCGACTTTTTGCGTGTCTTGCACTCAGCAGGCAACCTAACCCCTGAAATGGTCAGCGCGAACCCCGACAAAAAACGCATATACATTGACCACATGGACAACACAATTTATAGCGTAAACACACAATACGCAGGTAACAGTGTTGGCTTCAAAAAGCTCGCTTTCCGTCTTGCAATCCGCAAAGCAAGCAGTGAAGGCTGGCTAGCAGAACACATGCTGCTTATGGGTGTTTATGGTCCAAACAAACGCAAAACCTATTTTGCAGGTGCATTTCCAAGTGCATGTGGTAAAACTTCAACAGCTATGCTTCCGGGTGAAACAATCCTTGGCGACGACATTGCTTACATTCGTGAAATCGGTGAAGTTGCCCGTGCAGTTAACGTTGAAAGCGGCATTTTTGGTATTATTCAAGATGTAAAAGAAAAAGATGACGCTTTAATCTGGAAAGTTCTAACGACGCCAGGAGAAGTTATATTCTCTAACATTTTGGTAAAAGATGGTAAACCCTACTGGCTAGGTATGGGTAAAGAACTGCCAAAAGACGGTTTAAACTTCACAGGTCAATGGTTTGAAGGCAAAAAAGATGAAACAGGCGCTGAAGTTCCAGCAGCACACAAAAATGCACGTTACGCAGTAGCCTTGAGTGCACTGGAAAATGTTGACCCTGAACTTAACAACCCTGATGGTGTTGAACTCGGCGGCATTATGTACGGTGGACGTGACGCAAAGGCATACGTTCCAGTTCAGCAAAGCTACAGTTGGGACCACGGAATCATCGCATATGGTGCATCACTGGAAACCGAAACTACTTTTGCTACAATCGGCAAAGAAGGCGTTCCAGAAATCAACATGATGAGCATCCAAGACTTCATCTCAATTCCACTGGGCAAAAACGTCGGCAATAACTTGGAATTCGGACGTAAACTAAAGAAACAGCCAATAGTTTTTGGTGTTAACTATTTCCTGCGTGGCATTGAAGATGGCAAATACCTTAACAGTCCAAGAGACAAGCACGTTTGGGTTAAGTGGATGGAGCTTCGTGTTCACAATGAAGTTGATGCAATCAAGACTCCAACAGGCTTGATTCCAAAATATGAAGACTTGAAGAGACTCTTCAAAGAAGTATTAGGCAAAGATTACGCAAAGGAAGACTACATCAAACAATTCACTACACGTGTACCCGAAAACCTTGCAAAAATCGAACGTGTCTCAAAATTCTACCAAGAAAACGTTACTGACACGCCACTTGAAATGTTCGGTCAACTTTACATGCAACGCGAAAGACTGCTGACAGCAAAAGAGAAATACGGTGACTATATCTCACCAGAAAAATTTGAGTAAAACTCCTTTGGGAATTTTTTTTTCTAATTTCCCACTACAATAATTTCCCACAAATTTGGGTGAAGTCTTAAAAGGGATAAAATACTGAGTAGAGCTTCATAATTATTAATAAACTAAAAACCGAAACAAGACAAAAGGAGACAACAAATATGATGAAGAAACCAACCGACAAGGAAACCTTCCTTATAGATTTGGCACAGGTTGAAGGTGACGGTTCGTTTAAATGTCCAAAGTGCGGCTTGGCAATTTCCCCTGAAGACGAGACAGAGGACAATTATGAAATCGTTGATACTAAAGTTAAAAATGATGAACTAGTCGAACTTGTTATAAACTGTGGCAGATGTGACAGCACCATTAGGCTAACCGGTTTTAATTTTGAAGCCTAATTCCGTTTGCATTTTTTAATAATTTTTAATTTTCCGGCTTGCTCCAAAAAAAATCAACCCCATTATTCCTCCATAAAACAAACCGTTAAACAGCGAGCTAAAAATCTGCACATTTTCTTCCACAACTTGAACTGCTCTGCCTATTCCTCCACAAACATAATTTCCTGGAAACATTGGGGTTGGAATCATGTATGAGATTGCGGCAAAAACTGCGATAAACCCTAACATTATTTGAAGTTTCATCCGACAACTCCCTCAAGATTGTAGTGTTGCGTAAGACGTAATAAGCCTTATTGTTTGCCTGTACAACACAAATACGCTAGTATCAACAACCCTTGGGGAAGAAAACGCTTTATTGCACCTTCACTATCTTACCCGCAGTGGAACCTATGCATGTTGAAATCTTTCCCGTAGGTATGCTTTCAACCAACTGCTACATTGCAAACTGCACCGAAACAAAAGAAGCAATAATCATCGACCCGGGGCTGGATTTTGATGCCGAAGCACAACCAATATTCAACTACATAGAAAAAGAAAAACTCAAAATAAAATTCATAATAAACACACATGGCCACTCGGACCATGTAAACGGCGACTGGTTAATGCAGAAAAAATATTCTGTGCCGATCTGCATTCATGAGCTTGACGCTTCTTTTCTTGAGTCTATAAAAAACCATGATACATCAAATGATGTTTTCCTTAAAGACGGGGATGAAGTCAGGTTTGGTAACGTTAGTTTGAACGTTGTGCATACGCCTGGTCACACAATGGGTTGTATTTGTCTTGTTAGTGACAAGGTTGTGTTTTCTGGGGATACTTTGTTTGCTGGTAGTATTGGACGAACTGATTTTGCTGAGAGTTCACCAAGGGATATGGCTGTGTCTTTACGTAAGTTGATGGGTTTGCCTGATGGGTTGCTTGTTTATCCTGGTCATGGTGAGGTTTCTTTGATGGGTCGTGAGAAACGGGCGAATCCGTTTTTAGAGGATTTGTAGTTTCTGTCTTTATTTAACTTGTATATTTGTTGTACATATCTTCAGTATAGTGTAGTATGACATAATACTTAATAAATTCTAACTTTTCTACCTACTCGGAGAGTACACAAGATTTGTCCCCATTGAGCCTAAAAGAATCTTTCACAGGCCTCAAAAAAATCAAAATTAACTTCAAAAAAGAAAAGCAGGAAGAAGAAGCAATCCCTGCACCAGCAACAAAACCAATACCAAAGGGACTAAAAGTCATCGACAAATATCCATTATACGAACCATTCTCACACGTAGTAATCGTCCAAAACCCAAAAACAGGCGAATACAAATACATCCTCGACGAACTGCAACTCGACCCACTAGAAAGAGGCGTCTACAACAGAATCCTCGAAATTCTCCTTGCAGAAATTGAATCACCCAAAGAGGAAATCGCCGACCCACGCAAATTCTTCGCAGAAGAAGCCAAAAAAATCGTAGACAAATATCGTATCAGTCTTGGTTGGCTTCCAGACGTATCCTGGTACAAAATACTTTACCACGCAGAAAGAGACCTAGTCGGTTTCGGCAAAATAGACTCCCTAATGCGTGACCCAAACATAGAAGATATCAGCTGTGACGGTGTAAACAAACCAGTCTACATTTGGCACCGAAACTTCGAATCAATTGAAACAAACCTGCAACTTGAAAGCGACGAAATCCTCGACAACATGGTTGTAAAACTTGTGCACATGGCAGGAAAACACGTCAGCAGCGCCTTCCCAATTGTTGACGCGTCACTGCCTGGAAAACACAGACTTGCAGTAGCCTACCGTAGAGAAATTACTCCTTTCGGTACAGCGTTTACCATCAGAAAATTCCGCGAAGACCCCTACTCAATAATTGACTTAATCAACATTGGAACCTTCACTGAAGAAATGGCAGCTTACTTCTGGGTGTGCCTTGAAAATCGTGCATCAATCATGGTTTTAGGTGGTACAGCAGCAGGAAAAACCACCGCTTTGAACGCTTTAGCCTGTTTAATCAAGCCAGGTAGCAAAATTATCACAATCGAAGAAACTGCAGAGTTAAACCTGTCACACGAAAACTGGGTTTCCCTAATTGCCCGTCAAAGCTACGGTTTAGGCGGCAGCACCGTTGGTGAAGTTGCACTTTTCGACTTGGTCAAAACGTCAATGAGACACCGTCCCGACATGTTGATTGTGGGTGAAATTAGAGGTCAAGAAGCATACGTTTTGTTCCAGGCTTTAGCAACCGGTCACGGTGGCATGGCAACAATGCACGCTGAAGGACTTGAATCAGCCGTCAAACGTTTAACCCAAAAACCAATGGAGATTTCGCCAGCTTACATACCGTTAATGAACATTGTTTTATCAGTCCAAAGAGTTCACTTAGTTAAAAACGGCGAAAAGAAAGCTTACAGACGAATTTTAAACGTTAACGAAGTTGTGGATTACGAAAATTACAGGACACCCATAAAGTGGAATCCATCTAAAGATGAACAAGAAGTTGATTTTAGCAAAAGCGAATTGCTCGGCACTATAGCAGAACGTCAGGGGCTAACAAAAGAAGAAGTCATAGAGGAAGTTCACAGACGTAAAAACCTTCTAAAATGGATGAAGTCCAAGAACATTCGAAGCTACAAAGAAGTCTCCGCTGCAATTGCAGAATACTATTCAAGACCAAAAGGTTACTACGACAAAATAATCGCTGCAGAGGAGGCCAAACAAGTTGCCGCTACTAAAAAAGCTTGAAGCGTTGTCTTTCCGCCTTTTCGGCAGCATGGCTCCTAAATTCCTTAAAAACATTTACCAATTCAAGGACACATTAAGTAAGGCTAGAATCAAAATCTATCCCGAAACATACGTTTCCCTAATGCTCTTTGTAGCACTACTTACAGTTCCGGCATCCATTATTTCAGTTATAATTCTTGCATTTTTTGGTTTCATGCCGATAATTTTCCTTATTCCCTTGCCGTTTTATGTGATGGCCGGTTTTCTACTTGCGCCCCTATCAAAAGCTAGCGATCGAGGCGCCAACCTAGAACGGGAAATGCCCTTCGTCGCCTCATACATCAGCGTCATGGCTTCAGGTGGAATCGCGCCATACACCAGTTTTAAGCGGTTATCCGAAGTCGACTTAATGCCCGCTATGAAAAGCGAGGCACGCGAAATCATTAAAGACGTGGAAATCTTTGGAATTGACCCATTATCAGCTTTAGAAAAGGCAGCAAAAGAAAACCCTCTAGACATATTCAAAGAGTTCCTTGCAGGTTACGCTTCAACAGTCATCATCGGCGGAGACATCGGTCACTTTCTTGAAAGAAAAGCTGAAGACATCTTCAAAGAACGTGCCACAAGAGTCAAAGCAGCAGCAGAACGCCTCGGCATGTTGATGGAAACTTTCATCATCGTCCAAGTCATGATGTCGCTTTGCTTCTATATCCTCTTCAGCGTTAACGCAATTCAACCAGGCGCAACACAAGACGTTTCAGGCATGATAATGTACACGTACCTTTTCACGCCTTTACTTTCAGGTATGTTCATTTGGCTTGCTCACAACATGCAGCCTAAATCGCCAACAGTAGACATGCGACCATACAAAATCTTTGGCGTTAGCGCAGTAATTGCTGTCATAGTCTTTATGGTGCTAACCAACTTCATGGGCTTAATAACTATCCCATTAATTTCAAGCATACAAACAGTCATAGACTTACCTTTCGCATTATCCATCGGCTTGGTAATCTCAACAGCCCCCGCAGCAATCGTCGCCATGAAACTGCAGGCACACAAAAACAGCATGGAAACAGGAATCAACAACTTCCTAAGAGACTTAACAGAAGTCAGAAAAACAGGGCTCTCACCAGAAAAATGCATTGAAAGCTTATCCAAAAAAGACTACGGTACATTCAGCAAGGAACTAAGAAAAATTAGCTCCGAAATCTCTTGGGGTATACCAATCAAAAAAGTCATTATGGACTTTTTAAAACGCACCAAGAGCTGGATGGTACAGTTAAACATGTTCCTGCTGGTTGAAACCATCGACGTTGGAGGCGGTACAATCGCCATGATTGAATCACTTGCACGATTCAACCACTTGACACATGAAACTGAAAAAGAAAAGAAAATGGCTGTACGTCCATACGTTTTCATGCCTTACATGGCTTCAATCCTGCTGGTAGCAACCACCATCATGATGCTTGGCTTTACATCTGGCACTTTGATGGCAGGCATGCCTGGTCAAGCAACGCAAACTCAGGACCTGTCAGGGATAAAAACAGTCTTCATGGCTTCAGTCATCTTCAACAGTTACCTCATTGGATTGGTCGCAGGCAAAATCAGTGATGAATCAGTCGCTTCAGGTTTCAAGCACGCAACAATACTTGTGATAATATCATTGCTCGCAGCGAAGCTTGTTCCGTTGTTCATGGACATTTAAGAAAAGGAGACTCAGGAAATGCAACCATCAAAACTGCAACCAAAAAGAACTCTGCTAAGAAACAAGAAGGCAGTTAGTCCTGCCATTTCTTCTGTTATCCTTACGGCAGTCACTGTAGTTTTGGTACTGGTTGCCATGAACTACGCCAACGGGTTTATGAGTGAACGTATGGCTGAGAACGAGTTTAGCGCCAACAAACAGTTCATGTTAACCACGGGTTTGCAGATTGATGACATGGCATGGAGCATTGGAAGAACACAGACGTCACGTTACACAACTCAGTACGGAAACATACAGTTCCAATCAAACGTGTTAGAGTACGCTTTTCAAGTGAAATTTGAAGGTGACTCGAACTGGTATAACGTTTCACAGGTTAAAACAGGTATGATAATGTACACTATACCTGTTGACATGTACTCAATGGGTAATGGCTATTTTGAACGTTTATCCTCAAGTAACAGTTCCTTCGTACAGCAAGGTCCATCAGCGCCTGGAGCAAGCGTTTACTGCATTGAGAAACTTCCAATGACTGATGGAAGCTATGTACGTATAGTGTCTGTCCCGACAATAAGAATGATGGAATCAAATATTGGTTCAACAAGTTATTGTAATTTCTATTTGCCCATCCTTGATAACGGTCAAAACATGTACCTTTCCCAGTCGGTAACCTTGACAGGCAACGGAATCAATAAAGAAGTCAGAAGCGGCGTAACTGACGTTAGAATAAACGTGACTTCCAGTAACCCTGGTTTAGGTTATACTCTTGATTTCTTCAACTTTGGCGGCGCAGACAAAGTAACCGCTGATAGATTAAGTAAAACAATTCACCTCTCAGAGAGTTCAGTTGTTGAATTCTACATGGGCAACGTGATTGTTGCCGTGGGAAAAGCATAAAATTGGAGGAAAAACAAGACGGCGCACATCACAATCGAATACATGATAATGGTTCCGATACTGATAATGCAAATTATCCTTTTCCCATACGCTGCAAGTGTCATGATGAGTAACTGGACAGATTCACGTAGAACAATTGTTCTTGACGAAACCGCCAGCATCCTAAGCAGTTCCCTACAGCAATTGTATTCGTCACTGAACCACACTACAATCAAAGCTGGCGTTGTAAACAACACATTGACTTTGCCTGCTTTTATTGAAGGGTACTCGTACTCTGCAAGAGGGTCGTTGCGTTCTATTTCAGATACAGGTGAATCTTCCACACGAATACTTGAACTAACTCTTTCCATTAATGGGCTTAAAGTTTCCACTACAACAACCGTCACGCTTGGTCAAAGCGCTGAATGGGTTGCCGAATCAATCTTTGTAAGCAACTCTACATACCCTGGAATTTCAGCCCAAAAATTCGCTAATGACACAATCAAATTATCTTTCACATCTTAAAGGTGACATCAAAAAATGGTTAGCTCTACAATCGACCACTTGGTTGCTGTAACAATATTTCTAGCTGCGACTCTAATCTTTATTGGTTTATTTAGTCAGACAGTTCAAACAGCCGTTATTTACCAAAACCACCGGTCAATAGCTACCCGTGCGAGTGACCTTATAGATTCCATTCTTCTTAACCCTGGTGCACCGCTTAATTGGGGATTAACTGACAGTAACACGACAGGTTTTGGACTGCAAGACCCTGAATTTACGCAGTACCGTTTAAGCCCGTTTTCCTTGATGCGTTTAACATCGTCAAGTACCCCTGTTTATTACCCCAAGACTGGTGAATACTACAGTAACACCACGATTGGCTCCCAAAATTTCCTGCTAATATCAAATGATACAACTATTGATTACATTCAAGCTGCACGAAACCTTGGAATAAACGGCAGTTACGGTTTCCAACTTTCACTAACACCAATTGTTAGTGTCGAAGTAACCGAGATAACACCTGCAAGTCCCCTAAGTTTCCAGGTTGACGTACAAGGTACAGGTTTACCTTTGGCTGACGCTAACCTAACCTATTGTTTACTTACAGTTGATCTTAACGGTGGTGATGGCAGTTATCCTGCTTTCTACACAAACTATGGCACTGTCCAAACAGACAAAAAAGGTTCAGCAACTCTAACGTTTAATCAAGTAACCAGTGATGAAGTCTGTTATGCAATAATTGTCTATGCCAAATTAGCCGGGTTAGAAGGAGTTGGCTATACTGAACGTGTAACTTCTGAGGGTCAATATGCAATTCCTTTAATTGACAGCATGGAAGAAGGGCGTATCCTGATTGCTCACAGTTATGACATACATGAAGGTGACCAGCAGGCAGCTGAAATAAAATATAACGCTACATTCGTGTTTTTCACTGAAGATTTTAATCTGCAACAGATTCCATTGGAAAACGCGGTTGGTCACGTTAACTACGGAGACGGCAAACCCTATGACGTTATCAACATTCCAACCGATAACCCGGGTATATTGATGATTAGTTACCGCAAAAGCGCTACTGAAGGCGGCATAATAATGATGCCTTGGGGAATCAACGCTTTGTCTTTTCCCGTGTCTTTTGGTGGTGAACCAGCAAAACAGGAATGGGTAGCAACTGACTTGCGCCAGGTTATGGTTGGCAACATAGCGTATCAAGCCAAGATTTCTGTTTGGAGCTTAAAAGGTTACCAGGTGAACGGCTAATGATGCGTACAGTTGAAGTCTTAATCGTTATAATTATTATTGCAGGCGCTTTCGTAGCTGCCTCGGCATACGCTGTGTTGCCTTGGCCACGCGAGGTTTCTCCGATAAATCTTCGACGATTATCTTACACTACACTGCAATCGCTTGATTCAAATTATGATTTAAGTGAGGCAGCTTTTGCTGTAGATGATGATATGGCTTGGCTTAATCTTCAAACGGCAATTGCAGCAAGCTTGCCTCCTAACGTGTTGTATAACTTGACAGTTTATGATGTTGGCAACGGTAGTTCCACACAACTTTACACTCCACTTAAGACAATATCAAACACTGCAGATTTAGGGTCAACATCAGACGCTTTCTCATACACAGTTGCATCATCCAGTGTTACCTTCAATATGGTTCCTGAAAAAATTGGTGAAAACGGCGGCGGCACACTATACATACTTAACTGTAGTGACGCAAACGGTTGGTGGATTACAGGTTACACTGCACAAGGTTTAGCTCAAGACCTCTACAAGATGCTATCCCCATACTTTAGCACTACAATCGTGGTAAACAGCACTGCACAGCTGAAACTGCTCCTTGATGGTCAAAAAATCTCCACTCTTGCAGACGAGAACGTGCAGGACGCTGTAATAATCAATACTTTTGGTGAAAGTGTTCCTATGCCGCAGGAGTATGCTCAGGGTGGTTCACTTGCCAGTTTAGGTTATGAACCCTCTCATGGGTATGCTAAGTATTGCTGGACTTTAGGTAACACTTGTAGACTTTATAATTGGACTTGGACCAGTATTGTTGGTTATCCTTTCTATTACGTGAGTAATACTGCATCATTTTGGAATCAGGAAAACAGTTGGGGCATCTACGGAATGAAACAGGTTTCTCAAAGCGGCGTCAGAGCATTCCTTGAAGGTTTAGATAATCAACCATACACTGCTAATGAGGCAAGCGTAATCAGCGACGTAGGAATTGCCACTTTAACTCAAGACGCAATTGATGCAAGCAACTACTATGGAATATACCCAGCTACCAGTCAAACATCCACAAGAGCAATAACAACCTCTATACTGGGAACCTATCACCTTTCAATCGGCGTTAGAATTTTCAATCAAATCGGCGATTATAACCCTGGCGCAATGTACAACCACAAAGCGTCTGGCTCAACAGACATAACTGGCTCTCTTCTGGCTTTAGGCTTAACCCGAACCCCAGATGTTCGTTTAGCCAGTTTAAGTCTTCTTTCCTTCTATCACCCACAACTGTACCGTTCAGAATACACTGCCTATGGAACTTCACGGCTTGTAATTTTGCAGCTTGGCTTAATCGGAGGCGTCTAAAAATGAAGCAATTCAGAAGAAATCAAAAAGGGCAATTCACAATTATCGCAGCCATACTTGTCGCTGTCATCTTAGTTACCACAGTAGTTTCAACTTATTCTTCAATACGTTACAGCCCGCTTCAGGAACAACCCCAAATATTAAGCTCAATAGACGAAGTAAACTTGGCCTTAAAACAGGTTTTAGGCTTCACCGTCGGCTATTACGGTTCAGTTCTTCAAGTTACAGGTAACACCACGTATGCCCGACAATTAGCAACTAACTATCTGCAAAGCGGTTTAGTAAACATCGGCGATATGAGACCCGAATGGGCCCCGTCTTTTGACATTACAACTTTAGACTTACGAGCAAACTGGTACTCAAACACCAGTTACAGTTCAGGAAACCTGTCCGTAACTTACGATTTGCCTGGGATAGGAATCTATGGCATAGTTTATTCAATTTCAAGTAGGTTAGATGTTCAGATTTCGCCTTCAATAGGTAATCAGGCAAGTTTAGCCGTTACAAAAGACGGTGTAGAACCTTTAGTAGATATTCCGAAAGAAAACCTGAAATTTTACCGTTATGTTTCAACTGATCTGACTTGGGAACAAGTTTCTTCCGAGGTTGCGCCAGTGGTTTATGCAAACGGCACATACTTGCTCGATTTGCCTTCCGGGGTTTCTCCTACCGCGTACATGGTTAAAGTTGAAGATTCAAGAGGCATCGTTGTTATAGCCTCCTCTTTCACAAGCTACACTGGAACATTACTGCGGAACAGCACATATACTGGACCAGACTTTATTGACCAACTTTCGAATGTAGATAGCTCTGTCGATAAGGGTACACATTCAAACTTTAACGCGCAAACACAGGCTCCAGATTCAGTTTATGATACTTTAACAGAAACCCATCTTGGCGGCAGCTTCACTAATGTTACTTTGGTTAATAATGAATCATTCGAAAATACTTGGCAACCTGCTGGTTGGAGCAGAAGTGGTGCTTGGAACAAAGAATCTGATAAAGTTCACAGTGGAACATATTCCGCCGATTTTGACGGTTCCGGTTCAGGAAACCTTGACACTTTAGCAGTGGACTGTTCAGGTGCAACCGCTATTTATGTCGATTTTTGGTATTACAGTCAAGACTGTGATAATAAAGAGTTTAGACTGTATTATTATGATGGTTCAAACTGGGATTCAATATACCAGTTAGGTAACGACAATGATAACCAATGGAACCATTTTGAAGCAAAAATTACTGAAAGCCAATATTTGAAAAATAATTTCAAAATACGCTTCTATGTTAATGTTAACGACAATAATGAACACGCTTACATAGATGATGTTTCAATCTACAAAGAAGTTGACGCAACTAATTACCAGTTAGACCTTGAAGAGCAGTGGACCAACATAGACATTGCTAACACTAACAAGGATTTGTGCATTAAAACGGGAACGCTTGGCATTGAAACCTTGTATGTGGATGTTTGGCATAACAGTGGCTGGGTTAACATTGGTTCTCTTACTGGCTTAGTAAATGGTTGGAAGAACATCTCAGTAGCAGACTACATCAATTCACCCACTTTCACTATACGATTCAGAGACGGAAGCACATCTGACTCAACCATAGACACATGGAAAATTGATTCAGTCTTACTTGCTACAAAACCTGACATCAACTTCCTTTTAGCCCAGCAGGAATCCAGTATTATTGTGGAATGGCTTCAAAACGGCACATTGCGTTGGTTAGGCGAAAATCTTGACTTGACCACAGAAGCGCAACCTATTCCTCCTATTCCCGTAAAAGATCTTCATTTAAATCAAACAATAAACGGTGTTAATCAGGAAGTGCCCTTCCAGATTGAAGATTGGGCTTCTCAATACAGAATACCTTTAGGCTTAACCAGCAATGCTACCGTTTTTGGCAACAAGCAAATGATTGTTTTCCAGTTAGGTAACGCAGTTACCGATTTTACTTTATGGTGGACTGGAAGTGATGATTCGGTTCAAACAAGCATGGCTTACAAAAACAATTATTTCAGCGATAACCCTGATGGTTACGATTTAGATAATGGTCCGCAAAGCCTTCATTTTGCCTCTACAGGGTTTACTGTAACTTCTCGTGTAGGGACCGTGACAACAACTTCGCAATTGATGAGAATCAACAGCGACTTAGACGACACCACACCAGAATTATCATTTGTAATATTCAACGGTGTAGTAAGAGACATAGTGTTAGGCGAATCAGAATACGGCAGCGGGGGAGTATTTGGCAGCCCCAACGTCTACACAAACATTGTTATCTCTTTGCCTGCAAACGTTGACTATTACACTTACCAGTTACGTTTAATGTTTATTGATTCATCCCAGTCAAGAACCCTTTCAGATGTGTGCCCAATAAAAATTCAGACAAGTGCAAGTTCGGTTACGCCTTGGACTGAAAACGGTACAAGCGCAGGTTTCCCAATAATCGCCAAAACTACTGGAACTTACAGCAGCTATGGTAGTTCAACTATGCATCGATGGAGCCAATTAACCAACAGCGATAACACTAAGGGTTCAGGATTAATGTTTACTGACAGTGCCAACGCGCAACTTTACGTGTTCGACGCTTTGCCTGCAAGCACTTCAAAAGGCGCAATCCGAACAACGAGTACCTCTATCGAGTTAATGCCTGTAAGTCAAGCTTCCGTTTCATTCACCACTGCCTTAGACGTTACTTGGAGTGGTGCAGTAGTAACCTTCGATAACACGACACCTGTTTGCAAAATGTTTGATGCTACAACGCCGACTGGACTTTGGATTCTCGCCGAGTACCCACCCGCAATCACCGTAACAGCCCATTAAGTTTTCTTTTTTCTTCCCTTAACTGTAGATATGTATTACAAGTTCATACAGATTAAATATCTAAAGTTAATCATCCATAAACAAATAAGGTAATAAAAATGATTAACCGCAGATTCATACATTCAAAGAAAGCAATATCTCCAATATTAGCTACATTGCTACTCGTGGTAATCGCTGTTGCAGCAATCGTAATGACTTACGCATGGATGAACTCGTACATGGGCAACACGACAGGAAACGCCTCAGTCATGCCATACAAAGCGAACGTTGCATTTCTTGAAAGTGGAAAAAGCATAACCATTGACATTGGCAACTCAGGAACAGGCAGCACCGAAATTATCGGTGTGTATGTGGGAAAAACAGAATCATCAACAACAATCCAAACAACAAAACCAACTGACTTACCATTGGACGCGGGCAGCATCACAAGCTTCAAAGTAACATACACTTGGAAAGCAGGCGAAACATACTACTTTAAAATAGTAACAGCGTCTGGAACACCATTGACTTTCCAGGAACAAGCTCCACCAGCATAATTTTCCTCAACCTTTTTTATCCTTTAATACAACCTATCAGTGTTAACTCTAAAAATCAGTAACTAAAGAATGGTGAACTCAGACGGAAACTTTGCAAGCACTCCTAATCTCCGCCAAAATAGCCCTCTCCTTAGGCGTTTTATTCTACGCTTCATGGAGCGACTACAAAACACGAGAAGTAAGCAACCGAGTCTGGGCATACTACGCGCCAATCGCATTAGCCTTGTCGCTTGCTGAATTGTTAATGTTTGACGTTTCAATGTTGCCTTACTTGGCTTTGAGCTTCGGCTTAACAACTGGCTTTGCACTCTTGCTGTTCTATACTGGCGGTTTTGGCGGTGCAGATTCAAAAGCATTAATGTGCATAGCTTTAGCCTTACCATTCTCAACTCAAGCGCTTTTCACACCGCTTTTAGGCGCCAGCGTTTCACCCATAGCAGAATATATTTTCCCATTAACAATCTTTAGCAACTCCGTCCTGTTCGCAGCTGCAAGCGGAATCTACATGATACTTCGAAACATCATTTGGCACAAACGTGAAGGTAAAAAAATGTTTGAAGGCTCACTTGCAAAAGAATCCATTGGAAAAAAGATTCTTGTCCTTATCACTGGGTACCGAATGAAGGTTGGTGTGTTGGTTGCAAAATGGCACGTTTTTCCAATGGAAGACGTAGAAGACGCCACTGGTAACCGTAAACTTGTAATTATCCCCCAAGAAGATGGACGCGACGGAATTGTTCAACGTTTAAGTAAAGCTATTGAAGAGAAACAGATTGATGAATATGTTTGGGCAACTCCTGGTTTGCCTATGCTGATTTTTGTCACTTTAGGCTTAATTGTGGCAGTGTTTTTCGGCGATATTGTGTGGCTTATTGTCCGTGCAATATTAGCCTAAAAAAATTAAAAATTATTTTACTACTTGTTCTAACTGTTTGCTTCTTTTTTGATATGAAATTGAAGCAATAACCATCAGTATTGAACCGAAACCGATTGATGAGACAGCGTATGTTTGGTACGGAAAAGCTGCCGCCGCGGCTGGAACTGCTTCTTTTAAGCCATTTGCCGCGTATATGTTTTGACTTTGATTATCTACTTGGTATGAGTATAAGACTGAACTTAGTACGAAAAGAGCTATTGCAGCAGTTAATAGACATACTTCTAGTTTGAATCTCACGCCTTTCCCTCTAAATGGACTCTTGCTCTTTATTAATACTCCAACATTAATGACAGGAAGGTTATTTTAGCTTTTTGGGAAAATAAGGATATAGAAGGAGCTTTTAATGTCGCTGAACGAATATAAAATAGAGTTACAAAATTTTTTGAAGCAAAATAAAAGTAACCCTTTAAACGCTGTGGTAATGCCTGATTTTTTCTTAGATAGGCTTTTAGATTTACCTTGGACTGGCCAAGAGTTTTCAAAGCTAACTGAGGATGTTGTAAGTCGAAAAGGTGGTAGCATCGACGGAATTTTCCAAGCTGATATTAAAGGCGGTAACGCTGTAAACACTGCTTCAGCTTTGGCAGCTTTAGGCGTAAAAGTAACCCCTATACTTTGCACCAGCAGCTACGGTTTACACCTGTTAAACTACCATTTCAAGGGCGGCGTTGACTTGTCTCACATTAAACTTTTTCCAAAAGCTTCAGTGACAACTGCTTTTGAATTAAAATCTGGCTCCGAAAAAGTCAACGTAATGCTTCGAGATGTGGGTTCACTTGCAGATTTCGGACCTGAAGATTTGGATGCCGAAGATTTTGCCTCAATTGATAACGCGGATTATGTTTGTCTTTTCAATTGGGCTGGAACCAAAACCCATGGAACGGCTCTTGCCAAGAAAGTTTTTGAAAAAACTAAAAAAGTTGGCAGAGGAAAAACTTACTATGACACTGCTGACCCAATGCCTAACAGGGCTGGAATAACTGATTTGATTAAGGATGTTTTGGAAACAAGCAAAGTGGACATGTTAAGCTTAAATGAAAACGAAGCGGTCGCTTATGCTTCCCTGCTTGACAGTTCAATTGAAGAGAAAAAATGTCAGGTAAGCTTTAACAATTTAGCCTTAGAGGCAGCCCGTGTTTTAAGCAAACGTTTCTCAGCAAGAATTGACTTACACACAACATCCTTTAGTGCTTCGCTGAAAGGTGGTTCAGAAGTTGTTGTACCCACTTTCAAAGTTAACGTGGTTAGAGCTACCGGTGCTGGTGATGCGTGGAATGCCGGAAACGTTTTCGCTGATGGCAACGAGCTTTCAGATGGCTGCCGTTTAATGTTGGCAAACGCTGTTTCCGCCTGCTACCTGTCCGACCCTGCTGGTGTGCATCCGGATTTGGCTAAACTTGCACGTTTCATTGATGCTTACGTGCAGGGTTAAGGTTTTATTTGTAATCCCTCTTTAACCATGCCATAGGTGTGTCCTGGATGGGTAAACTGTTTGGTAGCTCTGGAGTTCGCGGATTAGCCAACATTGAATTAACTCCCACTTTAGCATGCAAAGTCGGGTCAGCAGTAGCAACATACGCTAAAGCTAAACGTGCCGTAGTTGCCCGTGACACCCGTGTTTCAGGCGTGATGGTTCAAGATGCGTTGGTTTCAGGCTTAATTTCTTGTGGAGTAACTGTGTATTTGATTGGTGTGGTGCCTACTCCCGTTTTGGCGTATGCTACCCGCAGTTTAGGCGCCGACGTGGGCTTCATGATTACTGCCTCCCATAATCCGCCACAATATAATGGCATCAAAGTTTTAACTCCTGAAACCTTATCCTACGTGGATGCAGACCAAGATGCAGTAGAAAAAATCCTCTCCGAAAACCGTTACACCTTGGCAGACTGGCGAAAACTCGGCAAAACAATCCTACACGACGCCTGTCCCGCCTACATTGAAATGGCACAAAAGGCTGCTTCATTAAGGAAAAAGTGGCACGTGGTTGTTGACCCTGGCTGCGGCGCTGCATACAATGTTGCTCCAGCAATGCTGAAAATGCTTGGCTGCAAAGTAACTGCCCTTAATGCTCAACCAGACGGGCATTTTCCAGCCAGAAGTAGTGAACCTACCGTTCAATCACTCAGAAACCTCTCCGATGTCGTACGCGTCTTAGGCGCAGACATAGGCATCGCCTTTGATGGTGACGCAGATCGTGTTGCCTTTGTGGATGAAAATGGGGTTTTTGTGAATTTTGACCGTTCCTTAGCTGCATACGGCGCTTACATTCTAAAGCGTACAGGAGGAGGCGTGGTAGCAACTAACGTTGAAGCTTCAATGTGCGTGGAAACAATGGCTGAACGCTTCGGTGGCAAGGTTGTGCGTACAAAAGTCGGCGACATTTACGTTTCTGAAGCAATTAAACATGACAACGCAGTTTTCGGTGGGGAACCCTGTGGCGCTTGGGTACATCCACGGCAGCATTTCTGTCCAGATGGTCCATTATCTGCTGCATTGTTCTTGAAAGCGTTGGAGGATGAGGGCAAAACTGTTAGCCAATTCGTCGGCGAAGTGCCCGAATACATTACATTACGGGAAAACATTAAATGTCCAAACGAAACCAAAAAGAAAGCAGTCACAGCTATAGCCGCAATAATAAAAGACGACTTCAACGGCTACACGGATTTCTCAACCATCGACGGTGTCAGGTTAGCTCTCAAGAACGGGTGGTTCCTAATCCGTGCATCCGGTACCGAACCGCTTATTCGAATAACGGTTGAAGGCGAATCTGAAGCGGTGGCAAAAGAATTAATTCTTAAAGCATCCGCTTTAATACAAAGGCAAATTGAGGTAGCTTAAACATGAAAGCGGTTTTGTTAGCTGCAGGCGAAGGACAAAGGCTCCAGCCAGTAACTTCTACGCGTCCCAAACACTTGATTAAAGTTGCAGGTAAACCGATTTTACAGTTCTGTCTTGACGCAGTAAAAACCGCAGGCATCACCGACGTGGTAATTGTTACTCATTATATGAGCGACAAAATCAAAGCGTATTTCGGTGACGGCGCAAGTCAAAGCTTAAAAATTAGTTATGTTGAACAAAAAGAGATTCTGGGCACGGGCAACGCTGCAGCTGTAGCAGAACCGTATGTCGATGGCGAATTTGTGCTCATTTACGGCGACCTACTATTTGCACAAGATGCAGTAAAACAAGCCGTAGACTTATACAAAGCTGCAAAACCAGACGCAGTTATTGCAGTTGTTCCCGTTGATAAACCCGAAAGCTACGGCATAATCGAGTTCGCCGAAGGCAAAAAACTCAAACGAATTGTCGAGAAACCTGAAGCTGGAAAAGCCCCTTCAAACTTGGCAAACGCAGGCGTCTACGTATTCTCACCTGACGTTTTCGATAAACTGCGCCATGTAAAGAAGTCTGTTCGCGGCGAATGGGAACTCACAGATGCCTTAACCATGTTGGCTACTGAAGGCAAAACCGTGTTGGTCGCCGAGCTGGATAAGGACGCGTGGTTTGATGTGGGTAGGCCTTGGGATTTGCTTGACGCTAACAATTGGGCACTTAAGCGCATGGAGCCGCAAGTATTAGGTACCATAGAGCAAGGCGCACACTTGATTGGTCCCGTTTATGTGGCTGAGTCTGCGCGTGTTCGTTCTGGCGCTTATATTGAAGGTCCAGTTTTTATTGATGAAGAAGCTGATGTTGGACCCAACTGTTTCATCCGTTCCGGTACAAGTCTTGGCAAAAAAACCCGTGTAGGTAACGCTGTCGAAATCAAAAACAGTCTCATCATGGACGGCACCCACATTGGGCATCTTTCCTATGTTGGTGACAGTGTGATTGGCGAAAAATGCAATTTCGGTGCAGGCACAATAACCGCGAACCTGCGTTTTGACGACGGCAAAATAAAGATGACCATTAAAGACAAAGTGGTAGATACCGGCAGACGCAAGCTCGGCGTAGTCTTAGGCGATAACGTAAAGACGGGTATCAAATCCTTGTTTATGCCGGGCGTGAAGGTTGGTGCTAACACGTGGGTGGGCGCAAACTTTATGGTTACACGCGACTTGCCCGCTGACGTAGTTGCCATGTTAAAACAGGAAGAAGATATTCAACCCAAAAAACGCAAGTAACTATTTTTCTTTTGTTTTAGCCAACCAAACAATCACGCCTGCAATTATCGCTAACGCAGCAGCAACGATTCCTGCGGTTATCCACATAATGTTATCCGTTACCAAAGTGTTGTCTTGTTGATTTTCTGCCTTTGTGGTAACTAAAACTTGGTGTATGCTATGACTGTAAGTGAAACCAATTACCCACCATTCGCTGTTTTCGGACAAATCAAAAGGTGCGGCTTTCTCGTCAATGTAAACCTTAATTTTTTGGCTTTGAGGCATCAAACTTTGGGGCAAAACGACTGTGGCGTAACCTTTGGTTCCAGTTTCGCCGCTTAAAGTGAAGCTAAGCCCCACTGTTTCTTTGTAAGTGATTTGAGTAATTGTGCTGTTTGATTGGATTAGGGCTTGCTGGTCTTCGATTGATATTGTGCTTATGGTTGTAGTGTTGCTTGCTGGGTAGTATTCGCAGTTTCCTGCCCATTCAACCTTTAAAACGAAAGTGCCTGCGGGAGGTGTCCATCTGAAATCGTATTTTCCCCACTCGTTAGTCATGGGTGACCCAATTAAAGTCCACATTGATTCGCCGGGCAACTGGTAAGATACTATAATGTCTTGAACTGCTATTCCAACTGTTTCAGGAGCCCATAACCTGCCTTTTATTGTTAATGGAGAGTTGATTGTTTGGTCTGTATGTTCTGTCTCGATTGAGAGAGTTGCTATTTTCTTGTCCTGTGGTGGAGGTGTAGGTTTAGGCGGCAGAGACGCGGTTGGTGTAGGAGTGGGAGTCTGTGTCGGTGAAGGCATTGGACTTGTTATTTGGGTTAATTGAGGTTTGCTCGGCTCATTAATTACTATTTTAATTTGGTTTGTTGAAGGTAAATAGTTCATCTTGCTTTCCACGAATGTATCTCCTGTATAATATGCTGTGAAAGTGAATGTACCCAGAAAATGTCCTGTATAGTTAAAAGTAAACGCGTTTTTTGGTTCAGTTATCGTGGTAAAAGAGGAACCTTCTTTAGCAAAGGCTAACGCTTCCCATGTTCTATCAGGTTTACTGATGTTTACCAAAATCAGATTAAAATAATCGCTCGACAAAGGTGGAGGAGGTTCAACGGTGACATTAATGGTAAAAATAGTTCCAACATTGCCCTCGTAACAGTTAGCCACTAAATGCATATAAGTCTCAACCTCCACCGGTTGAGCATTTGTTCTTAAAATTAAGCTTGGTTCCGCAATCAAAACAAATAAGCTCAAAATCAATAATGCGCTTAAGATGATTGCTGCTTGTTTGTCCACATTTTATCCTTCATTTCGGTTAAGTATTCTAATTTGGCTAAAAGCTTGCTTGTGTTAATAAATTTGACTGAAAAATCGTTTTAAAAAGCATTTGCTGCTTTTAGCAGACCAAAATACTTATGATAACGTTTGTGCCTCCAAAGTGTAAATACCTCTTAAAACAGTTACTTTATTGGAGGTTTTTAGTTGAACAAAAAAAGCCGCTTGCCATCTTTACCAGAACTTTTGTCATTTCAAAACAAGACTGCCCTAATTACTGGTGCTGCAAGTGGAATCGGTGAAGCTATTGCCTACAGGTTTGCGGAGGCTGGTGCAAGCTTGGAATTAGTCGATGTTGATGATGCCAAGTTAGTTAAAGTTCAAGAGAATCTTAAACGGTTTAACGTTGAAGTTAATGTTCACAAAGTTGACCTTTCTAAAAAAGACGAAATCGACAATTTATGGAAAGCTCTTGAAAGCAAGGCACCTGATATTTTGGTTAATAATGCTGGAATTTACCCGTCTAAGTGTTTTTTGACTGTTGATGACGCTTTTTTGCAGAAGGTGCTTGATGTTAATTTGAAGTCGGTTTTCTGGATGTGCCAGCACATGATTAAAGAGCGGTCAAAAAAGGGCGGAGTTATCATAAATATGGGTTCAATTGAAGCAGTTTTGCCCTTAAAAGAGGCATTGTGCCATTATGACCTTTCAAAGGCTGGAGTTATGACCTTAACTCGGGCATTAGCCAGCGAGTATGGCAAACGCGGTTTCAGAATTAATGTGCTTGTTCCCGGCGGCGTATGGACCGAAGGTACTAAAGGCGTGGCTAAAGACGTTTTCAAGTTTAAGCCCAGTATCGTGAAGACAGGCATAGAGTATGGGTTGCGTACGCCTCTTGGCAGGATGGGTTCACCTGACGAGATTGCCCGTATGGCGTTGGTGTTGGCAAGCGACTTTTCAAGTTACATGCAAGGGTCCTTGGTTGTGGTGGACGGCGGTTTCTTGTCGGCCTAAAAAACAGTAACTCCACTAATAGTCTTAGATGCCTTCAACACTGAAAACATTCGATACTGTTTTAACAACTGGCGTAACGATGCATCAGGAACAACTTGACCTTCTAACCCAATAACAATGGATAATTTAAAAACAGTTACAGCTAACTGGAAGACCCAATACAGAATACACGTCCAATCAAATCCGCCGGAAGGTGGAACTAACCCTGATTTCCAATAAATTTCCAATAAAGTATTAGGTGACACTGATGTTAAAAGGGTACAAGTGAGTTACACCATAACGGATCCAACAGTTTTCGCAAGTACTTTTCGTCTTCGTCTGGAAGTTTTCTTGATTACTCTATTCATGTAGTAGTGCTTGGTTTACTGAAGAAGTGTGGGTTGATGACCTAATTATTATAGTAGAAATTAAATCACCGAATAACTTTTTTTTTATCTTCATTAAGCATTTTGCAAAAACTTTCTGTTATTTAGCGAGTATTTTAGAAATTCTGATAAAAATAATCAAAGGGTATTCAAGGGGGTGTGATGGTTGAAAATGGACAAACAGTAAAATTGAATCAAACGTTTGGTTAATATAACGCAGTTAACACAAGTTTTTTGTTTAACACCCTTTGTTTTTGAGGATGCAAACGTGGAGGACTTTTTAATCAGCCTTGCCAGAGCAGTAATAGCCTTATTCATAGTTGTAGACCCTTTTGGCAACATACCCATTTTTATGGGTTTAACAGGAAAAATGCCTAAAGAAAAAGCACGCAAAGCCTACAATGTCGCCGTGTTAGTTGGTTTTGTGCTGCTGCTATTTTTTGCTTTTGCTGGTCAAGAAGTTTTTGCTCTTTTTGGCATTTCAATAGGCAGCTTCGAAATAGCTGGGGGCATTCTGTTGTTGATTATTGCTATTAGGATTCTGGTTAACGGCAACAGTACGCGTGAGACCGTGGAGTCGCCTGAAAGTATCGGGGCGGTGCCTATTGCTATTCCATTGATGGTGGGTCCAGGTGCGATTACTACTACTATTTTGAATTTGCAGACTTTTGGCAACTTGGTGACAGTTTTGGCGGTGATTATTGTTTTATCTATCGCTTGGATTATTTTGCGGTTCATTGACCGTGTTTACGGTTTTTTGGGAAAAACGGGTGCTATGATTATTGCCCGTGTAATGGCTTTGCTGATTTCAGCTATTGCTGTTCAGTACATCGTGGATGGGGTGACTACTCTTCTGCAGTAAAAGGGTTTAAGACGGAGTGTTCTGGATGAGTGTTTTGAACAGGTAGATGAAAGCTACTGCGTTAAGGATTGCACTTAACGCGTTGATTATTAATGCTGCGAATGGTAAGTCTACGCTATAGTAGATGAGGTTAAAGGCGTTATATGAGAACGCATAGATTAATGTGAAGATTGTTAAGGCGTGACCAATTTTTCTTGTGAGCAATAAGGCAGCGATTGAGGCTATCATTAAGACAAGTATTATTGAGTTGTTCGCATCCATGTAGTCTCCCGGTAGCATTAGTGCAAAGAAGACCGAGTTTATTGCCATCCATACAATGATTGCGTAAGTTGCTGGGGAGCGCTTTGTTTTTTGGTTAAACATAGTCTTAGTTTGGGCTTTATATTTATAATTTTTCCTGTCCAAAAGAGAGAGAAAAAGGTTTGCCAAAAATGCAGAAAACTCTAAACATATACTGCAAAAATTTTTTAAAACTTTAAATTATTACAAAGTATTGGCAGTTTATGTGATATATGATGCATATATTTGAGATTTGGAATCAAGTTTATATTTTTCTTTGAAAACACTTATTAAGTTACACTTTGCCTCAAAAAGCGCCTAAGGAAAAGGAGGGCGGTTGGCATGAAGGCACCACCAAGAATTATCATTATCGACGACGATCAAGCTTTGCACAGAGTATTCACCCGCATTCTGCAAAAAGAAGGCTACAGTGTAGAAACTGCTGAAACAGGAAGTGAAGCCTTAGAAAAAATTCGAAGCAGCATATTTGACATTGCTTTGATTGATGTAAAACTGCCTGACGTTAACGGTTTAGACTTGTTGCCTTTGCTTAAAGAAATTGCTCCTTCAATGGTTAAAATCATGATAACGGGTTACGCTATTGTTGACGGTAAAGCGGGTGCTTTAAAGAGTGGCGCAGATGATTTTTTTAAGAAACCTATTCCGCCGCCTGTGCTACTTCAAGCTATTAAGGCGCATCTTGGGGCAAAAAATGCTAAGGGGTTCTAAGGGCGGTTTTTTGTTAGAGTTTGTGTTTTCTTTTATTTTGGGGCAACAAAACTATTTATTAAGTCTCAGCGTTGTCAATAGGTAGCTTATAATGGGGCTTAGAGAATGAAGGCATTCATAATTCAATATCCGTTCGGCGTTGCCGCTTTTGACGAAAAGAACACATTAGTGGAAAAAGTTCTGTTTCCTAAAAAGCCTCAGGCAGCAGCAAGAAGTTTACTTAAGACTGAGTCTGGCAAACTTTCTGACGAAGTCTTTTCCCTGGTGTCACTACTTAAAAACGTTGGTTATGACGTTTTTGTATTTGAGACTTCAAACATTGCAGATGAGATTTATAGAAAAACTGGCGATAGAGTTGAGGTTGCATCCCCAGCTGAAGCTGAAGTGCTTAGAGGAAAAATGAGTCAAGTAGGGTTAGAGTCAGGCTTCTCAAAGGACGAGCAGGACCTTGCTCTTTGGAACCGAAACGTTAGCATGGAATTGGCTAAACTGCGTATTAAGGGTGCATCTGAAAAGCGTGACTTGATTGTTGGTCAGGCGATTCAAACACTTGACGATTTAGATCGAACTGTTAACTTGTTTATGGGCAGGCTGCGTGAATGGTATGGAATTTACTTCCCAGAAATGGATCGCCTTATTGAGAAACATGAAACCTACGCAAGGCTTGTCCTGAAATTAGGTTACAAAGAAAACTATACCTTTGAAACCGTTTCAGCTGAAGGTATACCCAAAGAACGCTCAGAGCTTGTAGCAAAAACAGCTCAATCTTCAATGGGTGCTGACATTTCAGAAATTGACTTAGGACAAATTCAAAGCCTAAGCCGTGACGTACTGTCCATGTATGAGTTACGCAAAAACATGGAAAACTATGTCGACCGCACCATGGAAGAGCTTGCCCCAAACGTTCGAGCAGTAGCTGGGGCATTATTGGGTGCAAGACTAATCGCTATGGCGGGTGGCCTGCAAAACTTGGCTATGCGTCCAGCCAGCACTATTCAGGTGTTAGGTGCAGAAAAAGCGCTTTTCCGTTCACTAAAAACTGGTGCAAGACCGCCAAAGCACGGCTTGATTTTCCAGCATACACTTTTGCATGACGCTAAACGATGGCAACGCGGAAAGATTGCACGTGTTATCGCTGGTAAACTCTCTATTGCAGCCAGAGCAGACGCTTTCGGCGGAAACTTCATTGGCGAGCGGTTAAAAGAAGAAATTAACAAACGTTTGGCAGAAATTCAAGAGAAATACAAGGATGCTCCACCACCAAAAGAACCTAAACCACGAGAAGAACGCAGAGACCGCGAACAACGCTTTGACCGTGGTCTCAGACGTGACCGTTTTGGCGGCGGAGGAAGAGACCAACGCAGAGGCGGCGGTGGCGGTAGAGGCTTTGACCGGGGAAGAGACCGAAACCGTGGAGGAGACCGCAATAGAGGTCAAAAGTTCCACGGGGGCGGCGGTGACAAGTTCCACAGTAGCAGCGGCGGTAGCGGTAAATACCGTGATAACCGGAGAAACGAGTAACGTGCACATTAAAGTTAGACCTCATCCTAAGTTTAAAGAAATTTATCAGGCTATGCTGGAAGGCGGTGCTCAACGTCTTGCCACGCGTAACTTGACGCCCGGTTTAACGGTTTATGGTGAACGTTTAATCCACGTAAAAGATGTGGAGTACCGTATTTGGGATGCTTTCCGTAGTAAACTTGCAGGCGGAATTATCAAGGGCGTGCAGAATGTTCCGATTGAACCGGGTTCTCAAGTACTGTATTTAGGTGCAGCCTCTGGAACCACTCCCAGCCACGTATCAGACATTGTCGGTGAAACTGGGCATGTGTATTGTGTAGAGTTTGCTTCCCGTTCACTTCGAGACTTAGTGAATAACGTTGCAGCTTTTAGACCAAACATTTCACCTTTCCTTGAGGACGCACGTAAACCTGAAAAATACGCTATGTTCATTCCAGGAAAAGTTGATGTAATCTACTGTGACGTTGCACAACCTGAACAGGCGAAGCTTTTGGCAGACAATGCTGATGTGCTTTTGAAGCAGGGTGGTTGGGTTATGCTCGCATGCAAATCCCAAAGCATTGACGTAACTATGGCTCCTGAAGCAGTTTACAAGCAAGAAGCTAACGTTCTTCGGAACAGAGGGTTTGACGTTAAAGAAGTTATTGACCTTGAACCTTACGATAAAGCCCATGCAATGATTGTGGCGCAACGTTGAAAAGTTAATGGTTCTGCTTCAAAAACGGTAGTTTCATATTTTTTTGTTCTGCATCGTTTGTCCATAATGTTTCAAAATAGTTGTTGGCCATTTCTACTAAGAAGCCGTTGTTTGATCGTAGCCAAACCATGTCCTTGATTTGTTTTTCATCTATTGTTGAAACATACATGATTTTTTTGTCGAAGATTACGATTTCTACTGGTGTGGACTCCAAAAACTTGTAATCGATAAAGCCTATTTTCAATCCCAGACTTTGCGTGAAATGTTTTGTTGGTGGCTGTTTGATGATGTTTTGGGTTGTTTTTTCTGTTATCATGCGTATTTTGGCTTTTTTGCGTATTGCATCATCGATGCTTTGTTCTGCGAAGTGTTGTGGCCATTGCAAAAACTTGTGGGTGGGCATAATTATATCTACGCTTTCTTGGAAGTTTTCCCAATCTTTTTTCCAGTTGGGGTCACCTTTCTTTGGTGCAATGAGTGCAATGTTTGAATCTTCATTTTTTACTTGTGAAATTTGTTGTTGTTTTTTAGCCATTTCTTTGGCTTTAGCGAACAGGTCTTTGTCTTCTTGTTTTCTTTGTTGTAGAAGTACTTCGATTACGTTTTCTAAGGGTATTGCTTGGAATGTTTTGGGTGTAGTTAATAACTCGTCAACTAGCCCTTTTTTCTGTAGTTTTGGGATAATTTGGTAAACAATTTCTCTTGCTACGCCTGAGGATTTAGCGACTGATTTGGCAGTCAAATTTTCAGAAGCGTAGAGTGCCATTAATACTCTGGCTTCGTTTAATGTAAGTCCTAAACGGATTAGTACATCAAATTCTTCAGGTGTGGCGCATTGGGAAGTCAACTAATTCTGCCCTCAGCAGATTGTACTATTTGTTGCAATATGTTATTTAAGACTTTTTAGAAATTTATTGCAAAAGCAAAAAAATGGAAGAAACAATAACAAAACAATGCAAATAGTATAAGTGGCGTCATAACTTACAATATTTTGAATCTCAAACCAATTGCTGCCGAAGCATGATTGTCAAGTTAATAATTCGGGTATCAAAAATTTTACCTCAAAATTTTGCTAAGCATATAAAACTGGGCAATTTTTTTCAAGTTATGTAACCTTTAAATTCATTTCACATGTTACTTGCTTATTCAATACGTGGAGCTCAGACATGTCGCTAATACCTGAGTTATCAAACCCTTATCTAACATCATTTGCGTCGGGACTTCTTTATGGGTTAGTAGCTTGCACTGCTACATGTCTACCGTACCTTGCAAGCTACATTGCAGGCACTGGCGCAGGCTTCCGCAAAGGTGTACTGACAACTTTAACTTTTAACTCAGGAAGAATAATTGCCTACACACTAATTGGTGCTTTAATCGGAGTTTTTAGCGGCTTGGTGCATTTTTTCGCTGAAGACTCCGCAGTCTCCATATTCCAAACGTATTCAACAATAGCTTTTAGCATAGTCACCATAATAATCGGATTAAGCCTGCTGTACAAAAACCGAAAACCCTCATGCGAATGCAACCAACCCTCAATACCTCCAAAACGAAAGTTTATCGGCAGGTTTGACGTGGGCGCTTTCACTTTAGGTTTAAGCAGGGGACTGGTTCTTTGTCCGCCGTTATTTGCGCTTTTGTTGTATTCAGTTCCTTTCGCGAGTCCCGTTGACAGTGTAGCGTTTGCTGTTTTGTTTGGTTTTGGAACTGCTATTTCGCCTATGCTCCTTCTTGGAGGAGTTACAGGCTGGCTTCTTAACAAAGCACCATTGTTGAGAAAATACGTAGCAATCGCAGGTGCAGCCGTACTTATTCTTCTCGGACTTAGCACACTAATTAATTCACTACTAATACTTGCCTAAAAGGAAAAATGAAAAATGAAAAACACCACCGTGGAACCAAAGAAAATAATGCCAGAAACTACCCAAAAAGAAATTGCCGAACTAAAAAACACGGTCAAAGCCACCTCAGAACGCATCATCGCCGAAAACATTGAACACATGAAAAAGGCAGCACCTAACAGGCCCAAAGAGATGGAATACTTCGACGAAATGGCAAACCTGTTTGGTAAACGTGCAAAAGAGATAGAGCGAGCAAAAGCAGAGGGCAAAAAAATCGTTGGCTACACATGCCTTTTTGCGCCTTTAGAGTTGATTCTGGCTGCTGACGCGGTTCCTGTTAGGGTAAATTCTGGCTGGTATGATACTTCAAAACTTGGCGACCGCGTTGTTCCCGTGGAGGTTTGTCCAACTATTCGTTCAACAATTGGGGCTAAAATGATTGAGCTTTCACCTTTTCTTGAACAAAGCGACGCTTTAATCACAGTATTAACCTGTGATGGCATGACTAAACTTAGCGAAATTTTGAGTGATTATAAGCAGGTTTGGGGCATGTCTAACCCACGCATCAAAGACTCGACTCAAGCCCTGAAATTTTGGAATGAAGAAATAAAACAAATCAAAAACAACCTTGAAAAATTAACAGGCAACAAAATCAACACAAAAAACCTCAAAACCGCAATAATGCAAACTCAAAGAGCCACCCGTGTGTTCCGTCGACTGCAAGACCTGCGCAGAGGCAACCCAGTAATTCTGGGCAGAGACGCAATGCTGGTCAACCAAACCTACATGTGGGATGACATTATTCGGTGGACGGAGAAAACCGAAGCTCTCTGTGACGAATTAGAACGCAGAGTGCAACGCAAAGAATGGGCTTGTCCTACTGATACTCCAAGGGTGATGGTTACGGGTACGCCGATGTTTTGGCCTGACAACTGGAAACTGCCAACGCTCGTCGAAGAGGGAAACCCTCGAGGCGTGCTGGTTGCTGACGAGTTATGCTCCAGTGAACGATTGCTTTATGACCCGGTTGGGGTTGACGAATGGACAATGGATGACATGCTTAACGCAATCGGCGAACGTTACCTGATGGCTTCAACTTGTCCTTGCTTTACCAGTAAAGACGGAAATGAAGACCGCATAAACTGGTTACTCAACAAAGCTAAAGACTGGAAAGTACAAGGCGTAATCTACTATACCGTTAGAGGCTGCATGTTATACGCAATGGAGTACACAAGAGTCAAACGTGCCTTGGATAAATCAAATATTCCAGTTTATTACCTTGACACAGATTACACACGGGAAGATGTTGGGCAACTGAAAACACGTGTTGAAGCTTTCCTTGAAATGCTTAACGCCCAAGTAGACTTCTAAAGTGAACGCAATGAATACAGTAGGTTTAGATTTAGGAACGCAAAGCGTCAAAACAGTTGTGCTCAGCGATGGCAAGGTTTTGGCTCGGGCTCAAGCCTTTTGCGGGTTTGACCCCACAAAAGCAGCCCAAGATGCAGTTGAACAAGCACTAAAAACCGCCGGCATCACCCAAGCAGATGTTACCAACTTCACCGCGACAGGTTCAGGTGTAGAACTATCCCCTTATCCAGCAGCCACAGTAAGCATGATGGGGGCAGACGCAAAAGCAGCAACCACCCTTATCCCCAAAGCAAGAACAATCATCGACGTCGGAGCAGAAGAAGCCCGAGCAATAAAATGCGGCGACCGTGGAGTCATGATTGACTTCGTAGTTAACGAACGTTGTGCAGCAGGCGCAGGCACATTTATTGAAGCCATGGCACGGGCTTTAGAAGTAAGAATGGAAGACATGGGGCCGTTATCGCTTAAGGCGGAACGTGCAAGCTCCATTAACGCGTCATGCGTCATCTTCGGCGAATCTGACGTAGTTTCACTTATTCACAGGCAAGAATCAAAGCCTGAAATTGCCAGGGCAGTTTATGACGCAATGGCTGACCGAGTTTCATCGATGGTTCATCGTTTAGGTGTTAACCCTGAGGTGGTGCTGGTCGGCGGCGTTGCCAAAGATGTGGGTTTTGTAGCTTCTCTAAAACGTAAGTTAGGTGTTGAAGTGCAGATTCCAGAGTTTCCTGAATACGCTGGCGCTTTAGGCGCAGCTTTGATTGGTGCAGCCAAAGGAAAGGTGAACCAAAAATGACTGAAAACAACAGTGCATTTTGGCGTTGGCAAGAATACCACAGAATTATGCCTGACAAATCTTGGAAAGGCAATGACTTAATCACTGCTGGTGTAGATGTGGGTTCAGTTGGTTCTAAAGCTGCGGTTCTTGTTAATGGCGAAATTTATTCTTGGGGAATCACTAGAACAGGCTCAAATAGTCCCGAAAGCGCAACTAAAGCCTTGGACTGGGCGCTACAAGGTACAGGTATTAAACAATCTGACATTAAATACGTCGTTGGTACTGGTTATGGAAGAGTCAACGTTCCTATGGCAAGCAAAGCCATCACCGAAATAGCTTGCCACGCGAAAGGCGCTAACTACATTTGGGGACCACAAGTCCACACAGTGCTTGACGTGGGCGGACAAGACATCAAAGCAATCCGTTGCGATGACACCGGACGTGTAACCTCCTTTTTAATGAACGACAAATGCGCTGCTGGCACTGGTAGAGGTATGGAAGTCTTCGCAGACTTGCTTAAGATACCAATTGAGGAAATTGGAGATATGAGCCTAAAAGTCGAAGAAGAACCGCCACCAGTAAACTGCACCTGTGTGGCTTTCGCTAAAACAGAAGCGGTTGGGCTTCTACGCAAAGGCTGGTCTAAAGAAAAAGTGCTTGCTGCTTACACTCGGGCAATGGCTGTACGCATGAGTAACCTGATTAACCGTGTCGGCTTAGAACCTTCACTTGTAATTACTGGCGGGCAATCAAAAAACATCGGTGTCGTTTCGCGCATCGAGACGGCTCTTGGTGTTAAGTGTCTTCCAATGCCTAACTGGCGCGAAAACGGGTTGGACCCCATGGTGGCAGGTGCTTTAGGTGCGGGACTTTTCGCGAAAGCACTCTATGAGAAGGCTCAACAAACTTAGGTGAAAGCTTTGATTACATACTACGGTTACACGGACGGTTCAGGCGAATACTTCGTCATAATTGATTCGAAAAAATGTAACGGTTGCGGAAGGTGCATAGAGCAATGTCCCAAGGCTGCGTTGCATTTGAAAACAATGTTTATCGATTTGGAGGACAAAACTGTGGCAGCAGTGAAAGAAGAGCACCGCAATAAGATAAAATATACTTGTGCTGGGTGTAAACCTGAAAAGAACCTGTCTCCGTGTGTTGTTTCTTGTTCTGCGGGTGCGGTTAAGTGTATTTCTGTTGTACGTTAGTACAGTTTGTGACACACAGTTCTTTATTTTTATTCGGATTCTGAATCTGTCGTAAGTCGTACGAAACCATTGATTTTAAATATGTTTTGAAGATTCGCTACGTTTATTTATGCTCTGCAATAATTGAGTAGCAATTAGCTAGGGATGATTAAATGTCAAAGAAACCTCAATCAAAAGACGAAGCATTAGAGGCTTTAGACTTCATAGTTAACGTGCTAAAAGAGCATGAAAAAGACCTTGACCGTCTAATAAGTGAGCTGGGAAACGTAACCGACCAGCTAGGGGAAACCGGTCAATTAAATGGAAAAGTCGAGCACATTGAGGAAAAAATTGGCAACCTACAAGACGAAGTAACAAATCTTCTGGATTATATGTCAAAAAGAAATAATGCACCCGCTCCAGCAGCAACAGTAAATGTGGCTGAAAATAAGCATCAGGCTGCTCCAGTATTGTCAACTCCAGTAGCTGCACCCGTTTCTTCAGCGTCACCAATTTTTGGTTCTGCTATCCCATCAGGCACCTCTGTAATTTTCAGGTGCAAACAATGGGAAGCTTTTCAGGCTTTAGCCCGTCAAGCGCAAACCATTTCTTTTACATATAAAGAGGCTGAACATGTTTTCCAAGCTGACGCATTAAAAGGTAACCAAGTTGTCACATACAGTGGCGAGTTACCAAGCATGTCTTCGTTGTTAAAGATGTGGTTGTCCAAACAGCTTGAAGTGCCTGACCTGCAAGTGCTTGAAGGCGTTTTAACTATCAGCTAAACCCCATTTTATTATTCTAAATTCATTTTTTGAATTCATAAACCTTATAACATAATATATCGTAAGTCTTATTATTGTTGGAGGAAAGTTAGGTTGAAGGCTACACTAAACGCGTCAATAATACTTTTCCGTTTTCGAAGCCTTCTCCTTTCTCCTCGATTACGGATTGGCGTGAGTTAGGGCCAACACACTAACTCCTCCAACAAATTCAACTTTAAAGGAAAACCCCAAATGACTCAGGATACAGTGCGCATGTTCAATGATGAACTGGCAAAATTCAAGAAGGCAATGGAAGAAATGAACCTATTAAAAAGCGTCTCAGAAGACCTTAAAAGCTACCGAAGAATGGTAAAAATAAAACAATTCGACTAAAACGACAAGTATACTGTTAAAAATTTTATATACAAATTCTTTTCATTATTTTCTTAGGGACTTCTTTGGAAAAAATTTGAAGCCATAGCAACGTAATCCTTACGGGGAAGTAACCATACTCATAATTGCATCAATTATTGCGCTGGTTGTCCGACGTTTTAGAAAAACCTGAAAACTGGGTTTAAATGAACCGTAAAAAAGTCCTAACTTACGAACTATCAGGTGCAGTGTTCATAATAATACTGGGAAGTCTACTGCACTTTACTTTTGAACTGTCAGGATACCAGCCAATTGTAGGCGCCTTTTCTGCAGTTAACGAAAGCGTTTGGGAGCACCTAAAACTTGCATTTTGGCCCGCCCTGTTTTTTAGTTTGATCGATTTTTTACCGTTGCGTCGTGACGTTAACAATTTTGTTTTCGCCAAAACCGCTGGCGTGTACTTGATGGTAGCCATTATTCCAGCGATTTTCTACACCTACACAACCTTAACAGGCGAAAGCAATCTTGCCGTTGACGTGGGCTCATTTGTTTTGGCTGTGGTTTTGGGTCAATTGTTAGGTTACAAACTGTTAACTATTCGGCAGTTGCCCCGTTGGGTAAAGTGGGTTTCTTTGGTTTTTTATGTTCTTTTAGCGGTGTTGTTTGTTGTTTTCACGTTTTATCCTCCGCAGGTGCCGATTTTTTTTGACCCCGTTTCAGGCGGCTATGGAATACAAGTTGAAATGTAATGAAAAGTTAAGTATTAGCTCTGGAATGTTTCCTTGAAGAACTATGGCGTATACACGTGAAGAAACAGAAAATATTGAAGTCGACTACCCAATAAAGCAGTTGTGGGAAGGCATTCCAAAAGCCATCGAAAAGCTTGAATGGACGGTACTGGACGCAGATAAAAAAACGTATCACATAGCAATTAAAACTAGAGGGGCATTCTTGTCGTATCCGTCAAACATGAAAATTGATTTACAACCAGTTAACGATAATACGACGCGTATGTTGATTTCTGGCGAGACACCCGTAACGACGATAACGTCAGTGTTGGATTTTGGCAGGACAAGTGAACGCATTGAACGGTTTGTTGTAGCGCTTGCGCAAATTATGGAAAAGAAAAAATAATTTTATTCGTTGACTTGTGTTTTTTTGAATGCAACCCAGCCTACCACCAGAAACGCTACTATGTATCCTATGGCTACTGCAAGTGCGCGAAGAGCAATGTCGCCTATCGTTTCAGTGTAAAGCAACTCCGTTGCAGGCAAAGTTGTATCTCCAACTTGTACTGACCAAATATCTGTTTTAGAAAAAGTCACTTCCTGCCCCGGATACAGTAACGCGTAAACCATGTTTTGACCTAAACTGTCGGTGCCAGTGCTGATTCCAATCGTGGTGTTGTCTGCAAGTAACATGCTTCCAGTGGCTCCGCTTCCAGGCAAATAATTCAACGCCTGCGAAGGACCTGCAAAAACAGAAATGATGGGCATCGCAATAAACAGGGAACCAAACAAGCCCAAAGCAATAATCACCGTTAGTATTGTGTTCTTTGTTAGTGAACCCATGGCGAGGAGTATTGAAACCCAAATGAACGTGCTAATTAGGTCTCCAAGCAGAACAAGGGGAACAAGTCCCAAATCGTTTTGTGGACCATACATGAGGATAGAGCCAACTGTAGTGTAAGTGAAGATTATCGTAAACGAAAGCAGTATGATAACAAATGCTGCGAACAGTTTGCCTAGAAACACGGTTGTGCGCGAAACAGGTTTAGTTAGTAATGGTACGATGGTGCCGCTTTCGAACTCGCTGGATATGCTGTTCATTGCAGTGGCGAGAGCGAATAAGAAGAAGCTGAAACTGCCTGCACTGTAGGTAATTGCGAATGTGGGGTTTTGGGGGATTTCGTCAGTGAACATTAACGGCAGCAGTAAACCTAAGGTTGATATTAGAAACGCTATCACGATTATGCCGATGAATTTTTTCTTGCGGATGTTCCAAATCATTTCGTAACGGACAACCGCTAAGAACCGGGTAAACCAAGCTTTCGAACCGCTAATTGTTTCTTGCTGTGTTTGCATGGTTGTGCTCATTGTTTTTTGCCTCCGTTGTCTTTGCCTATTAATTGAATAAACACGTCTTCAAGAGTGGACTTCTTTTGAGTCATCTCCACAATTACGCCGCCTGCGCCTGTAACCTCTTTTGAAACCTTAGCTCGGACATCTTCATGAGACGTAACTTGAACGCTTAAACTGGAGCCTTCATTGTACACTTCAGAAACAAAAGGCAAGCCTTTGACAGCCGAAACAACTCCGTTTGTTAGGTTGGCTACTTCAAAATGTATCATAGCTGGGCCTGCAAGCATGTTTGAAACTGTTTGAAGCGAATCCGAAGCCAACATTGCGCCTTTGTTAATGATTGTGACGTGGTCACAGATTTGCTCAACCTCAAAAAGCAAGTGCGAAGACAGAAACACCGTCATTCCTTCTTTGGAGATTTCTTTCACAAGCTCGCGCACTTCCACCATTCCAACTGGGTCAAGTCCAATGCTTGGTTCATCTAAAATTACAAGTTCAGGATAATTTAAAAGAGCCTGAGCAATACCAATGCGTTGCTGCATGCCTTTGCTGTATTTGCCAATGTAATCTTTCTCTCTCCCCTTAAGCCCAACAAGGTTGATTAGTCTTGGGATTTGTTCTGCACGTTGCTGGCTTGTCATGCCGTACATTCTGCCATACACATCCAAAAGCTCTGTGCCTTTGAGGTGTTTGGGAAACTTGGGGAGTTCTGGCATGTAACCGATTCTTAACCGCGCCTCCGCCTCGTCAACATGAACTTCTCTACCAAGAACTTTCGCCGAGCCCTCACTGGGTTTAAGTAAACCCATCAAAATTTTTATGGTTGTAGTTTTTCCTGCGCCGTTTGGTCCAAGAAACCCGTGAATGCTGTTTTTTTGTACTCTAAGGTTTAGCTTGTTTACGGCTGTTAGGCTGCCGTAATTTTTTGTGAGGTTGTCGGTTTCTATGGCGTAATTCATTGTTGGCGCTGACTCCTTTGCTATTCTTTGTTTAGTTAGGGTATTAATATAAGGTTAATCTAGATTTAGGAAGAATAGGCGGTGAATTGGTTGATACGGGTGATTTGTTTAAGTGACGGCAAAGAGGAACAAGTAGGGCCTGAAAAGCTGTCCACTATCAACCTGAGTAATGTTTGGGTTGAACTGGTTGACCCGTTACCCGAAGAAATAAAAGCCGTAGCCGCCAAAACGAAGGTTCCCGCAGATTTTTTGAAGCTGCCTAAAGCCCGAAACGCTGTTGACCTACGATTAGAAACGGGCGTTAACATCATTACTTTTGTTGCCTTCCAAGACATTCTCAAGGCAAAAGACGCTTGTCCCATTGTAATGGCGTTCTCAAAAGACTTTCTTGTAACCGTTGCCCCTAAAGAGGTTCAAGAGTTAATTAATAACGCCAAAGCACGCATTAGCAAAACCAGAAACGACCCGCCAAGCGTAGTAGCCTACTTCATAGTCGACGAAATCATAGCAGAGCATTTCATACTTTTAGAACATCTTGACGATGTAACCGCCCAAATTGAAGCAGACGTAGCCAATGGGGCATCAGAAAAAACTCTTAAAAAAGTCTTTAACATCAAAACAAAAATGGTTAAACTAACCAAACTCCTCTGGTATGAACGCGGCATAATCTCAAATCTTAAACGGTGCAGTGACACCGCATGCATGTCAGCAAAAACAAGAACCCTATTTGAAACCTCACACGAAGAATTAACCCGGCAAATAGACATTGTAGAAACGTACCGAGAAATTCTTTCTGACGCAATTAACGTTTACATGTCTTCAACATCTAACAAAATTAACAGTTCCATAAAAAAGATGACCTTTGTCATGTACTACTTGACCCTGATAACATTGGTCACGTCTTTTCCAAACACTATCGCAACGTTCTTTGGCATTTCACAATTCGGCAACACAGACGTGCTAATAATTTTTGGAGCCATAACTTTGTCTGTTGCGTTGCCTGCGGTGTGGCTTTGGAAAAAAGGGTGGTTTAGCTCAAGCAAATTAGACTAAAATGGTGTTGTAACGGTGAAAAGCAAACAGGAACCGGTAACCATCAAGGGCAGAAGCTTAGGAATAGCCATTTTAACTGTGTCCAAACCTTTATTGGCATAATCCACATTGGTTCAGGGTTGATGCTTTTAAGTTCTGAACTATTATTGGGCACACAGGTTTCAATCGTTTACGACATTTACACTTTGGCCTTCGGGCCGCTTACGTTGCTGTTTACAGTCATGATTTGGCAAGGCAAAAAACTCGGCTGGGCAGGTACCATCGCCATTTCCGTTTTCGTTATAATTGTTGACTCATTAACGATTTTTAATTTGCCTAGCATTTCAGGAATTCCAAAGTTTGCTGCTGCAGGCGAAATACCCTACAGTGTGTTTCTCGTTTTTTATCTACTGTTGCCACGTGTACGAAAGAAATTTAGAGTTTAAGCTGGATTAGGGTTCTCAGCGGTGGTTGACGTGTTACGCTTGCGTGTATATAGCAAAAATGCTGATGCAACCACGATGATTATTACGATAATAATGAATGTGTAAACTATTACTGGGTCAAGACTTGCGCTTTCCCACATGTTTGTTGCTGTGGCTAAACTGTGCATTGTGTAATCTTCGCCTGAGGATGTTCCTTCAACGCTGACGCCGGTTTGTTGGTCCCAAATGTATGTGTTGCCCAAGTTTGTGGCTGAAACCACTGTGCGTTCTGCCCCTGCATAAGTGCGTTGCTCTGTGTTGCTTATTGTTATGTTGCCTGCGCGGGAATCGTAGAAGCTGTCGCCTGTTTTCAGGTTAGGTGGGATAATGAAGTCGTCAATTAGTTGTCCTGTTTGCAGGTTTAAGGTTGATTTTGTGGTTTCTTGTGTGCCGTTAGCGTATGTTGAGATAATGTTTACGTAAATCATTGGTCCTGAAACGTCAAGGATTTCCATTCTTGCAAAAGTTATTGAATGGTCAGGTGATGGTGTTCCAGTGAATGTTACTTCATATTCTATCCAGTCGCCAGCTTTAACGCCGGCTGTAGGTTGAGCAGTAGAAACACATACGATACTTAAAGCCAAAACAATAGAGAGTAAAGCTAACCCTTTGAGTTTCATTAAGAAACCTCATTATTTGTAGCTATGTCACCTTGTTTTTATAAAATTTGCCCAGCAGCCAAACCGCACAAGTTTAAGCTTTATGTTTTTCTTTTGACAAAATACACCCAAATTAAAGCCGCTCCAACCAAGAAAACCGTAACGCCAACACCAATCAAAACCAACCAAAACAACGGAACCGTTCCCTTTTCAGAAACATTAAAACTTACAATGTTTGAGGCGCCAATATTTCCTGAATAATCAATTGCATAAATGGTTATGTTGTGATTTCCCTGCTTAACCGTTAGTGATGTGTTGCCTGAGATTGAAGTCGGTGACTGCTCATCTACGCTTAACAGTACTTCGCATGTGGGCTCGTTTACTGCAAAATCAACAGAAACTGCTGTTGAGTAAGTTTTGTCTTGTGGTGACAGGACTATTATTTCTGGCGGATGCGTGTCAGTGGGTTTATCTTTTTGTGGCGTGTATTTTTCCAAAATCGTTGTTGGGTGAGCGTTGTTTTCAATCATTACTATTGAACCGCCGATAACGTAAACTGTGTCGCCTATAGCAGCTAAGGCGAAGTTAACTCGGGGCGTTGGCATTAACGATGTAACACGCCAACAATCCTGCGAGGAAGCCCAGGTTAAACTTGTAAAGTTGGGTGGTCCAGCATCCCACCATGTGCTATCAACCCCAAAAACCAAAATTCCCTCAGCTGAACCAATGGAAACTGCAGCCGCTAACAGGTAACCCTGAACAATAGGCGCCTCAAAACTCCAGCTGTCAGATGTAGGGTCATAAACCTGATTAGACGCAGAATAAGGGAAAGCTCCAAACACGTGAACCTTACCATTCACTACTGCTGAGGTGCAGCTCCAAATCATTCGCAAACCCGGTTTAACTGGCATCGAAGCTTTGGTTGTCCAAGTGTCTGTTGCTGGATCGTAAACTTCTGTAACGTTTGAATTGCCGCCGAACACGTAGATCTTGTTTTCAAAAACTGCCGCGGTTAAGCCGACTCGTGGTGTGGGCATATCTGTTTTAGAAGTCCATGTATCGGTTGCTGGGTCATAAACCTCATTGACGCCTGTAACTATTACTTGTCCCTCGTTAAGACCTGTGGTTCCTCCGATGCAGTAGATTCTGTCTTCAACAACTGCGGTGGCGAAGCTGGCTCGTGGTGTGGGCATACTTGTTTTGGTGGTCCACTGGTTGCTTGTGGGGTCGTATTTTTCGTTGGCGCCGGTGCAGGTTACGTAACTTGGGGGGTCGATGACTCCGCCGATAGCATAGATTTCACCGTTTACAACTGCTGCTCCAAGGCTTGACCGTGCAACATGCATGGACGCTTTTGTTTCCCAAGCGTTCGAAGTGGCTGCTTGGGCAGGGTTAATTGTGAGGCATGTAAAAATTAGAAGCGTAATTAATGTTAAAGCAATTTTTACTTGCATATTTGCCTCACAAGCAATTACGCTGATTATGTTAAAGAGATTTGTTGTTTTGTAAACTTGGCTTTTGTAGACCACAGGTTACCAACCTATTAGGCTACAAATAGCATATCTATACTGAAACCTATAGGGGTGTATAAAATTGATGAAGAAACCCTGTCAAACTATTCTTTGGATCGTGACTGGTTTAACTGTTAAATAATGTATGCGCCTTGTGTGGCATGTTCAAATTTGTTTTGTTGCATCAAAAATTTGTTAAACTTTCTCTTGGCTGCCTGTTGTTTTTTCACCAAAGCTTTCATACTTTATTGCCATAAAGTTAATAGGCTACAAACTCAATGTCCATGTAGCTTACTCTATTATTTGAGAGATTCCCATATGCATAAAATGTTCAAAAAGACAGTGCATTCGAATCAAAGTAATAAGATTATGAAAGTTAAAATGGAGAATGAATAATTAATGGCGCGTTATAGACAAACCGAAGAAATCGTTAAACTRATGGATAACCCAAAAATTATCCGCAAC
>JBNIDQ010000011.1:0-49056 GCA_050108135.1 Bathyarchaeia archaeon | reverse complement strand
CTGGGAYCTTGAACAGAAACGTCAAATGACCGTTTTCGCTTCAAACGTCAGCTTGGTCCACACATACGATAATCAAGATTACCTTATCAACCTAATCGATACTCCGGGCCACATTGACTTTTCAGGCGCAGTAACAAGAAGCCTAAGAGCAGTCGACGGCGCACTCGTAGTCGTTGACGCAGTAGAAGGACCAATGACCCAAACAGAAACCGTCCTCATGCAAGCACTACGAGAAAGAGTCAAACCACTCTTATTCATCAACAAAGTTGACCGTTTAATCAAAGAAATCAAGTTGACACCAGCGGAGATTCAAAAGAAATTTGCAAAGATTCTCCTAAGAGTCAACACGTTAATCGAGAAACACGCTCCACCAGAACATAAACAAGACTGGCAAGTTAAAATCGAAGACAGCCGTGTCGCTTTCGGTTCAGCTCTTCACAAATGGGGCTTAAACCTTGACCACATGAAACTAAAGAAAATCAGTTTCCAAGACATCATTGATGCATACACTGGCGAACCAGAAGACGTCGGCAAAAAAGTTGATGCATTAAGCAAGAAAGCGCCATTGCCAGAACCAATCCTTGACATGTTCTGCAAACACCTGCCAAGCCCACTTGAAGCTCAACCATACCGCCAATCAAAAATCTGGCCAGGCGACGCAACCTCAGCAGTCGGTCAAGGCATGGCAAAAGTCGACCCCAATGCGCCATTGCTCATGTGCATTTCTACAATCGAAGTTGACCCACACAGCGGTACAGTAGCAATTGGCAGAATCTTCAGCGGCGCAATCACAAAAGGCAAAGATGTCCAACTAGTCAGCGCTCAACAAAAAGGTACAATCCAGCAAGTCTTCATGAGTATGGCAACAGACCGTGTCTTCGTTGACCGTGTACCCGCAGGCAACATTGGCGCAATCTCAGGTTTACCAGCACTACGTGTTGGTGAAACTATCGGTGAAGCCGGCGTTGAAATCCACAGCTTTGAAGGCTTAAACTATGTCTCTGACCCCGTCGTTACTGTAGCAGTTGAGCCAGAAGACGTTAAAGACCTGCCACTTTTCGACAAAGTAATGCACAAAATCACAACTGAAGACCCTAACCTGCATTTTATCATGAACAAGGAATCAGGCGAATTCCTCCTGTCAGGAATGGGTGAACTTCACCTTGAAATCACAGCTTACAGACTACAGGAATCAGGGTTAAAAGTCAAACTAAGCAAACCAATTGTCATCTATAGAGAAACCATCAGCCACGACTATAAGGGTCCAGCAGTTATGGGTAAAAGCCCCAACAAACACAACAAACTCTGGATTACCATTGAGAAACTCTCAGACGAAGTTATTGAGGCAATAAAATCGGAAAAAATCACTGACATGCAGAACCGAGATGAAAGAGCCAAGGTTCTTAAAAGCTTAGGCTGGTCACCAGATGAAGCAAAAGGTGCAGTCGCCATAGAAGAAAATAACATCCTTGTTAACCGTATCCGTGGACGCCAATACGTAGAAGAAATCATTGACCACATAAAGACCGGTTTCCGTGAAGCAGTACACACTTCACCACTCGCAAAAGAACCAGCATACGGCTTAAAGATTAACCTTGAAGATATCACCTTACACGAAGACCCAGTCCACAGAGGTCCAGCACAAGCAATTCCAATGACTTGGAGACCAATCTACTGCGTTATACTACTCAGTGACCCCAAACTGCTTGAACCACTCATCAGCTTCGAATGCAAAGTACCCTCAGAATTCGTCAGTAGCGTAATCACCCTAATCAACAAACGACGCGGAAAAATCATCGACATGCCATCAGAAGAAGACATGATCACTGTCAAAGCAGAAATGCCAGTATCCGAAAGCTTCGGTATCGCCGACGAACTAAGAAGCTCAACTCAAGGCAGAGCCTTCTGGGCAACCCAGTTCAGCCGTTGGGCACCAGTTCCAGAGCAGATGCAAGCTGAAACAATCAAGAAAATCCGTGAACGCAGAGGATTACCACCAAACCCGCCACCACCAGAAGAATACTTCGAGAAAGAGTAATCTCGAACATTTCTTTCTTTATTTTTGTTTTACTTTTTTTTGGGGAAAAGTTTTTCTCGTGTTTATGCTTCTATGTTTTTGAATTCTGTTTTTGTTTCACTTCTTGGCTGTTCGCTGGGTAAAATTTCTTTATCGCTATAAGCTCTTTGTTCGCCTATCAGATGTTCTCCCATTGGTCCTGAACGTTTGTAGTTGGTGTATGCTTTTTCAATGTCTTCTTGTAGTCGCATAAGTTCCCTATCTGTTTCTTCTCGTAACTTTTCGGTTGTCCAACCGTTCTCTACACGGTTTTCTACTCTTTCTGCAACTTCTTGGGCTAAACGTTCTGGCAAACCGGCGTCTTTTAGGCTGTTTATTATGTTTTTGCTATCAAACTTTTCTTCTACACCATCTGTGCCGATGATTTTTACCAAGAGTTCACCTCCACCGAAAAATTGAGTTCCGGTGTCGAGCTATTTTAGGAATCTTGCGGCAACATAAAGTTGTGTGATTGTAGATGTACAATAACTTGATGCATCACCTAACTGTTTGGGTCTCGAGGGTTTAGAAAGGATTTTATGCCCTTCTGTGGTTAAATTAGTATTGAGTTTTATGATTGTCGGTATTTGTGCTAGCCCACGTCAGCAAGCTACAGATTACGTTTTACATGAAACCCTTCGTATGCTTGAAGAAAAAGGCTTTGAAACCAAATTTTGGGGTGTACGCGGCAAACGCATTGGGTTCTGTGTGCACTGCGATTACTGCCTAAAAAACAAAGTCTGTGCTTTCAAAGACGACATGTTCGAACTCTACCCACTGCTCAAAGCTGCTGAAGGCATAATCTTTGCAACCCCAATCTATAACAACGGAATGAGTGCACAATTAAAAGCGGTACTGGACCGTTGCCGAGCAGCAGTAGCCAGCGACAAAAACTTTTTCAGAGGAAAAATCGGCATGGGCATCGCTTTAGGTGGAGACCGTAACGGTGGACAAGAGCATGCTCTATCACAAATCACTGATTTTCAAGTTCTTAACGGCATGATTCCTGTCAGCGGCGGCTTTTTTGGGGCTAACATGGGCGCCACCTTCTGGACAAAAGATACACTAGAAGGTGTAAAGCAAGATGAAGAGGGCTTTAGAAGCCTAAAAAAGACAGTTAAGAAATTCTCTGATTTGCTTGCAGAGAAACAGGAGGAATAAAAATGGCTGAAACACAAAAAAAGTGTAAAATTGCTTGGGGAATAACTGGCGGCGGCGATAAAATCGCTGAAATCGTCAAAATAATGATTGAACTAAAAAACCAGTATGAACATAAGGTGGACATTCACGTTTTTGTTTCCAAAAACGGGGAAACTATGCTGCGGTTCTACAAACAGTTTGATATAGTGAAGCAAGAATTCTCTCATTTCAGTGTTGAAATGAATGCCAATGCGCCTTTTCTATCGGCTTGGTTACAAAGCGGCAAATACGATTTCTTTCTCATTGCACCGACCTCTTCAAACACTGTTGCAAAAATCGTAAACGGCATCGGGGACACCTTAATCACCAACTCGGCTATCATGAGCCTCAAAGCTTTTGGCACAGTCTACATTTTGCCAACCGACTACAAGGAAGGTGTCGTAGAAACAATCATACCAAATGGCAAAACCATCAAAATCCGGGTGCGCAAGGAAGAGGCTGAGCAAACACGCAAGTTGGAACAAATGGATGGTGTGCATGTGTTGGAAAATCCTGAAAAAATCCGTGCAATCTTTAGTGAACGTTTTAGTAAATAATTTCTTTTTCTTTTTTGTATTTTGAGTCTGTATTTTTAATCTGAATTGGTGTTGAACCATTCAAGCAATACTGTTTTATATTACGATTTGCGAGTTTTGGTAAACTGCTTCGGATTGAAACTGTTTGACAACAAAAAGTTTAGGTCTAAGCTTAACTAAAACCGCGCTTGCAATAAGTTTAATCATCTTAATTTTGCTCTCTTCAGGTTTTCTTGCATCCGCCGCATCAAACAAAGATACATCCAGCAAAACACGCTTAGACATTTTTACAGACAGTGCATGCAAACACAAACTTGACTCCATAGATTGGGGCTCAATATCTCCAGGCGAATCAATAAACAAAACAGTCTACGTTAAAAATTCTGGAACAACCGCTCTAACTCTGAGTTTAGAGAAAACCAACTGGTATCCCGTCACCATCAGCAGTTCTATAACTTGCGTTTGGGACAGGGAACAGGCGAAACTTGAACCGGGCAAAATTTTGACTGCTACACTGACTTTGACAACCGCCGCAAACTTTAGCGTTGAAACAAGCTTTGGCATGAACGTTGTAATTACTGGAACAACCTAACTCTTTTTTCCTTTTTTCAAAAAGAAAAATTGGTTGCATGTTTACGCTTTATTCTTTAGGCGAGTTTATAGTAGAAAGCCCGTGGTTAATCCCAAAATTAAGCCTAGCATTATTGGGAAGGGTAACCCTGGGAATATGCCTTTTTTCTCTAGCATATAGAACGTTATGATTGAGCCTGCAGTGATGCCGATTATTGAAGCTATAGCTGGGATGAAGCTAGATTGGAAACCGAAAACCATGGCGCCAACAAGCATGGAGTAGAATACTAAGTCGCCTAAGCCCATTTGTATGTCTTTGAAAGCGTAAGTTAATCCTTGAAGTTCATCAAGTCCGTTTTGGGCGATTTTTCCAACTGAGCCTTTGTAGACTGCAAAAATGTCGTAAACCGCCAAGAACACAAGAATCAACACAGCACTCCAAAGTGAGAGTATTGTAACGTTGTAGCCAAAGAACATGCCTAATGCGCCGCCCATCAAAATTACTGCTGCGTTACGGTAGACACTTCCAAGCCGGAATATGGCGAGGTCAAATAGAACAGTGAACAGAATCATTAATGGAATGATGATTAGCCAATTTGCAAGAAACGGCACATACACTGTTAAAGCAACAAGATACTCATATGCAAGCAGTAGAGCTGCTAAAGTGAATGCAAGCGTGATTAAGGCTTTGATGACCCGTTTGCTTCTGCGTTTTAGCAGAAAATAGAACATGGTTGCGCTGACGCCCACCAGTACAACAAAGTATGCGGCTGTAATCCAATCTGCTCCCGGCGTGTCTGTTGGAACGGGCGTTACTGGAACAACCGGGACCTGCTGTGGAAGCAGTAAAGCACCGCAGACCAAACCGAAAAGGATGCTTGCAAGTATCGGTGCCAAGTAAATCATTTGGAACTTGAATGTGTCGGATTCTTTAGTTGCTGGTTTTGACTCCTTTTCTGTCACGTTGTTAACCTACGTTATGAATGGTTATTGCTACCTGTAAAGAGCATTGCTTACAGAATAAGCTTTGTTTTTCATCGGTGTCTGTTATCGAGTTGGAAAAATGCATTATGCATGTTGGATTCGGACAATGCCTTAACCCTAAAGTGTGCCCAAGCTCATGCACAGCCTCCTTAAACGCCCTCTCCAAGAAAAGCGCCTCGTCAGGGCCTTGACCGTAAAGTTCTGGTTTAAGCCTAAACAGGGAAATCAACGCAGCCTTACCCGGAGTGTAAGCTTCCCCAAAAACATAATTCAACTCTGAAACGTAAAGGTCAACATCAACCACTCCCAACACCCGTGCAAAGGTGTCTTGCTGGTCAGCGTAAAGCTGAATTTGGTTAAGAATAAAGTTTGCTTCGTATTGGTTGCGGTTTTTGTTGAAGGCTTTTTCTGGAAGGGGCAAGCCTTTGCTGATTAGTGTGCAGGTTGAATCGACAAAAACCGTGCTTAAGTTTTGACAAAGAGTGGAAAGAAAAGTGTGGTTTACCTGCCCTACAGGTAAGAGCCCAATTTTCATGGTTTTCTCCTTTAGATTTGGAAGTTTTCACCTGTTTTTGGAGCTACAGCATCCAATCCAAGTTCAGTTTTTGCCCAGTTAGCTAATAGTTCGCAGTTGCCTTCTGCGCCGTGGACTACGAAGACTTTAGGTTTTCCGCCGAGCATTTTTAAGGATTCTTTAAGCATGGTTGCTCCGCAGTGTGATGAGAAGTCGAAGTGTTGGAAGTGGGCTTTGACTTTTCTGACTTTGCCGTCGATGGTGGTTACGCCTTTCTCCATCAGTTGCCTGCCGGGTGTTCCAGGAATTTGGTAGCTTACAAGGAATATGGCGTTGTTTGCTTTTTTGCCGACTTTTGAGAGGTAAAACTGTGATGGACCGCCTTTTAGCATGCCTGCAGGTGAAACAATTACGCTTGGGGTTTTGAGTGCGCGGCGTCGGTCTCGCCAGCCTTCTACCCATTCAACAGTGTTCATTGTGTTGCTGAACTGTTTGGGGTCACGCAGGAACTCTTTGTTGTTTAGTATTATTCTGCTGGCTTCTCTTGCCATGCCGTCGAAAACGATTGGGTACTCGAAATGGTTGGCAACTAAGACTGAAGCGATTTCTTGAGCGCGTCCAACACCAAAAGCTGGAATCAGCACGGTTCCGCCTCGTTCTACTGTGTCGGTTGCTGCTTCGACAAAGCTTTTTTCAAGTTCTATTCTTGGTGTGTGGTCTTCGTTGGCGTATGTGCTTTCGATGATTATGGCGTCAAGGTCTTTGTAATAATCCATTTTGGCGCCTTTTAGTAGCCTGCTGTCTTCAGTGTTGAAGTCGCCTGTGTAGAGGATTTTTTTGCCGTCACCGTCGATTAGGACTTGGGCGCTTCCGGGTGTGTGTCCCGCGTTGTATATGCTGAGTTTCATGTCGCCTACTTGTTCTTCTTCTCCAAAGTTGAGGTGGTGACTGTTTTTCATCATGCTTTTAAGTTCAAGATACTCAAAAGGCAAATAGTAACTGGATAAATGGATAAAGTCTTGAATCAGAATCTGTGTTAGTTCAAGGTTGAGTTGGTTAGTGTAAAGTGGTTTCTTGTCGTTGATGTAGAAAATTGGTATAGCTCCTGAGTGGTCGAGGTGGCTGTGTGTTAAAATTACTGCGTCTAAATCTTTTGGGGGAACATGCATGGGAAATCCGGGTTCACGGTCAAGCATGACACCGTAATCTATAACCGCCTGCGTTTTAGCGGTTTTAACGTGGATTCCCATTCTGCCAACTTCTCTAGCTCCGCCTAAAAAGCCAACTTGCAAATGAGGACATCCTATTTAGTGTATACTGCTATTCATGAGGCGAATAGTGTTTTAAAAATGTATTGACCCCATAGCCGTCTGAGCGGAAATCAAACCTTTACGGATAGCATTAAGCACACTATCCACATTTAGGTCTGCTTGGACTTGAGTGCAAACACTGAAAAGTTCCGAAATCTGGTGTGCGTCGCTGCCTGCTGTGCCGGGTAACCCAACTTCTTTAGCCATAGCCTTTGCCTGCTGGTTTGCTGCGTTGCTGGAGCCGCCGTTTAACACTTCAATGGCGTCAACTTTTAGGCTTCTTGCAACGTCGCCCATTCCGTAAAGCCGATAAGGATGTGCCACGATGGAGACTGCGCCGATGGATTTTGCGTAATCCGCCACGTCTTGTGGGTTCCATGGTTTAGGCGGCAACTCTTCTGTGCCCAAAACGAGCATGTCGCCTGCTGTTGTGCTGACTTCAACTCCTGGAATGATTAAGATGTCCGGATAAGCAGCTGCTAAGTTCATGGTTGCTTTGTTTGCTCTTACGGAGTCATGGTCGGTTACTGCGGCGACTTTGATGTAATTGTGCGCCAGTAGCATGTCAACTAAAGTTTTTGGTTGGATTAGACTGTCGGAAGAGTAAACCGTGTGAATGTGAAAGTCAGCGTACAGAGGGGCTATTTTGGGTGGTCTCCTGCAGTTTGTATTTTATGATTGTTGCTGCTGACTAAAAAAGATACATACCCCGTTTCGGGGCTTAAAAAGGGAAAAAGACTTAATTGTTTAACTGTTTTCGCAGTTCAGCTTCAAGATTGGCGATGAGTTTCTTGCTGCTTTCGCCGCCAGCTTGAACCACGCTGCATGGGACTGCTTTTTCGGTGCAGGCTGCTTGAACAGCGATTTCCACGTGGTTCTTCCAAGTCTTTGGATCATTAAGCATAGTAACGCTGTTGTAAGGCATTTGTTTGATGTATTCTGCTGCTTGCTTTGCAACATACGAGGTTGTTTCCCTGTCAAGAGGCAAAGCTGCTTCATGCTGCGACAACGGGTAAACCTCATCAAGCTCCAATGGCACAACGCCAAACGGTGCACAGAAGACGGCGACATGAACTTTGTCAGCAAGTTCTGGACCGAGGATTCGGAGTAGTTGGCGGATTTTCTTCATTTCTGGCGCTTTATGGAACGGCTTGTTTCTTGTCTGGGGCAGCAGTAGCAGGGTTTTGGCGTTTGCTGGTGGCGTGTAACGGTTGAAGAGTCTGGTTTTGTAGTGGGCGATTTCTGGTCTTGCGAGTCCTTCGTGGTCGAAGTAGAAGAATCCGCTGCTTTTGATGCTTGGACTGTAGGTTTCAAGGAAGTCTGAATGGTTTCTAATTCGTTTCAGCGCTGAAAGCAAGGCTGGGTGGGCGTGGACACGCATTTCGGCAAGTTCCCAAAGCCTTCCGTCCCGAATTGCCTGTTTAATGCGTTTGAGTTCTGCAATGCAAACCCACAAGTTGTGCTCTGCAAGGAAGATTTCGCGTTCCTTCGCGGGTTTGGTCATGAGGTTTTTGGGTGTTTCTGTAGCGCATTTTGGGCATGTGCATGGGAAGTAATCCATTTCTTCAATTCGCCATGTACCGTTTTCAGTCATGTAACGTCCTTCACGGGCGTAAAGTGCATATGCTGCTGAGTCAAAAAGGTCGCAGCCTAAAGCGACTGCAATGGCGAACATGGATGGGTGCCCAGCGCCGAACAGGTGCAAGGGTCGCTCGATTGGGATGCCTTTTTTGCAGGTTAAAATCATTTCTGCAAGGACGTCGTAACGGTAGTTTTCCATGACTTCTGTGGGGCTGCCGAGCGCGTGGATGTTGAATGGTAAGGCGCCCATTTCTTTGGCGCTGGCTGCGACGAGGTCAAGGTGTTTTCCGCCTTGTACTGGTCCAACCCAGAGGATGTCGTCGCGTGTTTTGAGTTTGAAGAATTCTTTTGCGCGTCTGTGGGTTTCGGCTACGGTTACTTCAGCTTGCTCTTTGGTTACTCGCCAGCCTGTGGGGATGTCTAGGATGGTGGCGATGTCGGTTCCGATTGCTTCCTCGTAGGCAACGATTTCTTTCTGGTTGTATTCTACGTCGCCGTAAACAAGAATCTGATACGCGCCGCTGTCAGTCATGGTTGCGCCGTTAAAATTAAGGAATTTATGCAAGCCCAACTCAACTGGCTTGTTTTGGAACCTTTTTTTAAGAATGTAAGCGTTTGTGATTACGGCTTCAAAACCGAAAACGTCCTTTAGCCGTTGTGGCGGAATCGGCTGTAAGGATGGGTTGATGACTGGAAACAGAAGCGGAGTTTCAATTGTGCCGCTTTTAGTCTTTAACTTGCCTATTCTGCCAAGCAAATCTTTCTCTTTAATTTCGAAGCTCAAAGATTAAACCTAAACAACACAACAAGCCTCCCATATAAAAAAGCATTAGCCCCCAGAGGCAGGTTTCGATAGATGCCACGCCAACATTTTTTCGCCTTCAGCACTGTTTTTCAACATACTAATCGGTTGTTTTTCAACCAATAGCACCTACCCCCTATAGGTTTCAACATAGAACCACTAATAGCATCCTAATAGACTCCAAATAGGTTGGTTATTTAGCAGTCGTCAGTTTGCTTTGGGTGGGTTTGTGTGATTGTTTAAATATCTCTACTGCCTCAAAGGTCTGTTATGAGTTCCAGTTCATCAGGCCACCGCGGCAATTCAGGCGCCAAATTCCAGAAGAGCTCAAACCAAAAGAAGTCCCGAACAAAAAAACCTAAAACTGGCGCCAAATACCTTAAAGAGGAAACCGTGGAGCCGACGTTGCAAGAGATTGCAGAAAAAACCCTTGCCAGCATCGAACGCCTCGGAAGTCAAACCTTCGCGTTGTCACCTTTTAGTCAGTATTATGATGATTGGCTGGTTAATCTGCGCCAAGTAGTATCAGAATTTGAAGCTAACTCAAACGTAAAAGCTGACGAAGCCTTCACCAAAGAACGCGACCAAGCGTTCCTAGATGTTCAAGCAGCGTTGGCAGAACGTCGCATGCAAGAAACCACCTTGTCTGATTCAGAAAAAGCCCTCCACGACGTCAACCACCAATTAGGCGATGCAGACGCAGACTACGCAGAAAAGAACCGTGAATTAAGCAACAAACGCAACGCTGACGTCCAACAATTAACAAACCGTGTTCGCGTGCTTGAAGAGGCTGTGGCTAATCAGGAAAAACTAAAGTTTGGCTTTTTCCAGTTTGGCGCTAAAAAAGAAGCAGCCAAAAGGCTTGAAGAGACAAAGCATGAGTTAGCGGCGGCTAAGAGTCAGATGGAGGTAACCCTGCAGAATTTCACGTTGGAGCAGGATAAACTGCATGACATTTATGTTACACGTAAACAGGAGCTTTCAGCTAAATCTGACGCGTTGCGAAAGGAACTGGAAAAGCTTGAAGTTGACACGTCAGTTGAAGTGCGAAAAGAAGTCTGTACACGCCTCTGCAATGCAGTTAGTGAGTTAATCAAACGGTTGCCTGCTTCTGCAAGCAGTTAACCCCTTCATTAGTTTTCGAAAGTTTCTTGGCTAGTGTTTTTACTTATAGTAAGGTGACATCTTCACAAGCCGCTTAACAATAAATCTTCTAAAAACAATAATCGGCACTTTGAAAACCCTGAACGTTTTCTTCACATTCTTCAAGTAATCCTCAAAACTATGATTCTGATAACAAAACTCCTGTTGTGCTTCCTTGGTGTCGTACCAGTCTAAATGGTACGTGTTAATGTCTGGCGTGAAATATTTTTTGTCAGGCACAGGAAGCGATAAAGCCCCAAACAAACGCGATAAAAATTCGCTGCCCCTAAGTTGCCAACCATTCTTTGCTCCGCCACCCAAAATGTACGCTTGATTTTTCGGCGTAGACACATCCTGCAGTTTTTCAACTCCCGCAACCAAACCGGTAGCGATGTCTTGTGCCATTACCATTTCAAGCCGCATGTCCGGGTGCATGTCAAAAAGCTCTTCAAGCAAAGAAAAAGAGCCTGCGAATGATGTTGCTGAAAACTGTGGAAGCACGCCTGCTAACCTGAAAATTAGGTAGTTGTCAGCATTTTTGTTTAGGAACTCTTCGCATTTTATTTTTGATTCTTCATAATTTCCCGTAACAACTAACGGGTCGTTGCGGTTAACCAGCCGGTTTTGAAGCTGTGTGGGTCCCATAACGCTTGCTGAAGAAGTAAAAACGAAGGGAATTTTCCGGTTGGTTTCTTTGATGGCGTTTATGAGGTTAACTGTGCCTCCGTAATTAACGTCCATTGTTAATTCGCGGCGTTTCTTTGACAATGGCGGAATGATGGCGGCAAGATGAATTACAGCGTCACATTCTTGAACTGCAGCTTTAACGTCGTCAAAGTTTCGTATGTCGCCAAAAACAACTTTTTTTACTTTTTTGCGGTATTTTTTTGCGTCTTTAAGCGTTTTTTTGTTTTTAACTTCAAACACTATTACTTCATGAGCCCGCCTGTGTGCTTCTTCTAACACGGCTTTTCCAACGTTTCCAAAGGCTCCAGTAATTAGTATCCGCATCTGTTTTCATCCAAAAATCTGGTTGTTTGCTTACCAACTGTTCTGCCTATATACCCTAAAAGTCTTATGTTAACATTAAGCAGCTTACATCCAATATGACAAGACAGGGTTTTCTGCAATATCTTTTTTAATCTTTTAATTCCTTCTTAAACGCGTGTATTGTTTATGGTAGTCAAGTATTGGGTTCCAATGGACGGAGACACCTTTGTCACCACCGACGGCTTCATAATGAACACTTTCGGTTACGAGCACCCCAGCGACCGAGTGTTTGCTTTCCTTAAGTACATTCCAGCTAAATTCAAGGAAATGTTCAACGTTGAAATGCTTGAACGCACGTGGCATTACGGCAAAAACGAGCTTTTCCGCGCTGAAAAACTCTACACAGCCAAAAACTATCAAACTTTTATTGAAGCTTTCCGCAAAAACTTCCCAGACTACCTTTACTACGACCAAAACCGCGGCAAAGAACTAATCACTGCGCCACTTGACTGCATCGAAGAGGTTTTTGTGCCTCGAGACCGTTTGAGTTGGTTGAATAGTTTGCCTAAACTTGACGATTTACAGACTAAAGCACTTGAATTAATCAAGTTAATCGGTCAAGAAGCAGACGTGCACATTTCAGATTTAGGCTTACACGGATCATTGGCGCTTAACATGCATGCGCCCCATTCTGACATTGATTTTGTCGTTTATGGCACTGACAATTTCCGCCGCGTAGAAGCTGCTGTTGAAAGGCTGGTTAACGCTGGAAAACTCAGCTACATAATAGGCAACAGGTTAGATGCAGCCAGAAAATTCCAAGGCCGATACCAGGGTAAAATCTACATGTATAATGCTACACGCCAATTTGATGAAGTCACCACAAAGTTTGGACAATACAAGTATACGCCGCTTGACCCGGTACGTTTCCAAGCCACCATCACAAGTGACCGTGAAACAATGTATCGTCCAGCAACCTACAAAATCAGCGGTTACAAGCCACAAGACCCAGAATCCGAGTTGCCAATCGACAAAATCCCCGTTCAAGTCGTATCAAACATTGGATGCTACCGCAACATAGCTAAACAAGGCAGCGAAATCAAAGTTGCTGGAAGACTCGAAAAAGTTGAATCCACAACAAGCAGCGAAGTTTTCTATCAAGTTGTCGTGGGCACTGCAACGTCGGAGGAAGAGTACATTTGGCCGATAACAGTCTAAAACTGCGTGACCGCGACGGCATCTTAACCAAGGAAGGCTTACTCTTCCGTGTTTTCGGGTACAGTCACCCACCAGACACGTACCTTTGCGACGCTGAGTACGCTTCCTCAAAAATTTTCAACTCTACAGACCCCCGTGCGCCTAGAGAAGGCAAAAACGGGTTATTCTACAAGTTTTACAATGACGAAGGCATGAAGCTTGTCGCCAAAAAATATCCACAATACCTTGTTTTCCACGAAATGCTCGGCTTAGAACTTGTAGGCGTTAAAACTCAGGACATTATGGAAGTTCACAAGCCACAACAACGCCTTGCCGAACTGCTCAAACAGGGACCAACCGACGAACTTCTTGCCGCAATGGAACGCACCCTAAAAATTGCCACAAACAGTTCAGGATTGTCAACCGGCGACTTCGGCGTTTTCGGCTCAATGCTTCACGCTTTCCATCACCCAAAATATTCAGACATTGACTTTACCATTTATGGCAAAGAACAAAACGCCAAAATGCGCCAAACCCTCGCTGAATTGTATGCTGACCCGTCTTCAGGGTTAAGTAACGAATTTGCTTCCGACCACGTGATGGATGGTAAACGGTGGCTTTTCACCAATTTTGACGTTAAAGACTTCATTTGGCATCAAAGACGCAAACAAATCTATGGGCTCTATGATGACCGTAAGCACAGCGGCAGAATAATCAAAGCAGAATTTGAACCAGTCAAAGCCTGGAACGAAATAGTAAACGAATACAACCCACGCCTCTGTGTTACTAAGCGGGGTTGGGCAAAAATCAAAGCCCGCGTCACCAGCGACGACAATGGGCCATTCATTCCCTCAATTTACGGTGTTGAACCGTTGGAGGTTTTAGATGGTCCACGAGGCGCCGAAGAAGTCACACGCGTCTTCTCTTACATGGAAGAATTCCGCCAACAAGTACACAAAGACGAAACAATAATTGTCGAAGGCAACCTTGAAGAAGTTCAAAGCCCCGAACCTGGCGAAAGCTTCTACCAAATCACCCTAACCTACTGCCCACGCTACTACGACCAAGTCCTAAAAGTCCAGCATTAAACCGTGCCAAGTACCATGTAATCTTCAGGTTTACCGCCAAGGATCAGGCGATAATACCTGCTACCTGTCTTTTTATTTGTTACTAACTCTGCTTTTCCTTGTGCCGTGATGGTTTCGCCGTTTTCTGCTTGTTCACAGAATCTGCCACGGAAAGAAGAAACCTCTTGGATGGGGGACAGTTTGGGTCCTTCGATAACTTTGACGTTTTGCAGTTTGTAAATGCATGGCGTGAAAAGTGCCTCGGATTTGTCGTTGACTTCTGCAGTGATTTTTACGTATCCAGCGTTGATGTAGCATACGTCGCCGTACTTTTCTTTAAGTTCATGCCATTCTTTAACAAACCGCACAAAATAGTCAGTGCCTTGATACATGCCTTGAAAGGCTTTACGGTTCTCTACCTTCTGAAAGTCTTCAAAGCTCATGTGGGTGTCTTTTGAACGGAACTCGTACAGATTCATTAACTCTTCTTTGGTGTATGGTTTGAAGCGTGAATGCCCCCCTTTGAGCATGCGTTGCATGGCAGCGTAGGCTTTTCGGCAGTTTTCTTCCCCATACACCAACGGGTCAATGTCCGAGGTAGTGGTGGTTAAGCCTGCAAGAATTGAACCTGAAATGCCTATTGCACTCCAGGGGATGCCTGATTCCTGTTGAAGGTCAACTGCAAGTTGGAGAGCTTTTTCTTCAAAAATGTTTTGAGGTTCACCAGTGCGTAGGGCGGCAAGTTTTTCTTGCGGCTTGAAATGCTGAATAATTTCGTTTACAGGGACTTCGCACATTGTATCGCCGAAGACTTCATCAAAAACTATTAGGTGCGGCAGGTTTTCCGTTAGGAATTTGAAGCGTTCACTGAGGCTGTAGACTTTGCCGTAGCTGGCGTCTTTGCCGTGACGTGCCCCCTGCGGGTCAGGAATGTACCTGGGAAACGCAATAACTTTGCCTTCAGGATGGATTAAGCCTTTTACATCAAAAATCACGCCAGATTTGTGCTTGATTAAGTCGCCTTCACGAGCCAACATACTTTACGCCTCAATGTATTCCACTCATGTTGACTTTTACATAACGTTTAAACAATTCGTATGCTTTCAAAATAGCCGTGACAATAAATGGCCCATAACTGCGAAAAAGCTCAGCACATCAGCCGATGCCTACAACTGGCGATTCTGCTTGAAGTAAGTGCCAACAAACCCGGCAACGTTAACTTCAATGCCAGTTTCGAAGGCACTCAAATCGAACATTTTTTAGCTTCCGCAGTAGCTGCAGGGCCATCATTTCAAGAAGCCGCAGAGCGAGGCATCCAAATAGCCCAAGGTGAACGCCAAATCAGCGAGGCAGGTTTAGGTGAACTCATCAAACTGGGCGTGAAAGACGTCATGGAGTGGCAACGGGGCGGCAACACAATTCTAGGCACAATAATGTTGTTTGCGCCGATTGCAGTGGCGGCAGGCATGACGCCGACGGATGATAAATTCAAAATGGATTTTACGGTACTGCGAAAAAACATTGACGCCGTAATTAAAGCTTCAACTGCCGTGGACTCTGTGAACTTGTACGAAGCCATTGACATTGCAATGCCTGCTGGACTCAACCAAGCCCCAGACTTAAGCGTCAGCGACCCCAAATCAAAACAGCGTTTAATGACAGAAAACGTTACCCTCTACAAAGTTTTCGACATCGCCAAAGACTACGATGACATCTGCAGCGAATGGATACGCAACTACCCAATAACCTTCACCGAGGCGTACCCTTACCTGAAAGAGCAACTTGAAGAGGTTGAAGAAAACACAGCAGTCATTAACGTTTTCCTTAAAATACTCTCTAAACACCCTGACACATTCATCGCCAGAAAAGCAGGCATCGAAAAAGCCAAAAAAGTTTCAGAACAAGCAAAATGGGTGCTGGAACTGGGCGGCGCCGCAACTCCCGACGGAATAGTTGCTGTAGCTAAATTCGACCGTAACCTGCGTCAAGCTGGGAACCATTATAACCCCGGAACAACCGCAGACATAACAGCCGCAACACTGGCACTTTGTACATTGAGCGGTTACAGACCTTAAACGTTTGACACACGTTTATCGTTAAAGAAGTTCTATAGGGTACCCTTTTGTATGTAGTTTTTTGTATTGCGTTTCTTGGTCTGCTGTAATGCAAACTGTTTGTTTTTGGTCTGCAATGGCGACTGGTAAGGAGTCATAGAGAGTTATTTTTCCTTCAAATGCTATGTCGCTTGCTTTGGTTAATAAGTCCTCAGTGAGGTGTGTCACTTTTAACTGGAGATGAAACAGGTTAGTTAATGCTTTCTTCAATTTTTCAGTATCATAATCTGGCTTATACCTTAGGGCGTTTCCTACTTCACAGTATAATAGTTCAGAAACAACCAATTCACTTTTTCCCTGCAAGTATGAATCTAAAAGTTTTATGGCTTCTTCTGACTTGTCTTCTTTACTAAACCATTTAACAACAACTGAAGAGTCTAGTACTACTTGGCGTCTCTCCATTTACGTATCTCCTTAGCGCCGTTCCATTCTTGTTCGCTTTCGTTGCGCAATTTCTTGATTGATTCTGCTGCGCATTGTATTTCTTCTTTGCGTGCGGCGTCTTCAAAAGCTTTTCTTGCAATTTCGCTCCAGTTGATGGTTTTGCATTGCTCCATGCGTTTTTTTAGGTCTTCAGGAATTCTTATGGTAATATTGCTCATACACATAACACCAGCACATGCTGCTTGCACATACAAAATCATGGTGCAACCTATAAATTGTGCGGTCATTTATCCAAATAATTTGACGCCTAAGCTTGAGCATTTAGTGTTTTGTCTTTTCGTTTTTTAAAATAAAATAGTAACCCTGTTACTGCAAGAACACTTGCTACAGCAATTATCACCAGTAACTGCGGGTTTAATGGTAAATCGGTGTCTGCCTGTGTTTGTTGTGTGTCTGTAGTCTGTGTTGCCGTTGGTGTTTGCGTGTTTTGGGGCGGCGGTTGGGTTTGGGTTGGAATTTGGTTTGGTGCAAGAATTGGTTTGTAGTCAATATTGTTTTCGTTGATAATGTATGGTGTGTCGCCTACTCCAGTGTTTCCTACTTCTGAGGCATTAGGGTAACGCTCATAGTAATCGCTCCAATAGTTTGCTTCCCAAGTGTTGCCGGGGCCCGCAACCATTTCAAACGTGGGTCCCTCTTGTGTCCAATCATATGTGCCAGGTATTGAAACGTCTATGCCGTCTGGTTGGTTATCAATAAACTTGTTTTGGGTGATTTTGTTATTGGTGCTGGCCTGGGAATAGAAGGATGCACTTTTAAGCTGCATTCCAAAACCAGTGTTGTATGCTATGTTGTTATGGTGGATGTTGTTTTCTGCTGCGCCGTCAAGCAGTATGCCTAAACTGTTGCCCGTAATGTCGTTACCATAAACATTTGTTTGTTGGGTTGACCATAATTTGACGCCTGGGCCTTCGTTTGCGTTGATGGTGTTGGCTGTTATTGTATTGTTTTCACAACTAAACAGGATAACTGTTGAACCTTTACTGTTTTCCAATGTATTGCTTTTTATAGTGTTCTTGTTTGAACCGTGAAAGCTTATGCCTTCACCGTTTCCAATTATTTGATTATTTTCTATCTGATTGCTATGACTCATCACAAGGTACACTGCTGCTTTTCCCGTGCTGCCTAAAGCCTGCTCATGAGATGTACCTTTTAAACCGTTACCTGTAAAACGGTTTGAAACCAAAACGTTACCGTTAGAATTAGAAACATACAATGCGTAGTAGTTGTTGTCTGAAAAAATGTTTTGCTCTATGTGGTTGTTTGCTGAGTCGACAAGCCAGATGCCGTTATGGTTTTGGGATATTTTGTTGTTTTTGATGGTGGAGTCTGATACGCCCGCGAGCAGTATTGCTTGGCCGTTATGTGACAAATCCATGTCTTGTATGGTCATTTTTGTACAGTTTACCAATGCAATGTAGCCTGCGTTTGCGGGAACCTGTTGGTTTTGCTTGTTTTGCCAGTAAATGATGGGTTTCCCGTTTACAGTGTTGGACTCGTCAATATCATTTTCGCTGTTTGCGGTTGTGCCGCTGGCAACAAAAAAGTTAAACTCGTTAACATTCATGTGGTTATTGCGCATGTAACCGTTGGAGCAAGCTGCTAAGTAAATCCCGTACGTGTTCCCAGTCAAGGTGTTGCCGGTTAACTTGTTTCCTGACGAGAAATCGCCTATGTAGATGCCGTAGTTGTTGCTGATGAATGTGCAGTTTGAAATGGTGTTTCCGTGCAGGTTGCTGTCTGAACCATAAAAGTACCATGTTGACTTAACGCCGTATGCAAACCCTGTGATTTTGAGGTTTTTTATAGTGACGCCGGTTTTGGCTTGTAGGAAAACTCCTGTGCCAGTCCCGTTTCCCTCAAGTGTGTACCCGTTGCCGTCGAGAACTATGTTGTCTCCCATAATTGAGATTGTTTGGTCAATGTTGCCGGTTAAGATGTATGTGTTGTCGCTGGTTTTTTGGATTAGATTTGTGCCTTTGATGCTGCCGTCTCCGATTTGTATGCCTTCTGGGGTTTGTTCTGGGATGAAGTTTGCGGCGGCATAGTTTACTGTTAGTGTTGCTGTTAAGGCTGCGAATAACAATGCCACGGTTAAACCTAAAGTTAACACTTTTTTATTCACAGTTCTCACTTAACAAAAAATTTGAACCTATTAATTAAAAAGGGTTTCAGTCAAACTTCCTTGACTAAACCGAATCTGCATTGTACTAAAACCTGATTTTGTATCAAACAAACAGGTTGACTGCAGCGTTACCTTTAATATTATTACAATAAACAAAATACCTTTAGCTTATAGGTGAAATCAGCATGGGAAAAGCTTTAAGCGTAAACCAGTTGGCCTACAAATTAGCCCAAAAACTTTTAGATAACCCTGAATTGTACCGAGTTGAAACTTCCGTATCAACAACCGGAGCCACAATCATTGATGCAGGCGTAAAAGCGCCGGGTGGTTTCGAAGCAGGAAAAATCCTCACCGAACTTTGCCTTGGTGCAGCAGGAAAAATTGACATCGGCTTCAAATCGTACGGCGACATCGACTTTCCATCAGTTACCGTCACAACTGATTTTCCGGCAATCGCCTGTTTGGGCAGTCAATTTGCAGGTTGGCGTATAAAAGAAGAAAACGGCAACATCGCTATCGGTTCAGGACCCGCACGTGCCATCGCGCTTAAGCCCAAAGAGGTTTATGAGGAAATCGGCTACACTGACCCATGCGACAAAACCGTAATTGTTCTTGAAAGTAACCAGCTTCCAACTGATGGGTTGATTGAAAAAGTTATAAAAAACACTAATGTAGCTCCACAAAACCTGATTTTGGTGGTTGCTCCAACCGCCAGCATCGCCGGCTTAACCCAGGTCACAGGTCGTATTGTTGAAGTGGGTATTCACAAACTAAAAACCGTTGGTTTAGATCCTAAATGTATCAAGTACGCTATGGGTTACGCTCCTATTAGTCCTTCAGGCGCGGACTTTGAAGTGGCAATGGCACGCACTAACGACGCCATCCTATACGGCGGCACCGTTTTCTGTGCAGTCGAATACGATGATGAAGCAAAACTGCAAGAAATCGTTAACCAAACACCCTCAATGATGTCAAAAGACTACGGTAAACCGTTTTTGCAAATCTTCCGTGAAGCAGACAAGGACTTCTACAAGATTGACCACAACTTGTTCGCGCCAGCAGTCATAATGATTAACAACGTTAAAACTGGCAGAACATTCAAAGCAGGAAAAATTAATCCTAAGGTTCTAAGTGAATCCTTAGGGTTCTAATTTTTATTTTTTTTATAAAAAAATAGTTTTTTATAAAAAGTGGTTGCGGACGTAACAGCTAAAGCCGTTGTTTTTCAGCAAAGCCGTCATTATGAAGCTCATGATTGCGACTTCTATTAGTCCTTTTACGAGTATGGTTGAGAAAACTGTTGTTCCAACGGTTGTTCCAAGCAGAATTATGAAGTAGCCCCATGTGAACAGAGCTTCTGGTACATAAGCTATGAAGGTTGCTGGAATAGCTAATGCTGCTGTGCGGGATTGACCGAACTTTATTGTTGCTGATAAGTACCCGGCTGTTAGGCCTGTGAGGGCTTTACCTAATGGTAGGGCTATTAAACCTAAAGCTCCGCCTGTGCCTAATGGCCCAAACATTATGCCTGGTAAGATTCCGGCGATTAAGCCTGTGAGGCATCCTATTTTGGGTCCGCCGTAGTAACCTGCAACTAGTACGCCGATTAGGCTTAAATCAAAAGCTATTGATGCTGCTATTGGTGCTGTATAGTAGGATACAAGGAATAGTGCTGTTCCTAACGCGCCCATCATAAGTGCGAATGTTAAATTTTTGGTGTTCAATTTTTTTCCCTTAATGTTCAAAGCTTTGTTTACCTATTTAAGAGTAATTACTCAAAAAAGTGTTATTCTGAATATTGGAAAATTGATATATAATAAAACACGGCATAATAATTTGAAAGGTGAGCAAGCAATTGACCGAAACAACTCAGTTCTCAACAGCAACTCTCAAACAGTGGATAGAAAAAGAAACAAGCACAACACTCACCCCCGTTCAAAACCAAGCCAAAAAACTACGCGATGAAATGAACCAATCAATCGTCAGCCTAAATGAAGTATGCGAGTCATTGCTTGAAAACAGCACAAAAGAAATAGAAAAACGCAACATGAAAGTATACAACCGTGCCAGAGCCTTAAACAAGTTAGCCCACCTTTTTATTGACCGACTAAAAAAACTCTCCGCACCCGAACAAGTAACCTATGATTCTTTAAGTAAATACAACGCTGAAACCCAAAAAACCCTAATCGTCACAGAAATTGACGTAAAAAACTGGTTCCCAAAAATTTCGCCCTTCTTCATCATGGATAGACGAAAATTCTTAACAGTCTACGACAAAACAAAACAAACCTACAACACACTTAACGAGTTTGTCACCAAAGAATACGTTAAAACTAAAACTTTAGAAGAAACCATCCAGATGATAACTGACTTGCAAGGTTTAGAAAACAAGCTGGCTGGTTTAAAAGCAGAAATTGACAACATAAAAAGTGAACGTGCCCCTATTGAGCAGGAAATCGCTAGTTTAGAACAGAAAACTGGAGAACTCCAAACTGCCGGTCCAATTGACCAGTTAAACCTTGTTAACAACGAAATAGAAGCCTTAAGTAACGACTTGAAAAACACGTTAAGGCACTTCCAGAAACCCTTCATTAAAATGCAGGCTATGGCGACTTCAGGCGGCGGCGGAGGCATAACCCCTGACGAGCTACGCATGATTGGCCTATACTTGGATAAACCGTTTGAAGCGTTAGCCAGCGAAGAGAACGGTTACCCAACTTTAAAGGATATTCTTGAAAAGCTCAAAATCATGCTAAAGGAAGATAAGTTAAAACTGAAACCCGACAAAGCAAGAAAAGCTGAACAATCCATCACAGAAATTCTAAACACAAACGTGTTAGACGCTGCTCAAGAAAAAAGTAAAGCGCTTTCGCTTCAGAGAGAGAAACTCTTAGCCTCAGCACATATGGATGCAATCAAACGGAACCTTTCTGCTTTTGAAGACCAAAAAGAGCAACTTAAAATCCGAAAAACCAGTGTGGAAGCACATGAAGCAGTGAAAAACCGTGAATATCAGGATTTACAGGCTGAAATCAGCAACCGCAAACGCGCGATTGAACGCAACATTTCCGTAGCCTTTACTAAGACCGTGCAGATTGCATAATGTGTAGTTTCAATGTTTCCTTTTTCCCTTTTCACTGAATCCGTAGAGGTTTCAGGCAGCCAATTTCTTACGTTGCTAAATGAAGCAATAGCCTTGTTAAAGGTCGAAAAGGGTAGGGTAGGCAATTTTGTGATTGAAAACCGCCTTGTCAAACTGGACCCTACGGGGGAAGCTTTAGTTGTAGGTGACCTGCACGGCGACTTAACAAGCTTAAAAACCATATTTGAAGTAAGCGGGTTTATAGCAAAACTGGACAAATCGCCTGACTCCTGTATGGTTTTTTTGGGTGACTACGTTGACAGGGGTACACAATCCGCAGAGGTTCTCTATGTACTGTTGAGTCTAAAGTTGGCTTTTCCTCGTCAAATCATCATGTTGCGCGGTAACCATGAAGGCCCAAAAGACCTGTTAGCTTACCCACATGATTTGCCAATGCAGCTTCAATACAGGTTTCCCAGTAACTGGCAAGCCATTTACGAGCGGCTTTTCCAACTGTTTGACCTATTGTACCTTGGCGTTTACGTTGAAAAACGGTTTTTGATGGTTCACGGCGGCGTTTCCCCAAAAATCCGTGGCTTAAACGACATTGCCAACGCGGACGGATGTCCTGAACTGTTTGCCGATTTGCTTTGGAGTGACCCTGATGATTTTGTTGAAAATACTGCTGGTTCCGCGCGAGGCGTGGGCGTGGTTTTCGGCGAAAAAGTCTCTCGGCAGGTGCTTGAAGCTGTAAACGCTAAAATTTTAATTCGGGGGCATGAAGCTTCGCCGGAAGGGTTCAAAATAAATCATTCAGGCAGGGTTTTAACGTTGTTTTCACGGAAAGGTCAACCGTATTTTAACCGTTTTGGCGTTTACCTGTCTTTGCCGTTGCATCCGAAATTTGAGGACGCTCGTCAATTGGCGCCGTTTGTTTGTCAATTTTAGCTTTAGGGTTTTCTTGTTTTTGTGGCAGACTGATTGTGAAGGTGGTTCCAACGTCTTTTATGCTTTCAAACGTTATGGTGCCGTTTAATGATTCAGTTAATTTTTTAGCTACTGCCAAACCAAAGCCTTGCCCTTTAGGTTTTGTAGTGAATAACGGTTTGAAAAGTTTCGTTTTTGCTTCATCAGGTATTCCTGCGCCTGTGTCTTGAACACTTATTACTGCTGTGCCGTTTTTCAGGGTTGCCTTAAGTGTCAATGTTCCACCTTTAGGCATGGCTTGCACTGCGTTTAAGCTTAGATTTGTTAATATGCGTTTTAGAAGGTTGGGGTCACTTTTAATTTTTGATGAACTGGGTTTAATTGAAACTTTGATTTTGATGAATTCTGGAATTGGAATAGTGCAGAGTGCATCCTTGAAAATTTTCTGAAGCGGGATTTCTTCAATCTGGGGTTTGGTGAGTTTTGTGAAGTCTTGTAGGTCAGCCACAATTTTGTTTATGTACATTGCTTGGTTTTCGATTGAAGCTAAACTTTCTTTTAAGCTGTTTTTGTTTGCCCCTTCCGGCATGCCTTCAAGCTCCTGTTTTGAAAGGAAAACCTCAGCGATGATTGATTGCAGGGGGTTGCGGATATCGTGGCCAACCATACCTGCCGTTTCTCCGATAGCTGCTAAACGTTCAGCGTCTTTAAGTTTACGTGTTCGCTCTTCTACTAACTGTTCAAGTTGTTTGGAGTATTCTTCCAGTTTCATTTGGTATTCTCTTTGGCTGCTGATATCTCGGACGGTTGACCATACACCTAGGACTTCTCCTTTATCGCTGGTTAACCTCCATGTTCTCACGGAAGCGGGAAAAATGGAACCGTCTTTTCTGATGTATTCACGGTCGTAAAACATGGAGCGCCCAGTTTCAAGGACAGTTTTGATTACGTTTTCTCGGTGTTCATGCCATTTTTGGGGTAACACTTGCGTGTATGAGTGGTCTTTTAGCTCCTTTTTTGTGTAACCCAACATTTTAGCGTAGGCTTGGTTACAGTCTATCATGCGTCCTTGCAAGTTCCTTGCGATGATTCCGTCTTGTGATGTTTCGAATACGCGGCGGTACTTCATTTCGGAGTAGGTTATTACTTCTTCCAGTTTTTTGCGTTGAGTAATATCCCTAAAAACAAGTACGAAGCCTATGGTTTGGTTTTGTTCACTTTTTATTGGTGAAACATTGTATTCTATTGCTGTTTCCCGCTTGTTTTTGCTTATCAAAAGCGGGTTATCAGCAAGATTGAATGTTGTTTGGTTAACAAGTGTTTTTTCAATAGGGTTTTCTATTGCCCTGTTAGTTTTTTTATCCATCAACGTGAAAACTTGATTCAGAGGTTTTCCAAGTACTTCAGACTCTTTAAATCCCGTCACGTTTTCAGCTACCGCATTGATAAAGTTGATGTTGCCGTCAATGTCTGTTGAAATAACAGCGTCACCTATGCTTGAAAGCGTGGTAATCCACCGTTGTTCACTTGCTTTTAATGCGTTTTCCGCTTCTTTGCGTTCAGTTATGTCCTCGCTTAAGGTTATGAAGTACTCCTTCTTTGGGCTATAAACGGAGATGCTGAACCATTTCTTGAAAGGTTTACTGTAATCTTCAAACATGACTGCTTTGCCTGTAAGAGCCACTTCTCCAAAACGTTCAAGCCACCTTGCACATTCAACTTTCAAATTAGGCGCCATATCTGAACCTTTTTTACCTAAGAAATCCTCTCTTTTATGCCCTGAATTTTTTGCAAAGGCATCGTTAACGTCAAGGTAAAGCCAGTCTTCTGGTTTTCCGTTGCTGTCAGTGATTATTTTGCAGTACGTGAATCCGTCTAGCATTTTGGAGAAAAAGTTGGCGGCTTGTTTTTTGTTGGGAATGAATGCTTCTTGCCATTTTCCTGCAAAAGTCAGGTTTTGGCTTTCAAAATTTCGTAGTGAAAGAAGAGCAATTAGGAAATAGAATCCGCCAATGTATTGTGCGCATCTTGATACCCACAAGAGTGCGCCAGTGAATTGTTCAGCAAAGAATGTTCCAAATATGCTTCCTGATATGATTAGAAGTCCAAGAGCGTACCAGTAGAGTACGCTTGATTTCGTTTTTAAATATTGATAAACAAAGATTAACCAGGAAAAAACGAAAAAGACAAACGCTATACCTAAAAAGACTTTACCAAGTACAGCTGGACCTGTTGCCTTAAAGAAAGGCGGCAAAACACCTAAAACAGAAATCATTGATAAAGCTACCATTGAAATAATGCTTGAACTGTAAAATATTGCTAAGGTAATTTTGCGTTTTTTAAACCAGTTAATGTTTGCCCCACTTATTGTTACGTGAGCCGCGGCAAGCTGAAGACATGATGAAATAAAAATGCCCAGACTAAATACAGTCATGTTTGCGTTGGCAGATGTTGAGGCCCAACCGGTGAAGAAACCTGTGAAGCCGCTTACGAGAACTGCGCAGCCTAACAGTAGAATGTTTGGTGAACCCTCTTTTAGGTAACTTTTTGCGGAGATTGTTGCAATCGTTATGCCTGTGCCTGTTATGAATAGTAAGTTAAGGGTGAACTGGAGATATGGGTGGTCGAAACTGTATTGTGTGAACGGGTTAAAAATGATTAGTAGAAGGGTTATCACCGCTAAGATTATAACTGGAAATATGCCATTTTTCACTAACCATCCCTCCAGATTAACCCTTTGTATCTATATATTTTGTTTTAAATCAATATAATTTTTTGCAAAAAATAGTTGAGTTTTGAATTGAACAAAACATTTTTCAGTATTGTTGTCGGCTTTTGGCAGTCACATACCCTTACTAACAAAACAGCCACACATGATAAACTGTGAAACACTCATGGGTAAACCCGTACCAGACACTGAACAAAACGCGGCAATCTGCATCTGCCCTGACTGTCCAACATACCAAAAATCAAACCTAACCGGCATCCTATACTGTGCAAAAGGCAAATCTGTGGAGTCAGTTGTAGACTTAACCTGTATTTGCTCAAATTGTCCAGTTGCTAAACAACACGGTTTAACACAGCTTTATTACTGCATGCAAGGCAAATCAGCAGACCTAAAATAACTTCAGTCAACCTATTTGCCGCCTAATAGTGGTTCTGTGCAGAATCCTAAGGGGGGTAGGTGCTAATGGCTGAAAATGAGGTCAAAAGAATGTTGAAACCCCTGTTTTTCGTAGACTTTTTCTTGCAGACGGTGGGGTTGCGGCGTAGCTTTTTATAAGGGCTGACGTAAATATGAAAGCTAAGCAGGTGCCAAAACAGTGCCAAAAGTTAAAGTTGCATTAATCGGCGTTGGAAACTGCGCTTCAGCTTTCCTTCAAGGATTACAGTATTACGGGAAAGCAGTGAAGCCAGAAGAGTTTGTTGGTTTACGAAACCCAACACTGGCAGGTTACAGCCCAAGCGACATTGAAGTGGTCGCAGCTTTTGACGTGGACGAACGTAAAGTCGGGTTAGACCTTTCAGAGGCAATTTATGCTAAACCAAACAATACCCCACAAGTATCCAAAGTACCAAAAACAGGCGTCATAGTGAACAAAGGTCCACTCCTCGATGGAGTCGGTTTATCCACAAAAGCCATAGTTCAAGCAAGCAGCAAACCAGAAGCTGACGTCGCCAAGGTTCTAAAAGAATCTGGAGCAGAAATGGTTCTAAATTTGCTTCCAAGCGGAGCCATCAAAGCAACCGAATATTACGCTAAACAAGCCATCGCAGCCGGATGCGCATTCATCAACGCAACACCAAACTTCATCGCAAGCAACACAGAATGGGCAAAACAGTTCGAAGAAGCCAACTTACCCCTAGTCGGCGACGACCTAGTAGACCAAGTCGGTTCAACTGCGCTCCACAAAACCTTACTTAAATTGCTTTCTGACAGCGGCGTAAAAATCACTGAAACATACCAGCTTGACGTAGGCGGCGGTGCAGAATCAGTTGACACCCTTGAAAGAACAAGAGATGCAAAACGCACAATCAAAACAGAATCAGTCGCGTCAGCATTGCCATACAAAACCCAAATCGTTGCAGGCTCAACCGACTATGTGGACTTTCTGCAGAATAAGCGTGACAGTTACTTCTACATAGAAGGTGTTTACTTCTGCAATGCTCCAATGAAGATTGACCTTAAATTCCAAACAGTTGACGCACCAAACGCAGGCAGCGTCTTAATGGATGTTGTGCGAGCAGTAAAGCTGGCGTTAACAAGGAAGCAGAAAGGCTCCTTAGAAGCTATTTGTGCTTACGGGTTTAAGCGTCCACCAAAGATGACCTCTTTGGAGTCAGCTCAAGAAGAATTCAAACGCTTCATAAGCGCCTAAACTTTTCTTTCTTTTTTAATTTATAGTTATTTTTCTTCAAAAAGCCGCGTTAGCAAGCACGCCACCAAAAATGTAGTAAACAAAAAGTAAGGTGTCATTGCGTTTGAGGAATATTTAATGGTCTCATTTTTTCAAGCTGCTCAAGCACTTGTTCCCGTACGCCCGTCTTTTTTAGCGCATCCTTAAGTTTGTTAATAGTTTGAACGGGTGTAGGGTCAACTCCACGCAGAATAGCCAAATAAACGCTGACAAAATCAGCGACAGCTACGACCGAAATCATTTTTGCAAGGGTACTTTTACCTTGGCTCCAAACTTCATAGATGCTGATGCCTTTGGGTTCCATTAGTTTTTTTGTGATTTCTATTCTGTTACGGATTTCTTTTGGTTCATCTTTGTCACGAATAAAGATTGCTGCAAAACCGTCAGCAATGTTTTCTGATTTTTCGTACCCCACAATTTCGTTGTGGTCAAACTCGGGCAGGTTATCCCATTTAGCCATCATCTTAGCATTCTCGTTGATTTGCTGCTTAAACCGTCTGGCAACACTGCTGTAAACTCCAAACCCGTAAATCACAGGAATGAAACCCTCAATGTTAGCCGCCAACGTCTTTGTTGGGCTGTCCTCAACGGGTGTTTCGGCAGCATTTAACCTTTCAATTTCCTCAATAATCGGTAATGCTTCATCTAACTCTTCAGAAACCCCTGATATCAAGCCGGTTTTTTCAAGAAAAGACATCAGAGGCATAATCATGTAAGGTAATGCTGCACGTGGAGGCATGCCTGCTGGAACCTGCAAATACGGAATGTTTAAGCGCTCCGCGACTTCTACAAGTGCACCGCCGCTGGTTACACAGTAAATCATGCATTTACGTTTGACCGCATCAAGAAGCGAACTTAATGTTTCTTCTGTATCTCCAGAATAGCTGGTTACAAGAACCAAAGTTTTTTCGTTAGCATAAGCGGGTAAATGGTATTCCCTGTTAACTTCTATTGGTACGGCTATTCTGTCTTTTGCCCAATCTTTAAGCAATTCTCCACCGATGGCTGAGCCGCCCATGCCTGTGATGATAATGTTGCTGGGTTTAGGGTACCTTGTTATTATGCCTGCTGCTATGTCGGCTGCTTCTTGATAGTGCCTGCACATGTTAAGGCAATAGTTTAGCATGCCTGTTTTATCTATCAACTTCATTTTTTCTGCATTCTCTAGAAGGCGTTCATCCATCGCTTAAACCTCAATGGTACTTCTATTTTTATATCTCTGCTCACCTTTTTAAGCTGAACGCAGACAAAATCGCCATAGGAAGAAAAACGTTTGGAAAAAAGTAAACTTTCAATTGCAATACCTGTATCAGTAATCTCTGACACGCCACATTTACGAGAAAAAACTGCTAAAATCGGTTTAATCGCAAGAGCCGCTGCCATATTTAGAGTACAAGAAATAATTGTTTATCCCGACAGCACACGCACAAATCAAACACGCGACATAAACTTTATTGCAAAACTGTTAAACTACATTGAAACTCCACAGTACCTAAGAAAAAGCCTTTACAAAATTGAGCCCGACCTACAATATGCAGGGATTCTTCCGCCACTTCGCACGCCTCATCACCCGACAAGCGGCAAAAACCGTGACTTAAAAGTCGGCGAATACCGTGAAGGCATCATTCTAAACCAGTCAAAAGATGGTTTAACTGTTGACATTGGTGTTCAAAGCATGGCGCTTTTGCGTGAAAGACAGTATTCTGTTGGTGAACGTTTAACTGTTCAAGTAATTAGAGGCGGAGACCGCATCGAGGTTCAATCAGTCAATCGTGACGATGTTCCAACCTACTGGGGTTACCGTGTAAAAGTTGAAGATGACTCCTTTGGAAACATGCTAAAAACTGAACATTTTGACTTAGTAATTTCAACTGCCCGCATCGCAGACAATTTTGCTAAAGTTTCTGACAAAATCGCAAAGCGTTGGAACAGTGCTCAACGGGTGTTGGTTGCGTTTGGAGCCCCTTCACGTGGCTTACATGAAATAGTTCGTGATGAAGGTTTACGTATTGAGGAAATTTCGGATTTTGTGGTTAACACTATTCCTGAACAAGGCACAGCTACAGTGCGTACAGAAGAGGCACTTTTAGCTTCTTTAGCAATCTTTAATGTGCATTGTAACCTATAAAACCCCTGATTTACGCCCTTTTTGCCGCGACCTTTTTTCGCGGTTTTGGGTAAACAAATAAATGTTTCATTTCAATAATTTGCAGTCTATGCCAACTCTTGACATTGCCATGCCTTTGGCTTTACTGCTTGTGGTAACAGCCGCAGTTTTCTTAAACAAAAAAGCTGAAAGCCGACTTAAAGCGTCAGTTGAAGAAAAAGAATTCCAAACAAAAGACATACTAATGCTTGTAGTGGTAATGGCTATTGTTATTTCAACTATAGCGGTAGCATCATTCCTTAATCCAGGCGACATGTTTGAAAACGTGCTTCTAGCAATTTTCTTAGGCTCCTACACAATGCTACTATTCACGTTCACTTACCTATTTTCAGACCTTAAAAAGAGACGCGCACAACTGCTTTCAGTGGGATTTGGAGTAGCAAGCCTCATTGCAGGTGTGGCTAGCCTTTTAGGTCCCCTTGTAGATCAAGCAACAATCTTTAGGGTAGGTGCTTTTATTGGGTTGGCATTTGTCTGTTTTGCCGTTGCAGCTTATGAGCAGATGAAACCAGAAAACAAAAAAGCAAAATGGTACATCGCAATGCAGCCGCCAGCACTGTTCCTGCTGTTATTCGTATTCTTCAACTTAATCCATTTTGAAGGTACATTAAACGTCTGGTTCCCAGTTTTACTGGACATCTTCGGCGCAACCTTCGCAATTTTGATAATTTTATATCTGAGCCCGATGTTTAACTGGAAAACAGTTGGCATCTTCGCAGTCTTACTGACAATATTGGATGTAATACTTGTCTTCAGCGGACCAATGGTTGCAGCAGCCAAAACCTTCTCAGGACTAGGTCTTCCAGTTCTGATTTACCTGCCAAATGTTCCATTACATTTCTCCGCTGAAGGTGTCATCGGCTTAAGAGGTCTTGGACTTGGCGACTTCTTCTTTGCAGGCATTTTAGCAATTCAAACATTCAACCAGTTCGGCAAAAAATATGCTTACGCATCAGTAATCGCGATGACTTTGGCTTTCGGAATCTGGGAAGCGTTTTTGCCTGAAATCGTCGCCTTCTTTAACATCGGCGGATTCCCTGCGACAGTATGCATCATCACAGGATGGATACCAATAGTAGCCATCGCCACTCTTTTACATAAGAAACAAAAAGGTTCCACCCCCCTCCAAACAGAACCATCAAATATCCCTTCAACATAATTTTATTCAGACAACAATTCGGTAATCATTTTTTGTCAAAGTTTTTTTTCGTCACAAACGCTTTTTTCCGATATTTGTCAACTGTGTTTATGTGTGCGTTTTACGCTAACCTGTAATGACTATGCTGCGAAAGGTTCTTAAGGCATAGGGTAGTCATAAAAACGGCAAGATAATGCAGGTTAACTGCAAACTTTAGGTAACGACTATCTTCGAAGTGAAGTTGGTCAGACCAAGTGAAAGGTTAAAATACTCGAATGAAGAGGTGAAAAGGTATGGAAAACATTTACGCAGCAATGCTCCTTCACAAGGCAGGTAAAGAAATCAACGAAGAAACAGTCACAGCAGTCCTCACAGCAGCAGGTATCACAGTAGATGCAGTTCAAGTTAAAGCACTCGTTGCATCGCTCAGTGAAGTAAACATTGATGAAGCAATCAAAGCAGCACCAACTATGATGGCAGCAGCTCCAGTCGCAGCTCCAGCAGGCGGCGAAGCTAAAGCAGCAGCTCCAGCAGAAGACAAGAAGAAGAAAGCAGAAGAAGAAAAAGCCAAAGAAGAAGCAGCTCTAGAAGGATTAGGCGCCCTATTCGGGTAAATAAAGCCTCAACTTTTATTTTTACAACCAATTTTTCCCATTAATTATTTTATAATATAAACTTAAAACTAATAGTTTTACGCTTAATTTAATTGTAGAAGGTTTTAGGTTTTTTTAAAGTTAAAAAATATTTTTTTTTNAAAAAATGTTTTGTTTATTCGGTTGTTTCTTGAAGTATTCTTCTAAGAATGGTAACGCCGTCTTTAGCTTTAAGCTTCTTGAGACCAACTCTCTGACGATACCTTATCGGTACTTCAACAATCCTGAAACCTTTCTTTTCAATCAGGTGGTTGAGTTCAACTTCAATGTCAAAACCTTGAGATTTAGCTTTCCATTTTCTTAACAAGTCAGCCCGAATAACACGTAATCCCGTCAAAGGGTCTTGTAATGATACACCATTAAGTAAGCCGTGAGCAAAAGCTAACATTTTGTTTCCAAAGTAGAATGAAGAACGCACCGCGTTATCTTCAGTGTTACCGCTAAACCGGTTTCCACAAACCATGCCTACGTCTGGGTTTCTTTCTAATATTCGAATCATTTCTGGCACGTACTCTGCTGGGTACGTATAGTCCGCATCTGTTAAAACTACGTACTCAGTGTTTGAATCCAAATTTTCTAAACCTTTCGCAATGGCGTTTCCTTTGCCTATTCCGTCTTGGAAAGCAATTTCTGCGCCACAGTTTTTAGCTACTTCTACTGTTCTGTCAATGCTGTTACCGTCAATAACAAGAACTTTAGATTCGCCTAAGACAGTTTGGAATTCTTTTAGGGTTAATCCTATTCCTGCTTCTTCGTTTAATGCTGCAACAACAAGTTGCGTCGAAGCAAAGTTATTATTTATCTGATTTTGCACAGACTCCTTCTCCTTTCGCTGCTGTTATCTTAATTATTCAGAAATACGTTATAAGCACGATTCTGACGAGGTAATATTACAAAACCTGATACATGCTAATATTTAAGACTTGGCGAAAAAACGGTTGATTAATCACCTTTAATCTGACTGAATTCTGTACGCCAGCACTATTTAGGCTGTTTTATCTTTGACTGGGTCTTATCTTCCAACTAATTGAGCTTATGGTTTCTGCGTTGCCATATCATCAAGACAATTGCACTAATTATGATTGCTGTGATAGATGCTATAACTATCTCTGTCTGCAAAGAAAAACGGTTGTCTTCTATGTGTGTATCCGCTGAGTTTGAAGGTTCAACAGTTAGCGTTTGGTCTGTTAGTAAAGTAATTAGGGGATACTGGTCAATATTGTTCGCGTTAAGTTCGTAAGGAATGTTCCAAATACCTTTTTCAACAATCATTGAAGCAGTAGAATATTTGTTTTGATAGTTGCTCCAATAGTTTCCTTCACAACCGTTATCCCATCTGTTACCTGCACTAGTGCCCGTAACTATTTGGCTGCCGCTTGGCTCATTTTCGATAAAATTGTTGTGAAAAATACTATTGTTGCTCGAATCAGATATTCGAAAAGCACAATCAATGTTTCTGACAAATGTGTTTTCGACAAAGACGTTTTCTGAACTGGCAATAAGGTTAATGCCCTTTGTGTTTCCCTCAAAATAGTTGTTCGAAATCGTGTTGTTTCTAGATAGGGAAAAGTAAATGCCTGGTGTACAGTTGATTACTTTGTTTTGTGTTAAGGTCATTTTAGTTGATCCAGACCCGCCACAGTGCATTTGTGTTTGTCCAGCCGTAGAAATCCCGTAAACAGAATTGGTGATAGTGTTTTTTGCGATTGTAATGTTCTGACTACCGATAGTTCCTATGCCTGACTCAATATTGCCGTTAATTATATTGCCTGTTACACTGATGTTTCGACAATATTTTAAAAAAATTCCGTTGCCGCAATCTTCAATATTATTGTGTTCAATTGTCGAGTTGTTTGTATTAATTAGAGTTATACTGTCAAATGTATTGCTGATTTCAAGATTTTTAACTGTGATGTTTGTGCAGTTTCCTAACGCAACAAACCCCGCATTTGTCGGCACCGTTTTGTCATGTTCGTTAATCCAGTAAATTAATGGTTTTCCATCAATCATGTTGGAGGCGTCTATATCTTGCAGAAATTGTGCATAATTGTTGTAGCAAAGTTTTAAGCTTTGTTCGTTGTTATTCATTTGGTTAGCTCTTAGTTTGTTGTTGCCGCAATAACTCAACTCTATACCAATGCTGTTTTCCTCCAATATGTTTTCAACAATTGAATTAAGGCTTGAACTGGCCTGAATTAGTATGCCGTAAGCTTGGTTTCTCATGATAGTGTTATGTGCTATAGTGTTGCTTTGAGAATTGCTGACCCATACACCTGTGGGCACTCCACTTGGGCCATCACCACTAAAACCAATGATCTTGTTATTAGTAATGCTGTTACTTGAAGAACCTTCAAGAGAAACACCGTGTTTAAAATTGACGATTTGCAGGTTCTTTATAGTTACATGATCTTTTTCTGATAAATCCACCCCAATCCAGCCTGAACCGTCGGTTGTTATTGAGTATTGGGAACCGTCAATTGTTATTCCATTTTTTAATATCTGAATTCCTGCATGCTTGTGCTCGCCTGTTATGCTAATGTCGCCTGTTAAAGTGTAAACGTTACCATTTTGTAAAATTTTATCTGTTCCAGTAATGGTGCCGTCTTCATGAATAATTATGGCTCCGTCAGGGTAGGCAAATACGGTGTAGCTTAAAAAAAGCGGAGTTAACAAAACAATAATGCTTATCAACACATTGAAGCGGACTTTGCTCAAACATTCTTCCCTCCCTTCAAGTGAATTAAAACGCAATTAAAGGGTTCTCGTTAAACTTTCTTGACTAAACCCTAAAAATAGTAGTCAAAATTTCTTGACTTGCTCACCAACTTCCACAATACATCAACAAAAAGACGCTAAAAAAGGGTTCCAACTCAACCTAAAGACACATCTGCTTGCCAAACATTGCACACCCAAACAGCAAACAGCTACAACACTCACACCAAAAAACAACCCAAAACCCAAAGCAACAGTTGTTGTTGTGCTAAGAGACTCTGCGGCAACAACATCTAAAACAAAAAACATCAAACATGCTTTTCACCTTTCAACTATACTTGACCATAAAGCGTCTGGAAAGGTTTATTTTATGCAATGATGCTTTGATGTGAAATTGCAGGCGGATAAACATGTCCGCAGGGATGTGGCCGAAAGGCTGAACCATAAACAAATGAAAACATTAGGTGAAAAAACAAAATGGCCTATAAATACATGGCAGATGAATGGGCAAAGCCCGAAGACTCCTTTGTTGAAGAACTAATGCGACAACGCTTAGTACAGTGGAGAAAACAACCAACCGTAACACGCATCGAACATCCAACAAGACTTGACAAAGCACGCAAACTAGGCTACAAAGCAAAACAAGGCTTCGTAGTCGTCCGCACACGCGTAAGACGTGGTGGACTACGCAAACTAAGACCAAAAGCTGGAAGACGTCCAAAACGCATGGGTGTCGCTAAATTTAAACCATCAAAAAGCATCAGGTTAATCGCAGAAGAAAGAACTGCAAAGAAATTCCCTAACCTAGAAGTCCTTAACAGTTACTGGGTTGGCGAAGACGGAAGAAGCAAATGGTTTGAAGTAATTCTAGTTGACCCTAACAGTCCAGTTATTCAAGCAGACAAAGACATTAACTGGATCACTGAACGTCAACACACAAGCCGCGTCTTTAGAAGCATGACAAGTGCAGGCAAACACGTAAGAGGCCTACGTCATCGTGGACGCGGAGCAGAAAAAGTCAGACCAAGCCTCCGTAAAGGCGCAAGAAAGCATGGAGATCAATAAGCTATGCACCACATAAAACCAACCATTCAAAGACCCAACGGCAAAACTAAAAACGGGAAAGGTTTCAGCCCAGACGAGTTAGCTAAAGCAGGCGTAAGCCCGTTCCAAGCTAAACAATTGGGCATGCCAGTTGACTTTCGCCGCAAAAGTGTACACGAAAGCAACATTGAAGCCTTAAAAGCACACGCAGCTGCCAAGACCCCTGAAGCATAAGCTTAGAAAAAAGCTAAATGTCAGGAAACCCAACAAGAAAATCGGTGTCCAATGTCCCAGAAACCGCCAATTGGCTATGTTGATTTAAGAGTCTTTGCTCACGCAACAGAAGACCCTGAAAAAGTCTTAACTGCACTGCGTAATCTATTGCCAACAGATTTAGCGGAAACTGCTCAATTCGAAAAAAGCAGTTTAACTGGGCATCATGGAAACCCCATAACCCTTTTTACTACCCAACTAACAGACAAGAAACTTTTACCCGTTTTACTTGATAAACTAGGTCAAAACCTAAACATTTTAGATAAAGAAGCCTTAAACGACGAAATCAAGCTTCACCTCGAAAAACACAACCTGTACCTGAGATTTGACAAACAATCCGCTTTTCTGGGCAAAATAAAATTCGCACAAAACGACCCAATCCACTTAAAAATTCACTTCAAAAACAAGACACCCGAAGAAATAGTGGAGATTTGCAAAAAATCAGGACTGCTACCATGAAACGCGCTTTTGCTGATCTCCACTTAAAAGTTAACCCAAAAGACCCTCAACACGCAATCCAGAGGGCAGCAAAATTCGGTTACCGTTACATTTCAGTACCTTTCACTTTTGAACCTTCCACTGTAGAAATAGAAAACCTAAAAACAACCTGCAAAACAGTGGGCATCGAACCAGTGCTTCGGGCTGATTTACGTCCAAGAAACGAAAATGACCTCATGAACAACCTGCGTAGGCTAAGACGCAAATTTGACGTACTCTGCGTAATCTGCGACAACAAAGACATTTCCCGCCAAGCAGCAAAAGACCGCCGTGTCGACCTACTAAACTTTCCCAATCTTGATTACCGTAAACGGTTTTTTGACCGTTCCGAAGCTGAACTTGCCAGCAGCGGTCTTGCAGCCTTAGAAATTGACATTAAACCCTTACTTGTTTTGGAAGGTCCATCACGTATCCGTTTCCTCTCCTGTCTGCGGCGTGAAGTTGCAATCGCCAAAGATTATGGTGTGCCATTAGTTGTTTCAAGTGGTGTAAGTGAGGAACGTTTTTTGCGTATGCCCCGTGACATGGCATGCCTCTCCTACTTGTTCGGTTTAGGGGAAGTTGAAGCTTTAAACACCGTTTCTACTAACCCATTAGAGATTGTGTTACGTAACCGTGAAAAACTCGGCGCCAGTTTTGTTGCTCCTGGCGTCAGAATCGTTACGGAGGGTGTTGACCCGTGAAGCGTGTGAAAAGGCGTTATTTGGCTTTGCAGTTGGAGATGGATGGTGTTCCTTGTGAGAAGGAGTTGATGGATGCGCTTTGGGGTTCTGTTGCGCGGCTTTACGGTGAGGTCGGGGCGAGTTTGACGAGTATGGCTTTGATTAGTTTGGATGTTGAACGTAAGGTTGCGGTTGTTCGTACGTCTCTTGAGACGCTTTGTGCTGTTCGGGCTTCTTTAGCTTGTGTAACAAGTGTTGCGGGTAAGGATGCTGCTGTTCATGTTTTGGCGGTTTCGGGCACTATTAAGGCGTTGTTTGAAAAGTTTTAGTAAGATTTAACAATTTGTTTTTGCACACAATTTTTAGTTATATGTAAAGGTTTTGTTTGTTATGAGACAAGACAAACGAAAATTAAGTAACATTAGCCTTTCAACAATATTGCAAAAACTATGCAGCAATGTTTATCAATGACACAGAAGCGATAATAAACATTACATTATGCTTGGGGAGAAGCATAAAAAATAGACAGAGAGAAGCAAAAAATGGAACTAAACCAATTTTATTTCAAACTACCCAAACTCAAAACTGAGCCAATAATCGACGACTCAACACTTCGCGACGGCATCCAAATGCCTGGCTTAGCTGTAGGACCAAAAGACGCGGCACACATAGCCCAATTATTAAGCGAAGTAGGCGTCGAAAGAATCGAAGTGTTCCATTACCAAGAACCAGACAAACAAGCCGCCAAACTCATACTCGGCATGAACCTACCGATGAGAGTTGCAGGTTGGTGCCGCGCCGTAAAAGAAGACATTGACAGCGCGGTTAAACTTGGCTTCAACGAAGTAGGTATCTCTCACCCAGTCTCAGACATTCACTTTAAAGCAAAATGGCCCGAAAAAACCCGCGAACAAATCCTCGCAAACCTTATCGACGTAACCGAATACGCCGCCAAAACCTACGGCTTACGCACGTTTGTTCACGGAGAAGACAGCACCCGCGCTGACTGGGCTTTTGAAAGCAAACTAATCAACGGCGTCGCTGAAGCTGGCGCAGAATGTTACCGTGTCTGCGATACAGTAGGCATCGGTCTATCAGACTTAGACGCGCCCCTGCCCAGTGGTATCCCAGCAAAAGTGGTTGCCATCAAAAAAGAAACCAAAATCCCGGCAATCGAAATCCACGCCCACGACGACTTCGGCAACGCGGTCGAAAACACGATGGCTGCAATCAAAGCCGCACAAGGCGTATGGGACAAAATTTACGCAAGCACCACCTATCTTGGCATAGGTGAACGTGCAGGCAACGCTGAAACAGAAAAAGTCCTGCTAAACCTGTATCTGCATCATGGTGTACGCAAGTTTGAAGGCAAAACCGGCAAACTCAAAGAAACAGCCAACTACATCGGACACGCAACAGGCTTCCACGTGCCACCAAACAAAGCAATTGTCGGCGACTACGGTTTCGCTCACGAATCAGGCATCCACACCCACGGCGTCCTCAACGACCCCTGGACTTACGAGCCATACCCGCCAGAACTCGTAGGCAACCAACGCCGCTTAACCATCGGCAAACAATCCGGCAAAGGCATAATCAAACACAAAATCGCTGAAATCGCAGGTACAGAACCAGACGAACAAACCGTTGCAGTAGTAGTTGATAAAGTAAAAGATGTTTATGCTAACGGTAGGCGTGCATCACTAAGTGACGAGGAATTCAAAAAAGTTTTGCGTGGCCTCAAAATCTTGTCAGAAAACGGCAACGGTAAATGCTGAAAAATAGGCACTTTCTTGTTGCCCTTCACCTTTTATTTTTTTAAAGATTTATTTTGATTTGACGCGTTGTTGGTTTGAATTTTTGTGGCTGTTGTTCTTTTAGGCTTTTGCTTTTTTATAATTATTTAAGAGGCGAGGAATCTAAAACAGTCTTTTTTAAGCTAAAAAGGTGATTTTGCAAGTTTTTTATACTTGATAGTTTTATTCTATATATTAGTGCTAATTTTAAGGAATGTGAAAAAATGGCAAACCAACCTGTTTCTCCACCAAGCTCTGATGAAAAACTTTCAAGTATACGTACGTACATTTTGGTAGCATTTATTTTTGCTATCCTGTTTATGATTGTTTGGGTAGTTGCTGCAATCTGGACTATTGTGACTTTCGCAATCTTTGCTGCTATTGGCTTTGGCTTTTTTGTGTTGATGCCTGCTTTTGTTTACTTAGTTCTTTTCGCATTTTCTATTCTTGTGTTTTTAAGGATTTATAAAATGTACAAAGCCGTAAACTCTGGGGACATTGCAACTCTGAAGGCGACAAGTAACATTTTATGGGCTATTATAGCACTAATTTTTGCAGGCGTAATTCCTGGAATAATGCTGATAATCGCTGATGGACCGATAAAGCAATTATAACTCCTACTTGTTGGCTTCTTCCTTTTTTTTCTTTTAAACTTTTTTTCCAAGTTATTGATACGCCGCTTCTCTTGATTGTTCCGGTTTAACATGTTTTCAAGCGTTTTTAGTTACCACAGCTTAAACTCCATCGTTTTCTGCATATATTAGCTATTAGAAGGCCCAATAGGTTGTCTTACAGTTTGCTGTTGCAGAAGGATTAAAATAAACAGTTCCTTTTTCTTTATTTAGCGATTGTTGGAGGTACACGGGTTTCCTGCATTATTTGAATCCATCTTTTCGTTGCTGGCCGCAATAGTCTTTGCATTGATTAACCTCTATACGCTTCGACTGCTAAATTACGTGGAGCATCATAAACGGCGGGTTCTGTCCTTCTTTGGAGGAGTGGCAGCGGCGTACGTGTTTTTGGATTTGCTTCCAAGCCTTGAACAAGCTGGAGTTTACCTGACCCAAATCGCGGGTGCAAGCCAACTTGTAGCGGTTTATGAAGACGCCATATTTCTCGTAGTTTTCGTGGGTTTTCTAATTTTCTTTGTTCTTGAAGACTTAGCTAAACGTTCCCGCATCAAAAACCAGGCAGTAACACGGCAAGGTTACGACCAAACAGCAGCCAACAAAAACGTATTCATCGTAGCCTTCATCAACTATGGCTTCCTCAACTTGGTTTTGAGTTACCTGCTGTTCTTTGAGTTTGAGGTAGGGCTTGCTGGCGGTTTGCTCTTCACCTTTGCCGTCGCGTTACACTTGTTTATTTTGAATGATTCGATGGTTGAGCATTACAAGCATTACCAAACAAGTGTCGGTCGTTATGTTGGTGCTTTGTTGCCCATCATTGGCTGGGGCGTTTCGATACTGTTTCCTGAGCATCTGGCAGAAGTCTACATTCTCCTCGCACTGATTTCAGGTACCATACTTTACACTTCAATCAAAAACGAGATACCGTCAGAGACAAGAAAACAAAGCCTCGCCTTCTTCCTCGTCGGCTCCGCCTTCTATGCGGTGCTGCTGCTTGCCCACGCCATACTTGTTGCTTAACAGGTCAATAGGTACTTTTTAATGCTTACAGGCGCTTATTTGGTTGAGGAACAATCATGAAGGTCTTTGAACGCCCCGGACCCGTAAACACCCAAGCCGTAATTGAAATCCTAAAAAACGCGCCTAAACCTCCCGAAACCATAGTTGTGGCTTCCGTTACAGGCGACAGCGCCGTTAAAGCCGCCGAGCAAATCAAAGACCGCAAAATCATCGCCGTCACTTGCCCCCAAGGCATGTTCTGGGAAGTCAACGCCATGAACGCTGACCTATTTGACAAGATTCCTGAACTAAAAGCGCGAAGGGAAGAATGGCAAAAACGCCAACTCGACCGCGTACCCCTAAGCATCACTCCAGAAAACAAAGAAAAACTCAAAGAACTCGGCGTAGAAACTGTCCGCGGCACAATTCCCCTGTTCGGACCAACATTTTCCATGCGGCTACACCTAAGAAAAACCACGTCACTTGATATCGCCGCCAAAACTTTGGAGCTGATTTCTCCGGGCACGCTGGTTTGTTTGGAAACGGTTTTGATGGCAACCGACGCAGGCTTAATTCCCGAAGGCGAACTCGTCTACGCAGCGGCAGGAACAGAAATGGGCTTAGACACCGCATGGATAGTCAAAAGCTGCGCATCCGCAAACCTGTTCCACCCAACCAAAGGCTACCGATTCGTAGAACTACTCGCCAAACCCGGCCTAACGTTGAATCCAAGCATAAACATAAACTACCTTCGGTAATTCGTTTTTCCAAATAAAATGCAATTTAACCTTTTTTGGCATGGTAACATTTTAATCTACTGTGTCTTCTAACTCTTGAAAAGGGATAATTGTAATTGAGCGATGAAGCTAAATGTTCAAAACCTGCATGTGACAAGTTCACTGCTATTAACGAGTTAGCCAAACGTCGAGGCTTTTTCTGGTCATCTTATGAAATTTACGGCGGAACAGCCGGATTTGTAACCTACGGTCCACTGGGTACACGCCTGAAACAGAATGTGGAAGGACGGCTCCGCGAATTATTCGTTAAAAAACTGGGCATTTTCGAGATGGAATCATCCGTCATCGCGCCCGGCAAAGTGTTCGAAGCATCTGGTCACGTTGACCACTTCAAAGAACCCATGGTTGAATGCCAAAAATGCCACACACGCTTCCGAGCAGACCACCTACTCGAAGACAAAGGCATCAGCAGCAAAGAAGCAGAAAAAATGACGCTTGACGAAATCGCCCAAGAAATCATCACCCACGAAATAGTCTGCCCAGACTGCAAAGGCACATTCGGCAAACCACAACGCTACCTAACCATGTTCGAAACCACCATTGGTCCATACAGCGGCGCAGTCGGTTACGGTAGACCAGAAGCTGCACAAAACATATTCGTCGAATTCAACCGCCTATTCAACATCGCACGCGAGAAACTACCCTTTGGCGCAATCCAAATCGGCCACGCCCTACGTAACGAAATCTCACCACGCCAAGGCTTAATCCGCCTACGCGAATTCACAATTTCAGACCTTGAATTCTTCTTTGACCCAGAAGACCAAACATGCAGATTCATCAAAGAAGTAGAAAACGAAGTTCTCCCAATCCTGCTGTGCGATACACGGCTAAAAGAATGCGAAGACGTAACCCTATTCACAGTCCGCGAAGCATTAGACAAGAAGATTATCCTTTGTGAATGGCAAGCATTCTTTATGGCAATGGCAAAACGCCTGCTCGTCGAACTTGGCGTACCCGTGGAGCGTCAGCGTTTTCTTGAAAAACTCACATGGGAAAAAGCACATTACAGCACCCAAAGCTTCGACCAAGAAGTCCTTGTTGACCGTTGGGGCTGGGTAGAAGTCAGCGGTCATGCTTACCGTACAGACTACGACCTGTCCTGCCACATGAAAGCAAGCGGCGTAGACCTACGCGTTTACAAAGAATACGCTGTCCCAATTGAGAAAGAAGAAATAGTTGTTAAGCCAATCTTGGCAAAACTTGGTCCAGTCTTCAAAGGCGACGCAGCAAAAGTCGCAGCAGAACTTGCCAAACTTCCACCCGAAAAAGTTCTTGCAGACATGAACAAAGATGGCTACGTAATGGTTGGCAACTATCAAGTCTTCAAAGAACAAGTCGAAGTTGGTCACCAAAAAATAGTTGAACGCGGCAAACGTTTCATTCCGCATGTTGTTGAACCCAGTTTCGGCTGCGACCGCTTATTCTATGTTGCCCTTGAATACGCATACAAAGTTAAAGATGACCGCGTAATCCTCAGTTTTCCACGCTGCATCACACCCATCCAAGTTGGTGTTTACCCATTAATGGGAAAAGACGGCTTAGACACCAAAGCATTGGAACTCCAAAAGCAATTAACTGCAGCAGGCATCATGACAGATTACGACGAGGCAGGTTCTATTGGCAGACGGTACGCTCGTGCAGACGAAGCAGGCGTAGCATTAGGAATAACCGTTGATTACGACACTTTACAGGATGACACTGTAACCATTCGTGACCGAGATACGTGGCAACAAGTGCGCACTCCAATCAAAGACCTTCCAGAACTGCTACAGCAATACTTCATTGGAAAAATCAACTTTGAATCCTTAGGAGAATCGGTTCAAAGTAAGTAGCTACCTTTTTTAATGAACAAGTGAACAAATTAGTGTTATAAAATAGGAACAGATGAGGGGCGCAAAAACAGTTTGGTACTTCCCGCAGAAACAGAAGAGCGTGTAAAGCGTAGAGCCATAAACGCATGTTCAGATAACTTACGTAAAGTAGTAGATGTTTCCAGAAAAATTCCGCAGCTGGTAGAATGCTTTGCTAGCGGCGATAAAGATGGTGCAAGAAAACTTTTAACCGAAATCCGTGCAGGAGAAGAAGAAGTCGTCAAGTCACGACGAATGGTAAGTCAAGAACTCGCCGAAATCGGTGCAATTCTCATCAGCAGAGAAGACTTCCTAAGGTTCACAAACCTTTCAAGCGAAATAGCTGACTTTTCCGAAGGCATCGCCTTTTACCTTGTAGAAATCATGGAGCACAACTGGTCAGTTTCAACAGAAATCAAAAATGACTTAACAAAGTTGTCCTCAGCAGTACTTGACGCGGTGCTTAAACTCCGTGAAACCATGATGGTTCTCAATTATGGTTCACAAAAAACCCTGGAAAGAGCCAAAGACGTAGAAATCGCTGAACGCATAGTCGACGACCAATACCGTGCAATAACAATCAAAGTATTAAGCACCAAAATCGACACACCAGTCCTGCTGCTGCTTCGAGATGTGCTGCAACTTTTGGAAAACTCTGCTGACAAAGCTGAAGACGCTGCAGATACCGCACGAATGCTTTCAATGGTAATGTAGATTGGCACAAAATGCTGAAAACCAGAAAATCAACGTTGAGCTTATAGACAATTTTCTGGTTGTTTGGAACCCGCAGGAAGGCAGCAAACTTTACAAAACAGCCTACTACGGTAAACCCATTGGCATCCCAAAACCAAAAATTCCAGAATTCGACGTTCCCCTTGTTTTAGATTTAATGGAAGGCTTCTACTTGGCTGAAACAGGACAAATTGCAGTCCACGAAAACCAAACCCCCGTCAGTATAGAAATCCTCCGAGAAAAAGCTCGCATGCTTTATGAGGAGTTTGAAGACAAATACGCTGTTTACCGTGACCTACGCGGAAGCGGCTTAATCGTTACGCCCGGCATCAAATTCGGCTGCGACTTCGCCGTCTACAAGTACGGACCCGGCGTTGAACACGCGCCCTACATGGTCTCCGTGAAAGCACAAGGCAGCACCATTTCAGCAACAGAAATCGTAAAAGCAGGCAGATTAGCCACAACAGTCCGCAAACGCTTCATCATCGCAGTGCCTGACAAAAAAGAAGAAAAAACAAAATACTTGATTTTCAAGTGGTTTAAGGCTTAATTGGTCATTAGGGTTTGGTTTTTGAATTCTCCGCTAACCTTTTGATGCGGATAAACCTTTGACGCAACCAGCACACAGCCTTCTTCAACTATAACATCATCAGCTACTACAGAAATGTCTGAGATTTTTGTTGGCGATTTCTGGCATGAGTTGACTGCTACGTGTCTACCAATGATGCTGTCATTAACTTCTGCGTAGTCACCGATGATTGCACGATCCATAACTGCCGAGTTGCAGACAACAGCGTTCTTGCCGATACGCGTAAAGTTATCAATACAACAATTGCTTAACGTTGCGCCATCCTCTATTTGGCAGTGACGACCAATCAGCACGGCACCGTCAACGTGAATCTTTTTCTGCTTAATTCTCTGCACGATTTGTTCGCGACGTTTTTCTGAATCATTGCTTTCACCTTGTACCCAAACAAGTTTGTCGGGGCTTATGCGTCCTTCAAAATCGCTTACCATGGGGAAACCGCCATGCAGGAGGTTTTTCATGGCTTCCAAATAGTTTTTAGGTGTGCCTACGTCAAACCAGCCGCCTTTTAAGGTGTAACCGTAAACTGGGCGTCCAGACTCGATAACGTATGGAATGAAGTCGTAACCAAAGTCAAGGCGGTTTTTGTCTTTAATGATTTGTTGTACGCCTTTTTCTTTGAAGATTTTGCGGATTTCAGGAGAAATTACATACAAGCCCGTGTTTGCAAGGTTGCTTGGGGCATCTTTTGGTAAGGGTTTTTCTACGAAACGGTTAATTTTGCAGTTTTTATCGATGTCTGCAATGCCTAAACCCTCAACGTTGTCGACTTCACGGAGGACAATAGTTAAGGCTGCACCTTTCTCGCGGTGAAAATCGATTAGGCTTTTTACGTTAATGTCAAAAATGTTGTCACCTTGTACTGCAAAGATGGGGCTTTTTAGGTTGTAGTATTCCATGTTGATGCTTGCGGAGTCAGCGCTGCCTAAATCGTCCACATTAGGTTGATATTTAATGTGGATTCGTGGTTTGATATTGTAGCGTGCGCTAAAACCGTAGCCTGACTCAAAATAATCGTACAAGTCTCTGTAGTTAGTGTAGCCTTTTACGCCGAAGATGAAGTTGCGTATTCCTTGTGAGGCCAACGAAATTAGTGAGAATTCGACAAGTGGCCTGTTGAGCAGTCGTAGGCAGGCTTTGCTTGTTTCCGCTGTTAGTGGCATTAAACGGGTTGCTTTTCCGCCTACTGGAATAATCACGCGTATTTTGTCTGGAGAATAGCAGTCTCCAACTAACGGTGCATAGCAGTCACTCAAAACATTTCACCAATAACTTGTAATACACATAGGCGTAAACAGGGTTTTTAAAACTATCCTCATTACCCATATGGATTGTAACTTTACTTTTTAAATGTGGGTAGCCGTATGAGATGTACGCTTACAACAGTTGCGATTAAAATTAGAACGATTTGCATTGCCAGTATCTCGCTAAGAAAGAAAAATGTCGAAAACAGAATCGTTATCCACAAAATTGAAATGGCGAAAATCTTAGTTTTCAAAGGGATACCTCTGCCTTCCTGATAGTTACGCAGGTATTCTCCAAACCACCGATTCTTCAGTAGCCAATTATACATTCTTTCAGAACTTCGCATATAGCAGGCAGCTGCAACCAGCAGAAACGGTGTTGTCGGAAGAATCGGCAAGAAAAGTCCAACGGTACCTAAAGCCAGAGATATTGTGCCCGCAATCATCAGTAGGACTCTTAGGCCTCTGCGTTTTTTTATTTTAGAATCTGATGTTTGCGTTGGATTTGACATTATCGTCATGTCTAAATCATTTATCCAAAATAAAATTGTTGCGGAACACTTAACGATTAAGCACTATGTTAACTGTTTAGAGCGTTACTGTGATGTTTTATTGCTTCTTCTGCAACTAGCCCTTGCTGCCTCAAAATTCTAACCGCAAAATAGTTCAAACAAATGTGTAAAATGGAATTTTTATAACTAACCTCAACCAACTACAAGGGCAACGGTAAGAAGCAGCATGAACAAACTTGGCGGATTCCTAAAATTAATGCGACCAATCAACTGCGCAATGATGGGCTTTGCCGTCTTCGTCGGCGCTCTGCTCGCATACCCAAGCATCGGCGGTTTAAACTGGCTAAACATCCTCTACGGTTTCCTAACCGGATTCACGTTCTGCGCAGCAGCCATGGTAATTAACGATTATTATGACCGCAAAATCGACGCCATTAACGAACCACAAAGGCCAATTCCCAGCGGCAAGGTGAAGCCTAAAGAGGCCTTAGCCTTCATGACAGCCCTAATTGTTGTAGGTTTCGTGTTTTCGCTGCTTGTGCAACCTTATGGTTTGCTTTGTTTTGTTGTTGCAGCCGTCTCTTTAGTGTTAACTGCATCATACCTGACTGTGGGTAAACGCAGTGGTTTGCCTGGAAACTTTTTGGTCAGTGCCTGCGTTGCAATTCCATTCATTTACGGCAGCGTAACCGCCATTGGAACTGTCGGGTTGAACGTCATGTTGTTCGCGTCAATGGCTTTCCTCTCAAATACGGGACGTGAAATTACCAAAGGAATTGTGGACGTTAAGGGCGACAGTGCTGAAGGTGTGAAAACTCTTGCTGTGCGGTTTGGTGAAAAAGTTGCGGCGGTGGTGGCGGTGTGCTTTTTCGTGTTTGCTGTGGCTTTAACTCCTGTTACGTGGTTTTTGGGTCTGGTTGGCATACTGTTTATCCCATTTGTACTGGTTACTGACTTAGGTTTGATAGCCTGTTCTGGACTGTTGCTTTTGAATCCGTCGCGAGAAAAAGCCCGTAAAATCAAGAACGTGGTTTTGTTGTTGTTCTTGGTTGGCTTGTTGGCGTACCTTTTTGGTGCGTTATCGTTGGGTCTTTTCTGAATCCTTTTATTATTGTTTTAGTGTTAGTGTGTTGCCGAATGATGAGAAGGCATTAAATTGACTTAGTTGGATGAAAATTCAGAGTTACTCGGACGGCAAAAGGGTGAATAGCTTTACAGGTGTGGTAACCTGTAAGGTTACTTACCTGAGTCACAATTACTGTAATTTGTTGTTATGTCTGCTTTTTTTCATTTGATTTGCTGATTTGTTTCAAAATAGTTTTTTCAATGCATGTTTGATTTTTGTATAAACTATTTTTTTTATTTTTTTATTAAGTAAATGTTTTACTCACCTATGGTGAGTGACTGTTATAACTATTTTTTGCAGAAATTGTGTTTATAAAAAATTAAAAGGAGAAAAAAACGTTGAAATTTTTATCAAAAACCATGATATCTTTAAGTATATTGTTGCTTTTGATAACATCTGCGTTGCCAACATTTGTTACAGTGAATGCACAAACAACGCAAACTACGTATACAAACCTTCAGGAAGGCGGGTCAATCGCCTTGCCCTCCGGTGTTACTCCTGACAATACTGAAGAAACCAGAGCTTTTCTAAGCTTTAGCCCTACCATAATTGGGAAAGGACAAACTTTGCTCGTTAACGTGTGGCTTAACCCTGCCTTGCACGTTAGCAGATACTTTACTGACTACCAAATAATTTTCACTAAACCCGACGGAACTACGGATACAATAACAAAAGACTCTTACCGAGCGGACACAACCGCTTACATTGAATACCCAGTTGATCAAGTCGGAGAATGGAAAATTAAATTTGTTTTTCCAGGCGGTTACTTCCCAGCTGGCAACTACACAGTTTATAGTGGAGCATTCGTTGGTAGCCAAGTGTGGAATTTTAGTGAGTCAACATACTACAAACCAAGCCAAACAGCTGAACAAACACTAACAGTACAAGAAGACATGGTGTGGTCTTGGCCTCCAGCAGCATTACCCACTGACTACTGGACTAGACCTGCATCACTTGAAAATCGTGAATGGTGGCCTATTCTTGGAAACTATCCTGGCACTGGTTACATAGGTGGCGGATCAACTTGGGATGCGCTTTATCCAAATACCAACCCAGTTTGGAATCCTACAGCAGATTTTCATCCATGGGTGACTGCACCTAACACTGCACACGTAGTCTGGCGACGACAAGGCGCAGTAGCTGGCTTAATAGGCGGGCAAGCAGGACAATATGGACTTAGCAGTGGCGGCGGTACTCCAAGCGTAGTTTTCAGCGGAAGATGCTACCAAACTTATACCAAACCCGGCGTTGGAAGCGTTGCATCATGTTACGACTTAAGAACAGGCGAAATATACTATGAAATACCGACAGCTTCAGGCGGTGTTACACCAAGCTACATTTCATATGTCGAACCAGGTGGTGGTTCAGTTCCTGGTGCAGAAGCACAAAGCACATACTCAGTAGAATTAATATCGATAACAACCGGGTCAACTGGTGCGCGGCTGCTGAAAGTTAATCCGTGGAGTGGCGCAGTTACGAACATTTCGCTTTCTCCATTGACGACGCAAACTAACTATTACTACATGGATTCACATGTTTTGACTGTTCAAGACCTTGGTGTTTCTGCTGGTTCTGAAAGGTATCGTTTGTTGAACTGGACTACTGATGGCACTGGTAACTTTGCTTCGCGACTAGTAAGCAACACTACCTTTGCTCGTTCCAGCCTTACGCGTTCTGAATATCCCACAGTAGCTGACGAAGTTAACAATTTCAATAATGGACTCTTAATTGACTTCAATGTAGGCATTGGTGCAACAGTAAACGCTATACAATTGAACAATTCAACCGGTATCTACGAACAAATGCGAATTCAAGCATACAGACTATCTGACGGCGTTGCTCTCTGGGATAAACTAATTGACACCGCTCAATACAGTCGCTCGTGTTACATAGCGGACCACGGAAAAATCGCGGTACTTACCCAACTTGGATACTTCTTAGCATATGATCTACAAACTGGCGCTTTAGCATGGCAGAGTGAACAAATGGATTATCCATGGTCCTCAGCTAGCTTTGGAGCTTACGCATTACAGTCAGGATACGGTCTGCTATTCAGAGAAGCATACGACGGCGTCTACGCTTTCGATTGGAACACAGGCGAAATTGCTTGGAAATACACTTCACCAGCACTAGCAGCTTTTGAAAGCCCCTACACAGACGAAAACGGCACAGCAGTCTACCCATTCAATACAGGCGGTTTTGTGGCTGACGGCAAACTATTTACTTACAACACAGAACACACTGCAAGCTGGCCAAGAACAAGAGGCTGGGCTATTCGCGCCATTAACGTGACTAACGGTGAAGAAGTATGGCACTTGTCAGGCGAAATATCGCCCGGTGCAGTAGCTGACGGCTACTTGGTAGGTTCCAACACGTGGGATGGATACACATACGTCTTTGGTAAAGGTATAAGCCAAACTACAGTTTCCGCCCCAAACATTGCTTTAACTAAAGGTCAAACAGCCATAATCAGCGGTACGGTTCTCGACATGTCTCCCGCACAAGCAGGAACAGCATGCGTTTCTAAAGATTCGATGACGACGCAAATGGAGTATTTGCATATGCAGCAACCAATAGCTGGAATCTGGGGCAACGAAACAAT
>JBNIDQ010000010.1:0-63486 GCA_050108135.1 Bathyarchaeia archaeon | reverse complement strand
TACAGCAATTATTTAACAATGGTTGGCGGAACATGGACAAGACCAATCTATACTGGCATTGCAAAGATACCGTTTGTTCCCAAAGAAACCGAAATCGATCAACTGATAGCAGGTTGCAGCCTTAAAGTCGGCGTATTCCTACAGCTACTAAAAGAGACACGTGCTCGACCCGGGGAAATCTGGCATTGCGATGAGGACTATTTCGACTTTGAAACCAACACCGTAAACATTACGCCTGAAAAAAACAGTAACCCAAGAATCTTTAACATGAGCCAAAAGCTAGTTGGAATGCTACATAACCTACCACGACCATACGGAAAATACTATTTTGCCCCACCAGAGATGGACCTTGATAGCTTCAGAATAAACTTTGAACGGCAACGCACAAGCTTAGCTGCTAAACTCAACAATCCCCGCCTGAAAAGAATCATGTTTAAGACACTGCGAACTTGGGGAGGCACAATGGATTACCACCGCACTAAAGACGTAATCTACGTGATGAAACGGCTTGGCCACAAAAACATCAAAAATACGTTGATTTACATTCAACTCGAAGAGGCGCTCTTCAAGGACGAAATCGATTACATCTCTAAAGTTGCAAAGACTGAAGCTGAAGCATGCGTTCTAATCGAGGCTGGCTTTGATTTCGTATGCGATTTTGACGGACATAAACTGTTTAGAAAAAGGAAGTGCTAAAGAAATGACCACAAAAACTCAAAGACAAGACGCCCTACAAGAATACGGCAAAAAACGCAATATAGTTCTGCTACAGAAACGCCTCGGACACAAGCACATTAGGTCAACGCTTGATTTACTGGTGCGGTCTGGTGCGCTTGAAATTGCTGGAGGACAAGCTTAGTGTTGTTGTTTTTTAGGGTTATCGCCATTTGGACAAACCCCCTTCTATTTTCAACATTATGGTGCAGGGGGTGGGATTCGAACCCACGAACGCCTACGCGATAGGGTCCTAAGCCCTACTCCGTTGACCTGGCTTGGAGACCCCTGCAAACCCTGTTTTCAGTTGAAGATGATGAGTATCCTTAATATTTGTTTATCTCCCCGATGGCTCAAAAACTATAACTTTGAATCGATTCGCGAAACGCGCCTTTAAGTATTCCAAATCTGACTGATGTATTTTAATAATTTATTTTGTTCAATATTTATGAAGCGAGTTTTATGGTGAAAAATGCGGACAAAAGAGGACGCCATGCTCGCATTTTAGTTGTTGACTCAGAAAAAAACAGCCTTAAAGCCGCTTTTTCCCTATTGAAAAATAGTGGTTACTTGGTAGACACAACTGAAAACGCAAGTCAAGCAATAGAAAAGACTCTGCAAACCCGTTACAATCTATTGCTCATTGCTGTTGATCTTCCAGACATGCAGGGGATTAAACTGTTAACCCGAATTCATGAACCCTTTCCCAAAACAAGAAAAATTATGCTCACAAGCTATCAAACCCTTAAAGACGCAGTTTCTGCAGTTCAATTAGGTGCAGACGCTTATCTTGTAAAGCCTTTTGACGAAGAAAAACTGTTACGTACTGTTGAGATGCATCTTGACAAGCAGAAACGTGACGTTGTAAAGAAAAACAGCAAGAGTGCAAACGTACTTTTTCTTGGTGCACATCCTGATGATATTGAACTTGGCTGCGGCGGCACTTTAATTAAGCATGTTCAGCGTGGGGATAATGTTTTTGCGTTGATTTTTACTAACGGCGAAAGAGGTATTCCTGGGAACGTTTTAAAAGATGAGGTTGACCGGCAGCAGGAGAGTCTTCAAGCTCTTGAACTTGCCAATGTTCCATACAGCAACGTGTATTTTTTACATTATCCCGATACTGAATTGTGGCAGCACCGTCAGGAAGTTATGACTACGATTTCCAAATTCTGTGAAACCTTTCAAATACATCTAATTTACACACACTCTAACAAGGCTCAACATCAAGATCACGTTACAATTTTTGATGAAACTATGCGGGGTGCCAAGAAAGCATGGGGTATAATGGCTTATGAATCGCTTGGCGCTACAAACCCTTCTTTTTCCCCTAACATGTTTGTGGACATAACTAGTGTCATCGCCAAAAAAATTGCCATGCTGAACTGTCACAAATCCCAGATTTCTAAAAGCTATTTAAAAGTTGAATCTGTTGTGGCGCTTGCACAGTTTAGGTCGTCTCAGTCGGAAGAATTTCATTACGCAGAAGCTTTTGAAATAATTAAAATGACCCTACGTTCAGGCTCGAGCAAACAATTTTCCGTTCGGGACCTTTTAGAGTTAGCTACTGAGCGTTCAATCACTCATCAAAACCGTGAAGCGCCAATTCAGGGGCAGCATTTTCAACATTTTTAGCGTATATTTTTGGAGGCAAAAAATGAATATTTTAGTTACGGGTGCTGGTGGACCGGCTGGTGTGGGAACAATTAAAGCGTTAAAAGAAACGCATTTTGTTGTTGCTGTTGATTCTAATAATCTTGCACCTGGTCTTTATCTTGCCCAGAAAGGGTACGTTGTTCCATCAGCGGGTGACTCAAAGTTTATTCCAAAAATTTTAGAGATATGTGATAAAGAGAATGTTTCTTTGATTATTCCAACGGTTAGCGAAGAATTGTTGCCATTTTCAAAAAAAATGCAAATGTTTAATAAAAAAGGGGTCAAGGTAGCTGTTTCAAGTCAGGCTTCAATTGAGGTTGCAAATGACAAGCTTAAAACTTATGACTTTTTTAAGGGTGAGTCTTTCTGTCCTGAAGTGTATTCTGAACTTAACCCCAAGTTTCCATGTGTAGTCAAACCAATTAATTCGCGCGGTTCAAGGGGTTTTTACATTTGCGAAAATAGTGCTGATTTAAAAGTGGCTTTAGAAAAAAACCGGCGCAATGGTTATCAATCCGTAGTTATGGAGCTTCTGAAAGGTACTGAATACTCAATTTATGGTTTGTCTGATTTAAGCGGTCAACCTTTGGTTTGTGTTATAAACAAGCGAATACGCGCTTTAGGTGAATCTAAAGTTGCAAAAATTGTTTTAAGCCCTGAGCTTGAGGATTTAGCCGCCCAGATTGCTGGAAAACTAAATCTAGTTGGTTCATGGAACGTGCAGTTGATGGGTTATAACTGTTTTTTTAAGCTCGTAGAAGTTAATCCCCGTGTTGCTGGTTCTTTATCGTTAGTTGAAGCGTCTGGTTTGAAATATGTCGATTTGTTGATAAAGATTTTTACAGGCGGAAAGATTAAGCCGAGTGAACTTCGGTTCAAACCAGGCATAATCATGACGCGGTATAATGAAGAGTTTTTCTTGAATCCTGAAGCGGTTATACATGTTGCTTGAAATAATTTTAGGCGCCCTGATAATAGTTGGTTACATAGTTATTATTTTCATACTGGTCTTGATGATTCTTGCTCCCTTTAACAGACTTAGATATAGGCACTTTTTTTTTGACGATAAGTACCAACCTACTTTTTCATTAATTGTTATGGCTTATAATGAAGAAAAAGTTATTGAAAGAACTATACAGATGTTTTTTAAAACATCTTATCCTGAAGACAAAAAAGAAATCGTAATAGTTAACGACGGTTCAAAAGATAAAACAGGCGAAATCGTCGCGAAATACGCTACAAAAATTATTCAAGCCGAAACAGGTAGCACCCAGCTCACTTTTTCTAAAAATAAAAACGTAACTTTAGTAAACCGGAAAACTGGCGGAAAAGGCAAAGCATACGTTGCAAATGAAGGTTTAAAGCACGCGTCTGGAGAAATTTTGTTTTTTATTGATGCTGATGTACGTCTTACACAGAACGTTTTTACAAGGGCAGCGAGGCATTTTAAAGATGAAAAAGTGGGGGCAGTTGCGGGTTATGTTGATGTTTTTGAGAAAAATGAGGTTCTTAACAAGTTTGTTGATTTTGAATCTGCTACGGCTCAAAAGATTGTGCGTTTAGGCTATGATACGATGGGTATTCATTATATTATTCCGGGTGGTTGTGCAATATTTCGTAAAAGTGTTATTGAAGAGTTGGGTGGTTATCAGCATGATACTTTGGCTGAAGATACTGATATTACTTGGCGGATTTCAACTGAAAAAGATGTGCGCATTCATTTTGACCCTTCAATAATTGTCGTTGCGGATGAACCTACCAGTTTAACTGGTTTATGGAATCAAAGAGTCCGTTGGGCAAGAGGCAACTTTGCTGTTACTCTAAAGCATAAGGGAAAAATTGGCAAACGACGCTATCATAAAGCTGCAACCGTCGGCTACCCCTTCTGGTTAAGCAACATAATTGCGCCCTTGACTTTCATTTTTGTCTCTATCGCGTTAATCCTTAACAGCGTGTTTTACATTAACGCATCTTTTATTTCGACATTTGGCAGGTTTTTGACTTTTTCTTTTTTCTTTATTCTCGCTGCAGGCATAATCGTCAACAAGGGTAGGTCATGGTTTGGTGGGTTTATGGCGCCCGGAGTCCCACTGCTTATTTATTTACTATCTAACCTTGTTGATCAGGCAGGTATCGTTGGTGTACTGGACAATTTTGGTTACTTTTATTATGCGCGTTTGGTTGGTTACTTTTTTGCGTTTTGGCTGTTTTTTTCAGTAGTTGGCACTTGGGCTTCACTAAAAATGTATCCTAATCATCCCAGCGTGGCTACTTTTTTGCAGCTTGCGCTTTTTGGGTACTGGATACTTCTTGTGTCTGCAGTGCTATACGGTTACTACACAGAATTAGCAAAAAAAGAAATGATTTGGATAAGAACGGAACGGTGACAAACATGGATGATTATCATATTCACACTCGAGTCACCGACGGCAAAGCCGATCCAGCCGATATCATAAAACTCGCACAGCAACTTGAAGTGAAAACAATCGCTTTCACTGAACATATCTCAAAAAATCCAACGTATGATTGGTTCACGTTAAGAGAGGCAATTTGGGGTCTTGATTGGGGTGGTGTTAATGTGTTGGTTGGCGTCGAAGCTAAAGTCCTTAACTCGTCGGGGGACTTGAATGTTGGTAGTGATGTTTTAGCGTCTGCGGATTTGGTGCTTGGCGCCTGCCACGGAAAAGGCAATGTTGAGTGGCTTTTAGAGTCAAACTGTGACATAATCGCGCATCCACAAATAGACAGCAGTAATGTAGCACGGTTTATTGACTGTAAAAAGGTGCTAGAAATTAACGCAAAGCACAGGTTGCCTTTTGAAGTTTTAGACCAGCTTGTTTTAGGTACACGTAACGTCTTTTCTTTCGGGTCAGACACTCATGAAATCGGCGATTTTGTGGCTGCTCAAGACTATTTTGCTGCTGTGTTGGATAGATACCCAAAAATACGGTTATTTGTGGCACATTGAATTTTGTCAAGGTGAAACAAGTGGGCCTTTCTTTTTTTTGGTTCTCTTAGAAACTATATGCAGAAACCTATAGGGGGGTAGGTGCTAATGGCTGAAAAACAAGTCAAAAACATGTTAAAACACGGTTTTCCCGCTTCTTATTTCTTTTTAGCTTGCTCGAAACCGTAGTTGTGACCGTAAGCATTTTATTGACAAGACGCATTGTTTCACGAAGAACAACACATGTGTGCCTTCGTAGCCTAGCCCGGTGGGGCGTTACCTTGGTAAGGTAATGGTCGCGGGTCCAAATCCCGCCGAAGGCTCCACAACACTTCAAAACTTTGCTGTTTTTGAAAAACTTATGGTGGATTCTGTTTTGGTGTAGCGGGTTTTGGTTCTGCTTCTCTTACGGCTCTCACTAAAGCAACGACCGCGTAAACTGCGCCGGCTAAGCCGATTGTAAAGAACAGTATGGTGCCGATGATTTGAAGTAGGTTCCAGTAAATCAGGTATTCAAGGGGGATGGCTATCCATGGCAGGATTGCGCCGAAAAATATTGCAATGTAAATTGCTAAATAAAGTGCTGCTAACGTTATTGTGCCTATTCTTATCATTAACCCTCACCTTCAGTTTTCTTAGTGAATGGGTTGATAAAACATTGATGCGTGCAGTAACTTCAAAGAATTGACGTTATAAAAAAATTTTGACAAGACACAAATTGACAAAACCATCCCTCTTCAGCTAATGATTTTAAGGACTAACGCTTCAAGTTGGCTGAGATTAATGAAAACCAAAATCGACATCCAAACCTGGTCAAGACGAGAATATTACGAATATTTTGGGCATTGTGATGACCCATTCTTTGGTATAGTAACAAATGTTGACTGCACAACTGCTTACCAGACATGCAAAAGGCTTGGGTACTCATTTTTTGTGTATTACATGTTTGAATCAATCAAGGCAATTAACAGGATAGAAAACTTCCGTTACAGAATTATTGACGGTGACATCTGGCTTTTTGACCGCGTCCACGCAAGCACCACCGTTGGCAGACCTGACAACACTTTCGGGTTTGCACTTTTCGAATACACCGAAGACTTTGACATTTTCCAAAAACAAGCAGCCGCCGAAATCGCTGAAGTCCAAAAAAGCCAAGGCTTGCGGGCAAACGATGGCGCCAGAATGCTTGACGTTATTCATTATACTACTGTTCCATGGATTAGCTTTACTGGGGTTAAGCATGAAAAGAATATTCGCTGCAATGAAAGTATCCCGAAAATTGCTTTTGGAAAATTCTTTGAGCATGAGGGCAAAAAGTGGTTGCCCGTGTCTGTTAACGCTAATCACGGTTTAGTTGATGGGTACCATGTTGCACGGTACTTGGAGCTTTTCCAGGAAGGCTTAAACAAAAAACTCTAGTTTATGGCTGATAGGGGTATTACGTAGGGTATGTTGTTGCTGTAGTTTATTTCTACGTTGACGTCATAAACTGCTTTTATGTTTTCAATGTTTAGGACCGTTTTTGCTTCTCCCGCAGCGTAAATTTCTCCACGTTTTAGCATGACGATTTTGTCGCAAAACCGTGCCGCAAGGTTAAGGTCATGTATGGCCATCATGGCTGAAAGGTTCTCGTTTTTGACCAGTTGCCGCGTGAGTTCCATGACTTCTAGTTGGTGTTTGATGTCAAGGCTGCTTGTGGGTTCATCTAACAGCAAAACTTTTGCTTCTTGCGCCAAGGCTCTTGCCATAAGGATTCTTTGTTGTTCGCCGCCGCTTAACTCGTAGTAGTTGCGCATTGCCAAGTGTTCAACGCCGAGGGTTTTTAGGGTTGACCAGACTTTTTCTGCGTCTTTTTCGCTGCTTTGCCATGTGATGTGTGGTCTTCTGCCCATCATTACAACTTCGAACACGGTTATTACGTCTTGACTGTAAACGCTGCTTTGAGGTACGTATCCTATGTGATTGGCGATTTGGGTTCGGCTGAGTGTTTTTATTTCTTGTTCGCCTAGCAGTATTTTGCCTTGTTTGGGTTCTAAGATTTTGTTTATGCATTTGATGAGGGTTGTTTTTCCTGAACCGTTGGGACCGATTAAGCCTAGGACTTCTGATTTTTGGAGTTGCAGGGATACGGCGTTGAGGTTTTTGGTGCTTTTGTAGCTGAAGGTTACTTCTTGTACCGTTATGTTCATGTTGGCTCGTTCTATTTCTTTTTTGTTTGATGTATAATAGTGTTACGTTTTATTATTTTAGTAACACAACGTATAAGTATCACTTTTTTTGTAAAAAGGTAACAACGTGATTTCAATGAAAAAACCAATCATATTTGGCATAATACTTGTAATTATCTTAGTCGGTTCCTTAGCTGTAGGCTACAGCCAAAACTGGTTCCAACCAACAGAAACCACCCCTGAACCTACCGCTACCCCCACAGCAACCACCACTACTACCCCCCAACCAACAGAAACCCCGCAAGCCACTCAAACCCCTAACCCCACAGCAACAGCCCAGCCTACCGCAACACCAACTCCAACACCTGTCCCCTCAACTATCGCTTCAATGAATCTAGTGCTTGAAGTATACGGAAACGCCAACATGGACGACAAAATAGACCAGCAAGACGTAACTTACGTTAACAAAATAATCGCTGGAACAGCAACCTCAACCAAGTATGCTGACGCTAACAACGACGGCAAAGTAGACTCAAACGATGTAACTCAAATAAACGGAATCATTAACGGTAACGCTTCTCAAATTGTCTTGCTTGACGGTTTAGGCAGGGTGCTTACGGTGCATCTTCCAGTAAACCGTATAGTTGTTGAATACATTCAGCAAGCCGAATTAGCCCGTATTCTAAAACTTGAAGACAAAGTAGTTGGCGTTGACTACTGTGTTGACAAACTAAAATCAATCTACTTCCCTGAAAACGCTGCCAACATTGTTTCAGTTGGTCAAATGTACACTCCTGACTATGAAAAAGTTCTTGCTCTAGACCCTGACGTTCTCTTAACCTTTTCTAACACTGCCGCTGCTAACGACGAAAAAGCATCCAAACTACCTGGCGTTGACGTAGTCTTCTTAGGTTTATACTATCCAAACGTTACAAACCCTGAAGACTCCAAGTTCCTTCAAGGTATATTGAAAGCAGGCTACATTTTTGACCGTGTAACAGAAGCGACAGATTACGCGAACTGGCTGCTTAACCTGACCAACACTATCCGCACCACCGCAAACGCTATTCCAGAAAGCCAAAAACAAACCGTGATGCTTTACACATATCCATACTCGCCTTCTACAACCATCAAAGCATATGCAACTATTGACACTTTAGGGCAAGTGTGCATCTTGTCAGGCGGTCAAAACATAGTTTCAAACATGACAACTTACTTCAATTCTTCCTCAGTAAGCGTTGACGCGGAATGGGTAATCGCTAACGACCCTGACTACATTTTCCTGCACACGGTAGCTTACACTTTCAGCGGATTAGACTATGCGGACCCAGCTCAAGGCTTAAACGTTAATAGCATAACTAGCATAAAACAATCTTTGCAAACGTACCTTTCACAGCCAATGTTTGCCAACCTTACCGCTGTTAAAAACAACCACGTCTACATCATCGCAGGCGACTTTAGAAATAATGCTATGGGCGGCGTATTAGGTGCAGTTTACCTTGCAAAAACGCTTTATCCAACACAATTCAGCGACTTAAACCCTGAAACAATACACCAAGAATACATCACTAAATACCTACGCTTAAACTATGATCTCGACACCAGTGGAGTCTTCATGTATCCTGGTTTAGTGATAAACGGCGACATAGTCGGCTACCCCAACGGAGCAACTTAGGAATGCAAAAACGCATTCTTCAAAACTTTTTTCCTTTTTTTGTTTTAAATTTGAATTGAAATAAAAAAAACTAAAGTGATCTGATATGGTCAACGTGATAAACTGGGTTGAACTTCGCAAACTGATGCTTTCAAGCACTCACAGGCTGGATTGCACTAACGCAAGCTACTGGGACAAATGCGCAAATAACTATAACGAAAACATGCCGCAGATGGCTGAATTGACTCAAAACCAATTAAACCGCATCCAAATTCAACCGCAAGACACCCTTTTAGAAGTCGGTGCTGGTAACGGGAGGCTTACGGTTCCATTGGCAAAAAAAGCCCAGGCCGTCACTGCTTTAGAACCGTCAAAAAATATGCTTGAATTTTTAAAAACCAACGCCGAAAACGCGGGCGTGCACAACATAAACTGCATTAACAAGTCTCTGGAAGATTTTAACCCTGAAGAGAGTGTTGGCTGTTTTGATGTTGTTGTTGCTTCTTTCTCGTTTTTCATGCTTGACATGGAGAAAGCTTTAGCAAAAATGAATGCTTTTGCTTCTAATCGTGTTTACCTTTTCTTGTCTGCTTCACGGTGGCTTGATGAGCCTGAACTGCAGAAGCTGGTTCATCATGAATCTACTTCGTTTTGGGCAGACTACGTTTACGTTTACAATGTATTGTATGATTTGGACATTACAGCTAACATAGATGTTTGGTCGTATACTTCTAAGCAAGGCTTCAACAGCCTTGATGAAGCAGTTTCCAGATTCTCTGAAATTTATAGTATACCCTCCATTAAAGAAGACGCCTTAAAAGCGTACCTGCAAAAAACTCTCGTGGAGGATAACGGCAAACTTTGGTTTATTCGCAACAGAAAGGCGGCTATGATATGGTGGAACAAACCCCAATAAAAACCTCCCAAAAACAAGAGTTATCTAGTATCACCCAAGAAAAACAAAAATATCGAAAACTAGTAGTAAAAAGAGGCATATTTCTTGCTATTTGTGTGGTTTTGCTTATCGTTATCGTGGGTGTCTCCTTAGCGATGGGTTCAGCAGGGATTACGTTCACAGAAGCCTACGCTGCAATCTTCGCAAAGTATTTTCCAAACTGGTTTACCGTAAGTTCACTTGCCGATACTGTAGTGTGGACTCTTAGGCTGCCCAGAGTATTGTTGGGTCTAATAGCCGGTGCCGCTTTAGCTATGTCTGGTTCAACAACCCAAGCAATACTGCGAAATCCGTTGGCTACACCTTACACATTAGGTATTTCTTCAGCTGCAGGGTTTGGAGCAGGAATCGGCATAATTTTAGGTAAAGGATTCTTAACAGGGTCAGCCATGACAATTGTTAACGCGTTTGTTTTCTCTTTAATTCCTGTGGCTGTAATTCTCGTTTTCGTAAAGCGCCGAGGGGCATCTCCTGTAATGATGATATTAGCAGGTATAGCAGTAACATACTTCTTTTCAGCCTGCACCACAATACTGCAGTATTTTGCTGAGGCAAACGCTGTTGCAGCCACAGTATTCTGGGCCGTAGGTGACCTGTCCAGAGCAGCTTGGTGGCAACTACCCTACATACTAGGCGCTTTAATCATATGTTTAGTTATCAACCTGCGCTTGTCAAGAGACCTAAACATTATGAAGATGGGTGATGACACAGCTAAAAGCTTAGGTGTAGAAGTAAACCGTGTTCGAACAATCACTATGGTTGCAGCTTGTCTATCAACCGCAACTGTTGTAAGTTTTACTGGTGCAATCGGCTTCATTTGTTTGCTAGCACCACATATTTGTCGTTCTATTATCGGCGGTGATGAACGTTATTTGGTTGTTGCTTCTACTCTTTTTGGAGCGGTTCTGTTACTTTCAGCTGACTTATTGGCTAGACAGTTAATAGCTCCTTTGGTGATTCCTGTAGGTGCCATAACAGCTTTCATCGGTGCACCTTTGCTGCTTTACTTGCTAATACGAAAAAAGAATTTCCAGTAACGCATCCCAACTTTTTTCTTTATTTTTAATCTCTATTTTCGATTCATAAGCTTTAGTATATACCACAATCAGTATTCTATTGAAACACGACAGAAAGGGGTTAATTATGCAACCAATCGACTTTGTTTACGTGGTCTTACCCTTAGGCGCCCTAATTGTTTTACTAGTAGCTCTAATTCTTTTAATGCAAACAAGCAAGGAACTTCTTCAAGACAAAAAAATTAAGCGTGCCGTAGAAAAACTTACTAAAGTGAAAGCTGAAAAACAACAAGCCTTCAAAAATCAACAAGCTGAACTTGATAAGCTGCATGAAAATAAATCAATTGACGACGAAACTTATGAGCGTCTGAGCACCCTAATGAGAATGAACGAGAAAAACCTTGAAGACACAATGAACGCGTTAATCTACGCTGAAAATATTGGCAAAAAACCAAAAAAGGTCAAAATGGCAACTCCACAAATCAAAATTTAACTTTTTTATTGTTGATTTGCAGCTTTTGCCCAGACACGGCAGGTTCCTTCACTGGACACCATGCATGCACCAACAGGTTTTGAAGGCGTGCAGGCTTTGAGGAACAATGGGCACTGGTCTGGTTTAATTTTGCCGATGATTACCCGGTGGCATTGGCAGCCTTGCAGAATATCTTTTCCTTCAGTAACATGAACGTTAAATTTGGCTCTAGCATCCAAACCCGCGAGTTCATCTTTTAGAAGCAGAGCCGAGTTTTCCAGTTTACCAATTCCACGCCAACTGCCCTCTGAAACCTTAAACGCTTGGTACATTAACTCTAACGCTTTAGGGTTTCCTTCAGGCTTAACAACCCGGGGATACTCATTTTCCAAGCGGGCTTTTCCCTCGCTGATTTGCCGCATAAGCATGTAAATCGACATCAACACGTCGTTAGGTTCAAAACCGCCGACAACAGTTGGCATCCTGTACACTTTCGGGAACACCTCGTAAGGCTTCAAACCGATAATAGCGCTAACGTGCCCGGGCGCAATAAAACCGTCAATTTGCAAGTCTTCTACGCCAAGCAGCAACTCCATGGCTGGCGGAATCAACCGGTGAGAAACCAGAAAACTGAAGTTAGACGGCAGTTTTCCAAGAGCTTCAACTGCTGTTGACGGCGCGGTTGTTTCAAACCCGACCGCGAAAAACACAAACTGCTTGTCCGGTTCTGCTTTAGCCATTTCTATAGCGTCAGAAACAGCGTACACTATTCGCACGTCAGCGCCTACAGCTTTTGCTTCTAAAAGTGACGATTCGCTGCCTGGAACCCGCAGTACGTCGCCGAAGCAGGTTATTACTATGCCTTTTTGGGCTAACTGGATTGCTTCATCGATTTCTGCTGCGGGTATTATGCAGACTGGGCAGCCGGGTCCAGCAATAACTTCAACTTCCTGCGGTAAAAGGCTACGTAAGCCGTAATGTGTGATTGTCCATTCGTGTGTGCCGCAGACATGGCAAAACTTGACTTCCCCAGTTTCAGCGGCTAACGCCTTAATTTTTTGTGAAATCTGTTTTGCAAGCTCTGGGTCTCTGAACCGGTAATTTTCTTCCATACCCATTTCGCCAAACTGGTTATTGTTTGTCTGCTTCTAAAACTTCTTTCCAAATCTTCAGGGTTTCTTTTGCTTCTTTCTCTTCTACAACCTGAATCGCGTAGCCAGCGTGAACAAGCACGTATTCTCCTACTTTTGCTTCGACAAGAGAAATGTTCACGTCTCGCAAAACACCTTGACCAAAATCCACGTTGGCTCGGTTGCCTTCAACGCTCATAATTAGAGCGGGAATAGCTAAACACATAAGCATCAAACAATTAAAAACGCCATAACGGCGATAAAAATTGATTGGTCTAAAAACCAGAAAACTCAGCTACAACAGCCTGACCAAACGCGACTCCGCCATCGCCCGCTGGAACAGCTTCATGAACAACAAACCGTAAACCCGCCGCCTCAACAACCTCGCGCATGAGTTGGGCTAAAATCTGGTTACAAGCGGCGCCGCCCGAAAACCCAACTGTCTTGGCGCCTTGATCCTGTGATTTTTTAACAGCTAATTCAGCTAAACCTTTAGCCAAGTAAGCGTGGGCAGAATAAGCCAAATCCGCCACTGCCATTTTTGTTCTGCTTTCATAGATTGCGGCAAGCAGATTGGTGGTTTCCAAAATGTCGCCCTGTATGCTTGGTTTAAGGTTAAGGGCGTCTGTGCCTTTCAATGCGTTGGACTCCAACTTCATAGCAGCCTCGCCTTCATAACTGCGCTTGTAGCATATGCCTAAAACAGCTGAAACCGCATCCAACACGCGACCACAACTAGTTGTCTGAACTGTGTCCGTGCCTTTTTGGAGTTGGCTGAGTAATAGTTTTGCTTCTGTTTCACCATATGGCAAATGGTTGCTGTTTTGCATTAGGTATTCTTCAATGTTTAAGCCTGCTTTTTGCAGGATTCCTGCGGCAATTCGAGTTGGGTACCGGCTGGCTAAGTCTCCGCCAAGTAACGGTTGAGGCTCCAAATGCCCAAGACGCCTAAAATCAGCCGAATCTGTTTGGCACATGAGGATTTCGCCGCCCCATGCTTCTCCGTCGAGACCGTAACCGTAACCGTCACAAATAACCCCAACTAACTCGTCAAGTCCATGTTCCGCCATCAACGCTGCGGCGTGAGCATGATGATGCTGAACCCTAACAAGTGGTATCTCTTTGGTTTCAGCCCATTCTGTAGCTAAGGCAGTGGTGGTGAATTTGGGGTGTAAGTCACAAGCTAAAACCTCTGCTTTGCCGTTGATTAAGCGCAGAAGGTGCTCTGTTGCTTCATCGAGGAAAGTTCGGGTTTCAACGTTTTCAACATCGCCTATGTGTTGGCTTATGAATGCTTTGTCTTCGAGAAGTATGCAGGCGGTGTCGTTTAATTCGCCGCCAAAACCCACCGCACAACGTAGGGCTTTCTTTTTTAGCCTGATTGGGGCAGGCGCGTAACCTCGGCTTCGTCGCAGAAACACTTGCCTGTCTCCGTGGACTCGCATGACGGAGTCGTCACAGCGGTGGGCAATTCGGCGGTTATGAAACAAAAAATAATCAACCGTGTCGCCAAGTGTTCGTAGGGCTTCTATGTTGTCGTTTATGATTGGCTGGTTTGGCGGGTTAGCGCTGGTCATTACAAACGCGGAGTCTTTTACTTGGTCAAAAAGCATGTAATGCAAGCCAGTGTACGGCAACATGACACCCACATTGTGCAGGTGAGGCGCAACCAACGGCGAAAAACTGTAACTCGCCTTCTTGTTTAGCAGCACAATTGGCCGCATTGGCGAGGTTAACAGTTCTTCCTCTTTTGCGTTAACGTCAGCGAACTGTCTTGCGGCTTCAAGACTGCGTGCCATAATAGCAAAAGGCTTCTCCCAACGGTGCTTAGTCTCACGTAACCTCAACAAAGGCTCCTCAAGAGTTACCGAACATGCAATGTGAAAGCCGCCATACCCTTTAACCGCAAGCACTTTGCCCATAGACAACAGTTTTCCTGCTTCCCACACTGGATCCAACGTTTTAACAAGCTCGCCCATGCTTGTTGTTAGGTAAGCTTGTGGTCCACATTTGGGGCAAGCCACAGTTTGAGCATGGAAACGCCTGTTTGCTGGGTCTTCGTACTCTTTTTGGCAGAAACTACACATGGGAAACTCTTGCATGGTGGTGTTTTCTCGGTCGTAGGGTAAGCGTTCGATGATGGTGAAGCGTGGTCCACAGTCAGTGCAAGTGATAAAGAAGTAGTCATGGCGTGGGTCGGAGGGGTTGCGGAGTTCTTTTAGGCATTGGTTGCAGATGGCGATGTCTGGCGGAATAATGGAGCCTGAAAGTTCCGCTTTTTGGGAACTTTTGATAATCGTGAATTGCGTGTATTCTTCTTTGCCTGTTAGGCTGGTTTTGGTGACTTGGTCAATTTGCGCCAGAGGCGGCTTTTCCACGGTCAAATCCTGCATGAAATGCTCAATGTTCTCGTTTGCGCCTTCTAGAAGGACATCAACGCCCGCGTCGCCCATGTTACGAACGTAACCCGCAAGCCCATTTTTCACTGCTATACGGTAAATGAATGGACGAAAACCGACGCCTTGAACAATACCTGTGATGTTTAGCTTAACCCGCAAAGAGAGCCATCTTGAAATGAAAGAGAAAGTTTTTCTCTTATAGATTTCTGTCTAATTCATCCCTCTACTGTGCACCTTTTAAGACACACATATGACTATACCAAAGACTACACTTGTAAAGTACTGAGCGGTTTTATATGACTAGAAAGCTCAATACAGAAAAACTGGCTTTCGCTATTTTCATAATAACGTTAGTTTTTACGCTATCTGCAGTTGTTTACATGCAATCCTACTATCACTCCTCTTACATGATTTACGCTTCTAAACTTGACGTGAAACCTGATGCCGACTATTTTGTCTATGATAATCCAGACGTTTACGCGCTTGAGGCAATATCAACCCAGAATTTTGTTACTATTGGGTCTCCAGAGGATACACAACTCGATGATTTACTAAAGACTAAAGGAACTAGCTATTTTGAGTATGCCGGCAATTACTATGGTGCAGGCTTTGGGTTTGAAACTAAAATGTCCCCTGTCTACTCGTTTTTGGTCATCTTTTCAATAATTGCTGTGCCTGCAGTATCTATTGTGGCTGTTGTTGCTTTATTAAAAAGACGATTCACGATAAAAAAGTCAAGCACTTTTTAAAGAAGCCGCCTTAAAACTTTCCCCGCTGAACTAATCGGTAACTCCTTGCGAAACTCGACTTCTCGGATTGCTTTGTAGGGTGCTACTTTACCATTAACAAACCTTGTTAACTCTTCACCCTTTACTTCTAAGCCGTCTTTGAGAACCACAAACGCCTTTGGGACCTCGCCTACCAAATCGTCGGGTTTGCCTACGACCGCGCAGAGTTTCACGGCGGGATGCTCATACAATACATCCTCAAGTTCTCGGGGGTAAACGCTGTAGTCTTTGTATTTGATTAGGTCTTTTTTGCGGTCAGTAATGTAGAAGTAACCGTCAGAATCCATGTAAGCCACGTCGCCTGTGAGTAACCACCCGTCCCGGAGCACCATCTTGGTTTCGTCGGGTTTCTGCCAATAACCACGCATCACCTGTGGACCCTTAACAGCCAACTCACCATTTTCTCCAGCGGCAAGCGTCTGTTGCCCCGTTTCCAAATCCACAATCCGCGCCTCAGTACCCGGCAAAGGCAAACCAATAGAGCCAACCTTAACAGTTTTCATCGACTTATCCACAGGCGTACAATGCGTAACAGGCGACGCTTCAGTCAACCCGTAGCCTTCAGCAAGAAAACCGCCAGTAACCTGCATAAACCGTTTTTGAACCTGCGGCGGCAACGGAGCAGCACCCGAAATACACACGCGGATAGAGGTTAAATCATGTTTTTCCAGTTCCGGATTTGCAAGAAGCATAGAATACATGGTGGGTGAGCCACAGTAAACCGTAACCCTCTGACGCTCGATGGTTTGCAGAACTTTGGCTGGTTCAAACTTGGGCAACAAAACCATTTCTGCACCAAGGCTGATAGGCGTGGTCATGCTGGTTGTCATGCCATAAATATGAAACAACGGTAACGCGGCAAGGAAAACGTCTTGGGTTGTGCCTTTTATCCATGAGGCGAAAGCCAACGCGTTGGAGCATAGGTTGGTGTGGGTTAGCATGGCGCCTTTTGCAGTGCCTGTCGTGCCGCCAGTGTATTGGAGCGCAGCTAAATCGACATCAGGTTGAAACTGCATCTGGAGCGTTTTTTCTGGCGTTTTTTCGATTAATTCCTTGAAATTCAGCACACCATGGTTTTTGTTGCTTGGTTTCTTTGAACTGAAATCTTCTAAGTCTGTGAGGATTACGTTTTTCAGCTGGGTTCTTTCCCAAACATTTTCCACAATCGGGAAAAGAGAATCCAACACAACTATGTTTTCTGCTCCTGAATCTGAAAGCTGATGCTCAACTTCCCGTTCTCGATGAAGCGGACTAACAGCCGTAACCACCGCGCCAACCTTAAGAGCCCCAAAATATGCAATCACAAACTGGGGAATGTTTGGCAAAAACAGCGCCAGTCGCTCCCCCTTTTTAACGCCTAATTCCTTAAGAGCATTGGCTAACCTATTTGAAAGCCCGTCCAGTTCAGCATAAGAAATTTTTCTTTCGCCGAAATTGATAGCTGTTTTTTCTGGCAGGTTCGTGGCGGTTTGGCTAAGGATTGCTTGAAGTGCAACGGGTGGAATGTTTAAGTGCTTAGGTACGTCATTCGGCCAATGTTTAGACCATGGCTTGCTGTCGCCGCTCAATTTTACACTACTCACTGGCATCCTTAGCTTCGGGTTCTATAACAACTGCTGTTCCTGTTGCCGAGAACAGCATAATCCCATTCTGGGTGCCCATGTCCGATGTTTCAACGTCCATGCCGATGATTGCGTTTGCTCCAAGAGCTAAGGCTCGAGCTTTGGCGCGTTCTATTGCTTCCCAGCGGGCTTTCTCAACTTCTGAGGTGAACGCGGTGACTTCTCCGCCAACCATGGATTCCCATCCTGCCACGAATTGACCAAAAATGCCTCTTGTTCGTGGGGTTAAGCCTGTGACTAAGCCGAATACTTTTTTGATTTTGTAGCCTGCAACTGTTGGGGTGGTTACGATTAGGAATTGGCTGGTTTGGGTTAATGGGGCGCCGCATTTTGAGCAATAGCTTGCGCCTTCAAAGTTTACGTTTCCGCATTTAGAGCAATTCATTGAAGACACCTTTTTCTTGTTAAGTGATGGTTGCTTAAAAATGCATTAGTTTTTTTATGGAAAAGATTTGGGCTGGTTAAAAAAGCTCTTAAAGCTATGAAAAGATACCGTTAAGCAGAGCGCCGAATTGGGAGAGGTCTGAAATGAAGTGTTTGTTGATTGTTCATTCGTATCATCATAATAATACCCTGAAAGTGGCTGAGGTTTTTGCTAAGGTTCTTGACTCAGAAATTGTAAAGCCCCAGCAGACTGATCCTGAGCGGCTGGTTGAATATGATTTGGTTGGTTTCGGCGCTGGCATAGACAGCGATAAACACTACAAGCAAATGCTTGATTTCGCAGACCAACTACCAAACTCCAATGGTAAGAAAGCGTTCATTTTCTCCACTAGCGGCGTATCAAACCCTGACTACAAAGTAAAAATCCACACATATCTAAGGGATAAGCTGCAAGCAAAAGGCTACCTGATAGTTGACGAGTTTAACTGTCACGGGTTTAACACAAACAGTTTTCTTAAACTATTCGGCGGCATGAACAAGGGCAGACCTAACGGTGAAGACCTAAAAGCCGCAGAAGAATTTGCCCAAAACCTAAAACAAACAATGTAAAACAGTTATCCTGCTTAAACTGGTTGCCGCAAATATTGACTTTATTTGATTTTTTGCGCCTTTTAATGACGTAAGTTGACTCAATCTGCGTTTAATCCAGTCTTAATTTCAAAAAAGCAACCATAAACAAACCCTAAAAAATCTGCTTCCTTCAGTAAAAATCAGAATAAAGAATTGGTGCCGGGAACGGGATTCGAGCCCGTGACTTCTGGCAAAAGGCGTGTGGCCCTTTTTGTCTCCAGATTATGAGTCTGGCGCCCTAGCCAGGCTAGGCTACCCCGGCACTGTTGCCTATCCTTTTTCTGTAGCGGATATGTTAGTTTGTGTTCATTCATTTAAACCTTTAACTCCTCAGCCATTTTTCTTACCAACTTAGCAATGTCCGTTTAGCCTGTCAAGAACACTTTACTAAGCATTTTTCAGTTAGTCAAAAAAGTTTGACGAAAACCATTAAAAACAACGTTTTCGCCAATCAATAATTGTGTGAGTATAGAATGCTTCAAAAAAAGCTTTTCACCCTCATTTTAATAACCACATTACTGGTTACTTTGTCGCTAACTTGTTTTACAGCCCAAGCCTCAAGAACTTTTGGCGATTGGACAGTTGGTGATTATGGCGTCTGCACAGAAGAAAACGGTGTAATCACGCTTGCAGGTGATGAAAATGTTCCCGGTCCCTATCTTTTCAGAGAAGTAAATCCTGAAGTTGATTTTGAAATTTCGTTGGAATTGAAGGCTGAAACACTTGGTGAGGTAAGTCGAGACCCAATGGGTGCTGGGGAAGGTTTCAATTTTGGGTTTTGCGTTACTCCTTCTGTGCCTCAACCTGGCTTTTATTTTGAGATGCGTGCTAGGGCTGGTGGACAATTTCTTTTAGTTTGGCGTGACCATTTATGTGACCTTAATGGTTGGGGATGCAACTGGGAACCCTTCGTGTATAATGGGTTAGGTTACAATAACGGGTATGATTATTGGCATTCTAATACCGCTGAGAAATTGGAAAACTCGGTTGTTAAACCTGACGTTTGGTACACTTTGAAGTTGAAAGTGCAAAAAGAACCTTTTGTGGTAACAGGCGAAGTCTACAATGAACAAGGCGTACTTCTTGGCTCGTACAGGTTAGACTCGATAAATAACATGTCATTTGACGACATTCACTATTTTGAGATAACTTTTTCTCAGGGCGGCACATTCTACGTTCGAAACATTACCGGCGTTCCGTTTGTTTCCCTGTCATCTTCAATCTTAACGTTAACCGCAAACTCCCTGAGTAACCAAGTTGGCTCCATAGTTAACATTCAAGGAAAACTCGCCAGCGAAACCGGGGCAGGTATAGCAAATGAGCCAATAGTGCTAAGCTACACTTTCATAGGTGCAGATTCATGGTATCCACTCGGTTCAGCCATCACAGAGCAAGATGGCTCCTACAGTTTTCAATGGTTAAACACTGCTTCAGGAACCATCACATTAAGCGCTCAATGGAGTGGAAACAACCAGTACAAACCTGCAAACACGACAGTAACTCTAAATTTTGCTCCTTTGGTCAATCAAAACATGTTCTTTTTAGAATCCAACAGTACAGTAACAGCTTTTGCGTTTAATAGTTCTTCATACGAATTAAATTTTGACGTAAGCGGCGAATCAGGAACTACCGGGTACGTTAAACTTACAATAGACAAAACTCTTTTGCCTCAAGCTCAAAACCTGAAAATACAATTAGACGGAAAACAGCAAAATTACAGTCTCTCTGAAACCGCCGATTCATGGATTCTCAATTTCAATTATCACCATAGCACGCACCACGTGAACATTGTTTTGCCAAAAACAGCCGTAGCAGAAAATCCAGTTTCAACATTAACACAGAACGAATGGATAATAGCCGTTGCCATAGCATCACTGCTAATACTGCTTTCAGGACTCCTACTATTTGCTCTTAAAAAACGCTAACTCCCCCTATTTTTGCGATTAGTTTATTTTTCTCAAACACACGCTTATTCATACAACAATCCTCAGAAGCGAATTTTAGATGAGAACTGAAAACGAAAAAATAACAATGCTGCATGGCGCAGGCGGAACAGTCATGCATGACTTAGTTAAAAATCACGTTGTCAAAAACTTTGGCGGCTTAGACCTGTTCGCGGACGTGCCCTTGGAAGCCATGGACGATGCTGCCGCCATAGGTGACATAGTTTTGAAGAGTGATTCGCATGCTGTTAAACCAATATTTTTCCCGGGAGGAGACATTGGACGGCTATCTATTTCTGGTACAGTTAACGATATTTCTGCGTTAGGTGCTGAACCATACGCTTTGGCTTCAGGTTTCGTTTTAGAAGAAGGATTGCCTATGGCTGATTTGGACAGGATTCTTGAAAGTATGCGTCAAACCCTCATCGAAGCAGGCGTAGGCATAGTTACTGGTGACACAAAAGTTGTTGAGAAGGGCAGTTTAGGTGGTTGCGTTATGAACGTTTCCGGTATCGGCAGGCGTTCAGCAGCGCTTGAAAGCAACATCCAAACGGTAAAGAAGTATCGCCCAAATTTTGCTGCACGTTGGGCTCTAGACTCCAACCTCACCATAGGCGATAAAATCATTCTGTTAGGCACAATCGGAGACCACGGGTTAGCGGTGCTTTCTGCCCAACAAGGACTTACTTTTGGAAGCGAAATAAAATCTGACGTAAAACCCCTAAACAAAGTAATACAAAAAGTCCTCGGCGAAGTCGGCGGCGTAGTAACAATGAAAGACCCAACACGCGGCGGCTTAGCAGACGCATTAAACGAATTCACCGAAAAATCCAAAATCGGCATCTTAATTCAAGAAGACAAAGTTCCCATCAGAAAAGACGTTGTTGCAGCATGTGAAATGCTTGGTTTAGACCCTCTTGAAGTTGGAAACGAAGGTAAAATGCTCTTTGGGGTAGTGCCCCAGAAAGCTGAAGAAGTTTTAGCGTTTTTAAAACAAACTAGTGAGGGTAAAGATGCACAAATAATCGGTGAAGTCACAGACGCTTTTAAGGGTGTGGCTATGCAGACAGTGGTTGGCGGTAAACGAATAATTGCAAGACCCGTTGGTGACCCAGTACCAAGAATCTGCTAAAACCCTTAACCTCTCTTGTTTAAAAAAAAATAAAAAATTATTTTTGGATTTTTTCCACTCTGCTCGGCGTAGCAATATAGACCACGTCGGTTAAACCAACGAAAAAGCCAGTTTCAACAACGCCCGGAATCATTTTCACTTTAACCGATAGTTCTTGTGGGTTCTGTATTAATCCAAAGTTTGCATCTACTATGAAGTTGCCATTGTCAGTAACAATTGGGCCAAGCTTGCCTTTTCCTTCACGAACAACTGGTGTTCCACCTAAAGCCGCAATCTTGCTTTTTACAAGTGAAACAGCGAAGGGTAAAACTTCGATGGGAACTGCTTGGTTGTTTTCACCTAAAACTTTGACACGTTTTGTTTCGTCAACTATTATTATGTTGTATTTGCTTGCAGCGGCAACAATTTTTTCTCTTACCAATGCTGCGCCCATGCCTTTGATTAGATAAAGTTCAGGGGTAACTTGGTCTGCGCCGTCGATTGTTACATCGATTTGTGGGTGTTCATCAAGTGTTGTGATTGGAACTCCATATTGGACCGCGAGCTGGAATGCTTGGTAACTGGATGGGATGCCCATGATTTTTAGGCCCTCTCTTTTCATCCGTTCACCCAGAGCTTCTATTGCAAAAGCTACTGTGGTTCCGCTTCCTAACCCAACAATAGAGTTGTTTTTAACGTGTTTAACTGCTTCAAGGGCAGCGTTCTTTTTTGCTTCCTGAATTAAATCTGCGTTAGCTTTCAACTTCCATCTGTCCTAACTTGTCTAATACTTTCTCAACTTCACTTCTAATGGACTCTATACGTTTTTCGGCTTCAGTTTTAGCATCTGTCTTTTCAACTACTGGCTTGACACGTTTCTTCTTAGGCTTGTCCTCTACAACAGGAGATGTTTCTTCCTCGTCTTCATCATCGTCAATCTCCATTTGTGTAGGTGCTGGAGTGGGAAGTTTGATTGGGATTTCTTTAATCGGTTTAATGTCTATTCTGCCGCGGAGTTCCTCAACTTTAGAGGTCAACTCTCCAAACCGCTCACTGAAAAGTGACATTAAATCTTCTTGCATGCTTTCTAATTCGTGTAATGCAACAATGGTTTCGTCTTTTGCTATGGATTCTTTGATGGCTGTCATACGGTTTTTGTAGGTTACTGCAAGCCTGTCCCGTTCTGCTTCAGTGATTTTGCCTTCTGCTTGAGCTTCATAAAGTCGTCTGATTGAGTCGCCAAGGATTTCGCGTTCTAAATCCAAAATGCGTAGTTCGTCTTTAGCGTTTGATGCTGTTGTTGTTTGGATGCTTTTTGAGATTCTGAAGGGTAGATTGGTTAATTCTAAATCTATGCTTTTTGGGTCTTTGCCTTTGGGTTTTTCTTCAGGTTTTGGCTTTTTTTTGCCCCTTAGTCTCATTCCGAAAAGCACTGACATGGATGCGGTTATTGCCAGTGTTACCGCTAGAATTATTATTATGATGATTGTTGGGTCATCGTACCAAGCCATGCCGTGCTATCCTCTGTAATGTGATTGCATATGATGTATAAATAAATTAATATAATTAATCCCTAAGCTTGCCTCTTAATATTTAAATGAACAATGAAAAACCTTGCATGCTTGCTTTAAAAGAGGATGCACCTTTGCCTGTTTTATCTATTTAGTTTTTGAATGATGTATGAGTTCTGATTAAACTTGTGCCTATGTTTCTTGTTGAAATCGAAATTTTTTAATATATTGTTTTGAATTAAAAAAATTTTTATTCGAAAATTAACTTAAATTTTATAAGTACCATTCTTTTTATTGTTTTTCTGCAGTGCTGACAAGCGTTGCTGCACCTGGCGGCGCTGATTATTTTTTGTGGAGCGTTTTTTTATTGAAGAAACATTTTTGGGAAGGGCTATCGACGCCCGTTTTTTTGGCAATCATAGCAGTAGCGATTTTGATGTCTGTTTCTACATTGGGTTTGCTCACAATAAGCCAAACAATTTCCTCCTCTGGAACAGTCATTATTGTTTCATCTCCTAATTTAGGTGTTTTTTCAGACAGCCAATGTACGCAAACTTTGTCTTCTTTTGATTGGGGTTCAATTGAGCCTGGTGCTTCTGTAACCAAAACAATTTACATCAAAAACACCGGTGATGTTCAATTAACCTTGGCTATGGTGTCAAGTGGTTGGGGCCCAAGTGCTGCGGAAAACTTTATGGATTTAACTTGGAACCGGGAGGATTATGCGTTGGCTGTCGGTCAAACAACTGCTGCAGTGTTAACTTTGACGGTTGATTCTGACATTAACGATATAACTGTTTTCAATGTGGATATAGTGATTTCTGGTACTGGGTAGTAAATCTTTTTTTTCGTCATTTCTTTTGGTTTTATGAGCATGATTTTTTTTTAAAATGTAAAAGTAGAAAAGAAAATTATTCTTAATGGGTTTTTGTTAGTGTATGTAGCCTATTGGGTCCTGTGTGCCATCGTCAAATGGGGCACTCCATGTGAGTAACCATTTTTCTGAGTTTTCAGAAAATACGTCTTTGGACATTACTATTTGTGATGCGTTTGCATCTTTTGCATCTTTATAGTTTGCCATGAGGTCTTTTAATAGGTCATCAGTCCAGTCGCAAACTATTGAGGCTTCATTTCCTTGGGGGTTTGTTGCTAATAGGTGGATGAAGTAGTCTCCGACTGGTATGTTTTTGACTGGGCATGTGTTGTCTGTCTTTTGCATTATTTCGATTGTGTGTACTTTTAGTGTTTCGTTGTTTTCTTTTATGATGAGTCGTATTCCTTTGCCTACGTAGTTTTGCATGAATTTTTTCATTAAGGTCAGTCGTTTCATGTTGATGTTACCGATGACCTTTTTGATACATCTACTATATAAGCTATATTGCGATTGAGGATTTTGATGTGCATTTGTGTTGTGCAAATTGCGAGTACGAATTTTGGTGGCAGAAGCCTTATATATCAACTTAACTCTATTGAATCTTAATTCTTAATACATGAGGAAACGTATTGAGGCAAAATATATGTCCGAACAACCACAAGAACTAAATCAATTTGAAGAAACACCTTACGTAGAAACACAAGAAGAAAAAATAGAAAAATACGCAAGGATGGCAGCACCATCAGTAATCGCAGTAGGTCTAGGTGGCGCAGGATGCAACGTAATCACATGGGTCAAAGAAAAAGGCATCACAGGCGGCAGACTAGTTGCAGTAAACACCGATGCAACTCACCTTAGAATCGTCAAAGCAGACAAAAGAATCCTTATCGGAGAAAAACTAACACGCGGACTCGGAAGCGGTGGCTATGCTGATGTTGGTGAAAAAGCACTCTTAGAAAGCCAAAACGAAGTTCTCAAAGAATTATCCCGCTCAAACATCATATTCATGGTTGCGGGTCTAGGCGGTGGAACTGGAACAGGCGCAATCGTCGGTTTAGCTGACACCTTACGCAAAAAATGCGCAGGAAACCCAACTGCACCATTGATCGTTGGTGTTGTTACTCTACCATTCGAAGTAGAAACAGCAAGAATGGCCTCAGCTAAAAAAGGTCTCAACAGGCTAAAGGCAGTATGTGACACAGTAGTCGTAATCGACAACAACCGATTAGTAAAAGTTGCAGGTAACTTGCCATTCAGAGAAGCCTTGGGCGTTGCAAACACTACAGTTGGCAAGTTCATTAAAGGTGTAACAGAAACAATCACAACAGCCAGTTTAATCAACTTAGACTATGCAGACCTCAAAGCAATCATGTCCGAAGCAGGCTTAGCATCAATCGGTCTTGGTGACGGCGTTGGCGAAACAAGAATTGAACAAGCAGTAGAAAAAGCTCTAAACGGACGTCTACTTGACATCGAAGACGTAACAAAAGCAAAAGGTCTACTTATTCACGTCTCAGGAGGAGAGGACCTAACATTGTCTGAAGTAAACCGTGCAGCTGAAATCATGAAACGCTCATTGCCACCAAACACAAAGATCATTTGGGGCGCAAGAGTTGACAAAGATCTGCAGGGTGCAGTTTCAGTTATGGCAGTCGTTACAGGTGTCGAAAGCGCATTCTTACGCAAGAATGAGAAACGCTTCGGTATCTTAAAACTTCACAGATAATCAAATTATCTGAAACTACCCCTTTCTTCTCTTTTTTGTTTTATTCAAAGTTTCCATAAAAAATTGTTTTGTTTTTAGCCTTTTTTCGTTGATTTGGGGGTTCTTGAGGTTTTTTGCTTGATTTAGGCTACCTTATTTTCGAAAAAACACGCGGGTGTTCTATTTATAGGTGTTTGGGGTTGCTGGAAGACGACAAAATAGCGGTTTTTGCTTTTTTAAGTGGTGTTTTAGGAGAAACTATAAATGATTAGACGCACTCCACAGTCTATTACACCTCACGCGTTCGAATTGATCCCTCGCAGGGATGCTTATTGGCCTGATACAGATAAAATCTTAGTTGTGATACGGAAAGCCATATAAATCGCTTTTACGTGTTTGTTTGCGCATCGGAGATATAGAAATGCCAAAATGGGGATACTCCATCATTCAAGAAACCTTAAATCCGGAAAAAACAGCGAAAGCCAGCGGAAGAGAACTCAAGGTATCCCATAAAGCGGCAAGAGAAATTTGCCGTGCAGTCAGGGGTATGAAGCTTAGTACCGCAAAAGAGTATTTGCGTGACGTCATTGCAATGAAAAAAGCTATCCCCTACGTAAGATACAAGAAGAAACTCGGCCACAGACATGGTTTAGTCCGTTCTTTTGCTGGAAGATACCCAATAAAAACATCTGAACAGATCCTCCGTGTTATTGAAGCAGCAGAAGCAAATGCTGAAAACAAAGGCTTAGACGTTGATCGTTTAAGAATCATGCACGCTGCTGCCTATCCAGGTATGAAACTTAAGCGTTTCACTCCGCGAGCACACGGCAGAGCATCACCAAAATATGATACTACAACGCACGTTGAAATCGTCCTAGATGAGAAACCGGGAGAATAGGCATGTCAATAGTCAAACGTTTTATAACTGAATCAATAAAAAGAACTGAAATTGACGAGTTTTTACAGAAAAAACTTGAACGCGCAGGATACGGTGGAGTAAACCTTTCAAAGACTCCATTAGGTACTCACGTTGTCATCTACGCCATGAGACCAGGTCTAGTTATTGGCCGCGGCGGAGAAACCATTAAAGAACTCGCAGCTTCATTAGAAGAAAACTTTAAACTTTCTAACCCACAAATCAGCGTTTCCGAAATTGAGGTTCCAGAATTCAACGCATTAGTCGTGGCAAACCGTGTTTCATCCGCATTACAGCGTGGTGTTCACTTTAGACGTGCAGGTTTCTGGGCACTTAACCAAGTTATGGAAGCAGGTGCATTAGGCTGCGAAATTGTCATCAGCGGAAAACTTCGCACAGAACGCGCAAGATTTGAAAAATTCCGTGCAGGATACTTCCCAAGATGTGGAGAACCAGCACTACAATTTACAAAGAAAGCAGAAGCACACGTTCAACTAAAACCCGGCATGATTGGTGTCCGCGTAAAAATTATGCCTCCAGACGCACAATTCCCAGATAAAATCAAGATAGCTACAGCATTACCGCCCGAAGAAGAAAAAGAGATAGTTGCACCAAAACCAGCAGAAGTTAAAGCACCAGAACCAGCACCTGAAACTGAACCGGCACCAGAAGAAACCGTTGTAGCCAAAGAAGTCGTTGACGAAGCAGCCCCCGAACCAGCCAAAGCAGCACCAAAAACTGCCAAAAAGGCTGAAAAAACTGAGGAGGCCAAAGAATAATGGCAATAATGCGACTCCAAGAAATCATTAACATGTCTAGCGATGCTAGAACAAAAAAACTCGTAGAATTACGCACTGAACTTGCACGCATGAAAACCATGATCCGTGCAGGTGGCGCTGTTGAAAATCCAACACGCGTAAGAGAACTACGTAAAACTATCGCTCAAATTCTCACAATTGAGAATGAAGCGAAACTTAACCTTAGGGCTCCAGCTCCAGTAGAAAAGAAAACTGAGAAAAAGCCCAAGGTGACACAGTCAAAGGAGAAACAAGATTAATGAAAGTAACCCCAGACATCATCCGGTATGAATTTATCGGCACGGCAGCTCAAGTCGCCCGAAGTAACCATCCTGGTTACCTTGGATTAAGCGGCAGAGTTATCGGGGAAACAAAAAACACTTTCACTCTATATGGTGAAGGCGAAACTAAAAGCGTAATTAAAGACTCAGCTGTTTTTAACTTCGCATTCAATGATGGAACAATCGTTGAAATTGACGGTAAACTTTTGGTTGGAAGACCAGAGGATAGACTTAAAAAAAGCATTAAGAGGTTATGGTAATGTCTCTAACATTCAAGCAACCTAAAAAAACATGCGATGACCGCAATTGTCCATTCCACGGAACACTCGCCATCAGAGGTCGTGTCCTGGAAGGAATAGTTGTTTCTGCAAAAATGGACAAAACAGTCATAGTAGACAGAGAATTTATGCAGTTTTCATCAAAGTTCTCAAGATACGAAAGAAGACACGGTCATATTGCATCACACAACCCACCATGCATTGACGTAAAAGAAGGCGACCGCGTAAGAATTGCTGAATGCAGACCAATCAGCAAAACTGTATCTTTCGTAGTTGTTGAAAAATTAGGAGAGGAACGATAATATGTGTGCAGCGAAGGCAAAGCAGAGAGCCCTTACCGCAAAAGGTATGCTTTCTCACGGACAAAAATTAAGCAGAGGCTTACAAGCAGGCTCTGAACTCCGATGCACTGATAACACAGGCGCAAGAGTTCTTCGTTTAATTCAAGCAATGGGCTACAAAGGACGCCTGAGACGTTACCCATCAGCCACAGTAGGTGACAAAGTGACAGTTTCAGTACGCCAAGGCTCACCAGACATGCGTAAAAAGATCTTCCAAGCAATCATTGTCCGCCAAAAAAGAGCTTTCCGCAGAGTCGACGGTGTCTGGGTACAATTTGAAGATAACGCAGCAGTAATCATTACTCCTGAAGGCGAAATGAAAGGCTCCGAAATCAGGGGACCAGTCGCAAGAGAAGCAGCAGAAAGATGGCCAAGAATCGCCAGCGCTTCAAGCATAATCGTGTAAGGAGAGAAAAAGAATCATGCAAATGAAAGTAAAGAACCCCGGCAAACAAAGAAAACGCCTATTCAACGCCCCTGCTCATATACGCCACAAGCTTATGGCTGCTCCATTAACAAAGGAGTTAGCTGAAAAACAAGGAGTAAAAACTCTCCCTGTAAGAAAAGGTGACACAGTTCACATTCAACGCGGCGACAACAAAGGATTTGAAGGAAAAGTTTCCCGCGTCGATTTGAAGAGTTACCGCATTTACATTGAAGGCTTAACACGCGAAAAAGTTGATGGCACCAACATTTTCCTTCCAGTGCATCCTTCTAAGGTTATGATCAAAAACCTTAGCCTTGACGACAAAAAACGTAAAGCGATCATTGGAAGAAAGAAGCCACTAGAAAAAGAAACTGCTCCAAAACCAACAAAGAAACCTGAGTTAACCGTTAAAGCAAAGCCGAAACGCAAAATCGTAGTTGAAGAAGAAGAAGTCGAAGCAGCAGCAAAGCCAAAACCGAAGCCAAAACCTGCAGTAGTAAAAGCAGCAGCTCCAGCAGAAAAGAAACCAGCAGTTAAAAAGGCGCCAGCGGCCAAAAAAGAAGCCGAATCTAAGCCTAGTGCTAAACCAAAAGCCCCTAAAAAAACTGAGGGAGGACAATAAATTTGGGAAGAAAAGGAAAAACAGCAAGGCTGAAACGTAAGCCAGCACCAAAATTCTGGCCTATTCACAGAAAAGAATCACCATGGGTAGTTAAACCTGCATCTGGTCCACATTCACTTCAAAAATGTTTACCTTTAACACTTGTGCTTCGTGACATGCTCGGTGTAGCAAGTACAAGAAAAGAAGGAAAACTTATCCTTTCAGAAGGCAAAGTCCAAGTTAACGGTATAGTTCGCAAGAAGGATGATTTCCCAGTTGGGTTAATGGATGTCATCTCAATGCCTGAATCAAACCAGTACTACAGAATTGTGCCTTCACACAAAGGATTAGTTGTTTCACCAATCAGCAAAGAAGACGCAAAATACAAACTTGTCCGTGTTGAAAACAAAACAACAACTTCAGTTGGTGTTCAAATTGCACTTCACGACGGCACAAACATGTTGGTCAAAGTTGCTGACCCTAAAAACCCCGTTGAAGTAACATACGAAACCTTCGACATCCTTAAAGTAAACATTGCTGACGGTCAAGTTGCTGAAACACTCAAAACAAAAGAAGGTAACACTGTAGTAATCACCGGCGGTAAAAACATCGGTGTCAAAGGCAAAATTGTTGAAATTGAAAAGACCGAAGCCAAGAAACGTAGACAAGCACTGGTCGTCATCGAAGATGACCAAGGTGAACGTTGCCAAACAATTTTGGACTTCATCTTTTCTATCGGCAGCAACGAGCAACCAGTAACAGCAGAACCGGAGGAAACCACAGTTGTCTGAAGAAGCCCAAAATCAATGGTCAGAACACAAAATGATGCAACCACGAATTGAAAAAGTGGTTGTTAACCTTAACATCGGCAAGTCTGGCGAACCGCTTGAAAAAGCAACACGCGTACTTGAAGAAATTTCAGGTCAAACACCATACAAGGCAAAAGCAAAGAAAAGCATCAGAGACTGGGGTATCAGACAAGGTGAACCAATCGCATGCGTTGTTACATTACGCGGCGAAAAAGGTATGGCTTTCTTAAAGAAGGTCCTTCCAGTCGTTGACAACAAAATCTCAAAGCGCGCATTCGACGAAATCGGAAACTTTGCATTCGGCTTAAAAGAACACATCGACATCCCAGGCGTGAAGTATGACCCAGAAATCGGCATCTTCGGCATGGACGTTTGCGTTGCAGTTAACCGTCCAGGTCAACGCATAAAGATTCGTCGAAAACAAACAAAGCACATCGGCAAAAAACACTTGCTTACACCTGAAGAGTCCATGGAGTATGTAAGACAAACTTTAGGAGTCGAAATCGTCTAAAAGAGGGTTATGTATGGGAAAACAGCAAACTAAAAAAGAACGAAAATACGGTAAAGGTTCACGGCCATGCGTTAGATGCGGTGCTTATGGACCCGTTATCAGACGTTACGATTTATATTTGTGTAGGCAATGTTTTAGAGAAGCAGCGCCGAAATTAGGATTCAAAAAATATGAGTAGGAGCTAGGGCAATGGATACTTTAACAAATGGATTAATAACAATCATCAACAACGAGATGCGCAATAAACGCGAATGCATCATTAGCCCAGCCTCTAAACTATTAGGCCGCGTTTTACGCATAATGCAGCTTAACGGTTACATAGGTGAATTCGAATTCATCGATGATGGACGCCTAGGCAAATTCAAAGTACAGCTTTTAGGCAGAATCAACAAGTGTGGCGCAATCAAACCACGCTTCCCATCTAAAGTTGACGAATTCGAAAGCTGGGAAAAGAAGTTCCTTCCATCAAGAGACGTGGGATTAATGGTTGTTTCAACCTCTAAAGGCGTTATTGCACACAAGGACGCTGAACAAAAGAACGTAGGAGGAAGGCTGTTAGCCTTCGTGTACTAAGGTGTTTTTTATGCGGCTCCCAGAAATATCTAGAACCATTCAGGTTCCTGACGACGTAAATGTTAGTCTAAAGGGTAAAGTAGTTAGTGTAAAAGGCGAAAAAGGCTCTTTAACACGTGACTTCACTTACGCTCCAATTTCAATTGACGCCGAAGGCAAAGAAATACGTATTTCGGCAAAGTGGCCACGTAAAAAGGAATCTGCTCTTGTTGGTACAATCTATGCTCACATCAAAAACATGATAACTGGCGTGACAAAAGGTTACACCTACAAGCTAAAGATTGTGTTCTCTCACTTTCCAATATCAGTAAAGCTCGAAGGTAGAAGCATCCTGATCGAAAACTTTACTGGCGAAAGAAGAGCAAGACACGTAAAAATCATTGGCGACACTAAAGTCAAAATTGAAACAGACGACATTACAGTTTCAGGGATAAACCTGGAAGACGTTAGCCAAACAGCAGCCAACATTGAGCAAGCTACACGTGTCAGAAACAAAGATGTTCGTGTGTTCCTTGACGGCTTGTACGTTTACGAAAGAAATGAGGGTATGGCATAATGACTGAAAAGAAAATACAACCGCAGCGCAAAGCACTCAGAACAAGAGAACGCGCACGCAACAAGAAACCTGCTTTCTTAAGACAAGAAAGCTGGAGAGACAGCAAATTTAGCGAAAGCTGGAGAAGACCACGCGGCTTAGACAATAAAGTTCGCCGAAAAGTACTCGGTTGGCCAGCAAGCCCTAGTACAGGCTACAAAGGACCAAAGGTTGCTCGATATTTACATCCATCAGGCTACCGTGAAGTCATCGTTTACAATGCAGGAGCGGTCGCTGCAGTTGACCCTAACACTCAGGCTATTCGTATAGCTCACACTGTTGGTACAAGAAAACGTGCTTTGATCATTGCTGAAGCTGAAAAATTAAACGTCAAAGTCCTTAACGCTGTCCTTGTTGAGGAAGAGGCAGAGGCTGAAGGCGAAGAAGAAGCTGAGGCTGAACAGGAAGCAGAAAAGAAGACTGAGAAAGCTAAAGAAAAGAAAGAGAAAAGACCCAAAGCTAAAGAAGACAAATCAAAGGCCAAAAAGTCTAAGGAGAAGAAGAAATAATGACCAACCTATCCAGTCAAAGACGCCTTGCTTCAGCTATCCTTAAAACCGGTGAAAACCGTGTTTGGATAAACCCTGAACGCATCGATGATGTTGAAGGCGCCATTACACGTGAAGAAATCAAAAAGTTGATTCACGAAAAAGTCATCGTTTCATTACCTGAAAAAGGTGTTAGCCGCTCAAGGGCAAAGATTATTCGCGAAAAGAAACGTAAAGGTAGACGGCAAGGTCCAGGCAGTTACACTGGTTCCCCAAGAGCAGTTATAACTAAAAAAGAAGCTTGGATGATTAAAATCCGTTCATTACGCCGCAAACTACGCGAGCTTAAAGCAAACCGAACAATCACAGAAGAAACATACACGGAATATTACCGTATGGCAGGCAGTGGCCGCTTTGAATCTGTTGCTGACTTAGAGCGTAACTTGAAAGCGAAGGATTTATGGAGGAAACGTTAAGATGGCAAAAAGTGCAAATTACCGTGTACAGTTAAGAAGAAGACGCGAAGGCAAAACTGACTACCAAGCCCGCAAAGGCATGGTTGTTTCAGGTAAACCACGTTTAGTAACAAGAGGTTCATTAAAGAACGCTAACGTGCAAATTATTCAAGCAAAACCTGCAGGCGACATTGTCTTGGCAGCTGCAAATAGCAAAGAGTTAAGCAAACTGTTCGGGTGGAAAGCTCCAACAGGCAACATTCCAGCAGCATACTTAACAGGTTTGCTTTGTGGTTTGAAAGCTAAAAAGCAAGGCGTTAAAGAAGCAATATTGGATGCTGGTCTTGTTTCCCCAACAAAGGGTGCAAGAATCTTTGCCATGTTAAATGGTGTTGTCGACGCTGGCGTTGACGTTCCTCACAGTGAAGAAAAAATTGTTAAGGAACGCATAAAGGGTGAACAAATTGCAAAGTATGCTAAGAAACTTGGTGTCGGCTCTGAAGAGTACAACCAAAAGTTTGCAGCATACCTTAAAGCAGGTGTTGCCCCAGAAAAATTGCCTGAACACTTCACTAAAGTTAAAACTGACATAGTTGCGGCATTTAAAGGTGAGAAGAAAGAATGAGTAGACAACAACGAGAAGATCGCGAAAGACGTACAGCAAATCTTGAACAGTGGGTACCAAAAACCCGCCTCGGCAAACTGATTCAAGAAGGCAAGATTACCACGATGGAAGATTTGTTCCTTAGCGGCATTAAAATTTCAGAACCACAAATCGTTGATGCTCTGCTTCCAGATATTCAGGAAGAAGTTATCAACGTAAACTTGGTTCAGAAACAAACTGATGCAGGCGAAAAATCACGCTTTAAAGCAATCGTTGCCGTCGGAAACAGAGATGGATACATCGGTGTTGGCAATGGTAAAGCAGGTCAAGTACGTAACGCTATTGAGAAAGCAGCAGCAAATGCACGTCTAAACATTGTTCCAGTAAAACGTGGCTGTGGCAGTTGGGAATGCAGTTGTGGACAACAACACTCAGTGCCCTTCCAAGTTGAAGGCAAATGTGGTGGTGTCCGTGTTGAAATCATTCCAGGTCCAAGAGGTTTAGGTCTTGTTTCAAGCGAAGTAGCAAAAACTATCTTTGGCTTAGCAGGCGTAAAAGACCTTTGGATGAGAAGCTTCGGTTCAACAAGAACAGTTCCATCATATGCATGTGCAATCTTTGACGGTCTACGCAAAACATATAACTTGATTACTACAGCGGATTGGGTGAAGTAAAATGGCACAGCAAACAGAACAAAACAAAGTAATCGCAGTAGTCCGCGTCCGCGGTACAGTTAGTGCACAAAACGAAGCACGCGATACTCTTTCACTGCTTCACTTAGACCACACTAACCACGCTATCCTAATCGACGACCGCCCATCATACAAGGGTATGCTGCAAAAAGTAACCAGCTATGTAACATGGGGCGAAGTTACAAAAGAAACAGTCACCGCAATGCTTGAAAAAAGAGCACGCTTAGCAGGCAACAAAAAACTAACAGCAGAATACCTCGAAAAACTTGGCTTCAAGAGCTTCGAGGAACTAGCTGACGCAATTATGACTGGCAAAGCAGAACATGGCAAGCTACCATTTATGACTCCACTGTTTAAACTGCACCCTCCAACGAAAGGCTTTAAAGGCAAAGTTAAGAAGTCCTTCCAAGCTGGCGGCGAAGCAGGCTATCGTGGCGAAGCAATCAACGACTTAGTAAAACGCATGATCTAAACAATCAGCGCTTTTCCTTTTTGTTTTTAATTTTTAGTTTAAACCTTTTCAGTTCAGCTTCGACTATTTTAGTTACCGATTGTTTTTACCAAACATTTTAAAGCATATTTTGATTTAGAAAGGTCTAAATGAGCTTCCGTAAATGGCTATCCGACAAAGTTTCTGCCCCAAAAACCCAAATAGAAATATCCTTAGAGACAAACAAGCACCTTTTAGGCGAACCTCTCCGTGGTAACGTAAAAATCACATCTGAAGAAGAATTTGACGTTGCCCAAGTCGCAGTCGTAATAACTTGTAACGAGAGCATAAAGAAAACGCGGACATACTCAAGCCAGTACGGAACACAGCAAAGTGAATATTGGGACAGCGGAGAAATATTTCGAACTCAACACGTAATCTTTGAGTCTGCCCATATTCCGGCAGGGTTTAACACTACTTACCCGTTTCAACTGTCAGTTCCGACCGCTGCCAAAGAAACCTGCTACGGCGTAGACAGGTACGTAAAATGGTATCTATACCCCATCTTTGACATAAAAGGACGCCCCGACATCCCATTAACCACATACGAAGTACTCATAGAACGACAGCAAACTCAACAGCAACCTTTACAGCCAATTGTAAAAGAAGTAGTAAAAGAAATTGTCCTGATACCATGCGGTTACTGCGGTTCACTGATGCCTCAAACAGCAGTTTTCTGTCCTAACTGCGGCGCAAGAAGAAAAACCTAAACCGCTTTTTTGTTGCCTACTCCCTCTTTTGTTTTCATTTATTCAGTTGCTTTACTTTTCATACCAACCTATTAGGAGCCCAAATATCATATCTATGCAGAAACCAATAGGGGGTAGTCCTTTGTGATAGGGGTAGACTCTACCTGCACTTTGCAAACCCAAAATCACTAAGGGGGGTAGGTGCTAATGGCGGAAAACAAGCCCAAAAGAATGTTAAACTCGTAAGGGGCACTTGTTTATGAAATAACTTAAAAACAAATTTTACAGAATACTTCTGAGTTGGTTGATGTGTCTTTAACGGATGAAGAAATACAAAACGTTCAAGCATCATGTACTCGAACAGTTCGCCAAAATTTTTGTAAAGAATTATCCTTTGATTTTCAAAAACGGGTGTTATAGCACAAAAATTTCTGCTGACGCTGAAGGAAAATTTCCGTATGATGTGGTTCTGGAGATAAAACTTAAACAGTAAACAAAAGAGTGGAATGCAGAAGTTGACTTAAAACCTTCCATTAATGTGTTAAAAAACTGTGATTTTGCGTCTTTTGCGTTCTTCAAACGTGTTAGCTTGGCCTTTTCAGGTGCAATCTTTGGATGTTACCCGTCTTTTGTGCGTCATTTTTGTTTTCGTTGTTCAGGTGTTTTTTACCCTTAGATGTGCGATACGTTTTATAATATCGATAGAGAAATGCGTTAGGTAAATTGGAGGGGGAAAAATGAGTGCAAAATGGCGTAGAAGCACTAAGAATCGTAAGTGGCTAGACCTTAACGATAATTTAAGTGCAAAGAAACCAATTAAAACTAAACCAAAAACCCTGCGAATTGAACCCGTTAAACCTGCAAAAAGAGTCTGTTCTAGCCAAAGTTTAAGGGCCCCCAAAGGCTTTAGCAAGCGCAAACTGGTAGATCCAAAACCATTAATTGACATTTTCCAAGAAAACAATTGGATAACAATCGTTGCAGAAATCGCAGGCTTTAATAAGGAATCCTTCAAAATAAATGTGAAAGACCAGAAAATTACGCTGTCGGCAAAATCGAAAGAGCGCAGATACTATAAAAGTTTAAATCTGCCGAAGGTAGTCATTCCCAGCGATATCCACACGACTTTCAAGAACGGCGTACTGGAAATAAAATTAAAGAAAGCAGAAAATCCACAAACAATAAACAAAGAAGCGGATTAGAATATGCCTCATAAACTTAGAAAAATTAGGAAAACAAGAGGTTCAAGAACACAAGGTTACGGAAGAATCGGCCAACACCGCGATGCTGGAAGCAAAGGCAACCGAAAAGTCGGACGCCATAAGCATCTTTGGAGCAAAGTTGTTACTTCTGAGCCTGACTATTTTGGGAACCACGGCTTTACATCTCCACAAAGCCTGCATAAAAGAAACGTTACCATTAATCTCCAAAAATTGACTGAAATCGCAGAAACCAACATAGTCGATTTAACAAGCATGGGCTACACCAAACTGTTGGGCACCGGAAGAATAACAAAATCCTTGACGGTCACAGTGCCAACTTGCTCCAAGTCTGCACAAGAAAAAATCGTTCAAGCAGGCGGAAAAGTAATCACTGTCTCCCAAGACAACGGAGAGTAAAGCTAGCACATGGCCGGAAGATTCCTTAGCATTTTCAAGCCAATAGGCAGAATTCTGCCTGAAATCAAAAAGCCTGAACGCAAAGTTTCGTTCAACGAAAAAATCTTCTGGACCGCGCTTGTTCTAATCGTTTTCTTAGTCATGACTGAAATTCCCCTCTACGGGGTTAGTTCAAGCATGCAAGATCAATTTGGCCAGTTAAGAGTCATCTTTGCATCCAACCGCGGTACCTTAATGGAGTTGGGTATTGGCCCCATCGTGACGGCTGGTTTAATTCTCCAATTACTTGTTGGTTCATCAATCATTAAATGTGATATGTCTAACCCTGAAGATAGAGGACTCTTTACTTCAGCAAGCAAAGTCTTCTCTATCGTGTTAACTGGTGTGCAAGCAGGCGCATACATTTTAAGCGGTATGTATGGCTCAATTACTGGACCTGTGATGATTGCAATATTCTTCCAGTTATTAGCCGCAGGTATAATCGTGATGCTTCTCGACGAATTAGTCCAAAAAGGCTGGGGTCTAGGTAGCGGTATCAGTCTCTTCATCATGGCTGGTGTTGCTCAAAACATATTCTGGTCAATGTTTGCTCCATCAAACGGCTTATTCGTCGGAGGATTAGATGCCCTGTTAAGAGGTGGCCTAACCACTTTCGAATGGGTTGTAGGCACAGCAGGCGGTTACTACCCATCACTCATCGGTTTCATTGCTACCATCATAACATTCATTGTAATTATCTACATGCAAGGCGTCCGTGTTGAACTGCCAATGACTTACGCAGGCTACAAAGGCTTCCGCAGCAGATACCCAATCAAACTACTATACGTCAGCAACTTGCCCGTCATCTTCGCCAGCGCACTCTTCGCAAACGTATTCTTCTTTACACAACTGCTATGGACACAATTCGGACAACCAGCACCAGGCACAAACCTGTTCTTCCAAATCTTCGGCGACTACAACAGAACAACGGACTCCGTAGTTAACGTTGGCGGCTTAGCGCACTACATGACTCCACCAAACGGGCTAATCAACGTAGGTGTAGATCCATTGCGTGCAGCAGGTTACCTTGCAATATTGGTGGCTTTCTGTGCCATCTTCTCGCTAATTTGGCTTGAAGTAGGCGGATTAGGCCCCAGCAAAGTAGCACAGCAACTAATGGACAGCGGCATGCAAATTCCAGGCTACAGACGCAGCGGAAGACCAATCGAGCAAATACTCAAACGCTACATTCCAGTAGTAACAGTGCTTGGCGGCATCATCGTCGGCTTAATAGCTGGCATAGCAGACTTCCTAGGCGTTTACGGTTCAGGCACCGGTATCCTGCTGTCAGTAGGCATCATCTACCAGTACTATGAACTGTTGATGCGTGAACGAGCCGCAGAAATGTTCCCGGCATTCCGAAGAATACTAGGCGAATAAACCCTAAAATTAGGCTAAAAGCCTAACCCTTTATCTTTCTTTAAATCAATTTTTTAAAAAACATAACAATTTTTACCTGACGCGTTTCAGTTACTTTTTTCTTGCCCATACTCGCCAGACTTAATCTTGTCCACAAGCAACCCAACAAACTCAATAGGCCACACGTCATCACAAACGTCACTTGTGAGAATGTTTCTCTTGTTAAAGAACGATATCAAATCGTTTTTCAAAAGCAGAATAAGCATGAATTTGTGACCATACGTCTGCTTGAACAGGGAATACTTTGATGACTGCTTAAGATTCATTTCATAATGCGGTTCAAGAACAATTCTTCTACCGTTCACTTCAGTGTCCAAAATAAAATCTGGCGTATACTTGTCACCAGGCAAAGGAAAAGTAATAGTCTCATACCCATACGGAATGTGCATACGCATCAGCATCCGCGCCGTTTCTTTTTCCCAACCACTCTTGTAACGACTCAACTTTTGATAATGCACCTGCGGTTGCCCAGTAACCTTTTGTATTTGTTCAAAAAACTGCAACGCCTCTTTCAAGGTGCTCCTGTTAAGGTTCTTCCGTTTCAACCACCTTCCCAGAAGAAAAAACGGGTAATCCACTTTAGCTGGGTCACGAGGAAAAATACGTTTAGCATACTCAGTAATTTTTAGTTGCGCTCTAAAAGCAGCGTTTTCATCTTTCCCCAAATAGGGTACAGTAGAGTTAATCAAGCCTAAACTGATTGCAACACTAAGGTTTTCTCTTGTTAAAGGAACCAATAAATCTGTAGGCAAAAAATGCTTAAAGATTTCAAGGTCAGGCTCAGGACGAACCATCCAACGCATATACGTCCACGTTTTGTCTTTATGTACACCTCGCATCCGTTCAATGCTTCTCGATAATTCTTCAACAAAATCTTTAGGTTTAGCAAACTTTTGCGAGTAACGAATTAAATCTCTCTCAGCCTTAAACTTGACAAAAATGTTCACTGCCGCCAAAGTTTCAGGAATAGCATCCTTCCGTGGACCAAGATAATTATAAAAACCGTACTTTACGATTTCTTCCCCAAACAAGTGTGGTTTAGTAATTTCAAAGAGACGTGGCGTTCCAAACTTCTCATGCAGATTAATTAGCAGGTTCCTAGCATTTTCTGAAAAACCCACCATTTGATCATCAAGTATGGATGCCGCAAGAAGGAAGTAGTGTGCTGCCTTCTTTTTTTCTTCATAATCTTTTGAGTAAGGGTTAAACAATAAATGTGGGCTCATTCTTCGGTCCCACTGGATGTCGGCGACGTTTGCGTTGGTTCTTACAAACTTTGCTAGTAAAGAATGCAGATCATCGGTCGACATCTAATTTGTTGCCTCTCTATTTATTGTGTGATTTATCTTTTAATAATTACCTGCCAACTAATTCAATGTTGTTTCAAGAAAACGAGATTTTCCGTGCCTGTATCTGATGTTTTCAGCTTTTTATTTTGGATATCCAAATAGCACCTCATGTTGAATGCAAAATCAGTAAAAACGGTTATAAACAAGGAAGAAGGATACGCATACACAACAAGTACTTCAAGTGAATGAGAATGTCGGCAGCAGATTTATCTTGGATTTCAATTGCACCTGTTTCAACAGTAGTTATAATGGCTATTGCACTTGTAATTGCAGTCGTTAACACGTCAATCAACAGGGTACTTATCAGCTACTTTGTCGGCTGGGATAAATACCGTACAATGCAGAAAGAAATGGCTGAATACCGAAAAGAAAGCATGGCTGCTGCTCGTTCAAACGACAAAAAACAAATGGAAAAACTCAAGAAAAGACAATCACAGATTACAGCAATGCAGGCTCAAATGGCAAAACCCCAAATGGTGCAGTTGGGCATCTCATTCCTATACATTATAGTTTGGTGGTTCGTGCTGATACCCCTATTCGGAAGTACGCCTGTCGCTGCTATCCCTGGCTTTGGACCCATTTCAGTAATCTATTGGTACCCCATTGCATCATTCTTCCTTGGGTTACTAATGCAACGTCTCTTGGGCACAATGCCTATGGAATAAACGGTGTAACGCAATGTCAACAAACAACAATCTTCAATGCGTTACCAACAAACCTCTCATTCTCTGCATTTCAGGAATGGCTGGAACCGGCAAAAGTACGCTTTCTAAAAAAATTGCTAAAAGATATAACCTCAAATGTTACTCTGGTGGCGATGCCCTCAAAGAATTAGCCAAAGAATCCGGTTACGAAATAACTGGTGAAGGCTGGTGGGAAAGCCCCGACGGTCTACGTTTCTTGGAAACACGCGTTAAAAACTCACAGTTCGACAAAGAAGTAGACACCAAACTGCTAGGCTACGCAAAATTGGGTAACGTTCTTCTTGACAGTTGGACAATGCCTTGGCTGCTTAAAGACGGCTTTAAAATCTGGTTAATGGCTTCTCTGGATAAACGTGCGGCAAGAGTTGCTGAAAGAGACAAAATGACTGTTGAACAAGCTTACGCTGTCCTGAAAGAGAAGGAAGCTCAAACTAAAGCAATTTACAAAAAACTTTACGGTTTCGATTTAGGTGAAGACTTTACTCCCTTCAACTTTATCTTAGACACTGATAACTTGAATGCTGACCAAGTCTTTGAGGTTCTTTGCAAAGTCATTGACAATACAGTTTGTGCTTGCCAATCAACATAAAACGCAAAAAACTGTATCAAAACAATAAAAGCCTTTCTAAAAATTTAAAAGCTAAACGGTTGCATTACACTTTTCACCTCAAACTTCATACCTTGGGGAGAGGAAGGGCAATTGAAGATTCACGAGGGCTTAACAGCAATACTAACATCAGTAGTCATTACAGTTTTATTATCAGCATCTTACAGGCTAATCAATATCGAATCAACCATAACCCTGCTAATCTTTAACATGCTTTTCGTCTCTCTGATTTTCCAGCTAAAAGGGTCAATAATAAAAAAAGTATTCATTTTAATGGCTGGAAACCTTTTAGGCTTCTTTTGTAATCTTCTATTTTTCAATTTCTCTTATGCTGGCTTAGATTTTTTTGGTAAGCCATTTAACGCCGTTTACACTTTGATGTTCCCTTTCCTTAACCTGATTTGGATAGTGCCTTTTTGGGCTTTCAGCCTAAGCTTGATTGTGGAGCATAAAACTGCAAGTTGAGGAAAGTGCTTTGCAAATTGTCATTGTCTTGTTACAAGTTTATTTCGTTTTTGTTTCATGCTTGATTGTTGCTTATTTAATACGTCATTACGTTTTCACTTTTGCAGTTTTAAGAAACTCAAAAAAACCAAAAACCACCTATTGCAGTCCACTCAAAACGGCTTTTGAGCCTTCTGTCACCATTTTGGTTCCAGCACACAATGAAGAACATGTTATTGGAAAAATGATTCAGGAAATTTCTCATTTGACTTACCCTAAAAATAAGCTTCAAGTAATAATTATTGATGACGCCTCAACAGACAACACTGGACAAATAGCCGATGAATGCAGTAAAAACCTGTCTTTCGTAAAAATTATTCACCGTAATAAAAGAGACGGCGGTAAAGGCAAAGCTGCCGCTTTAAACACTGCTTTGAAAATTTCGACGGGCGAAATAATTCTCTGCTTCGATGCAGACTATCTCCCACAACAGGATATAGTCCAAAAACTTATTCAACCCTTCTGCGATCCCCTGGTTGGTGCAGTTCAAGGACGACCTGTGGTTCTTAACGAACCAGACAACCTAATCACCCGAATGATTGCTTTGGAAAGGATAAGCGGTTACCGTGTTGACCAAGAAGCTCGGGACATATTGGGCCTTATACCTCAATTCGGAGGAACTGTCGGTGGCTTCAGGAAAAGCATTATCGACGACTTGCATGGTTTTGACGCTAAGATGTTGGCTGAAGACACGGATTTAACTTTTTCAATTTGTTTGAAAGGCTTTAAGGTTCGTTATGTTGGTGAGGCTGAATGCTATGAGGAAGCTGTAGATTCTTGGCGGGCTTATTGGCGGCAACGGCATAGGTGGGCGCGTGGTCACATGCAAGTCTGTTTCAAGCATGCGTTAAATGTGCTGAAAAGCCGCAAACTTAACCTAAAGGAAAAGGTTGATGGTTTGCTTTTACTTGCAATTTACTTTTTACCTGTTCTATCTTTGTTTTCTTTGCTTCTGGCTGTTCCTTTTGTTTTGTACAGCGACTCTGTAATTTCTGCTGCACTATGGTTTTTCATACCTGTTTCGCTTTACAGTTTTGTGGGTAATTTTGCTCCCTTTTTTGAAGTGGGCATAGGCGCATACTTAGATGGTAGAAAACAACTTCAGTGGCTGGCACCGCTTCTAATCTTTGCTTTTTTGTACAACATACTCATTTGCACAAAAGCCTTGATTGACGTAACCATTGGTATAGTTAGAGGACAGCAAGGTAATTGGGCTAAAACAACGCATTCAGGAAAAGGAAAATCTTATATTCAAAATTAAAACATACCAATCAGCCGAGGGAAAAGGGGATGGAGCAGTTTTTTGTGTTCCTAGGTTTCACGGTAGCAATTGTACTTGTACTTTTTTTGCCAGCTATAATTGAACTTAAAAAACCCAAAGACATCGGACCCAGAAAAATTGTTGGCTACAAAACAGGTGTGCTTTTACAGGCTAAAAAAGAGATAGACCCCAGTAAGCAACCTTTAAACGAAAATTTAGCTGCAGCTGTTGATTCTTTAACTAATTTGGAAGTTTAACTCTTCTGTTTTTTAAGCAGAAGAGCCGTGTTTTTCCATTGATCCAAAGCTAATGATATGTGTCCTGACGGTGAACCGTAAAGTGAGTAGAACACGTAACACAGGTAGGTGCATTGAGTGCAGGTTTTGTACTGTTCACGAAGGTCATTGAATTTTTCGCTCTTCCAATTTTTGGGCAAATCAAAAATTGAACCTGCAAAAGTGTGATTATGACATCCTGCAACTCTGCCTAAGTGGTCTACGACAAGAAAACTTTGAAGTGCCTTGCAATCCCATGTACGCTTTTCTTCAGCGTATAAGCTTCTTAGGGTTTTGAAGAGTTTATCCGTCATTAAGATGAGTTTGTTGGTTTTTTTCATTTCCATTAAAGTGTCGCAGAGTTTGACCATGGCTTCTTTATCGGTTATTATGTATTCATCGTTGGCTTTGCCGATACGGAACAGTTGGTCAGGGTCTCCGGTCATGTCATATGAGTAAAGACAATACCACACAGGGATGCCCTTGTTAGTAAAATAAGTGGTTATATCGGCGATTTCGTATAGGTTCTTTTGAGAAATCGTGGGAGTAATGCTGACTTTTATGCCTTCTTTATGCAGGGTTTCAACCGTTTCCATGGCGTTTTTCCATGCGCCTGGTACGTTTTTCATGTAATCATGCTTTTTTTCGTCAAGACTGTCGATTGATATGGCGACGAAGTCAACTTTTCGTAAGAGGTCCATTTTTTTGGCTGCTATGCTGCCGTTATCACAAACTGTAACCACAAACCTTTCCGCGGCATAATCAATAATTTCTCCTATATCCTGACGAAGTAAAGGGTTGCCGCCTGAAAGAACCAGTTCAATAATGCCTGCATCTTTAAGGATGTCTAAGCCGCGTTTAACTTCTTCTGTAGATAACTCATTCTTATCTTGCTCTTTCCATACATTGCAGCCTAAGCATTTGTAGTTGCATTTTCTTGTAATAAGCCACTGTGCATGATGCGGTTTGCCGTGAACAAGTGAACGTGCCGCCACGCTTGCTGCCTTTTTTACTCCCATCAAATAAGGTCACTAGCCGCTTAAACTTGATATTTACACTTAATCAAATCTGGACTATAAAAACCATCTTAAACTCCACCAGTCTTCCTACCCAGCATCTTTAATTTAGTAATCTTTAATCAGGGCTTTATTCGGCTAAACCTTATAGGCACAAGTGTAAGTGTACACTGAAACGGAAGCGGTAAATAAATGGTGGATTCAGTAGACGTAGTTCTGCTAACAAAAAACAGTGAGCGAGCACTTGTCAAATGCTTAGACTCACTTTACCAAAACGTTCCAGTCCACCAGTTAATTGTAGTTGACGGCTACTCTACAGATGGCACGCTTGCAATAGTGGAAACTTACAATCAGAAATATCGCAATGTAAACGTGATTTTTGACCATGGTACCCGTGCTTCAGCACGCCAAAAAGGAATCATGGCGGTTCAAACCGAATGGTTCATGTTCATAGACAGCGACGTAGTCCTCTGCAAAGGCTGGTTCCAAAAAGCCAAAAAAAATATTGACGCAAAAGTAGGTGCGGTCTGGGGCACGGAAGTTTGGTCAACACTGAAAAACCAAAAAATGCTTAAACTGTTCCTAGTTATTACACGCAAAATCTTTGAGGTACGCGGTGGAACACATGACACCTTAATACGCACGTCGCTCGTAAAAGACATCCACATTCCCGACGAGCTCCACGTTTTTGAGGATGCATACATCAAAGACCATATAGACCGCAAAGGCTTCCAGGTTGTTGCTTGTTATGTTCCGTTCTGTGTTCATTTTAGGCCTGATTCTGTTTGGACTTTGAAGGGCAGTTTAGCTTTAGTTGCTGAAGCCTTGCGGTTGGGTAGTCCACGGTTGATATCAAAGCTTCTTTTAGCTTACGGTTTCTACACTGGTTACTCGGTTTACCAGTTTTTCGCAAACGGCAAATAATTGTTTGGGAATACATTATTATTTCCAAGTCTTCTATATGCAAACAATTCGGCGTGTTAACTTTGATCGGCTCTTTGACGCAAATTGATGTGGTGCTACTAACAAAGAACAGCGCGCACCTTCTTGAAAAATGCTTGACTTCTATTTACGCCAACGTGCCCGTTAACCAACTAATAGTTGTTGATGGCTATTCAACTGACTGCACCATTGATATTTTGGAGAAATTCAACAAGAAGCGTGGCAACATAAAACTTATCAAAACAAAAGGCACCCGCGCCAGTGCAAGAGAAACAGGTATACAACACGTCACAACCGATTTCTTCGCTTTCATAGATAGCGACGTAATCCTTTGCAAGGACTGGTTCAAAAAAGCCTTTTCAGAAATGCAAGACGGCGTCGGCGCAGTTTGGGGCATAAACATCGACGTTATCCCAAATGTTAAACAAAAATGGTTTCTGCTGCTGGAAAGCATGATTGCACGTCAAGGCTTCCAATTACGCGGCGGAACACATGATACACTAATTAGAAGAAGCGTTTTGAAAGGGCTGCATATTCCAGATGAGCTTCACGCTTTCGAAGATGCTTACCTTATTCGTTGGATTGAAAAGCACAACTACAAAGCACTTGTTGGCAGCAACATTTATTGTCTGCATTATAAGCCGCCGACAAACTGGAGCCCCCAAAACGCCATCGACCAAGCCATCGTAGAATTTAAGTGCGGCATGCTCCACTCACACCTGTATAGTTACGCCCTGTTTTATCCCGTTTTCATGTTTTACTGGTTCTTGCAGGTGCCCTTAAGTGGCTTTGGTGGTAAGTTAACGTGATAAGGCAATCCACAGTTGATCGGATGTTGGTCTTGGCAGGTCTTGTATCTCGCCGCTTTTGGTTTCAAAATAACGTTTTTCTGAGTTATTGTTGAATTCGCCAATGACAGTTGCGTAAATTTTCTGCTCCTTTAGGGCTTCAATAATTTTGGGGACAGCTTGTGGTTCTGCCGCAATTAAGAGTGCCCCTGAACTTATAAGTTGTAAAGGGTCAATTTCGAAGTAACGACAAATTTTGGCAGTTTCAGGTTCAACAACAATTTTTTCCTCAAAAATCAATAAACCTAAACCAGCTGCATCCGCCATTTCGTGAACGCCGTTGAGGACTCCGCCTTCTGTTGGGTCATGCATTGCGTGCACTCCACCCGCACGGTAAGCTGTTAAGGCGTCTTTGACAACGCTGATTTGGTTATAATAACTCTTAGCGGATTCGAGCATTTTGGGATTAACCACTTTTGACAGTTGTTCTTCTCTGTCTGTTGCTAAAATGGCTGTGCCCTCAATCCCGGCGCTTTTAGTGAGAATTAGTTTGTCGCCTGCTTTTGCCCCCGCAGCGGTAACGTACTGGCCTTTTTCAGTTAAGCCCATTATGCAGCAGACTACAATGGGGCTGGTTAAGCCTGGGGTGGATTCGCAGTGTCCGCCTACAATTGCTATGCCTAATTCTTTGGCTGCCGTGCCCATTTGTGTGCTTATGGTTTCAACTATTTTGCTGTCGGCACCTTCGGGCAGCATGATGCATGAAAAAATGAATGCTGGTTCGACACCAAAAGTTGCCACGTCATTAGCGTTAACGTTTACGGCTTCAAGCCCAATGCGTTCTACCGCGCCCGTTATTGGATCCATTGATACAATGACTGATTTGCCGCCGATTTCCAACACGGCTCCGTCAACGCCTGTTTTAGGGCCAAGTGTGACTTCTTTACGGTCTGCACCCAAATTTCTGAAAACTATGCTTTGCAGGATGTCTATTGGTATTTTTCCGGGCGGTAGCTTCATGCTTGTATCATCTGTTAAATCATGCTTTTAAGTTGTGGGAAAACACGAAGCACAGCATACGATAAAGGTACTGCAATTATTACGCCGACGAACATTTGGAACAGGTTAAACGGGACTTCTGCTAACGCTGCGCCGAAACCGTAGCCTAAAACGAGTTGTTCATAAAGGAAATAGCCGATAACCATTTCAAATCCGCCTACCAAAACGGCGATTGTTGCGCAGACGGCGTCTTTTTTGATGTATTTTTTGAGTTTTCTGTTTAGCCACCCAACTATTGCGCCTTCTGCTCCTTTGATTACTAATGTTCCGGGGGCGAAGTAGCCGTATCCAAGGTAAATGTCTGATAGCATTGCTCCTATGCCTCCTGAGAAGGCGCCTACTGTGGGTCCAAAGATTAGTGCTGCTGTGTAGATGATGATTTCTCCGAAGTTGAAGTAGCCGCTTGTGGCTGGGATGGGGAAAGCAAATATTATTGTTGCTACTGCGACGAGTCCTGCGAAGACGGCTGTTAATGCTGCTGTTAGTGCTGGGCTTTTGTGTTTTTGTTGCATGGTTTTTACCTTGGTGTAGCTGTGACTTTAGTAGTATAGTTGTGGCTATACTATTTAATAAATTTGTTTTCAGCGACCCTTCTATTACATCAAGAGTTGTATCTCATCAAACGCAGCCAAGACCTTCCTGCCCCGCTCCGTAATGCGGAAAAACCGTTTCCCCGACTCCTCATAACTCACAACCAACCCCTTAGCTTCCAACTCATTAAGATGCTGATACACCGCCCCCCTAGTCATCACTTGCCCAAGCTGCTTCCACAAATCATAACCATAAGAATCCTTCTCGCTTAGCACCTTGAGAATCTTCTGTTTCGTACTCACTGCAAGGCCCAGCCCTGCCGCCTTCTGCTTCTTCGTCAAAGCCTGTAAAACATCCGTGGCTTTGAGTCCGCTTCCAGTGATAAGGCAAACAACTTTATCCTCTGCAGAAATTTTGGTTCCTATCAACTGTTGCAATGCTGCTACGGTGGCTGAACTTGCAGGCTCCGCAAAAACGCCTTCCAGTTTAGCAACTAACAATTCAGAAGCCAAAATTTCAGGGTCAGAAACAGTCAAAGCCAACCCGTTTGACTCTTTAATCGTCTTCACTGCCAAATCACTTTGTAACGGGTCGCCAACAAGAATAGCAAGGGCCCTTGTTGATGGGTTGCAAGCTTTTCCCGATGGTTCTTCTGCAAGTTTTTTGATTATGGGTGCGCAGCCTTCTGTTTGGACGCCGACCATCCGCGGCAACTTATCGGTTAGCCCCAACTGGCGCAGTTCTTTGAAGCCTTTCCATAGTGAATAGATGGTTCCGCCGCTTCCCATGGAAACAATAACCCAGTCGGGGACTCCTTGTTGCTCAAAGATTTCGTAAGCGATTGTTTTTTGTGCTTCCACTGCGAGCGGGTTGATTTCTGCGGTGGCTTGATACCAACCAGTCTCCTTAGAAAGCGAAACAGCCTTCATAATAGCGTCATCAACTATGTCACCCGACTCTTCAATAACTGCGTCATACGCAATCATCTGCGCCAACTTGCCTACATCCACCATTTTTGGAACTAAAACGTGACATTGCAGCCCCGCTTTTGCAGTGTACGCGGAAAGAGATGCGCCCATGTTTCCGTTAGTGCCGCAAACAACTGTTTCGAAGCCTTGGTCAATCGCGTTTGAAGTCAAAAAAGCCGCTGCCCGGTCACGGTAACTGTTTGTTGGGTTGCGTGTTTCATCTTTTAGGTAAAGTTCTTTGAGTCCGACTGTTTTGGCGAGTCTTTCTGCTTTGTGCAGTGGTGTTGCTCCTTCGCCCAAACTGACGATGTGTGTGACTGGCGGTAGCATTTGTTTGTATTTCCAAAAGCCCTCCAAACCTGCTGTTTTAAAATTTGGTGTTTCTGGTGGGTCTGCTGTGTATTCGAGTGTGGCGCCGCATTTTTCGCAGCTGCTTCTCAGTGGGCTTGTGGAGTATGTTGTTTGGCAGTTGACGCATGTGAGTTTCGGTTTCATCCTTTGCTATGTTGCCTAATCAGGCTTTTAACGTTATATCCAGCTGGTCAGTGTGGGTGTTGGGTGTTTCTGGGTTTTTTGTGTGGGGAAACTTCTAAATGTGAGTTCCCGCAAACTATTGCACGTGACAGTTATGGGTGAAAAAGTAGACGTAATTAAACTTCACAAAGACGCTAACGCACTCATGGAAAACGGCAAATACGCCGAAGCACGCGAACTATTCCTCAAAGTAGGCGAACTCTACTATAAAGGACAAAACTATTTTGGCTCGGCAGAAATGTATTACAAAGCTGGAGAATGCAGCGCAAACCTAAAAGAGCCTGCAAAAGCAGCTGAATCCTTCAACAAAGCCGCTGAAGTAGCGCTGAACAAAGGCTTTGACCGTTACGGTTTAACTGCGCTTGAAGAGGCAAGAAATAACCTAAAAGCAGCCGGCAACACCAAAGAAGCAGAAGAACTAGACGGCAAGATAAAAGAAATCAACGACAAAATCAACAAGCAAAACGCTGCCGCCGACGAATCATCATTCTCGCTTTTCTCTTAAACCAAAACATTTTCTTTATTTTCATTTTTCTATTGCTACTGATTTTCAACATACTAATGAGTGGTTTTTCAACCAATAGCACCTACCCCCCTTAGTGTTTCTGCAATTTTGGCTTAAAAAAGTTCAAGATCGCTTAGTTCTAAACGGCAATTTGAAGCTTTACTGATTTTTACTTATTGCACTCAATTTCTTGAGCCGTTTTCATCTTGTTGTTAATCTCGTTTACGGCTTGCTCAATATCTTCAGCAGTTCGCATAGACGTGGCAGTAGGAATGCTCGTCGTAACAAAGTGTTGTGCATACGGAAAGCACGCAACCTCAAACGGATTCGGGTCTAATGCTTCACCACCAAACGTGTTGGTACACAGGGATATGTCTTCCAGTGGGATTTTCAACGCTTGGTTCATCTCTTTCGGGTCGAATACCAAACTAAACGGTTTAGTACACTGCTGCATTTTGCCTCCGTAGTCAACTGAAAGGTTTCCTTCAACCCACAGCCGCTGATCCAGTCCCTTTAGAGTAGCATTCTTCAAATCAGCTACTAAAGCAAGGCTGTTCTTGGTCTTGGCGCTTGCTACATCAACTATGACTTCTCCTAGATAAGATGTCGTTACCACAGAATGTAACGTACTTGGGCCGACAAAGCCTTGGCGGGGGTCATAGCTGTGGGTGTTGCTTTCAACCTCGATGATGATCCAAGATAAAAGCCCTGTTTTGCAGTTTTCGGCAATAAGGTAGAATTCCACACGACTTCCCCAAAACACGTTCGTGTGCAGGTTAAAGGCGCTAATTATTGCGCATAGTCTTTTGGGTGTTTCTTTGAACATTGCTGATGGGAGCAAGCTGTAGTTAGGCGGTAACAATTTTTCTACCGCTTTGCTGTTGATGACTTCGAAGGCAAGAAAAGTGCTGTATGGTTCTACAATGAAGCTCATGTATGGGTTAGTGCGTGCTCCTCTTTTGACTATGTACCGTTGAAAACGTCGTGGCAATTTGCGGAGCATGGCGCTTCCTTGGGTTGTGGCGGCAACCTTTGGGGGTAACACCATTTTCTCGGTTGTCTTGATGAAACGTCGAAGGTCTTTTTCTTGCATTTTTCTGCTTCACCATTATTTCGATTAATGCTTTTTTTTAAGAGGCATAAATCTACTTATGAAAGGAAAAAAGGGGTGGTTGCTTTAGCGTTTTTTTCGCAGTACCATCAATATACCTGTTATAATGATTGCAATGGCGATTATGATTGCGCTTGTTTGAGTTGCGGTAACTATTGTTTGATTTTGGGTTTGGTTTGCTGATATTCCAACTAAAGCCCAGACTACAACTAACGCGTATGCTACGTCTTTTCTTAGCGCTAAAAATAGTATTGTAATAAGCACTGCAACAGCAATTACGATTAAAGCCCAAGTTGTTGCTTCAATGCCCAAACCATCCCAGCCCACGTTGACAAGTGTGGCTGAAATGTTGGCTATAGTGGCTATTGTAATCCAACCAAGATAAACGCTAAAGGGTAACTGAACCGCCAATTTTTCGGGTATTGACGCTTTTGATTTTCCAATGCCTAAGCGGACATAAATTGCAATTAATGAACCCAACAATAGTAACATTAAAGCTACAGAAATTGGAAGTTGTTCATATTGCCAAGCAAACAGCCATGCAATGTTAGCTAAAGAGCTTAAACCAAACAAGAAACCGATTTGTTTCTGAAAAGGTTGACCTTGATTTTTTGGAAGCGCTTGATAGACTGTGAAAATGCCCAGCAAAACGTAAATGACGCCCCAGATTGAAAAAACGTAACCAGCAGGAGTAATTAACGTAAAATTTTCGTCTGAAACCTGCGCAGTAAGTTGTCCACCAATAAGAGTTGTGCTGCCTGCTAAACTGTTAACAATGATAGTGGCAATAAAAGCAATTATGTTCAAGTATCTTAGATACCAATTATTGCTTGCCTGCATAAATATCGTTTAACCTCTTTGTTCTTTTTGTATATTTAAAATTTTTTGACCTAATTTTATTGTTTTTCTACTGCAACAGCGCCCTTTTTTTCTACTTGAAATCCTGACATACGGGCTGCATAATAACCCATTACATTCGATTAATAGCATGGTCATCCCAAAAGTTTTTTTTATGCCCAAGAAATAATCAACACCAAACTCAAAGCCAACATGTGGGTGAAAATCAAATGAAAGTAGAATACGACCGCAAAGCCGACATAATCTACATCAAACTAAAAGAAGCCAAAATTATTGACACCCGCATGCTAAGCGAAGACGTCTACGTAGACGTGGATAAAGACCAAAACTTTGTCGGCATAGAAATCTGGAAAGCCTCCAAAAACGCTATACAACCCCTATCAGAAGACATAGCCCAAGAAGTAAAAGCAACACTACAAAAATGTGCCTAAACGGCGTTACCTATTGAATTCTATAGGTGTTTTAGTTCCTTGAACATTTCCTTTTTTGCTTTACACATTGGGCAAACATTGGTGGGTCTTACCTGTAAGCGACGTAGCCGCACTGTTGGCAGTACCAAAGTTGCCTTTGGCGTTTAGGTGTGGCTGTTTTTGTGCCTTTATGTGCCTCAATCTTTAATTTGAAATTGCTCATTCCCCAAATACTCAACCCTGAATTAGGTTTTGTTATTAACTGTTTTTTGGCAGTTTGGCAAAAAATTTATATTTTTGAGTTGTTAAAGTTTACTATACAACTAAATCATGTATAGAGGGATTTGAAATGGTTGACGACAAAGAAAAAAGGAGAACAACCGTGTCTCCACCAACCCCTGGAAATTCAATAATAAAAAGACATGAACAGGAAGGCCTAGCAAAAGGTATCGACGACATTTTCAGTGACTTCCGACGTTCCTTTGATGAGTTAATGCGACCTTTCTTCCCAATATCTGAGATAGAACAAGACTTCAGGCTACCAACAAGATACGCCCAAGTAGACCTAATTGACAACGGTGATTCTTTCCTAGTCAACGTTGAATTACCTGGCTTTACCAAAGACCAAGTTGATGTACAAATTAACAAGGACGGAGTTGCCATAAGGGCTGAATGCAAAGAAGAGAAAGAAGCCAAACGCAAGAACTATTTACACCGAGAACGTGCTTACTCTTCTTTACAAAGATACGTTGCGTTCCCCGAAGAAATTGATCCTGCAAAAGTTGAAGGTTCCATGAAAGAGGGTGTGCTGGAGCTAATTGTTCCCAAGAAAGAACCTAAACCTGAAGAAAAACTTAGAAAAGTGGAGCTCAAATAAAGAGCTCCCATCTTTTTGTGAGCGCATACACTTATGGAAAACCTGCAAATCGATTTAATGCTTAAAGCAATTGAGAATCCAGTTAGACGAAAGATTATCAGACGTTTAAGTCAAGAACCGAGTTATCCTCTGGAATTAGCAAAAGAAATAGGTGAGGCTCAACAACTTGTTACTAGTCACTTGTCAATTTTAGAGAAAGCTGGTATTGTAGGTTCAAAAATAGTTGCCAGTCCTGTTGGACCAAATAGGCGCTCATTTTTTCTAAAAGAGTCAGGCTATTTATCCTTAAGTTTTGGTCCCCATTTATTTCACGAACAGTTTCTTAATTTTCAGGCTTTACCTTCAAAATTGTCTATCGACGCAATTGATATAATGAGGCGAATATCAGATATTGACCAAAGTAATGTAGCGAATAAGATAGAACCGTTTTCAAGCCTTCTGAAAGATATTGATGATAAATTAGCTGACATCGAAAGTGAAAAAACCGTTTTACTATTTTTACGAAATTTGGCAATGAAACATGCAACGAAAGACTTGGTGAATAAAGATAAAACTCATGATGAAAGAAGAATTTTGCATTACATCCTTGATGAGGGAACTAAAGATGTTGAAAGCATTTCTAACGCTTTGAACCTTAAGGAGTCTATAGTTAAGTTAATCCTTGAAAAACTAAGAGAAGACATACCGTAACGTTAAGGAGCTGTATCACTTGCAGGTAGTTTGGATTAAAGAAAAACAAACAAAGTACCACTGTTGTGATTGCGGTAAAAAATTAGTATCCCGCGCAAAAACACCTTACTGGAGAAACACTCCTGCAGACCAAAAACGTTGCAGAAGCTGCTCAATGAAGTATAGAATGGCATTAAAGAGGCTACTTAAACAGCATTCACGTTAATCCATCATGCAGTTTAAAGTAAGTTTTGCTGAAATAGCTCCTTGATAGTAGCAGTGCCATTGATAGCAATTGTACTTCTAAAAAGAAAAACCAGCTGCTTGTGAGTTTTACCCTCCCCCTATAGGTTTCTGCATAGATATGATATTTGGAGCCGAATAGGTTGGCTAACTAATAGCTTCAAAACGTTGCCGCAGCCATCGCATTCGTAATCATTTATCCTAAAAAGAAACGTCTCCAACGTACGCACAGGCTTGGCTACGTTTTTGCCGCATCTCGGGCACGGAACCAACAGTTCACAATATCCTAAGTTCAGGCTTGTGTTATTGGCTGTAAACGTTGATTTTTCGGTTGAGGTCGTCGTGGTTTACTCGGTTGCCATTATAGTTGGCTCTCTAATATTCTGTATGAAAAAAGCTAACGAAGAAAAAAAGTAAAAAAGCAGAAAAACTGCTTAGATGCGCAAGACTATTTTTTCTGAGTATTTGCCGAGTATGCCTGCGAACTCGTTTATGGTTTCAGGACCGTACGGATGTACTGTCTGGAAGTGCTTGTCTGAGGTGTTTTCTGGAACAAACTGTTGCAGCGCGTGGATTTTGGCGCCTTTGGTTAATTCACCGATTCTGTCAGCATCCTGCAGCGTGACTACCTCTGGCACGATGGTTGTGCGGAATTCGTAGGGGACTTTGCCCATTTTGAGCATTTCTATGCTTTTCTGTAAGTTGCTGGTGTCTTCTGCGCCGAGTTGCTTGTATTTTTCTGGACAAGTCTTAACATCTAACGCGACGTAGTCTACGTAGCCGAGGCATTCTTCAAGCACTTCGGGGTAGAACCCGTTAGTGTCAAGTTTCACGTTGAAGCCGCGTTCTTTGAGTTTGGCTAGGAACTTTGGCAGCTCTTTGTGCATGCAGGGTTCTCCGCCTGTGATTACGACGGAGTCAACGTATTTTTTGCGTTTTTCCAAGATTTCAAGCGCAACGGCTTCCTGCAGGAAGGGTGGTTGTGGGTTGGTGGCGATTTTCCAGTTGTGGCAGTATGGGCAGCGGAGGTTGCAGCCGGGGGTGAATAGCACGCTGGCTATCTTATCGGGGTAATCGAGTAGACTTGTTTTCTGTAATCCACTAAATTTCATTTTCCATTTTTCACCTTAATGTGCTATGGGTGCTGAGGCGATGACGGTTGAGCGGTCAAAGGTTTTGCGCATTGCGAATTCTTCTTGTTTGCCGTTATTCCATTGGTCAACTGGACGTAGGTAACCGACGACGCGGCTGTAGACTTCGCTGTATGCGCCGCAGATTGGGCAGTGCTTGTGTTCACCGGTTGTGTAGCCGTGGTTGGGGCAGATGCTGAAGGTGGGTGTTAATGTGAAGTAGGGAATCTTTGTGTTCCAAGCAACCTTCTTGACTAGTTCAGCTGCAGATTTCCATGAGGGTAAGCGTTCGCCGAGGAATATGTGGAAGTTGGTTCCGCCTGTGTAGAGTGTTTGCAGTGTGTCTTGGTGTTCTAAGGCTTCAAAGAGGTCGCCTGCAAAGTCAACTGGTAACTGTGAAGAGTTAGTGTAGAATGGTTCTGCGTGGTCTTGCCGTACGTTTCGTTGGTTGGCAAATACGATGTCGCGGTAACGTTTCTGGTCAATGCGGGCTAAGCGGTAAGCTGTGCCTTCTGCGGGGGTGGCTTCCAAGTTGTAGATGTCGCCTGTTTCTTCTTGATACTCGGCTATGCGTTCACGCATGAATGTGAGTGTTTTCACGGCGAAGGCTTGTCCTTCTTTGGTGGCAATGTTTTGTCCCAGCAGGTTAAGGATGGCTTCGTTTACGCCTACTATGCCGATGGTTGAGAAGTGGTTCTTCCAGTACTCGTTAAAACGTTCTTTAACGTTGCGTAGGTAACGTTTAGAGTATGGGTATAATCCTTTTTCAGTGAAGCTTTCTAGTATTTTGCGTTTAATTTCCAAACTTGCTTTAGCAACATCCATGCGTTCGCTTAGTTTCTCAAAGAATTCATCCTCGTCTTTGGATAAGTAACCGATTCTTGGGATGTTCAATGTCACTACGCCGATGCTGCCTGTTAACGGGTTAGCGCCGAAGAAGCCGCCTCCACGTTTACGTAATTCACGGTTGTCAATGCGTAAGCGGCAGCACATGCTGCGTACGTCTTCAGGTTTTAGGTCGCTGTTTATGAAGTTGCTAAAGTTTGGTACGCCGTATTTGGCTGTAACTTCAAAGATTGCCTGTGATACTGGTGAGTCCCAGTCAAAGTCTTTGGTGATGTTGTAAGTTGGGATTGGGAAGGTGAAGACTCTGCCTTTTGCGTCGCCTCTAGCCATGACTTGGGCGAATGCTATGTTGAGCATTTCCATTTCTTTAGTCATGTCGCCGTAAGTGTCATTTGTTACTTTGCCGTTGAAGATTATTGGCTCATTCTTCATGAAACTGGGTACGGTCAAATCCAAAGTCAGGTTGGTGAATGGTGTTTGGAAGCCAACACGGGTGGGCACATTCATGTTGAAGAAGAATTCTTGTAATGCTTGTTCAACATCTTTCTGTGTCAAGTTGTCGTAACGGATGAATGGTGCAAGGTAAGTGTCAAAATTGCTAAAGGCTTGTGCACCGGCTGCTTCTCCTTGCAGGGTGTAGAAGAAGTTCACAACTTGCCCAAGTGCTGTTCGGAAGTGTTTTGCTGGTTTGCTTTCAATTTTTCCTGCAACGCCGCCGAAGCCTGAAAGCAGGAGGTCGCTTAGGTCCCAACCGACACAGTACGGTCCAAGGACGCCGAGGTCGTGAATGTGTATGTCGCCTGAGAAGTGGGATTCAGCAATTTTTGCGGGATAAATTCTGCTTATCCAGTATTTGGCAATAACCGTGGATGAAAGGTAATTGTTTAGGCCTTGTAGTGAGTAGCTCATGTTGCTGTTTTCTTTTACACGCCAGTCTTCAACCTCAAGGTATTGGTCGACAAGGTCGGCGCTGCTTAAAAGCGCTGCAAGCTCTCGCATGTCGTTGTGCTGTTTACGGTACAGGATGTAGGCTTTCGCGGTTGAGGCGTGACCGTTCTCGATTAACTGTTTTTCAACCAGGTCTTGTACTTCTTCAACGGTGGGGACGCCGTCGTCGCCGTACTGCTTGTTTAGTTTGGCTACTACTTCGTCGCAGATGCGTTTAGCCTGTTCTTTATCTTTTCCACCAACAGCTTTTGCAGCCTTCCAAATAGCTTGTGTAATACGATCTGGGTCAAAGGGTTCTAATTTACTATCACGTTTCAGTACAAACTTCATTTTTTCTTCACTTCCATGAGTAACCGCCCGAAATCTTCGGGTTCTTCAAACTTTTTGTAAACAGATGCAAAACGGATGTAGGCGATGCGGTCCACCGTTTTGAGATACTTCATGATTAAGTCGCCGATTTCTTGGGATGAAACTTCCTCGGCACCTTTCATCATTAGGTCTTGTCGTACATGTCCTGCTAGCTCGTTTATTTGAGTCATTGTTACTGGCCGTTTTTCACACGCCTTCTGCAAGCCACGGATTATCTTGTTAACGTCGAAGCGTTCAAGTTTGCCGTCTTTCTTGCGCACCATTAACTCTATTGTTTCTACGTACTCGTAGGTGGTGAAACGTTTGCCGCAGTTGACACATTCTTTTCGTCGGCGCGTAGTGTTATCTGGGGAATCGCGTGTTTCTAGGGTTTTGAAGTTTTCAGAGCCACAGTAAGGGCATTTCATAATTTTTCACTCTGTAGTGCCGACAAGCTTACATGATACACTACAGTTAGCGCGTATTTAAGCCGTTTTCACATTAAACGTAAAAATATTGTGAATTCCAAATCTGAATTTCCGTGAAAAATATACACTTTCACCGAAAACAAAAAACCAAAAAAGGGCTCGGTTTAGTCAAAAAACCCATTTAAAAGTTAAATACTTAAAGGTTAAAATTTTTGGTAGACCCCCTGCCTATTTTTCCTTTACAGGCTTCACAATCAAGTATCCCTTATCAATTAACCAATGATGAAACTGATAAGTAGTGTACAAACAACCCTCGCCGCATTTTTTGCGGATTTTTTCATATTCTTCAGAACCTTCCTTCTGCTTATTAAGCTCCATTTGAATAGGACATTTGATGTCATTGCAGTATTCTCGGCGTTTATACTCAACAAAACCTTCCAACGTCATATTATCATCGCTTGGGCTAATCATCAACTGCAAATATAAGGCTTATTTGATTATGTCAGTTGCTTGGGTTTGCCTTTCTGATTGAAACGCTTCCTTAGCGCATACGCTATTGCTGGGGCGCTAGCTAAGAAGAGGGTGATTCTTAAAATTTCAAATGGCCACGTGAATGTTACGTTGGGATACATTTGACCAATAAAAGTGCCCTGAGTAAACCTGTACATTTGGTCAAAAATCAAAATTGACTGAACCGAACATACAAAGGCGAAAAGCAGTGAGTGAAGAATGCTGCTCTTAGTGGTTTTAGAATAATAGTGTCTATCATAAGCTGTAAACGATATGGCGCCTTTGACTGCTCAACCAGTGCGGCAAGTCCTTTTAGATGATAACTCATCAAGCCCGTATCATTGATGCTGGTTTCTTGCTGTATCTCTGTAAAAGAAGCTTCTCCTTTAGCGTCAATGAACAATAGAATCTGTCGTCTTACCGGATGTTTTAGAGCTGTAAAGATTTCGTCGTACTGGTTTTCTTCAGTCAAAGCTACACCTGACCTGTTTGAGTGGTGAGGATTTGGCTTAAAGATTTGCGTGAATAAAAACTGGAAAAGACAAAAATGGGCAAACTATCTAGCAAAAAATGAGTGCTGTCTTTATACAGTCACATATTTAGAAAAACTTGGTCTGGCATATTTACTCATGAAGGAACCATTAGCTAACGGCTTTTCAAGTTAGCAATACCCCGTCGTGTGAAGGTGAAAAATTGGAAAACGAGATAGTTAGACCTGAGGGTTCTGGACAACAACTTCTCAGTGGATTATATAATCAGATGAGGAAAATCTTAGATTCCTCGGGGCAACCTGTTTTTATCTATTTAGACGATAATCAGAAAGTTTGTAATCAGCGGTTTGCTGACTTTTTAGGGTACAGTTCGCCTCAGGAGTGGTCTAAAACTTCTGGTTTTCTTGAAACTTTTGTTGATGACGAAGCAAGCAGAAACGCTTTCATGACGGCTTATTGGAGTGCCATCAATAACATGAATGCCTCCTCGGTGGATATAACTTGGAGGCGGAAAGATTACAAGAAAATAAAGTCAACAATGCTTATTTTGCCCATGACTTATGAAGGACACATTTTATCGGTTCACTTCATAATTAGAACTCAATAATCATTGTTTTACAGTTTGTTTTTCAAAAATAGCTTTTGTTTTAAGAGAAAAACTAGTACATTTGTTTACAAATAATGTTAAAAACCCGAAATGCTAATGAAATGTCAGAAGGCTGTTACTGTTGAAGTTCAAGCAAGCAACTATCGGGTTAATGTTGATTTTACTTATCGGAGGATACTTCACCATATCCCTGTGTCAACAGGACACTGGTCATTTCATCCTTTCATCTCCTAGTCCTGACCTGCAAATTAAAAGCTTCACCGACCTTCAATCGCTAACTTCAAGCATGATACCTCTTATGGCCCTTCCAGCCTTTAGTGTTAATACGCCCGAGGTAAGCCAACCTTCGACTTCAAACTCGACACGCATGCAAATCTACAACTACATTAACGCAAACCCCGGCGTACAATTCCGCGCTATCTGTGCAGGCTTAACTATTCCAGTAGGTTTAGCTCAATACCACTTAGGTGTACTCGTCAAGTCAGGACTCGTATCGTTTGTCCGCGATGGTAAATACAAACGATTCTTTGTCTCAAAGAAATTCAACAAAAAACAGATTGCCGCAATCACAATGCTTCGACATAAAACAGCCAAACGCATCTTCGAAGTTTTGCTAAACAAAAAACAGCTCTCTCACGGCAAACTTGCTGATGAACTTTGCATTTCCTCTCAAGCGTTGACGTGGCAGATGAAGTCTCTGAAAAACACAAAATTCGTGTTGCAAGTTAACGATGGCTTAAAGACCGTTTATTCCATAGATGAATCCTCACTGATGTTGCTGGAAACATCTTTAGCCGTAATAAAATAACCTTTTTTTGGGTTTACTTTTTTAGTTTCAAATCCGTGAATTTAGGTATGCGTAAGGTGTATCTTTTAGGTGGTGAAAGCATCCGTAAACGTGACGGCGAAACGGTTAATGAGCAAGCTTTTAGTGACGCCGGCGGGTCACCTGACGTTTTAGTGTTTTCATGGGCAAGAGCAAATTTTGACCGGCTATATCAACGCCAAAAAATGGTTTACAATTACCTGCGGTACCTAGGAGCTAAAAATGTAGCTGTCGTTGATTATTCGACCCCGCAGGAAGAACTAAAAGAAAAAATCAGCCAAACCGACCTGATTTACCTAACTGGCGGGAGTCCAAGTATTCTAGTTGAACGCTTCAAACGTACAGGCGTTGATGTTTTGCTGAAAGATTTTGGAGGTGTGGTTGTTGGGCGGAGCGCTGGAGCGGTGGCTCTCTGTAAGAAATGCGTTGTCACCATTAGGTCCACTAAGCAGGTTAAGGTTGTTGATGGCTTAGGACTGATTGACGTAACTATGAAGGCTCATTACACCCGCAAAAAAGATGAACCGCTAAAAAAACTCTCGATGGGCGGGCGGATTTTTGCTGTTCCGCTTGGCTCAGCTTTAGTTTACAGTCAGGGTGCTTTGTCTTGTATTAATCCTGTTTTTCTTTTTGAAAATGGTGAACGCCAAAAAATGAGCAACTGCATAACCTAACCTGCATTGTGAATTTAGCTGAAGTATCCTTTAACGTAAAGCTTTGCTTTAACAATGTACGGCGTTAATACAACCGTAAGCATAGTTCCCAGCGTGGCAAGCACGATTATGTCTCCGAAAACCCAACCAAAGAAAACTGTGGAAAACGCCTCAACTGGAACACTGCCAAACAAGACCAGTGCGCCAACACCAAACAATCCCGACACTAAACTTGCCGCAAAGACGCCTACTGCAAGCCAAGTAAACCAGGATTTATGCTTCTCAAAAACTGCTTGAACAATTAGAAGCACAATTGCTACGATAAATGTGCCGATAAAGGCTGTTCTGGCAGAATTCGTCAAAGCCCACGCTGAAACAATCAAGTTAACGATGAGTAGTGCGTTTATGCTGTAGGTGATTTTGGGTCGATTTAATTTTATGGATGGTTTGCTTTTTAGTGACCTGAAAACAAGTAGGGGTACAAAGCCTTCAAAAAAGTCTGCTAAAGCCCAAACCAGAACAAAATCCAACGAGTACCCTACAAATAGTCCCATGAAAACGCAGCTTAAATACCCTGCAAGACAACCCCAAATGCCAAACCACAACGCTAACGGCACGTAAATGGCTGCAGCGATATAAAGTCCAGAAACTCCTGAAACAGGTGAGCCTTCTGTTGGAGCTTGAACAACCGACCATATTGCTAAAACGGTGCAGATTATTGTTGCAACGGCAAAAACTGCTGGTTGTTTCCAGGTTACGCCTTTTTTGTTGTGGGGGTGCTCGGTTGTTTGCATGAAACGGGATTGGACTTTTTTGAATATAAATCTTAGCTGAGGTAAATCGTTTTCTCTTTTTTTTTGTTTTTGGATTTTTTGTTGGTGGTTTTGTTTTTTGGTTAGTCTATCAATATCGATTAAAAGTTATCAATTTTTAAAAAAGTGGTGGTTTAACGTTTGATAAAGCTTTATGATAAAATTGAATTGGAATGGGTTTAGAAAGTTTTTCCATTTTTTACATTAAAAGCTAAAAAATATTGAAGTTGTATCTCTGTTTTTTGGCTTTACATGTCTAATGAGGTGATGGGTTGCATGAATTCCTTATAAATAAACTGTTCTGCGTCTAATGGTAAGTATTGTTAAATTATTTAACTCAGAAGTTGCCTTAATGTATTTTTTATAGGGGAATGCAATGGCGAAAACGGCTGTGATAGAAATAACTTTGGTTAAAGAATCTGCCGAAATTATGAATGATAACTTGGAAAAAGAGCTTTATGATTATCTTGACAAGTGCCCATTAAAGCTGCCTTGGCAAGATGAAGTTAAAAGAATCGAAATAAAATAAGTTTTCTTCAAAACTTCTTTTTTAAAAGTCTCGCCTTAGGGCCTTCAGGTTATTGCGGTTTTAGTACGTTCGCCATGAACCCTTCAATTTGATGATTCTCTTTTAGAATTATTTCGATTGTTGCATTTCCCTTCTCTGTAAGCTTGTAGGTTCTTCTTCTTTCTTCGCCTGAACCTTCTATTAACTGCTTACGTTCTAACGCATAAAGCAGTGAGTACACGGTACCTGCACTGATAAGCATGTTAAAACGCTTGTTAATGTAGGCGATAAAGTCGTAACCGCTTAATGATTCTGTTTTCAATTTTGCCATTATGACTACGTCTAAAAAGCTCTTGATTACTCGTTCGTTTAGTTCGTCAAGTATTTTCGACTCTGAAACGTTGTGTGCTGACATAAAACTTGCTTCCTTTGCTCCTTTCTTTGTATTCATAGTTTGAATGCGAATGGTCTTTTGTTATGCACTGTCAGTGCCTCGGATTTAAAGATTGCTTGGTAATGGGATTATTCTGGAAGTTGAAATGTTGTCATAACTGTTAAGAAAGGCATCTTATTATATAAAGAATGAAAAAAACATTCGTAAATAGTGAAAAATGCTACAAAAAGTCCGAAACTTTTGAAAATTTTTTCTAAAATACCCGTAAACTTTTTGGGCAATAGTCAAAACCTGAAAAATTAGTAAAGTAGCGATGGACCACTGCAGTTTGACGCCCAGACTCCGCCTCAGACTTCCGGACCCTACACTCATACCCGCGCCCCCTTGAGCGCATAACGTCCAAACTTAGGTTGCTCTCTCCCGAGCCTAGCCGGGTTCGCCTGGTAGACAACGAAATAGCTCCCCTACGGAAGCCACCCATTGACCGCCAGCCCCAAAGGACGGATACTCAACGTTTCGGAAAGGGAAACTAAAGCGGCCTTTGACGCCTCATCCGCAGATGTCAGCCCGTCATGTAGAGGATTTACGGAAATAATGGACCCCTGACCCACCGCCTAAGATCCATCGCCGCTGATAGATGGTTTAACCGAACTTTAAAACTTTCCCTCTCACTTGTTTGTCGTTGTGTTGCTAAAAATTGAAAACGAGTGCTTTTTGGTTAACTAATGGCTAACTTGTGTCTGCCATTAGCCTACAACAAACGTTTTTATCGCCTGTCAAGTCACTGGTTATTGGCTTTTTAAGGAGTAAATTGCTTTGAGACATAGCCGTTTTTTGCCTAAATCTTCTCGTTATATGATTGCAATGCTATCGATAGCTCTGCTTGTTTTTCCGTTTTTCCTTTTCGATGCCGTTACCGCTGCTGACCCGCCTCAACCAACCTACGCCTCTGCCAACTTGAATGGAGACCCATCTGAATGGGACTTAAATGTTGGTGGCGACTTTTTTGCCTACATGTACCGTGCTGGAATGTCCAGTATGCCTATTGAGTCTAATGCGTCATTACGATATGACTGCAACACCGGTATAATGTACGTTTTAGTTATGACGGTTCCCGGTGTTCCTGTTTTGGTCAGTCCAACTGATGCATGGGCTGCAATTAATTCGGTTTCCAACAAAGTCTACACAGGCAATTCTGGAAATGGGTCAACCCCTCCAGCTTTTGTTTGGGTAGGTCAAGGATATGATGGCAATAGTAGTCACGCCCAAGGATATGAAGCCGCATTCAGTATAGCGCCTGGAAACTACACTATAATTATTCACATAGCAGTAGATGATGGGGGTAAACAAACATCCGCAACAACAGGTTTTCCTCAAACTGGTGTTCCGCTTGAAATAATCTGCAATGCTGCCCCCGCAATTGACGTAAACAAAATGATATCAACCGACAATAGCACTTGGATAGATGCAG
>JBNIDQ010000009.1:0-279262 GCA_050108135.1 Bathyarchaeia archaeon | reverse complement strand
TTAGCCTACAACAAACGTTTTTATCGCCTGTCAAGTCACTGGTTATTGGCTTTTTAAGGAGTAAATTGCTTTGAGACATAGCCGTTTTTTGTCTAAATCTTCTCGTTATATGATTGCAATGCTATCGATAGCTCTGCTTGTTTTTCCGTTTTTCCTTTTCGATGCCGTTACCGCTGCTGACCCGCCTCAACCAACCTACGCCTCTGCCAACTTGAATGGAGACCCATCTGAATGGGACTTAAATGTTGGTGGCGACTTTTTTGCCTACATGTACCGTGCTGGAATGTCCAGTATGCCTATTGAGTCTAATGCGTCATTACGATATGACTGCAACACCGGTATAATGTACGTTTTAGTTATGACGGTTCCCGGTGTTCCTGTTTTGGTCAGTCCAACTGATGCATGGGCTGCAATTAATTCGGTTTCCAACAAAGTCTACACAGGCAATTCTGGAAATGGGTCAACCCCTCCAGCTTTTGTTTGGGTAGGTCAAGGATATGATGGCAATAGTAGTCACGCCCAAGGATATGAAGCCGCATTCAGTATAGCGCCTGGAAACTACACTATAATTATTCACATAGCAGTAGATGATGGGGGTAAACAAACATCCGCAACAACAGGTTTTCCTCAAACTGGTGTTCCGCTTGAAATAATCTGCAATGCTGCCCCCGCAATTGACGTAAACAAAATGATATCAACCGACAATAGCACTTGGATAGATGCAGACACGCCGCCTGGACTAAGTGTTACTGCTGGTTCAGACGTTTATTACCGTTATAATGTTACAAACACTGGAAATGTTACATTATCCGACATCACTTTGACTGATAGCCTATACTTTTTAGGTGCAACACCGCCAGCAACGCTTACGCCCAACGCGTCCTATTTGTATTATTTGGGGCCAATAACAGCCCAGATAGGACAGCACACCAACACTGCTAACGCCACAGGCACTTTCAACAACACAAAATACAGTTATGTTGACGATGCCAACTACAATGGAACTCAAGTAACCCATCCAGCTATAACTGTAATAAAGTTTGTTTCCTCAGATAACGCTACATGGATGGACGCCAACACTCCGCCAGGATTAATGCTTCCCGCAGGCGATAACGTCTACTACCGATATGTAGTTACAAACGTTGGCAACGTTGAACTATTCAACATTTCCTTAACAGATAATGTTTATAGTTTAAGCTTCACCCCACCAGCATCTCTTCTGCCTAACGCTTCTGTCACCTGCTATCATGGGCCAGTCACTGCTTTGGTTGGTCAGCAAACAAATACTGCGACAGCAAATGGACAATATGACAATTTGAATTACACTGAAACTGACGACGCAAACTATTTCGGCTGCGACCCCGGAATTGCTGTAACCAAATTAATTTCAAATGATAACGCGACATGGGTAGATGCAAACTCTCCGCCTGGACTAATAGTTCTAGCTGGTTCTAACGTTTACTATCAATACCTTGTAAACAACACTGGAAACGTTGAATTGACACACCTGTCATTAACCGACAGTTCGTACACTTTAAGCGTAGTCCCGCCATCGTCACTTGCTGTTGGCGAGTCATTCACCTACTTCTATGGTCCAGAAACTGCGTTAATTGGTCAGCACACTAACACTGCAACCGCTTCAGGACGCTGCATCAGTGGAACATACTATAACGCTACAGATGATGCTACCTATTTTGGAGCCATACCTTCAATTCAACTTGTCAAATCGATTTCAGTGGACAATTCAACATGGTTTGATGTTACTACTCCACCAGGAATCACTGTTGCTGAAGGTACAGACGTTTACTTCAAATTCGAAATCACCAACACTGGCAACGTAGACTTAACTAACATAACCTTAACAGATGACACCTACACGCTTACTGGCTTGGTTTTGCCCTCAACTCTGGCTCCAGACGAAGTTTTCACATACTATTTAGGTCCAGTAACCGCACAAATCAATCAACACACAAACAACGCCACAACAACAGGAGTATCTAACAATGTAACATACTCTGACAGCCACCTTTCAAACTATTTCGGAACTGGCCCATCAATTAACGTAACCAAATACATTTCCTCTGACAATGCAACATGGGTCGATGCTAACACTCCGCCTGGACTTAACGTGTACGTCGGTTCAAACGTTTACTACAAATACGTGGTAAACAACACAGGCAACGTTGAATTATTCAACATCACCTTAACCGATGACGTGTACACTTTAGGCGCCGCGCCACCGATGTTTTTAGCTGCCAATGAAGAATACACTTTCTATTACGGTCCAGTGACTGCTCTGTCAGGTCAACAGACAAACACTGCCACAACGACTGGTCAATACTACAACGAAACTCTCGCAGATAATGATGACGCAAACTATTATGGGGCTCAACCTGGTATCAGTGTGGTTAAACAGGTTTCTTCAGATAACTCGACTTGGATAGATACAACCCTTAACGTAACAATGGGCGATAATGTCTACTTCAAGTACGTAGTTAACAACACAGGAAATACTGAATTAACCAACCTAACCCTTACTGACGATGTTTACAGTATCTCCCCAACATTGCCTTCTTCGTTGCTGTCCAATGAAACTTACACTTACTATTACGGTCCAATAACTGCGCTAGCTGGTTTGAACACTAACATTGCAACAGCCACAGGAAAGTATGATGAAACAACATTTAACGCTACTGAAGATGCAAGCTATTTCGGAATTAATCCATCAATCGATGTGGTTAAACAAATTTCTGCAGACAACAGTACATGGATAGACGCTGATACTCCGCCTGGGCTTTATGTAATAGTTGGCTCAAATGTTTACTACAAGTACCTAGTAAACAACACTGGCAATGTGGAGCTATACAATATCACCTTAACCGATAGTCTCTACACTTTGTCTGTTGTGCCTCCAACGGTTTTAGTGCCCAACGAAGTATTCACTTACTATTATGGTCCTGTTTCTGCTCTGGCTGGTCAACACACAAACACCGCTAACGCTACTGGACAATACAACAATACAAACTACAGTGATACTGATGATGCCAACTATTATGGTTCAATAGAACCTATCCCCGGTGTAAGCGTAATCAAACAGATTTCAACAGACAACGTCACTTGGGTAGACGCTGACACTGCACCTGGATTAGAAGTGCTTGTTGGAACAAACCTTTACTTTAGATACATAGTAAACAACACTGGAACAGTAACACTTGAAAACCTGACCTTAAACGACAACGTGTACACTTTGGTTCCATCTTTACCTTCAACTTTAGCGCCTAACGAAACATACACCTACTATTACGGTGCAGTTCTAGCGTTGGAAGGTCAACACACTAACATTGCCACAGCAACAGGAGACTACAACGGATCAACGGTTGACGCTACAGATGAGGCTAACTACTTCGGAGTTAACCCATCAATCACTGTTGTTAAACAGATTTCAATTGACAACGTTACGTGGGTTGATGCGGATACGCCACCAGGAATCAGTGTGTTAACAGGCTTGAACCTCTACTACCGGTTTACCGTAACCAACGATGGGAACGTTGAGTTAGCCAATATCACCCTATCCGATGACACATACGACTTAAGCGGCGCAATAATCCCCTCTACACTGGCACCTGAAGAGTCTTTTGTTTACTACTACGGCCCAGTCATAGCCGTGGAAGGACAACACACCAACGTTGCAACAACAACAGGCGACTACAATGGAACAACATACGACAGCACCAACAGCGCAAACTACTTAGCATCAACAATGCCCTGTCCAGCTATAGATGTCACAAAATGGATTTCTGTAGACAACATGACTTGGGTTGACGCAAACTCTCCGCCTGGTCTTGAAGTTGCTGCTGGTTCAAACGTGTACTTCAAATTTGACATCAACAACACTGGCAACGTTGAGCTTTCAAACATTCTGCTTTGGGACAGCTCCTACATATTAAGTGGTCTTGTTTTGCCTACAACCTTAGCGCCAAATGAGACTTTCACTTACTATTACGGGCCTGCATTAGCTCAAGAATGCCAGCACACTAACTTAGCAATAGCCATTGGAAAATACGGTAACTACAGAGTCTTTGACTTTGACACAGCAAACTACTACGGAATTGAAGCACCTAACCCGTCCATATGCATAATCAAATACGTTTCGACCGACAACAGTTATTGGTGTGACGCAAACTCTGCACCTGGACTAATTGTGCCAGTAAACAGTTCAGTGTACTTCAAGTACATTATTAGAAACACTGGAAACGTGGCACTTAGCAACATAACCTTCGTTGACGACCCATTGTATCCGCCCCAAACAATCTCTGGAGACCTTGCACCTGGCGAAACAATCACCATCTACCTTGGAACACTTCAGGTAGCTCCATTGCAGAACATGAATGAAGGCACAATTTCAGCAATGTACGACAACGTTGCATACAGTGATAGCGATGCTGCCTACTATTATGGTTCATTCTGCACTTTCACTGCAAACGATTATCGTTATAGCGGAACAGCAAGAAGACTGCTCAACAGTTATTTCAGTTCAGCTTTCCCAGATGGAATGCAAATTGGCTACTACGATGACAGCAGTGGACACGGCTACGAATGGACCCGCATAAACAGCCTAAAATCGTTCCTTAGATCTCACGGAACCAGTGGAACAATCAACCACGACCGACTCAACCCAACCAACGTTAGATACGGCGGCGGATCATTAGCTGTTCAAGTTGCAACTCTATCCCTAAACGTTGCTTTCAGCGAAATGGGTGCCAAATGCATGACTCCCGGGTTTGAAGACTTAGTGTACCTTAACAATGGCGATTCACTAAGCGGACAAACAATATCCCAGATATTAGCAACTGCAAACAACGTTTTAGGTGGACAACCATTGCCAGAAGGTTACACGTACAGTTCATTGAAAACCTTGATTCAACAATTAAACGCTGCTTTTGATTGCTGCAAGCCTTCAATGTGGGCACAAACGTACCTATCAGCAAATCAAATTTTGTAACGAGAGCAAAAAACTCCCCTTTTTTCTCTTTTTAAAAATAAAGAAAAGAAATTATTGTTTTTTTGTGGCTATTTTGAGTGCTTTTGCGGTTGCTTGAAGTTCCTCCAGCATAGCATTGGTGTCTTTGCTGCCTTGAATTATGTTTATGAATGCACTGCCTACGATTGCTCCGTCTGAACCTGCTTTAATGACGCGTTGCACATGTTCAGGTTTTGAGATGCCAAAGCCAACAGCTAACGGAACTTTTCCCGTGGTGAAAGGTTGAACACGTTGTATTAGTTGGAGCGTTGAGTCTTCTATTGAGGATTTTGCGCCTGTAACGCCGAAACGCGAAACCAAGTACAAAAAGCCCGAGGAAGCCGCTACGATTTTGGGTAAACGCTCGTTTGATGTTGATGGCGCTGCAAGAAAGATTGTGTCTAAGCTGTGGGCGTCTGCTGCTTTTTTAAAGTCATCTGCTTCTTCTACGGGCAAGTCAGGCACAATAAACCCGTTAACTTGGTTTGCTTTTGCGGTGCTTAGAAATTTTTCTAAACCGATGCGGTACACGGGATTGTAGTATGTCATGATGACGATTGGTATGTCATGTTTGGCTTTGATTTCTTTAGCGATTTCCAGCACCTTTAACGGTGTGGTTCCAGCGTTTAGTGCACGTAAGCTTGCTGCTTGAATGGTTGGTCCATCAGCGATTGGGTCAGAGAATGGCAACCCCAGTTCGAGTATGTCTATGCCGCCGCGGATTAAAGCATCCGCAATCTTGACTGTAGCGTCAGGGGTTGGGTCTCCCGCCATGACGTAGCCAATTAAGCAGCCGTGTCCGTTTGCTTGATTGTTTTGGAAAACTTGTCTTATGCTGTTCATATTTTTGCACCTATGTAATCAGCTATAGTTTCAACGTCTTTGTCGCCGCGTCCTGAGAGGGTGACAATTATGGATTGGTTTTTGTTCATTTTGGGAGCAAGTTTTACCGCGTAAGCTAATGCATGGGATGATTCCAGTGCGGGCAGGATTCCTTCTGTTTTGCAAAGCATCAAAAACGCGTCTACAGCTTCTTTGTCTGTTGCTGAAGTGTACTCTGCGCGTTTCATTGTTTTTAGGAAGGAATGTTCAGGTCCAACTCCAGGGTAATCAAGCCCTGCGGAGATGCTTGTTGTGTTTCTGATTTGTCCGTTATCGTCTTGCAGGATGTATGTGTGCATGCCGTGGAAGACTCCCTCGTAGCCTGCTGAGATTGTGGCTGCGTGTTTGCCTGTCTCTACGCCTTCGCCTGCTGCTTCTACACCGTAGAGTTTGACTTCTGTGTCGTCCTCGAATGGGTAGAATGTGCCCATAGCGTTGCTTCCGCCGCCTACACAAGCCACAAGTGCGTCTGGCAAGCGACCTTCTTTTTCTTGGAACTGGTTTTTGATTTCTTTTCCTATTACGCTTTGGAAGTCCCGGACCATCATAGGGTAAGGGTGTGGACCCATTGTGGTGCCAATGAGGTAATATGTCGTTTCAACGTTTGTTGCCCAGTCCCGGAAAGCCTCATTAATTGAGTCTTTAAGCGTTTTTGAGCCCGCCTCCACAGGGTGAACTTGCGCATCTAAGAGTTTCATCCGGAAAACGTTGAGTCGTTGGCGTTCGCAGTCCTCGGTTCCCATGTAGATTTCTGCTTTTAAGCCTAAAGCGGCGCAAGCGATGGCTGTGGCTACTCCGTGTTGCCCTGCTCCAGTTTCAGCGATGACACGAGTTTTGCCCATACGTTTAGCAAGCAGTGCTTGTCCAAGGGTGTTGTTGATTTTGTGTGCTCCGCCGTGTGCAAGGTCTTCACGTTTTAAGTAAATTTTTGCGCCGCCCAGTTTGCGTGTAAGGTTTTCTGCAAGATAGAGCGGTGTTGGTCTGCCCACGAAGTCGGCAAGGTAATAGTCAAGTTGTTTTTGGAATTCTGGATCCTTTTTAGCTTGGTCATAAGCGGCTTCCAACTCGTTAACTGCTTCCATTAGGATTTCTGGAACGTATCTGCCGCCGAATTTTCCATATTTCCCGTCTACTGGGTAATTGCTTATTTTCATGCGTTTACAAACTCCCTAACTTTTTCTTCAACATTTTCTGTTAACATTATGCTTGAGCCGATAAGGAAAGCAGAAGCACCAGCCTCACTAAGAAAACGTAGGTCTGCTGGCGTTTTGATTCCGCTTTCACTTACGACAACTAAATCTTCAAAACTGTTATTGCTGAGAATGTTTTTGGTGATGTTTAAGTCGATTTTTAGGTCTGCAAGGTTTCGGTTGTTTATGCCGATGATGTCTGCGTTTGTTTTTTTGGCTGCTTTGAATTCTTCTTCTGTATGGACTTCCAGCAGCACCTCTAATCCCTTGTTGTGAATGAGTGATATCATGTCGTCAAGGTCGGTTTGACCGTAACCTCGGTCATAAAGTGCCTTAATTAGCAGTACCGCGTCTGCTCCAATGTAAGTTGCAGCGTTAATTTGCACGTGACTTAAAATGATGTCTTTCATTAAAATTGGAAGCTTTACTGCCCTTCGGACATCTGCAAGAGTATCTGTTGAACCCTTAAAGTGTCTTGGTTCAGTTAAAACAGAAATTGCGGTTGCTCCACCATTCTCCATGGCTTTGGCAATTTCAATCGGTTCAAAGTGTTCTCGGATGGTTCCAAGGCTTGGTGACGCTGGCTTGATTTCAGTGATTATCGGGTTTCTGTTGCATTCAAGAATGGCTTTTTTAAGGCTTAAATGCAGGCTTGGCGTAGGATTGAATAAATCATAATATCCACTGTCAATGGTTACTTGTGCATCAAACCCTAAAGTGTCAAAGAAGTCACTCACGTTTTTCCATCTCCTCAAGAGTCTGCAAACTACCACAAGAAACGCTGATTAACTCTTTTAGTTTGCCATAAGCTGCACCGCTCAAGATTGATTCTTTGGCGATTTGCATGGCCTCTTTGAAATCGTTTGCTTTACCACCCACAATAATCCCCGCTGCACTATTCACTAAAACCATTTCCGCTTTGGGTGCACTTAGGTTTTTGCCTGAAAGTATCTGGTAAATGGTTTGGGCGCTTTCTTCAGCACTGCACACTTTCAAGTCAGCAGCTTCTACCTGTTTTACACCAAAGAATTCGGGGGTAACTTCGAGCTCGTGGATTGTGCCCTGTTTTAAATGTACAATTTTAGTTTTGCCTAAAGTTGAGATTTCATCGAGCCCATCTAAGCCGTGAACAACCATCGCTTCTTCACAGCCCAACTTGCTAAGTGCATTAGCTAATGGAACAGTGAGTTTTGCGTCGTAAACACCAAGCAGTTGCCCTTTGGCGCTTGCCGGGTTAGTTAATGGTCCCAAAATGTTGAAGACGGTGCGTATGCCTATTTCTTTGCGTGGTTGAGCAGCAAACTTCATTGCTGGATGAAACGCCTGCGCAAACATGAAGCCCACACCTACATTTTCAATCGCCGCCTGAACCGTTTCAGGAGTCATAGTTAGGTTTAGCCCCAACTTTTCTAGTACGTCTGCGCTGCCGCTTTTGCTGGTAACCGCACGGTTTCCATGTTTAGCTACCGGGATGCCTGCGCCTGCAATCACAAACGCTGACGCGGTGCTCACATTGAAGGTTTTGATTTTGTCTCCGCCTGTACCACAAGTGTCAACAAGCCTGCTTTGCACTTTAGGTGTAATTTGTTTGCATTGGTTCTTCATTACGCTGGCAAAAGCGATTATTTCCTCAACTGATGCGCCTTTGATTCGAAGTGCCGTCAAAAACGCGCCTGTTTGAGCGTTCGTTGCTTCTCCCGTCATGACTTCTTGCATGACTTGTGTGGCTTCTTCAAGCGTAAGGTCTGTGCCTTCGATTAGTTTTTGGATGCAGTCGCGTATCATAGGTTTTTGCCTTCGATGAAGTTGCGCATGATTGTTTTGCCGTCTTGGCACAGGATTGATTCTGGATGGAATTGGACGCCGTAAATGGGGTATTTGACGTGGCGTATGCCCATGATTTCTCCGTCATCAATAGCTTCCGCAGTAATCTCGAGGCATGATGGGATGGAGTCGCGTTCGCCTGCAAGTGAATGGTAACGGGTAGCAGTGAAGGGGTTGCTTACGCCTGTGAAGAGTGCTTTGCCGTCGTGTTTGATGGTGCAGGTTTTGCCGTGCATGAGCTTTTTGGCGTGAACAACTTTTCCGCCGTAAGTGTAGATTATTCCTTGGTGTCCAAGGCAGACGCCTAAGGTGGGGATGTTGTGGCTCATGGTTTGCAGGATTGCTTTGCAGATGCCGAAGAATTTTTCGTCTTCAGGGTTGCCGGGGCCTGGCGAGATTACGATGCGGTCTGGTTTTAGTTTTGCCAGTTCTTCAAGAGTTGTTTGGTCGTTTCGGAAAACTACTGTTTCTGCTCCGAGTTCACCTATGTATTGTACGAGATTGTAGACGAATGAATCGTAATTGTCAATGACTAAGACCTTCATGTTAGTTGCCTCCCAAGTTTTCGAGTGCTTTCATTAGGGCTTTGGCTTTGTTTTCCGTTTCGAACCACTCACGTTCAGGAACAGAATCAGCAACAATGCCCGCCCCCGCCTGAATGTACGCTTTATCCTTGTCAGCGAACAGTGTGCGAATGGTTATTGCGAAGTCTGCATTGCCGTTGTATGAGAAGTAACCCACTGCACCCGCGTATGGTCCACGTTGTGAAGGTTCCAACTCGTCAATGATTTCCATTGCCCGAACCTTTGGCGCCCCTGAAACAGTGCCAGCTGGAAAAACTGAGCGTAACGCATCAAAACTTTCAAGCTCATCTCGCAGTTCGCCGACGACTTGGGAAACAATGTGCTGTACGTGGCTGTACTGGTGCACCTTCATGAATTCAGGCACACGCACGCTTCCGTACTTGGAGATTCTTCCCACGTCGTTTCGTGCAAGGTCAACAAGCATGACGTGTTCGGCGCGTTCTTTGGGGTCAGATAGTAGTTCGTGGGCTAAGCGGCTGTTTTCTGTTTCGTCTTGTGCTATTTGGGTGGTTCCCGCAATTGGGAATGTTTCTACCATGCGGTTGTCGACGCGGACGAGCATTTCTGGGCTGGACCCAGCGATTTGCCGTTCGCCAGCCTTATAATAGTACATGTATGGTGACGGGTTAATCCGCCGCAGAGCTTGATAGAACGGAATTAGACTGCCCTTAATCTGGAACTGGTAACGTTTTGAAAGGACAACTTGGAAAATGTCGCCTGCAGTTACGTACTCCTTGGCTTTTTCAACCGCTTTCTCAAAGCGCTCCTTCGAAATGTTAACCTGGGGCTCAGAAACCTCAAGTACGCCTTCGTCGGCTGGTTTTTGGAGTAGTTTCTCAACTTCCGCCTGTCGGTTCTCTTCTTGATAATAGTAAAGCGCTAACTGTTGGGTGTGGTCGAAGATGAAGCCGTCATCGTAAATTCCCATTTCAATGTCTGGGAAGTCTATGTCACCTTTTGGCTGGGGCAGTTTTTCCCAGTACCGTACGGCGTCATATGAAATGTAGCCTACTGCTCCCCCAACAAGCCTAAACTCCCGGTTGTGTACTACTTTTGGCTTTAGGGCTTCCTGAATCAAGTATAGTGGGTCGCTGGTTTTTTCTGTGGTTTTTTCGCCTGTTTTCTCGTTTGTGATTGTGGCTTGTCCGTTTTTGGCTTGTATTGTGATTGTTGGCGAGAAGCCAATGAATGAGTATTGGGCTAGCTTTTTTGGTCCTTCGATGGATTCGAGGAAGTATGCGTTTTTGTAGTGGCTTTGGAGTTTTGAGAAAATCTCAAATGGTTGTTGGGTGTACGAGGCTTTTTTGTATGTTATTGGGTTTGCTTGTTTAGTTATGGTTTGGGGCGTTTGTACGCCAAAGGCAATTCCTCATTTTGTAATACACCTATCAGTTCAGAAGCATACAGCAATGCTTTATTTAAGGCTTATTTGTACATTTATGTACGTGTTAATGGTTGGGTACACCAGTCATCCAATCTAAATACCCCTTGGAACCATCCGCAATGGGTACAGCAATCACTTCAGGAACCTCATAACTATGCAAAGCCCTAACACGCCTCTCCAAAGCCAAAAACAAGTCAACCCGCGACTTCATAATCATCAAAAACTCTTCAGCCGAATCAATCTTGTTCTTCCAATGAAAATGCGAAGACACAGGGCCAAGAATGTTGGCGCATGCAATCAGGTGCTCGTTTAGCAGGCTTTGAGCGATTTTTTCTGCCTCTGCCTTGCTTGATGTTGTAACATAAACCATTATGAAGCCGTTCATGACTGGAAAACCTCACATTATCATTCTTTTTGTTTTTTGGGCATTAAACTGTTTTGTTTTTATGTAAAACAGATTTAAGCTTCTTTGACAACCTAATAGGTATAGGAAGGGATTTTGTGGTGAAAGAGGAACAGTTAAACATTTTAAAATTAATGAGCCAAGTCACAAGCCGCATGGACTTAGCAATGTTTGCTCAAAAAGTTAACCTTGAACCTTCAGAGGCAATGGCAAACGTGCAAGAACTCGTGCACAAAGGCTTAGTGCGTAAAGGCGGCAGCGGCTTTGGCGTAACAGAAAAAGCCAAAGCGGCAATCAAAGCATTCACGTTCGTGCCCGAAGATAAAAGTTTCCAATTCTATACTGGAATAGGGTACCCAACGGTCTATTCTGCACGAAGCTTATTTGACTTCTACAATGTTACTCGGCAAATTGGCGTAGACAGTCTTGAGTTCCATTTATGTCGTGGTGACTTTGAAAAATGGGTTGACGAGGTTCTTGAAGACTGTGAGTTGGCACAATCAATTGGTGACATTAAAAAAGGCAACCCGAAAAGTGACGCTATAAGAAAAGAGTTGTTAGAGGCAATAGACCAAAAATATGGTCTAAAAGACTTACTTTGATTTTGTCTCTTGTTCCAGTTTGTTGCGCCATTCTGGGACTCGAATCTGAGTTTTGCTATCCCACAAGTCGTAGGGTTTAATATCTAAGACTGGACTGTCATTATAAGCATCCAAGCCACGCACAGTCAAAGTGGTACCTTCAATTTTAAGTAGTTCCACAACTGTTAAACCAATCTGGTTGGGGCGCAGGCTGGTGCGGGTTGCATAAACGCCTACAAGCGGCAAATCCTCGCGAGCTCGTGGATGAATTTTAAACGGCAACTCTTCATTAGTGACTTGATTTAGGTAAAATAGCACAAAAATGTGTGAAAACTCTGATAGCCCTTCTAATGCTTCTGCCAAATCTTCACGTAGTTCGATTTTTGAAACAAAATTTCGGTTCCGAACTTCATCGCCTTCCGCGATAGTTCTAACAAAACCAATGGGCCGTAAAACAATCGGTTCACTGGACTTCATAACCAATCAGTGACATCTTAGGTGTTTAACCTATAAAGCAGTTTCTCAAAACAGCCGCTTTAACGTCATTTGGCTTGTTTAGCAGCTAATTTACCCTACCCCTATAGGTTTCTGCATACTATTTCTAATAGGCTGCAAATAGGTTGGTATGCGCTTATTTTTTTTACTTCTTATAAGTTGTTGCCAAAAAACTCTTAAGCACAACAACAACCAAACAAAAAAGAAACAAACCCCAAACAAAAAACAGGTTGTGCCGCAAACTGCAGGTTGGTTGTGGCAAAAACAGCAAGCAGGTCAGACGTTTGGAAACTGCATGGACTAATCTGGGTTGAAAGTTATTATTTGGTCAATTTTTGAACAAGCGTTTGTTTATCTTCAGGACTTAATACCAGCCTTAACTTGCACGTATCAGGGTATTTAGCATTAAGGGTCTTTAACAATGAAGCGTATGATTGTTAAGTCATCTTTTTGATGTATCTCGTAAGGGTAGCTAACAGTTTTGATTCTTTCTGGCATATCCTGTATTAGAATTAAGTTGGTTATTTAGTTAGCGGTAATTTGATTATCTAAGAATGTGGTGATTGAATATATGCACTTAGTGACCTTTTTTGAATCCTTTTTTTGCTTTGAACAAAATTGGGTGTTACTCTAAAAATGGTTGAATCAAAATGTCCGCCAGTTTTTAATGCCCTAACCGCAAGCTCTATATGGTTCAATGAAACATTTTTTGAACTGCAACAGTGTGGGCCCGTGGCTCAGTCAGGCTAGAGCGGAGGACTCTTAATCCTTAGGTCGCGGGTTCAATTCCCGTCGGGCCCGCCAAACGATTTAGCTCTTAAAGGTATGCTTCATCGTGATGTGCGTACTTGATTATTTGGACTGTAGGCGGTTTTTCTTTCACTCTGTATATGAGGACAAAAGCGCCAATGTGAACTCTGCGAAGACCTTCTAAGGGGTGCCTTAAGGGTTTGAACTGATATGGGTCTTCTAGAATCTGACTTATTTTCTTGTTAATAGCTTCTAATTGTGGCTTGTCTTTTTTGAGCAGCTTGTGGAAGGTTTTGGAAACATCTTCCTCAATTTTAAGGCTGGGGACAAGCAATCACTTTAGTCCGTATTCTTCCGCAAAATCTTTGACTTTGACAAATTTGCCATTCTTAACGATGTTCTCTATTTCTTTGGAAAACTCTGGTTTAAGTTGCGGTTCAAGTTCACATTCTTCGTAACGCTTGATAATTACGCTTAGTGCTTGGCTTTTGTCTTTTAACCCGTACTTTGCTTTCACTATGTTAATTACCCTGCTTTCCCGTTCGCCTAAGTCAATAACGTTCTTAACCATTATAGCACCTCAATACTGCAAGTAATGTAATGTTATTCGGAATTATTTTAAGTTTTCAGACTCTATTGTTCATCAAAATAACTTCTTTAAAATCATTTTTTCAACAAAACCTTCAACGCTGCTGATCCTTGGGCTGTCCTAAAGTGTAGCTTTAAAAGGAGTCAACTTAAAAAAATACAGTGAGGTTGACCAGAGGTGCGCAAAAAACTCCTGATAATTGCTGTTTGCTTAGCTATTTTAGTAGCGGTATCTCTGCTTACGTGGAATTCATTAAATTCTAAAGATGAACAGAAATACAGGCTGTACCTCGACCGAAGCTTTGGCAGCCAAGAAGAAGAAAACGCTCTTAACGTAGCTGAATCCGCCAATTACTCCAAGATTACTTCAATGAAACGTTTTCAGGGTTCAAGCAATCCCGAAGACTACCGCAACCCGGGTGCTTACTTGGATTATGCATACGCTAATTTTATCGATTTAGAGGTCATAAACTATTATCAAACAAGATACAATGACCAGCAAGGTCACGTTGACCCTAAACATCCAAAAGCAATAACTTTCACTTACCAAGCAAACGCTACCCAATACCCTGAGTTTCAAATTTACAATAGCCCAGCCCCAGAAAACGTAACTTGGCATAACATAACAATCGTCAAATGCACTCCAGACGGTTCAGGCAAATATAACAGCGGTAATATGCAGTTTTTTTATAAGAACCAGTCAAGCTACCAAATGACACAATGGGATTACAATTTCAACTTCACAGATTGCTACCTTGTAGAAATGACTCTGCATTACTCTGAATATTATGCTCCAGTGGCTGCTTTCTCTTCGGATATTTACCAAATCGTTGTTCTTGACAAAAACTTGACGCCCGTTCTAGTTGGGGTCGAATGTCAAACTGCAATTGCCTAATTGAATCTTAGTTTTTGAGGGTTCGCCGCTTCACTCTTTTTCAGTTTTTTAAAGAAACGGTTGAATTGCGTTTTTAGGTATTGATTGAATCTACTAAAAGTTAACTTAGGTTTAACTAATGTTTATTAGTTTTTTCAGATGTTAAATCCAGCCAACAAGGAGTGGCAAACACTGGGCAACAAAACCATTTACCCATTCACCGCTATCGTCGGCCAAGAAAAAATGAAACTCGCCCTAATACTAAACGTCATCAACCCAAAAATCGGCGGCGTACTACTACGCGGAGAAAAAGGAACCGGTAAATCCATAACCGTTCGCGCCCTAGCCAACCTACTTCCAGAAACAGAAGCTGTAGCTGGCTGTCCCTTCCACTGCGATCCCTCACGTCCAAAAGACCTATGCGACTCCTGTAACACAAAAATTGCGGAAGGCAAACAATTAGCAGTAACAAAACGTTCCATTTCCGTTGTAGAATTACCCGTAGGCGCAACTGAAGACCGCCTTGTCGGCACTATAGACATTGAAAAAGCCATAAAAACAGGCGAAAAACATTTTGAACCTGGACTTTTGGCTCAGGCTAACCGTAACATCCTCTACATTGATGAGGTTAACCTGCTTGATGACCATTTGGTTGATGTTTTACTGGATGCTGCTGCAATGGGTATGAATTTTGTGGAACGTGAAGGCATATCATTTAGTCATCCCTCACAGTTTGTCTTAATCGGCACTATGAATCCCGAAGAAGGAGAATTGCGTCCTCAACTCCTTGACCGATTCGCGTTATCGGTTGAGGTTAAAGGTATTCCTTACAAGGAAGCCAGAGCAGAAATCATACGGCGACGAATTGCCTACGAAACTGACCCAGCCGCTTTTATCGCTTCACAAAAAGAAAATCAAGAAATACTTTGCCAAAAAATCAGTACAGCAACCAAACTGCTGCCCCAAGTTAAGCTTAGCCCAAAAATGCTTGACTTAATTACCCAAATCAGTACAGACTTTGCAGTTGATGGGCACCGCGCTGACATCAACATGTACAAAACAGCCTGCACCATTGCCGCATTCAATGGACGAACAGACGTGACTGAGCAAGACGTTAAAGAAGCCGCTGAACTTGTCCTTCCTCACCGCCAACGACGTCAACCTTTCGAAGAACCCAATCTGGAACAAAACAAAATTGAAGAAAGCATAAAGAAATGGGGCCAAAACCAACAGAAAACACAACCCCAAACTGAAGAATCACCACCCAAAAACGACGAAAATCCTGATAAGCCTCAACCTCAACAAGAGCAACCCGCCAAAGAACAAGTCTTTCAAGCAGAAAAACCCTATAACGTAAAACCCTTCGCGCCTCCAGTTCTTGACGAAATCCAACGTAATCACACTGGACGTCGCTCTAAAACCCTGAGCCTCTCAAAAAAAGGACGCTATGTGGACAGCAAAATACCCAATGGCGTCGTGGACGATTTAGCTTTTGATGCTACACTTCGCGCCGCTGCTCCTTATCAGAAAAGGCGCAGGCAAGACTCGTGTGCAGGAACGGCTTTGCTGCTTGAAAATTGTGATTTGCGTCAGAAAATCCGTGAAAGCAAGATGGGTAACTTGATTGTTTTTGTGGTTGACGCCAGCGGTTCGATGGCTGCTCAGCAACGGATGCGTGCAACAAAAGGCGCTGTTCTTTCTTTGCTGCTTGACGCTTACCAACGTCGTGACCGTGTGGGGATGATAGCGTTTCGTAGGGATACAGCCGAGTTAGTTTTGCCTCCAACAAACAGTGTTGATTTGGCTGAGAAGTACCTGTCAAAGCTGCCTACAGGTGGACGTACACCGATGGCGCACGGCCTAAAACTTGGCGTAGAAACAATCAAGAATTATTTACGGAGTGACCGGGAAGCTGTGCCTTTAATGGTGTTGGTCTCTGATGGTCGTGCTAATGTTAACCTTCACGGGGGCGACCCGCTTGAAGAAGCAAAAATGATGGCTCGTCAAGTGGCTTCTGCTGGTATTCAATCTATTGTTTTGGACACTGAACAGGATTTTTTGAGTTTTGGTTTAGTTAAACAAATTTCTGATGAAATGAGGGGAAAATATGTGCGTTTGGAAGAGCTGAGTGCTGCTCCTATAGCTTCAGCGGTTCGTTCCAAACTGCTTGATGGAACCCAAAGCAACCTTAACAATTAACGGTGACGCACTTTTGGTTGATTCTATTTACACTGAAGACCTTGTAAAAACGTATGGTGACATAAAAGCCATTAACAGATTGAACTTGCGAGTGCGTCAAGGAGAAATTTTCGGTTTTTTGGGTCCAAACGGAGCAGGCAAAACTACAAGCATCCGCGTATTAACAACTTTAACTCGACCAACTTCTGGCTTAGTAAATGTTGACGGGTTTAATGTTATGAGCCAACCTGACAAAGTAAAAAAGGTAATTGGCGTTGTTCAGCAGCACATGAGTCTTGACCGCGATTTAACCGTGCGAGAAAACATGGAGTTTCACGCTCGAATTCACCATATGGACTCGTCAACCCGGAAAAAGCGTATTGCTGAACTGCTTGATTATGCTGAATTAACTGCTTTTGCTGACAAAATGGTGGACACGCTTTCAGGCGGCATGAAAAAGAAAACACAGATAGTATGCAGTCTTCTTCATCAGCCAAAACTGTTGTTTTTAGATGAACCCACCGTGGGGTTAGATGCCCAAACAAGACGTCGCATGTGGGATTTAATGCGTCGCTTAAACAAGGATGGTACAACAATTTTCTTAACAACTCACTACATTGAAGAAGCTGAAGTTCTTTGTGACCGTGTTGGAATCATGCATCATGGTCGTTTAATTGCTGTGGATAAGCCTCTTGAGCTTCGTAGAAGTTTGGGGTTGGTTGCTGTTGAAACTCTTGGTGGCGCTAATAAGGAGACGTGTTACAAGTTTTTTGCTGACAGGGAAGCGGCTAATGATTATGTTAAGGGTTTGTCTTCTGAAGCGCAGACTGTGATTATTCGGGAGTCTAATCTTGAGGATGTGTTTATTGAGAAGACGGGCGAGAAAGTGGGTGATTCTTGAATTTTTTGGTTTAGCGGTTTAGGGCTGCTACTTTTTAATTCAACCACTAGTTAACTTTGGTTAAACTAATGTTTATTAGAAATATGTTGGATAATCCAACAGCACAGGGCAGAAAAGCATGAACAAAAACCCCAAAACAGTCCAAACAACAAAGGCTACCTACACCCAAAAAACCATGCATTCTGACCAAAACCTGTAAAACACAACAAAGAGCGTGCCCAATAAACCCTTGACTACAGCTGCCGAAATAAAACAAAACTACAAAAAAAGCAAAAAACGCAGCATCCTTGCTCTTCTCATAATTGTAGCTGTAATAATGGTGGCAGTAATAGTCTCCGTTAGCCTAGGCGCCGCTAACCCACAGTTTAAAGAAGCAATGTCCGCCATTTTTTCTAAACTATTTCCTTTCCTAAACATAGACCCAGGTTTAGCAAATGTTCAACGAATAATCTTGAATGTGAGGCTGCCTCGCGTAATTCTGGCACTGCTTGCTGGTGCAGGGCTCGCCGTCTCAGGAACAACAATGCAGGGCGTTTTAAGAAACCCTTTGGTGTCCTCATACATTTTAGGTATATCGGCAGCCGCGGGCTTTGGGGCATCCTTGGCTTTAGTTTTTGGTATAGGCGTTTTAACAACAGCTGGTAGTTACATGGTTATCGTTAACGCGTTCTTTTTCAGCCTAATTGCAATGTTCATAGTTTACGGCGTGTCACGAATAAAAAACATGGCAAAAGAAACCGTGATACTGATGGGCATAGCTGTAAGTTCCCTATTTTCAGCTTTAATGTCTTTGGTTCAGTACATTGCTCCTGAACATGAAGCAGTGCGCCAAGTTGTTTACTGGCTGATGGGTGGCCTTGACTCTGCAAGCTGGACTAACAATCTGATAATTTTCTCAGTTGTTTTGATAGCAACTGTTTTGATGATGCAACAATCCTGGAATATTAACGTGTTAAGCATGGGTGAAGATGTAGCAATCAGTTTAGGCGTCAATGCTAAACGTTCCCTCGGGATAACCTTGATACTGTCAGCGTTGGCAACTTCTGCAATAATTGCGTTTACAGGCGTTATAGGTTTTGTATGCTTAATGGCTCCCCATATAGCACGAGCGTTAATTGGCAGTGACCACCGGTTCCTTATCCCTGGTAGTGCCCTAATTGGTGCCTGTTTACTTTTATGCGCTGACACCGTGGGCAGGTTAATTCTTGCCCCAACAGAAATTCCAGTAGGCATTGTTACCTCCATGATTGGCGCTCCATTTTTCATTTATATATTGTTAACTAAAAGGAGAAAAAGTTGGCTATGAAACTTGTAATAAATGATCTATCGTTTAATTATGCAGGGCATCCTGTCCTAAAAGATGTAGAATTCATAGTGGATCCAGGTGAAGTCTTAAGCATAGTGGGTCCTAACGGTTCAGGAAAAAGTACTCTACTTAAATGCATAAACCGCATCCTGAAAACAAAACAGAACACAGTACTAATTGACGGTAAAGACGCCAGCAAAATCAACTTCAAAGACCTTTCAAAACTCATTGGATATGTTCCACAGAGTTCAACAAGCACTTTCTCTTTCACAGTCTTTGACGTAGTGCTGATGGGTCGCCGTCCATACATCAACTGGAACCTAAGCGACAAGGATACTGAAATCGTGGCAGAAGTGCTGGATTATTTGGGTATCGGCGAGTTGGCAATGCGTCACTTTAACGAGTTAAGTGGCGGTGAGCAGCAAAAAGTTGTCATCGCTCGCGCTTTAGCTCAGCAACCACAAACTTTGCTTTTAGATGAACCTACCAGTTCTTTGGATATTCGGCATCAACTCGAGATTTTGTGTATGGTGAGGTCTTTGACACAAAATCAGGAGCACTCGGTTATTGTTACGATGCATGATTTGAATTTGGCCAGCAGATTCTCCGACCGTTTGCTGATGCTTAAGAAAGGTGAAATTTTTGCCTGTGGAACTCCAAAAGAAGTATTAACTGAAGAGAACATTCGAGAAGTCTACGGTATCGAGTCCAAGGTTTCTGACTCTTTTATGGGTATTCCGCAGGTTATGCCTTTGATTACTGGTCTTAATCGGATTAAAGGTTCACATATACCAAAGAAGTTGGCGGAAAAATATGCTTAAAACTTGTGTTTTTTCAACATTTTCTGTATTCAACCATTGTTTAACTTGTGTTAAATTAGGTTTAAATAAATGGTTGGCTAATCCATCCCAAACAATCGGAAGGTTGACAATGAAACTATCAAACAAGCACACCCAAAAAAACCCAAAAACAACCAAACAAAAAGCATCTCTTGCATTGGCAGCAACAACCACAATAATTCACACTCCAGAAAGCATCCGTTACACAAACTTAGGTGGTGAATAAATGAAGAAAACAACAATGACTATCGTAGGCGTAATTGCTATAGCGATTATTCTTGGTTCAGTTTATGGTTCCTACACCTTACTGTCTGCGCCCTCAGCTACACCAGAACCAACCACAACTCCTACCGCAACTCCAACAGCAACTACTACTCCAACCGAAACAACATCACCAACATCTACACCCACAGAAACCACTCAACCAACAGCTACTCCAACTGCAACAGCAGAACCCACACCAACACCTCCACAAAACGTATCCTACACTGACGCAAAAGGTAACACCATAACCTTAACAGCACCATTAACCAGTATTGCAAGCCTTAACTCAGGCGTAACCGAACTAATCTGCGCTCTTGGTGCACAGGATAAACTTGTCGGACGTAGCGCTGGCTGTCTTTATCCACCTTCAGTTACCTCTGTACAGGTTATCGGTGACTCATCAAACAGTCCTAACTTGGAATTAATTCTTCAGCAGTCTCCACAATTGTTGATTGCTGATACAATGATTTCTTCAAAAGCTGAAGTTCTGCAGCAAATACGGGATGCTGGAATACCTGTAATTATTGAACAACCCGGCAACTTCACACGGTTACCTGGACTTGTAACTTACCTCGGCACAATGCTCAATAACCAAACAAAAGCCACCGAAATAGTTGATTACATAACGTACTATGTAGACCTTGTTCACACACGTGTCGCAACTCTCTCAGAAGATGACAAGCCACTGGTTTACTACGAAATGTCCATGCCTTGGAGAAGCACTCCTGCAAACAGTGTACGCGAAGAATACATGATTGAAGCAGGCGGAAAGAACTTAAACGCAGGCTCCAGCGGTACCACTGTAACACCAGAGTTCGTTGCAAGTGGCAACCCAGACATTATCATCAGAATGATAAGCAGCGACACCCATAGTAAATCTGACTTCCAAACAGTCTATGACGAAATCACAAGCAGAAGCCAAATATCCACTACAGACGCCATCAAAAACGGTCGTGTATACATATATGACTCTTCAATCTTCACTGGACTACGTTACCCAATCGGTTTACTGTACTGGGCACAATGGTTTAACCCTGAACTCTTCAGCGACATAGACGTAGGAGCAGTGCATCAAGAACTTAACCAGAAATTCTATGGTCTCCCACTCGACGGCGTGTATGTGTATCCATGAATACAGCAACAGCAGCTCAACTAAAAAATCTCTACAGAAAAAGCAAGAAACGTAAAATTCTTGCAATTTCTTCTCTTTTTCTTATTTTGCTAGTGTCCATGGTAGTGTCAATTAGTGTGGGTGCTGGTGCACCAACATTTATGGATGCAGTGAAAGTTATATCATCAAGACTTTTCCCATTCCTAAACATTAATCCCGGTTCAGAATTAACTCAATCAATAATCTTAGACACCCGTCTTCCCCGTTTGCTACTGGCAGTAATCGCAGGCGCAGGGCTTGCAGCTTCAGGCGCAAGCATGCAGGGTGTTTTAAGAAATCCACTTGTTTCATCTTACACTTTAGGTATTTCTGCAGGTGCAGGTTTTGGTGCTGCTCTCGCAATCGTTTTCCAAATAGGCGTTTTTACAGAGTATCCTGCCTATGTCACTGTAGCCAACGCTTTCCTCTTTAGCTTAATAGCTGTGTCGATAGTTTATGGTATTGCCCGTCTGCGCGGGATAACCTCAGAGACAGTAATCTTGGCTGGAATCGCAGTGGGCTACCTTTTCTCGGCGGCATTGTCATTTATTCAATATGTGACTCCTGAACATGAAGCTGTACGTTCAGTTGTTTTCTGGTTGCTGGGCAGTTTTGTTTCAGCCTCATGGACAAGCATCTTCATAGTTTTACCCTTCGTAGTTATCACAATTATCTTTATGATTCGCTATTCTTGGGACCTAAACGTAATGAACTTAGGCGAAGACACTGCAGCAAGCACTGGAGTGAACTCCAAACGTATCCTCACAATATACATGATTCTCACAACCATCGCCACAGCCAGCATAGTATCTTTCACAGGCATACTCGGCTTTATTTGTCTAGTTTCACCGCATATTGCCAGAATGTTAATCGGCAATGATCACCGCTTCCTTATAATATGTAGCATTCTCGTGGGTTCCTCTCTACTTCTATGCTCTGACACGTTGGCCCGAATGGTGCTTTACAAATCAGACATTCCAGTTGGAATAATAACCTCCCTTTTGGGCATTCCATTTTTTATTTACTTACTCTTAAGCAGGAAACAAAGGAGTTGGTAGATGTGCCCACAAAATACTCCTTTTTTGTAGATTTAAAAGATAATGGTGTCCATCTAACTTTGGAGCCTAAAAAATGACCACCACACCACTCAAAATAGCATTCATGACAACAATTCCAAATGATGCTGTACCCTTCATTGGCGCAGTAAACACTGTAAACGCAAAAGGTAACATAGTAACCTCCTGCGTCCAAAGTGTTGCGCACGCTCGTGATTTTAGAGATTTCGGCAACATTGAAGATTTTATACGTTTCGCACAAACCAGCCACGTGGTAATTGTTCATTTAATGGGTAGCTCATGTGAAGTTGACCGCCTTATTGCCCAAATGAAAATTGCTGGCGTACCATGTTTTGTTTCATCTGCATCCCCCGCTCGTAACCGGGACCTCATAAAACTGAACACCGTTGAGCATGAAGATTACCAAACAATCTTGAAATATCTTAGTTATGGCGGAAAAAATAATCTGGCCAATTTGCTGCTTTACTTAGCAAATCGTTTCACTGGCACAAGTTACGATTTTGTTGCTCCTGAGGCGCCTCAATGGGAAGGCATTTACCATCCTGACCTAGATTATTTCCCCACAATAGACGATTATGCCCAAAAGAGGCTCGCAGCTGGAAAAGTAACAGTGGGATTATGGTTTAATCAGAACCATTTGCAGGGTGGAAACACAGTTTTCGTTAACAGTCTGATTCGAGAAATTGAAAATCAAGGCGCCAACGTGATTCCTTTGTTTTTTAGAGGCGTTAAAGATGACGCTTTGGGTACAAAGGGGTTAGAGTGGCTTGTTGAAAACTATTACTTTAAGGACGGTAAACCCTTAGTTGACGTAGTCATAAACGCTTTATCGTTTTCTCTGCCGTTAAATTTGACAACTGCTGAAGCTTCTTGTGCATTCCTAAAACGTTTAGGTGTGCCCATTTTAAAAGCAGTATTAACCTGCAACACTTTAACTGAATGGCAAAACAGCCTACAAGGGTTAAACCCAGTAGACATCTGCCGATGCATAGCGTTGCCTGAATTTGACGGAGACATAATAACAGTGCCAGTAGCAGCCATGGAATTCACCGAAACAGACGCCACAACTGGCGCAAAGATAATAAAATTCCAGCCTATTCCAGAACGAGTTAATAAGCTTGTACGGTTAAGTTTGAAATGGGCAAAACTACGACACATACCTAATAACGAGAAAAAAGTAGCAATAATTCTCCATAATTACCCTCCCCGCAACGACACTATTGGTCACGCTTTTGGACTTGACACGCCCGCATCAATACTTAACATTTTAAGGCGTTTAGATGCTGCAGGTTACAGTTTGAAAGAATTGCCTGAAACCGCTCAAAACCTAATTGAAACTATACTTCACGGGTTAACAAACGACCGTCGATGGCTAAGCAACCAAGACCTTGCAGAAAGAGCAATAGCAAAAATTTCCCTAGACCAATACACTCAATGGTTCAAAGAATTGCCCTCTTCAACCCAAAAAGCAATGGAGCAAGCATGGGGAAAACCGCCTGGAGAAATTTTTTCACACAACGGAGACTTGCTGGTTGCTGGCATCGTTAACGGGAACGTTTTTGTAGGGTTACAGCCTCCACGCGGCTTCTCAGATGACCCTGCTTCAATTTATCACAGTCCAGACTTGGCGATGCCTCACCATTACTATGCTTATTACAGGTGGATACGCGACGTATTCAAAGCAGACGTAATCATGCATGTCGGCACCCATGGAACTTTAGAATGGTTGCCTGGCAAATCTGTTGGTTTATCTGCCGCCTGTTTCCCCGATGTAGCAATTTCAGATTTACCACACATTTACCATTACATAATTAGCAACCCTGGAGAAGGCACGCAAGCCAAACGCCGTAGCTACAGCTGCATCATTGACCATTTAGTTCCAGTAATGAACAACGCCGACTCATATGGTGAATTAGCAGAACTCGAAGTTATGCTCCGAGATTACTATCACGCTAAAACGTACGATAAAGAAAAACTTCCACATATGCAAAAACAAATTTGGGAAAGCGTCTGCAACGCAAAAATTGACAAAGACTTAGAAGTAACACAAGCTGATGCTTTCTCAGATTTTGACGAGTTTCTTGAAGACTTGCATGGTTACATTCACGAATTGTCTGACACTCAAATCCGCGACGGTATCCATACACTAGGCGAATCACCCACTGGTCCAAAGTTAGATAACTTTTTAGTTTCGTTGACACGGCTAAGCAACGGTGCAGTGCCCTCTTTAAGGCAATCTGTTGCAGAAATGAAAGGTTACAATTATGATGACCTGCTGGCAAACAAGGGTAAACTACACGCTGACTGCAAAACCAACGGTGACCTACTCAACGAAATCAACAACCTCTCACTTGAACTGTTAAAACAGTTTAATCTTGCAAACTTCAAAAAACAAGCTATCGAAACAATAATCCATAATGTATTCGGCAAAAACAGCCCTAATGTGACGCAGTGTTTGTTGTATGTCGCAGACTTTCTTGTTCCCGCTTTGGCAGCTACAACCGATGAATTAACCAACACGTTATCTGCATGTAACGGCAACTATGTTCCTGCAGGTCCTTCAGGTTCACCAACCCGCGGCATGTGCGATGTTTTACCAACTGGAAGAAACTTTTACTCAGTAGACCCTCGGGCTGTCCCGTCCTCTGCGGCTTGGCAAGTCGGCGTTTCAATGGGTGACGTGCTTTTGGAGCGGTACCTAAAAGATGAAGGTAAATACCCTGAAAACATAGGTATGGTTGTTTGGGCAACCGACAACATGCGCACAAAAGGCGACGACATAGCTGAAATCCTCTATTTGATGGGCGCGAAGCCTGTTTGGGAAAAAACCAGCGGCAGAGTAACAGGCGTTGAAGCTATTCCTCTTGAAGAGCTTAAGCATCCGCGAATTGATGTGACCGTTCGCATCAGTGGGCTTTTCAGAGACACCTTCCCTGACGTTGTAAGCATTCTGGACGATGCTGTAAGGCTAATATCAGGTCTTAAAGAGTCGCCTGAAAAGAATTATTTAGCAAAACACGTAGCAGCTGAGGTTGAAAAACGTTCAAGTCAAGGCGAAAACCCTGAAACCGTTCGGGAAGAAGCCAGCTACCGAATTTTCGGTGCCCGCCCAGGAACTTATGGTTGCGGTGTTAACGAAGCGATTGACTCAAAGAACTGGAAAGACCAAAGCGACTTAGCCAACATTTACGTGACCTGGGGAGGCTACGCTTATGGCAGAAACAACTTCGGCAAATCAGCCCCAGACCAGTTTAAACGGCGACTTAGTCACGTGAACCTAACAGTGAAAAACGACAACACTCGCGAATACGACATACTTGATAGCGACGACTGGTATGACGCGCATGGCGGCATGGTGTCTGCTGTTAAAACGTTTAAAGGCACTGCGCCAAACTCGTACTGCGGCGACAGCTCTGACCCTGACAGAGTTAAGGTAAGAAGCACCGCTGAAGAAACAAAACACGTTTTCCGTTCACGACTTCTAAACCCCAAATACATCGAAAGCATGAAACGCCACAACTACCATGGCGCAGCTGACCTTTCCCGTTCTATGGATTTTGTTTTCGGATGGGACGCCACTGTCGAAGCTGTAGAAGATTGGATGTATGAGGATCTAGCTAAAAAATACGTTTTGGACCCTGAAATGCAGAAGTGGTTTAAGGAAGTGAACCCTTACGCGTTGCAAAACATGACTGAACGCTTGCTAGAAGCAATTAAACGTGGCATGTGGCAGGCGTCAGACGAAATGAAAAAGCAGCTGCAACAACTTTATCTAAACATTGAAGGACTGCTTGAAGGAGAAAACGATCAGCAATGAGCCGATGCAACCGCCAATATTTCTTGGTTTTTGGGAGTGTTTATATCATTCAGATCAATAAACCAACCAACTTTGCTTTAAGGAGTTAACAAAAATAAACTGAAAAGGGCTTCATTGGTGAAAACATGCTTTCAGTGAAAAACGTGCCTGGAATCAACAAAATCGCTTGGACTTTAGGAGAAATTTATTCTGTTTTGTGGGTTGATTTACGGTGGATGAGGCGAAATAAGCTTCGAACTATCGCCACCAGCCTGATTAACCCGCTTTTGTACCTTGTAGCTTTTGGTTACGGTCTTGGCAGAGACATTAGTTTTGAAGGTGTCAGTTACCTTGCCTTTGTTATTCCTGGTATTATTGCTTTAACAAGTCTCACAAGCAGTTTTAACGGTGCAGCCTCAAAACTGAATGTGGACCGTATTTTCCATAAAAGCTTTGATGAACTCTTGATGGCTCCAGTCAGCTTATTTTCAATTATTGTAGGCAAAGCCTTAGCAGGTGTTGTGCGCGGCATGATAAACTGTGCTGCTTTATTGTGCCTTGCAATGGTAATTTCACCTATGCTAATAATAAGTCCAACAATCATTGCCTTAATAGTACTGTCCTGCTTTGTATTCTCCTTGTTAGGCGTCCTTGCTGCCTTCTTATCAAAATCCCACCAAGGACTTAACACGTTCAACGCTTTAGTACTTTTGCCAATGACGTTTCTAAGCGGCACCTTCTTCTCACTAAACGACATACCTAGCGTCTTAAAAGCAGCACTCTACGCATTACCGCTTACTCATTCAAGCCAATGCATTCGAGCCGCAGCCTTAGGGCAACCTTTTCCGTGGCTTTCTCTGCTGGTACTCGCCGGTTTTGGTGTTGCCTTCTTTGTTGGGTGCATGGTGGTCCTGAAAAGAAGCAGCGTATAGCTTTCTTTTTTCAGATTATTTCCGACCCGGTTTTATAGTTAAAGACGACTGAAAAAATATTTATGATTATTCTTGCACTTTTAGCGAGAATAATCCTTTTTTTTAAATTACAGTTTGCGTGGTCTCTGGAACGGCTGGCTCTTCGGTGACTCGTCAGTTGTTGTTTCACTGTTTAAGCGTTGTTTTAATCGAATCACTAGCACTTCGCGGTCGTTAGGCTTCATCTGTTGCCATGCGGCACGGTTTTCTCTAAATTCTTCGCCGGTGATTTTGTGTTGTCTTTGCAGTTCGCCAAGAAGCTTAACAAAGCCCTGCATGTCTAGTTGTTCGTCGGTTACTTGGTTTACCAGTTTTCTTTCTGCGACTGTGGCTGTTTGGGTTGATTCGCTGTCTGGTGGTGGATAGGATTCGTATAGGAAACGTGTAAAGTACAAGTTATCCCAGCCGCGTGTCACGGGAAGATTGTTTTTGGCTTTCAGCAGTTCAGCTGTGTAATGTTCGTATTCTTGTCCAAGCGATAAATACCGTGTCGGTCCACTAGAAACATCAACTGTACGGTTAGCAAAATACCGTAGGTGTTGAATGCTAAAAACTGGCAGCACCACTTTATTTTCATAGTTGAAGCAGTAAATTATTTCCATGGCAAGTGCTTTGTCTTGTGATATGCCGCCGATTCTTTCCCATTTAGCGTCAACTTTTTGAGCTAATGGTTTTCGGTCGTCTGCGGCAGTACGGAGTAAAAGTTTGAACTCGTTAATTTGTAATCTGGCGTTGCGGTAAATGTTAGAGTTGCCAAACGCTGGGTAACCTAACGGTTTGAAAATGGCTTCTAAGGCTTGGAAGAATTCGCCGACACTGTCAGGGTTTACTCTGAACAGTTTGTCAGGGTTTAGCCATTCAATTTCGCGTAGGTTCTCTACAAAAGGGTATTTTTGCCTAAACTCTTTTAGAGCAACAAGTGCTTTATCGGTTTCACGTTTAATTAAGCCTGCTCTGTCGAACGCGTTAGCTTTTTCTTGCATTTGATTACTTCGAAGCATTATGTACCATACCAAGTATGCTTAAGTGGGGCTAAAGATGTTTGCGGTGCATTTTGGGGTGTTGGGTTTAGGAGAATATGAATCCTATGATTAAGCCAACTATGAATCCTAAGCCTATGGGTAGCACGCCTATGAGTAATGTGCCGTATTGAATCGCCATTGGACCGTATGTTTCTGCCGTTGTTTTTAAGACGTCAAGGCTTAAACCGAAAAAGCCAAAGTAGCTGACGACAACCAGTATTACTGCGGCTATTATGGCGATTTTTAGTACCTTATGCACTAAATATCCCACTATTAATCCTAGTATGAATGGAATAATCATTACCAGTAATGGAGGTAAACCGCCTATAGTTCCGGAAGTAATAAATCCAAATACTTCTTCAATTGCGCCCATTACAACAACTCCAATTGACATTAAATGTGGAAAATATGACTATTAAACCTGTTTAACGCTTAACTGTCATTTGGCATCAATAATTATGTGGAAATGACTTTACCCGAGCCTTTTTAGGAATCTACTGTAATATTGATTGCTTGTTATAATTATTAGAGGCGCAGGACTTGCAGGGTATTCATGTTATAGTTGGCGGTTTTATGAGTGTAGATGGAAAGATAGCGCCTGCAAACCGTGAAGGACGAGAATTTTCGCAATACATGAAGCCCAATCATGAACGGTTGTTACACGAAATCCGTGCAAATGTTGACGCGGTAATCGTAGGAGTCGAAACAGTATTAGCCGATAACCCGTCATTAACCCTTCGAAAAGTTGAAGGAAAAAACCCTCTAAGGATAATCTTAGACAGCCAAGCCCGAACCCCTCTCGACTCAAAAATCCTAAACACTAAAGAAGCGTCAACACTAATCGTCGTTGCAAAAAATGCGCCAAAAGAACAAACTGACTTACTAAGAAGCAGAAATGTTGACGTGCTGTTTTCATCAAGTGCGCAAAAAGTCGACTTAAACGAGTTGCTTGCTGAATTGGTAAATCGTGGCGTGAAACGGGTTTTGGTTGAGGGTGGTGGTGAAGTGCGTTGGAGCTTTTTTGAGCATAAGCTTGTTGATGAATTGTTTGTTTGGGTTGTGCCTGCTGTTTGGGGTGGAAGAAACGCGCCAACGCTGGTTGAGGGCGCTGGTTTTCTTAGAGCAGAAGATGCGGTGAACTTGAAGCTTGAAAGTATCCGGCAGGTTGAGGATATACTTGTCTTATGGTACTCCATTAGACGGTGAATCCGCGTTTTTGGATGCGATTTTTTGAAGAAGTTGGCTTTCGGTTGTTCCTCTAAGGTTTCTGTAGGAAAGAAACGCTTCTACAAGTATGTCTAAGAATGCATCCATTTCGACATTGTGTTTTGAGTCTTGTTCAAAGAGCGCTTTTGCTTTGATGAGCTTTTCCAGTCTGCCTTTTTCATAGCTTACAACTAAATCTGTTTTTTGCATGCTTGTTGGCAACTTATTTTTCTCCTTTTAGGTGTACACGTTAAGCTTGTTTGGTTCGCCGCCTGTTAGCTGAACAAGCTGCTTAAGCTTGACAAACGCTCGTCCATCATCAACCGCTTGTTTAGCAAGTTCACACCCGTCACGCAAATCCCCACACGCATCCGACAAGGTAAGTATTGAAGCCGCGTTTAACAGGATTATGTCTCTGCGGGAACTGGTGTCTTTGCCTGCCAAAACCTGCGCGATGGCTTTGGCGTTTTCTTCGTGGCTTTCTTTGGCAATTATTTCGATTGTTCTTCCTTTCTTAATGCCAACGTCTTCTGGATAAACTTCGTAAGTTTCGATTTTGCCGTTTATCTTCAGTTCTGAAACAACGTTTTTACCCAACGTGGAAAACTCGTCAATTCTGGTCTTTTCTGTTTCGCCGTAACCAAGAACAACAAAAGCCCGTTCATACCCGCTTTTGCCTAAAACGTCTGCTATTAATTCTGTGAATGGTTCACTGACGCCTCGTACTTGACGTTTAAGTGAAAACGGGTTTAGGGCGGTTGCGATGACAAGCCTTAACGAGTAAAGAAGAGGCATCACAAGGTTGATTGGCGATTTTGAACCTGCCTCAATTAACGAATGCATCCATGGGTAAATGCCTTCTGAAGCCCAAATGCTGGTTCCAATTTTTTCAACGCATTCTTCCACTTTGCTTGGTGGAATATGTGTGTTGATGCCTAATGCTTCAGATACGTCGATGCATCCTGTTTTTGAAGAAAACGATTTTGACCCACTCTTTAAAGCATATGCTCCAGCAGCCGCAGCTGTAATGATTGCTGGTGTTGTAATGTTAATTGTTTGCAATGTATCGCCGCCTGTTCCTCCCGCTGTGACAACCGGTTTGGCTACGTTAAAGTGAAAATTGACGGTTTTTGTTGCTTCCATGGCGTTGGCGGTTCCAATTAACTCGGAGATGCTGGGTTTTTTGATTGTTAAAGCCCCAAAAAACGAGGTTAACAACGCAAGGTTGTCTGGTTCATTATTTGAGAGGGCTTCAAAGATTTTGGATGCGGCGGTTTGTGCTTCTTGTTGAGTTAAATCTTTGCTGTCGGCAAGTTTGCTAAAGATTTCACGCAAAATTTGATGGTTTGTTTGCATTTCTTTTTTCGCCTGTTAACGGATTTTGGAACGTTTTATTGCTCTAACAACAATGTATGATAGGAAAGTTGAGGGTACAAGCTGCAGTACCAAATACATTGGTAAAGCTGCAATGTAAACAATGAACGGCAAACCTAGTACAATTACCATTACAAGATAAACTGCGGGAATGTCCAGTAATGCACACGCTGAACTCATAAGTAACAGTTTTGTGCTGATTTTTGCGTTTGGACGCCACTTTGAAAACCCTGCAATTATGAGGCCAACGGCTAAAGCGAAGATTAAATTTACTATTGGCCAAAGCCAAGACAACGGGTTGGCTATTGTTAGTAGTCCTATGGTTGCTTGGATTTCGGTGGTTATGATTGCGCCCCAGAAACCGAATAATGCGGCGGAGACGAGTATCCATGTGTAAGTGTTTATGTATCCTAATGGTGTTGCGTTGCCTCCTGTAACTATGGCGTCTGCTCTTTCAGCGAAGGCTGCTATTACTCCTGCTGCTACTCCGAGGATTAGGGCGGAGATTTTGTTTGTTCGGTTTAGGGTTGTGTTGGATGGGTTCAACAATTCCACTCTTCTCATATTTGAGTATTAACTCAAAAAAGTGTACGCTTTTATAAGTTTTCTTAACCAAAAATGAGTACCGCTAACAAACTAATCATATCACATATCCAAAATCTATTTATCCATATCAACAGTAGCCTGAACAAGGAGAATAGTATTTAACAGGGGGATGTCAAAAACGGAACCAGAACAAACAACTCAAACCTCATTTCAGGTAACAAACTCAAATTATACACTTGAAATATCTCAAAAACGCTGGTTCTACATGGCGTTGGATTTGTCTTGTAAAACTTGTAAACAAGAAACCGAATCACCAACCCAACTCTTAGATATAATCAGTAAGTCAAAAGTAATTTGGGTAGATTACACATCAGATGACCCAATAAAGGACCTGCCCACTTTAGCCGCCAAAATGGGTTTTAGTGATTTACTAATATCAAGCGTCTCAGGCGGCAGCGAGTTAAACTATCAAGACTTTGACTCGGAGATGTTCATGCGTCTTCCATCAATCCAAATCCGAGGACACGACGTACAGGTTTATCCACTGCTGTTCTTGATAAAAAAAGGCATGGTTTTTACTATTCACAGTCGTTTTGTCGATAAACGCTTCATTAGACTAAGACGGTACTCTGACGTAATTATGCGTAGAGTGCCCATTGATGTTCCTCCCGAAATTAAGCTCACGCTTTTACTTTCACGTATAATAGATGCAAACAACGACAGCAACTTCAGACATTTACGAGTAATAGAAGAGTTCGGCGACGACCTAAACAAAGACCTAATGGACCCTGACACAGACAGAACCTTGTTAGCACCAAAAATATACGACATGAAGCACGCGCTCATTGTTTACATGAATGCGCTTTGGGAAAGTGCAGACGTACTTCACGCAATCCGTTACGGCGACGCTGAATTGCTAACCGACGACGAACATGTGCTAAACAAAATCAGTTTCTTGGCTGACGAAGTTAAAAGCCAACTTGGACTATCTGAACACATGTCTGAAGTTTTAGCATCCGGCATTGAGGCTACCCAATCCATCTACAACAATCAATTAACCATTGCCAACAATCAATTAACTATATCAAACAATCAGCTTACAAAGATGAACAACCGTTTCGCTTTGCTAGCGGCTTACCTTGCAATAGTGGGTACCGCCCTACTGATTCCTAACACTATCGCTACAATGTTGGGTAACAGTGTCTGGGTTTACGGACCATCTGACTTCGGATTATACATTACTTTAATTATCGGTGCAACATTGGCTGGGTCTTTTGTGATGTGGTTCTGGATAAGAAAGCATGATTTGTTGCCGAAAGACAAAGAACCCTAAACTTTTCTTTTTTTAAAGGTCGTACCGTGAAAGGTCAAGCTGTGACCCACATTCAGGAGTGACAAAATAGAACACGTACCCGCATTTGCCGCATCGGCACTCCTGATTTTTCATTCTTTCAACAGCCTGTGAACCACATTTTGGGCATTTCAAATCAAAGTTAGGCATTAACTTCACTTTTTCCAGTTTGCATAAACGGTTTTAATATTAATGAGCATTGCCCTATCATTTACTGTGGAATAACAATTTCCTGTTGTTAATACAGCCTGATTTGTAAAGAACCAATCATTGAACAGGTGTGAACAAATGAAAGCCCAAGTTTGCATAAGAATCGACAAAATAGAAAACCATCCCATAGTTTACACCACTGTTGAAGACCCAAAACCCACATCAAATCAGCTTCTGATTAAAGTCAAAGCCTGTGGAGTATGCTACAGCAACTTACATATGATAGAAGGCGAACTGCAACCATTCGGTGTACCAAGCCGTTTACCAATAATTCCCGGACATGAAGTCACCGGAATAGTTGAAGAAGTGGGCAGCAACACAACTGGGTTTCAAAAAGGCGACCGCATAGGCGTTCAAGTGCTATGGTGGGCTGACGGCACATGCGAATTCTGCCTAAACGGAAAAGAAAACCTGTGCATAAACAAACAGACTACAGGCGAAACCGTGGATGGTGGATACGCAGAATACATGACAATACCAAGTACGTTTGCTTACCATTTGCCTGACTGCCTTGGGTTCGAGGAAAGTGCTTCACTTTTTTGCCCTGGAGTTACAGGTTATCACGCAGTAAAACGGGCCGGTCTCCAGTTAGGTCAAAAAGCTGCCGTAATCGGAATCGGCGGTGTTGGTCACATGACCTTGCAGTTCGCTAAACTGGCTGGTGCCCACACTGTCGCTGTCGACACAACAGAGGATAAGCTGAAATTGGCAGAGGATATTGGCGCTGACGAAGCGTTAACTGCCGATAAACTGGATGAGTACGTCCAAAAATCTGGGTTTTTTGACGTAGTTTTTGTTCATGCTCCTTCCCAAAAAGCAGTTGATAAAGCTTTACGGGTTGTTAAGCGTGGCGGAACCGTACTTATGGGCGTGTTTGGTAACACTCAAATTAATTTTCCTGACGAGTACTCGGTTGTTGGTAGTGTTATTGGTACTAGGCATGACATGATTGAAACCTTAAAGCTTGCTTCTGAGGGGAGAGTAAAAGTTGATTGGACAGCTTACAAGCTAAGTGAAGCTGAAGATGTTTTAGTCAAGTTAAAGCAGGGCAAGATTGTTGGACGGGCAATTTTAGTGCCTTAACCCTTTTTAAAGTTTAAGTGGCTGTTACACTGTTATTACTCAAAATGGTTTTTTCGTATTTTTTTGGATTTTTCCGAAAGGTAAATAGCTTGAGTGTAACCAGATACTTCATGAACGTAAACTTTCTCTCACTGAGGCGACTACGCCTAAGTTTCAGATGGCAATTTCAAGGGAAACAAACATGGCAACATCTAAACAAAAAATTACAACACTTATAATTATCTCGATTCTTTTAGCTTCAAGTTTCACTTTACTAATAACTGCACAAAACAATGCAAACGCGGCTGCTTCAGACGATTTAATGCAGTATGAGTGGCCACAGTTTAACGGTGACTCATCATTTACCCGGTTCTCAGAAGGCCCTGCACCATCAACATCAGACGTCACTTGGAAAACTAACATCACTAACCTGCATAGTTACCTTGCAGCTTTTGACGGCTTTGTTTTTGCAGCCACAAATGAATCAATCATCGCTTTAGACTACGACACAGGAGCCACCGTTTGGAAAAAAGACATCCCATTCAATGGCAGTTGGCCAGTAGCCTACAAACTTGATGACACTCGCATGTTGGTAGAAAGCACTTGCCTTGAAACTGCAACAGGCAAAATTCTCTGGACAAGCGACGACTTCTGCGCTGACACAGGCAACTTCAACTCCAATGTGTACGTCCCAGAAGAGCAAATGTTTTACATAAAAAATAACTCCTTTGTAGAAGCATGGGACTTCTCTAATCTTGCTGTTCCACCAACTTTAGCTTGGACAACATACACTCCAGGCGCCGGCAGAGTTGGTATAGGAATAACCTATGGTGACGGCAAAATTTTTCCAGGTTCCTTCCAAGACCAACAGATAGCTATTGACGCCAAAACAGGCGAAATCTTGTGGACTACTTACACTAAAACTGCCATGATTTTCTTTGGCTCCTATGCTGACGGCAAATTCGTCAGAGGAGGTAGTGACGACAACACAATGTACTGCTTTGACGCTGACACCGGTGAGATACTCTGGACTTACACTGCTGACACTTCAGGCTACTTCTGTTCAGGCACCGCGATTGGGTACGGCATAGTTTATTCACCTAACAAGGATGGCTACATTTACGCTATCAGTTTAGCCGATGGCAAACTTGTTTGGCGCTATAAAGGTCCAGGAACAATGCTGTTTCCGGGCATGCCCACAGTTGCTGACGGCAAAGTCTATGTTACTTCAGGTCAAAACGCTAAGTACGGTGACGAGTCAGGTTCCTCACAATTTGCCTGTTTAGATGCTTTCACTGGAGAAGCCATTTGGACGTTGCCGATTGAGGCTTATGCTCCACGAGAATCAGTTGCAATCGCTTATGGTTACCTGTACTTGATTCCCGGTGAAGTAACTGAAGCAGTTGACTCCACTTCAGGCTGTGAATATGCGGTAGAGGGTCAAATATGGGCGATTGCTTCCAACGGTTTCGAACCTGAGACTGGTTCATGGAGCATGTTCCGTCACGATGCAGGTCGCTCCTCGATTGGTGAAGGTGGACCAGCAAACCTTAGCTTAGCTTGGAAGTTTACCACAAACGGCGCCGTAATGTCTTCACCAAGCGTAGTTGACGGCATCGTGTACTTTGGTTCCCAAGACCACAACGTTTATGCTGTTAACGCTAAAAGCGGTGGTTTGATTTGGAAGTTTGCAACCAATAACACAATAGAGTCTTCTGTTGCGGTTGCTGACCATAAAGTTGTAACAGGCGCTGAAGACGGTTACGTGTACTGCCTTAACGCTTATAATGGCAAAATGCAGTGGAAAACCTTCGTTAACGCAAACTTGCCGGTAACTTACGGTTCTGCAGTTATGATTCGGTCTTCGCCTGCAATTGTTGATGACTCAGTTTACATTGGTTCTTTAGATGGCAACGTTTACGCGCTTAACTTTACCGACGGCGCAATCCTGTGGAAGTACCAGACGGGCGGTTGGATCAAATCTTCACCAACAATCTCTGACGGTGCAATTTACATTACTTCAGAAACACCTGACGTGGGAACAATCTACAAGCTTAATGCTGCAGATGGCAGTTTGATTTGGAAGAAGACTTTGCCATATGAGGTTCAATTTACCGGTGGCAACGACATGATTGGCACACCCACAGTAGCAGACGGTAAAGTATTCACTTCAGCGAACCTGCGAACCTACTACTGTTTAAACGCTCAAAACGGAAACATAATCTGGAACTTCACCAACCCTGAAGCTAACGAATTCATTGTTTCTTCACCAATCTACAATAATGGCCAAGTCTACATTGTTGACAAGTTTGACATAACCAGTCTTGATGCCGATACAGGCGAAAAAATCTGGAACACCTTTACCGGCGACGAATACTACGTTTCACCCTCATATGCAGACGGCAACATCTACATTGTAACGAGCGAACGTAACATATTCATTTTTGACGCAGTAACCGGCGAAAAACTTGACCGTTACATTTTACCTTCTGCAAGCTGGTCTTCACCAACTCCATATGACGGCAAACTTTACATTGGCAGCAAAGACTGGAACCTTTACTGTCTTGCCGAATACAATACAAACACTATGACTATTACTTTGGAGGCAGATAAGACACAGCTAAAAACTGATGAAACAATCACGTTTTCAGGACAGTTCACGCCAGTGCGACCAAGCGTTGATTTTGATCTTGTTCTGAATAAACCTGACGGGTCAACACAAATCATTACAACTACCGCTAAACCTGACGGGTCGTACAGTTACACTTACGCTCCAACAATTGATGGTACATATACTGTCACTGCAACTTACCGGACAGAACCACCCGTATCAAGTGCACCATTAACTTTTGTCTTAAACCAGCCATCAGTCACTGTTACTCCAACACCTACAACAACTACAGAAACCTCGCCGATACCTGACTACCTGTATGCCTTAGTGATTATAGTCATAATACTTCTCATTGTGGCTATTGTTCTTCTATTTTTAAGAAGACACTAAAACACTTTTTTTATTCTATATTTAACGGAAATTCAACTGTGAACTTTGTTCCTTTGCCTTCCTCACTCTCAACATTTATTTTACCGCCCAATTTTTCTACTAACCGTTTAACAACCGCTAACCCGAAACCTTGACCCTTCGATTTAGTAGTCATCAACGGCTGAAAAAGTTTAGGCTTAACCTCCTCAGGAATCCCAACACCAGTATCTTCCACGCTAATGCAAACAGCGTCTTTTTTTTCGAAGGTGCGGATGGTTATTTTTCCTCCATTAGGCATTGCCTGAATAGAATTCGTAACAAGATTGACAAGTACGCGTTTAAGAAATGTTATATCCAATCTAAGTTTGGGCAATCCTTTGCTGCACACGGCGTATGCTTCAATGTTTTGCGGTAAAGGTACCGTTGAGAGAAGTTTTGGAATTGTCGCGCAAAGGTCAATGTCGGTAAGTTCAGGTTTTAATGGTCGAGAGTAATCTTGCAGGTCAGAAACTATTTTGTTGATATAATCAATTTGCTCTTGAATTGACCGTAAGCTTTCTTGAACATTCCTTTTGCAGTCACTGTCAGGTGAACCATCTACTTCTTGTTTCATCAAAAACAAATCTCCTGCAATAGCCTGCAAAGGATTGCGAATATCATGCCCAATCATGCCAGCTGTTTGTCCAATAGCTGCTAAACGTTCAGCAGCCTTAAGCTGTTTAGTTCTTTCTTCAACAAGAAGCTCCAGGTTTTTAGCGTACTCAGCTAGTTTCTGCTCAGCCTGTTTACTTTCAGTAATATCTTGTTCTACTCCGTCGATTCTCACTGGTTTGTTGTCTTGACCAATTGCTTTAACCATTCTTTCAGAATGGATAATACGTATTGAACCGTCTTGCCTTATTATTCGGTAATCAAAACTGGCTTTCTTTTTTCCTTCAAACAATAATTCTCTTGATTTCTTATCTATCACTTCACGGTCATCTGGATGAATTTTTGAAATGTACTCGTTAACGTTTGGTCCATACTGTTGTGGTATTAAACCAAAAATGCGGAAAAGTTCTTCAGACCAAACGGCTTTGTCCTCTTTAATGTAGTATTCCCAGTTGCCTACATGTGCAATTCGTTGAGCCCATTTTAGCCGTTTTTCGCTTTCTTCTAATTCGTTTTGCGTTTGAATTCTCTCGGTTACATCATCAAAAATGGTTACTGCAGCGTTAATTTTGCCTTCTGAATCAAACAGCGGTTTTGTGCTAACATTAACTGTTAACCGTTTGTGGTCATTTAATCGTTCTATAGTTATCGGTAAATTACGGATTGTTTCCCCCTTATTCAATGCCCGATATGTGTATAATTCTTTAGTTGGGTAAAGGTCAGGATTCAAATCAAAGATTTTTAGGTCTTTAGCGTGCTTTTCAAATTCAACCCCGCAAGGATTAACGCCATGCAATTCAATAGTGCGGTGGTTAACAAACACGATTTTTCCTTTGGGTTTTTCAATAACCATTACTGCGGATGGAATGTTTTCTAAAATAGCTCCAAGCATCTCCCTGCTTAATGTACGATAACGACAGGCTTCCGCTGTTTTAGAGGCTTCTTTGTTGCTTGACTTTTTTGAAGTCGGCTTTGATTTTTTTAATTTGGTAGAGTACCCTGATAACTCCACCATTGAGGCTTCCTCCGCTGAAAATTTAGAATAGATTCAATTACAAAAGGTTATACAGGTGACTTAAGTTTTTTGTTTAATGCTTTTTCGTTGTTTGTGACAAAAAATTGTGGATGGGTTGGGTTAAGTTTTGGCACAATTTTTTTTGTTGGTTGATTAGACAAGTGCTTTTATTCAAGTCTAATTAATGGAAATTTTTTTAAATTTGTTTTTGAATTGCGAGTAGTTGTATTTTAGTTAGACTACCTATTGGTTATCTGAATTTCCAGTTCATAAGGTAAAATAAATGGGAAATATTGACTAAACCAGGCGACACATTATGCTGACTGCAAAGCAAAACAGCTCCAAAATTTCCCTTGAAAATGAAGATTTAGAAAAACTTAGAGAAGAAAATTCTTACCTAAAGACTCAAAACAGCGAACTAATAAATACTGTTTTAAAAGTGCTAGAAGGCGCAATAGAAAACACCAAGGTTCTAGCTGCCGGTGAAGATGAAATAATCGAAAAAGGAAAACGCATAGCTGAACTTTCAAATCAAGTTGAACAATCAGCTGGGATAGTAGAAAAACTGGCACTTGACACAACAAGCATAGTTGGTCGAGTTGCTGAAAGTGCAAAAAACGTTAACACAGTAGCTATACAAGTTGCTTCCAGTGCCGATAAAGCTACAACCGAAAGCGTGCATGTCATGGAATTGGGTAAACAAGCCGCAAAAGTATCTGACCAAATGGCTGCTGGCATGCAACAAGTCAGCACTGCATCTCAACAGGTTTCAAAAGGTTCACAAAAACTTGCTGAGCTTTCTCAAAATGCAGCTAAAAGCACGGAATTTTTAAAGAAAGTAATGGATGATGCTGGAATAATTGCTCGAGACGCTTCTACCGTAACCAATGAAGCTTTGAAAAAATCTCGCCAAGCCGACGAGAAAGGTCAGCAGGGACTTAAGGCAATAGACAGCATAAAAAATAATATACTGAGTGTATCAAACGCTGTTACTTCAATGGTTAGCTCCGTGGAACAGGTTGGTGTGATGGCTAATTCAGTTTCAGATATTGCTGGTCAAACCAACATGCTTGCACTCAACGCAGCTATTGAAGCCGCCCGTGCAGGAGAAGCCGGCAGAGGCTTTGCGGTTGTTGCTGATGCTGTGAAGAATTTGGCTGGTCAATCTAAAGCTGCTGCAGGTTCAGCAATAACTTTAGTTAAAGGCATAAAGGACGCTGGCGCGCAAACTGCCCGTATTGCCCAAGAGTCTCAGGTAGGCGCGGCTGAAGGTGCAAACGTGGTTTTAGGTGCAATTAAGGAAACTGAAGGTATCGGCGAAGTCATGAACGTTATGACTGGTAAAGTAAGTAAGCTTACTGACGGTGTTGAACAAGGGTTAATTGCTTTAGACAGCGTAGTTAAAACAATTGATGAAGTGGCCAGTATAGCTGAAGAAAGCTCTTCTGCGTCTGAAGAAACGTCATCGGCAATAGAAGAACAAACCGCTTCCGCAATGGATATGGCAGCAATAGCTAAAGACGTATCATCAACTGCAAAAATAGTCCAAAACTTAACTCAAACTGTAGTAAAAGACGCCCAAGACATGATGCAACTTGCTTCAAGCGTAAACAACGACGCAACAAATGTTGAAAGCTCCGCAAAAGAAATTCTCTCTCAAGTTAAAGCTGTAGAATCCGTAGCTAACAATGCGGTGCAAACCGCTTTAGAAATCGCTTCGTACGTTGCAAAAACCAACGCGTCGCGAAAAGGTCTTCTCAAAGAACGTGAGCAAATTCTTGAAGACTTTTGCAAAAAATATGGCGTAAAAAGAGCCAATTAAGTAAGGGCTGTAAAGTTTCTTTTCTATTATTTTTTGAACTCTCATTTTTTATGTTTTTTGTGGCTTTTGTAAAACGGTAAGGTTATAATGGAGAAATTAAACTAACGTTGTACTGCATAGAAGCCCAGTGGTGTAGTGGTCAAGCATAGGGGCCTCTGGAGCCCTTGACAAGAGTTCGAATCTCTTCTGGGCTACCATTTTCAGACGATTTTCCTTTTTTGTTTTTGGCTCTCGCATCTTTATTTTGAGGGTTTTTTTGTTCGCCATGTTAAGGCGCTAAAGATTGTAAATGCTAAGAGAACCCCAAAAACTGTTGCTTTGATGATTGTGAAGTCTGTGATGGTTGAGTAAAGTGCGAATGCTGCAGGAAACGCCCCGATGTATATCGTGAAGAATATTGCGGTGGGCAGTTTGTAGCTGTATTTGTAGTCTTTAAAGATACGTCTACCAAAGTACAATGCTGCCAAGCGCCCCATGCCATGCGTGCATTTTATGCAATTATAGCATGGTCTTAAGCAACCAAGAAAGTGTAGAACGCCATAGATTAAGATCAATGTCAAAATGAAAAATACTACGCCGTATGTGAAATCAAACAGTAGAAAGGCGATAGTGTCAAAGATAATCCATATGAAAAGAGCCAAGTTGCCTAGTATAACCAGTTTTTCTGGGAAGAAGATTGGACGACCATTTTTTGGTTCTGCCATGTCAGTCGATTGCAACTGATAACATATAAGACTTCTTTATTTCATTAACTTACTGTATTCTTTATTTTTCTAGGAGACTTTTTGCTTTATAATCTTCAGTTAAAGCAATGTTTCCCTACAAAGTGATTTAACAACGAAAACTAATATTTCCCGCTCAAACCAATACCTGTTGGGAATTAAACAGTTGAGTGGGCAAGTAACAATTCTACCTGACGGACGCAGGCTCGGCTACACAAAAATCGGCAAAGGCGCACCCGTCATCTATTTTCATGGAACCGCCAGCAGCCGTCTCGAAGTTTTACTTCTAAAAAACCTTGCCGACAAAGCTCAACTGCAACTTATCAGCGTTGACCGACCCGGCTACGGCTTATCAACCTATAAACCACGAAAAAACCTTCAAGACTTCAACGGGGACCTTAACTGTTTAATTGATGAGTTAGGGCTGGAACAGTTTGCTGTTTTGGGTTGGTCAGGCGGAGGCGTTTTCGCCCTATCATACTGTACCTATAATCCTAAACGTGTAACTAAAGCAGTTTTGGCTGGAATCCCGTCTTTGCCTTTTGACGTTTCAACCGCACACAACATTCCATATGCTCACCACATAATGAAGCTCCCCTTTGTCGGCGAATTAGCTATGCGACAATTAAGTAATCAACTGATTAAAGCCAACGGCGACACTGCAGCATTCATGGCTACACGGCACGGCAAACACTTGCTGAACGGCTGCTCAAAACGTGACTTAACATTTTTCACTGACCCACTTTGGATTGGTTTGCTGTATCAGTCCATGGTTGAGGCTTTTCGTCAAGGTAACTTGGGCGTGAAAGCAGTGGTTGCGGAACATCAACTTTTCATTAAACCTTGGACTTTGCCTTTTTCAGAAGTTTACGGCAGTAACTTGTGGATTTGGCATGGCGCCCAAGACTTAACTTGCCGCGTAAGCAACGCGTATGCAAACATCAAAGCTTTACCCAACGCTAATCTTGAAGTTTTTCCAGATTCAGGGCACTGCGTAATGTTTGAGCATCAAGAACGTTTAGGCAAAATTCTTTCCCAGAACTGACTTGTTTTGCGGGAACAGTTTTATATTTTCCTTAGTAGGTATCGGTACTGTTGAGGAAAAAGTTATGGCTGATTTGAAAGGTTGCCCGTTTGGTCAAGACATTAAAAATGACTGTAAAAACTGTGATTACGGCACAACAAACCATTTTGACCCTGCATCTGGACAATGTGTTAAACGATAGCTTATTGTTTTATGGGTAACTGTATGGTGAAGGTTGTTCCTTTGCCTTTCTGTGTTTTGTAAGTGACTTCTCCGTTTTGAGCTTCAATTAACCGTTTTACAACTGCCAAACCAAACCCTTGCCCTTTAGATTTCGTGGTGAATAATGGAGTGAAAAGTTTTTCTTGTGCTTCATTTGGGATGCCTTCGCCGGTGTCTTGAATGCTGATTTGAGCATTGTGGTTTTTGGTTTCTGCGGATATTTTTAGTGTTCCTCCGTTTGGCATGGCTTGAACAGCGTTTTGAATAAGGTTGATTAATGCACGTTTTAGCATTGGGAAGTCTGCTTTGATTTTTGGAAAATCCTTTTCAACGATAATGTTCACGCTGAGTTTGCTTGGGATATTAACTATCAGTAACGCTTCTTCGATTGCTTTCTCAATTATAACCAGCTCCATGTTGGGTTTCAACGGTTTAGTGTAATCCTGCAAGTCAGCTACAATCTTGTCAATATAATACAGGTTCTCCTCAATACTTACTATGTTCTCACGCAGGTTTCTTCTAGCCGAAGAATCAGGTAACGCGTCAAGGTCTCCCTTGGCTAAGTAAAGTTCTCCTGCAATCGCCTGCAACGGGTTACGTATGTCATGTCCAACCATGCCTGCGGTTTGACCAATTGCTGCTAACCGTTCCGATTGGCTGAGCTGCTTTGCCCGCATCTCTGCAAGTGCCTCCATTCGGTCAGCGTATTCTTCAAGTGTTGTGTGAAACTTTTTCTTTTCAGTGGTTTCTACAAGTGACAAAACTAAGCCTTCAACTTCTCCTTGAGCGTTTTTGATTGGTTGAAGCGTCCAGTCCCAGTAGGTTGTTCCCCTTTCGTGTTGGTCGGGAAAAACGAATGGTTTGTCTTTAAAACTTGCTGGAACCCCAGTGTCCCTCACTTTTTTGAAGATTTCTTCATTTTCTTTGTTTGGGTAAAGGTCAAAATGGTTTTTTCCAATCATTTCTTGAGGTGTGTAACCGCAGGTTTCAGCATACTTTTCGTTGACACGTACAAAATTGAAGTCTCGGTCTAAATAGACCAAATGAAAATTTGCGCCATCCATCACAGTTTGAAGCAGGTTCCTTTCTTTTTCAAGTGCAATCTCTGTTTGTTTCAACTCGTTAATGGGTGTAAAATAGATGCGGATTTTTTCTGTGTTTGGAACCAAAAAATATTGTGCAATAAACCAGTCTGAACCAATTTTTGTTTCTCTGCAAAAACTTTGACTGGTTTTTTCTTTGAGCGGTTTTATTGTTAGTTTCCAGTCATCAAATACTGGGTGGTTTTGGAGTTTTTGTTTTAAATCTGGAAACATGTTTTCTGCTGCTTTGTTTAAGTAAAGTAGGTTGCCTTCAAAGTCGGCTTCAATAATAGGGTTAGGGTTAAGCATGGGAAAAGAAGCCAACGACGAATTCAAATCATCCTTAGAAGACAAATTCATGAAGTTTGATGCCTCTAAAACGCAACCATATCAAATTCACTGCGACAAATATAAGAATTATCTGAGAAAAAAACGTGAATTAGTGTTTGATTTAATGCAAAAAACAGCCTGTTTTTCATTTTTTGGGCTGCGTTTGATTTTTCCAGAACAGGTACATTTTACTTTGCGCACAAAAACTCAGCTTTTTTAGAACTTCAGCGAGTCCTGAAGCGTCTAATTGCCCAATTTTTTGCACGAACTCTTCATGCTTTGGGTATACATTTTTCAAGTTAGCCAATCTTCTACGAATTATAGCGTTACGCTTTGAAAGCTCAAAAAGAATCAGAGAAACTTTTTCTGTGCCGACGGTTTGGATTTTTTGTTCCGTTAAACCTGTTGCTGAAAGCAAGGCAGCATCAAACCCTAACTCTCCAAGCTGTTTCAACGCTTCCGTGATATGCGGGTTTTGTTTACTTTCCGCAACTCTTGTCATGCCTGCTTTTTCAAAAAACGGGTTATACTTTGCCATAACCGCAACCGTCTCCACACAGGGGGTGCCTGCTTGAGGTAGGGTTTCTTTGACTATTTTTTCTCCTAACCCGATGCTGCGGTATTTAGGGTGAACAATAACCCGGCTGATAACGCTGACTTCCTGCTGCAACTGTTTAATGTTGCCTTTCCAAACTTTACTTCTGCCAAATGTTACCGGCGACGGGTAACTGTACACTATAGCTGCACAAAGCTCGTCTTTACGTTTAAGCGTAAAAACTCTTCTCGGCGGCGGCAGACGGTTTGCGCGGTAATGAAACTGGCTTAATGCTTTGTAGTCTGCGGTTGTGCCCTGCTGGATGCGCATTCGCCGTACAAGCGAGCAGGCTGCGGCTTTGGCTTTGGGGTAATACTTTACGGTGACTTCTTTTCCGTACCGCTTGTGGATATGCACGTTTGGCGCGTAGTCTTTGAGTAGGTCTTGGTGGGTTGTTGCTGCGATTACGGCTTTGCCCAGTTTGCGTGCGAGGCGTTGAAGGTTGTAGGCAAGGATTTTGGCTGTGTCTCGGTCAAGGGTGCTGGTGAACTCGTCTAAAATCCAAAAAGGCTTTCTTGACTCTGCTAAAAGTGCTGTTTGGTAACGGTGTTTTTGGCCATCGCTGAGTTGACTGTAGGGGCGTAGGAACAAGAAAGCATCATTTAAGCCTACACGGCTTAACGCTTCTATGGCGCCAGTGGTGCTTTGTTCAAGTGTTTCTATAATTGGTGTATCTGGATTGATTGGGCTGTCTTTTGCGTCCTGTGCTTCTGCGCCTAAATCGCTCTTGAAGGCTTTCAGTAATGCGCTTTTGCCGCTTCCGCTGTCCCCAGTAATCAAAACGATGTCTGTTGGGCGAATTTGGATGTTCACGTTATCGTAAAGGGTGAATCGGCGTGTCTGGTCTGTTCCTAACCCGAAGGCTTCCGCGACCTCTTTAGTGCGTTGCGTTAGGGTGGCTGGGGCGGTTTCGTAGCTGATGTTGATGGTGAATGTGTCTGTGCTGCGGTTGTAGGTGCGTTTAAGCTGGCTTATTCGAAAATGTTCTGGTCTGCGTCTGGTCAACGGGTGTTGCCTCCATTATGCCGAGCCAATCTTTGCCTTAATCTGCTAAGGTGTGTTTTGGTTTTGAGGGCTTTGCTGATAACCCACAGTTTGGGGGACGGCTGGGTTCTTGAAGCGTAAGCAGCAAGTGCGAGTGCCCAGAAGCGGTCGTCATGTGTCCCGACCGGGTGAGAGAGGCAGATTTTTCCATCCTTAGACAGTTCATACTGTTCAATATTTAATTCAGCAATTAAGTCGCTGTCATAAGGGAAGAGGAGCCGGTTTTCGGTCATAGCCTGCTTAAGATACTGCGCCATCTCCTGCTTACGCTCAACTGTGAACGTTACGCCTTCAATACAGTCAAGCCCCGAGTTAGCCATGTCCTCGGTTATGTAGTCGCCTACGCCGCTGCTGTCTACGAGGATTTTGCTGATTGTTTGCCAACGGTCACTGATGGTTTTCACGTAACCGATGACGCTGGCGTAGGGGGTTTCGAGTGGGAACCTGTGCAGGTGAATGAGGCGGAGTTTTTGGTCTTCCATCTTGAAGATTGCTAGAACGCTTGGGTCTTGATGTTTGCCAAGGTCCAATCCGCCGTAGAAGACGCCGTTTGCTTCCGCCTCGAAATTGGTGTAGTCAAGTGTGTGGTCGATGCATTGAGTAATCAGCGCCTGTGAGAGCCACGTGTTTTGGTTTTCTGCCCAGTCTGCTTCCATTTCTCGTCGCCAACGGCACGGGTCACCTTCAAGCTGCTTGCGGATGCGGTTTAGTATCTGCTGCTTGAGTGGTCCGTTGGGTTCCAACGCTTGCTGGTAGGTTACATGCGATTTCGCGTAGTCCGCAAATGCTTCGTCGTGGAAGATTTTGTGAAAAATGCTGTCTGTGCTCCAAGGCGTGCTAGTGCAGACGAATTTGCCATTCGTTGTGCCCAAGGTGAAGAGCATGGCGTCATATAGTTCTTCATCGTTTGGAATAAAGTTGAATTCGTCTGCGTAGACGATGTGAAGTTTGGGGCCTCGGATGGTTTCGGGGTTGTTTGGGTAGGCTTCTATGACGCTGCCGTTGGTTAGGGACACGTTGGTTCTTTGGGGTTTTTTGTAGGTGCCTTTTGGCAGCTTGCATAGGAAGCCGTTGATGGTTTTGATGATATGTTTTGTTTGTCGCCAGCTTGGACCAACAATGCCAATGTTACAGTTCGGGTTGACCAAAGCGTAATGGAGCAGAAGCGCGCTTATGGTGTGGCTTTTGCCTGTTTGCCGCGCCCACCTTGCAGCTACAAATTGGCTGTTCTGAAACTGGCTGACAAGTTCAGTCTGGTAAGTGGTTGGGGTAAAACCTAATGTTTCCCTAAAAAACTGGTTTGGGTCAAGTGGGAACTGTACAGTTTGGGTGTTACTGAACTTTTGGGTCAGGGCTTTGAGTTTTTGTTTTTGACTGGACTTCATTTATGAGTTCCTCCAAACTGTTCAAATCTTTGTCAATTTGGTTTTCATCAAGACGCACTGCAACAGAATTGATTACTTGACAAGTGTAAGCGGCAATCCGAATCCAGTTTTGTCGTTCTTTTGCCTTTATGCTGGGATTTTGGGCTTGCTCTTTTGCCAAATCAAAAAGTTCCTGCAAACTTTGGATTGCTTGATTGCGAAGGTTTTGAGTATCAGTCTTTACTTCAGAGCGAAGCTTGCTTACCCTGTTTTTCAACATATTAATGCGCTTGATTTTCACCAATAGCACCTACCCCCCTTAGGATTTTTGAGAAATCAATATCCCCGTAATCGTGCCTGCCAAACCTGTGATTGCGGCGAAGACTTCACTGTTCCATGACCCGAGCAGTGCTAAATGGGCAATCTCGATAGCAGTAAAACACGCGGTCAATGCAATCGCAAACTTTGTGCCCAACACGAGGCGGTCGCTGGGCGCCACTTCCTCAACCGCAGCCTCCGCGTTCTCCTGCAACTGCGTCTTGTTAGTTATCCGCCGAGTCAAGGCGCGTCGTACCCAGTCAGTCAATGGTTACGCACCCTCTGCTGGCGACGGCAACGCCCAAAACTGGCGCCGTCATTTTTGGCTTTAGCGTTTACAGTGAAGCTTTTGAGTAAAACTTGGGCTTCTTCGGTGCCGACATGGTTTTTTTGAATGATGCTGGCACTTGTCGTCCATGGGAGCGGCACGGCGGTGTAGTCAATATCGTAGAGTCCGTCGCTGTAACGGAAACAGTTCTGAGCTAAAATGAGGTGTTTGCGTTTTTGTCCAAGCTGCCCAATGTAGATGCCCCAGCTTTTGACGGGGACGTCTATGCCGTTTACGCCGTTGGATAGGCTTTTGCCGATGCTGGCGTCGCTCCATTCAACGCAGATTAAATCGCCGGTTGTTAGGTTGTTTATTTGGTTTGTGATTTCTTTCATTTTTTATCTACCGTTTGTGGGTTTGACGGGTTTTTTGATTGAAACTTAAGAATTAAGATGTTATATTTATGCAATTTTCAGCCAATAAATGTATAATTTACAAAATATTTTTCAAAACATCAAATCTTTTAATGCATTTAATAATGTTCTCAAAAAACTGCAAAAACAACTAATTCATCAAAATTGACCCTAAATTGGCAACCTATATATCCCAACCATTTCAACCACTAAATTGAGTGTCAAAACATGGAAAAACTTGGATGGTTGTTAGTTATCGTCCTGTTTTGTCAGGTCATACTGTTGGGAAGTGTTCAGTTTGGGCAAGTTCAAGCTTCCGAAACAGTAAACGGCATCATCGCTTCTGATACAACTTGGACTCAAAGCCGCAGTCCCATCACGCTTATTGGTCCAATCTCCGTAAACCCCGGAGTTACTTTAACCATTGAAGCAGGAGCGATCGTAAACTTGGGCACTTACTATATCCAAGTAAACGGCACCCTACAAGCGTTAGGCACTCAGAATAACAAGGTGCAGTTTAACGGCGGAAAAATCGTTTTTACTGAAATCTGTAACGGGTGGCTTGAACAATCAGACACGGGTTGCAAAATCGAAAACGCAGTTTTCAACCAGACAACCATAACCAGTGATGCTTCCCTAAAAATAATAAATAGCCAAACAACTGGGGGCATCACTGTTATTGACTATTTCAGAAAATCCCTTCTGTCAAACAACCGAGTCGAGGGTAGTGTTGAAGCAAGAAACGCCTACATTTTAGACAACCAAATCAGCTATGACCTAAACGCTGTAGACTCAAACATTGTCGGCTGTACAGTTAATGGCGGAGTTTCTGGTAGCTTTCTTTCTATTGACCAAAGCATTATTGGGCATTATTCGAGCTATTATGGGCAATCCGCAATAAGTCTCACTGGCGCAGCAACCATAACAAACTGCACTATCAGTGGCGGCGGATCCCAGATGGATTGGGTTGGAAGATACGTGGGCGAAATTGAAGCAGTAATAATTAGTGGTAGCCCCATCAAAATTGTTGATAGCACCATCTATAGTGGACTTAAAATAAACGCTAAAGGCGGCAAGAATATTGAATTTTCAAACAATGTTTTCTCAGGCCACCTTGTTGTCGATGGAAATCAGGTCCTAATTTTAGGAAACTCTGAAGAAGAAAAAACCGGTTCTATTAGTGCATCTGGTTCACAAGTAGTTATCCAGAAAAATATTGTTCACAGCATTAGTTTTAGCGGTTACTCCATTATAGCCTGCGATAACACTGTTTCAAGGGGTTATACGGGCATAAACGCACAAGCAGAAGGCTCAGCGGTTATTGAAAGAAACCTCATCACCAACTGCACAAATGGCATCCGCTGTACCTCTAACGGCATAACAATACAAAACAACACCATCAAAAACAACCAAGTAGGTATCTACTTAGACCATTCAGGCCCCACCATATGCTATAACAACTTTGAAAACAACAAAGACAACATCATCCAAACCAGCGCAGACAAAGTTGACGCCGCCAACAATTACTGGTTGCCAAGTGACCGAGTAAGCATTGACAACTCAATCCACGATTATTATGATGACTTTAACTTGGGCAAAGTCAACTTTTCACCAATGCTTACCCAACCAAATCCGCAGGCGTTGCCTGATCCAGATGCTCCTTTGCCAGAATTTCATGACCAAACTGTCTCTATTCCCGAAGTAATGTGGGGCTTTCCAAGTTTGAACCAAAATTTGATACTGCTCTTGCTGGTTCCCGTGGCAACGGTTGTAGCTGCCGTTATAATTCTCATTGATGCTTTAGTGCTGAATAAACCGAAAAACAAGCCAACCTAAATGCGTTCAGAAGATAAACGATGCCGCGGCAGGCTTTCAAGCCTCAAATCGGGTTCAAACTGATGGCTTGGATTGTGCGAAGCCGGTTTTTACAGGCACACCTATAAAAGAGGGCAAAGCAACATGCTAAATGCAAATACTTGGGAAAATAGAATGACTGAACAATCTAACGAGAAAAACCAACAAACCCCAGAAAAACTCGAAATTGATGACCTCGAAAATTTTCAGTTCCACGCAGCCTATACCGTTTATGCGGAAGCTTTTGACAGAACAAGTGACGGCGAAACAAAAGAAGAATTAAACCAGTTTATTTTGGACCTTAAAGAAAACAAGATAAACTATGAAACCTTCTATCGTGAAGTAGCTCCTTTCCGCAAGCTTGATGTGCCCCGTCAAGAACGCTTCAGCATGCAGACTCAGCGTAAGAAGGATTGGCGCAAGAAGACACAGCGTCAAGACCGCATAAAACGCCACAAGAAGTAAACCTTCAAGGCATCGTGTGGTTGCTTTCACAGTTAAGTCTTAATCTTTTCTTAATTTAAATTAGGTTTGCCCTTTTTTTTGGGTGGCTGTTCGTTATTTGAATTAAACTGTTTAAACATGTTTAAACAATTCATAGACAAGTTTTATCTACAAAGCACGCATCACAACAGCCTTAAACACCAGAATGAGGAGCAAACGAAAGCTTTGAAACCCATACACATCATGGCATTTGCATTAAACGCTGCATTATACGTTGTGGTCGGCGTTTTATTATCTACGGTTGTCCCGATTTATTTTGGAGGAGTACGTTTTTGGCCTCAAGTAATTATTCCCGCAGTTTTCGCAGTAATTTTCGGTCCGTGGGTAGGCGGATTAGGCGCAGGTGTAGGCATATTCATTAGTGACATAATGTTAGGTGGAGACCCCCTACTTAGCTTGATGGCAGGCGTTACTTCTAACTTTCTAGGGTTCTGGCTAATCGGTTACATTGCAAACAAAAAAGTTGACTCTAAAAAAGCTCTGTCTATTTATGGTCTGATTACTGCCTTAGCAGCCGTTGTAGCTTACGTTTACACAGACTTGATTTATGTTGGAATAATTGTTGGTTGTTACCTTGTTTACTTGGCTATAGTTTTAAGCAAATCTAAATGGGCAAGCTACGAGTTAGGTTCAGTAGTTGGTTTAATTGTGGGCAGCCTAATAATCGGTTTAATGGTTCCCGTTTATGGAGTTCTTTTTGCTCCCAACTTAACAACCCTGCCCGCTTTAACCGCAGTAGGTGTTCTTGGCTTGTTCACTTGGACTTTTGCGACAGAAATTCCATTCCTAATAATTCTTGGACCGCCCATCTTAGCAGCAGTTTATAGGGCATTCCCAACACTTATGAAACAGAAACAAAGTGAACCTGCCCGTGAAAAAAACCGCTAAAGCATTTGCGCCTGGAGCCATCTCCAGTTTCTTCGAAATTTACAACACCAACCCAGACGGCACTCCCATCACTGACCTGCAACGCATGGGTGCAAGAGGCGGCGGCTTTGGACTAGAATGCGGAGTACACACCAAAGTAACCGTTGACGAAGCAAACGAGAACAGCATCCAAGTCTATATCAACAAGCAACAAGCTGCCGAGGCAAAAGTAACCCGAAACGTAACCCAAACCCTCCTAAGCCAAACCGACAAACAATACGCCGTCACTGTAGAACACAGGATTGATGTTCCTATCGGGATGGGTTTTGGAACCAGCGCCGGCGGAGCCTTAACCACCGGGCTCGCGTTAAAAGAAGCGTTGGGTTTATCTTTAACATATAACCAAATCGGCACAATCGCGCATATTGCTGAAATTCAATCCCAAACTGGTTTGGGCACAGTCAGTTCATTAACTGTGGGCGGCGGCTTAATCCTTGTAACTGAACCGGGCGCGCCGGGTGTATGCCATATTGACCGCATACCAATAAGTCCCGATTACGTAGTTGTCGCTGGTTTCTACAACACAAAAATCAGCAAAACCCTGCTTTCTTCACCTGAACGCAAAGTTGAGATTAATCGTTACGGCAAACAAACGCTCGAAAAAATTTTGGCTGAGCCAACTTTGGAAAATTTCTTGTCAAGCTGCTGGATGTTTGCCCAAAAAGCAGGTTTCGCATCAGACGGCGTCCGCGAACTCGTCAAATTAGCAACTAAAGCGGGGGCTGTTGGTGCAGCTCAAAACATGATTGGTGAAGCTGTGCATGCGGTGGTTTTGGAAGAAAACGCCCTTTCTGTGGCAGAAGCTTTTAAGCAAGTATTGCCAGAAAAACAAGTGTTAATCTGTAAAGTGGATTTCCAAGGTGCCAGGTTGGTTGGCAATGGCGAAACAGTTTAGGAAAGTTGCAGTTGGCGGAACCTTTGACGAGTTGCATAAAGGGCACAGGGCGCTACTATGCAAAGCTTTTGAAGTAGGCGAATACGTGCTCGTTGGGTTAACAAGCGACGAGTTTGTCAAAAAAATGCATAAACCCCACAAAACCGCGCCTTATGATGAGAGGCTTGCGGATTTAACGGCTTTTTTGGAAAAATCTGGCTTTAAAGGCCGTTTTGAAATTTCTCCATTATACACGTCTTATGGGTTGACTTTGAACAGGGATGGTTTAGACGCGTTAGTGGTCAGTCAAGAAACAGTTAAAGTGGGTGAAACCATTAATAAGAAACGTGCAGAAGTCGGGTTGCCGCCTTTAAGCATTGTTGAAATCACTCTGGTGCCCGCAGAAAACAAGAAACCCATATCCACAACCCGCATCCGAGCACAGGAAATCGACAAAAACGGGCACCTGCTAAAAAACAAAGCATAAACGGCTTATTGTATTTCGCCGATTACGTTTACCGGTTTGGAAATCAAATCCTTTAGGTCTTCTACGCGTTCAGGGTCAACGCTTGCTAAAACCACTGTTGCTGGCCCAGCTGACTTGTTTAAGTCTAAGCCGTCGACGTCGAAGAGTTTTAGTTGCCTACCAACGCCAAAAGCCATCATACGCGCCTCCGCTGCAATCCCAAACGTGCCCACAGCAGCAATATCATGCACATACTTTCTTTGAACCAGCTGCCCAACATTACGCAAATCAGCAATCTCGCCACGCGCCTCAGCAGGAATAACCTCTTCACCCACCTTAGGTCTGCCTATAGCAACGATTTTGTCGCCTGGACACGTTTTAGCCAACCGCAACTCTGTCTCGTTTGCGAATCCAACAACGGTTAAGCCTACGCCTGTTTGCAGGGTTTCCATGTTGTCTTCCGTGTTTTCCAGCAGTACTTGGTTGGGGTCAAGGCCGATTAGGCGGGTTTCTTTGCGTATGCCTTCGAGGATTTGGTTGCCTGTTGGGTCTTTTTCTACGCCCATGGTGACGGAGAGCAGAAGGGGAAAAGCGCCTGTTGCGGTTACGTCCATTAGTGCTACGCGTGCGAGGAATTTGCCCAGAATGGCGCCTGTAACTTTGACTTTATCCAGCTCCTTTGGTCCAATAGCGCCGCTGCTTGTGGAGCCTGTGACTATGGCGTGTCCTGTGGGGGATTTGATGATGGAGACGTCGCCGTGTCGTGTGTATTCCATTTGCGCGGGTTTTACTTGGAAGGCGAGGGGGCGTAGCATGGTGCCTACGTTTTCGATTATGTGCAGGTACATGGTGAGGGCTTGGCGTATGACTTCGCTTCTTGTTAACTCGTGTTTTTTGGCGAGTGTGTCAAGGTCGGATGAGATTTTGTCGGGTAAGCGTACGTTGATTATTTCCATAAACAGCACCTGTATTACTATTGTAACACACGTGACAAGGCTTTTATTTTTATCCATCCAGCAATAGCCAAAGTGAACACTTATGCAACAACAAAAAACCCAAAGCAAAATCCCCTCTTACCTCTTCAGCAAACGCCCAAGCGTACGAATCGCACGCATAGCCATATTCACCGCACTAGCCGTAATCGGCTCATTCATAAAACCAGACCCAGCAAGCAGCATCGCCTTTGACTCATTCGCAGGCTTCATAGTCGCACTCCTATTCGGCGGCGTCGAAGGCGCACTCGTCTGCGGCTTAGGACACCTTGCAACAGCAGTCATCAGCGGCTTCCCCATGGGCATCCTGCATATACCAATCGCCGTCGGCATGGCAATCGCAGGCGGAGCCATAGGCGCAACAAACAAGTACAAAAACCGTGCCGCTTTCATTCCAGCCTTAATCATCGGAGTAGCCATCAACACCGCAATGGTTTTCCCACTTGCACCCCTGCTGGGGCCAACATTTGATGCGGGCTTACTGGTTGCAACCGCGTTAGCGCCGGGTTTACTGGTAGTCGCAAGCCTTAATGCTCTGCTTGCAGGCTTAGTTTACATAGCAGTAAGAGGCAAAAAACCCGCTTGACAAACAAAACCAGTTTTTCTCCTTTTTCAATCCCCACACAACGCGACCTACGAATTTTCCAGTTCACACCATCAGACGTAATGGTGATAGGCTGCGATTCAAGCGGCGCCATCGGACCCAAACCCTTGGACCGCCTCAAAGTTGACGGCTACATTGTAGGAAAATTCGCTGCCCGCGTCGCATTAATGGAAGTCATATCAACCGGCGCCCAACCCCTCTGCGTCGTAGACAACTTAAGCGTTGAACTCAACCCGACTGGTCTTGAAATCCTGCGGGGCGTCCGTGAAGAAGCAGTACAAGCAGGTTTAGATCCCAAACTTGCAGTAACCGGAAGCGCAGAAAAAAACTTTCCCTCAGACCAAACTGGCGTAGGAGTAACCGTGATTGGCATCTGCGGTAAAGATAAGTTGCGAATAGGCACCGCGCAAACTGGCGACTCCCTCGTAGTGGTAGGCTCCCCCGCTGTGGGCGCTGAAGTGTTACCTGGTGAACAAAAGGGTTCTAACACAAATATTTTGGACTTGCAAAAATTGTTGGGGCTCGAGTTTGTGCATGAAGTTATTCCTGTGGGGTCGGAAGGTATTCAACGAGAAATTAAGGTTTTAACCGAAAGTTTAGGCTTAAAATTTGAGGCTAACAAATCTTGCGCGGTGCGTCTTGACAAGTCTGCTGGTCCCGCAACTGCGCTTTTAGCCAGCCTGCCCGCGGATAAGGTGGGGTGTCTTGAGGGTTTGTTTGATAAGCCGACAAGTTTAGTTGGAACTTTAATTAAGAATTGTTAACAAAAAAGGAAAGATTGGTGGAGTTAACCTACTTCTTACCAGAAGAAGTAGAAGTGCCACATGTTAAAGTGGAATGGGAAGTAGTAGGTTCTCCAGATGCGCCAATAATGGAACGGATTAAAGATTGCTGGTATATCCATTTGTTGTGGCGTTGTTGACGGAGTTGGACTTGTTGATGGTTCGGTTGTAGGTTCTGTTGTTGGTGTAGCTTGTTGGCCATCTTGACTTGGAGTGGTCGTGGGTGATGGAGTTGGTGTTTGGGTCGGTGTAGGTGTTGTGGTTTCAGTTGGTGCTGGAGTGGCAGTGGCTGTTGGTGCTGGTGTCGCTGTTGGTGTTGGCGTTGGGGTTGGGTTTGTTGTGCCGGTTGATGGGAAGACTTTCTGTTCTTTTAGGTATTGTTGTGTAATTGTTCCGCCTGCTGTTGGTGTAAAGTTGGGTGCGCCAGTGTGGAGTCTAAAGATGCCGATTTCTCGGAACCAGTGAACTATCCAGTTCATTCCCCATTCATTGAAGATTTTCAGTTCGTTTGCTAGTGCTTGTTGTTCATAGTTTGCTTCAGCGCCGCCTTGGTCCATGTTTGCGCCGCATTCAGTTACGAACATTGGCTTGTTTAGTGTGTTTAGGATGTAGTCGATTCCTTCTGCGATGAATGCGCGTTTAAGTTCGTTATAGTCGTATGCGTGGTTTGTTCCCCATTTGGCGACTGATGATGGGTTTGAGTAGATGCCTGTTTGTCCGTATTCACGGTAAAGGTGTGTAACGTAAACCAAGTTGTTTGATGGGTCAACAAGGTTTGCATCGTTTGCCCAGTACATTGTGGAACCGCCGCCGTAGTCTAAGTCAACCCAGCTGCCCATGTCCCATTGTGCAAGGACCAAGTTTTGAGCGCCGGTTGCCCGGATTGCGTTGATTACTTGTTGTTGTACGCCAAAGTATTCTGAGACTGCTGAACCGCTGGCGATAGGTTCATTCCAGATTTCAAAGAGCACGTTGTCGTATCCTTTGAGTTCGTTTGCAACGTCACTCCACCAGTTAATGAAGTCTTGTTTGCTGCCTATGACTGATGATGCGCCCGCTGAGGTTTGGTATGGCGGGTATGGCAGTGGGTCTTGGTTTCCGCCGTTGAAGTAGTTGGTTACGCGGTAACCTGTGAAGATTACGTACATGCCGCGTTCTGCTGCGTATTCGATTACTTTTTTAACTGCTTCTCTGCTGGAGATGCTCGCGTATGGAGTGTTTAAGTTGTATTTCCAGTTGTCCACGGATTGGATACAGCGGACTGTGTTTGCGCCCCAAGCTTTCATTTGGTCAAGCTCGGCTTTTGCGTTGGCGTCTGTCCAAAGTGCGTTGCCGTTCCATGTTCCGTCTGGGTCGTCAGCTAACTCAACTTTTTGTAGGCCGCGAAGATAAATTGTGTTTCCAGAGGCATCTTTGATTAGTTTGCCTTCTGTGTGCAATGCCATTGATGGTGTTGCTGCTTGAACTCCCGAAGTCAAAAGTATGGATACCATGCTCAAAAGAAGTAGAGCAGATAAGCATATGACTACGGGTTTAGCAAGCTTATGTGTGGCATTTAGGGATAGCAGTGTTTTAGCATTTTTCAGTTTCATTTTTTTCTCTCTCTTCCTGAATTTTGGAGCCTACTAATCATTTGATTTATTTTATAGGTTTTTGCAAAGCACAGTTAGTGTAATTGTTAAGTTCAATACGCCTGTTTTTGCAAATACTATTTAACAAAAAATAGTAATAGTTATTGCAGTTTGTAAGTAAAATTTTTAGTTAACTTGTTGGGTTAACAATTTATTTAACCGCAGTCTATTAATCAGAAAAGCACAAGTGTTATATGCATCATACTGATAGAAAAAATTGAGGGAGCGAATACTTGAAAAATAAATTAATCCCAATAATTCTAATCCTTTTGCTATCGTCAACAACAATTTATCTAACATCAAACTTGTCTGCCAATGCGGCAACAGGTCAAGGTGACTGGATAACAAAATACACAATCAGAGACGCAGGAACAGGAAACCTAATTTTGGAACAAAACTTTGAAACCGGCACCACAAGTGGCAACGGTCAAATTAGTGAAGGACAAGACTTGGAAGTTTCAGTAACAATAAAAATTGCTACAAGTAACCCAAGTTCAAGTTTAACATTAAGCACTTCTTTGGCACGTCTTGCATCAAAAGATTACTACTGGTCACATGACACAAGCGACGGTTACACCTTAGGAAACTATAACCCCAATTCTGCATCATTCTCATTCCCACAAAACTCTGGAACTCTCATGATGACAGTTTACGGTAAAGCAACTGGCACAGTAGCTTCAACAGTCAACGGCGTGACTCTTCACAAAGCAGTACCAATTGTTCTAGTTTCACTTAAAGACCCAAGCAATGCAGTTCTTGACGAAGTTAAAAAGAACATTACAGACGCATCAATCAACGCTTACAACACTAAATTAGCAGAGGAGCAAAGCAAAGTTGCAGGATACAGCAGTTCCGGTGTTTCACCAGCAATAGTTGAAGCCTTCAACAACGTAATATCTGAATCACAAGCACTGGCAAATGCTGGTTTAACAGACAACGCATTAAACATGCTTAAATCTCTTGACACGTCAGTCGCTCCCGCATCAGCAACAATGGAAATACTCTTCATACCATTAGTTGCCATCTTCGCAGTCATAGCAGTTGTCTTGGGCGTTATGTTCATGCGTTCACGCAGCAAAGTCGGCTACTTCAAATTGGTAGTTGAAGACCAAATCAAAGATTTAGAAGGCTTAACTCTCAGAGCCACTAAAATCGACCGCAGCATGGGAGCAAGTTTAGAAAGTGTAAAAGACCGTCTAAAACGGTTAGTGGGGATGTAAACTACGGCCAGAATATATCAAAACAGTGTACAACTCATCGGATTAGGTTCAGCAGGAACCAACATTGTAGAGGCGTTCCTAAACAACAAAAAAACAATGGACCTCATGCAAAATGAGCTCACCCGCCTCTCTCTTTTGGCAATAGACATTGCTGACCCTGAAATCCGAAGTTTAATGGAATCCAACGAAAAAATAACCAAACAAATGATTAAAGCAGGCATTCCGGCAGAAAGAATGCACCTCATCGCGCAGTCAGTAAAGTTTCCAACTGCAGAAGCCATGTTTGACTTCATCAACCAAAAATACAACGAATACCTAGTAGGTGAAGGCGCAAAACTAACAGACTTCATCCCATGGTTGCAGTCTACTATGGCAATTCCGCCAATGGCTGGAGGAGCCGGACGCAGACGCGCACTTGCCAAAGCCATCTACGCCTTAAACTATTATCAACTCGGAATAATTAGAAGCGCAATTAACTCGTTCAAAGAACAAGCTCTCTCATCAATCGTGACACCCACGGTTATTCTTGTTTATGGTTTAGGCGGAGGAACTGGCAGTGGAATCTTTTTCGATTTTGCAAGGCACCTGCGAAAAGTTCTCGGTTCAGGCGTACCCATCATTGCTTTCGTAGTAACTCCATGTGGCGGCGACGATCCACCAGCAAAAGGCTGCAGCGCATTCACGTCCATGAATGAATTGGCATTGCTCCTAAACAAGGATTACAATGAAGTTATAACCAAAGAGTTTGGTGACGTTTACCGCAACCCATTAAACGCGTTAATCTACTTGCCGTTGCTTCCAGCATTCTCAAAAATAGGCAACATAGTAACAGCCCGACGTGAAATGGACGAAATGGTTGTAGACATGCTATATGTGTTGATGGATTTCGACTTAGCTGACCTTATGGGTGGCATAGGCACTGAAGTAGGCTTAACCAGCAATTCAGCTCACACATTGGGAATGCAGAAAGTTGTTTACCCAGTTGAGGACTATATTGCCGCGTTCAAAATTAATTTTGAAGCCCTACAAATGCTTCAGGAACACCGTAAAGAAAAAGTCGAAATCCTTGAAGACATAAACTGCATAATCAAAGTTAACGCGGACGTTGCAAGAAACCACCTCAAGAATTACCTTATCAAGACAGGTACATTTAACGAGGAACAATTTGAGGACAAAGTTAAAACCATAATCACGAGCAACCCGCGCTTAGAAGACGACGTTGCCCTACACGTTAAAGGCATTGAAATCCAAGTTAAAAACTGGATAGCCGAATTAACAAGGTTCCTCTCTACAGTCAAGTACGTAGGCAAAACTGGTCCAATTGAAGAAGCAATAATCAACTTGGTTATCAAGAAAGATGGTCAAAGAAAAATCGATAACCTCGAAGCTTTACTGACAAACTTGACTAAGACTCACCTTGAATTCCCTGAACGCAAACAAGCCATCGTTGAACGCTTAAAGCAGCTTATTCCAAGCTCACAAGTCTTCACGGTACGTCAAAAGAAAATCCTTGACGATTACGTGATGATTGCAGAGATCGCTGAAAAAGCATTAAACGTGCTTAAATTCTACGATGAAACACGCTACTTAACCGACGCGCTTGTCCGTTACTATGAAGCGCTTCCAGAATGCCAATGCGAAAGAGATGAACTACACGAAATCCAGTCAGAACTTGCAACACTATACCTAATGGTTCAGTTAATGCTCAGAACACCACAAGACGAAGCAAAAATGATTGACGAACACTTAGCTTACATAAACGGCGTAATGGCAAAACGTCTCGAGAAACGAAGCGTAGCAGACAACGAAGTTTTACGTATACAAGAATCCAAGAAACGCAAAGAATTCGACAAATCTAAAATGGAACTGCAAGTCCGAAAACTGTTCGGTTCTAAACGCTATGCCCGCGAGCAGCTTTTAGACCTGGACCGTAGCCTTAAACGGATTGAGCAGGAAGAATCCTTCGCGTTGGAAACTCTTGAAAAACTTGACAGTACAATTAGACGCTACGAGAAGTTGGCTAAGAAAATCGAGTTAACCTCGGGTTACCGTAAACGTTTAGCAAAAATCGTTGACTTACAAAACGATTATGACGAACGCCTTGCAGCTATTGTTAAACCTAAACGGTACTTTGAGAAAAACGCTGAATTAACCGAGACTGAACAACGTAAAATCCTTTTCAAAATCGTAACAGAACAAGAAGACACACTGACACGTGACGTAATCTTCCGCGACATTCTTGACATGGACCACTTCAAAGACTACATAAAAAGCGTAGTTCGCGCATTCAAGACGCCAAGCATAATGGGTTACAAGCCTAGCTACAAGACAGACTACATTTGGGTAACAGTGTCAACTCCGCCAAACATGTGGACAGAAGACATGAGTCAAGAAGTTTACACTGCTCTTGCAGGCTACGTGACAAGCGAAGTTTCAAGAACCATCACTGTCCGTTTAATTGATTCACGTGAACCCTGGACCACAAGCATCTTAGTTGTGGGCGGAAGAGGCAGGCCAGAAGACATGGAATCATTCGACGAAATGCAGTTACTTTACACCAAATCAAACGATTTTGAAAGACACCTATCACGAAGCTACCTACTTGAACACGGCGTCAACGCAACCAAAGTCATCAAAGAAATCAACGGCCAAAACGGCATGATTAAAAACCTAAACGGCAACGGCAACACAACAAAGAAACAGTAAGAAAGCTTTACGCTTTCCCAACCTTTTTAACTTGTTAATTTTTTAACAATTTCTTTCCATTCATCATCTTGTACGAAACCGTTTTTGACTGCCTTGTTCTTCATGGTGTTAACTTTCTTTTCTATGGCGCCAAATATTTTTGCTGTATTAAAGCCGCCAACGAACAATGCGATGTCTATGCGGTCGCTGTTATCTTCGACGTACACTGGCTCTGCAACATGGATGGATTTGAGGGTGGCTTTGTCTTTAAACCAGTTCGCCGCTGCCATTTCGATTTTTCCACGGGGCACTTTTTCTTTAAGATGATACGGTACACGTGTTAGCACGTATAATAGTTCAGCGCTTGACAGGTCAAATGACAGGAACTGTTTAAACAGTAACGTGTCGAGTATGTTTTCGATTGAACCGTACACGCGTAGGCTTGCGCCTGTGCCGAGCATCAGTGTAAAGATGGTTGAATCAAAAGTTTTGGATAATTCGCTAAATTCGTCGACAAGTGTTTCTCTTGCCAGCATCATGTCAACAAGGTAATTGACTACTGCTGTGCCTTTTATCATGTTTCCCCTTCGGTCCACGCCAAGATAGTTTTCTATGCTTTCTCTATCCAACAATACAATTGGGGCTGAACCTAGCAGAGCACATTTTCCTACAGCTGCAAAAGCGTTAAACTGGCTTTCTAAAGACTGAACCTTAGACGGGAAAAATGCTAAAGCTGCTGAGCTTACGTTGCGTTCATTAAACTGTGAAACCATTGTGGGCAACAATGCGCTGCCTACTCCGTCCCATATTGACGCCACGATGAGGGCTCTATGAAGTTGTTTGATGGGTCTGCTTTCGAATCTTGCCAGAAATGGGCTGTCACTTGAAACGTTTGGTAGTATGTTAAACCAGAAGTGAGCATCTAACTCTGTATCTAACCCAATAATGTTGTCTGGGTCAATTTGGTTATTGCTATCTTTTATTATGTCTTTACTGGATTTGTCAATAAACAAGGGTAATACGTCGTCGGGTTTGCTTGCAAAACGGCTTTTCATCAGCAAATGAACTGGGTATTCGCCGATAGATAAAACAGCTTTTTGCGCGAAAGGTGACGTGGATTTGGTGAATTTGCCTATGTGAACTATCCCGTCAAAAAAGGGCACCTGACCCTTAAGATGTTGAGGTTCAATTTTTTCAGGCTCCAAAGTTTCCGCCTGCAGATTCTCGACAACAGGTTCCTCAACAACAACCTGTTCAGTAACGGTTTGTGTTTCAGCTTGATTAACCGCCAAATTCTGCGCTTCAAGTGGCTGGTCGACTGTTACATCAGGCTGAATAGTTGGTACGGCATCTTCTGGCTTTACTTGAATGTCACCATAGGTGCTTTCAATTTTAGCCCCCGATTGACTTGTTTTGATAAGCTTAGGTTTAGGTTTTCTTCGTAGAAAACTAAAGAATCCTTTTTTCTCTTTAGGTTCTTTAACTGGTTCAGGTTTAACTGTGATTTCAGGTACTGCCGCAGAGATGCTTTCTTTGGCAGGTTGAACTGGCTCCGGTTCAGGGGCAATTTCAATCGCTGGTGGCTGCTCAATAACATTCACCTCAACGTTCTGAGGTTCTTCTGGCATTTCAGCCGTTGGCTGTTCAGGTTCAACCACCCCCTCAACCTTTTCCGGTTCCGGTTTTGGCTCAACAACCTCAACTTGCTCCGCAGGTTCAGTGACAACAGGTTCAGGCTCTGGAGTAATAACGTCTGCTTTATCTTGAATTTTTGGCTCCTTAACAACAACTGGAGCTTTTGGCATCTCAACCTTGACTTCTTTAGCTGGCTCCTTCTTTTTTGGCTTAGATTCTTTTTTAGGCTTGCCAAACCCAAAACGGCTCTTCTTTTTTAGCCTCTGATTTACGCTTTCAAAATAATCGTCAGTGCTTTGGGCAGGTTGCGCTAATTTTTCGTTTTCTGCTTGCGAATCCTCGTTGTTTCTGGTTTGTTCGCTCTCAGATGCCATGTTCTCTCGATAAGCTTAAGAATGGTTTAGTAAAATAAGGTTTTAGGTATTACCGCTTGAAAACAGTAAAGGGCTCAATAAGTAAGGTTCCAGGAGTTTCCAAGTTTAAAGGTTGGGTTAGCAACCGCAGGCAAAAAAGTAAAGAAAAAGAAAAGCTTGAAAGCGCACAGGAGACAATGCAGCTAAAACTGCTAACGTTTGTTTTTACTCTTGCAGCTATGGGTTTAGGGTTATCGTTTATTCCCTTGTTTCCTCAACCGTTGCCGCTGCTTATAGCGGTGTTGGTTGCTTTTGTAAGCTTTAAATCGCCAAGAGTCGGCATTCCCGTTGGAACCACGCTTATCGGGCTTGGTTTAATTTACCATTTATCCGAATTGACTTTCATTTCGTACATTGGTGAAGTGCATAACCGCGTAATTTTCACAGTTGTCTGGCTGGTACTTTTCGTCCTTCCACCCATAATTTTCCATCGACATAAAACTGCAATTGCAATCGATTTAGGCATAATTGCCGCAATGATTCTGTTTTACGCGCCACTGTATTATTTGGCTATACCAATAATTTTGACTTCAGCAGTCTTTCTCAAGAAAAATGCTGCGACAACAATTCTGTATTATGTCTTGATTGCTTTGCCCCTGCAGGTAGTTCAATACTTCAAATACATACTGACTATTCCCCAAGAGGAATGGTGGATTGTACCTGGTTCAAGCCCGCCAGTAATGATTCCGTTAAACGACCTGTTTAGTGGACTGCAAAGTTCAATGACTCAGTTTAGACTTTTTGATACAGCCCAATTTATCAACGTAGTCTATTCTCAATTGTTTGTAGAGTTTCCTCATGTTTTAGGTAAAACTATGAAGGCAGCTTTTGTTCAATACATTGACTCTTTCCCAGGCATTTTCCTGTTCATAATCATTATTGCCGGCATCGTTTTGGCGTTTGTTTTCTTTGCAAAACTGTTCATTCAAGAAGCTAACTTGCCTTATGGTGAACAATTGCTCGGGCCAGTAACAGCGATAGTAACCACTGCCCTGTTCTTTATTCTGCTGGATGTTTTACAGAAACCATTAGCTTTCAGTGCTGATGTGGACGCTGGAACAATACTAATCGCAACTTGTGCAACCGCCGCGTTTACGTTGCCATTGTCGTTGGTGGTGTCTAAACCTAAAATTACCGCGACTGGCGAAATGATTATTGCCAAAGCAAACGAGCTAAAAGCTGAACTAAAACAATTCAAAACCAACTTGGACACGGTAAAAGAGTCTATTCCAGTAAACGTTAGTTCCCCCGAAGGAAGAATGCTAATCATCGACGACAAACTAACTGAAATCCTAAACAAATCCGTGTCAGCCTTCTTTGCAGAAGAAGACTTAGACCGCATGTACACTGATTTAAGCAAAAACACAAGTCAAGAAATCAAAAACCTCACAGTGGAACTTGACACTATTTTGGCTGAATACCAAATTTTCGTTAACGGCGAATACTCAGATTGGTACGGGAAACTAAAACAGGCTGGACTAGAAACTGGCAGCAAGCTAAACATTAGCCCTCAGAAAGAAATGACTCTGGAACAACGCATCGCGAGCATTCAAGGCGTTTTGATTGCTAGCAGAAACATGGCTAACGACGTAATCAACACGGCAGAACCCATCTACAACATTATCCGTACACTTTACGACCCTGAATTGCCAGAAGAATGCCAAGTTGCAGCTTTTGCAAGAGAAAAAATGCACAATAAAGCGCCATTCCACGCTATAAGTGGCTTATACAGTGGTCTAATGAATTGGCGTAAACAATACGGCCAACAGGTTGAGGCGTCAATTGTGCAGCTTAACAAGTCATTATCGGCAATTATCGAGTTGGGCAAATCCTCTGAGAGTTTACCGATTATTTTCGGTGACAAGCTGCCTGTAATTCTTGGTGATGTTAAACGTGCCGAGGCCATCAAGAAAGAAAGTGAGAAGACCCAGCCAAACGTTTTAAACATGATAACGCTCCGTGAACTGCTTGAATCCTTCATCGAAATCTCCAAAGATGTTCTTTCAGTGCTTTACGAAGAGATTAAAGCAAAAGAACAAACCATTGAAGACTTAACTCCTGCTGAGGACACTTTTTGGGAGAAGAACGCTACCCTACGCGAAAGAATGACAACTGCACTACAGGAACTTTTTAGTCCAAAAGCTGAACTTAACCAAGTCATGGAGCATCTGCCGAAATATTTAGCCTACATCGACGAAGCCGTACAGACACTCGTAGCTTATAATGACCGAAAAGAGCTCCTGTTGAATTATCCAATGGCAGAAGCAGCAATCCTTGAGCAACTAAAAATCAAAACCAAACTAACCCCACAAGACCTGCCGTTCCAACAAAAATACGCCCAAGAATACCTGCGGCTCTTCTACATGCAACGGTTCAGCCAGTACAGTTTTGACCAGCAAAACGCGTGGCTAATAAAGAAGGATTAATCCTCACTTTTTTGAGGTAACTTTATTCTTTACATACTTTTAACTCGTGTATTTCTGCTCGGTTTTTGTTTAAAATTGTCGTGTCACTAATTGAGGAAATCAACGTTACAGGTAAACATACTGTTACTTTACCCAAAAACGGTTGCTTAAAACCAAACAATGCCGCTGCCTCATCTGTTAAGCTTACGTAAAAACTGGTGATTTGCCAATTTGTTTGGTCAAGTTCTGCACTTTCAGTTTCTCCCAATAAAAAACCGTCAGAAGTGTATACTTTTTTCCAAAAAAGCCTACTAATTTCCACCACGTAGAACACCTTAAAAGTCCTAATTAATTTTTAGCGGCGCGGTTAATTTGTTTTGTGCAATTAGAAAGATGCTTAAGGTGTGCTTGGCTTTTGGTGTTACAGAAAAGGTTATAGGCGCTTGTTTGGGCAGATTAACTGTTGAGAACATTTCATGTCTGTAGTTGATGAAGCAAGCACTTTCTTTGGTGACAACTTGATTCAAGTCCTCGAGTTGATACTCATAGCCGTAATAGCGGTCGCTTTAGAACGGGTCATTACACGGTACCTTTCAAGGTTCTCAAAAAAAGCCAAACTAGAACCAAACACCGCAAACAACCTAATTTTGACTTTCCGAATCCTCATATTAATCGGGGCAGTGTTTGCTATAAGCCGCGTCGGCGGGTTTCCCTCAGAATGGCTGATTTCCATCTCTGCAATCGCGGGAGCCGCGGTGGGTTTTGCTTCCCAAAAAACCATAGGCAACTTCATCGCAGGCCTCTACCTCATGGCTGCAAGACCCTTCAAAGTTGGAGATTACGTCAAAATCGGAACAGTTGAAGGTATAGCTCAAGAAATCACCTTAAACTATGCTAAAATATTAACTGCTGGAAATAGTGTCGTAGCCGTTAGTAACCTGCAAATGCTTGACCGTGACATAGCTAATTATCTTTATATCAGCAAATCAAAGGGCAACCTTTATTGTTACACGTTTGAAATCGGTTTTGACCATTTAGTTCCAACAGACAAAATAATGGAAATCTTCAATTCAGTATTCGACGGTTACGAACGTATCCTTCCAAAAAGACCCTTCTGCGTTTTGACACGTTCAACGGCTGTTGAAAGAGTTTACACTGTCTACTTTTACGTAGAGCAAGCAGGAGACATCTTCACTGTAAGACCCCAAATTGCTGACCTAGTTTTTAGCCGTTGGGACGAGGAAAGAGCAAAACTGAAAAAATGATTAAAAACAAATTCCCTTTCTAATTATTGTGGTGTAATAATGGAGAAAAATCGACTTGAAGCCCAAGCAAACCTTTTGGTAGGTTTAATCAGTTATCAAGAAGGCTCAGTGGTAAGCCGAACAGTCATCGACAAAAAAGCTGGCACCGTCACGCTCTTTGCCTTTGCCGAAAAACAGGGGCTAAGCGAACATGCCGCACCTTTTGATGCAATGGTAATCATTTTGGAAGGCACTGCAACAGTTACAATCGCAGGCAAACCAGTTACGCTAAAAGAAGGCGAAACAACAATCATGCCAGCTAACAAACCTCATGCGCTTGCGGCAGTTACTCCGTTTAAGATGCTGTTGATTATGATAAAAGCCTAAACAGGTTTACCCCAAATATCCCGGTAACAATACTCTTCAAGCCGTTTTCTTCTTGGCACAACGGGTGTTTCTGCGGGATAACCCATCAAAACCAGTGCTGATGGTTCAACCGAGTCGGGTATTTTAAGCAGTTTTCTTACAATCTGCTTGCAGAAGGCTGGCGCACAAAACCAGCAAGCCCCCAAACCAACAGCGTGAGCCGCTAAAAGCAGATTTTCAAGCCCCGCCCCCAAACTTTCCACAGCCAAATCCCGCTCAAATTGCTGTTTTTCCATCTCAGGGAACGTGCGGAGCCCCTCCATGGTTAAGCAGGCAAGAATCAAAACTGGCGCATTTGCGAAACGGTCTCTTCTTTCGATAAATTTTTCTTTTTCAATGGTTGCTCCGTCTTTTTTTAGGTCAGCAGCCCAAGCTTCAGCCATTTGTTCGGCTAATTCCCGTTTAACCTTGTCGTCTTTCAAAATTATGAATCTCCACGGCTGAGAATTGTGAGCTGATGGCGCAAAAGATGCAGCTTCCAAAACTTCCATAACAAGCGTGTCTGGCACGGGTTGGCTGGTGTATTTGCGGATGCTCCGCCGCTGCTTAAGGGCGTCTTTAATTGACATAAAAGAAAGAAAAGGTTGTTTAGGTTTTTATTGTTTACAAGTTGGGGTTGTTAGGTTCAAGAATCACTTTTAATGATTCTCCGGCTGTAGCCATTAGACGGAAGCCTTCTTGAGCTTCACGCAGGGGCAGCCTGTGCGTTATCATGTCTTTAACGTTGAGTTTTTTGGTTGCAAGAACCGCTAAGGCTTCTTCAAGGTCGTCTGGTGCTGCGCCGTAGCTGGTTCGGATGGTGATTTCGTTTCTCCAGAACTGGTTAATCGGCAAAGGAATCTTCACTGTTGGGTCAGGAACTGCAAAGAACAGGATTGTGCCGCCTTTCTCAACACAGTCAACTGAAGAGGTCACTGCCGAGGTTGCTCCAGTGCAAACGATAACTTGATCAGCTAAACGCCCCTCGTTTAAGGTTTTTATTTTTTGTGGCAGTTTGTCTCTTGCGTCAAGAGCGAAGTCTGCGCCGAATTGTACTGCAAGCTTCATGCGGTACTCGTTGATGTCTGCAACGATGACTTTTTTTGCACCTTTAAATTTGGCAAGTTGCGCGTGAAGGATGCCTGAGATGCCGCTGCCGATAATCAGTACAACGTCATCTTTTTGGATGTTAGCTAACCGTTGCCCCCGGGCGACGCAGGCTAAGGGTTCAATGAATGTTCCTTCTTCAAAACTCATATCGTCTGGCAGTTTGTAGACTCCGAATTTAACGTTGATTTTTGGAACTTTAATGTACTGTGAGAAGCCGCCTGGGAAATAGTTAGTGTTGTGTAATGTTTCGCAGGCTGTGTGGTGTCCTTTTTGGCAGTGAACGCAGGCGTTGCATGGTACATGGTGGGAGACAAAGACGCGGTCGCCGACTTTTACGTTGGAAACTTTTTTGCCCACTTGCTCAATCACGCCTGTGGCTTCATGTCCCAACACACGTGGCGCCTTAGGGAGACGGTACCATTCCAGAACATCGCTTCCACAGATGCCGCTTGCCATAACTTTCAGCAAAACTTCTTCTTCGCCGATTTCAGGTATGGGGAATTCTTCAACGCGGACATCTTTGTTATTGTAATAAACAGCAACAAGCATAGTTTTCACCAAAAACTGGGGTGGTTAAGCTTTTCCAGCTATAACCTGATTGTAAAGGTCTTCTGCTTCTTTTGCAGTGTAGCCTTCATGAATTATTGCGCGGATAGCTTTGATTGAAGCAACTGGATGGTCAGTTTGCCAAATGTTTCTGCCCAAGTTAACGCCGATAGCGCCTTTTTGCATGCCGTCATACACGAAGTCGAAGACTTCTCTTTGAGTTTCAGTTTTAGGTCCACCAGCAATCACGATGGGTACTGGGCAACCGTCGACAACTTTTTCGAAGTGCTCCTTGCAATAGTAGGTTTTTACTACGCGGGCGCCGATTTCGGCTGCGATGCGTGCGGATAGAGCAAGGTATCTTGCTTCTCTTTTTTCGAGTTCTTTGCCTACTGCGCAAACTGCCATAACTGGGATGCCGTAGTCTTCGCAGTCATCAACCAGTTTGGACAGGTTGGTTAAGCTTTTGTTTTCGTATTTTGAGCCAACGAAAACTGACATGGAAACTGCGCTGGCGTTTAGCCTGATGATTTCTTGGATGCCTGTTACGAGGCTTTCGTTTGCAAGGTCTTCGCCTACAACTGAAACTGCACCTGAAACTCTCATGATGTAGGGTTTCTCGATGGCTGGGTCAATACAGTTACGTAAAACGCCGCGTGTAAGCATTAAGGCATCAGCGTATTGGTAAATTGGTTTTATTGTTTCTGCGGGTTTTTCAAGGCAGTGCGTTGGGCCTTGGAAGTATCCGTGGTCAATTGGTAAAAAGAGGGCTTTTCCGTCTTTTTGGATGAGCTTGTTTAATCGGTTTTGCATACCCCATTCCATAATGATTTCTCCGTCTGACTGCTTTCTTGTTTTAACTGTATAATAAGTTTAGTGATAACCCAAGCAGGGCTAAAGATGCAAAAACATTGATTGAGGAGAGAAGAGAATTTTTAAAAATGGGTTAATAGGTTTTTTTATGTGCCTTTTCTTTTGTTTCTAACTCTTTTATGCGTGTTTCAATGAATTCTACTACGCCTTCTTCGGTGTTTGTTTTTTCTTCTTTTTGTTTTTGTAGTTGGTCTTTGATGGTGTTGAGGATTTTTTCTACATCGAAAGGTTTCATCACGTAAGCGTTTGCTCCATTGTTAACTGCGCTGATAGCGTTTTGCAGCGTTGGGTAACCTGTAACGATGATTTTGCGCATTTCAGGCTTGGTTGAACGTAGTTTTGGCAACAATTCGATTCCTTCCATGTCAGGTAGTCGAACATCAACCAAAGCTATGTTGAAAAAGGCGTTTTCGCTTTTTTCGATTCCTCTTGTTGCGTTTTCGGCGCATTCAACATTGTAGCCCTCATCGGTTAAGATAGTTTCAAGAACACGACGTATGTTTTCATCATCATCGATGATGAGGATTCTTGCGTTTTCAGTCATTTCTCCTTTTCACCTCCAAACTTAACCACGTTACTGATTGTTAGTGTACGTTTACACTGACAATTCTTCATTATTACTTAACCATCAACGCCTTTTGATAAAGCCTTTATGAACCACTAATCTGAATTATCAAACACTTAGTTATGCCTCTTCAGTGTAGGCACGTTTAATTTGTTCTACATAATCAACAAAGCAAACATTGTTGTCCATAGAAATTGAAATGCCAACTTTTAAGTGTAGATTTTTCATAATTAGAATTTCAAGAAACCTTGCACCTGAACCAAAAATCTGCTCCATTGCTTCTTGAAACTTTTTGAGTTTATTTGGAATTTGCATCCTTTTTAGGTCAAATTTTTCTTCGAGATGGAAATAAATTGATTTTTTTACTGATTCGCCCAAACTAAAAAATGCGCTGTCGATGGCTGATAGCAATAATTCGTTAAATTTTTTGTTTTTGTTGTTGCTTGTTCCTCGAGTGTTTGGCATTGCATTTACTATATTATTTTTTTCACTTTTAAAGGTAATTCCCTGGTTCAACCTTCAGGGTACTTCTAACTCCTTAAAATTCAGTTTCCACCACGGTAATCTTCAACGTCACCCCTTTTTTTTCTATGCAAAGCCTCACTCATCAAGCTTAACTCCTTAACATAATCCATCAAAGCCAACCGCACCGCTTCACTCTCACTAGTACCCAGTCTCGTCGCTAACTCGACAAGAATTTCACGCTGCTCACGGCTTAAAACCACTTTAACCACAACTTTCCTAGCCATACACTTCACACTTTTCTTAACTCAACCCACAGGAAGGTCACACGTTGGTCTCTCCACGGGCAAACCGGTTGTACAATTCGACTTTTTGGTTTCCACCTATATTAGTGAAGTATCAGACGTGTGAGGTCAAATAGAAAATGCCATGGGAAACCACAGAAAAATACATTCAAAGCGGGCACAGGCCCCTTGAAAACTTCAAACAAGACACCCTAAAAACCGTCACAATTGACGAGGAAGCTGGAATCCAAGCCGTAATGGGCAAACCTAAAGACCAAGACGCCATGGAAATCCAAAGCTACCTTTTCCAAATAGGCAAGGGCTGGACCATCCAGAAGGCCCAAGAATGGTTCAAAAAACACAACACTGCAAAAGAACACATTTACGCGGTACTCCCTTTTGTTGTGGCCGAAAAAGTAGTTGACAAACCCTTGAAAATAAGCGGCTTAGCAATGACTGCCGGCATAAGCCGAAACTTTAACATTTACACACCTACAGAACTGCAGTCTTTCGCCGGGAAATTGGTCGATGCCCCCGTTTACATGGAGCATGTTACCGCCATGAACGCTGTAGGTAAAGTAACCCGAACCGACTGGGATGGTCATAACCTTCTGTATGAAGCAGAAATTTATGACGAAGAAACCGCCGCCAAAATCCGCAAAGGACTAATTAGACACGTTAGTGTAGGCGCGGACTATGAGTCAGTGGATTTAGTTAACGGCAAAGTGCCCCATGGTCTCTTTAATGCTGAAATGAGCCTTGTCGCCGTTCCAGGCATAGCTGAAACAAACATCCAAATTATTGAAAAACTAGACGTCAAAGAGCAAACTTTTGAGCCTACAGTTGCTGGCGAGTTTCTGCTAGGGTACTATCAGGATGCTAAAGTCTTCATTCCTGAGTTATTCAGAACTGTTTGGCTGGACCGAGAAAACGGCGTTTTAGCAGTAATGGGAACACCATGTCAGCAACCGACAAGTCAACGGGCAATGGCAATTTTCTTTTCAAAACAAAAAATGTGGGACCAAGCCAAGGCCAAAGATTGGCTTTCGCTTCACCCAGACTACATGGCTCCAGCAGCTCAACCCCCTCAAGCAAGTAGTTTCAGTGTTGAAGGTCTCATCCAAAAACCTCACGAAAAAACAATACCAATCAGTCAAGCTGTGAAGCTCATCGAACAAGTTCTGCCTAATCCATTGGTTCAACGCAGTTGGAGCCTTGGACCGCAACGAATGTGCCAAGAACTTCGGCGGACAATTTTGAAACTTCACAGTTTGCAGGACAGTCACGAAATGACCGCGAGTAGCTAAGGATGAACTTGGTGAAAACGAAAAAACAAGGAATGAAAAACTATGACTGATTTAACCGCTAAAAGCTGGATGGCAATAGGCGAAACAGACGACCCAAACGCCATAATCGAATCATACGAAGCTGCCGCAAACATCGTTAAAGGCGACCCAGTTTACTTAAGCGCTGACCACAAAGTCTCCTCAGCAGCAGCCGCCCAAAACTGTATCGGAATCGCAGTAAAAGGCGTCGCGCAAGGAGAACAATGTCCAGTGCTGATTAGTGGACGTGTTAAGGTTAAAGCTGGCGGAGCAATCGTTCGAGGCAGAGCAGTTTACGGTGCAGACAGCTCAAAACGTGTCTTAGAAATGACTGACCAAACTGTAAACGAATCTGGTTCAGCAAGCTACACTGTTTACTTTAACCGCAGACTCGGAACAGCTCTTGAAACAACCGCAGCAGCCAACGATTTGCTGTTCATTCAAATCTAAGGTGAAAAACATGAAACCTAGACTTTTTGAATCCCTAATCAGTAAGGACGGCGAATTCACGGAGCACGTTGAAACCTTAAAACACAAAATKAACGTGCACCCTTTTCTGAAACGCTACTGCGAAGTCGGCGTAAAAGAGGGCCTTTTCAGTGATACTGTTTCCGCTTTAGGCCGAATGCATGACACCCTTGTGCAAGCTGCTTACCCCGAAATGATTGGCAGAGGAATCATCACTGTTATGCCTACAAACGAAGCCATTGAACGCTTCCCGCTAGATGAAAAAGCAACAGCATACCAGTACGCTGAAGGTGCAGCCACACGCCTAAGCTCAACCAAAAACACCACTGTCGATGTCTACACGAACATTCTTGCAGAAGCTTCCGAAGAGTGGACACGGGAGTTTCTTGAAGACGCCACCTGGAACGTAATGGATCAAATGGTTGAAAAAGTAGGTCGAGCACTTGGCGAAGAAGAAACCAACCGAATCATTTCACTTTACGGCGCCATTGCAGATGAAGACTTAGCAGGTGGAGCCGCAATAAGCCAATCCAGTGCCGCAATGAACTGGGCTGCAGTTGTTAAACTGCACAATGCTGTCCGTTCAGAAAACTGGAAACCAACAGTTTTGGCAGTAAACGAAACGCAACTACACCAGTTACTGAACGATGACAAGTTCATTCACGCCCAATACTTGCCTTCAGGACAAACCGACCTTGACCAAGCAACCGTTGCAAGCGTGCTGGGCATGAAAGTTCAAGCAAGCTCTCTTGTTCCAAACGGTACCGCCTACGCTATCGACACCCGAGTCGCCTCCGTTATGCTGCTAAGACGTGACGTAACCGTGGAAGACTGGGAAGACATCAAAAACGGCAAATACGGCGTAAGAGCCACCACCCGATTCGGCATTGGCGTTCTGAAAAGCAAAGCCATCGCAAAAATGACCAACATAGCAACCACTTTGACCTAAAACCTGATGATTAATGATGGCAAGATATGAAGGCAAATGCAGCAACTGCGGAAAAACTCACAGCAGCCCCCATAAAGGCAACATCATAACCTGCGACTGCTACGAACACTGTCCAATATGCGGCGCCGAAATGCTTGCCTACACGCCTGACCTTGCCGCCAACACCTACAGTTTTGACGGTCACCGTGACCTTGCAGTTTTGATGGTTTGTACCAACCATTTTCCCATATTTTTTAGCACACTAAAACCTGTAGAGGTTGTTTGTACATGAGACGTTTAAACGATAGAATGGATTTAGCAAAAACAGTACTAAAAGAACTCAATAAAGAGCAGCTTTCACGCACTGAACTTGAAAACCGAACCGTCCGCAAAAGAGGCACACACGCCATGTTTGAAGGAATCTTCAGGTACCTAGTTCAGGGCGGCTACATAGAAAAAAGCGAACAAAAACACCGTTCAAACTACAAAGTAACAGAAAAAGGCGCCAAACTTTTGGAGGCAATCTAATGAAGCCCAGCCTGCAAAAGCTCATGGAGGCTCTTACGTCGAAAACCAAAAGTGGTTACGCCTCACCAAACCGTGCCATAGTATACGAAACGCCCTGCTTGCCTTTGGAGGACGTGGTTAAACTTTACGAGCGTGACCCAACCTGCAAATCAAGCGTAGATTTACTCGCAGCTTCAGCAGTAGGCTCCGGGTTCTACACAACCGTAAATGACACATACGAAAAAGCCGCTCAAGCCAAAAAAGTCGTTGACAACTTTAACGAGAACACCAATTTGGACGCGCTTCTCTGTGACATGGCGCGCATGCTTGTTGCCTGCGGAAACGATTTCTGGCTTAAACTAGCCCCTGAAAACCTGCAAGAACTTCACCGGTTACCAGTGGACGCAGTTGAAAGGATCCATCAAACTTACCTCGAAGATAAAACCCTTAAAATTCCATACAAAACTGAAAGCTACAAGCTGCGGGCAAATTACGGCGGCGAAAACCTTGTCCAAGAAGCAGTTATTCATTGGCGAATAAACTGCCTTGACTATTCAGGTTACGGCACAGGCGTTTTGCAGGTGCTTTTGCATTCGTTAACTTTTCAGTCAGAAAAACGTCCCGCTTTTGGGTTGATGAAAGCAAAAATCGAAAAAATTATGCCAAAAATTTTCGAGAAATACGCTGGACCCGATGTTTTAGCGTTGCTGGAGCGGGCTGATGAGGACACGATTCAAAAGTTTCAGCAGGCCATAAAAAACCGCAGTGACGAAGGCGCGTGGCTTTTCTTTAACGGCAAAGGCGATATTCGACCGGTAACGCTTGACCCGCGGGCGCGTTTTGAATATTACGTTGACCACATTATTAACCAGTTTTACCTTGGCTGCGAAACTCCCCTGCCCCGACTGTTTAGCACGCCGGGTTTTACTGAGGCTTCAGCAAACGCTGCTTTAGAGCTTCAAAACATGCTGATTAGACCAGTTCAAAGATACATTAAACGTCAAGTTGAACGGGAAATATTCAATCCGCTTCTTACGCAAGCTGGATTGGACCCTTCAAGGGCACAGGTGCGACTAAACTGGAGCGCCCTTAAAACCCAAGAAGTAAGCATGACTGACATTTTGAAGGCTGCAGAACAAGGCTTAATTCGGCAAGAAGAGTTCCGCAAAAACGCAGTCAAATTAGGCTGGCAACTCTGGGAAAACCAAACTACCAACGCAGGGAGGGGCGTGTAACCGTGGAAGTTGCTTACGGCAGGTATGAAGAAGCCTACAAGGCAATTCACAGCGCGTTAATGTCTATTACTTGTCCGCCCCCTGGACGAAAACTAACCAAACTCGGCTTCACATGGAACACCGACGGCACCCTATCTACACTCAAAGCCTACGACGGCGTTGACGAGTTGTTCACTTTAACATTTACTTGGAATCTTGAGGGAACCCTCAGAGAGGTTGCTCGAACATAGCTGACTTGTGCAGTTAAGCGAGAAACAACAAAAATTTGGAGATGCAATGTTTGGAGAAAACAAACGAGAGAATCGCTTGGAAAGCTAAATGGAGAATTGACAAGTTTCAAGACTCAAACGGTGAAGTTGCAAGGGCACTGCAGCAGGGTTTACCGACTGAAACAGCAGTAAACTTGTACGGTAACGTGTTTGTTGGTACCGAAAAATTTGACTGCAACATAGCGTTAAACGAGGGATTACAGGAGCTTATTGACATTATTTGTGGTCTTGGAACCCCAACCAAGTGGGATGCAAGCAACGCAAGACTCGGAGTAGGCGACAGCAGTACAACCGAAACCGCAACACAGACAGGACTGCAGGCTTCAACAAATAAGACGTTTAAGGCGATGGATTCTGGGTATCCGCAACGTACCAATCAAACCGTTGAATGGCGAAGCACTTTTGGAAGTGACGAAGCAAATTACGCTTGGGAAGAATACACTGTTGTTAACGCGGCCAGTGATGCAGGCAAAAATTTGAACCGGAAAACAGCAAGCAAAGGCACTAAAGCTTCCGGTGAAACTTGGACACTTAATTTACAGATAACATTCAGTTAGTCGAGGTAACCTTGTTTTCATTTTTTCTTTTTTGACGAAATTCTGGTGAGTTGTTTTGACTCAACTTTTTAGTGATGGCTTTGAAAGTGGCTCTTTGAGTGCTTGGACATCAGTGGTTGGTTCGCCTTCTGTTTCTTCAAGTCAAAGGCACCACGGCTCTTATTCATTGTATTGTCCGGGGACGACTGCAGGGTATGTAATTAAAACTTTAAACTCTTCAAATGATGTTTTCTTTCGATTCTACATCAGGTTAAACGGTTCCTATAGCGATTTTATTTGTTTAGCCAGTTTATCATGTTCTGATCAAGGCGAAATTATTGTTGGCGTGTTTAACAATCAATTGTTTTTGAGGAACATGACAAACTTCTTATTTTATTGGGGTCCAACTGTGGTGGTTGACCAATGGTACTGTTTAGAAGTTGAAAGAAAACCTGGTTCAGGCAACGCTGTAGCTAAACTATGGGTGAACGGTGCCTTATCTGTTAATCAAACAGCATTAACTTTTTCTGGAAACACAGACACCGCTAAACTTGGCGAAATTTCCGTTTCTTCAAGTGTAAGCGCGTATTTTGATTGTGTTGTTATTTCTGAAGCGTATGTTGGCCCAGAAATGAGTAGCTCCTTACAAACCGTAACAGATGCCATTCAAGGTTCTGACGTTCTTATTCGACATAAAACTGTTCTACCTGTAATTGATGTGTGTGAATTGGACGATGAAAAGTTTATCAACAAAACGCTGATTTTGGCAGATTACTTTTACTCTGAAGATTCCATATCGGGGACCTTTAAAACAGCAATTTTGGTTTCTGATGGCGTTACTGTTTTTGATTTGGTGTTTGTTGATAAGAATTTGATTGTTTCTGAGTCTGTTGACGTTTCTGAAATGGTTGAGTCTGGTTTACAGGTGCGAAGGAAAACGCGGCTTTTTCTGGTTTTAGGCGATTTGGCAATTCAGCTTAACAGTGACTAAGCCTGATTCATACACGTTTTTTTCTATGTTTATTTTTGTATTTACGATTTAATGTGATTATTTTGCTGCGTTTTTTAAGCTTAGTTTCTATTGATGTCGATTTTTTTACGTTTAATTTGTTAATGGTTTATGAATTGGGTTTTTTATTGCCAAAATTGTTTAAATTGGGCTTATTGGCTTAATTGCAGTTGAGGTTGAGCCTGTATGGCAAACGTATCATTAAGTGATGTTCGAGACACAATCAACGTAGACGAAACCGACATTCCAGACGTTAAACTTCAAAAAATGATTAACAGAGCCGCAACAACACTAACGCTTGAATTAAAAAAACCCATAAACCCTGAAGACTGCACAGAACCCGAAAAAGAATTCATCATTCTATTGTCGGCTATTTACGCGATTTGTTATTTAACTGGTGGATCTGCGGTAGGCTTAAACTTCAGCGTTGGAGACCAAAACGTTTCAGTAACCGACAGAATGCCCCCACTTATAGTGCTCCAAGGCGAACTTGAACGAATCCTCTCAGCCCTAAAACAGCCCACCCTTAGGAGTGCATAAAAGTGCCGGTTCCCGAAGCATACTACAATTTCGTTATGGACTATGCCCCTTACCTGTATGTTACACCAAATGTTGGTCCAGATTATACTTGGGGAAAAGCTGCTTTCGCAGGCGCATTTGCAGTTGATTTTCTTTACGAAGCCTATTTTGATGACCAGTTTGACGGTTCCAGCGGTGAAATTGAAGCAAAAATCATTCAACTCGCAGACTGGATTTTAACCCAACAAAACATGGACAGCGAAAATCAAGCGTACGGCGGCTTCAAAAGCACAGAAACCAGCACCAGCTACTACAGCGTTGATGCCGCAAGAACCCTACCCGCCCTGCTGAAGGCTTACGAGTTAACAAGCACCACAGCATATCTGGATGGCGCAAAACTGGCTGCCACTTTCTTGTATAACATGCAGCATCGCCCCAGCGTAATTGGCGCACATAATCAGTATTATGGCGGGTTTGCTCGGGCTGTAGATGCTTCGGGTGTTTGGCAGCCTCAGATGGATATTGAAACCGTTTACGGCTTAATCGGTTTAAAAATGCTATGCGAGGTTGACTCTTCCAATCAAGTCTTATATGAGTCGATGATTGCGGATGCTGTCCAGTTTTACCGTCAAGGCTTCGAGGGGCTATACTTGTTTTTTGACCCTTTACCGTTTGGTGATAGTAACTGGCACCGCGTCGGCTTAAATGATGACACAGTCTATGATGACTCTTTAGCTTACGCCTTACTGGGACTCTACCAAAACGAAGGCTACAGCCCAACAGTCCAAAAAACCTACGAAGCCCTAAACAATGTCGGGCCTTCACCACTTTACCCCGCATACAACCCCGCCATCTGCTGGGCGGGATACCTAAACGTAGCCACAAAATCCGTAGCCTGCGATTACTATGATGGAGTCACTTCCGGCATTTTAGGTAAAATCAGGAAAAGTCATGACAAAATAAGCTACGACTTCAGCGTCAAAACAATAGTTGCTCATCCTGACCAATTCATGTATTGGGGCGCCAAACACGCTGATTTTGGTTATCTTGAAAACTCGTATGCAATGGCAACTGTATGCTGGATAGGTGAACTGCTAATTGGTTATGAGCCTCCAACGACTCGGTTCACGCAGATTCTGAACGCTAAAGGCGAAAACCTGACACTTCGACCAATCGTGCAGGCTGGAGAAACCTGTCAATACGGTGTAGCGGTAGATTTCCAGGCAATTGTTTTGCCTGTCAAGGTTGAAGAAATCTTGATTGAACCCGGCTACTTGGTAAACGATTATTTGACCCTGCACACTTTCACCCCAATCCGCCGTCACGACAAAATCTGCAGAAAAGGCGCAGACTACGAAGTTTTGAGCGTTCAAGCTTTCAGTTTTAGAAATCAAACTGTTTTTCTAAAAGCTGCTCTTAGGAGGCTGCAAAACTGATGAGTGAAATAGAAGACGCCCAAACAACCCTTGCACGCCTCTTAAAGCATAACATTAGGGTGGTAAAAGACAATGGTGCCTTAGCCAACATAAATGTGGGCGACGAGTTTCAGCAAGTTGACGCCTTAAAAGGCTACGATGGACAAGTCACAGTTGCCTTAGCTGAAAGCGTTGACCAGAAACTTGAGCTTAGCGGCACAACCCGCAAACGCACCCAAACCCTAAGAGTCAACGTTTGGGCAACAGATTTTTCACACTCAGAAAATGCCCGTTCAATGCGCAACAAACTGGTTGAAGAAGTAAACCGTGTTATCCGTCAAAACAGAAGCCTACCCAACCAGACTCGTTACGATTTTGTCGGATGTGGAGCTGGCGGACAAACCTGCAAGGCTTATCAAGGCACCGCTGAACATGCACCAGGTGATAATTCATGGGTTGAGCTTTCCAGTTATGGATACCAGCAATTATGGTACAGCGATGATACCCGTTACCAACTAAGCAGCAGCCAGAACGGTGAATACGCCGTTTTACTGTTAGGCTTCAAACTGGAAAGCCGAAGGCGTACCGTCCAAAAAATAGTTTTAACATTTGAAGGGTATGGGACTTCTCCAAGCGGCGACAGCATCACCATCAAAGTCTGGAATAATGCCGCGTCGGCTTGGCAGAATCAGCGAACACAAGATGGAAACCAGCAGGACCACACAGCAACACTAACCTTAACGGACGACTTAGTCGACAGAGTAGATGCCAATGGTTACGTTTGGGTGCTTGCCAGAAACACTTACGCAAGTAACGGGTCAATACCTTCCGTTCTGTTTGCTGATTACGCTTCATGCACCATAACCGTTAACGGTGTAACTTACTGCGACGTTTCCAGTTACCGCCAAAGTGACCTTTTAGACGTTAAACCCTTCATTTTCCGAACAGAATTCACAGTAAAATCATGGTTTTTTGAAAATACAGGAGTGTAAAAACAAGAATGCCTGAAACATATAGTTCAAATGAAAGCAAAATCTACTACGTCGACGAAACAACCTACGGAACAACCCCCCTTAACCCTGCAATGCTTGGCATACCCGCCGAAAGCATAGAACCCACCATCAACCCAAACAACATCAAACTTCGAGGCGTCGGCTCAATGGATTTGCAGGCAATAAAAAAAGGCCTAAAAAACCCAAGCATAAAACTCTCTTACCCCTTGCCAAGTGATTCACCAATAAATTTTCTACAGTACGCTAAAGCTGAACTTGCCAAATCATTAAGCCTGCAAGTACTCTACTACAAAGACGTCTTTTCCGAGGCAGACGAAATAATCTCGCTGCTTTATACTGGCTGCAAAATCCAAACAGCAACAGTCCAATGCAGCGTCGAAGACGTCATAAAAGCAGACGTGGAACTGCTCGGTCAAGACGTAGTTACCTCCACAAGCAAAATTTCTGGAGCAACCTATTCAGACTACGCTGGAGCAATCCCCTTCTACGAAAGCTACGTCAAAAAAGACGCTTCAACACTTGAACGCGTAACAGACTGGAAATTCACCATCGCCAACAACCTGCGACAGGTACCCGTAATCAGAAACCCTAACGGAAACATCCTCAAATACATGCCCTACCGGTACCGCGACTTAACAGGAGAAGTCACCTTCGAGTTTGAAACAAAAGAAGAATTCGACGACATCATAAACGACCGAGACTTCACATTAGAATTCGGCTTAGGCGCCACCAACAAAGCCACTTTTAGCAACTGCAAATGGGAAAACACCCAAATCCCAACACGAATCGAAGACCTCGTCAACCTCAAAGCAACGTTTGTTGCAAAAACTTTCACAATAACTTGAGGCGCCAAAAATGACTGACAAAACAGATTACCCCAAACAAGCTGAACTATTCCTCAAATGGCTCAGCACATGGGACAAAATAGGCCACCGCATCCTTGACCTGCCCGAGTGGATGCAAACCATCCTTCTCGACGACATCAACACGGCAGTAACGAATCGAATCGCAATCATGGAGTTGATACTAAATGCACAAAGAAACAGTTAACATAAACTCTGAATACGGCGCCGAATACGTTGGCAAATACGTTTTCCAAGAATTAACTTGGGCAAAACGAAGCCGCATAATCCAAAAACACACAAAATATCACCCCTTAACAGGTCAAGTGGTAAACAGCGACTTTATCGCGATACAAGCCGAAACCATCTGGGCAGCCCTAAAAGAACAACCCCCCAGCATGCCGATTACGTTAGACAAACTTTTAGGCGAAGAAAACGGTGTTCCAATAGCCCTTGGCGAACTGTTCTCCAAAATCGCCAACAACCTGTGCGCCTTGACAAGGGAAGAAACCACTTTTTTATCAGAGCAATCCGACGCCAAAACCCCCACCCCGTCATCACAGAGTTTCGCCTCTGCAAAGAATTCGGCTGGACCCCAACAGACCTTGCAAAACAACCGGCAAGAACAATCCACCAATTTACCATCATCCTAAACGAAATAGACCAACAAACAGAACAGGAAAGAAGAAAAACCGAAAAAGAGGCAAAAAAACATGAGCGTCACAGTTAACATCAACATTTCAGGCGCCGAAGAATTCAAACAAGCCATAACCCGCTTTGACGAGGCAATGAAACGCCAAATCCAAACCAAACTGGCAGGCTGGGCTCAAACAACAAAAACAGATGCTGAAAGACTTGTTCCAGTAAGAACTGGTTATCTGAAAAGTACAATTTACGCCAAAACTCAAGATTGGCAAATAGAAATCGGCGCAACAGCCCCCTATGCAGCCTTAATCGAATTAGGAAACAGCATGCGGCGAGCAAAACCCTTCTTGGTTCCAGCAGTTCAAAATCGTCTCCCCGAACTTCAACATGTCATAAATGAAGCAATAGCAACTGCAAAAACGGAGGCAAGACTATGAGTTTCCAAGAAATAGCCATAACCATCCGCGCCATCAACCAAGCAAGCAACGAATTTAGCAAAATCCAAACAGACGCACAAGCATTATCCGCCCGCATAAAAAGCATGGGTTCCGCAATCTCAGGAATCGGAGTCGCAGGCGTAGCAGTAGGCTATGTAGCCAACCAATTCGGCGTATTAGATGACCAACAAATGAAAGTTTTCAATTCAGCCATGATGGTGGTGTCAGTTATGGGCATTTTTATGCGTACAAGCGTGGGCTTAGCGGTAGCCCAAAAAGTTTACTCAACTGCAACCGCAATAGCCACCGCTGTCCAAAACAGCCTAAACATAAGCTTCGCAACATTCCTTGCCCTGACAGGTGTAGGCATCGCAGCAATTATCGCTGCCGCCGCAGCAATGTACAGTTTCGCAAACAGCATGAACACCGCCACGGCAAGCATGCAAAGCTTCAACGAAACAGCCGCAGAAACACCACAAACCAGCCGAAGCATAAGACGAGCAGGCGACGACGAACTGTACCGACGAGGAGTCGAATAAAAATTGAGCGTAAACTCGCCCTCAATAGCTGTTGCTTTCGGCAGCATAGCCCCGCCCCAGGGAGACTTTATAATGATTCGGGTTCATTTAGGCTGTACCAAAGAAGTTGGCAGCTTCGAAGCCCTGATGCAGAACTGGAATGGAAAATACAGCCCAAACGGCACATACCCAATAACTGTAGGCTTAGATGGAAGCATTAGCATTGGCAGAGCCGCAACCTGCCCACAAATCATGACTTGCCGTGTAGAAAACGTCAAATACGAATCAACCTCCACAGAAAATTATCTGCGCGTCAGCGGTAGATGCTGGGGCGAACGCCTTTTCCGCAGGGTAGTCACCAAAACTTACGAGAATAAAAAAGGCGAAGAAATCATCAAAGACCTACTGGATTACTACATCGGGTTAAGCCACATCCGCAACAGCGTGGAACTCGTCGAAGACACAGACACCACTTACACTAAACTAGAGTATTCCGACACGCCCGTGATGGATATACTGCAGGAAATAGCCAGCAGCGCCGACCGTTCAGGCGTCATCGGCTTTGACTTCCGCATCGCTCCCGACGGCAAATTCGAGTTTTTTCCAAAAGGCACCAAAACCAGCCCAGTCACCCTTTCAGAAGCAATCGAAGCCAGCGAATACAGCAAAGACGTTATTCGTGTACGCAACCGCATAACCGTTTACGGCACATCAGACAAAAGCGTTCCCGCAGACAAAGACCAATGGACAGAAAGCCTAAACCCAACCGACGGCACATGGACCGCCACCTCAGGCACCGTAACCTTAGATACAACCACAAAAACACGCGGCTCCGGCAGTATAAAAACGTGGGCTGACCAGTTAATCTATGCTGGATGCCTACTAACGCTAAATTCTGGCAAAGAAGTAAACACTGACCAGTACCCTTTACTAAATTTTGGTTTATACCGAGATACCAGTTTCAACGGCAACGTCACCCTATCCCTCTATGACACAACAGACCACGCGGCACACAAAGAATTCACCGTTGGCAACGATAAATGGTTCCAAAACCAAATCCCAGTTGGACAAGCAAACGCTGACCTATGGCAAGTAGAATACGGCTTCAACTGGCAACAAGTAAACCGAATACGCGTTATATGCTGGTTCACGGATTCTGGTCCAGGCAGCTTTTGGGTTGACAGCCTATTTTTCGGCGGAAAACGCTACAGCAGCCAACAAGAAGACGCCGCGAGCCAAGCCAGTTTCGGTTTACGCGAACTCGTCGAAGTTAACGAGGAATACTGCAGTGACATTGAATGTGAATCCCACGCAAAAGCCCTGCTTTCCAACCTCAAAGACCCCGCCGAAGCCTTAAACCTACGAAGTACCGTGCTTGATTACGGTTCAACTCCGATTCTGGCTGGAGACAAACTGCATGTAGTATTACCTAACGAAGGCGTAAACAGCGATTTTCGCGTATTAAGCGTAGAATACACTGTTGACGGCAAAACCCAAACGCTCGAAACCACGCTGGAACTGGGCAAGGAAAAACCCTTGCTTGCCGACCACGTTTACGCCCTGCGAAGCAGAACAGACCGTTTAAGCCGCATCAAAAAATCAAAGTAGCAGAGGCAAAAATGTGTTGTTTTTCTGGTTTTTTTCCAGTTTTTCAACCCGTTTTAAGGGAGCTATTTTTATAATTGAATCACACTATGCTTCAAAAGAAAGAGACGAGGGACCTATTTAATTGACTGTCATTGTTGACGACGCCGGCAGCGGAGATTTGCTTTTTGGCGTTGTAGTCGGCGCCTACCGCGAAGAAACTGGCGACTTCAAATACGACCTCATCGACGTACGTTTCTACCAAGAAAACTTTAAAGAAAAAGAGTACCTGCAAGAATCCTCACGTGTAGTTTCCCGACTTGTAGCAGGCTTCAACCTTGCCCCTGAAGAAGAAATCCATATTTGTCAAGGCTGCATTTTCGATGTTGCCGCTGAAGAACTTCGTAAAGTTTATGGTGAAGACCGCGTAAAACGTATCCGAGTTGAAGGCGAAGCTCAACGCTTAATCGAAATAGCGTATCTGGACGAAATCCGTAACCTCGGCTATGAACCATTGGCGGAACGTGAAGAGAAACGGGGCAAAAGCTTCTATCACATGATGCGTTGGCTAAAAGACAACCCCGAAATGCTACGTTACGCAAAAACTGGGTGGCCAAAACTAAAAAATTATCAATTATTCAAAAAATATCACGTTAGCCAAACCCAAACAGAACAGGTTCAAACTTTCAAAGCAGTTTGCGCTGACTGCGGCAACGAATGCGAAGTACCTTTTCAACCTAAAACTGACAAACCCGTGTACTGCAAAAAATGCTGGACGCAACATAAACCCCACAAAAACGGCAACCACCGCAAAAAAAGAAAACCAGTAAAACAAAAGAGTCAATAGTCCAACGTTTTTTTTTAAACCAAGCGTTATATGCTTTTTAGAGTATGTGTCAGGCTACCGCTTTTCATGCTGTGACTTTACAATGGTCAGGGATGTCTGTTCATAGCAAGCACTACTCTGGTTGTTTTTCTCATTCCGGTAGTTTCATGTCTTCATATTCTAACGTAAAATTTAATTCATAAATTTTTGCAATTATTGCATAATTGTTTGTAATTAATATATTTAATATGTGAAAATAGTATAAATTATTCAATATTATTTTGTTTTTCCGATAATTATGTATTCAAATTTCGAAATATCGATTAGCTTCTCAAAGTCAGAAGCGTCTGAAAATGTTAAAAAACTCGTCAAATTCTGTGAGGTGAATTTTTAATGTCGTGGCTATCTGGTAGAAATTACAGAAGATCCCATGTCATCACTCATGCCGCCAACGCTGGAACAGGGTATCAAATAAAAATTATCGTTCACGAAGGCAACGGTACCACTCTTAACAATACAAACGAAATTTACTGTAATGGTCACTGCAGAAGCGATTTCAACGACATAAGATTTACCAAAAGCGACGGAACAACAAAATTACCTTACTGGTTAGAAACATATAGCAACGGCACCGCAGTTTTTTGGGTAAAAATAACTGATGATCTAAGTACTACAGATCAAACGATTTATGTTTATTATGACAATAATTCTACTGAACCATCCGAAAGCACTACAAGCACGTTTTTGGCTTGGAGGGATTTAGCAGATGATTTCAATGCTGCTCTGGGGACTGTCTCACTAACAACTTATAGTAATCCCAATGATCCTGGAGATTACTTCATTACACCACAAACTGTAGGTTCTGTCAGCGTTAATCCTTGCATATATTTTAGAAGTTGGGGTGGAAAAAAATATTCTGTTTCGTCAAACAACTTGTACTTTGAAGGATATGAAAACTGCGGAAACTACGGTCTTTGCGGTATTGATATACGGAATCGAACTTCCGCCGCTACTGCTGGTTGGCAAACATCAATGGCTTATGTTCCAAACACAACGCTTAGTAAGAAACACATTGTTGTCCTTAATTACTCCAAAGCTGGAAATGATGGTTACTTGTCTTTCCATTCGTCATGGTCAACTAATTCTGATGATATTCCGGAAGGAACAACAGCGCAAGGTCATGCTTTAACTGCTACGTCTCAAACAGTCACCGAGTATTCATATGGTGGAGACTTGTCTCACATTAGACTTGTATCTGTTTCAGGCGACCAACTCACTGTCTACAGTTTCATTTACGCAATAGCAAACTATGTTAGCACTGAACCCGGGGATGGCGTTTGGGGGTCCGAAGAAACAGGGTCTGTAGGAGAAGACTTGGAAGTTACTGGAAACTTGACCGTAGATGGCAACGCCACAATAAACAACCAACTCACTGGTTCATCAGCAACATTCACAGGACTAACAATTAATGGAAATACGACAATTGGTCAGCAACTAACAGTCTCTTCTCAGGGGAATTCAGGTGGTTTGGTGCTCGGTCTAGGTGTAAAGCTTTATCCTATTGCAGCAAACGCATTGAGAATTGATGGTCCTTTTCAGCATGGCAGTTTTATTGAATCCCTTTGTACCTGCCCTGTGGTTACGTGGGCGCAAATGCTGGAGTGCCTTTGGGGGTTACAATGGAATTCATATGAAAGTAACTGGTATTGGACTGCCCAAGATCATGAAATGTCATTTGGAGGTTCTTTCATCCGCTTAAGGGATGATGCGCTGAATCCTAACAAATTTGTTGATATCGGGATTATCCGTTGGGACCAAAACCCTCTTGACTGCATATTATGGATTAGCAGGCATCTCACTGTTAAAAAGGACTTTTGTTGCGGTGGTATGGCGACTGTCTTCCAAGGTGCGCTCCTTCTAGGAAGTGATTGGGATGCGAACGATCCCTATTCACGCATGCCTCAAATAGAGCTTATTCACTCTGAAGGAACACCTTATTCAACCGATCAAAAGAGGGATACCTTGCAAATCTGGCGTAACTTCCATATTGGCTTTGCAAAAATGCAATGCGGGAACATTGAAGTGGATATGGCAACTAATGGTTCTCCATCAGATTTAGCGAATCCTTCAATCATTTTGAAAAGAAACGGTGACACAAAACTATCATTGTATCATGATGGTTACAATGGTTTTTTGGGTGCAGGTGCTGGTGACTTAGTGCTTTTTGGGTCATCAACTCATGTGCGTCCACTAAGTAACAACACTTACTTGCTTGGGGACCAAAGTTTCAAATGGAAGGAGATCTGGGCCGTAACTACGCACTTCGGGGATGCAGTATTTGCAAACGGTTGGCGATTAACTGAAGACTTAGAAAATAATGGTGTATTGCTTGTTCGTACAGACGGCACAATAGCACAAAGGTGGTGTTGAGATAATGCAAGAACAAAAAGACTTTTCTCCAACTATTCAGCAACACCTTGTCTTACTCAACCTACGGCTCAATGATATGGTGCAACAACTAAATGAAACTGTAAAACTGATCTTAGAAACAAATGCAAGTTTGCAGAAGGAGAATGCTGAGCTTAAGGCTAAGCAGGTTAAAGCTTAAACAAGGGTTCATTTAACCCTCTGTTTTCTTTTTTTTTGTTTGTGTATTTTTTTGTTGGTGGAGGCTGTTTTTGTTTGGTGTTTCTTAATTTTTATGAACAGTTCTCAACAGTTTTTAAATATGTTTGGACAATTAACATGTTTTCAGAGCACACTGGAAAAGTGATGTGAGTTCCATGGCAGGATACGTTTGGCAATCCAAGCCTTTTGCCTTGTTAGTCACCAAAACAAGCGCCTCATGTTCCGTACACCTCGAGTACCCAGCGAGCAGTGTCAACGGGTAAATTTGCCGTGTAATTAGCTTGATAATCTTTTGGATTGCCAGGCAAACACCGCCATCCTCCGCTCTTCGTTTCGTTTTGCATGGGCCTTGTTTTTTAGGTGTATATGTGCATGTTACATAATTTTATATTCAGATTCCACTGATGAACAAAGTCCCGAATGGAGGCGAAAAACAAGATTGCTAAGTAGAGACTGCGACGGATGCGCCCAACTGCACATATGCAGTGAACGATACCGCCGCGTGGGCAAAAACGAAAAGGTTTACTGTCCAGACGGAACAGCACACCTAGTAGACCAAAACTAACCTCCTACCCATTGTTTTTCACTATATTTTTAGAAAACACAAAAATGTAACCTGTCTCTTCTTGTCTGTTGTGTATTAAGTTTGGATAAGGCTGATTACTTACTTTGGAGCCGCAAATACGACAAAACATACGGTTTTCTGGCGCAACGTGAACGAGAGTTAGGCTCCAAATTCCGCAAGCGCAAAGTTATGACTAAAGCTGATTTAGCAGCTGTTGTTGAATGGAAATTCCGCGATGAACCTGACAAGAAAACCCGCGCATTAGAACTTGTAGAACGCAACAGCGACGAAAATGTAGAACGCATTTCAGGCCAAGCTTTCAACCTGCCTGCAGGTGACGACTTGTACCGCATGAACTGCCTGATGACCCTTGAAGGCGTCAGTCCAGTGCTTGCCAGCGTAATCTTAACGTTTTTTGACCCAAAACTTTACGGCATATTTGATGTGCGCATCTGGAAACCGTTTCTGGGCAACCCGCCGGGCAACTTGTTGACTGCGATTAATTACCGTACTTTGCTGGTGTCGCTTCGTAAATCGGCTAATAAGCATAATCTGGACGTACGCGTAATTGATAAGGCGTTGTACAAGAAAAGTGTGGACGAGTCCAGCTAAAAATATTTTTTATTTTTAAAAAATAATGAATTGGTTAGATTAGTTCTATGGTTACGTGTACTTCTTCTGGTACGCGTATGCGCATGATGCGTCTCATGACACGCTCTTCTGAGTCAATGTCAATTAAGCGTTTGTGAATGCGCATTTCCCATCTGTCCCATGTTGCTGTGCCTTCGCCGCATGGAGTTTTAAGAACTGGAACACGTAGGCGTTTGGTTGGTAGTGGTACTGGACCGTTGATTTTTACGCCTGTTTTTGTAGCTATGCTTCTGAGTTCCTCACATACTTCTTCAAGTTTACCGTAGTCGGTGCTTGTGAGGCGTATTCGTGCTTTTCTTACCATTTTTGAACGTCAATCCCGCTTTATTGCAATCCTTAGAGTCAATAACGCGCTTTAAAAACCTATCGTCACACAAACGCGATGTTAAGGTTTAGATTAAGCTTTATTGTGTGTTTGTGGTGGTTTTTTGTTGTTTTGTTGTTTGGCTTGAAAGTTGTTGCCATAAATCTGCTTAGTACAACAACTAACGTTTGAAGTTGCGGGCTGTTTTTTGTGGTTTGGGGTTGTTGTGGGTTGCAAGTTGGTTGTGTAATTTGTCACAGGCAGATTGCTTTGGGTGTTGAAGGTTTTTTGTTTTTTTAATGCTTTTGGGATGTTTTAACTTTTTTAGTTTGATGTTTTGGGGGATAAAAAGTGTTGACTGCCACTGACCTGGCAAGATAGGAATGTTTGTTAAAACGTCTGGGCTTTCTAAGAGCGATTAAACAGCTGAATTCTAAAAGTTAATATTGGGTTTCTTGGTTAGAAATCGGTATGTCTTTTCATGTTCGCCGTAAAGAACGGGAAATCACTGACCAAGCAGAAATGCGCAGTGTCTTAAAAGCTGCCAAGTACGTTACGGTTGCCTTGTGCATGAGTAATGAGCCCTACCTTGTTTCCCTTAGTCACGGGTATGATGAAGCAAAAAACTGTCTATACTTCCACTGTGCGCCTGAAGGTAAAAAGCTGGTTTACCTGCAAGCTAACAATCGTGTTTGGGGTCAGGCGGTGCTGGATTACGGGGTTACTGATGAATGTGATTACGCTTACACGTCTGTGCAGTTTTCAGGCGTGATGAGTCTGATTAAGGATTTAGATGAAAAAAAGCACGGGATTGAAATGCTTGTGCGGCAGGTTTCGCTTAATCCTGAAGAGAAACTCTCCAAGATTAAGCCTGAGAAACTAGCCAAGACTACAATGGGAAAAATTGATATTGGGTATTTGTCGGGGAAAAAACATCTTAACCCCAGAGTCTAACTAACGGTTTATCCAGTCTGCGCCAGGAAAGATACGCAAAAACCACCAGAATCACTGTCCAGGCGGTCCAAAACAGAAAAGCGGCAGAAACCTCGTAGAGCATTAACGCTAAAGCTCGGTTAACTATGGAGATTGAAATGACCAGTAATGGCATCCACGGTGTTTTTCGAATTAAACCAAACAATGCTACACCGTACGAAGCCGCTACAACTGCCAGAACTACTGTGCCTGTGATTAAAGCTGCGTCGGCTCCAGCGGTGACGCCAATGTATCCAGTATTCAACGATAGAGCGCGTGATTCAGGACTGACCCACCAGAAAACAATGTTGCCTATGTCGCCAATAATGTTTAATGTGATTAATAATGCGAGAATTTTTCCTACAAGCCCTAACTCGATTTTCTTTAAGCTCATGAAAAACATAATTCTAAGGTCTAAGTATTTAATGTTATATAGCCCTTTTCTCGTGAATTACTTGGCGGTAAAATGTTTTTTTCGAGAAAGCTTAATTAAGCAAATGATGTGTATTGTTTCGGCGCTTAAGAGCTCAGGTAGTATAGTTCGGTCCAGTATATGCGGCTGTCGCCCGCAGGACCCGGGTCCGAATCCCGGCCTGAGCGCCACTTCTCTTAACTCAAAAATTTTCAGCAATTTTTTTTGTAGGCTTTTTGCCTAAATATTTTGGAAAAGTTATTTGTTTGATACGTTTTTTAAGGAACTGGATCTGCAAAACTGTTTTGTTTTCTTAATTTGTTTTATTTTATTTTTTTCTGATTCTTATTCTCTGTTCATAACCTTATTATAAAAACGCCTATCAAATGTCCGTTTTAAGGAGACAAATCGATGCAAGAGGAATCTAAAGCCAAAAAGGCAACCGCACCAGAAAACCAGCCAAACACGTTCGAGCAAGAAAACAAATTGTTACAGCTTGAAAACAAAAAGTTGAAGGAAGAAAACGGCAAACTCCAAGAAAAAATAGGTGAGCTTATAGAGTTTGTTGTTCCCGTGCTTGAAGAAGCCGTAAAAAGTGGCGAAAATGTTCTCAATAATCAAGTAGAAATCATTAACACTTTCACAAAAGTAACAGAATATTCGGAACAAATGAAAACTGCATCAACCTTGGTTACCCAGTTAGCTGAAAACGCTAGTCAAGCAGTGGCTAAAGTTGCTGTCAGCGTAAAAGAAGTTACCGATGCTGCAGAAAAAATTGCCACAAACTCTGATGGCGCAGTTAAAGCAAGCAGGACATTATTAGAAATGGGCAAACAATGTGCTGCCGCTACCAACCAGATTGTTTCTGGCATGGAGCAGGTTAGTACTGCATCTCAGCAGGTTTCAACTGGCGCGCAAAAGCTTGCAGAGCTCTCACAGGATACCGCTAAAAGTACTGAATCACTCAAGAGAGTAATGGATGAAGCAGGCTTAATCGCAAAGGACACTTCAAAGGTTACTGCTGAAGCTTTAAAGAAATCTAAAGAGGCAAATGAGAAAGGTCAAAAAGGTCTTAATGCAATAGAGAACATCAAAGGAAACATCACAGAATTATCAAAAGCAGTCACCTCCATGGTTAACTCTGTTGACCAAATTGGGCAAATGGCAGGTTCGATTTCTGATATTGCAGGTCAAACCAACATGCTGGCGCTTAACGCGGCTATCGAAGCTGCACGTGCAGGTGAAGCGGGACGCGGATTTGCAGTGGTTGCTGACGCCGTTAAAGGTTTAGCGGGTCAATCAAAACTTGCTGCTGGCGAAGCAATAACACTTGTTAAAGACATTAAAGGAGCCGGCGATAAAAGCTCCCAAGTGGCTTCACAATCTCAAACTGGTGCTGCTGAAGGCGCGACCGTTGTGCTTGGCGCAATTAAAGAAGCTGAGAGTATTGCTCAGATAATGGATGTTATAACCGTTAAAGTTGACAATTTAACAAGTAACGTCCGTAGCGGGGTGGAGTCTTTGGATTCTGTTGTTAAAACAATCCAAGAAGTCGCAAGCATTGCTGAAGAAAGTTCCTCTGCAGCTGAAGAAACATCTTCTGCTATTCAGGAACAAACTGCTTCTGCTGAAGAACTTGCGGGTATCGCCAAAAACGTTTCCAGCGCTGCAGAAAATATTGAAAAAGCTGCTGAACGTGCAGTAAGTAACGCCCAAAATATTGGGAAACTGGCAGGAGAAGTATCTGTTGAGGCTGAAGGTGTAGAGAAATCTGCAAAAGACATTTTTGAGAACGCTCAAACAACCGCTTCTCAGGCTGAGATAATCGTGAATGACTCTAAGAAGGTTTTAACTGCTTTGCAGATTGAAAGAGACGGCATTATCCAGGCACTTGAGAGACGTAAAGTAAGGTTTGCTGAATTCAAAGAAAAGTACGTGTCCAAAGCCTAAATTTTCGTTACCCTTTTTTTAGGGTTATTTTTTCTTTTTTAATACGTGAGTGTTTCTTGGCTTTTTTTGGTAAAACATTAAAACACTTGATTTTGAATATTCTGTTTTAATGCAGAGCAGTTTGTCTTCCATTTCGCTTAGGCATTTCTTAAACAAGCAAACATTGATACTGTTAACGCTGTTTGTCGTGGCCTTCGCGGTTTACTATTTTACAGGTGAAGGGTACTCTAACAATTACAATTATTACGTTCGTTTAGCTGACGCTTTTTTGCATGGCAGGTTATTTTTGCTTGATAATCCTTCATGGCTTAACGAGTTAATTCCCCTTAACGGCGTGTACTACGTGGTTTACCCGCCATTTCCCGCAGTTATTATGACGCCGCTGGTTGCCATTTTCGGGTTAAACTTGAACCAAACCTTGGTTTCCATATTTTTCGGCGCCTTAACTGTTGCATTATCCTACGTTTTAGCGTGTGACGTACGAAAAAGTCAAAACTATGCTTCAAACTTGTCCTTTTCTGTTTGGGCAGCGGTGCTGTTTGGGTTTGGCACAATTTTCTGGTGAATAGCCAGCGTCGGCTCAGTTTGGCTTATTGCTCAAGTGTTTGCCACGTTTTTCATGTTTCTTGCGTTGCATGAAGCGTTTGGAAAGTCTCGACCTTTATTGATTGGTTTGCTGGTGGGGGCTTCATACTGGTGCCGGCTGCCAACAATACTTGGCGTATTCTTCTTTGCATTCCTGATATTGAGTCGTCAACCAGCCCGTCAATGGAAGGAAAAGCTTCGTCAAGCCTTGCCTCCATTAGGTAAGCTTGCTGTTGGAGCAGGCGTTTTTGTCCTCTTTAACTTCATTTACAATTATGCAAGGTTTGGCACGTTTTTGGATGCTGGATACTGGCTGATTCCGGGTATTCAAAATGAACCTTGGTTCAGCGAAGGTCTCTTTAGCCTCTCGTATATTCCAGCTAATCTTAAGGCGTTTCTTTTAGGCTTGCCCACAATAAGTTTGGATCCTCTGTCGGTGATGTTTCCTTTGACAGGAGTGGCTATTTGGTTTACGACGCCTGCTTTCGTGTTTGCTTTAAAATCTAAACTTCGCGATGCCGTAAGCGTGGCTTGTTGGATTGCAGTTTTTGCAGTTGCATTTGTCCTTTTTACAAAGGGGCTTTCAGGCTGGGGCTTTGGATACCGTTATGCACTGGATTTTTACCCATTCCTTTTCGTGTTAACGCTCAAAGGATTCGGCAAAGAGCTTAGATGGTATCATAAAGTGTTAATAATTATAGGTGTCATTGTTAACCTGATTGGAACAGTGGCTGTTAACCAGTATCACTTGATAGGTTAACTGTTATTGCGTCTGCACAATCACATAGCATTTTATGACGTCAAACCATTTTCGATGCTGTGAAATTCAAAAATTTACATGAAAGAGCAAAAATTCTTGACGATTTAATAGAGGCTTACATAAAATCGAAAAAAAGCGTTTTTGTTCCAATGAACGAATTAACTACGCTTGTGCCCCTGATTTTTCCTGACGCTTCTCTGCTAAGTTTTGGTATGCATAAACTCGTTTTCAAAGTAAAATATAGCTCTAAAATTTTGGCCTTAAAAATTGGTAAGCATGCAGACATAGAGAATGACCATTCAGCTTACAAGCAGTTGCCCCACCCGTACAGGCACGTGTATTTCGCAAGGGTCTTTTGGCACACAAAATATTGCCTGCTCCAAGAGTACGGCGTTGAAGTGCAAGTTACCCCCGAGGAACTATCTCAACTGCGAAGCATTGCGGGCAAGTTTGGGTTGCTGGATATTAGCTGTGAAAACATACGAAATATTGATGGTTACCTCAAGATTATTGATGCTGGGTTGGCGCCGCCGGGATTTTTTGGGTTGTATAAAGCGGCTGATTTTGTTATGTTACGGTTACCGCCGCCAGTTAGACGTTTGGTTCGAAAATCGCGGATGCTTAAAACCATCACTGGACGTTAATTTGACATTTTTACCTACACACTAATCATGTTATGTTAGTGTTGCTGCGGCTGTTTTTTAGGGGTTTGTTTGCAGAAAACATATCAACACGCAGTAGCCATCATCATTGAAGATGTCCTTCACCGCAAAACCAACGCAAAACGTGCGTCCAACAGACAACTGGTTAAAAGACGTTCTAAAACACACCAACACGGATGACACCCAAATCGTAGCCCGCGCCTCTCAAGACAGTTTATGCGTTATCTGTAAAGGCTCACGGAACCTTTGCGGAAAAACCCGTTGCCCAATAATGGTAAAAGTAAACTACTTCAACAAAAGCATACCCTTAATGTCCAAAGAAGACATCGCAGGCATGTCCCCACCAAGCGTTTTCATCGGCAGAATCGGCTACCCAAACGTTTACGCTGGCCCCTTGGTGCCGCCCGTAAGTGAAGACACCAGCATTTACGATTTGCCTGAACAATGGTTTGGAAAATCGATTGACGAAATTGTTGGGTTCCGTTCAATGCTTGTACGTGGCAAACACCGCGTTAACGTCACTAACGTGTTGAAAGCGGGGAAAATTATGGATGCCACCCGAGATTTGGCGTTGGCAGATAACAGCGTTGACATGGAGCTTAACCTTACTAAGAAGCCTCATGGCTCACTCTTTATGGACGATGACGTGCAGCCGTTTGGTCCTTCAGCACCAATAAGGGACATGCGTGTCGGCAACGCCCGCTACGAGCAGCACGTCGAAAAAGCCTACTACGACACCGACTTAAAATCAACAAACGCGGTTCTTGAACTCTACGACCACGGCGTAATAGTTACAAAAATACAGAAAGCCTTCAGCGTCGGCGCATTTGGCATCGAAAAAAACCGCAAGTTAGTGCCAACCCGCTGGAGCATAACCGCTGTTGACGACATAATTTCCAAAAACCTTCGTGAACAAGTCAAAACTTTTCCAGAAATCAACGAGTACCGTGTTTACGAATCAGTTTATCTTGACAACGTGTTTGAAGTTTTGATGATTCCTGTGCAGTACAGTTACGAATCAATGGAAGCATGGTATCCGGGAACAGTTTGGAACCCCGCAGGCAAAAACGTAGCCATCTTCTCTGACTGGGAAGGCAACAACGGGCGAACAACGTACGCGGCGATTGGCGGCTGCTACTACTCGGCACGGTTGGCAACTTGTGAGTTGCTGGTGAAGGAGCGGCGGCAGGCTACAGTTATTGTTTTGCGTGAAGCACGCCCCGGCTACATTATGCCTATTGGTGTGTGGCAAGTCCGTGAAAACGTGCGAAATGCGATGCGGCAAAAACCTTTGCTTTTCAACACTCTTGCTGAATCTTTGCAGCATATTAGTACTCGTTTTGAGATTCCGTTGGGGCGCTGGATACGTCAAAGTGAATTGCTTAAGCGGGCGCTTTATCAGAAGAAAATGTCTGACTTTTTTGGTTAGCGCAAATTATCTAATACAAGTTGCCAGCTAAGAATATGTTATGCCAATTGCTATTCGTTATCGGTTCAGTCAAGATTTCGATGTTTCAGCTGAAGACGCTTTTTTGTGGTGTACAGATTTTACGCCGAAAGACCATTTACTCGGTGGAAACAGTACTGCTCAACGCCAAATTACACATTTAACAGACAGTACCCTGATTCTAAAAGACACCTTCTATAACGGCAACGAAACTATTGAAAAAGAAAAGCTTGTACAGCTTTACCCTGACAGGTTTACTTGGGTTTCAACACACCTCTCTGGACCCAACAAGTATTCCCAGTTCCTTTACGAAATCTTCGCAAAAACCCCCACTTCAAGCCGCTTGCGCTTCACTGCCCTGCATGTAGAGCTTGAAAAAGAAGAAATGACCAAAGTGCAATCGTTGGCGTTTTCAGACAAGTTGTGCAATGAAGATTCGGCTATGTGGCGGCTTTTTGCTCAGGCAATGCATCGAGACTTTAAACCTTCTCGCGTTTAATGTTGGGAAAGCTTTTATGTCTCTTAACCTGAAACCCTATGGTTATTTGTTATGAATCTATGGAAACAAATTCCGGCAGGAGACAACCCGCCAACAGAACTTAACATGGTTATTGAAGTTTTAAGTGGTTCACGCGACAAGTACGAGTATAAGTCAGACTGGGAAGCCTTCGTACTTGACCGAATTATTCCATCCGCCGTCTTCTTCCCTGTTGACTACGGTTTTGTTCCACAAACATGGTCAGAAGATGACGACCCATTAGACATTATGACTTTAACGTATGAGCCTCTTGAAGTTGGCGCAATAGCCCGCGTTCGCGTAATCGGCGTTTTACACATTGAAGATGAACATGGTCCAGACGAAAAAATCCTCTCCGTCCTTGCCAACGACGCCCGCTTCGAAGGATACAACGACATCACAGACGTACACGAGCATCAACTAAACATGATACAGGAATTCTTTACCACTTACAAGCGTTTGGAACATCAAAAATGGACCAAAGTTAAAGGTTGGCGCAACGCAGAAGAAGCAAAAAAGATTGTTGAAGCAGCAATGCAACGCTTCAATTTGCACTTCAAATAAACCATTTTTTATCCTAAGTTCAAACTGCATTTTCAGTAGCTGCAACTTGGTTGTTATTGTAACGTGGCAACTACACAGAAATAAGTGAGGCTTCAACCCCTGACTACACAGTAGTTACAGTCGTGTTTTGGGTTTAAAGCGCCAAGAGTACTTTTATGGAAAAAAAGATTTTATCGGCTGAAGACGCCAAAAAAGCATCTCCAGAAGAATTATTCAACATTTTAGATACTGACAAGACTGGGTTAAGCTCCACTGAAGCAAAAAAACGGCTAACCGTTTTTGGGGTAAACGAGATTTCTGAAAAAAAAGTTAACCCCTTGCAGAAGTTCCTGCGGTATTTCTGGGGTCCAATCCCTTTCATGATTGAAGCTGCGCTTGTTATTTCAGCGGTTATTTTTCATTGGGAAGATTTCGGAATAATTTTTGCTTTGCTTATGCTTAACGCGGTGGTGGGTTTTTGGCAGGAACACAAAGCCGATAACGCTATTGAATTGTTAAAGAAACGGTTAGCTCTTAAAGCGCGGGTTCACCGTGACGGCAAATGGGTTGAAATGCCCGCCAGAGAATTGGTGCCCGGTGACGTGGTGCGCATCCGTTTAGGTGATGTGATACCTGCAGACATTAAACTTGTTGAAGGGGATTACTTGTCTGTTGACCAGTCAGCGTTAACCGGCGAATCATTGCCCGTTGAAAAACACGTTTCTGACGTTGGTTTCTCAGGCTCGGTTGTGCGTCAGGGGGAAATGGATGCTTTAGTCGTAACAACTGGAATGCAAACTTATTTTGGAAAAACCGCCAAACTTGTGGAGCAAGCCCAACCAAAAAGTCACTTCCAAAAAGCGGTAGTAAAAATCGGTGATTACTTGATTGTTTTAGCCGTAGTGCTGGTCGCGGTTGTTTTTATGGTTGCCCTGTTTAGGCAGGAAAGTGTTGTTGACACTTTAGAGTTCGCTTTAATTTTGATTGTTGCAGCTATTCCCGCGGCTTTGCCTGCCGTTTTATCTGTTACTTTGGCGGTTGGCGCGGTGGCTTTGGCCAGAAAAGAAGCTATTGTTAGCAAGCTTGCCGCTATCGAGGAAATGTCTGGCGTTGACGTGCTGTGCGCTGATAAAACAGGAACCATAACTAAAAACGAACTTACGGTAGCAGAGATTAAACCGTCAACCGGGTTCAAAGCAGCTGACGTCCTGCTTATTGGTGCCTTGGCTTCCCGGGAAGAAGACAAAGACCCAATAGACAACGCTGTAATCACATGCGCTAAAACCGAACCTTCAGTGGATGAACAGCTTGGCAACTACACAGTTGTGTCCTTCAAGCCTTTCGACCCCGTAATAAAACGCACTGAAGCTGCCGTTCAAGAATCCAATGGAGCAGGCTTCAAAGTTGCAAAAGGCGCCCCTCAAGTTATACTCCAACTGGTAAACGCAGACAAAGCGCTCCAAGAATCCATTGATAAAGTCATTTCTGATTTTGCCTCGAAAGGACACCGAGCACTTGGCATGGCAAAAACTGACCAAAAAGGCAACTGGCAATATGTTGGTTTAGTTGCGCTTTATGACCCTCCCCGCGAAGACTCCGCCTCAACAATTCAAACCGCCAAAGACATGGGGCTGCAAGTAAAAATGGTTACAGGCGACCACATTGCAATCGCAAAAGAAATCGCCTCTCAAGTCAACCTTGGCAGCAAGATTGCTTTGCCCCAAACATTTCTTGGTCTTAAGGATAAGGATGTCCAAAAAACTGTGGAAGCAGCTGAAGGGTTTGCTGAGGTTTTTCCTGAGCATAAGTATAAGATTGTTGAGATTTTGCAAACTGGTAATCATATTGTTGGGATGACTGGTGACGGCGTGAATGATGCGCCTGCTTTGAAGGAAGCTGACGCAGGCATAGCTGTTGCTGGAGCGACTGACGCAGCTAAATCTGCAGCAGACATCGTCATAACAAAACCGGGCTTATCCGTAATTATTGACGCGATTAAGGAAAGCCGCAAAACTTTTCAACGGATGAATAACTATTCGATTTACCGCATAGCTGAAACAATCAGAGTTCTGTTCTTCATTGTAACTTCAATTATCGTGTTCAACTTTTACCCTGTAACCGCCGTAATGATTGTTCTGTTAGCTCTTTTTAATGACGTTCCAATCATGGCAATCGCCTATGACAACGTCAAATATTCGAATTCGCCTGAAAAATGGAACATGCGTAACGTCCTTATCATTTCAACACTACTTGGTATCGTTGGCGTTTTTTCTTCTTTTTTCATCTTCTACATTGGTCAAGTTGTTTTGCAGTTACCTACAGGCATTCTGCAGTCATTCATTTTTCTAAAACTTGCCGTTGCTGGGCACTTAACCATCTTTGTAACTCGTACCAGAGGGCACTTCTGGTCAATCCGACCCGGCGGCTTGCTATTCTGGTCAGCAGTAATCACCAAAATTTTGGCAACATTAGTGGTTGTTTACGGCGTTTTTGTTTCGCCTATCGGTTGGGGCTTAGCTGGTTTTGTTTGGGGTTATGCTTTGCTGGCTTTTGTTCTCACTGATTTTCTAAAAGTGTACTTCTATAAGCTAATTGATCACAGCAATATAGTCTTCAAAAAACCCTAAGATTACAGTTGGCTACGTGCTTAAAATTGAAAAAAGCAAGTTGGAAATAACTTGCTGCCAACACTTTTATTCTTTTGATGGTACGCCGTTTTCAGGTGGGACAAAGACTGCTGCTGAAACTGTTGTTGTCCAGAGCCCGTTCTTGTCTCCTTGCGCTGACTGGGTGCTGTTTGTTGTTTTGATAATTAAGCCTGTGGTTTTGAATATTTTTTTACGTTCGTCCCAAGCGGTTTCTGGGTCAAACTGGATGCCCATGGTTGTTGCAAGCATTGTTGCTGCAAGGTCTTCTGCATAGTCACCGGCGACTTCGTCGGTTTGGCCGAAACTGTGGTGTTCAGATAGGTAACCGTACTGGTTCTTTTCTGATGGAATAGCTACACCGATGGATGATGCGACTTGGCGGTGTGGCTCGTTGGTTGCGTTGCGTGCGATTACGACAAAGGTGATTTCGCCTGGGTGAATCATCTTCAAGCCTTTTTCTTTTGTTAGCATTTCGCATCCTGGTGGGACAATGCTTGATACTGCGACTAGGTTGCACATTTGGATGCCTGCGTCTCTTAGGGCTAACTCGAATGATTGGAGTTGCTCTTTGTGTTTGCCAACTCCTTTTGTTAGAAAGAAGTATTTTGGTATCATTTAATGTCGGATTTAGTGATTGCAGTATTGGTTTAAAAACGTTTTTATCGCAAAATAGTCTATGGAACCTGCTTTTTCTATTAATGAACTGCTTAAAGCTATCGGTTGCCAAAAATCTGCTTGCTTTTTTCTATAAAATCCTTTAACAGTCCTATCTGTCGGGTTTGAACATGTACTCTAAAAGGCAGAAAATAAGCAGTTAATCATGTAATCGACTCATTTTTATCCTATTTTTAAGAACAAAACGATAGTCAAGTATTTAGGGAACATCCAAGCCATCCCATTACAGTGCCAGGTGAAAAAAAACATGCCGTCACTAGAAAAGAAAAACAAGGCAAAGAAAGCAAAACACGCAGAAAAAACCGGAAAGCAATAAACCGTCAGCATTCCCGTAAAAATTAGCCCCCAGTTAGCCTTTCAATTTGAAAGGCACTTTTACTCCCTCAAAACTTGCATTCGCCCTTGTTAAATGGCTCCCGTGACTGATTTGATTTCAGAAATACTTTTTTGATTTCTTCATCGCTTGCTCCTTGTCTCATTGGTTTTAGGATGTCGGTGAGGTTGTCGTTGCGCATAAGGCATGGTTTGAGTTTTCCATCGCTGGTGACTCGTAGTCTTGTGCAGTGCATGCAGAAATCAGTGTTTTCAATTGGATGCACTACTTCTACGGTTACGTTGGGCAAATGATAGATTAGGCGGTTATGCATGAAGCGGCGTTGCTCGACTTGGATGGCTTTTTGGCGTAGCATTTCTTCTTGGTCTTCAAGCCCACGGTGATGCATTGAATAATACGTGCCGCTGACGTTTACTGGGTCAAGCTCAATTAACTGCAAAATGATGCCCATTTTTTGGGCGTAAGCAATCATGTCTGGAATGTCTTGTACGTTAACGCCTTTAAGGATAACCATGTTCAGTTTGACGGGGTTAAATCCGGTTTCAACAGCCGCTTTAACGCCAGCCAATGCCCTGTCAAGGTTGCCTCCAGTCAGCTTCTGGTAGGTCTCAGGGTTCAGCGATGCTAAACTGATGTTAATTCTTTCCAGTCCGCATTCATGCAGATTTTTTGCGGTGTCTTTAAGCATCAAACCGTTAGTGGTCAACGACAGGTCTCTTAGGTCGGGAATACCGGAAATGCCTTTTACAATTTGGCATATGTCACTACGCATTAAGGGTTCGCCTCCTGTAAGCTTAATCCGTGTAATTCCCAAGTCGACAGCGATTTTGGCGATACGCACGATTTCTTGTACAGTCATTATTTCTGCAGAACTGTTTTCACGTTCAACTTCTCCTTCCCTGTGGCAGTATGTGCAGTGGTAATTGCATCTCTGGGTAACAGAGATTCTTAAATTTAGAAGAGGTCTGCCGAAGTTATCCTCTAGTCTCATCGCGTTTCACGTGCATGTTTGACGATGTGAGGCGACTCGGGCAAAATAAGTTTTTCCACCGCAGTCTTCACAGCGTTAGGGGAACCTGGAATGCAGAAAAACGCTTTGCCCCCCGCGACGCCTGCAACTGCCCTAGACAACACTGCCGCGGGACCTACCTCGTCAAAACTGATGCGTCTGAAAAACTCGCCGAAACCCGGCAAAGTCTTCTCCAACAAAGGCGAAACAGCCTCAATCGTCACATCCGTTGGAGTGATACCTGTGCCGCCTGAAAAGATGATAACGTCTAAATCGGATGTAGTTAAGCAGTCCTCAAAAGCTTTAGCAATCATCGTTTTATCGTCCAAAATAATTTTTTTACGCAGCACGCTATGTCCTGCTGACTGGACAAGGTTTTGAATTGTGTCACCGCCCAAGTCCGTGACGTTTTCGCCTTTCTCCATTTGAAGATAACGTGACGTGCTGCAAATATAAATTGCAAAGTTAAGTTTGCCTGGCGCGTGCTCTTTGTGCTGTTTTGAGGTTTCACTCATAAAATTAAACCTGCTTAAACTTGCGGACAACATGAATATTCTGGATTGCTGTCGAAGGGTATTGCCCGCTGGCGTCTTTTTCGTACTGCTTTGTCATATCCCAAACCGTCAACAACGCCATAGACACCGCTGCGAGTGCCTCCATTTCAACCCCTGTCTGTGCACGGGTCTTAACCGTTGCTGAAACTTCTACGGTTGTTTCGTTGACTACTTTAGGATAAACTTCTACGTTTGTGAGCGGTAACGGGTGGCAGAGTGGGATTAGTTCGCTGGTTTTTTTAGCAGCCAATATCGCAGCTATTTTAGCCGTGTAAAGTGGGTCGCCTTTTGCGATTTTGCCTTCTTGGATGCGTTTTACTGTTTCAGGTTTAAAATGGATTGTGCCTTGAGCGGTTGCTTCTCTTAAAACTTCGGCCTTTCCAGAAACATCAATCATCGCCATAAATGGTGCCTCTACGGTTTACTTTGTTCCCACACTTGTATTAGGTTTTGCACAGCTTTTGCTTTTTCAGATGCTAAATTGAAGCTGTACAGGCGGATTCTGCCATAAGTGTACTGTTTCAAGATGCCTTCGCCCTCCAAAAGCCGCAAATGCTCATCCGTAACGGTGTAATTCATTTTGATTCGTCGCGCAATATCTGAAACGTTAAGCTGCCCCAACTGGAAAAGCAGTTTTAGAATTTTCATGCGCGGTTTTGAGGAGAAAACTTCTTCAAGTTCCATCCCAAGTCACCTACCGCTCCATAGCCAGCAACGTGCTTAGCTCATGCTCAAGTTCCCCTGCTGGAACCGCTGGCAAAGAAACCATCGTTGAACGCCCCCGTGAAGCCACGCCCACCTCAGTTTTCACAATTCCTAAAGAAGAAAACCTTTGCAGGTACTTCCATAGTTGCGTGTGACTATACGGCTTTTCCTCATACTCTTCACAGATGACGCCGTATGCTTCCTCAACATCTGCAAGCGTGGCAAAAGCCTCCTTGTTCTCTTTAAAGAAGCGGGCAACTGCCAGCAAGAGCATTTTTTCGTGTAATCCTAAGCCGCCGAGTTCGCTACGTTTGACTGTGGGTATGATAGCTGAGACTGCTTGCCGCACAAATTCTGGTTCAACTCGTTCCGAGTCTTGGGCATCCGCGTATTTGCCGCTACGCCAAAGCAGTTCAATGCCGAAACGGGCGTTTCCTGTCTCGGTAGCGGCGAGTTCAGCGATTAAGCCGACAACGTCTTCGGGAACAGCGCCAAGTTCAAAAGCTAACTTTACACGGTCATTAAGAATGTCAGTTAACGGTTCTTTGCCGTACCTTTCGAGGCTGACAATGTTTCTTTGAAGTGTGCTTCGAGCACTATCATCCAACGCCTTAAGCGGCGAGAGGTCACGTTGAATAAAAATAAACGAAATCCGTTGAGGCTTGCCCTGCTGCATCTCCTGAAGCCGTGTCAGCTTGTAGACGGCGTCTGAACCTTCTTTTTCGATTAGGCTGTCAAACTCATCAAGCGCCAAAATCACAAACGCCTGCTCCTCCTCAAGCACCTGCAAAAAGGTTTTGAGGATTTCTTCGGCTGAGTAACCCCGTGCTGGAAAGTTTGGTTGAAAAACCGTTACGGCTTGGTGAAGTATTGGGGCGAGGTTTCCGCGGTATTCGCGGCAGTTGACGTGGATGTAGCGGAATTTGATGCCTTTTTTGCCAACTTCGATGCTGATGTTTTTGCCAAAGTTCTGGCAGAGTGCGGTTTTTCCTGTGCCTACTTCGCCGGTGACGATGACTCTTTGTGCCATGCGGTCAGGGTACCGTGTGAGGAAGCTGAAGAATTCCATTAAGAGGCGGTTTTCGCGGTCTCTGTGGGGCATGCGGGTTGGAAGGTAGTTTATGTCAAGTTTTGATTCGTCTTTGAATACGCTTTGATGAGACATCACTTTAAACTACCCTTCTGTAAGTCCAACTGTTGCTTTTACTGTTTAGAATGCTACGCCTAATAAATCAATATAGTCTCCGCCGACTGTTTTGGCAGGGTCACTGCGGTCGTTTAACCCGTAGTTTTGGTTTTGTGTTTCAGAAAGGTTTTTCCATATAGAGTATTATATGATGAAAATTAAGGCAGGAATCGAAAATAGCAGAAATGAACACTAAAACTGGGAAAAACGTTACAGTTGGGCTTATTCAAACAGCCGTTTCAGAAGACATGACAGCTAACTTGAAGAAAACCCTTGCCAAGATTGAGGAAGCCGCACAAAAAGGCGCCCAAATCATTTGCCTGCAAGAACTTTACCGCACACGCTACTTCCCACAAGAAGAATGCCAAGACGCCGTCAAGTTCTCCGAAACAATCCCTGGTGAATCCACCGCCGCATTTGCTGAACTTGCCAAAAAATACAAAATCGTCATAATCATACCCCTGTTCGAACGGAGCCTTGAAGGGAAATTTTACAATTCCGCTGTTGTCATTGACGCAGACGGAACACTTCTTGATACTTACCACAAAATCCATGTCCCACAAGACCCCCTGTTTTATGAACAAAACTATTTCGAACTGGGCGATTTAGGCTACAAAATCTACGATACAGCATACGCAAAAATTGCTGTGCTAATCTGCTATGACCAATGGTTCCCTGAAGCCGCAAGAATCTGTACCCTAAAAGGCGCCGAAATCATCTTTTACCCAACAGCAATCGGCTACATCAAAGACCACACCTCAGCCGACGGCGACTGGCGCAACGCTTGGAAAACCGTTCAGCGTGGACACGCCATCACAAACGGCATACACATAGCCGCTGTCAACCGTGTCGGTGAAGAAGGCGAACTTGAGTTTTGGGGCGGCAGCTTTGTTTGCAACGCGTTTGGCGAAATGCTTGCAGAAGCAGGCGACAAAGAAGAAACAATAATCACCAAAGTTGACCTTAATTTTAACAAGCGGATTCGTGAAGGGTGGGGTTTTCTTAGAAACAGGCGCCCAGACACATATAAGCCCTTGACCGACCCGCTTTCATCAGGGACTCCTGCTGAGCAGGGTTACCGTATGCCTGCAGAATGGGAAAAACACGATGCAATCTGGTTAAGTTGGCCACACGACCCCGTCACTTTCCCCGACTGCGTCGACAAAGTCGAAGAGACATACGTCCAAATAATCAAAGAAATACACACAAGCGAAAACGTCAACCTTTTCGTTAAAGACCAAGAAATGAAACAGAAAGTCACACGGATGCTTCAGGAAGCGGGGGTTGATTTTGGCAAAATCCGTTTCTTCATGTTTGATTACGCTGACGTTTGGTTCCGTGACTATGGGCCAACTTTCGTGGTTAATGGCCAGCGAAAGCTTGCGATGGTTAACTGGATTTTCAACACTTGGGGCGACAAATACGATACCCTACTGAAAGACAAAGACATCCCTCAAATAATCAACCAAACCCTAAAGTTGCCCTGTTTTAGGCCACGCATTGTTATGGAAGGCGGCTCAATTGACGTTAACGGCAAAGGCACCCTGCTCACAACTGAGCAGTGCTTGTTGAACCCAAATAGAAACCCTGACATGACACGTGCCGATATAGAAAAATATCTAAAAGACCACCTCGGAGTTACCCACTTCGTTTGGCTTAAAAACGGCATCCGCGGAGATGACACCGACGGACACATTGATGACCTTGCGCGATTCGTAAACCCAACAACTATTGTCTGCGCCTACGAAGACGACCCAAACGACGAAAACTATGCCGCACTTAACGCCAACTATGAACTGCTCACAGAAGCCACTGACCAAGACGGTAATTACTTTAACATAATTAAACTTCCAATGCCTGGAAACGTCAGCGGGCCCGACTGCAGACTACCAGCAAGCTACACTAACTTCTACATCGGCAACACAAAAGTGCTCGTACCAATCTTTAACCACAAAAACGACGCCAAAGCCCTTCAGATATTGCAGAAGCTGTTTCCAGACAGAAAAGTTGTTGGCATAAACTGCACGCATCTTGTCAACGGTTTCGGAACAATCCACTGCATTTCACAGCAACAGCCAAGCGTAAAACAGCAAGGCGCTTAAATTTCTACTATTTTTGTTTCATTCTTTTCTGTGTCAAGCAGGGCAAGGGTGGATTTGCCTGTTAGGTATCCGCATAACTCGCCGGGGTTAATGATTAAGGTGTTTCCGCGTTGCTCTATGCCTGCATTGTGTGAGTGCCCATGCACGACTGCGTTGAAACTTTGGCTGCCGATTAAAGCAAACAACAGTTCTGGCTCGTCTCCATGTAGCAGGGCGATTTTGTAGCCGTTTGCGTCTATTTGTGCAAAACTGCCGTGGGCTTCGCAGTTAGGGGTTTCACTGAACCGTTTTTTGAGCAGTTCTTGGTCTCCGTCGTTGTTGCCAAATACGCCGATGAGTTTGCAGTTTAATGCTTTAAATTTGGCGAGGGTGAAGGGTGAGCAGTAGTCGCCTGCATGGAGTACTAGTTGGACGCCAGCGGTGTTTAGGTGGGTTACGGCTTTTTCTATTTGTTGTAGGTTGTCGTGGCTGTCTGAGATTAGACCGATAAGCATAAGGTGTCACTTGTTGGTGTTAGTTTGCGGGAAAATATAGTTTTTTGTTTGTCTCTTTGTGGGTGGTATTCCGAATTCGGAATATTTTGTCGTGTGAAACAGGACTTAATATAGTCAACGTGGAAGAAACATATAGAACAATAATCTGAAAGAGGAAACCCGAAAAATGAACCCCATCTTCCCCCTTGAAGAAAAAAACAAAAGACGCGACAAACTATCCATAATCGCAGAAATAATAGACATCGCCAAAGAAGGCGCATTAAAAACCCAAATCATGTACCGAGCAAACCTAAGCTTTGCACAACTCGGAGAATACCTAACCTTCATGTCAAGCACTGACTTGCTCGAAAAATTTAACGACTCGGGACGAGAAGTCTATGGTGCAACTGAAAAAGGATTAAACTTCCTTGAAAGACACAGCGAACTCGTCGAGTTAATCAATGATTGCGAAACTGGCAAAAACGGTGTTAAAATTCCAAAAAAGCTTTTGGTAAGAAGAAATTAGCCTTTGTTTAACGAAGGTATTCTTTTACTTTCTGTTTTAACTCTGGGAACTCGTCAAGCATGGCTTTTATTATTTGAAACTGAATTTCTGTGCGGTCTTCCATTTTGTGTCTTCTTCTGGTGCTTTTTATTGTGTTTTTATACTAAAACGTACTATAGGTCTTATTTAAGACTTATTCACTTATTGCTTGAAAAAACAGAAAATTGCGCTAAAAATTTTTCAACTAAAACGATTTTAGCGCAGAAGGTAACTCAGCCAAGCTCTCAATAATCAAGTCTGGCTTGAACTTTTCAAGAGTCTCCTCAAAACGGCGCTTAATATACACCGCTTTCATGCCGACCGAGTGCGCGCCAGCAACATCAGCATCGGCAGTGTCACCAACAAAAACTGCTTCACTGGCAGAGAGTCCTAACGAATTTAGTGTGTTTTGAAAAATGTCGGGACTGGGCTTACGCCTGTTCACTTCGCCAGACACCACAACGGTCTCGAACATTCTGTTTATCCCGTTTGTTTTCAGCACGCTGTATACGCCTTCGGGGATTGCAAAATTGGAGATTATGCCTAACCTGTAGTTACCCTGTAAGTTTTGCAGAACAGGTTTTGTGTTGTCATCAATTTTTACGTTGTTTAGAAATTCTTGACAGAACTCCCATGTAGCTCCAGTTACAACTGGGTCTCTATCATCAATATTATGTCCTAAAAGTTGTAGCGCGTTTTTGATTCTGATGTTGAAGTGGGGTTCTTCAAGGTTCACGTCTGCGTTGGCGTAGAGTTCGTCACGTGCCTTTATGTATGCTTCACGGAACGGTTCAAACGCGACGTTCACTCCGTGGCTTGCAATGTAGTTGTGCATTCGGACTACTGCGTGATTGTAAAATTCGTAATTGCCGTTAATGAGCACTAAAGTATCGAACATGTCAAACAGTACGGCTTTAATCTGCATCGTCTTAATTCCTAAAAATCAACCCTTCTTTAACATTTAAAATCTTATTGCTCAAAAATCTGGCTTTTTATGGCGTTTATAGTCTCTATTGCGAATTTGCGGCGATTTGCCATCTGTTAGGGGTTGCTTAACCGATTTTTTTGAGTATTATATCAAAATCGGCGTTTCACAGGGTAAAGATTATATCTGTTAAGTAAACCTTGTACTTTTTTATCATTAGGGTATAAGGCGCGTAACATGGATTTAACGCAGAAAATCCTTGAGCTTAAAAAAGAGAAGAAAGCAATAATTCTTGCACACAACTACGAGCGTCCAGAAGTCCAAGACATAGCAGACTACGTCGGCGACAGCATAGAGCTCAGCCGCAAAGCAATGCAAGAAAAAGACGCTGAAATAATTGTGTTCTCTGCCGTGGACTTCATGGCTGAATCTGCCGCAATCCTGAATCCCCAAAAAAAGGTTCTTTTACCCTGCACTGGCGCACGTTGCCCAATGGCTCAAATGCTAACGGTCGACGAAATAAAACGTGTAAAAGCCCTGTACCCAGGTGCCCCTGTAGTAGTTTATGTTAACACTTTAGCAGCTGCAAAAGCGTGCAGTGACATATGCTGCACCTCTGCCAACGCGGTTCAAGTAGTTGAATCTCTAAACTCTGATACCGTTCTGTTTGGCCCCGACCGCAACCTTGGCGAGTATGTTGCTGAAAAAACTGGCAAAAAAATCGTTCCAATCCCTGAATGGGGTTTCTGCCCAACACACCTGCTGTTCCAACCGGAAGACATAGCGGTTTTGAAGACGAAGCATCCAGATGCTGTTGTTATGGTTCATCCAGAATGCAGCAGTGAAACACGCAAAGTCTCAGACTTTATCGGTAGCACTTCAAAAATGTGCAAGTTCGCCAAAGAATCAAACGCTAAAAAATTCATTGTAGGCACAGAAGATGGCATCATGCACCGTCTACGAAAGGAAAACCCTGATAAAGAATTCATTCTTGCTTATGACGGCGCAATTTGTCCCAACATGAAGTTGACAACGCTTGAACGGATTTATGCTTCGTTGAAAGAAGAAAAGCATCTCGTAAAAATTCCAGAACCGGTTGCTGTTAAGGCGCGGGCTTCACTTGAAAGGATGTTTGAAGTAAAAAGTTAAACGTTTTAAACGTTTACTATCATTGCTTTGAGGATTTTTACTCCTCTTCTTGTTGCAAGTTCATCGCTTAGGTGCCTTATTTCTGAGCCTTTGCCTTTTACTGCTATAACTTCGAGGCAGTCGTGTTCGCCAAGGTGTATGTGCATGGTTGATGATATTAAGTCTGAGTGATGATGTTGGGCGTCAGTTAAGTCGCTTTCCAAGTTGCGCACTTCATGATCATAAACCATCAGGATTACGCCAGTTTGGTTGGCAGTTTCTTCTTTTAACCATTTACGTTCAGAAACAAACAGCCTCACCGAGTCTTGTATGGCTTTGCTGCGGCTTTCATAACCCATAGTGTTTATGATTTCGTCGAAATCCTTAAGCAAGTCAGGAGGAAACGTTACACCTACACGGACAATTTTAGACATTGTTGGTCAAAATAATGATAAGCGTTAATTGCCTAAAAGCTTTTATATCAACCAGCCCAGCAAAAATGTTTTGATCTATTTTTTTGTTTTCTTGCTGTAGGGTGTCCAGCGATATTTAGGATTTGACCCTTTAAATTTTTCACCTTGAAAACCGCACGCGTAACATTTTCCGTCATGAACTGACATCAAATCGCCGCATTTTGGGCACTTGTATTTTTCCGTTTGACCCTTAAGGAACTCGTCCATGCCCTTTTCTTTAATCATCTTCAGGTTTTCAACCATGCTCATCCCATAACGTGCACTATAGAGTTTGTCTATTCTATCCAAGTTCTCGCAGGGCATATCTGGGCATTCATAACAGAAACGGTACTGTTTGTTGCGGATTTTTTTGCAGTCTCTTTTGATAAAAGCGCAATTCTTGTTTCTTGTAATGCAACCTTCACAGTGTGAGACTTGACCTTTTTTGTAGGGAACTTTGCGTGAGTAGGCAAGGTATGTTTTGCAGATTCCACAATTCATTCCGCAAGGCGCAATCAGGTCAACTGTAAACAAGTTATCCGTCATGTTTTGTATTATCTGAAAACTGCTAATTAGCTTTTTTGTAACGTTAAACTCAATTTGGAATAAAATTTATTTATACTTAATGCAGAGTTCTGATATATTGGAGAGGCAAACTGTTGGTTAGTGTAGAACTAAAAATAGAACGTTTTAAAACGATACGTGCAGCCAACGTTCAATCACAGGCAACAAATCCTGAAGAAGACGCGTTAGAAAAAATTTTGGAGTTCGCCAAAAATAACGGTTTAACATGCAAGCAGGGTGCACGTTTGTTTGGACGGAACTTTTACCCTACTAGCCAGCCTGAACCTCACGGTTACGAGTACTACCTAACTATTGAAGAAGACGTTAAACCCTCAAGTGAAGTAGTTATCCGAAATATTCCCGAAGGCCTTTATGCTACTTTGCGGGTTAAAGGCGTCTTTGAAATTCCAAAAGGCTGGAATGCATTGTTCAGCATGGCAGAAGCTTCAGGTTACAAGCGAGTAGGCGTTTTAAGGCGCGTTTATGGTTGGGTAAACGCTGGGTTTGAAGAAATCGTCAACTGGCAACAGCAAACTAACCCCAATGAATGGGTGGTTAATTTGTGGCTGCAACTTAAAGAGTAAGCAAGTGTCTGTCCCATTTTTTCAGGGATAATTCTTATTTACCGCGTCCGATAAACTTTCATCCTTGAGGATACAAAAATGGTAAAGATGGATTTCGGTGGCGTCCAAGAAGATGTCATCACCCGCAACGAATTCACAGTAGAACAAGCTCAAAAAATTCTTAAAGACGAAGTTGTCGTCTCACTCGGCTACGGTATTCAAGGCGCAGCCCAATCACTTAACATGAGAGACAACGGCATAAAAGTAATCATTGGACAAGAAAAAGAAGGCATATTCAAGAAAGACTGGGATAAAGCAGTAGCAGACGGATGGGTTCCAGGCGAAAACCTGTTCCCACTTGACGAAGCAGCCAAAAAAGGCACAATCAAAATGTTCCTACTTACAGATGCCGCACAGAAAGCGGTATGGCCCAGAGTAAAAGCAACCCTGAAAAAAGGTGACGCACTCTACTTTAGCCACGGCTTTAGCATAGTATACAAAGAACAAACAGGCGTTATCCCACCAGCAGACATTGATGTTATACTAGTTGCACCAAAAGGCAGCGGCACCAGTGTCAGAAGAAACTTTGTCGACGGCAGCGGTATCAACTGCAGCTTCGCAGTCCACCAAGACGCAACAGGCAAAGCCTCAGACCGCGCCAAAGCATTGGGCATCGCAATCGGCGGAGGATACTTGTTCCCAACAACCTTTGAAAAAGAAGTTTACAGCGACTTAACAGGCGAACGCGGAACCCTAATGGGTGCACTCGCAGGCATACTTGAAGCACAATACAACACACTTCGCGCAAACGGTCACAGCCCAAGCGAAGCATTCAACGAAACAGTAGAAGAACTCACACAAAGCCTCATCCGTCTCGTCGACGAAAACGGCATGGACTGGATGTACAACAACTGCAGTGAAACCGCACGCATCGGGGCACTCCGCTGGAAAGAACGCTTCCGCAGTGCAACACAACCAGTCTTTGACAGCCTATACGAATTAACCGCAGCAGGCGAAGAAACCCGCATTGTTCTTGAAAAGAGCAAAGGCGCAGACTACAAGCAAAAACTTGCTGACGAACTAAAGGCTATGGGCAACAGTGAAATGTGGCGTGCAGGCAAAACCGTACGTTCACTACGTCCAAACAAGCAAAAGAAACAATAAACCCCTTTTGGGCTTTTTGCCCACTAAAATTTTTATTTTTTAGACTAAGCTGCAGTTTTAACCAACCTATTTGGCTCTAAATAGCAATTCTATGCATAAACCTATAGGGGGCAGGTTGTATTAGCGCTTTTTTAGTTATTAACAATATTGAAAAACGATAAAAAACCTAGTTTTAGGGCTGCTCACTTTTTATAGTCGAGCAATTGAATGATACCGAACATCACAAGAGACCCTCTATGGATGCAGCACAAGTCATAGCCGTATCAATCTTTGTAGGCACACTGTTTTTGATGATTAAGCGTCCACGGGGCATTAGGCTTGGTTTAGCAGCAGGCATCGGTGCATTGGCTTCCCTGCTTTTGGGTACGGTAGCTTTTGGGCAGGCTTTGCAGTCTTTCATGGACATTTGGGACGCTGCACTGGCTTTTATCGGCATTGTCGCGTTGTCAGTAACTTTGGATGCGATGGGTTTCTTCAAATGGGCTGCGCTTAAAGTCGTCAAGTTGGCAGGTGGCAGCGGCGTCAAACTGTACTTATACGTTTCACTCCTAACAGCGTTAGTTAGCATACTGTTTGCAAATGACAGTGCCGTCCTGATTTTGACGCCGATTGTGCTTGAAATCGTTAGCCAACTTAAAATTGACTCTAACGGCAGGCTGGCGTACCTGTTTTCGGCAGGCTTAATCGCGGACACTGCTGCAATGCCATTAATCACCAGCAACCCTGTCAACATTGTAAGCGCAGACTTTTTTGGTTACAGCTTCATTGATCATTTAACCCTAATGAGCCTCGTCGCCGTTGCAACCATAAGCACCAGCATGATGCTTGTCTACGCGATTTTTAGAAAGAAAATCCCTAAAACCTACTCAACCGAACTCGCAGAAAACCTCTGTGCAAACGCCCAAACATGTCCACTTAAACTGTTAAAAATCAGCATTGGCACTCTCATAGCAGTAGACATCGGTTACGTTATCGCCTCGCTAATGCGCATCCCAGTGTCCTTTGTAATCTGTTCAGGCGCCATTTTCCTAATCATTACCTACTGGGTCACCCTTAACCGTGGCTACTTCAAAGATGTCCAAACCAAAGGCCTTAAAACTTTAGCTAAAGAAATCAACTGGGACATCGTCCTGTTTATGCTAAGCATCTTCATTGTGGTACAAGGCTTGGAGCATGTGGGTTTAGTAGACTTTCTGGCGGGTGCGCTTGTTTGGGGCGGCACTTTGCCTTCAGTATTTTCAATTATTGTGCCCAGCTTGATGGTAACAGTTGGAGCCAGCTTCATGAACAATTGGCCCATGACAATTCTGGGTTTGCTTTCGATTAATCAGGCAGCCGCAACCGTGGCATTGAGCAGCCCAGCCATGACGGGACTGGTTTTTTCAAACATCATCGGCAACAATTTGGGACCGCACTTTTTCCCACTCGGCTCTTTGGCTATTTTGATGTGGCTTGAAACCATGCGGCGAAAAGGCGTAAACATCAGTCTCTGGAGTTACCTGAAAGTCGGAGCAGTACTTTCCATTGTGGAAGTGGTGGTTGCGTCACTGGTTCTGTGGGCTGAAATAGCCTTGCTTGGGCTACACTTATTCTAAAACGTGTTAGTTAGTTGGCTTTCAACTGTTTCAGGATGTCGCGATAAACCGTCAAAGCTGTTTCCTCGTTGTTGACGCCTTTGATTAACATGCGTCCACCATTGAAAAGGCTGACTTCATAGCCGCAGTAACGGAACATCAACGCCAACTGAGACTTCAACTCTACCCTAAACAGCTGATTCACAACGGGATAAACCTCGTCAAGGCTCAGCTTAAGCGGGGCTTCAGGGTTAATGTTGGCGGTGTCTCTGCCGCAAAGCCAAACCAGCCGTTCGCCGCCCCCAATTTCCGAAACATCGCCGTGGCATACAGGGCAACAAGTGTTTTTAGCGATGTCAATAGTGGTGAAGTCCATGTCGTTAAAGTCGCAGACCATTAATTTGCCTTTCAACGTTGAACCTATGCCTGTTAGGAGTTTGATGGTTTCCATTGCTTGCATACTGCCGATGATTCCGGGGGTTGCTCCTACGACGCCACGGGTGTTACAGGTTTGCATTTGGGCATCTGAAATGTTAGGCATTAAACATTCAAGGCACCCTGTTTCTGGTGGATTGAACACTGAGAGGTTGCCTTCAATGCCGATTGCGGCGCCAAAAACGTAAGGCACTTTTGCTTTGACGCAGGCACGGTTCACTAAGTAACGGGTACGCATGTTGTCTAAGCCGTCAACGACGCAATCCACGCCTTCAACCAACCGTTCAACATTGCCAGCGTGCACGTTTTCCGTTGCCGCTTCAACCGTGACAAGCGGGTTAACTTGTTTTAGGCGTTTTGCTGCTGCTTCCGCTTTAGGATAATGCAGGTCAGCGGGTGAATAGAGGATTTGTCTGTGCAGGTTGTGCGGTTCAATTGTATCTTGGTCAATAACGCGAATATAACCAACGCCAGCCAACGTGAGATACAGCGAGGAAACTGTGCCTAAACCGCCCACGCCCACAACAGCCACACGCGCTTTAGCCAGCTTCCGCTGCCCCTCTTCACCCAACTCTTTAAGGGCGATTTGGCGACTGTAAAACTCTTTAGCGAAACCTGCTTTGTCTGTGGTGTCCATGCTTTGTGCCTGCAATTGTTGTGTTGTTAGTCGGTTTTATATTTGCCCTTTTTACTAAACTGCTGCTCAAAAATCTCCCTTACTTGACCTATCGTGCTGACTTCCAGCGGGGATTTGTCGTCTCTTATGCGGGTTATTCGGGCAAACCGTAACGCCATCTGGCTGGAGTATTTGGGGCTTTGCTGAATTTCATTATACGCAACTTCCACCACAATTTTAGGCAAGACAATAACGCGGTGTCCCTCTTGGTTAACAGCCAAATCTTTAAGTCGCTTTGTCAAATCTATTATTTCTGCATCCGTCAAACCCTTGAAAGTCTTGCCAATTTCCAAGAACCCGCCTGTCTCTGGGTCACGAGCTGCAAGATAATAGTCAGAGAGCCAGCCTTTGCGCCGTCCATACCCATATTCAGCAGCTGTAATTACAAGGTCTAAGGGTTCAAGAACCTGCTTAATTTTTAGCCACCGCTTTCCACGTCGACCCGGCGTGTAGGGGCTTTCAAGTTTTTTAGCCATCAACCCCTCATGCCCTGCCTTAAGTGCTTCTTGTAAGAATTCTTGGGCGCGGATTGGGTTGTCGGTGAGGATTTGTTGGCTTAACGGTATCTCGCCTGCTATTTGGGCGAGTATTTGTCTGCGTTTCAAGTATGTGTGCTTGATTAAGCTCTCCCCGTTCAGGTACAGGATGTCAAAGAGTATGAGGGTTAAGGGGATTTTTTCTTGGGCTCCAGTTATGTCTCGGGTGCGTTTGAAGCGGCGCATTAAGTGCTGAAACGCAATAGGGTACCCAGCCGCGTCAAACGAAACCACTTCACCTTCAACAATGGCTGACTGCGCCGAAATGTTCCGTTTCACCATTTCAACGACTTCGGGTAAGCTGTCGGTTACGTTGGTTAATCGGCGGCTGAAAACACAAACCTTCCCCGATTTAACGTGGATTTGTACTCTAGCCCCGTCATACTTGTACTCTAACGCTGAAACTCCATCCTGCTCCATCAAAGCTTCCTGAACATTATCGGCTGTTTTGGCAAGCATCAACTGCACCGGACGGAAAACCTCAAAACCAACCTTTTCCAAGCCTTCGGCGCCTTTGGTTTTAAGGATGGCTGCAACTTCACCGATGTCTCCCAACACCATACTAGCATGCTGAACTGCTTGTAGAGGCATACTAAACGCTTTGGCTATGGCTTGCTCCATTAACCCTTCATGCAGCCCTGTACGCATCTCACCCGTAAACACTTTAACTAAATACTTCGTTTCCACCGGGGAAGCTTGACTCAGCAGAGTAGTGATTAAACGTTCTTTTCTTTCCTTTGTACCCACGCCGTTAGCCTGAGCAATTGCCTCAAAAGTACGCCTGACTTCACCAATCGTAAGAGGTTGTGCCAAAAGTTGGGTCTGCTTTTTTGTTTTTGAGTTTTCAAGCAAGGTTCTTGTGGCTGATCCAATATCTCCTGTTGCTGCCATGGCGGTTTGGAAAAGGCTCCAGTCAAAACTTGCTATGCTTTGCAGACTGTGACGGATGGTTGACCAGTTGACGTTGAGGGTTTTTTGGCTGTGTTTTGGGAAGGCTCGGGCAATCATTAGGTTGACTGATAATTCTAATTCGTCAGCGTTTAAGGTTTTAAGGAAGTCTGCTACTTGCTCGATGATTTCGAGGCGTTTCTTTGTGGCTTCAACTTTTTCAAGCCGTTCAGAAAGGGCTTTGAATGTGGTGGGCATTTTTTCCTAAAACTTCTCTTTTATGATAAGGTGTTTTAGGCATTAAATGATTGTCGTCACATTCACTTTCACTGACCCCTCCCCTGTTGAGGATTGTTGTTTCTTCGATGATTTAAATAGGCAAAAACGGCGTAACAAGTTTTTGTGAAGTAACAATGCAAAAACTAATGCTTAAACCAGCAACACAGCAAACACAAACATCAAGTCTACAGTTAACTTTTAACGTGCAGGACTTAGACGAGCTTTTCCCAGGATTCCAAGCTGGCGATTTCGCTGTCCTTTATGGCTCCCAATCCGTTACTTCTCTAATGTCCCAGCTTTGCGTTAGAGCACATTTACCCGCAAAACTTGGCGGTTTAGAAAGCAAAGTAGTCTTCATTGATGCAGCAAACAGCTCTTCACTATCCAGTATTCTTCAAGCAGCTGAACTTCAACAAATTGAACCCCAAACAGTACTGGAACAAGTCAAAAACTTTAGAGCCTACACAGCCTACAAACTTCATTCTCTGATAATGGACAAACTCGAAGAAACAGTTGAAACATTACAAGCAAAACTCGTAGTAATATCTGACATCATCTGTCCATTCTTAAACGAGAGTGTAGATGACCAAGAAGCACGAACCGCCTACAACCAAATAATGAATTACCTCTCAAACTTCGCAAGAACACGCGGCATAATCATAGTCGCAACCTGCCAGCCTCATGAAAGTAACAGCCGAAACAGCACACTTCAAGAAATAACTAATGCAAAAGCAGGCATAATAATGCGTTTTGCAAGAACACCTTACACAAGTGAGGTAGAGTTGGAGAAGCATCCTTCTTACATGTTGGGTGTTGTGGATTTTGCTCCCGAAAACAAGACTTTAACTGACTTCTAAAATTAGCCTCTGAATCACTTAGGGGGGGTAGGTGCTATTGGCTGGAAAACAAGCCAATAATATGTTGAAATTGGTTGTTTGGTTACTATATTAGTAAGTAGCCAAGGATTGTTAGTATTACGCTTGGTATGAATGCTGCTGCCCAAACTTTTTTGTTGATGCTGAAGATTTTGTAGCCGTCGAGAACTCCGAATGGAATCATGTTAAAGAGGGCCATGAACGCGTTTATGTATGCAGCGAAAAATAGTACATAGATGTATGGCGCCAACGTTAATGTTAAAGGTAAAGCAAAGCCTACTGCAAAGAATGCGCATGAGAAAATGAGGTTTGTGATTACTCCTGCAATAGATATTTTTAGTAAACCTTTCCTGTCTGCGGTGCCGCTGATCATCATGGCTCCTGGGGCAATCATTTTGAACGGCAAGAACACTGACGCAAGCGTTAACACTGCACCCCACATGGTTAAGCGGAATTCTGCCCATAAACCATGCTTTTGCGCCATTATTTTGTGTGCGATTTCATGTACCAAGAATGATGCACTGAGGCAAACCGCGAAAATCGCCATCATCTCAAATGTCCAGTAATCGTAACCATTGAGAATGTTACTGTAAAAACCTATTGAGAAGCCAATGCCGACTACAAGTAGAGCTGCAATTCCGATGTGCTTTAACTCTTTAGGACTAAAATGACCGCTTCGGTGGGTTCTGATTGGTTGCGGATTAAAGTTGAAACTGTAATTGTAGCCGCCTCCAGTTTGCGTCATCACTGCTTCTACAGTGTTTTGTCTTTGAGCGCGTGCTCGGCTGATTTGTGGGCATGCGTGGTTTTCTGGTAAACGGTGTTGGTTGCAGAATTGTCCGCCACAGTAAGGGCACGTGTATGGCATGGTAACTTCGGTTTCGCAGGTTTGGCATTTCATTATTTTGAGCCTTTTTAAAAGAGTGAAACGGCATTAGATTGTTTATATTTTTCCCCAAAACTAAGATTTTTTCTTTCATAAAATCCGAGATAGATTCATCTGAGTTACCGCTTTTTGAACCACAAATATGCAAGTGATGACGCATAATAGAGTAATGCAAGGATGCCCAACCAGAAACATAGCAGAAAAACGCTTAAACTGGAAACGTGAAAACCTAAAAATGGGTTCGTTGCTAACGGGAAGAGTGGATGCATTTCTGGGTAAAGTAAGGCATCAAATATTACGTGAAGTGCAGCGCCAAAGACTCCTGCAATTAAGAAAGAGGTCAACGGCAAAGTCTTCCCTGTTTCTAACTGTATTTTCAAATAAAGGCCCTTTAACGGGCGTTCAATTTTGAACATCGTAAATCCTAAAAGGAGCCCAACCGTAATTGCTGAAAGAAAAGTGTGCAAGTAACCATGCAACGGATAATCAAGCCCAAACATCAAAACAATCAACGGTTCAATATCCAAAATTACGTTTGCCACTATGAATGTCGGTAAATGAATGTATTTTTTTAGTGGAAGCCCAACCGCTAAAGCTGGACCCAAATGCAAAGGCGTAAAGGGCATAGGCAAAATATTGTTTTAACCGTGTTAATGCTTTTTGGTATTCCACTGTTTGATATGGTAAAGGCTTAAAACCTGCAAGTCCAAACCTTAACTGCAATTTAGCGAGGGAAAAAGAGGGTTTGAAAGCTTTCAGTTTTATCCACGCGTCGGATTTGCATTTGGGTTACTCGCAGTATGGTCTTGAAGCAAGACGCCAAGACTTCGACAACGCTTTTGCCGAGCTGGTGGACCGAACAATAGCGCTTAAACCTGACTTCATGATAATCGCTGGCGACCTGTTCCATCAACCACGACCCTCAAACGTCACCCTTGAAAACACGATACGCAGCTTCAAACGGCTAAAAGACGCTGGAATCCCAGTTCTCACCGTTGATGGTTCGCATGATTCAGCACCAAACACCATCACGGGCACAATTCTGTATCCGCTGGACAGTGCAGGCTTAATCTATCACCTGCCACGCCATGACGGCGCATGCTGGCGCAAACAAGACTGCTGTTACGTTTACGGCATCCCCAACTATCACAGCCGCCACAAAACCCAAGATGCCCTTCCCAAATTCATGACCGAAAAACCACCAACCCCCAAAGAAGGCGTAGCCAACATTTTCGTTCTTCACGGCGCAGTGGACTTGCAGGGAGTTAAACCACCTTACATGGAGGCTGAATTGTCACCTGAAATGCTTCCTTCAGGGTTCTGTTACTACGCGGCTGGGCACATTCATGAACGTTTCAGCACCCGATTCAAAGATGGTCTTCTAGTTTACAGTGGCTGCATGGAAACCGCTGGGTATGACGAAGCCAAGTATCCTAAAGGCTTCAACTACGTGCAAGTAGACGAAAACGGGGAAATCCAGATTGAACAAATAGAACTTTCAAAGCCACGGCAATTCATAATTTTAGACGAAACAGACTTTTCAGGCATGACCTCAGCCAAAATCACAGAAATCGCCACCCAAATGGTAAAAGACGCAGACACGGAAGGCGCCGTTCTAATTCCCGTATTGAAGGGTACTTTGCCCGCTGAGGCAAGCCGAACCGAAATCGACATAGCCAAAATCCGAGCTGCAGGCGAAAAAGCATTGCTTGTTCATCCTGTTGTGCTCTTGAAGGAGACAGCGGTTTCAGACGAAATTGTAAGAAGCATTTTTGAAGGCAACTTTAAAGATCTAAAAACTAAAGCCTTTGAATATTTTATGGAAATTTTCACTGGACGCTACAGTAAAGAGGAAGCTGAACGAATCGCTCGCGCATCAATAGCTCTAATTGAGCCTCTTACCCGCAAGCAGGACGACAAAGTTAAACAAGCAATCGAGGCGCTATCGCAATGAAAATCGAAGTAGTCCAACTGGAAAACATCCGTAGCCACGTCAAATCAACAGTACCTTTCACCCGCGGCTTCAATTGTGTTGTAGGCGGGGTAGGCTGCGGAAAATCCAGCGTCATGTACGCCGTAGACTTCGCGCTGTTTGGCGATTCGATTGCTCGAAGTTTTGAGTACCTGCTTAGAGAGGGAGCTGATTGGGGCAAAGTCACAGTGCAGTTTAGCCAAAATGGTAACACCTACAAAATTACCCGCGGCTTACGTAGGAAAGGTAAAGGCATCAGCCAAGACGTTGACCAACTACGCCTATACCAAGAAGAAACCCTGATTGCCAGCCTCAAAAACGATGCCATCGCCGAACAAATCAAAGCAATAACCGGTATTGACAAGGAACTTTATCGGGAAATCGTTTGGTTCCGACAAGAACACCTAAAAGAACTTCTCGACGCGGCGCCACGTGACAGGCAAAGACGCCTAGACGAACTCTTCGGCTTGTCAGATTATGAAGTGGCATGGAGCAACATTGCCCAGTACCAACGTGACTATGAAACTGAAAAACGCGTTTACGAGAAAGACCCCGACGTTAATAGTCTTGAAAAACTCAGTAACGACTACAACCGAGCAAGCGAAGAATTTACGCTTCTTGAAATGGACCTTGAAAATTTAACCCAAAAACTTGCCGTTTCAAAACGTGCTCTTGAAGAAGCTGAACAGAAACTAAAATCGGTTGAAGAGAAGAAGCTGCTGGTTGAAGAGCTTAAACGTAAAGAAGCCCGATTGCACACAAGCCTTCAAGGCATGACTAACACGCTTGCCGCTTTGACTCAAAGGATTGAGGACAAAAAAACCCTCATTGACAACCTACGTCAACGACAAAATTCGATGGATTCGCAAAAGAAGCTATGCTTAACAAAGTTGGAACAGGCTGGGCTGCCAACAAATCAACCTTTTGAACAGTTAGGGCAATACTTAGCGTCATTTGACGACAAAATCAGCAGCCTTAAAGGTGAACAAGAAGCCGCAGCCAAGGGAATTCAAACTGACCAAAAAAGAACAAGTCAACTCGCTCAAGAAGACAAATGCCCCCTGTGTATTCAACCTTTGACTGGGCAATACAAAACCGACCTAATGCAACGTATCGAACAGGAAAACGCGGAACGTCAAAGAATCATCAATCATTTGCGCCTTGAAATTGCTGATTTGCAGAAGGCAAAAACCATTGCTTCCGAAGGCTACTCGGGTCTGCAAACATGCTTAACCCGCGAAACAGACCTAAAAGCCCGAATAAACGAAGAGGAAAGTAACCTTAAAAACCTGACAGTTGAACTGGAAAACCAGCAGAAGCTTGAGTTGGAACAGAAAACCCAGTACTCGACGGTTCAAGCTGAAATTGGCAAATTTGACTTATCTGACTTGGATTTAGCGCGTACTCGCCGGGAGCAAGCGTTTAGGCAATACTACGCTTTAGACTCTGAATTACGCATTAAAGAGAACCGCAAAAAAGACGTCCTACGACGCATTGACGAAGCCAAAACCCGCATCGACAACGCTCAAGAAAAAGCTGAAAAAGTAGAAAAACTCAAACACACAATCGAAATCCTCAGCGCCATCCGCGACGCCTACCGCAGCATCCAACCCAAACTCCGAAGCGAATTCGTCAAAGTTCTGCGCAACTTCATACAGCAAGTCCTTGACAGTTTAGTCGGCGGCGAAACCCCAATGCTAAACGTTGTCATAGACGAAACCTACACGCCCTACGTCAAAAGCGAGTCTGGCGTTGACCGTGAAGTCAGCAACCTCTCTGGCGGAGAACGTACGCTTTTGGCGTTTGCTTACAGACTTGGTTTGGGGCAACTTATTATGCAGTCGCGGACTGGTCACGGTTTGGGAGTGTTGATGCTTGATGAACCCACCGAGAACCTTGGCAGCGAAGACGGCAGCATCGAACGATTAGCTGAAGCAATCAGCAGATTCAAAGCAATAGAACAAATCATCGCCGTAACCCATAGCGAAGCTTTTGCAGACAAAGCTGAACATGTTATCACTTTGGAGAAAGAGGCGGGCATAAGCAAAATCTCGATCGAACGCTAACCTTTGCAGGTTAGTTTTTGTTTCTTTTGAGATAGAACAGCAAACCCGCGCTTGCAGAAACGGCAATCACTGAACTGACCGCAATTACTGTTAACAAGGGGAACTGTGTTTTTTGGTTTTCGGGCAAAGCAGTACCTTGGGCATCTGTGTCGTCCTTTATGATAGCAAAATTAACGGTTGAGTGTGCATAAACCTCGTACCTCTGTAAACTTGGATTTTTAGGTGTCCCCTCATACTGAGTGCCATAATAAACAGTGACATTATGGCTACCCTCTGCCAACATCGGCAAAGGCACACTGGCATTAACTGTCACAAGTGACCAATACCACAACCCTTCAGACGGCGGTCCACCTGTTCTATTAGTAAAATCAGTTACCCTCATTATTTCGCCATTATCAACGCTGTAACCTATATCTCCAAATTGATCCAAAAACACGTTAGCTTCAACAGAAAAAACAATCACTAACGAGTTTGTATAAACGCTCGAGTTTTCAGGCGAAAAAATGTTAACTACCATACTATTGTGCAATTCATTAAAATTTGCAGGCCCCAATATGTCACTTTCAGACGACTGCGTCGTGTCTTCTGAGTTAACTCCTGTCAATCCACATAGCAACAGGAAGACTATCAATAGCGAAAGCTGTGTTATTGTGCCCTTCATCTAAATCTTCTCTGTTTTAACAAAGTAAAAAGAGTTTTGTCTAATTTTCCGATCAAACCTTTCTTGCTTAATCCACTTGATTTTTAATAATCATTCAGGTTTTTTTCTGGTTTTTGTTGTATGTGTTTTTATTGCTGGTTGAAAATTATGTATGGTAATTAGTGAGGAAAGAAGGGTTGAATGGAAAACCACTTGTCAGCATAATTAGCGCTGGAATGTCTAAATTCCAAAAACACGAAGGATTACTTGCAAGAGAAATCTTTACCCAAGCAGTTCAAGAAGCCTTTACGCGTTGCCCAAAGCTTGAGCCTAAACGCGACATCAAAACAATGTTCATTGGACACATGGGCGAAGCCTACGAGCATCAAGGACACATGGGCTCAATCCTTGCAGACTGGACAGGACTCCTCGGTATACCTGCAACCAGATGCGAAGCAGCATGCGGTTCATCAGGTGCAGCTTTACGCGCTGGAATCTACGCAGTCATGTCTGGACTCGCAGATGTAACCGTTGTTGGTGGAGTAGAAAAAATGACTCACCGAACAACAGCAGAAGTCACCGAGTACCTTGCAATGGCTTCAGATTATCCCTTTGAACAGTATCATGGCATAACTTTCCCGGGGCTTTACGCGTTAATGGCAACCCGCCACATGCACGATTACGGCACAAAAGAAGAACAGTTCGCGATGGCAGCAGTTAAGAACCATTATCATGCGAGCCTTAACCCAAAAGCTCACATGCAAAAAGAAATCACATTAGAAACCGCAATGAAATCCCGTTACGTCGCTTGGCCACTCAAACTATACGATTGCTCTATTGTGACGGACGGAGCAAGCTGCATAATTTTAACCAAGCCTGAACTTGCAGCCAAATACACCGATAACCCTGTACACATTGTCGGTAGCGGTCAAGCCAGTGACTCCATTGGGCTTTATGAACGCCAAAGTTTCACTTCACTGCAAGCAACCAAAACAGCTGCTAAAGCAGCTTACGAAATGGCGAACCTAACACCACAAGACATCGACCTTGCCGAAGTTCACGACTGCTTCACCAGCGCTGAACTAATCGCTTACGAAGACTTGGGCTTCTGCAAACCAGGTGAAAGCGGCAAACTGGTTGAAAACAACGAAACCCGCCTCGGCGGACGTATCCCAGTTAATACGAGCGGTGGCTTAAAAGCTAAAGGTCACCCAGTCGGCGCAACAGGCACCGCCCAAGCTTATGAAGTCTATCTGCAGCTTACAGGTCAAGCTGAACGGCGGCAGGTTAAGGATGCTAAAATAGGGTTAACCCACAACGTTGGCGGTTCAGGCGCTACAGCGGCAGTTCACATTTACAGGAGTGCACAATAAAATGAGTACACAAGAACCATTCACTATTGAGCAATTCTACAAGTTCCTTTCACAAGGCAAACTAATGGCTGGCAAATGTCTCAAATGCGGCAAAACACACCTTCCACCACGCCCACTCTGCGACAACTGCTACAGCACAGATTTCGAGTGGATTCAGGTTTCAGGCAAAGGTAAACTACTGACCTACACAGTAATCCACATTGCCCCAACAGCTTTCCAAAGTCTTGCACCATACGCAATAGGTATCATCGAGTTAGACGGCGGCTTAAAAATCCCGGGCATGATACAGGCTATAACGCAGGAACAACTCAAAATCGGCATGACCCTAACCGTGGACTTTAGCACGTGCAGTACACCACAGAATTGGCCACAATGGCCCAAATACTGCTTAAAACCATAATTTTCCTTCTTTTATTATTTTTTAATAATAAATTTATTTGATAATCATGTAGCTCATGGTAGGCTTTGAAATGACCGAAAAACCTAAGGTGTGCCTTGTTTCTTGTAGTGTCCTTAAGCCTGAACTTCAACGTCTCGTCAAAGAAGGCAAACTTCCAGGTGTTGACCTTGTTTTTGTTAGCAAAAACTTCCATGTCGACTACAAGCTTGTAGAGCAGAATGTGCGCAAAGTTTTGGAGCACACGTTGAAGCGTTATCCCGGCAGGGTTGTGCTTGTTTACGGTGACCTCTGCATGGGACAAGACAACGAAATGAAACAACTCGCAGACGAATACGGCGTAACCAAAATTGACGCCTTGAACTGTATTGACTGCCAGCTTGGCGGAAAAGGAAAATCTGAAGAGGCTGACCCTACACACAAGTGGATGTTTATGGGTCCAGGTATGATTGACTTCTTTAGAGACATGAGACCGCAACTGTTTAAGCAGGGCGCGGATGAGGCGGCTATCCAGAAAATGTTCAGCGGTATTGAAGGTTTTGTAATTTTGGACACTGCAGATACTGCGGATGAGTGCAGGCGTGAACTTCAAAAGCTGGGGTTAGGCGTCAAGATTCTCGAAACCCGTAAAATCGGTGCTGAAAACGTTCGGTTGGTAGTTTTAGATGCCATCGAAAAGTCTGAGGCAAAACGCAGAGGCTCCTGCCAAAAACAGTGACCAACACTTAAACCTTAATATATACTAAACTGCGGTTTTTTCAGTCAAAACAATTGCCATTTGTTGTCATTTTTGCGTTTTTTTATGACTTTTTATCTATTTTGCTCTACAAATTTGAAATTAAACAGCCAATACGGAATTTTTTAATTAAACGTATACTGCTCGGACAAGCTTTTGGATGGTGCAAATAGCCCCTTTTAGCTTTCCCATTAAACCAGCTTAACCGTAAGTATTAAAGAAGTAAAAACACAATAAATCAAATAAAACGCTTGTTCAAGGGTGGACTCATTGGCACAACTAAACTCTTCTCCTTCAATGCGCCGTGTTGAAGATTGGAAATCACGGTTAATCGATTTAACCCGTAGAAACAACTTGCTTTATTTCCACGTAACTAGACGCGGAAATCTTGCAGTAAACAAACCCGATGCAGAAACTATATTCAAAGAGTTAGTTATTAAAAAGAAGCATCTTGAATTCTGGATGCCACCTGAAGAGGAAGAAAAACAAAACGGTACGCAAACCGAGTCCGCTGAAGAACACAAAAAGCCAGGCCCAAACCAGCTTGTCAACGAAAACCTAAAACGCGCTGACCTTGAACGTGTCCTCAAAAACCTGCAAAGACGTTCCCTGCTTGATTACCGTGAAAGAGGCGTAAGAATTCTTTATGCCGCTTTTGGCAGGCTAAACTGGGTGGACAGTGAAACCAAAGAAAACGTGCATTCACCGTTGGTTTTAGTGCCTTTAGAGTTAACACGGGAAACAATCCGTAAACCCTTTGAGGTTTATGTGCCCCCTGTTGAAGATGAAGCCATTGTAAATCCTGCGTTGCAGGTAAAATTGAAGACGGAATTCAAAATTGACTTGCCTGCTGCCCCAGAAGACTGGGAAACACAAACTCTCGCAGACTACTTTAATGCTGTAGCTCAGGCAGTTGCCCAAATGGGTTGGACAGTTGAATCCACTGTAGATTTAGGCTTATTCTCATTCCATAAACTTGTCATCTACAAAGACCTTGAATCAAACGCTGACCTCGTCACCCAGCACCCAATAATCCGAGCAATTGTAGGGATTAAAGACGAAAAGCTCGTACTTGACCAGCTTCCAGACGAAAAAGACGTAGACAAAATCCAAACGCCCGAAAAAACTTATCAAGTCCTCGACGCCGACAGTAGCCAACGCGTCAGCATCGAATACGCCCTTCGTGGCCAAAGCTTTGTAATGCAGGGACCGCCTGGTACTGGAAAAAGCCAAACAATCGCAAACATAATTGCCGAATGCATCGCTCACGGTAAAAGTGTGCTTTTTGTAAGCGACAAAATGGCTGCCCTTGAAGTCGTATACAAGCGGCTTAGTGAGGTTGGGTTGGCGCATTTCTGTTTGGAACTTCACAGCAGCAAAGCTAACAAGCAGGAAGTTGTTGCTGAACTGAAACGTAGTCTTGATGAGCATCTTGTTCCGCGTAAGCTGCCCTCAGCACACGAATTTGAAACAATGAAGACTTACAGGGATAATCTAAACGGCTACGTAACCGCATTACATGAAAAACGCCAGTACCTGCAAAAAAGCGCTTATGACGTGTTGAGTATTATTGCCAGCCTTGAACGGGTTCCCTACGTTGCGGTAGGCTTAACAGGTCTTAGTACTTTAACTCCTCAAAAAATAAGTGAACTCGAAGGCTTAACCTCTGAATTAAGCAAGGTTTGGCAAGTGGTTGAAGAACCAGATTTTCCATGGTCAGGATACCGCGCCAGCATCTACAACCTTGAAGTACGCTCCGAACTGTTAACCACAATTGAAATACTAGCCCAAACCATCGAAGACCTACAATTGGAAAGCGCCAACTTTTCAGGACAACTTGGATTAAGTTCTCCTGCAAGCCTTGAACGCGTAAAATGGTTAATCAGCATCGGCAGACTTCTCTACGAAAGCCCAAAGCCTGAAGCCCAATGGTTAACCAACCCAGACGTTGACGCGTTAATCGCTGAAGCCAAAAGCTACCATGAAACCTGCGAATGGATAAAAACAACAAGAAAAAGCCTACTTGAACGCTACAACACTACACTGTTTAGCCTTGCTTTTGACCGGTCAAGTGAACTAAAAAAGAATCTACTCATACTGGAAAAACTGTTCCCAACGGTAGACATGCAAGAAACCGAATTCTTGGGCAAACAAGAAAAATTATTAGCATACATAAAAGCCACCCAGCAGGCAGCAAAGAAGTGGAGCGAAAACGCAAAGGCTCTTGCAGACCTTTTTGGGTTGCCAACTGATAATTTGAGTCTGCAAAGTGCTCGACATTTGTCTAAGATGGCGCTTTACTGTTTTGCTGAAGACAAGCCTGAACCGCACTGGCTTGACGCCAATGTTTTTCTACAAGTTCAAAACGCGGTTGCTAAAGCCAAAGATGCTTACCAGCAACACAACCTGCTAAAGGAAAGATTGCGAAAATCCTACACTTCTGGCTTTTACGAGTTGGACCTTGATGAATTAATCACCCGTTACAATGGTAGCTATCAAGGCTTCACCAGAGTATTCAGTTCAAGCTTTAGCCGTGATCAAAAAGCAATCGCAAAAGTCAGCGTTGACGGAAAAGTCCCTAAAACCATACTAAGCGATTTAATTGACGCCCGTAAAGTCAAAGCTCTACACACAGAGATTGAGGCTCAAGCAGAAAACCTCAAAGCACTGTTGGGCCGATTCTATCAAGGCTACGACACTGACTTCTTGCGGGTTGAAAAATCTATAGGTTGCCTTTGTGAGCTTAAAACGTTTACATGGGCAAACCCGTTACCTGAAAACTTGGTTAAACTGGTTACAAGCACCTCAAGTCCTTCGCCAATGATTAAGCATTTAGGCGGTGAACTGCAGGAATCAATTACTAAATGGGAACAACAAGCCAAAGACGTCTCGGAACTAATACCCGAAAACCTGCCATACTCCAACTTGCCCTTTACTCAAACCTCCCTTACACAAGTTGAAGAATGGGTCACTGACGCCGAAAAACAGCTTACCCCATTAAACATGATAACCAAAGAAACCCTGTCCACTGCAAAAACCGCGCCCAAAACCTACAAGCAACTACTTGAAGACCTTGCAAACGCTGAAGAAGTCCGTAGAAAAGAAGCCGTAATTGCAGGCGAAAAATTCCAGCTCCAAATCAAGTATGGTGCACGCTTTAACGGGCTTGAGACTAACTGGCTAGACATTATTTCAGTGCTGGAATGGGTAAAACGTGTCCAAGCAGCATTCGGCGACGTGGCGGTTCCAGAAACCTTCGCGTTAATTGCATCTGCAGGGCCTTCTAAGGCGCCTTCAGACGCTAAGTTGGCACGGTTTTACGAGAATGCCTTGCAGTCAATAGCTGGCTTTGAGGCCCGATTTGAAACTGAACTAAAATATCAAAACCAGAAACTCCGCAACTTAAACTTACAAGTGATTTATGAACGTCTTAAGGTCTTGCGTGAACGTGTTGATGAACTACAGGTTTGGATTGACTTTAAAGACCTTCGAAACCGTTTCTCACTTCGAGGTTTAGGTGGATTCTTCGAAAGGCTGGCTGAACAGAAAATACCGCACAGTCAGTTGATTGATGTTTTCCGTAGAGGCACTTATCAGGAATGGATAAACAATCTTTACACTGAAGACTCACGCCTTGGCAGATTCCGCCGTGAAAACCATGAACAATTAATAAGTGACTTTAAGAAACTCGACAAAGAACTCATCCATTTAACCTCCAGCATGGTTATCGAAGCCGCTAACAGCCGAAAGCCCCAAGACATCCTAATCCAAGCAAACGATTCCGAAGCCGCAATCCTCATGAAAGAAGCAGCCAAAAAACGCCGCCTCATGCCCATCCGCACGCTACTCCAAAAAATCCCCAACCTCTTGGTTAAACTAAAACCCTGCATGTTAATGAGTCCAATCAGCGTAAGCCAATTCCTCTCCCCAGAAACAGCAAAGTTTGACCTTGTATTGTTCGATGAAGCTTCACAAATCGTGCCAGAAGACGCCATCGGCTCCATCTACAGAGGCAAAACACTCGTCGTCGCAGGCGATAACAAACAGTTACCCCCAACCAGCTTTTTCCAAAAATCACTCATCGACGACCTTGACTGGGACCAAATAAACGATGAAGACTTTGAAGTCTTTGACAGCATACTTGACGAATGCCTCGGTATTGGTTTACCCGTCAAAACCCTAAGGTGGCACTACCGCAGCAAACATGAAGACCTAATCGCTTTCTCAAATCACCAATTCTATGATGATACACTCATCACTTTTCCAGCAGCCAACGCTCGACACGACAGCTTAGGCGTAAAAATGGTCTACGTTCCAGATGGTCTTTACGATCGTGGCGGAAAACGTGACAACCAAGTGGAAGCTGAAAAAATCGCAACCCTTGTCTTTGAACACTTCACCAATTACCCCAAGAAAACCCTTGGAGTTGTCACTTTCAGCATTGCACAGATGGAAGCAATCGAAGAAGCAATCGACCGCCGCTTAAAAGAACAACCAGAATTTGACCGATTCTTCAAAGAAGACCGCCTTGAAGGCTTCTTCGTTAAAAACCTTGAAAACGTGCAAGGTGACGAACGCGATGTCATATTTTTCAGTGTCGGCTACGGTTATGACCAAAACGGCCAAATGGCAATGAATTTTGGTCCATTAAACAAGCCTGGAGGAGAACGCCGCTTAAACGTTGCCGTAACTCGTGCACGAGAAAAAGTTGTCATAGTCTCATCAATCAAAGCAGCTGACATTGACCCAGAAGCTAAAGCACAAGGAGTCCAAACCCTTCGTAATTACCTGCAATACGCCGAAAAAGGCCCCGAAATCCTTGATACACCTCACAAGAAAACTGGCGTTTACGAGTCACCACTCGACGAAGACATAGCTTCTGAAATTCAAAAACTCGGTTACGAGGTTGTTCCTCAAGTGGGTTGTAGCGGTTACAAGATTGACATAGGTGTTATCGACCCCGTTAATCCGGGCTGCTACCTGTTGGGCGTAGAATGTGACGGTTCAACATACCGGTCAAGCAACAGCGCCCGAGACCGTGACCGCCTTCGCGAACAAGTACTCAAAGGCTTAGGCTGGCGCATCCACCGCGTATGGTCACCCTCTTGGGTTGCACGCCGCGACTCTGAAGTTAAACGATTAAAAGAGGCCCTTGAGCAAGCACAGAAACTACAGCTTGACCAGGAAGTGCTTAAACCCGCTGTTGACGCAAAAGAAGATGGTCTTGTTGAGGCTGAAGTTCGCAAAGTAAAGTTCGCGGGCATAGAAAAAATCGGTGTCCCCTACAAGATTTACCCATTAAAAGCCGCTTTTAGCCCCTACATTAAAGTGCAAACAGAAAAATCTACTCACACTTCCAAACAGAAAAACGAGTTCCATTACCCAGAAAACCGTGAAATCCAAACAAAATTACTAGGCGAACTCGTAGAAAAAGAAGGGCCAATCCACGTTGAATACGCTGTTGAACGCCTCGCGGAAGCTTGGGGAATCAAACGTGTTACGCCAAAAATTAGTCACGCCGTACAAGAAGCACTCAACAACCTGCTTAGAGATCAAAAAGTCACAATCAAAGGCAGTTTCCTATGGCCGCCAACCCTTAAAGACGTGCAAATACGCATACCCGTAGAAGGTATACCTGAAACCAAACGTAAACTTGAACACATTCCCCCTGAAGAAGTGGAAGCCGCCATGAAACTAATCGCTCAATACGCCCTTGGCATAAGTGACGAGTCTTTGGTTGCTGAAACCGCTAAAGTCTTCGGTTTAAACCATTCAACAGACAAATCAAAAGAGTACTTCAACGAAATCCTAAAACGGCTAATACGGGAAAGAAAACTCGCCAGTAAAGATGGCGTTATAACGTTAGCTTAGTTTTCCTTCTTTTCTTTATTCATTTTTTGTACTAAAATTGGTAAATCAGAAATTGCTGTTATAATATAGTTAGCTCCATTGCTGGTTAACTGCTCCATTTTTGCTGTTCCAGTGGGGATGCCGACTGCGACGGCTTTGATGTCTTTGGCGCTTTGCATGTCAGCAATGCTGTCACCGACAACTACGGTTGCGTCTGGTTTTGTTTGTAGTGCTTTTAGGGCGGTTTCAAACTGTTCCGGGTTAGGTTTAACGCGTTTGACTTTGTCTCTTGGAATGACCTCGTCAAAGTAGTCAGCAATTTGGAACCTCTGCAAAATGTTGTTGGTGGCTTTTTGACTGTTTATTGTACATAATCCCATCTTTATGTTCATCTGCTTCAGGGCTTTTAGAGCGTCAAAGGCGCCGGGCATTAGGTTTGTGGAAGCTGCTGCTTCAACCTCGAACTTTTCAGCAATTGCTAAAGCTTCTTTTTGGACTTCAACAAACGTCTTGTCGGTTTTGGTGGCGTTTTTGAAGAAGATTTCTGCTTTATCTAACATTTCAAAGATGCTTTCTTTAGGTGAGGTAACGGATGCTGGTACGCCTTTTGCTGTCAAAAAGTTTCTTACTTCTACGCGTAGGGTTTTGTAGTCAATGTTAAAGCTGGTTAAGGTTCCGTCTAAATCAAATATTACTGCTTCAATGGTCATTACAGTTCAGGCTCCGTTATGGTTTAGTTATTGGGTTTTCGGGTTTAGAGTTTCTCTAACAAAAATATACTTTGCGGTAAATGATTTGAGTGCTTATAGTGGTTTTTCAATATTTAATTATTTGAAAAACAGTCATTAGCATCTACCCCCTTAGTGAATTGCAGTTTTGCCACCAGAAAACCAGCATAGTCTACCCACAGCATACACTTGCTATTAGGTTGCAAATAGACTTTAGTTTGAGTAAACAAGATACTAAATGAAAATTATTAAAAATTCTTTAACTTAATTTTAAAAGTGAAGGATGGTGGCTTTAAACGACTCTTACGCGATTAAGAGTCTTTCTTTGCCAGTTATAGTGACGCATAGTTGTGGTTGCACCGTAACCGCATGCGCCGCAACGCTTTTTGCGTACGTGGTAAGCTCTTCTGCCACAGCGTCTACATTTTATGTGGACAACACGACCTGTGCGTTTGCCCATTGATGGCGTTCCTTTTCCCATTTATATCACCGTGGTGGAGGCGAAATAAGGACTACGTTGTCTCCTCGAACGATAATTAGTCCCAGTTTATGTTGATTTTCTACGACTGTGGTGTCTTCTGTTTCTTCTAGAACCAGATTTAAGTGTTGATCGAAACCCTTCAGTCTTCCTCTTAGGCTTTTTCCGCCTTTTAATCGTACAAGTACGATTTTGCTGAGGTTCTGTTCAAGGATTTCAGTTGTCATTTCGCTCATATTGGAATCCTCAAGTATCTTTATCTCTTCTATACTTTATCTCTCAACATTTAAACCTATCTCAAGCGTTTTAGAGATACAACAGTCCTGCCCAACGCGTTGAATATTCTAAAATTCTATTTTCTTCCTTTATTTTCTTTTTCCGCGTATAAAGAAAACCGCGATTACCAATATAACGGGTGAAGTTTGATAGGGCATCTTTAAATTTGATTGATTTTGTAGCTTAATCTAGTCCCGCATTTACTTGTTACCTGACTTTTACCCTGTTTTATTTTTTTTATATGACATGACAAATGCATACAATTTCATATGCACAAATTTTTAATTTTCAGAAACACTAGTTTTTAAAAGAGGATTCAGTAAATGGCTGTCGCTGAAACACTTTTTGAATCAGAAGAATACGAAAAATATAGAAAACCAATACAAGACATAATTAATTTTGCTAACACAATTGACGAGAAATATCGGGAAAAATGTTTTGAAGTCTTACTTTACAACTACCTAAACACAGTTAAGAAACCCTCTGTTTCAGCACAAGAGATTGAAAAACCATTTGAAATGCAAATCCCTGTAGAACTTAAGAATTTTCTGCAAGAAAACAAGATAGACGAAGAAACATTGGAAAAATTGTTTTTAAGACAAAACGGTCAAACAAGGCCAGTTTACGTGATTGTTGAGAAAAGAAAACCGATTGCTCAACTTCAAATAGCGTTGCTTACAGCTTTAGAAAACGCTTTGATTACACCCAATGGCGTATTTGAATTCTCAATCAAAGATGTTAGACAAAGATGCATTGAACGCAACCTGTATGATGGCGCTGACTTTATGAACAATTTCATGAATAAAGCAGGCTTGTTTACCCGTTTAGATAACGGTAATGACATTGTTAAGTTGAGTCCAGTGGGCAAAATGGAGCTTGGAAACGTAATTCGCGCCGTCACAAAACAGTAAACTGTAATCAGAAAATTACTTGCACCCATCGCATCAAACCAATTTTTGCGCGATAATGACGCTTGCACTTATAAGTATGGCAAGTACCTTCATTTCAGAGAAAAGGATGGTGAAAACCCGAAAATGCTGACGATAATCGAGTTCTTAATTGTTTTTTTAGTGTCTTTCGGGTTTAATCTTATACCGTTCGCTGGACCATCAAACTTGTTTATTGCTTCAACCGCTACCGTTGGTTTGGTAAACGCTGACTTTGCCACATTATTAATGATCGGCATTCTGGTAGCGTTAGGTGCAACTTTGGCAAAAGGCATCCATTACGGAGTTACCTTTTTCGTTGGTAAGCACCTTAATGAGCAGAGACGTGCACGTCTTGATTCTGATGCTGTTAAAGTCAAAAAATGGGCTTTTCTGTTGCTTTATGTAGCGGCTGCAACGCCAATCCCAGATGAACCAATTGTTATTCCATTAGGCTTGATGAAGTACAGTATTTCAAAGTTTTTCTTAGCATACTTCTTAGGTAAACTGTCAATTACTGTGGTTGGAGCGTTTTTGGGAAACAAAATTGGAGATGTTTTCTCAGCTTGGCTTAGCCCAGAAGTTATGGTTGTCATATCAATAGTTTTAACAATAATAGTCACAGTAATTGTGCTCAAAGTTGACATGGGCAAACTTGCTAAACGTTTCATGAAAAAGAAGACCGCCCAAACTGACGGCGCCGAAAACGTGGAAAAAATTAATTAAGTAACAAACTTTACGATAAAGCAGGTTAATTTATGCCATCAAAAAACCGACGTTACTCACTAAAATCAAAAGAAACCAAACAAATCCTAAGTGAAGCCTCTCAACGGCTTAAACTTGACTTAGACTCATTGTTTGGCAGTAAAGCAAACATTGAAGTTGTTGAATCCGAAGTCGGCCAAATTTACCTAATTAACGCAAAACCCCTGATGTTTAAAAATGATTGTTTTCTGCCGCTTTTAGGCTTCACCGAATTCGTAAATGCTGCCCCAAAAATTACTGTTGACATGGGCGCTATCCCTTTTGTGTGTAAAGGCGCAAACGTGATGGCTCCAGGAATCCGCAAAGTTGATGGAGAATTCAGTCAAGGGGACCTTGTAGTGGTTATTGATGAAAAGCATGGCAAAGCGTTAGCTGTTGGCGAAAGCATGCTGGACGCTGCAACTTTAAGGGAAACAAAAAAGGGTCCAGTGATTAAGACGCTGCATTTTGTCAGCGACAAATACTGGAATGAAGCCAAACAGTTATCTGAGTAGATTATTGTTTGGCGAGGATTTCTTCTCTTCTAAATATTTTCATGCTCAAGTAGAATATGCCAACATCAACTGCTGCAAATATTCCGATGAGCGCTGCAAGTATTAAGGGGCCAAGCACCAGTATGCCGCTGATTTGTGCGAACACTAAGCCAAGCACTGGAAGCAAGAGTACAACGCTGATTTGTTGTGCTTCTTTGAACCCTTTGACTTTAGCGGATATCATTACTGTTAAGCCTATGCTGCACAGTGCGATGACTGGGGTTACGCCGAGCATCATGATTAGCCAGTTTACGTTTGGAAGTAACAGTACGCCACCGAACATTCCGTAGGTTAATGCGTCAACGATTACTGCATAAATGCCGAAGGCTGCAAAGGTTACTATCATTGCGGGAATGAAGCTGACTAGGATTTTGCCAAGCAATAGTTCGCTGTCGCTTATTGGTGTTGCGAGGAGTGCTTCGATGGTTTTTCGTTCTCTTTCGCCTGCGAAACTGTCAGATCCAATTACGCTTGAAGCCATTACCGGTATGATGAGGAAGAATGGTGCAAAGAAGTATAGTACCATAATGTACACCATTGTTTGGTTGGCATTGTAGTTTGATAGCATTTGTTGAATGTCCAAGGGCAGATTTGGTATTAATGAAGCAAAGTCTTGGTCGCTGTTTACATCGGTTATAGGCGCGTTTCCGATGGTGCCGATGATTAGTGGGAATACTACTGAGAAGATTAACGGTAGAATTATTATTGGCAGCAGGACTTGCCAGTTTCGTTTGATTTCAAGCCAGTCTTTTTTGAAAACTAACCAAGCATTGTGAAATTTCATTGTGTTTCTCCTCCTTTGATTAATTTAAGGTATGCTTCTTCAAGCGACGCACGGAATGCATTAACTCCAAGAATTTGCCCGTCAGCTTCTACGATGGTTCTAACGATTTCTGGAGTAGCTAAACGGGTATCTTCAACGCTAATCAGAAGAGAAGTTTCCTCTGGTTTCGTATTTACTTCTTTGACTTTGCTGTTTGCTTTTAGCGCTTGAAGTATTTTGTTAGTTACCTTTGTCAAATCAACCTGAATGACAGGACGTGTAGTGATGCTTTCTCGTAAATCGTCAGGCCGCCCAATTAAGAGACAGCGCCCTTTGTTCATCATCATTACTCGATTGCACAGTCTCTCTGCGTCCTCAAGATGATGTGTACTTAGGAGTATAGTGCATTTTTCGCGTTTGCTTAGTTGCTCCATTAGGTCGCGGATTTCTTTGGCTGATTCTGGGTCTAAACCTGAGGTGGGTTCATCCAGAAACAGCACAGGCGGTCTGTGCACTGTAGCACGGATTATGGCCATTTTTTGTTTCATACCTTTGCTGAAAGTGCCCACTTTGTCGTTTCTGCGGTCCCATAGGTTGAAGAATTCGAGGAGTTCTTGGATTCTTTTTTGACGTTCGGCTGGGTCTGCGACACCGTAGGCTTGGGCGAAGAAATCCATGTTTTCGTAGGCGGTTAAGCGTTCGTATAGGCTGGGGTTTTCTGTTAGTATGCCTACTGATTGTCGTATTTTTATTGGGTCTTTTTGGATGTTGTATCCGGCTACGGTGGCTGTGCCTTTGGTTGGTGAAATTAGGCATGCGAGCATGCGGATTGTTGTTGTTTTTCCGGCACCGTTTGGTCCTAGGAAACCGAAGACTTCACCTTTTTCTATTTTGAATGTTACATTATCTACTGCTGTTAGGTTGCCGTATTGGCGGGTTAGGTTTTCCGTTTCTATCATTGGGTTTTGCATCCCCTTGATTTCGTTTAATATTGTAACAATAACTATTTAAGTTAGGTGAAACCGTTTTCATTTTATGAAACTGGTAAAAATTCTTGACCAAGAAGGAAACAAAATCGTCTCAGACCCCTTCAACCAAACAATACTAAAAGAACTCGTAGAAAAAGAACAATCAATCTCAGAACTATCCGAAAAACTAAACATGCCAACCCTCAAACTCTGGCGAACAATGCAAAAACTCCTCAAAGCAGACCTTGTAGAACTTGTAGCAACCGAAAAAATTGGAAACTTGGAAAAGAAACTTTACCGTTCAACTGCAACATGGTTTGCACCACAACAATACTTTGATTATCAACCAAAAAATCCAGATCTAAAAGCGGCATTCGGGATTTATCAGGATATTCAAAAACACTTAATGCTTGAAGTCTCCACATACGGTGAAGTACCTAAAAACGCGGACCCAATTGATTACGCCATGTACGCAAACATGCAGGCATTCGTACAAGTATGCGGAAAAACAGAAACACAAACAAAAATTCGTGAACTAAAAACTCAGCTGGACAAATTCAAAGAACAAAATGGGCAAAAACATCCTTTGCAACAAACAAGCTGTTGAGATTCAACTGGCTAACCAGCCCCGAAAGGTTTTAGAGAAAGACTATTTAGCTAACCAAAAGTATAGTATTTGTGTAAGCCAGCGCAATCGGGCTCGATAAGTTTTTATTCGCGTTTGAAACTTAAACTTGCCCGTATATCTAAAGGATGATTCAAGAATGACCTTTCAAAAGGGAGACTTCATACTAATTAATTATACTGGAAAAGTCAAGGAAACAAACGAAGTTTTCGACACAACATATGAAGAAGTATCAAAAAAAGAACACCTTCATAAAGAAGGCGAATTATACGAACCTAAACTAGTTGTTATAGGCGAAGGCTGGGTTCTAAAAGCATTAGACGATGCACTTTTAGGTATGGAAACTGAAAAACAGTCCGTAGTTGAAATTCCAGCTGACAAAGCGTTCGGTCAAAGAGACCCGGAAAAAATCAAACGTGTCCCACTCAGACAATTATTAGCAAAAGAAATCAACCCAATCATTGGAGCACGCATCGAATACCAAGGCAAAATGGTCAGCGTACGCTCAATTGGTGCGGGAAGAGTTCTACTCGACTTCAACCCACCATTAGCAGGTAGAACACTCATTTACGAAGTTACAACTCAAAAGAAACTCGAAAGTAACGAAGAAAAAATCCGTGCGCTAGTCCACAGACGTGTTCCAGTAGTTGAACAAGAAAAATTCAAAATTACAATCCAAAACCAAAACCTGACTATTGACATGCCAGAAGACACATTCTATGTTGAAGGCATCCAAATCGCAAAACGCGGAATCGCAATGGACATCCAGAAATATTTGCCAGACCTTGCACAAACACAGTTTGTTGAAACATTCAAAGCAGAACCAAAACCAGCTGCAGTTGCAACCGCTCCAGCCCCAACTCCTGCACCAGAAACCCCTGCAGTTTCTCCAGCAGAAGAAACCAAAGCCTAAACGCTCTAAACAAGCGTTTCCTTTTTAATTTATTTTAACTTATTTTTGTGCTAAAAAACACCTGAAGCAACCATTCAAGAAGCAGCCAAGTTAACATTAGTAGCGCTACAAAATTTTTATTGCCGTACAGCAATCAAGAATTGGGAGCGGTTAGTTTGAAGTACAAAATGCTAATTCCAATTGAGAAAAACATTGAACACTACGCTGGAGAGGAAATTTGCCAAAAAGTGATGGCTGGAAGCGAAGAAATCACAGAAAAGACCGACAAGAAAAAAATGGCGCTCTGGACCAAAGATGCAATGGATCGGTTAGACGCAGCCGTTGATGAAGAAAAAAGAATTAAAATCATGAATCAATGCGGCTCAAACTGCGCCGAAATTAACAAGCGTGTGCTCCAAAAAGCTGTAGACAGGCGCAAAAAATTCCGAACTTTTGAAGAGTTTCTCAAAGCTGAAATTGAAAAGCCCCAGAAAGGCACACGATTTGAACAGGAAGGCAAAAAGTTGATTCACATTTACACTCCACAAGCGTTTACTCATCCAATGCGTTGTTATTGCGATTTAATCCGAGCCCTGCCAAGCAACGTTAACATGTCTGAAACGTATTGCCACTGTTCAGAAGGCTTCATAAAAAAATATTGGGAAACAATAACAGGCAAACCTGTAAACGTCAAACTGCTGGAAAGCGCTGTTTCAGGCTCTTCGGAATGCAAATTTGCGGTAGAATTCTAGCTTTACCCTTCTTTTTCTTGTTTAACGGTTGTTAGTTAAAGAAAATAAAGATTAAATCCGCCAATCTACTTATAATACATTCATCACACACTCTGATTTACTCTAACCAACATGAAGGCTTAGTCAAATTGGAGGTGAAGGAGCAAAATGGATCATACATTAATTCATTTTGAAATCCCCGCAACGGATGTAGAAAAACTTAAACAGTTTTATGAGCAGGTTTTCGGCTGGAAAATCATCCAGTACCCCGGGCCATTAGACTATTGGGTTATCCAAACTGTTCCCACCGACGAAAAAGGAATGTTACTGCGTCCAGGCATAAACGGTGGCATGTACAAAAAACCACAGCCAGACATTAAACCAATAAACTATTTTGCTGTAGAATCAATAACGGATTTTTTAGCTAAAATTGAAAAGCTCGGTGGAAAAACCATTTCGCCTAAACAGGAAGTTCCTGACGTGGGTTGGGTTGCAGCAGCATTGGATCCAGAAGGCAACCAGTTCGCGCTTATTGAACCGTTACAGAAGAAACCTTAGTCAATTACCTTGGTTGCTTTGGCAACAGTCTGGCAAGCTTCGTAGTTTAGCCGCAGTTTATGAAGAATCGTGTAACGCTCGGGACGGATATTTGACGCCAATTCTAAAGCTTTTATTATGTCTTCAGCTTTAACGCCTAACTCTTTGGCTGTTGTAGGCGCCCCAATCTGTTTAAGCGTGCCCTTGATTTTTTGCCAGTTGGTGCCGTGTAGAAAAGCAGTCAAGATTGATCCGATGCCCACTTGTTCGCCATGCATAGCCTTGTTGGGGGCAACAATATCTAAAGCGTGACTAAACAGGTGCTCAGAACCACTGCAGGGTCGACTACTTCCAGCAATACTCATGGCCACTCCACAACTGATTAGAGCTTCAATAAGAATCCGTAATCCCCCAACGTTTTCAGGTTTTATTAAAGGAGCATTTTCGGTTATCAGTTTAGCACTCATAAGGGCAAGACTTGCCGCGTATTCACCGTAATACTCGTTGTTTTCAACGTGTGCAAGTTTCCAGTCTTTTACAGCAGTGAATTTAGCAACAACATCTGCACAACCGCTTATGACTGACCGCCAAGGCGCCAAAGAAATGATGTCGGTGTCAGCGATTATTGCAAGGGGTGCGTCAGTCATTATTGAGTAGGGTTTGTCTGCGCCTTTGATTGATGCAAGGGGGCTTGCGATTCCGTCATGAGAAACTGTTGTTGGGATGCTAACAAAAGGAATGCCTTTTCTGCCGCTGCTGACTTTTGCAGCGTCAATTATGGTTCCGCCGCCTACGCCGAATAGTGCTTGAGGTTGCAATTTTGTGATTTGTTCCTCAATTAACGCTATGTCTTTCATGGTTATGGTTTCAACAAGCAAGCCGTAAGGGTCCATTCCGGCTTGTTCAAGCATTGTGTAAACGTGTTTGCCCGCTACCTCGTAACTTTTTGTGCCAGAAATGATTAAGGCGACGCCTTTGAGGTTTAACCGTTGTGTTACTTCGGTAACCCTGTTTAGTACGCCCTTTCCAACAATAACTTCTCGGGGAAGCTGCATGTAATGATAAGGTAACGTCAAGACTGCTCACTTGTTATTTTGAGGCAGGTATAAAATCGGTTTTTTACTGTTTAAACTTTTTTGATTTAAAGGCGATGGTTAGACAAATAAACATCTTTATAGCCGTTTTTAGGTTACCGTAATATTAATTAGGCGCACAGAACGATATCATCATGCTACTTCCTATGGGATGATATCCACCATTCCGAGTCAAATCAATTTTAGGGAGAAGATAAAATACATGTCATCACAAAATAATGCTGCTAGCGAATTAGTCCTTAAAGGAACAACAACAATTGGTGTCGTCTGCACTGATGGAGTAATTTTAGCTTCTGACACCAGAGTTACTATGGGATATTATATTGCCCACAAATTCGGAAAAAAAGTTTACAAAGTTGACGACCACTTAGGCATGACAATTGCGGGAACAGTCGCCGACGCACAAAGAGTCGTAGACATTTTAACTGCAAACGCGAAACTTTACAAAATAAACATGAACCGTCCAATGCCAGTAGTATCCGCCGCACGCCTAGTTGCAAATATACTATTCAACAACAGGTACGTTCCTCTTTCAACTCAAGTTTTAGTCGGTGGCATTGATGAAACTGGACCACACGTTTACAACCTTGACCCGTACGGTGCATTGATGGAAGAAAAATCTGTCTCAACCGGGTCAGGTTCACCAGTAGCTTACGGTATTTTGGAAGACAAGTACCGTGAAGGCTTAACAATCAAAGAAATGTTGCCAACAATCGCCAAAGCAGTAAACGCTGCTATGAAACGCGATGTTGCAAGCGGCAACAGTTACAACATTACCACAATTGATGCAAACGGATACAAAGAGCTAACAGAACAAGAAAAACGCGAGCTTCTGGGAAGTTAAAAAAGTTGGCGAGAACAACAGTGGCGAAAAACCAAGACAAAGACAAGATAGAAATAACCCATTATATTTTGCAGCATGTACCCAGGGAAGCAGAAGTCACTCGTATCGAATATGAGGGGCCAATGCTTTCGGTTTATACTAAAAAACCAGAAGTACTGGTTGACCAAAGCAGCGTAATCGCTGAAATAGTCGGTGTTATCCGTAAAAGAATCGTTGTCAGGCCAGACCCCTCCGTAAGGTTGCCTGAGGTAGAAGCAGAAAAAATCACACGTGAACTTATTGCTCCAGAAGCAGAAATAACTGACATCAACTTTGACCCAAGCCTTGGCGAAATCATTATTGAAACCAAAAAACCCGGCTTAGTCATTGGCAGAAACGGGGCAGTACTGCAAGAAATCATAAAGAAAACAAAGTGGCGTCCACACGTTCTGCGTAGTCCACCAATTAAATCAAAAATTGTCACTCACATGCGTCACTACTTACATTCAGAAAGTAAAGAACGCGAAAGAATCCTTCGCACTGTTGGTGAACGCATTTTCCGACCAAAAACCTATGAAGTCGGCGACATCCGCATGACTGTTTTAGGCGGAGCCCAAGAAGTCGGACGTTCAAGTTTTCTAATCAAAACCCGAGAAAGCAGCGTACTATTAGACTGCGGAATAAACCCGGGCTCCAACAGGCCATTTGAGTCTTTTCCAAGGTTTGATTCCCCAGAATTCCAAATTGACAACCTTGACGCCGTAGTTATCAGCCACGCACATCTTGACCATTGCGGTCTTGTACCATTCCTTTACAAGTACGGTTACGACGGTCCAGTATACTGTTCGGCGCCTACATCAAACCTGATGACGATGCTGCAGATGGACTATTTGGACGTAGCCAGCAAACAAGGCGTTACACCCTACTATGACCAAAAAGACGTACGTGAATGTGTGCTTCATACTATCCCGTTACGGTTTGGTGTTGTCACAGATATTGCACCAGATATCCGTTTAACCCTTCACAATTCAGGTCACATCCTTGGCGCTTCAATGCTTCACCTACACATAGGCGAAGGTTTACACAACATCGTTTACACTGGTGACTACAAGTTCGGCAGAACCATGTTGCTTGAAGCTGCAACTACAGAGTTTCCACGCATCGAAACAGTAATCACCGAATCTACTTACGGTGGCGCAGACGACATCACACCCTCACGAGTAGAATCAGAAGAACATTTAACAAAAATCATAAATCAAACTCTTGAACGCAAAGGTAAAGTCTTAATTCCTGTACCAGCAGTTGGCAGAGCCCAAGAAGTCATGCTAATCATTGACGGTTACATGAAACGAGGCATGATGAAAGAAGCCCCAGTTTTTATTGAAGGCATGATTAGCGAAGCAACAGCTATCCACACAGCTTACCCAGAATATCTTGGCAGAGAAGTACGCCACAGCATTTTACATGAAGAAGTAAACCCGTTCCAGTCAGACTACTTCACAATCGTTGATCACCCGAGTGTGCGTCAAAGCATTATTGATGGAGAACCATGTATTGTTCTTGCAACATCAGGCATGCTTGAAGGTGGACCAGTAATTGAATACTTTAAGAACTGGGCAAGTGACGAACGCAACACAATAATCTTTGTCAGCTACCAAATTGAAGGAACAATGGGCAGACGCGTTCAGAAAGGCGTTAACGAAGTAACAATGATGGACAATGAAGGCAAAATGGTTGCAATTCAAGTTAAAATGCAAACCGAAAAAATCGATGGATTCTCAGGACACTCGGACAGACGGCAACTCGTTAACTACATTACTCATCTGAATCCGAAACCAGAACGAATCTTTGTCGTTCACGGTGAAAAACAGAAGACCATGAGCTTTGCGAATTTCCTTACAAACAAAGCCAACATAAACACGATTGTTCCAGCATCACTGGAAACATTTAGGCTGCTGTAGAAGCCGCCTCATTTTTTACTGGCGATTTTTCCCGCCAAATCCTAACATTTTTAGGACAAATAACAACACGTTCTTCGCCTAAACGGGCAATGTCTCCACCGATAGATTCAGTGAAAGCATACAACTCGTTTACCGCGCTTTTTACGGATTCAATGCTTTTGCTTGCTAGAGGTGTGATACGTAAAATCAGTATGTTACCATTTTGGACTTCAGTTTTAATATCCTCTATATCCGCTAAGTCACGAAGCGGCATAGCCTTAAGATACGTTTTGCAGGTAACTGCTTCTACAGGAACCTCAGGTTCAGGTGAAGCATTTTCGGCTGCGGGTTCAGACGGGGAAGCTTCAACCGCATCTGTGCTTTCTGGCGCGGTAACAGTAGCTTCTTCAGAGGTGCTTTCTTCAACAGTCGCCTCTGGTGCTTCTTGAGCCTCTTCTGTTTCGGGAATATTTTCGGCAGTTTGCTCTGGTTGGTCTTGATTTTTTTGCTTGCGGAATAGTCCAAATGATGGCATTATCTCGTCCTATCCAGATAGTATTTAAGTTGCAACAGTTAAGCGTTTCTTAATTTCAGGGCTGAAAAAACAGGTTAAGTATGTATTAAATGAACAAATATCAAGATAACGGTAACAAGTTTGCAAACTTGCATTTCAAAATCTGAATTTCACTGGGTTCAAAAAAACACGAAAAAAGCAAAAAATCCATTCACAAGTGGATGAAACAGGGTTTTAGCCGATTTGACTTATTTTTTCTCCGTTGAAAAGGGTTTACTTCTGTGCTGAAAGAGGGGCTTAAGCTTTTGTGGCATTGTGTCAGCCACTTTTTTCATTTCACCCTCACCAATTTTGTTGAAAAGCGTGTTAATTACAGCAAAAGTGGCTTCTTGAGCACCTATAATGTTTTGCCGTGTGGGGTCATAATGTAGTTGAATTAGCTCGTAGAATTCTTGAAGAGTTTTAGCTTTGTATTTAGCGCTTTCTGTGGGGTTGTAGCCGTCGAAAAGCATTCCCTTAAACACAATTGGCAGGTTTGTGGAGAAATGGAACAATTCCTCATACGGCAGCCTGTCACGAATGGTTTGCAGCACGGCCTTTGCCGTTTTATACACAACCTCCCTGTCTTCCCACTGCAACTCAGCTTGAATATCATTTAACCATAGAATCGCGATTTGAACAGCTCTATCTAAAGATGAAATGCCAACAGACAATTCAAAAACCACAGCAGAAACAACTATTTTGTTGTTTTCAAACTTTTGTGATAGCCTATTTGCATCTACAACACCGAATTCTAGAATAATATTTAACACCCGTCAGCCATAGTATTATTTGCTTGTTTTTGAGGAGGAAAATGTCTTGCCAATTTTTTCGAACCGCATAGAAGCCGGGCAACGCTTAGCTGAAGCACTTAAAAAATACTCTTTAGTGGAGGGTATAGTATTGGCGATTCCACGTGGAGGAGTTGTTGTCGGTTTTGAAGTGGCTCAAGCCTTGCAGTTACCGTTGGACGTTATTATTCCCAGAAAAATCGGTGCACCGGGAAACTCGGAGTTAGCAATCGGTGCCATGACCGAATTTGGAAGAGCCATTTTAGATGAAAACTTGATGGTTTACCTAAACGTGCCCCACGAGTATGTTGAACGTGAAAGTGAAACGCAAAGACAGGAAATTCAACGTCGAATGCAATTGTACCGTCAAAATGAACCATACCCGAACCTTACTGGTAGAGATGTTATTGTTGTGGATGACGGGATAGCTACGGGTTCTACTATGAAGGCGGCGTTAGCTTCAGTAAAGGACCGGGGCGCGAAATCGGTTACCGCAGCCGTTCCAGTTGGTCCGCCGTCAACCGTTGAAGAACTAAAAAGTCTAGCTGACCGAGTTGTCTGCCTGTTTACGCCCGAATCCTTCTATGCCATAGGAGAGTTTTATGACGATTTTGCTCAAACCAGCGATTACGAAGTAATTGACCTACTAAAAAAGAACAGGCAACAACACCTTTTGAAGCCTGCATAGAGGTGAACAAGAATGTTTGAAACCACAATTTCACCAATAAGAATTCCCGTAACAAGAAACGCAGCTATAGAAGGCAACCTTACAATCCCGCCTAACGCAACGGCAGTCATAACCTTTGCGCATGGAAGTGGAAGCAGCCGATTCAGCCCAAGAAACCAGTATGTCGCTAAAACCTTCAACGACAACGGACTGGCAACATTGCTCATTGACTTGTTAACGGATAAAGAGGAGGAAATCGACATGTCCACAGCAGAATACCGATTCAACATCAACCTACTTGCAGAACGGTTAATGGCTGCAACAGAATGGCTAAAACTGGACCCGTCAACCCGAAACATGGCGTTTGGCTATTTTGGGGCAAGTACTGGGGCTGCGGCAGCGTTGATTGCGGCGGCTAAACTGGGGGGTGATATTAAGGCGGTTGTTTCACGTGGCGGCAGACCCGACCTTGCAGGTGACTTTCTTGGACAAGTTAGGGCGCCAACGTTGTTGCTGGTCGGAGGAGATGACACGGAAGTTATTGAACTTAACAGGCAAGCGGCAGATTTAATGCAGGCTGATAAAAAACTGGTTATTATTCCGGGAGCAACGCATCTTTTTGAGGAGCCCGGTAAGCTGGATGAGGTTGCAGAGTTTTCTGTTGACTGGTTTAAACGGTACCTACGCTAAAAAGTAAAATCTGCGTTAAAGTTGTCGTTCTGCAAGGCGTTGTTGTACTTCTTTTAGCCTTGTAATATTTGCCTTTTACTTCCACGAAAACGCCTGAACGTTAGTAGCCTGTGCATGGTTTCTTCGAATCTTTGTGGGGGACCGAGTTCTTGAGCGGTGTGGGCTTTTTCGGGGATGTTGCGCCTTTTTGTCTAAACTTTTCTATTATGGTATTTAGTTGTTCTTTGATTTCTTATCTTTGTCGTCTAAACAAAATGGGTCACTTGATAGTTTGAGGGGTTGGCGGTTAATGCGATTTTTGGATGCATCTTTTTGGGCAAATATTAAATACTTGTAAATATTATTATATTTACAAAGAGGGTTTCAACACAATGGTAAACACATGCTCACTCTCAGCACCCCTAAGCCAACAACAAAAAACAGTATGGTCCCTACTAAGCAAAGGCCTATCCATAACCGCCATAGCAGAAAAACTAAAAACCACACGCCAATTCATCAACCAAACAAAACTCGCAGCCGAAGCAAAACTCGCCACAACCCTGCTTGATGTTGCCCAAACAAACGACCTTCAAATCACACACTTATACCCTAAACAAGCCATCCTACTCGGCTACCACCCCGCCTTAAAACGCAAAGCAATCGTCACCTACACCACCAGCCACGGAATCAAAGTTTGGTACTGGCACGACAACCCCGAAGAAGTCACCGACGCAGCCTTTCTAAACCAAACAAGACAATACCTAATCGACATCGCTAAAGAGAGAGGCCTCGAAATTGAGGACATGGAAAAAATTCACCCAGCGAAGTTAGCGCACATGATTTTTTGCCAGTTGGTCCCGGAGTTGAAAGCATGAAAGTCAAACAAAGCCTGACGTCTAAAATAAGAGGTTGGTTCCCACAAGACCCAGTTATCCGCGTTCGAACGGTAGGACTTCAAGAAAAACCCCGAAGCAACTGGTCATACCTAAAAAATAGCGTTGCCACGGTCCTTGTTACGTTAGGGCTTGTTGTAGCGGTGTTTGTGCTTTCTATGTCTTGGATAAAGATTGTAGTCTTAGGTTTAGCAGTGGGGTTGGGAGCGGCGTTTCTGTTATTACGCGGCAAACATAGATTGCGCAGGGTGGTTGGGTTCGGGTTTGTCGGGGTTATGGTTTTCGCTCTTTGCTTCACAGGGTTCGAGGGTTACTTGTTTTGGAATTCAGGGTATCCTTTAACTAATTCGCAGTCAACCCCGGGTATTACTTTGTCGATGACAAATTTAGCTAATTTTTCAGTGACGAAGTTAATAAATGGAGTTATGGTAAGCCCCACGTTTAGCCTCCTTGAACTGGAACATGGTAACTTGATGTTTGATTCGATGTCTCTAATACCGAGCGGGGAAAGAGGCGGATATATCGAGGTGAACTTTTTCGCCCCAACAGACCACACATATTTCCACTTTTACAGCAGCAACGGTCACCCATTCATTATGCAACAGATGACTTACAGCGGGCAACGATTAGCACAGCTTGCCCTACCATTTGAACCAGTAGAAACAACCCTTAACAGAATCGACGAATTAAACCTCAACTCTTTTTACAATCAGGCACTGCGAATTGCACAGAACCGCACATCCAATCTGCTCAGCGTAGACTCAGTAAGCATAGCTATTGCATACGCTCAATCAACAAATATCTATGGAGGGTTAACTGTACAGTTGATCGGTTCACATGAAACCCCTGATCCGCAAAGAGGAACGCAGGGTCATGGCGTTTTGATTTCAGAGTTTCAGCCTGACGGTAAATTGATTTACATGTCACAGCCCACACAGGAGAAGACTGAATGAAAATAAAACGCCGCTTAGAGTTGCGCATCAGGGGCTGGTTCCCTCAAGAACCACAAATCAGAAACTTTGCCGCCAACAATTCATTTGCGCCCAAGACGAAGGCAGAATTGGATAAGAAACTGTACAAACACAGTTCAATAGCCAACGTTATAGTAATGTCTACTTCGTTAGGCATCAATGCGTTGCTTATTCAACCCCATTACAACCATCAGGTCACCGCCGAATCAACTATCCTTTTCTTTAGCATCTTCTTACCCTCATTGTTAACGGCTAATTTGCTTCTTTATTGGCATTACAAAAAACAATTACGGGCTAAGGGGAGCAAATAAATTTGAGCCCAAAAAAGCGCCAAGAAAAAATCACAAGAGGTTGGCTTCCAAGCGAGCCCGCTGACACAAACTATTTTGCGAACCAAACAAATGAGCAGCCAAAAATAAAACGGTACGCCGCATACGTCTTTATTTTTACAGGAGTGTTCCTTTCGGTTTTTCTAGTAATGTCTGTAACGAATGGTTCAAGTTTTGCTGCGGGAACAGCGGGAGCGGTAGCACTCATAATTACCATTATAATGTTAAGAAAGCCAGACCAAAGCAAACCCCTAACAGGAAAAAGCAGAAAGGTAGCCAAAATAATCGGCATTACCAACTTTGTTATGGCAGGGGTTTTCTTAGGAACGTATTTCCTGATTAACCCAATTATCCAGAGCGTTGAGGCTACTTTGGGCGTGTGGATTGTTCTTTTGTCCACTATGTTTTTGGTTAACACTTTGTTGTATAAAAATTTCAAGAAACGAGGGTTCAGAGAGGCTGTGAAATGAACTTAAAACATCGTTTACAGAATCTGCTAAGAGGCTGGTTTCCCGCAGAACCCACTTTGGCAACGGAACTTAACGGCATTGGTGAAGAAAAGAAGTTTCAATTTGACAAACGCTTCTATGCCGGCTTAGCCGTATCTTACGCGCTTTTTGTGCTGTTGGTAGTAGTGCCTTTTCTGTTTGGATACATTGATAGCCAAATATTGGGTTATGGTCTTACGGGGATTGCATACAGCCTTTGTTTAATGATTATGGTTTACCTGCTTAACCGTCGACCAGACTTAAGACCAAGAATAGCCTACGTTGCAGTTGGCACTTGGCTGGGTCTTGCAGTCGGCGTTGTTGGCTGCATGCTACTATTTGGACACCAAATAATCGCAGTAATTGGAAGCTGGGGACTTTTCGCTTTAATGATTATAGTTTTGCCAACGGCGGGCGGTTTGGTTGGGTACTGGATGCAAAAAAGAAAAATCACTGTAGCAGCAACCGAGAGATAAGAAAATGAGCAAAAAATGTTGTCAAATCGAATACGAGGTTGGTTTCCTAAAGACTCAAAAATCAAGATGACCACCATGAAGCCACGCTGGAAAAAGCCTCAATGGATTGCGTTAACAGTTGTTGCAACAATTGCTTTGGCTTTCATAGCCTACTCGGGTGTGCAAACCGTTCTACGTTGGAGTGACCCACGACTGGATGTGACGGCGAGCTATTTTGAAAAAAGGGTAAACGCTACAACTGTTAATGTTGGCGATTCTGTTGAAGTAACGGTGCAAGCGGGTTGGCATGGTAGGGTTCTTCCAGAGTTAGTACGAGACGTAAAAGTTGTTGATGCCTTGCCCGAAGGAACCGCTTTGGTTGATGGCGTCAATACTTTTGAGTATAAAGGGTATGGTGGAAGTGACCAGTTTGTTTACACCATAAAGGTCACTGAGAAAACAGGTGTGACAGAACTTCCTAACCCAAAACTTTTCCTTGACGGCACCGAGATTGCACTTAGCGGCACCAGCCCTAAACTGGACGTTTTATCTTGATGGTAACACTTTTATCCGTATTTGGTTTTTCTTAAATTGTGGATACTTATGCCTTCAGTTAAAGACATTATGACAAAGAACGTTATTACAATTGACGCTGACAAAAGCGTTTTTGAAGCAGCAAAACTTATGGCCGACAAAAGTCTCGGCTGCTTGCCCGTGGTGATTAAAGGGTACCCTGTTGGAATCATTACTGAACGTGACATAGTCAGACGAATCGTAGCACAACGCGCTACCTGGGACACTAAACTCACAGAAGTCATGACTAAAGAACTCATAACAGTTGATCCAGACACATCCCTTAGAGAAGCAGCACGCATAATGTCAAAAAACAAGATACGACGCCTACCCGTCCTAAAAAATAATCAACTAGTTGGAATAGTTGTTGCTTCAGACTTCGTACGTAACGTTGGCAAAAAAACAACAACAGAAGAAATCCTTGACGCCCTAGGACGTTACCCCACAGGTCCAGGCATCTAACGTTTTCATTTTAATTTTTTTCTTTTAACAACAAAAGCTTTCACGTGCTTGTTTCATTATCAAAACCGATATATTTTGGCACGAGACTATTTTTCTGGTGGTTTTTTGACTAGTTTTGATTCAATTTTAGGGAAAAACGTTATTGGTTCTGGCGGATTTGTTGTGGGAGAAGTTAAAGGTGCTGAAATTGACGCGGAAAAGTGGCAGGTTTCGCATCTTCAGGTGAAACTTTCCAGTCAAGCCTCTGAGGACCTTGGTTTTAAGAAGCGTTTTAAGAGTTCAGTTGTATGTATACCCGTGTCGTTGGTCACTTCAGTTGGCGACGTTGTGCTGCTTGGGAAAAGTATGAGTGAATTAAGCAGCAACGCAGAGATTCACGAATGCAAATAAAAAGTGTTAACAAAACCTGGCGAACAAAAAATGGAAAAACGGTTTTACCTTTCTTCAATCGGCACGAAAGGTTTTCCAAATTCGCCAACGTAAATTGTGGACGGACGCAACAAAACCGCATCTTCATACTGTTCCAGTATGTGGGCAGCCCAACCTGATATTCTGCTTGAAGCAAAGAAGGGCGTAAAGAAGTTTGAAGGAACCCCCAGAGTGTTAAGGGTGACAGCTGCATAAAAGTCAACGTTGGGGAAGATTTTTTTCTTTTTATGTACAACGTTTTCGATTTTTCTTGACAGCTTATATGTTTTCAAAGTGTTCTTGTTTTGACATAATTCTTCTGCTAAACCTCGAAGATGCTTTGTTCTAGGATCCTCTGTCTTGTATATGCGGTGGCCAAAACCCATAATTTTTTTCTGGTCATCAAGCATACCTTGAATGTACGCTTCAACTTCCTCTTCAGTGTTAATGTCATCAAGCATATACATAACCTTCTCACTGGCACCACCGTGAAGAGGACCTTTAAGGGCGCCAATTGCTGAGGTTACAGCTGAATACATGTCTGAGTTAGTGCTTGCCGTAACTCTAGCCGCAAACGTTGAAGCATTAAAGTCGTGATCAGCATGAAGAGTCATAAAACGGTCAATTGCCCTTTTCTCTTCAGTGTCGGCATTCACTCCACGGAACATATAAAGGAAGTTCTCCGCAACACCAAGACCTGTTTTGGGTGCAAGAGGCTGTTTATCGTTACGAACCCTGTAAATGGCAGCCACTAATGTTGGGAACTTGGCAATTAACTGCAAAGCCCGTTTTTTGTTGGACTGCTCTGAAATGTCGTTATTGTTAGCGTCAAATTGGCTTAAACGGGAAAATTCGGTACGTAGAACTTCCATGGGGTGACAATGCTTGGGGGTTGACTCTAAGCTTTTTAAGGTTAAATCGGGCAAAGTCATTTCAGAGACAAGCTGTGACTTGAATTCGTCCAATTGTTGCCTGTTGGGCAGTTTTTTGTTAACCAGCAGATATGCTACTTCTTCATAGCAGACACGTTCCACTAAGTCATCAATATTGTAGCCTAGATAGTATAGTGCGCCGTTTGGATCTACGAAACTTATTTTTGTTTCTGCGGCATGGACGTTTCTAAGACCACGAACAACCATTTTCTCTGAATCCATTGAATTATTCCCCCATAAAGCCTTCATCAATCGAAGGTCAAACAACTTCTTAGGCGCAACCATATTTTAGCGTAGTGGTTACCAACATATTTTTCCATGCAAAACTTAAGTCACATTTAATCTAAGGGGTTTTAAGGATTAAGCATTCGAGCAGCTTGACTATGAATCTAAAACAGAAAATCAGACACAAACTTTTAAGCATGTTAACAACAATCCAATATTTGCTTCAACTCTATTTAGGGTTTAATAATTTTTAATTTGTTTATTGAATTTTATGCAAGATTATTATTAAAGTGCTGATTTTTAAAATGTCTGCTTTTTTCGTAAAAACGTTAATAAGATGTGGTTCCACATTAACCGAAAACGTTAGTAAGAGAGTTTAGTTAAGGATGATTTTTCAGAATAAAACAGTGGAGGGCGCCATATTTGACATGGATGGAACCATGTTTGATACAGAAAGATTGCGGTTCAAAATGCTTAAACAGGCGTCCAAAGAAATTTTCGGAACCGAAATCTCAGATAAGATACTTTACGATTCTCTCGGTGTGAGCGCTGGAACAGCTGAAAACATTGCAAAAACTTGTTACGGCAAGAATTACCCGTATAAGAAAATCAGAGAACGAGCAGACGAGCTTGAAAGAAGCCACATTAGAGAACATGGTGTCCCAGTAAAAGAAGGTCTTTACAATTTACTTGAACGGTTAAAGAAAAACGGTGTTCTACTCGCTTTGGCAACGTCAAGTCGAAGAGAAATAGCTGAAGAATACCTGCTTAACGCAAGGGTACTAAGGTTTTTCGACGTAATAGTTTGCGGGGATGAAGTGGAAAAAGGCAAACCCAACCCCGATATTTTCCTCAAAGCAGCCAGCGAATTAAATTGTGAACTGGGTAACTGCTTCATTTTTGAAGACTCACATAACGGCTTATTAGCTGCCAGCGCTGCAGGAGGAATGCCAATTTTCTTTAAAGACATAAAAGATGTAGTTCCAGAGGTTAAAGCACTTGCTTTTAGAGCATATGACAAAATGACCGAGTTTCTGGATGAGCTTATTGCTGAAATGCCAAAAATGCCTATGCCCAGTCTTAATGAACATTTTCCTCAAAGTAGAGGCTACACAATTGCAGGTATACACGGGTTTGGCGCGATTGGTGGTGGTTATCTTGCACAGATTTTCTGTCACTGGGACGGATACACTAGACCACGACAAATTATTGGGGTAACAAATGATGATTTGATTCGGCAACTTGTAAACGCTTTAGGCAAGTACAGGGTCAAGTATGAAAGCCTCGCATATTTCCAGCAAATATCCAATGTTAGAATTGTTGACATGGCTGATGAGTCTAATGTTATTGAGATGTATAAGAAAGCGCACATTATTGGTTTAGCGCTTCCTGAGCAAGTCATTAAATCTCAAGCTAAAGTGATAGCTAAAGGGCTAATTGAAAGATACAACAGCACCGGTGAAGGCGTTACCTTACTGGTTGTAATGAACAAAATTAATTCTGCAAGATACGTTAAAACCCAGGTTGAAAATGCAGCCAAAAAGTTAGTTGGAGAAGAGCAGGCTAAAAAAATCATCAAAGCATCCTACTTCACTGAAACAGTAGTCAACCGTATGGTTGCAAGATTACCCTACGAGATGATTCTTTCAAACGTTCAGAACGAGCTATACAAGATGCACAAAAGTGTTTTGGATTATTCTGGAGAAATGAAGGAAATCATAGAAATGTCTCAAAATTACTTTGCAGAAATAAACTCTGCGCCAAAAAGAAAAAAGTTAGCAGAAACTGAGAAAACAGTTGTTGAAACTATACATATCGCAGATAATATTTCACGCGTAACACAGTTTGCTGATGAATTATCAAAACTAAACGTCACCTTATTTAGCAGCGAACCAGACATGCCGCTTTACGCCAGCAAAGGCAGTCCCCTTCTAGAACGCTTACGGCAAATAGTTACTGTTGACGACATAAAAGCAATGCAGGAAATAAAAAACAAACTCTCAAACGGTCCACACGCAATCATCGCTTGGTACTCGGCGCTTTTAGGCTACAAAACCGTTGGGCAAGGAATGGGTGACCCAAGAGTATCCAAACTCGCTGAAAAAATAATCAAAACCGAAATCAAACCAGCGCTTCTAATAGAGAACCCTAACTCTAAACAGTACATTAACTCTTTTGCCCAAAGCTTCCTGAAACGTTGCCGTGCATCCTTTAAAGACGCAAACTCCAGAGTTGGAAGAGACCCCATGAGAAAACTTCAAGCCGGTGAACGAGTAATAGGCGCAATCCAGCTTTCCAAAAAACACGGGTTATCCACGAAAGGGTTGGAGTTCGGAGCCGCATGTGCAATCATGTACGCACTTGTTTCAACAAGCGAGGCTGATTATGAAACACAGAAAATCAAAGAAATCTACGGAAAACGTCACTCTGTTGAAGATGTTTTAACCTATAACGGTGATTACAACAAGTCGAAGTATGCAGGGCTTAACCCAAATGTCGACCACGAGTTAATTATGCGAATAAAAGAAACCTTTGAAGCCCTCAAAAAAGAGTTAAACCTAAACAACATTTAACTCCTTTCTTCTTTTCATGTTATCAAGGGCTTAGTCTTTTAGAATTGAAAAGAGTTCTATTTGGTTCTTAACAAAGATGGCTCCGGACTTTTTGAGTTCTTGCATTAAACGGGTTGCTTTTCCGCCAGTATAGTCTCGAATTTCAATCGGACTTTCATCTATAACGTACGTGAGGATGCCGCATTTCGCTGCTTCAAGAGCAGCATGTAAATTTTTAAGGTTACCTAAACCAAATGGAACATCGGTTAAAATTACGATATTTGAGTTTTTGACCATTTGCAAGTTTGCTTCATAAGACTTGTCAGTTATAGCTGAAAAAGGCGGTTCAAAAACTGAAGGCACCTTTAGCAAGTTACATGTTTCCAAATCTGTGTCTGCAACATTCAACACACCAGAGGTAACATTGTAGCCTTTATCAACGAACATTTTTATGAGTGGTGTTCCAGTTCCGGCGCCACAGATTAAGTGAACATTACAGTTTTTTAGTTTACAAAGTTTTTTTGGCGATAGAGGAATAACATAGGGACAGCTAGTAGCCAAATTTTTACGTACCATTGCGTCGACGCCAAAAACGCTCTGTATATTCGCGCTTGTCATCACGCTTTCCACTGGACCCAAAGCGAAAACTTTGCTGTCTTTAAGCATCAAAATCATGTCACAGTAACGGCTAGCAATGTTAAGGTCATGAATAACCGCAAGAACAATTAAACCATTCTTTACGCACAGGTTTTTGACTAAATCCATGATTTCTATTTGGTTAATTATGTCCAGGTGACTGATGGGTTCATCTAGAAGAAGAATTTTTGGTTCCTGCGCAAGTGCACGTGCAATAATAACGCGTTGTGCTTCTCCACCGCTTAACTCATTAATGGGTCTGTTTGCAAAATGCCAAGTGTTGGTTAACTCCATTGCTTTACGGGCAATTTCCACATCCCGGGGAGTTTCCATCTGAAAATCGCCCAAGTGCGGGTTACGTCCCATTAACACAACATCCATCACTGAAAAGTTGAAGCCAACATTACTGAATTGGGGAACTACCGCCATTTGTTTAGCAAGTTCCTTGGGTTTTAATGAGTAAATTTCTTCTTTGTCAATTAAGATTGAACCGCAATGTGGCTTGAGTACTCGGCTTAAACTTTTTAGAAGTGTAGATTTTCCTGAGCCGTTTGGACCTAAAATCCCAAGGAAGCATCCAGGTTTTACTTCTAAAGTGATGTCTGATAATACTTTGACAGAACCGTAACGGCATTCTACTCCATTAACGTTCAATGTAACCATTTTTTCCTTCTACATCCTGTATTGTTTTTTGCTTCTGCGGAGAAGGAAAATTAAGAAAGGCCCTCCCGCAAGGGCAGTTATGATCCCAACAGGTACTTCTGTTGGACCACTAATAACTCTGGCGAGGTCGTCGCACAAAATCAGATAGATTGAGCCTACAATAACTGATGCAGGCATAAGCAAACGGTGATCGGGACCAATAAGAAGTCTTGTTATGTGCGGAATCATTAACCCCACAAAACCAATTAATCCACTAATTGAAACGGCAGCAGCCGTCATCATTGAAGCAAGCGCTAAAAGAATCTTTTTTGTTCGCTCAGTGTTTACCCCTAAGTGTTGTGCGGTATCTTCACCAAGGGAGATCATGTTTAGGTCTCGGGCATAAAAATATGACATCAAGATGCCTGTTACAATAAATGGAAGACTAGCCCACCAGTTTGTCCAACCAATGTTTGTTATGGTGCCGATTTGCCAATTGACCAGTTGGCTTAGTTTATGATCTGTTGTTAAAAACTGCATTGTTTGGAAAACTGCTGAGAGGAAGATGCTTACGGCAATACCTGTTAGCAGTAGAGCCATTACTGGGACTCTTGAACTTACTCGTGAAATATTGTATACGAAAAAGATTGTTGCGAGAGCTGATATGAAAGCTATTATAGGCACAAGGGGGAACCCAAAAAGGCTCATTCCTGCGCCCCAGAGTATGGCAACTCCTGCGCCGACTGAAGCGCCAGCAGAGACACCTAAAATGTAAGGATCCGCCATAGGGTTCTTAAAGACGCCCTGAAAAATTGTTCCTGAAGCTGAAAGGGCGGCGCCGATTATTAGGGCAGAAAGTATGCGTGGTAAACGAATACCAATGACTATCGCTTGATCGGCTAACTGGTCGCGTGAAAATGAAGTTATATCAATAAAACCGTTTATTCCAGGGATTTTGCTACCGAAGTAAGTTAAGATGTCCGAGTAAGAGATTGGTGCATAACCAATATTCAAAGAAAGAATTACTGTTATAATAAGAGCGACTATTAGCCCGGCTATTATTAGTTTCCAACGTTTTGCGCGGGACTTATAAGTGTTTTCTGTACTGCTTGGGCTGTTACGGGTTATGTCGCTCAACACATGTCACTCAACAAAAAATTAGGAAGGTGAAGGAAAAAGGTTTGGATATAAACAGGCGGCAATTGCTTCAACTTGATCTGCAACTCTTATTCCTGGTTCGTTTAGCAAGTCTGAGTCGAGTACATATATGCGGTTGTTAATCACTGCGTTAATGGTGTTAAAGCCTGTTCTTGCTTTTACCTGTTCAACGCTTCCATATGAAGGAGATCCACCCATGTCTGTTGGGAGCAATATGACGTCAGGGTTTTCTGTTACGAGGACTTCTAAACTTGTGGTTGGATACTCTTCGGTTACATTGGCAAACAAGTTAATTCCGCCGGCTTTTTCTACTACATCGTTCATCCATGAACTTGAGCCAATAGTCATGTAACCTGCGTTCGAACTCCAAACTTCATAGTAAACTGTTGGTTTCTCTGTTATGTTAGCTGCGTTTATTGTAGCTACCACAGTGTTAACTTTGTCAGTTAACCTGTTCACTAACGCGTCAGCGTTACTTTCTGCACCAGTTGCTTTTCCAATAAGCTTAATTGTTTGAAAGACCCCGTCAACACTTTTAGGACCAACAACTACTACTTTTAAGCCTAGGTCTCTCATGTTTGGAAGCATGGCGTCATTGATGTCTGTTGTAAAAATGATGTCTGGTTGCAAACTAATTATTGCTTCCAAGTTTGGTGTTGAGAAGCCGCCGACGCTGGTCATGTTGCCTGCTTCAAACCATGCTGTGAAATTGTATGGTGCATCATCGTAAGTTGTTAAACCAACAACTTTGTCGCCTACGCCTATCTCATAAAGAATGGGGGTAATGCTTGGCGCAATGCAGATTATTCTGTTTGGTACAGCCTCAAGTACGGTTTGGTAGCCTTCACTGTCGGTTATGATTATTTGCCCTTGTTGAGGGGGATTCTGAGTTGTATATACAACAAAAATTGCAGAAACTGCAATAATTGCAATCAAAGCGATTGTTATAATGATTTTTGTTTTTTCCATCTTCCTTCTCTCCCGCATTACACTTGCTCTATTCCCCGTTGTTTTCGCTAATCTCACTTATTAATTTTGATTAACCTGAGTTAAATAGAGATTGAATTAATGTCTTAGTAGCACGCACTCAGCTCCAGCAGCTGCGAACAGTCAATGTTCAAACTGTTTTTCTGGGGAATGACGTCCAAGGTTTTTGTCACCCAATTTTTGTATTTAAAGTTTTGTCGAAATTAAAAATCCGCACTAAATATTCAACCTGAGTTGATAAACAAAAACAATCAAAGCTGTACCTTATTAAACACTAAAAGTCAGCTAATCACACAGGTTAGTATTTGCGTTTTTCAGGCAAGATTTCAATAGGACGATAAACAAATAATTTACACTCCAACGGGGCAAATAAATGAAAAACGAGCTGACGAAATTCAAAGAAAAAAAGTTAGCGCTCGACTTTGAAAATTTAGATGCAAAAATTGCGTACCACACCTACGAGGGCTTAAAAACTAACACGTTAATCGTTGCGTTTTCCCAAAAGAGAAGCGTCCTTTCAACAGTTGACGGTTACAGAAAAGTCAGTTACGTAGGCAACAGTTACATTTCGCCAGAAATTGAAAAAATCGTAATGACAAGCAAAGAGTACAGAAAATACCAAAAAAGTTTACCTCTAACTGTAGGAATCAAACCTAGCCAGTTCACTTTTATGAGCACCGGCGTAGAAATGGACAAACTTGCATTTAGCCAGAAAGCCTACAAGAACCTGAAAGTTTGCTGCATCGCAACCGGCGGCGCCAAAAACAACGCGTTACGCATGGGGGTTGACTCAGGCGACTGGGTAGAAACCAAAACAGGATTCGAGTTATCAACAGGAACAATTAACATTATTGTTCTTACAAACGCCGTTTTAACCACTGGCGCTATGGCACGCGCAATAATGACTGCCACAGAAGCAAAAACTGCGGCGCTCCAAGACCTCGCCTACATGAGTACGCCGTCGCCGAAGCTGCAGGCAACAGGTACCGGAACAGACACAATGATTGTTGTTTCAGGCACCGACACAGAAAACACAATACGCTACACAGGCGGGCACACAAAAATGGGTGAACTAATAGCAAAAGCAACAAAACCCGCTGTAGAGCAGGCATTGAAGAATTACGACGGAATAAGTTTGTGAATATAATGGTCGTAAGACAGCAAATAAAATACAGAAAACGTTTCTTATTGAAACACAAAAATTACTTTAACCCTAAAAACGTGAGAGATAGAGAAAGATACTACACCAAGCATCCAGAAGCAAAGCACATGATAACAACCGCGCCGGATTAAGGCAACTAAGGTCTTTTCAAGTCTCTTAATTAATTTTTTGGAAACCTAACAGTAAACACTTTTTGTATCACTTCAAGATGTTTAACATAAAGAAAAATGAGTTTGTGGGTTCTTTTATTTTTTAATTTGAGCTTTTTGTTCCCTTAACAAGGAAACAATAAAACACATATTAGTTATTATGATTGCCACAAATATAATAAAAGGAAAATTGCAATATGTGAAAAAAGTCATAACAGTAGATATGGTATTCTCTGATGTTATAGAATGCTTGGTCAGATTTATAAAAATGGGATTCCAAATACTTTTAATCAGGTTTCCGTTAAATACAGTCCATAGCGCATAGTTAGAAACAACAAAAAGTAGGCTATAAACGCCATTTAAAACTAAGAATATTCTTATGTTTCGTTTCATTTGTTTTCTCATCACTTAGCTGTATTTTTCTTAATTATCAATAAAAAAAGTAGAGAAATTTAATTTAATCATTTATATATACTATCGCCGTAAAAATTGTAAGCTACTCCATCTTCAATGTAGTCTTCTGCTTCATCATATGCATAACTATAGGCAGTGTATGAATTTTGTCCTATACCGTACCACTTGTAATCCCATGCATGTAAGAAATTATAATGGTATCCAGTATATACTATGTCTTCGCCTCCCATGAAGCATCGCGAATGAGAAACTGCTCCACCAGGATTTAGGAAAGTGTTTGCAAAGTATCCACCGTAACAACATCCACCAACACCTAGTCTAAGCGATGAATAATCATAACTGTCGTCATAAAATGATCGAAGATCCCATTCCCAATAAATTTTGCTTGTGTCAACGCCCCAGTCACTTAATGAATCATAGCAGGCATAACCGCCGATAAAGTCCCATGGAGTTGGATAATATGGAGGACCCCAATACAGATAGGTTCCATGTCCTATGAGGTATACATCAACTGTTTCGTAGACTATACAAGCCCAAGTTATGTAAGAATACACATTGTAATAGGTAGCATCAGAATTGACTTTAATGACTGCGTAAACGCATAAGGACTGTAATAACCAGTAACATAACCCCACACGTCATTATAGGCATAACTAACGTAACCGGGATATTGGAAATCATATAAACTTCCGGGATAATCCCATACTGCAACGACAATACATGCTTTTCCTGGAGTAAAATCTTTAGTGCCACTAATGGAATACGTGTTATTTGTAGCGTTTATATCTAAAGTTATATCTGAAATGTTAAAGCCATCTGGTCTCGAAAAAGTTATCACAGTATTACCATTTTCATCGCTATGGGAGTTACTGTCTAAGGCCTTCAATTGATTTATCAGTAAGGCACTCGAGACATTTTTCATTTGTTCTTCAGTGTATCCCAAAGAATCTAGCAGAGATGGGATATCAAAAATTGTTTGTCCTAAGCCTTTATTTTCATTTGGAGCATTTTCAGTAGATGAATTAGCTAATTCAGTAGCAGTACTTGCGAGAAGCAATACTGATACAGAAAACAATGTAATTAAACTCAACTTATTCTGTTTCATCATTTCACCTAACTGTCCAATAACATCCTTTTTTGAAGGAATCAGCATATAAAATTTGCTGCAATTAATAGATGGCAATAGCTCATTTACTCACAAAAAAGCACAATAAGATCACAAAAAAGAAAAACAATGACTGAAAATCAGCAAATTTTAACATAGTTGGAGCATTATTCAGCACCTAAATACCTACGTATCCTATTTTCAAGTTCTACAGGGAATACTTCTCTTCATCAACGACACAAGAAAATACATCAAACATAACATTACTCCCATCAATGGGAATAAATCAGCGGGAATAAAAGAGCACGGATTCTGCTCAAACATGGGAATGATGGCGGGTCGTGAGGGATTTGAACCCTCGACTTCCAGCTTAGAAGGCTGGCGCTCTATCCGTGCTGAGCTAACAACCCACTTTGAGGATAAAAATAGCCTCTCATGTTTTAAGCCTTACTATAACAAATGAAAAGATTTAGGTCAGGTTTTCCAGTCCGGTCCAGCTTTCTTGCCAAATAGGAACACTTGGATATGCCCAAAGACGATTATTAGCATCCAGATTGTCGAGTAAAAGAAGTAATAAGCGAACAACTCATGCAGTTTAATCTCCCTAAACCCAAGCTTACGCGAGAACCCGTAGAAAACTGCTGCAGTAATTCCAAAGCTTGTCAGCGAAATCGCAACTATCTTTAGTATATCCGCCATACCTAACGAAACAAGGAAAACTGGCAAGATAATGTTGAATCTAACAGAAAGGAACACTGAGAACACCAGCATGGAATTGTACATCCAAAGACTAGGCACTAACGCGCTCAAGATGAAAACAGTCACGGATGGATACAGGAAGAACAAGCCGGGAAGGAAAACTTGGGGTTTCTTGGCGAATTTTTTGGCCAATTCAATGCACCAAGTTTTAAGCCACAACGCTTGCCCAATAGCCCATCTTCGGCGTTGATTAAACCATTTCTTCCAGTCCGAGTGAACAACGTTTTTGACTTCAACATCGGAAGTGTAAGAGAAACTGCTGTTAGCCAAAAAAGCCCTTGTCGCTATGTCTATGTCTTCCGCTACGACTTTGTGGAAGCCACCGATTTTTTCGAAGGTTTCACGTTTAATTGCGAAGGCGGCTCCGTTAACTGCGGGGCATTTATGCATGAAATGGTCTGCAATCCAGGAGCTAACGTTAAAGGTGAAGTATTCGTAGTAAGCCATTTTTGACAGGAACGATTTGCCTTTAATTACGCGTTTTTTGATGTCTAAAATGTCGGCGCGTTGCAGGTCCATTATGATTTTTTTCAGGAAATCAGGGTCGTCTGAAATCATGATGTCTGAATCCAAAAACAGCAGCGCTTTGCCGGTTGAGTATTTTGTGGTTTCGTTTAACGCGTTTGCTTTTCCCATTCGTTCCTTGTTAAAGATGAATGTTACTTTGCCGTCAAACCGTTTCGAGGCTTCCCTAAACTGGGGTGTTGCTTCGTCAACGGTTACAAAAATTTCTTTTTCTACATCCTGCTTTAGTAGGTTTTCAAGAGTGCTGCCTAACTCGTTTGACTCCTTGTAAACGGGAATGAAGATGCTTATGTCAGGCAGCCTAAACCCTCCTCTCTAAATGCTCGGCAGTTTTGTCAGCCTCTATTATCAATTAAGCTTATTAATTATTCTACAAAAAACGAGCGTACACTGACTCACCATATATTTGACAGGTGACTTGTCAGGCTTGATAATTATTTTTCACTTGTCTAACCGGTCTTTTTTAAGACAAGATGGTCACTATCCTGGAAAATGGTCAATGAAATACGGTTTTTCATCAATACCTTATTATTTTTCTCCAAGAATTTTATCAACAATGACTCACGTTAAAGCCATCTCACTGTTTTCTGGCGGCTTAGACAGCATTCTTGCAACACAACTCATCATTAACCAAGGCATAGAAGTTATCGCGTTTAACATAAAAACGCCCTTTGGCATCCCCAAAAAAGATGGCGTAAGTGAAGCAGAAGCAGCTATAAAGCAGCTAAACATTCCACTAAAAATTGTCACCGTAGAAAAAGACTACATCCGTATGCTTAGAAAACCCAAGCATGGTTACGGCAAAAACATCAACCCATGTGTTGACTGCAAAATCTTCATCCTAAAACAAGCAAGAAAATACGCTGAAGAAGTCGGCGCGGACTTTCTTTTCACTGGAGAAGTGCTCGGTGAAAGACCAATGTCACAACATGGTCCAGCTCTTAGAACCATCGAAGAAGAAGCGGGTCTTAAAGGCAAACTGTTACGTCCACTTTCAGCAAAACTGCTACCTGAAACAGTAGCGGAAAGTAAAGGCTTGGTTGACCGAAACAAACTTTTAGCAATTTCCGGACGCTCACGCAAACCTCAACTGCAATTGGCTAAGGAATTCGGCATTACAACTTATTGTTCTCCCGCGGGCGGTTGCCTATTAACTTGTGAGGAATACGCCAAGAAGCTGCGTGACCTGTTTGACCATAAGAAAAACGTGTCAGGCGCTGATGCAACTCTGTTGCGTTTTGGCAGGCATTTCCGGTTGGGTGAAAACAAAATTATTGTTGGACGTAATGAAGCGGAAAACAAGTTTTTGATGTCACGAAAAACCAAGAGCGAATACTATTTTGAGTTGCCAGATATTGTCGGCCCAATTACTATTTTGCAGGGTGTTAAAACTAAGAAAGCAATTCAGACAGCGGCGCAGTTAACCGCGTTTTATTCTGACGCTAAACTGGATAAAGTCAAAGTGAACTATGGTAGAGACAGCCTTAACAAGTCAGTAATGGTGGAGATTCCTGATCGGGCAGAAGTGGATAAGCTTCGAATCGGCAGCAGCATATAAAACTTAGAGGCTTGTGAATGCTTTCTTTATGACTTGTGTAAGCATTACTACGGCTATAACGACAAGTAGGCCGCTAATCAGCGTTACCGACATAGACGTAAGATTATTGCCCATAAACAATGTTAACGCAACCATAACAAGCACAGCTACCACAGAAACAAGTACGCCCCAAGAAACAACGCTGAACCCGCCGTCTGAACCGTTAACACCTATCCTGTCGAACATAAATACAGTATTTCTAAAGATACCAAATAAAAAACTGTGTAAAAATAAAAAAGTACGCACAAAAAACCCTTTTAAAAACCAAAAGTCAAAAAACTAAAAAGGAAAATGGGCGACCAAATCGTCCATTGCTTACTGGATTATTGATTTGCCGTTTAAGGTTAAAACGTATTTTTCGCCATCTTCCTCTACGAACCCAGCGTTTTTGAGTTCCCTAAGACCGCTTCTAACACGGAAAAGGGGTTGACCTGTCTTGCCTGAAACTTCTTCAGGAGACAAACTGCCGTCTTTTAACGCTTTTAACGTGTTAAGTCCAGTTTCTGTTGGTTTTCCGTCAGGAGAAACGCACGGCATTGCTGCTCAACTCGGTAGTTTTTTCTTGCAGAGGTACCAGTCTTTGCATTCGTAACCTGCTTTAAGGCGTTCATCAACTTGCTCAATGGTTACGGGTGGCGGAACCACAACGGATTCGCCTGGTTTCCAGTTAGCTGGTGTGGCTACTTTGTATTTGTCGGTTGTTTGCAAGGCGTCGATTATTCGGAGGATTTCTTGCATGTTCCTGCCTGTTGACATCGGGTAATACAGCATTGTGCGGATTTTGCTTTCTGGGTCAATGATGAAGACACAGCGGACGGTTTCGGTTTTGCTTTGTTCTGGGTGCAGCATTCCGAATTTTTTGGCTACTTCCTTGTTTAAGTCGGCTATGATTGGGAAGGGAATTTTTACGCCCATTTTTTCTTCCACATTTCTTATCCAAGCAATGTGTGAGGATACACTGTCAACACTTAAACCTAAAAGTTCAACGTTTCTTTTTTTGAGTTCTTCATAAATTTCTGAGAACGCTATGAATTCTGTTGTGCATACTGGTGTGAAGTCGGCTGGGTGTGAAAACAGAATAAGCCATGTGCCTTTGTAATCAGAAAGCCGGAGAGTTCCTTGTGTTGTTAATGCTTCAAAATCTGGCGCTATTTGTCCCAATACGGGAAAAGTTGTTGTCTCTTCTTTTTGAGTTTCTGACATATTAGTTCACCTTATTAAAAATTGCAAGTAAAGTAAAAATCAAAAACATTATTTAAGAATTATTATTACCTAATACAGCCATGCTGAACGGCGACAAAAATGAGGCTGTAATTATTCAAGCACTTCGCAGCAAAGGTTACAAAGCTACACCACAACGAATAGCCGTTTGCAGGATTGCTTTAGGCAGCAAAGAACATCCTAGCGTTGAAAAAATCTACAAAGACGTAAAGAAAACTCACCCAACGGTAAGTTTAGCCACAGTCTACAAAACACTACACATCCTAAAAGAAAACCAGTTAATCCAAGAACTAAACATGCCACGAGGGGAAACAAGATTCGACCCCAACACAGCACCACACGTGAACCTATTCTGTACCAGATGTGGAAAAATCCAAGACTTTTCGCATCCAGACTTAAAAACGCACTTAAAAACAATCATATTGGAAACTAAATTTTTGGCAGATACAGTAAGAGTAGATGTTTACGGTTTATGTGAAACGTGTTCTAAGAAGGCACAAAAAGATCAAACTTGACAATACTTTCCGCAGGGGTTTGTAGTTTTTTGCGGAAAACTTATCAATTTAGCGCCTAATAGTAGTCAACGGTTAAAATGAGTATTCAATCTGGCAGAACTCTTGGTGGCGCAGGAGCCACTTTAGTTGCACTTAGCGCAGTTACCAGCGTCTTTACAATTATCCGTTATCTTTCGCCGAACTCTGCAGAGCTCAATTCAGTGCTTTCTTCAACAGGCGCCTTAATTAGTTTGTTATCCTTCATAGGGTTCATCTTGTTCTTTGTAGCTATGTTCAATTTCTCACGAGAGTACAATGAACATAAAATTTTTCATTACATCCTCTACGGAATAATCCTGAACATTATCGCAGGCGTAATCGCCTCAATAACAATGCTCGCATTTTCCCTTGCAGACCTTTCAAGAATTTCCGTATCAATTTCGCCATCAGAGATACCTTCTTACCTTTTGGGATCTGTATCCCCGTTTGTACCAATCTTCGGTTTAGTAAGCCTACTTTACTTAGTGTTCATGGTTCAAGCATTAAGAATACTAGGCAGAAAAACACAAGACCACACATTCAACAACGCTGGAAAAATATTCTTGGTTGGTGCCTTAGTGCAGATTGTCGCTGGAGTAGGGCTTGCAGTATGGGCTTCAATAAATACAGTGTCTCTGGACCTGTATAGTTTAGTTTTTGTCCCCAGCGGACTGGTTCAGTCTGTTGCTTGGGCAGTACTGGCAAAAGCATTCTTCAACATAACCCCACAGGCAACACCACTAATTACGTCGCCAACCCCCTATTCTGGCGGTTCAACCGCACAAACACAAACAAAATACTGCATCCACTGTGGAGCACCAAACAGTTTAGACGCAGAATACTGTGTGCGGTGTGGAAAAAAGCAGTGAAGGCTTAACCGCCTACACTATTTTTTCTAAGTCAGCGATGAACCGTTCGAAAACTTTTAAGCCGCCACGCCAAAAATCAGGTGACTTAGGATTTAAACCCACAGTTTTTCCAATGTCTAACGGTGACAGGCTGCTGCCGGCTGAAAGCGCTGCTTTGAGTTTTGGCACAAACGCTTTACCCTCCGCTAAGTACCGTTCATACAGTGAGTACACAAACATTTGTGCATACACGTATGGGTAATTGTAGAAACGATAGTTTGCCATGTAATAATGCGGCTTCATGGTCCATTCTGCCTCCATTTCAGGGAACCAACTGACTGCGTCGCCGAAGATTCGGTCTCGAGCTTTTGTCCAGTGGTTGCAGATGGTCTTGTAGTCTAAGAATTCGTCTTGCTCAACGGAACGGTAGAGTGCTTGTTCAAACCATACACGTGCGGTTACTTGGAAAGCGGTCATGCCTACTTCATCCAAAACTAAGCATAGAACGGCTTTGCGTTCTGCGTCAGATTTTGCTTCAGCCAAAAGCAGGTCAGTTAGAAGCAACTCGCCAAATATTGATGCTGTTTCTGCAACGATTGAGGGTACATTGGTGTTTAGGGGTGTTTGGTTGCGTGCCATGTACCAGTCATGTGTTGCGTGTCCCAACTCGTGTGCCAAAGTGAAGACGTCGCTTAGAGTGCCATTGTAGCTTTGCAGTATGTAAGCTGATTTGCCGTTGTAAAAGTTTGCACAGAAAGCACCGTTTCTTTTGCCGAAGCGTGGTGTTGCGTCGATGTGGCGTTTTGCAAACATTTCCTTGACTGCTTCCGCGTAGTCTGGGTCGAAACGGCTATAGGCGCGGATGATTAGGTCGCGGGCTTGCTCGTATGTGAATTTCATTTCGGGTGAATCTGGCAGGGGCGCGATGATGTCGTGGTTTCCTAAAACTGGCAGGTTCATGAGTTTAGCTTTCATTTTTAGGTAGCAACGGTATGTTTTTGAGCCTTCTTCAATGCTGGTAAGCAAGTTTTCAATTATTGTTTGTTCAGTGTCATTGTTGATTAAGCTGGCTTCCATGGGTGTCGCGTATTTTCTGCGTTTAGAAACTGTTACCCAATCGTTACATATGCTGCGGAGCGCCGCTGAAAAGACTTCGCCGTCCTTACCTAACAGACCGTAGATTGACCTGTTGGCAGATTCGCGTGTGGCACGGTCAGGATGAGGCAGTAACCCGTTGGCTTCGCCGTAGCTGAGTGATTTCTTTTCTCCCAGCACCGTAACTTCAAAGGTGCGGGTGTTAAGCCATTTGCTTTGCAGTTCTTCCCAAGCATTAACACCGAACTGGTCCTTCTCAATAATCAGTTGCTCCTCAACCTCGGAAAGTTGGTGTTCGACGCGGCGGTAAACCCGTTCCAACATGTGCCGGTAGTTAGCTAAAACGGGGTCATTAATTAAATCAGGCTTACTTTTCAATAGTGCACCTAATTCAAGCTTGTAAAAAGCAAGCTGCTTGCTGATTTGGGCGTCCAACTTGTTAATTTTATCGTTTAATGCCTGTGTTTCAGGCAGAGTCATGTTGGCTGCAAACACGAGTCCAGCATAAAGACTTACGTTGCTGAATTTTTTGTTAAAATCCTCTATTCCCCGAAGACAACTAAGCAGTCCTTCAGGAGTTAGGCTCGTGATTTTTCCGCGGTACTTTTTTTCGAAAGCTGACGCCATCTCGGTGGCTTGTATGATTGCTTGACTAATTTTTGGGTCGTTTATGTCAGAAAAGAGTTCAGTTAAATCCCAAGTTACTTGCTGTGTGCTCAAAGTCTAATGTTCCTCTTGTGGATAGTGTAGGCTGCCTTATTTTGAATTTATGCTCCAGAAGGCAGACTTTTCAGTACTAAAAAATTGGGTTAAAAACAAAATTGTTGTCGCCCAAAAAAGGGCGTAGCTGTTTAGGCCAAAATTGCGGGTTTTTGCCTTTTTTGGCTTTCGCTAAAAGTTTGTAGCGTCAGCTTGTTGCCTTTTTTGACTGTGATGCAGTTGGTTCCGCAGATTGGACAGGGAACAAACTCGTATTCGCCAACTTGGTCGAACTCGAAGCTTTCACGACATTGAGGGCAACGGAATCGTATTGATGCTAAATTTTCCATTATGTATCCTCCTTGATTTTTTGGTTGCATACAATTTGGCGTGTAACGTTAGTTTCTTGAACTATAGAGAAACAGCTTACTTGTATTCTCAAAATGTTTGGTTGAAGTATGGTATTAATGTTTCTGCGAAAAACCAACAAAACCGTTTGTACTTAAGCGTTTTTTGGTAACTCCATTCTATGGAGATTTTGAAACAGAATTGCAAAGTCAGAAGCGATAAATACCCTAAATATAACGGTAAATTGGTTTTGTTTATGCCCATTATGCAGTGGAACGATTCTCTTTCAGTCAGTGTACGTTCAATCGATGCACAACACAAAATGCTTCTAAAACACCTCAACGATTTAGCAGACGCAATGTCACAGGGAAAAGCCAAAGATGCATTAATGCCCATACTGTCGCAATTGGTAGCCTACACTCAAATGCATTTCTCAACAGAAGAAAAATACATGCAACAATGGAATTTCCCACAGTATGAAGCGCACAAAAACGAGCACAACGCATTTGTTGACCAAGTAGCACAATTCCAAAAAGACTTCCAAGCAGGAAAAGCAGCACTTTCCGTTCAAGTCCTAAAATTCCTCAAAGACTGGGTCGCAAACCACATAAAAGAAACCGACAAAAACTATGGGTCATTCTTTAACAGCCACGGCCTAACCTGAACTTTCACTATTTCAGGTAGGCGACAGAAAAAATTTAAGAAATAAGAGAGTGTATTCGTTTTTAATTTGGGTTTACTTTTTTTCTGGAAGAAGTTTATTGATATCTTCGCTTAGCTTTGAGAATAGTTGTAATGATTCGTTAGGAAATTCATCTGGTTTCTCTCTTATTTTGTCAACCAATATTCTTGTTGGTTCCCATTTTTCATACTCTTTGCCCAGTCTCTTGAAGACTGCTTTAACTCTCTTTGATATACATTCTATTCTTTCTTCGTCTTTTGTAAATGAAAGCAAGTTTTTGATATCGGGATATGCTTCTTCTACCGCTTGAAGATACATTTTTGGCGGTAATAAGTCCTCTATCTCGGCTTGCTCTGTCTTGGTGTATTGGTTAACAAAAATTCCTTTTGTTAATAGTTGCTCCTTGGCTTCTCGTCCCCATTGTTTGCCAACTTCATCTCCATCAAGAAGGATAGCGAGTTCAATCTTGTTGCCCATAAGCATAGATGCAAGTGGAAACAATCTTTTAGTTCCGCCACATGGGACAATTGCTATGTCATCTCTTAAAGCAGTCATTCTTTTTTGAGTTAGCAAACCATTAACGGCTTTCATTATCCAGTAGTCTGTTAGCCCTTCCACAATCACCTGTCTCTTTGAGTAAAAGAGTGTTTGAGCTATAGAATATCCAAGCCCCGCTTGCAAAGGAAAAAGGGCATCTTCGTCTTTCGGCCAAACGTTATCAGAGACTAGCACCGTTCCATCTTTTTTCTCTGACACTACACGAACATTTCCTAAGTTATCCCCATCCACCATAAAAGGCGAATGAGTTGAGTATAATAATTGATTTTCTTTCGATAATTTACCTAAAAATTTTACTATTTGTTGCTGTGCCGTTCCATGAAGGTGGAGCGCTGGCTCATCAAGCAATATAATTGAATTGTTGTACATACCTTTCGCTTCTACTAGAAAAACCAAGTAAAAAGAGAAGAAATACTGCATGCCTTGGCTGCGCTGATCCAATTCGATTTCGCTTGGGTCAAGATTATCTGAAACCCAAACCCTAAAAGACGGACCATCAGCTTGATACCGAAACTTATGTTTCCTTTGTTCCCACCAGCCACTAAATTTATCAGTCATAACAGAGGAAGCGGCTGACAGAAGTATTTCACGCTCATCAGCCATTTTTCTTAAATCTTCTTTTGTGCGATCTTTAGCCCTTACAGGATCTAGATTCTGAAGACCATCAATACTTAGCCCAACATGTTCAAACAAACATTTTGTGGCCCTTAAACGAGGATCGCTTGGATTATTGTTTATTCGATTGTTAAAATCAGTAATATTTATAGCGCTTTCTATTACATTAAATTCTGCAAAGTAAACAAATTTTGGTATTTTTTTCTGGACAAGTTCTTGCGCTTTTACAACATTCTCTGAAACATCGACATCATTTTTCAGTTGTTTTAGTGGTTCTAAAAGAGGCTTAAGAACTTCTTTTTGCCAATCAACAGTTAATTGACCAAAAACATAACTGAATGTTTCAGTGACGCGTCCAATGTCAACTTTATCGTCATTCTGGCTTTGATTACTTACTTGTTGAAGTCTTGTCGAAAGTCCATTTATTAAATTATTTTTAAGCGCAGCGAAATCATTTGACCTTTCCTCGGGCGCAGTAAGTTGTTGTAAATTCTCCACCCAACCTTTTAGTGAACTTACATATTTTTTCCATGACACAACAGGGATTGAAAAACCGAAATCTACTTCAAGTTTCCAAGAGTATCGCCTAGTGCAAATAACTCTTTTAACGCTTGATAATAATGGACATATAGTTGCTATTTCAGCCATCTCTTCGTTAGACAATTCAAAATCAACACTGCTAACAGCCCAATCAGACTGCTTAAAATCTGTTGAATATCTTTTTCTTGGAAATTCTTTTAATCCGTTATATTTTTCGTCATCAGAGGGATTTAACTTAGAAAGCCCCCTCAAAACGGAAGATTTACCTGACTCGTTTTTACCTACAAAACATGTTAACGCTTCACAGTTAACCCAGTCGGTATCTTCAATATTTTTATAATTTTGAACCCTGAACCGTATCATTCGCATAAATGCTCGCCACACATTTCAAATGGTTAGCGCTTGATTAAAATTTTTCTAACAGATAATCGCTAAGGGAATAAAATGAACCGATTTTTGTAGAATATATGAAAAAATGCAAAAATCACAAGCATACATCCTTTACAAAGTCTTAATGTACCTGAGTTGTGTAGAGAGCTTTTTTGCCATTAAATTTTTACAAAATCGTTTATTTTGGTTTTTGGGACAAAAAATGACTGAAAAATGAATCGAAAGGTAACAGAAAAAGAAATCAAAGGAAAAATGGCTGACTCGCAGGGAAAATAACTGGCGAATCACAAACAAGTTAAATGTAAAATGGAGCAGGTTTGCGGAAAAACACAAGAACCCTTTGGAAAACAAAGAAAAACATAATACACTAAAATCAACACGGAAAAACTTCATTTTCAAAGATTAATTCAGCAAGCGCAGAACATAAAACCTTGCCCTTTTACGTTTTTGTCCAATTTACAGTGTTATTTTAACCATAAAGTTTAAGGGCAAATGTTTGTTTTAAAGTTCGAGTATTTCATCTTTGAGGGTTTGTGTTTGAGCACTAAAGTCCTAACAATTGAAGAACGTAAAGCGGAAGTTCTCATTAAACTAAGAAAGTACAAGCTTGTAGAAAAGCAGCCTTACGAAGGCGCATACGCCTACATTATTGATATTCCACAAGACAAAGAACGCGCAATTGTCTGGTGCATACTTGGCGAAGCAACCGTCGGTATAGCCGCCATGAACAACCTGTACAAAATCATGAAAGAAAAAGAGCTCGAACGCGCCATCGTCGTAACCGAAGGACGCTACACCCACGCAGTCAAGTTGGGCGCAAAAAAGAAGAACGTTGAGCTTTTACCAAAATCATTCCCAGTGTTTGACATTTTCGAACACGGTTTAGTACCATTCCACGAAATACTGAGCGAAAAAGAAAAGAACCAACTACTGGCACAATTCAAAGTAAAGCCTTTCCAGATGCCACAAATCCGGTCAGGCGACCCAGCAGTCAAAGTTATCGGAGCAAAACCAGGCGACGTGCTGAAAATTACAAGAAGAAGCACAACAGCCGGCGAACACGTAACTTACCGCTACGTAGTAGAATAAAAAATAGAAAGCAAGTAGGCTTTTTGCCTATTTAGCAATCATTATTTCTGTAGATTTGACGATTGCCGCGACTTCGTCACCTACTTTTATGCCTAATTCTTCAACAGAGTCTTTTGTTATAACTGCAGTCACTTTCACAGGCATTTGAACTTCAACAGTGACTTTTGCGGTTATCGCTCCTTCTTCAACTGCAACCACTTTTCCCTTAAATTGATTTCTTGCACTTAGTTTCACTAGTTCCACCTCCACATCTTTTGAAGCATACAAAACAGCATTGAGGTATCGTTCAGCTTGACGGAACTCAGTTAGAAGAGCGTTACCCCGCTTAGTTACTTTTGCTCCTCCTCCACCGTCTTTTCCACCTTTAAAGGTTTCAACAACTGGCTCACCTAACAAGACTTGCATGCGGCGAAGGTAATTCCACACATAACGGTAAGACACATCAAGAGTTTTGGCGGTTTCCAAAATGGAACAGGTTTTGTTTATGGTTTCGAGGATTTTTGCTCCTTCTTGTTCAAGAACTAACTTGTTATTGCAATGTACTGAAACTTTGTATGAAAGCTCAGGTTTTTTGTTGACAAGCATTCCAGTTAAGTGTTGGTAGTCGCAAAAAATAAAGGTTAACCAAAAATTGCCCAAAAAAATATAATGTGAAGTTTTTAGGTTGAAACTTTTTGTTCATCCGTTAACTCGCCCAAAATTACCAGCGCCTCGCCAAGCGGCATGTTAAGCAGTTGAGCAAGCTCTTCTGGCGTAATAGCTGGTTTTTCGGGGAGCACTTTTTCTCTTGTGTAAGCTTTATGGGTAGGATACATTACGGAGGCACGTGCGGTTTCCATGAGCATTTGCCAAAGTTTTTCTTTGCTATAATCATCCAAATTCATCAAGCATCAACTTTCTATTACGCTAAACAGGTTATTAGTTTGCCGCAAAACCATAAACACAACCACCTTATACACGTTATTTTCGCAATTTACCATTTCAACGAAACCTACGAAAAACAAGGGCTACTGCGTGTAAGGTGCTGTTATTGCTGTTCAGCGCTTTATTTTTCATATCAACCTATTAGGGATCCAAATAGCGTATCTATGCATAAACCTATAGGGGGTAGGTGCTAATGGTTGAAAACAAGTTCAAAAGTATGTTGAAAACCAATAGGTTACGAGTCTTTTATTGCGTGAAAAACCTTTTCGGCAACAAACTTTGAACCTTCAAAAGTAAGATGCACACCATCAGAGGAATATTTTGGATGCGCCGCCATTTCATCGTAGAAGTCAATCAGGGGTAAACCTGTTTCGTTTGCGATTTGTCTTATTTGCGGTATTATTTGTTGTACTAGAATGGTGCTGTTTGGTCCAAGGCTGTCGTCAAAAATTGGGGGCGGCACAACAAGGTAAATTTCTGGGTTGCTGGGCAATTCTTGGAAGGCTGCGATTAATTGTTTGTAGTCGTGGGTGAAGTTTCCGATTAAGGGTTGGTACCATGTTATGGCGTCGTTGGTTCCCAGCATAATCACAACTTTGTTTGGCTGGAAATCTTTGGCTTGAATGAAAACTGACTGATTCATGTACGGTTTTGTCGTTGCTAACGAAACTGAAGCTAAACCGACGCCAAAGTTGCCCACTGAATAGTTGCTGCCTAAAAGTTTAGCCAAGTTGCTGACGTAACTGGAGCCTTCTGTTATGCTGTCGCCAACACAGGCAACTCTAACCTCTTCTTGGCTTTGCGTGGTAAGTAGCCAAATTGTTAAGCTGGAAACTGTAAGCAAGACAACCAGTAACACAGCAAGTAACAGTTTAGTTTTCATCAGGTATCAGTCAAAGGTTAATTGTTTTTCACAGTTAAAGTCTTTAAGCAAAAAACACTAATTAGCGGTTTAACGGTGAAACAGTGGATAAGATTGATGTAGTGCTTTGCCAGACCTTGCTTACAAAATCCCGTACGTCGTATAGGGAGCTTGCGGATAAACTGAACCTGTCTGTCACTGCTGTTCATAACCGCATCCAAACGCTCATTGACATGGGCGTAATCCGCAGATTCGCTGCTCGACCAAGTGTTCTTGTCCAAAACGCTTTCCATACTCTCATTTTTGGCTCAACAAAAGCCGATAACATCCGCAATTTAATACCAAAACTTAACGCCCACGGTTCAATTTACTGGTTAGCAGTGGCAGGCGGAAACATCCTTTACATCGGTGCTTTTCTAAAAAACATTGGCGAACTTGAGGAACTGGTAGGTTACGTGAAAGAAAACGCCCAAATCCCCGAACCAACAGTTGGCATAACAAATTCGCCCTTACCACCCAACATTATTAACCTCAATGCCGAAACAGACCTCTGCGAACTCGACTACAAAATCATTAATAGTCTAAAAGATGACTCAAGAAAACCTGTCGCTGATGTTGCAGAAGAAATTGGTGTTAGCGCAAAAACAGTCCGACGCCGACTCGACAGGATGACCAAAAACTTTCTGATTGAACTCTCCATCGACTGGTTCCCCGACGCATCCAACGACATTATAAGCGCATTCCATGTTCAACTTAAACCAGACGCCGACAAAAACCTTCCAAACATGATTTTAGGGAAAAATTACCCCAGCACCCTTTTCTATTGGGGATTTAGCAATTTGCCAAACAGTTACTTCTTTATCACTTGGAGTCCAACAAGCCGCGACGTTAAAGACCTACGCGAAAAAATTGAACAAGAACCCGGCGTGCAGTCAGTAGCTCCAAATATCATCTTCACGGGATATATTTTTCCAACTTGGCGAGACAAAAACCTGTAATTCCAATTTATTAACTAAGAAGTTAACAAAACAGTCCTCCAAGCTTCTTCTGATGCCATTTTTTTAGGCAACAAGTAAACATGAAACTAAATTCCTAAACACCTTCTGATATTTCAGGTACGTAACCAAGTTTCGTGGTTACTTAAATCAAAAATCAACCTTAAAAAACACAAAGGAAGAATAAAAAAATGGACACATCAGCAATAACACTAACAAAAGTCACCAAAAAATATGATGACAAACTCGCACTTGATGGCCTGACGCTTGAGGTCCAAAAAGGCGAACTCTTCGGGCTACTTGGTCCAAATGGGGCAGGAAAAACAACAGCCATCAACATCCTCTGCGGTTTAATTCAGCCAACAAGCGGGTTAGCCCAAATTTTTGGATGCGACGTACAAAAAGACGCTGGTAAAGTCAAAGAACAAATCGGCGTATGCATACAAGAAACAGCTATTTACCCATACATGACAGGCACAGAAAACCTTGAACTCTTCGGCAACCTGCACCTCATGGACAAAAAAACCCTAAAAACAAGAAGCATCATGCTGCTTGAAAAAATGGGCTTAAAAGCTGAAGCTAAACGCAGGGCAGGCAAATACAGCGGCGGCATGAAACGCCGATTAAGCCTCGCATTGGCACTTATTCATGACCCCGAAATCGCTTTTCTCGACGAACCTACAGTTGCTATGGACCCGCAGTCACGCCATGCCGTCTGGGAAGTTATACAGGAACAGAAAAGAAACGGCAAAACAATCATTCTTACAACCCATGCCATGGAAGAAGCAGAACAACTCTGCGACCGAGTAGGCATAATCGACCACGGCAAACTCATCGCTCTTGGCACTCCGAAAGAACTCGTAGGCAAATGCGGCGTACGGAACCTTGAGGAAGTCTTCATTCAGTTAACAGGCAGAAACATCAGGGAGGAAGCTTAAATGAAGCTGCAAAGAGTCGTCGCCTTAACCAAAAAAGAACTGTTAAAAACAGTTCGGGAACCCGCAGTTCTATTCATGATTTTCTTGTTCCCCGTAGTGTTTGTGGTAGCGTTTGGCGCTTCGTTCGGCGGCGGTTTTGGCGGTCAACAAACCGTAACTTACCAAATCGGCGTCGTCAACCTCGACATGAACAGTCAATGGTCAAACACTTTCACCGGTACACTATCAAACATGTCAATCATCAACCTAAGCATCTATGATAACAACCAAACAGCCCAAACTGACCTTAGCCAAGGCAAAATGCAAGCACTAATCGTAATCCCCGGAGACTTTAGCCAAAGCATAACTTCATACTACACCCAACCAAACAATCCCGATGCTTGGACAAACACCACATTGCCATTGTACCTTGACCAAGGCTCCATGATAGCCACACAAGCCGTTCCCCCAATCATCCAGCAAGTCTTAAACGGCATGACCAACCAGCAAACCCAAACACAGCAAAGCCCCATCCAACTGCAAACCGCTCAACTCGTAGAAGTCACACAACAATCCTCCGCTCTAACATTCATCGCGCCAGGAATGTTCACTTTCGCGTCGATATTCCTCATCATGATGGTTGCGCAATCCTTCACTCAGGACAAAGAAAACGGCATGATGAAACGCATCCGCATAACCCCGACTTCACCAACCGAATTCATGACTGCACAAGTCATCTCCTACATGCTAATCGCATTAATCCAAGCAGCACTCGTCTTCGTCATGGTTTACGCCATGGGTTTCAGACCAACCGTCGGCATGGACACCTACACGTTTGCCTTCCTAATCGTCTTAGTATTCAGCGTTTCAAACGTTGGCTTTGGCTTAATCACCGCAACAATCGCAAAAACCTCAAGCGCAGCAACAGGCTTAAGCTTCCTCTTCGTGCTCCCCCAACTGTTCCTTGGCACATTCGTTGGCGCTTCACTTTCAGGCGCAGCCCAAACCGTAGGCAAATTCGTTCCGAGCTACTACGTCACAGACGCCTTAACCTCATTGTTCCTAAGAGGAGCTGCAATCAACAGCTTAACGATTCTGCTTGACTTAGCCGTCATATCCGCGTCATGTATCGGTATCCTCGCAGTAGGCATAGTGCTCTACGCCAAATACTACAAAATCTAAACGCTGATATAACATGACAAAACAAAAAATCGACACACGCAACCTGCAAAAGATGGCTCAAGCCTCAGAAGACAAAGAAGCATACCAGTTGGTGACTAAAACTGAACAGTACAGAGTAGGCGTCGGCACACGCTTACCCCAACCTGGTCAAGCCCCGCTTTTCTTTGTTGAAATCGTTCTTAACATGTGCCCAGCCTGCACCAAAGTAAACTTGGACTTCTTACAACATGCATTGACAATCCTTAAAATGTTAGAACAGAAGGGGTACACGTTAACCTGCCAAGACGACAACAGCATACTCTGCGAAAAAACGGCAACCGAAAAAACCTTGCAAAGCGAACTCGAAACAGCAAAAGAATTAATTGAGAATGAACTGGAAAAACCAGCTTAATTCTCCTTTTTATCTCGTAATTAATTATGGGCTTAAGTAGCGCCTTTTCTGTGTCTAAACTTCACTGCAATTAGTAGCGTTGCTGCAAGTAAAGGGAAAATTGTTAGCAGAGTAAACTCTGGGACAGTCGGAGAAGGGTTCGGAGGCGAAGTTATATCTGCATTTTGAAAATCAATTTGAGAAGGTGGTTTCCATGGATTGGGAAAAATTATGCTGGGCATATTTGGCTTAGTAAGTAGAGGATAATTGTCAAAAGTACCATTGTAAACCAAGTATGGAACGTTTCCTATGCCTGAAGTTCCTATTTCAACAGCGCTCGGATACTTTACCGAATAATCATCCCAGTAATTGCCAGTTGTTCCGTTATCAAAAAAGTTGGTACCTTTCACCTCCCAATTTGTGCCAAAATTTTGCGAATTATTCATGAAAATGTTGCCAACAAACTGGTTGCTATTTACTACTGAAATTGTTGACCCCAGAGCCAAACCATAGCCATCATGACCTAAACCGCCATTATTAGCGATTAAATTTCCATAAAACAAGTTGTTAGAACCATTACCCAATAGAATACCCCATAAAGCGGCGCCTTCCACCACGTTGCCAATAAACTGGTTGTGAAAACAACCTATCCCAAAGCCTGGCCCAACCGCAATTTCTATGGCGGCGGTGACGCTTGAGATTACTGTGTTATTGCTAAAAGTGTTATAGTTTGAACCCGTAATCCTGATGCCTCCTCCGCCCCGATCAGGCGTGAATGAATTACCGGCGATAGTGTTATTATTTCCTGTTACAGCTAAACTGCCCGCGCTATTATAGGCAACTGTGTTAAACGAGCTTCCCAGGTTTATACTTTGGACGTTATTGTGGTTGATAGTTTCGTGAGAGCCAACAACAATTATTGTTTGGGTAACTAAATTGTTGGTTGTTTGGATGTTGTCGCCGTTAAGTGTCAGATGGAATGGTACTTGACCAGTTCCCAAAACATTATCAATTATTTGGACGTTGTTTCCTTCAACAATAACATGACCAATATTTTTTACTTCCATGTCAGGGTAATCATGGTAATCAATTTTCTCGTTAACTATAGTGAAACCCGAAAAATAGACGTTATCTGCTTCAACAATAATTGATGGTTTAAAACTGACACTGCTAATACTTGCGGATCGACCCATTATTTCAGTCTGTATATCCTTTGTCGGGTTGAAATACAAGATTGCTTTATGTGACGTTTCACTTATGATTTTTAAGGGCTTGTCTATTATCAGCGTCTGCTCATAGTATACACCGTTTTTAACAAGGATTGTATCGCCATCTGAAGCGTTGGCAACGGCTGCTGTCAAAGTGGAGAAATCGTCAGGGACAACTAATGTACTTGAGCTTGCCATTGTTGCGGCAGGTAAAACGGCAGCTAAACACGCCAACTGTATCGCGATAATTATTATAGCGCAACCCTTGTTCCAGCCGTTCATAACTCAAATTTTAAAGAAACTAAATAAAAGGTTTCCAGTAAAACAATCTTGACTAATTAAGTCAAGGTTTCTTAACCTGCTTAAAAAAAGATGCCTGCATAGACATGATTACATTCACATAACCTGCAGACCCAAAAAGCAACTGCTTGCAGAAACAGCCACAACCAGACAGCAAACAAAAACGCCAATAGACTGCAATTTAGGTTGCACTGCTTCATGTTTTAGTTGTTGTTGTTGTGCTAAGAGGATTCTTGTCAACAACAACTAAACAGAAAAAAGGTCAAACCCTCAATACAACCAAGAAGCTACAGTTAAGCCCAACATTTTTGTGTCAAACTTATATAGCCTGTCTTGTTTATTCGTTTATTCGGAGGCTAAATGAAAAGTGCCTGCTATAGAAGTCGGAAGAATATGCGTTAAACAAGCCGGTCGAGAACAAGGCCAAAAATGCGTCGTCATCGACGTAATGGACAAAAGCTTCATCCTCGTAACCGGACCAAAAAAACTCACGGGAATCAAAAGACGAAGAGTAAACCTAAACCACGTTGCACCTCTACAAGACAAAATTGACGTCAAAAGAGGCGCCTCAGACGAGGAAGTTACTCAAGCCTTAGAAGCCGCCGGCAAAACAGAGTTAATGAAAGCTTAAATTTTAAATTCAAACTTTAATTACCTCAACTATATCTTTTTCTTATTCAATTCAAGGACTCAAGGAGAGCACATTCACATGCCAAGAACCAGCCCTCCATGGGAAACTAAACGTGAAACCTTGCAAAAAACAGAGGACCACACCAACCCAAAGTACGGTCATAAACCCTCTGAAAGACCAGCAGAAGAATACATCAAATACGGCATCATTAACCTTGACAAGCCAGCTGGACCAACAAGCCACGAAGTTGCCGCATGGACCAAAAAAATCCTCAAACTATCCGTCATAGGGCACGGAGGAACATTAGACCCACAAGTAACCGGTGTACTTCCAGTCACCTTAGAGGACTCTACAAAAATTGTCCAAGCACTCCTCTACACAGGCAAAGAATACATTTGCGTCATGAAACTCCACGGCGACGTTCCAGAAGACAAAGTCCGCCGCATCCTAGTCGAGTTCGAAGATTTAATCTATCAAAAGCCACCATTGCGGTCTTCGGTTAAACGCCAAATCCGCACCAGACGCATTTACTACAACGATTTCATCGAAATGGATGGACGCAACGTACTGTTCAGAGTAGGCTGTGAAGGCGGAACCTACATCCGTAAACTCTGCTTTGACATCGGAGAAATCCTCGGCGTTGGCGCTCACATGCAAGAACTACGTCGTTCACGTGCAGGACCCTTCACAGAAGACAGCCCAACTCATGTGAACCTGCATGATATTGCTTACTGGTTCAGCGAATACCAAACTAAGAAGGACCCAGCTATTCTGCACAAATTCATCCAACCAATGGAGTCAGCCCTTGAATTGATTCCAAAAATCACTGTACGGGACTCGGCTGTTGACGCTTTATGTCATGGTGCAAGTTTGACTGCACCAGGTGTAGTAACGGTTGACTCAGGCATCCAAAAGGACACGTTGGTTGCGGTGTTAACGCTTAAAGGTGAAGCCATCACGCTTTCAAAAGCATCTGAGCCAACGGAAAAGATTTTGGAGCTTAAACACGGCGTTGTAGCTACACCTGAACGCGTGTTAATGCCAAGAGGCACTTACCCGAAGGTTTGGAAAACCGGTAAAGACAATGACGAAGAATAACCGTGTACCAGCCGAACACTACTTTTCTTCAACTCCAAAATCTGACGCAAACTACGGCTTGATACGAGCGAGCCTTTGCGGCAGAAACTTTGAATTCATAACTGCCTCAAGCGTCTTCTCCAAACGACGCATCGACACAGGCACACAACTGCTAATTGAATCAATGGTTCTTCCAAAAACCGGTTCTGTACTGGACATCGGATGCGGCTACGGCGCAGTTGGCATTTCCGCTGCAAAATTTAATCCAGAACTCCAGGTTTTCATGACGGACGTGAACACGCGGGCTGTTAGTTTAACTAAGAAAAATATTGAACGTAACCGCGTGTTTAATGCTCAGGTGCGTTACGGCTGCTTGTATGAGCCTGTTTTGGGGTTGCGGTTTAACTGCGTTTTGTCTAATCCGCCGGTGAGTGCAGGAATGGATACGGTAAAAGCGATTATTACTGGAGCACCAAAAGTTATGGCGGAAGGAGCTGTTTTTGAAATGGTTATCCGCTCGAAAATCGGTGCGAAGTTGCTTCCAGCTTTATTTGAAGAGACTTTTGGTAATTGTGCGGTGTTATCGCGGGGTAGTGGTTTTCGGGTGTTGCTTGGGAAATGTGTACGTTCAGTTGAAACGTCGTATTGACGCCTTTTGTCTGCCAAGAACTTATCTTTAAGCCGCCACAATCAATAAACAAGGGAACCTGCATGTCTGACGAGAACAAAAGAGAAAGAATCACAATCCGCCTAACCAAACGTTACCTAGACCTACTAAACACCTTAATCGAAAAAGGTGTCTACAACAGCCGAAACGAAGCTATCCGCGACGCTCTACGCATCATGTATGAATACCACGGCTTAAAAGTTATCCCCGAGAAGAAAACCTCTTTCAAAGTCAAAGACGAGGAAGACGAAGAATTAGAATAAACCCGCCCTTACAGGGTTACTGACAATTCTTTTGGTTCTTGTTCTTCGGTTATTAGCGGGATTTCGTAATGTTGGAACAGGCGTCGCAGTGCGTCTTTAATTATTTCGGATTGGTTTTCGTATAGCCCGTCTTTAATGAGTTGATCCATTGCAGTTACGTAGGGGTTGGTCATTTTGGTGGCGACGCGTTTTTTTGTCATTTGAGGTCAAATGCTTGTTTGGGGGGTTATATTTTTAAGATTTAATCAGCCCACGGATATCTTTACGTCTGAATCAAACATCAATAGCTCAGCTCCAGACAATTTAAAAAGTAAAAAAACAATTCTCACCTGTGAAAACAAATGCCGTTTTTCATGCTTGAAAAATACATAATCAAATCCGAAAAACTCGCCGAATTTAGCCAATACACCAAAAAATACCTCGCATGGCTAGAAAACAAGCGACCAACCCTATACAAAGAAGTAAAAAGCCACAAAATGCTAAACCAAATGTTCGGCGACCACTACTGCCAACAACTCGAAATCTGGGAATACGACAGCCTTGCCGACCTCGAAAAAACCTGGGCACGTTTAATGGAAGACAAAGAACTCAACACCCAAGTTTTCCCCGAATTCGCAAGCTTCATGGTACCAGGCAGCCACAAAATCGAAATATGGAACCCAGTAACTCCATAAAAGGGCAACCTGCCTTTTTCAACATATTTTTGAGCAGTTTTTCAACCTTTATTACCTACCCCCTATAGGTTTCTGAACACTATTTCTAATAGCATTCAAACAGGCTGGTTTATTTTATAAACCATCGAATGCACTGTTGCTGTTTTCATGTTGCAGGCTTTAATGTTGTTAATTTTTATAAATAATTGTTGTTTTGTTGATTTTAATGCATCATTAAATACGAATTTTATTATAAAACTTATAGTTTTGTTTTCTTATTAATTAATGTTTTACTCTCTATACGTGAGTTAGCGTTATAGCTTTTTTCACATAGCTGATTTTTTATAAAACAAAAAGAAGTTGAAAAAGTGAAAAACAATTCAACATTTTTTAAAAAAAATGCAGCTACAATTCTTTTGACGATACTTATGCTGAACGTGTTAACAATGGCTGCCTCGACTTTATCAGTTTCAGGCGCTGACGAAATCCAAACCCTTGCATACATCAGTGTCAATCCAAACCCTATAGGCGTCGACCAAACATTACTTGTAAACCTGTGGATGACGCCATCAATTCCAAGCGGACCCGTTTTTAAAGACTTCACAGTAACCTTCACAAAACCTGACGGAACCAAAGATGTAATTAAAATTGATTCAGAACCATGGGGAACATCAGCTAACTGGTTTGAGTACGTGCCAGATCAAGTAGGTGTATGGCAATATCAATTCGTATTTCCAGGGCAGACTTTTCCACCACAAAACATTAGTTCTTACACTGGTTCAGGCGTAACATTGTGGGAGGGCGGTACCTATAAAGCGAGCCAAAGCCCTGTACTAACCTTTAACGTTACTCAAGACCCAGTGCCCGGAGTTGCGCCGGTAGCATTGCCAACAGAATACTGGGAACGCCCTATTCGTGAAGAAAACAAAGAATGGGCAACAATCGCTGGGGACTGGGTACAAGCAGGATATGACGCAGGAGCATCAAGATTCAATCCATACAGTCAAGGACCCGCATCTCCTCACATATTATGGAAGAAACAAGTAGAAATCGGCGGCATCATCGGTGGAAACTATGGGTCACTAACATACGGCGGTGGTTCAACCACAGTAATTGGAAGAACAAACATCATCTTCTACGGACACACCTTCTACAGAGATGCAGCAGGTGCAACACACTGCGTGAACATAAAAACTGGCGAAGAACTTTGGGTAAACCCCTCAATGTCAACATTATCAGGCGTTATTTTCCAACAAAAAAGGTTAACACCATTAGAATTCCAGCCGTTTCTAGTGTCAATTGGTTCATCCTACATAAAATATAACCCGTGGACTGGACAAGAAGTCTACCGGCTAAATGGCACGTTAAGCGGAACCTTAGATGGGTCCACTCAAAACCCGTTGGTGTACAGCAGAAGTGGCGGTCGTTTAATCTGTTGGAACACAACTGAAGCACCCTTAGCGTCTAGTACCGTATTTGGCTTTTCTCCTGCAGCAACGAACTTTAAACAATTGATAAAATACAACGTTTCTGACCCCGGCTTTGCAATATCCTACATTTCTGGACGTTACGGAGGCACTATAGCCAATAATCCAAGCATGTCTGGATGCATTGATCTAGAAACTGGCGCTGTGCTTTGGAACAGAACATTGCCTGCTGAAGAAAGAGAAACAGGAGCCATTTGTGCTGGCGACGAAAAATTGTTTGCTTCTGGAGACGGCATGAAAGTTAGAGCTTACAGCATGGCTACTGGCGAAAAACTGTGGGAAGCAGAAGCCGATTACCCGTGGGGAACCTTCTGGTCATACTCAGGAATGAGCTACGCTTACGGAAACGTTTACGCATCAAACTATGACGGCATCTACTGTTTTGACGGCGAAACTGGCAAAAGAGAATGGGTTTTCAAAACCGCCCCATCAGGTTATGAATCTCCCTACCCTGGTTGGGCTATGTGGGGTGGTGCAGTCATCGCTGACGGAAAAGTCTATCAAAGCACAGGCGAGCACAGTCCAAGCAACCCAGTTCCAATCGGCAACAGGCTTTACTGCATAGACGCATTCACTGGACAGCAAATATGGAACATTTCTGACTTGTCTGGAGCATCAACTGGTGACCCAAAAACGATTGCGGATGGCGTGCTACTGCACTGTGACGAATACGACTTGCAACTGTATGCCATGGGAAAAGGTAAAAGTGCCATCACGGTTTCTGCCCCTTTGACAGCAGTGACTCTAGGGCAAAGTGTAGTGGTTACTGGTTCAGTGACGGATCTTTCTCCGGCTCAACCAGGCACTCCATGTGTGGCACCTGAAAGTATGGGTGCATGGATGGAATACCTGCACATGCAAAAACCAATACCCTCAAACGTAGTGGGCGTTCAAGTGTCGCTTGATGCTGTTGACCCTAACGGGAATTCTGTACATATTGGTACGGTGACTTCTGACGGATTAACTGGAATGTATCAAATGATGTGGCAACCTGAGATTTCTGGTGAATACACAATCTACGCAACCTTTGCTGGAGATGCATCCTATGGAAGTTGCGTTGCTGCAGCCCCGCTTGGCGTAACCGAAGCACCTGTAACATCAACACCCGTTACATCTCAAATAACCCAGCAATCAGACAACTCTATAACGATAATTGGCACAGGCATCGCAGTAATAATCGCAGTCGCAATAGCAACAATCCTGATACTAAGAAAAAAACCCTAAACCCATAACCCTCCTTTTCCTTTTTTATATTCAAAGTTTTATTTCTCTAATCCCTACCTTTTGCTTTTCAACATGTTAATGTGCTTGTTTTCAACCATTAGCACCTACCCCCCCTATAGGTTTATGCATAGATATGCTGTTTGGATCCCTAATAGGTTGATATGAAAAATAAAGCAGAGCAGTGAACAATCCAATGCATTAAGACGCTAGCCAAACTCTTTGAGCCTTTTTTAGAGTTTTCCTTTTGGTCCGTTCCATTTCTCTGCGCGTTTCAAAAACTCCTCGTAGCCATTCTGCTTGATAAACTCGAGTTGTTTTTGGTATTGTTTGTATTTGTATCCGTTTTTGCCGTAGACTTTATGGGTTAGAGGGCAGGGGTAGTTTGGGCAGTCAGCGCACGTTTCCAGCTTGTGTTTGGCAAAGCAGCAGACTTTGATTTCACATTTAGCTTTGGCGATGTCTCTTTCGCCGTTGTCGTAGCCGAGTTTGCAGCCAAGACAGCCCCGCTCGTTGGGGTACTTGGTTTTTTGCCATTGCATGCAGGTTTTGCAGTAGGCGCCGCAGCAACCAATCTCCCTAACCGACACGTCATGGACCTCTTTAAGTCATGAATCTTTTTACTGTTTCATACAGGACGCTTGTGCCGAACACTAAGTCGTCGATGGCGATGCGTTCGTCTATGCCGTGGTCGCGTTTGATGAATTTGCCGTTTACTGGAGGTTCAGTGTGCATTGGATGGAAACCGTAGCAGATGGCGCCGTGTTCGCGGAAGGGTCTTGAGTCGGTGCCGCCGCATGTTAAGGTTGGTGTGACGGTGCAGTCAGGCTCAAATTCTCTAAGCACGTTTGAAATTGTCTCGTACAGGGGTGTTTGTAAGGGGGACTCGGTGCCGTTGTGAACCTGCAAGAACTCAAATTCTAAACCCGAAAGCCCCGCATCAGCCAACAGGCGCTTAACCAGTGCCAACGTGTCCTCAACTGTTTGTCCCGGCAAAACGCGGCAGTCAAAGACGACTTCGCATTCGCTGGGGATAATGTTGGCTTTAACCCCGCCTTTAACCATGGTGGGTGTGAGGGTTAACTGGATTCTTGGGCGGATTTCTTCAGCGATAGGTTCACACTGTGCGGTTAAAGCGTCAAGAATCTGCATGCTCCTCTCTGGGTGGGCAAGAATTTCACCAAAAGGTGCCTTGAGTTCTGGCTTTTTTTCTGCAATTTTTTCAAGGTACGCTTTAACGGTTGGGATAATTACGGTTTCTGGCTTGTAGCTGCCCAGTTTTTCTATTGCTTTGCTGATTGGAGTGATGGCGTTAATGGCAGTGTTTGGCATGGAACCGTGCCCCGGCCTGCCTTTGGCTTTGAGTTTAAACCACATAATCCCTTTTTCGGCAGTGTTGACGGTGAAGATGTTGCCGTTTTTTGTAGGCACCGTAAAGCCGCCGCCCTCGTTAATCACGTAATCAGCCATAAACTTGTCACGGTGATGCTCAAGCAGCCAGTTGGCGCCGACAAAGCCGCCTGTTTCTTCATCAGCCATCGCTGACAATAGGATGTCGCCTTTGGGTTTTACGCCGTTTCGTTTAAGCAGTTTAAGAGTCATAACTTCAATGGCTGTCATCCCTTTCATGTCCAGTGTGCCCCTGCCGTAAACAAAACCGTCCTTTACTACGCCTCCGAACGGGTCTACACTCCATTCTGCAGGGTTAGCAGCGACAACATCCAAATGAGAAAGCAGCAGCAAGCTTGGACCAGTGCCTTCTCCTTTTAAACGCGTAATTAGGCTGCCCCTGGTGGGTTTTGACTCGATTATTTCGCATTCAAACCCGTCTTCTTTGAGGTTTTCACGCAAAAATTTTGCTGCAACAGTTTCGTTTCCAGGTGGATTGGTTGTATCTATTCGGATAAGTTTTTGTAGCAATTCGCAAACTTCTTCACGTATGTTCTGCATTAATTGAATGGGCATTATATAGCTCCCTTGATTGAATTTAATATCATACCTCTCATAAGGGTTGTTGTTGTTATTTCCCTCAAAATAGTGGCATTTTCTTCAAAATAAAACAATGATGTTTATATACCATGGCAAAAAATGCATAGGAATAACAAGGGGAATTCCATTGAAAGACTTAAAACCAATAGATTACAAGCTACTCTTCGAGTTAATGAAGGACTCCCACCGAAGCGACAGACAATTGGCTAAAGCTTTAGGCGTTTCACAGCCCACAGTAACAAGAAGACGTGCAATGCTTGAAGAAAATTTCATTGAAGGCTACACTGTAATTCCGAAGTTTGGACAAATCGGATTCGAAATCGCAGCTTTCACCTTCCTAAAAAGTAAACTAAAACAGAAAACAGGTTCAGAAAAAGAGGAATCACTCAAAAAATTGAAAGAATGGTACCTTAAACAGCCAAACGTTATCCTCGTCTTAGACGGGCGCGGTATGGGCTGGGATGCAGTGTGCCTTTCACTTCACGAAAACTACTCAAGCTTCTCTGAATTTATACGTGCACACGATTCAGAGCTTTCTGAGTGGGTAGTTGAAAGTCAATCGTTCCATTCAGACTTAAAATCCGGGTTAGTCGTTAAGCCGTTCCATCTTAAATATTTGGCAAACAGCTCAAAGTAAATTTGAGCTCACAGCCACGGCTACCTTAACCGGAAATTAGTTTTCTTCATTTTTTGTTTTAGAGTTACTTCTTTTTCAAAGCTTTCTTTTTAAGCATTTTCTGTTTAGGAAGCTTTGGTTTCTTTATCTTTTCTGCGTCTGCAGTCAAAGCATATCAAACAACACATATGGCCTGCTAGTGCTTTTAAAATTTAATAAGAAATTAATTTTGAAATGTGGTAGAAAGAATAACTGGGTTTATTCTTCAACCATGATTAAGGTTAAAGTGGACCTGACTTGGTTGATGCTTCGGATTTTATGAGAAATGGTTTCTTTCATTTCTTCCATCGTGTCAGAGTGAACTTTAACGATTAAGTCGTAAACGCCGTAGGATACGTAGGCTTCTTCAACGATGTTGATTTCACGTAACTGTTTTAGGACTATGTCTTCGGAGCCTGATTCCACGTTAAGCAATATATAAGCTCTTGGCATTTTGTTCTCCTTGTGCACATATGCACTGAAGGGTAATTAAAGATTTTTACGTTTTAATCAATAAAAATGCATCAAACAAAAAAGTTAGGGCTGTAGTGTTTTCAGGTAATCCTTTACCATTTGGTCATGTTCAAAAGCTAAAGGACTGGGCAACTCCTTGAGGCTGAAAAGTTTGATTTCCTGAATTTCACTGTCCTGCTTTCTGGTTGCTCCACCCACAACTTTCACTACAAAACAGGCAGGGTAATAATCATACTCGACGTCGTCCTTGAGGCCTTGTTCATGGTAATCGCCGACTTTGCAAACAATTTCAACGTCAAGACCAGTTTCCTCTTTAACTTCGCGGACGCAGGTTTGCTCGACTATTTCGCCTGGATCCAATCTGCCGCCCGGCAACGCCCAGTACCCCTTAAACGGCAATGTATCCCGTTTAATCAACAAAATTTTGCCTTCCGGGTAAGGAATAATTGCTGTGGCTGTTCTTCCACTATAACGTTTCATACATTATGCTCCTATGTTGTTAACTTGTATTTCCAGTTAATAACTAAGCTGACGGCAAAAATAATTATTCCCGCGAAAACTACGACTGGTCCTGGGAAAGGAATGTTAAACCCAAAAATGCTCCACATCAACACTCCCGAGAAGGCTGCAGCCGCACCAAAAACTGAGCTTAAAACCGCGTATTTAGCCATGTTTGAACTAACCATTTTAGCAGCAATAGCCGGCACAATTACAAGAAAACCTACCAGCAAGGTTCCAACAATCTGGATGCCAACCGCCACAACAACTGAAACCAGAAACAGGTACAGCAGGTTTGTTCGGGCTATGTTGATGCCTTTGGAAACTGCAAGGTCTTCAGAAATCATTGCTAAAACCAGTTTGTTGTAAATTACTTTTGTAAGTGCTATGGCTGCCACGGAAATTGCTGCTGCCGCGAGGGTTCCAATCAGTGAGACTTGTGAAATGTCGCCAAACAGGGCAGCTTCCAATGCGTCGAGGTCTTCACCGTAAAGCAGAATACCAATTGCTAGGGCAAGCGTGAACATGGCGCCGACTAAGGCTTCAAAACTGATTTTTGTTGTTCGTTGAATATGCCAGATAATTATTGCAGAGGCAAACAGAAACGCGAATGCGCCGATGTATGGGTTGAAGTTGAGGGTCATTCCGATGGCTAACCCGGGCAGGGCAACATGCGAGAGGGCGTCGCCTACAAGAGCCATTTTTTCCAGAACCATTAATGAGCCTAAGTAGCCAGCGGCGACTCCGACGAAGACTGCAACGATTAGACTGTAGATAGTTGTTAGGTCTATGATGGTTTTTTCTCTCCTTTGAGTGTTTCAACGCACACTGCTTCACCGTAAATCAGTTTCTGTGTTTCTTGCTTGGCAATTTCGGCGGATGGACCGTAAAATGTAATGCATTTATTTATTGCAAGAAGTGTGTCTGTGTATTCTTGCACGATGTGAATGTCATGTGTTATCAGGAAAATGGTCATTTCCCACGATTTTTTCAGTTCGTCAAGCATAAAGTAGATGGGTTCTTCACTGTCCATGTCAACGCCCGTGGTGGGTTCATCAAGAAACAGCACGTTAGGTTTGTCGTTTAGTGCCCAAGCAATTAGGATTCTGCGCAGTTGACCGCCTGAAATGACGCTCAGACGCTTGTCTAAAATGTTTTTATCTTTTATCCGGATAAGACGTAATGATTCGGTTAAATCAACCTTTTTTCCCAAAGAAAGAAACTCCCTAACCGTCATGGGCACATCAGAAACTGAAACATTCTGCGGAACATACCCTACTCGGGTCTTTTCTGACCACTCAATCTTACCGGTGTACGGCAAACGATTAAGCAGTGTTCGTAGAAGTACTGATTTGCCTGCACCGTTAGGTCCAAGAATCGCTATGGTTGACCCTTTTTTGACTTTAAAACTCACGTTGTTAAGTATGGTTTGGTTTTGAAGCGTGACGTTTAGCTTCATAACGGTTAGGATGTCCTCGTTTTGGGTCATTAAATTCCCTGGTTTAACCCATCAAAATCTCCGCTTTGGGCATAATAGATGGAATATGCTTGTACAATTAAATTTTTTGAAAATACAGTTATGCAGTTACCTTGACGGCGTTGTACGCTGAAACAAAATTTTGGTATTCAGATTCGGAAAGCCATCCTTCACTTTTCAGCAGGAACAGGCCGTCTTCGATTGGTTTGTTTGCATTTAAAATGTTGCCTTTTTGCGATAAGGCCACTAATTGTGCCTCAAACTCTGAACTTGAAGATGCATTCAAACGGATTTTTTCACCCAAAACCGACAAAGATTTAAAACGTTCACTAAAGAGGTCCTTGATTTTAGCCATGCCAAATGCCCCTTTAATCTTAGCTGAAAAACCCAAACCCTCTACTATAGCTGGTTGAAAAACATGATATCTTTTAAAATTGGAATCTGCCCTGCCATAAACGGCAACGTAAAATGGGACGTAAAGTAAGGCGTTGTTTCTCACTTTAGGGTCAGATTCAAGGCTTACCGGCTCCGTATTTGCCAAAATGCTCTCTCGCTGGGCAACAAACCTGTTAAGCTCTTCTAACACTGGCTGGGTTAAGTTTTCAAGTTTAAGAATTTCTTGTTTGAAAGACTCCTGTTTCTGGTCACGCGACGCTTCAAGCGCTGTAATTGGTTGGCGTTCAGCTCGTATTTTTTCGTCAAATTCACGCTTTAACTTTGAAGTTTCGTTTGTTTTTTGCTCTGTTAACGCTTTAAGCTGTTTTTCAATGTGCTTGAGCTGTTTCTTTAGCTCATCAAGCTCATGTTTTTCTTTTTTTATTTTCTTTTTTAAACTATTTTCTGAGCGTTTATTTTTTTTGTTTGCTTGAGTTTTTGCCTGCTTTCCGTACCGCTCAATAGTGGCTTCTGTTTCTTTAACGGTTTTTTCTATGCGACTTTTTTTATTTTCTAGTGGAGTCTGTTCTTTGTCAAAGCTTTTTTCTAAGCGTTCAACTTGTTTTTTGTATTCCTGGGTTAGTTTTTGGATTTTGGGATTGATTATTTCTTTTTGTGCTTTAATTTTGGCTTCTGCTTCTTCAGCTACAGCGTTAGATTCAAAATTGAGCCCTTCAACAAACCCTTTGGTCGTCTTAATAATCAGCCTAGTTAGTTGCTTGAGCTTTTCCGTTTTTTCCCTAAAAGCTGCTTGCAGCGTTTCAATTTGGTCAGCAACTGCTGTAGCTTCTGTTTCTTTCAAAACGGGCAAAAGCAAACCTGTTGTTTGGCTATAAACTTCTGTTGCTTCTTTAAGGTAAGTCTTAAACTCGCTGAAAAACACGCTGTCAGTAATTAAGCCCTCGCACGGCAATTCTCTTTTGCTCAGTGATTGCTGAAAACTCCTCTGGTAGTTTACTAAAAACTTTAGGTATTCTTCACGAATTTTAAAGCTGGCATCAAAATCTCCAATCATAAACTCTGTCTGAGACGCCTCATAATAGCTCCAGACATGACTGGGTTTGCTTAAGCCGTCAAAAACGTAAGTGGAATCGCCCCGAACAATAAGCCAAAGAGGATAACCCACCTTTGAAATGTAGGCAATTTTTTCTTCTCTGTTAGTAAATCCCCCACTTTTCCGTTCAATCTCCGATAGAGCAAAAATAGCTGCTGCTTCCGCTTCGCTGCTAAATGGGTCTGTCCGGTTTTCTGCTTGGACTGCGAAAGGCAAAGTAAACTGCTTGGGGGCTTGCATTGTGTTTTTCAAGCAAACTATAGCTTGCCTGATTTTTTAAAACTTGCCTCAAACCCGTTTAGGTGCCGTTATTGAAGAACGTCTCCAACTTTGAAGTTGGACCTGCTTTTCGGAGTATTTCTGCGCATTTTTTGGGGTCTAACTCCTTAAACTCCAAACCCATGCTTTCCAGTAGAGCTTGCACATCTTTACCTGGACTTGGCGCAACAAGTATGCCTCGAATCTGCCTGTCAGCTTTAAGTTTAATTGCTTCAATGTACTTAGCAAGCTGCAAAACCGCTTCTTTGCTTGCTGTTTTACGTTTAACCTCAACAACAACCAGTCTGCCCTCTTTATCCATGCCGTAAACATCCACAAACCCTGGCTCAACCTTTTTCTCCCAACTAATCGGCTTAAAACCCTCCTCAATCAATTCATGTCTAAGCAAAATAGCTCGGTGCATGTCTTCTTCGCTGGCGTTAAGAATGAAGTCGCCTGCATCCAACAATGCGATGGATGAAACCATGAAGATTTTGGTGAATTGAACTTTCACATTTTCTTTAGGTTTCTGGCGAACCGCATGAACTTCTAGCATGTCATCTTTTAGTTGGGCATGGAAGATGCTGCCTGAGGGTTGCCAGTTTACTGGTTCGTACCCTGTTGGGCGGTGGACAAGTAGGCTGCCGTCAGCTTTGATGATTAATAGGCGTTCACCCAGTTCAAGCTTTGAGCTTGCCCGTCCAACATAGTCGACTTTGCAGTTGCCTGCAACGATTAGGGTTCTTCTTTGAACAAATGATTTTTCGATTACTGCCTTTGCTTCTTCAAGTGTGGGTTCCGTAAGTACAGAGAGTTTGTTGTTTGGTTGCTGCATTGGGGTTCGCCTGTAATAGACAGTTGAATGGTACATAAAAATTGTTGAAAAATTCGCGCGGCAACTTGTTTAGGGGCTGCTTTTTGTTCACTTAAAATTTCTAGCTTTTATTTGTATGTTATTCACTAGTCGGCATAAAAAGTATTAAATACTTATAGCAAGGAAAAAAGCCCTTCGAGGTTTCAATCTATACATTGTGGGAGAGAAAAGATGGGAACTGAATTATTATTATGGGAACAATATGGACTTTATGCAGTTGTCGGGGTCGCAGTAGCTGCATTAATCTATGCAATTATCCTTGCAAGACAAGTGTTCAAAGAACCAACAGGCTTTGGCAAAGTCACCGAAGTCTGGAGCGGCATCAAGTCTGGGGCTAACGCGTATCTGCGAACCCAGATGCGTTCCATAATTATTTTTGTTGGTATTTTGGGCATTTTCTTGTATCTGTCGGCTGCCTTGGCTGACTATCCTTTAGATATAACAGTTGGCCGAGTCGGCGCATTCTTGATGGGCGCGTTTTTTTCAGCAATGGTTGGCTACATCGGAATGAACATGGCAGTTCAAGGAAACATCCGCGTTTCAGAAGCATCCAAGAAAGGCTTCAAGGAAGCCTTAAAAATCGCTTACCGCACAGGAACAATTACTGGAATGCTCACCGACGGGTTAGGCCTGCTTGGTGGAACCATAATTTTCCTAATCTTCATGCAAAACGCGCCAGAAGTTCTCTTAGGCTTCGGCTTCGGAGGAACCCTTTTGGCTTTGTTCATGAGGGTTGGCGGAGGCGTCTACACTAAGGCTGCAGACGTAGGCGCAGACTTGGTAGGCAAAGTTGAAAAAGGCATTCCTGAAGATGACCCAAGAAACGCTGCAGTAGTGGCAGACCTTGTGGGTGACAACGTTGGCGACTGTGCAGGCATGGCGGCAGACATTTTCGAATCTTACGAAGTCACAATGGTTTCTGCTTTACTGTTAGGTTTGGCATTAGCACCTTTTGATTATAAATGGATAGTTTTCCCGCTTCTCATACGCGGCATCGGCGTCATAAGCACAATTATTGGCACTTACGCCGTAACTGTTTGGCCTGAAAGACTCACCAAAGGCAACGCGTTTAAAGCCATGGATTTGTCGTATGACCTTTCAAGCATAATCACGGCTGTAGCTATCTTCCTGTTAGCAGTCTTCTATGTTCAAGACATTCGTGTCTTCATCGCAGTAATCATGGGCATCGTCTTGGCAATTAGCTTCAACAAACTTGCAGATTACTTCACATGCGCTGATAAGAAACCAACTTTAAGCGTTGCAGGCTCATCCCGAACTGGAACAGCCACCGTTATCCTGCGTGGCTTAGCATTAGGCTTTGAAAGCACCGTTTGGACTGCCCTAGTAATAGCTTTTGCAATAGTAATTTCAGTCATAATCTTTAGCGGCGCAGGCATAGGCTTTGCAATGTACGGCGTAGCACTCGCTGGCATCGGCATGTTAACCCTTACCGGAAACAACGTTGCCATGGACACTTTCGGTCCAATCTCAGACAACGCTAACGGCATCGGCGAAATGGCTGGACTCCAAGGCAAACCACGGCAAATCCTTGCTGACCTTGACGCTGCAGGAAACACAACAAAAGCTGTAACCAAAGCAATCGCCATCGCTTCAGCAGTAATCGCTGCGGTATCATTGTTCTCAGCCTTCACTGAAACAATACCTGGAATAAGTCTAGACATGGCAATGGATCCGTTAGTGTTTGTCGGCTTACTGGTCGGTGCATCTTTGCCGTTCCTGTTTAGCTTCATGTCAATCCGTGCTGTAAGCAGGGCAGCGGAAAAAATCATTGAAGAAGTACGTCAACAGTTCCGTCGACCCGGTGTCATGGCTGGTACAACAACACCCGACTACGCTAGAGTAGTGTCAATCTGCACTTCGGCGGCTCAACGTGAACTTGCAAGTTTAGCTACAATTGCCATACTCTCACCGTTACTGGTTGGTGTACTGTTAGGTGCGCCTGCATGGGGCGGTTTCCTTGCCGGAGTTATCCTGACAGGTCAACTGTTGGCAGTTTTCATGGCTAACTCTGGAGGCGCTTGGGACAACGCAAAGAAAAAGATTGAAGACGGCTACTTTGGTGGTAAAGGCTCAGAAGAACACAAAGCAGCAGTACAAGGTGACACAGTTGGTGACCCACTAAAAGACACAGCTGGACCCGCACTAAACCCGATGATTAAAGTGATTAACCTGATATCGTTACTGTTCGCGCCAGTCATAATCAGCCTCAAAGACATGATGGTCATAGAAATCCCGGGCACAAGCTATGGCATACCACTGGTTTCAATGATCATTTCAATCATACTTGCAGCAATTATCGGCGGAGCAATATGGTACAGCAAACGCGAAAAAATCGAGGTTCCAACACTAACGCCAAACCAAGCAGCACCAGTACTGGAGGAAACAAGCAAACCAGCTTCCTCCACATTTTCTTCCCCCAAATAGTTTAAAAACCACCGCATCCGCTCCATAGCATCGTGAAAACCATTTGAGCAACTGGAGCAAAAAACGTCGAGTAATCAAATGCTACAACGTTACATCAAGCAGCTACGACGAACAGTACGCAGAAGAGCAAGACGCCAAATACAAAGCCGTCCAAAAAGCCCTCAACACACAAAAAGCTGAATACAACAACGTTTTAGACGTGGGGTGCGGTAGTGGACTCTTTTTTTCCAATATAGCTGATAAAGCACAAACGGTTGTCGGCGTTGACGTTACACATAAACTGCTGCTTAAAGCAAAAACACAAGCAAAACCCTTCGGCAACGTGCATGTTGTTCAGGCAGACGCTGACCATTTACCCTTCAAAGCTGAGATTTTTGATGTGGTTTTCTCTTTCACGATGCTTCAGAATATGCCAAAACCTTTGCAGACGCTTTTTGAGTTTAAACGGCAAACTAAAACAGGCGGAAAACTTGTAGTTACAGGGTTGAAGAAAGCTTTTGAATTGACAGGTTTTTTAGACCTTTTTGAAGATGCGGGGTTGCAGATGCTTGAATTTATTGACGACGATGCTTTGAAGTGTTACATCGCCGTAACTCAAAGTTAGTTGCTTAGCATTTGAACATTGACTACTTCTCCGTTGTCAGCAAATATGCCAACCGCTAAAGTGTTTATTCCGTCAGCGTAGGTTTTGTCAAGCCTCAACACAACATACCAGTAAGGAATCAGCCCCGTTGAACCTGGACGCGGGTGTGGTGCAAGCTGAACAGAAATTGGTTGATCTAAAACACCAAAACCCGTGATTTGCTGGTTATCAATTGTCCAAGTTAATGTTTTGGCGTAGTTTATTGCGATTTGTATTGCTTCCTCTCGCGTGACTTGCAGGGTTGTGTCTGCTACGGTGAAGAGGAAGTAACCGTCAGTTAACTCGGTCAAAACACGGTCTTTGAAAACCATTTCTAAACCTTTAGCAGGGTAATCAATGCCTTTTTCAGTGTAAACCCATGTTACTCTGCCGTTGCCTGAACCTTCATCAAAAATTTTCAGTTTCAAATTGCCCTGTGTCAACTCAATATTGCCTGAACCGCTAACCATTTCTAGCAGCCCCATCATGTCGTCAAGGTAAGAGTCGCCCGAATATAGTTTGTAACGGTTGAGTGTAGCTTTAGCGTTTTCAAGCAGGCTGCTGGGTTGGTTCTGGGTTTGGATTGGTGTGCTTTCTATTGGGTTTAGTTGGTAACGGCTGAAATGGTTGTTTCTGAAACGGAAGTAGCAGTCTAGGTTGCTTGTGCTGCTTGTAAGCGAGTAACGTATGACTTCTTCAGCAGCGCCGATATCTGCGCGGTACTCAAGCGTGTTGCTAAGCAGGCTGGTTTTGTAACTTTTAACATCAACTTGAGCTACATCATTTAGCACACTTGCAACCTTGTTTGTGCCTACACCCCAAGAAAGCAACTGCTGGTTCTCCTGTTCTAGCGCTTGCTGATTTCCCGCCATTTGGTTTAAGCTGAAAAATGCCAAACTGGTCAAGCTTGCCAAAAGCACAATACAGGCAAGCATTCCAGCCAAAAGCATTTTCCACCTAAAAGGTAATCCAAACCGTTTTTTAACTTGAATTTCTGGTACTTCTTCAACGGTTTTCATGGCGCCAACCGTGGCTTCCCCAAAACTTGATAACTTGTATTGTCCATCTTCGGATTTTATTATTAATTCTCCAAGACTTTCTAAATGATAAGTTAAGTGTGAAGTTGAAACACCTAAAGTGTCAACCATTTCCATAAAAGTCATGGGTTTTGCTGCGAGCAAACGAAGGATTTTGCGGCGTGCAGGATGCTTAAGCGAAGTGAACATTGTTGAATAGATTTCTTCTTCAGTGCCAGCCAACTAGACCACTATATTGTTATACTGAAAACATGTTGCTGTATAAAACTTGTTGAAAAAAGCTTGTTTGACGTAAATTTTTTGGTTGAGCAAACTAAAAATAGAGTTTAGTTAACAAAGCTTAACTTTACATAGTCAAGAAATGTTGACGAGAAAATTTTTAGCTACAAATATTCAAGAGATTTTTGAGGATTGAAAAAGCATGTATTGGCTGGTGATTGCTGGGTTAGCATTAGCCGTGTTGATGCTGCCAGTTTGTGTTCTTGTCGCAAATGCGGTGCCTGACTCAACAGAACCTGCTGTTTCGTCTTCGGGTGATCTTTCAAATGGTCAAATTATCGGTATAATAGTTTCAGTTGGCGTTGCATTAGTTGGTTTATGGCTTATGTTTAGGAAACCTAAAAGCAAACAAGTAAAAATAATCAAAAAAAGTGTGGCAACTCGGCGCTTGTATTTTTGCTGAAACTGTCATTTTTTTCTAATGTGTGAATTAGTTGAAGTATTTGATAAAAAATTGCGGTATTTTTTTATTTTTTTGCCGTTTTTTTCTTTTTTCTTTTTAGTTAAAAGATTCATGGTTGAACGCGATGTTTTTTCAAGCAATATTTATATCAAAAATCGCTCAATGAAACAGCAACTAAAAGGTTAGGCGTAAAAAACTAACGATGTTTGTAAAATTCTTTGGGGGTAAAATGTACGCCATATAAAAGTTCAAAGCATGATTCATCAGACACTTTAACGTTAGAATGGGCTTTGCAAGTAAAGAATTACAAGTTGACCCTTGACAAGCACCGTTGTGTTGGCTGCCAAATATGCAGTTTAGCCTGCCCCAAAGAAGCCATCAAAGTAACAAAACAACCCAAAACAGGCGAAAAAGCCCAAAAACCAGCAGTCGACATCGACTTAGCTAAATGTAATTTTTGTGGTGTATGTGACGTAACCTGCCCCTATGGTGCAGTCAAGGTAACCGTAAATGGTGCACACGACCTTAATTTGACAACAAAGGAAAGCTACCCAAAAATCAGCCGCAACATCACCTTAGACACAAAGGAATGCCCAAAAGCCTGTTCCGAATGTGAAACAGCCTGCCCATTACAACTAATTAAAGTAACCAGAATTGGATTTGACGGAAAACCAGTCAAAAACGTCAACGAGCTTTCTCCAACAGAAAAACGCCGCATCAAAGTTAACGTCGACATCCAAAAAGAGTACTGCCCAACATGCAAGTTATGCGAAACAAAATGCCCGCCAAAGACGCTAAAAGTCACAAAAATCTTTGAAGGCAAAACAGCCATAGACGCCGAGAAATGTCCTTCGGGTTGCCATGACTGCGTTGATGTTTGCCCAATACCTGGAGTTTTAACTGTTGGCGCAGATGGAAAAGTCGAAGTTGACGAAACACATTGTACGTATTGTGGCGCATGTAAAATGGTTTGTCCAGTTGAAGATGCTTTGATTGTTAAACGAAGCAAAGTTGCTCACGAGCACATTCATTCAGGTGCATGGAACAAAGCTTTAGAAAAACTGACAAGCAAACGAGACGAAGTGAAAGAGCTTAAAGCGGTTGCTTCACTTAAGAAACGTGACATAGTTACTAAAAGATTAAAGGATGAAATAGAAGGATGAGCTGCCCCCAAAAGCCAGAAGAACTGAGAGTAGGCGTTTTCGTTTGCCACTGCGGCTTAAACATAGCTGGAACCGTAGACGTTCACGATGTTGCTGAATACGCTAAAACCCTGCCTGACGTAGTTTTCGTCAAAGAAAACCGTTACACCTGTTCAGACCCGGGACAAGAAGAAATCAGAAAAGCCATACAACAACACAAACTAAACCGCATCGTAGTAGCAGCATGCTCACCAAGAATGCATGAACCCACCTTCCGACGCACAGTTGCCGAAGCAGGTCTAAACAGTTTCTTATTTGAAATGGCAAACATTCGTGAATTCTCTTCATGGTGCCACCAAAATAAGCCTGAAGAAGCAACAGAACGTGCAAAAGACACCGTGCGAATGGCAGTGGCAAAAGTCAGGTTAATGCAGCCCCTGCAAACAATTGAGGTGCCTGTAACAAACAAAGCCTTAGTCGTCGGCGGAGGAATCGCAGGCATCAACGCAGCTTTAGACTTAGCTGAGCAGGGCTTCAAAGTGTATCTGCTTGAAAATTCTCAAAGCATCGGCGGACACATGGCAGCGCTTGACAAAACCTTCCCAACTCTTGACTGCAGTATCTGCATTGAAGGACCAAAAATGGTGGACTGTGCAAGACATCCAAACATCACAATTTTCGCTTACAGTGACCTAGTCAAAGTTGACGGTTACGTAGGAAACTTTAGAGTAAAAATCCGCAAAAACCCCCGTTACGTTATCCCAGAAAAATGCACGGGATGCGGAGAATGCAAAGACGTTTGCCCAATCGAGTATCCAAACGAGTGGGACATGAACCTTGGCACACGCAAAGCTATCTCAGTGCCTTTTGACCAAGCAGTACCGCTGGTTTACGCAATCAACAGGGACTACTGCATTGAATGTTACAAATGCACTGAAAAATGTGGTGAACGTCAAGCCATAGATTTTGACCAAAAACCTGAAGAAGTTGAGATAGAAGTCGGCGCCATTGTCGTTTCTACGGGTTATGACGTTTACGAACCATACGACATGCCCCTTCTAGGCTACGGCAAATACCCAAACGTAATCACAAGCATGGAATTCGAACGCCTAATCCTCGCCGCTGGACCAACAGGCGGAAAAGTTATCCGTCAATCAGACGGTCAAAAACCACACAGAATCGCCTTTATACTCTGTGTTGGCAGCCGAGACAAAAGCAAGTACCCCTACTGTAGCAACTACTGCTGCATGTACACCCTAAAACACGTAGTCCAACTTAAAGAGAAATACAAGGAAGACGTGGAAGTCTACGTTTTCTACATGGACATACGTAGTCTAGGCAAAGGCTATGAAGAATTCTATGACCGCGCTCGTGAAAGAGGCGTAAATTTCATCCGCGGAAGAGTAAGCCGAATTGATGAAGACCCAAAAACCCACAACCTAACCGTACACTCCGAAGACTCACTGCTTGGCAAACCAATCGAAGTCGAAACCGACATGGTAGTCCTAGCAACAGCGTCCATACCCAAAAAAGGTTCAGACGAACTAGCCCGAATACTCAACATTTCACGAGGACAAGACGGCTTCTTCATGGAAGCACACCCCAAACTAAAACCGTTAGATGCACCAACAGACGGCATCTTCTTCGCTGGAGCATGCGCAGGATTAAAAGACATACCCTACAGCGTATCCCAAGGCAGCGGAGCAGCATCAAGAGCAGCCACAGTCATCTCAAAACCAAAATGGAAAATTGAACCAATCATCTCCAAAATCGACGAATCCAAATGCACAAGCTGCGGCGTCTGCGTTGACAAATGCCCCTACGGAGCAATCAAACTAGAAAAAGGCAAAAAAGCAACAGTAATCACCGCCAGCTGCCACGGATGCGGAACATGCGTTGCCGAATGCCCACAACACGCCATCACACAAATGCACTTCACAGACGCCCAAATAATGGAACAAATCCGAGCCGCTCTGCAAGACAAGCCTGAAGAAAAAATCTTGGCTTTCCTATGTAACTGGTGCAGTTACGCAGGCGCAGACTTGGCTGGAATCAGTCGATGCGAGTACCCTGCAAGTGTGCGAGTAATTCGTGTAATGTGCAGCGGAAGAGTTTCCAATCAATTCATTCTTGAAGCACTACGGCTTGGTGCTGGAATGATAATGATTGGTGCCTGCCACTTGCCCAATGACTGCCACTATATTAACGGAAACTATCGCATGAAAGCAAGAACAGACGTCCTCAAAACTCAACTAACCAAGTTGGGATTAAGTCCAGAACGGTTCCGTGTTGAGTATGTTTCTGCAGCTGAAGGCATCCGTTACGCTGAAATCATAAAAGAAATAGACCAACAAAGAAAGGCTTTGGGTAACGAAAAGATTAAGGCGGAAACAGAAAAGCTCAAACCAACATTGGAAAGAATGCTGAGAACAAAATAGCACCTCAGCCCTTCTTTTGAATAGCGTTTAGGGCACTGTTGTGTGCCTTTCTACTATTTTATTGATTTTTTGAACCATGCCATGCCGATTACAAGCACAATAACTGCTCCAATAACAGCTATGGGGTTAATGTATTGAATGGCAGTGGTTACTGAATAAACCGCAATAAAGCTAACTAACGCAAGCAGGACTACTGCTGTTCCAACTGCCAAACTTTTACTACTCAACGTGTTCAACCTCAACTTTTCCTTTCTACAAGCATTGTAAGAATTCTTTTTGATTTAATTCTACGCTTTAGAACAAAACGTTCAGCCGATAGACAAAAAATGTGGCAAGTGTTCTGGTTTGAGATTTAAATAGGGTCTAAAACTTGGTGCCAAAAAATATTGCTGTTTACTATTTTTAAACTGGATAACCCTGTTTTTTCCTTAAATTATTCGATTTCCCCAACAAGATAAGTGCCCGTAGCCCTAACAACACGTACCTGCAACGTTTTACCCAACAAGTCTTGGCTGCTTTGAATAACGACTGGTTTGTAAGCAAAATTGCGCCCCACCCAAGACCCCTCAATCTTGCCTGCCTCATCAACAAGGATTTCGCCACTCCAGCCTTTCCACAACTGGTTTCTTTCAAACGACAACTGTTTAACCAACGCAGTAGTGGCTGTGCTTCGCCGTTTTATTTCGTCCAGACTGACTTTGCCCTCTTTCATTTGTGCAGCCAAAGTTTTAGGTCTGGCAAAAAATTTTGACACATTAGTAACATCAGGTTTAACGTCTCTGAGCAGTTGAAGCGTGTTCTCAAACGCCTCTTCTGTCTCGCCAGGGAAGCCCACGATAATGTCGGTTGCCAGTGTCAATTGGGGAAATGCTGACCTAAAAGCTGCAACAGACTCCTTAAATTCTGCTACAGTGTAGAATCGCCGCATGCCTTTGAGCACTTGGTCATCGCCACTTTGTATCGGAAAATGCAGAAACTTGAAAATTTTTGGGTTCTTGTAAGCCTCAATCAACTGGTCTTGCATGTCAATAATCATGTTCGGCGTCATCATGCCAACCCTTACTTTAAAGTCACCCTCAACCTCCACCATTGCCTGTAGCAGTTCAGCAAGGTTCTTGCCGATTTCCCTGCCGTAAGCAGCAGTATCCTGAGAAGTAACCCAAAACTCCCGCATCCCCGCTGCAACATCAGTTTTGACGCGTTGAATTATTTCTGGGATAGAGTAGCTTCGTAATTTGCCGCGGGCAAAGACAACGGCGCAGTAAGAGCATGAGCCTAAGCAGCCGAAATTTATGGGTAGGATGCTTACTGTGGGGTTTGTGTTTATTTTGGGTAGGGTTAACTGCGGTTTTTCTTCGGTGGCTTGTAGTTGTGTGACTTTTTCGCCTTTTGCAACCCTTTCTACGAGTTTGATTATGTCTTTGCCGATTGATGGGCCTGCGACGCCGTCGTATTGTGTTTCGTTTTGGAGGCGTTCAAGGCTAATTTTTGGTAGGCACCCGATGATTATGACTTTTTTTGTTTTTGGGACTTGTTTTATGGCGTTTATTATGCGGTTTTCTGTGGGGCCTTTTACGGCGCAACTGTTGAAGATGACGATTTCGGCGTTTTGTTCGTTGGTGATTTGGTGTCCGTTGTTTGTGAGTATTCCTGTTATTGTTTCTGTGTCTGCTGTGTTTGCTGAGCATCCGTAGGTTTTGATGTTGATTTTCATGGTTGTCCCAAGGTGTCTGGTGCTGTTAGAATGGTTCATTAAGTAATAAAAACGTGCAGGTTACATGTGGCTGTTTTTGACAGGTACTTGTTTCATTGCCTGTTTTTGCTTTATAAGGTGTGGAACCAACATGTTATGTGCATATTAGTTTCATGATATACAGAGGTATATCCTACAAAATGCAGTATTGGTGTGTTCATCCAGAGGGAGCGAGAGAACACATGAAACTAATCACCCTATAYTTGCCTGAAACTTATATTAAAGCTTTAGACCAGCTTGTGGACGAGCGGTTCTACCCCAACCGTGCCGAAGCAATCAGGGTCGCAATACGAGACCTAATAAGCGCAGAAGTTTGGAGGAGAAAAGGCGTTGACTAAAAATGAAGAATTACTAAAATGTCATCTTGACGAAAACCTTGATGACGCAAAAATTGAGGTTACTCCGCAGCTAGTGGACAACACTTTGCACCTTTGTGCACCAGGCGCCCACATGCTTGACGAGGAAATTGAAGCCTCAGTAAAACCTAAAAAATTAAACGCAGATGTGGTTAAAACCAAAATGACAACAAAAACCCTGCTGGAACAAGCCACCTCGCAACTCTACAATCTGGAAACCAGTTCAAGACCTGAAAAGTGTCTAAACATAGACTTAGACCTTTACCAGATGGAAGAATACTGACCCCTTTCTCCCTCCCTCCCCCGTTCCCCCCTTAAATGGGGGGACAACCCCTTTATCCACGTTTTAACCCTACCTTGCTTATGAGCCAACTTATTCTTGAAATCCGCAGTGAACTGCAAGCCAACGCAGACCAAAAAACCAAAGACAGCGCCAAACACTTCTTCAAAGAAACCATCAACGTTATCGGCGTCAAAAGCGCCACAGTAGAAAAAATCGCACGCAACTACTGGAAACAAGCCAAAACGCTGTCCAAGCAAGAAGTTTTTGCGCTTTGTGAGGAACTTTTCAAGTCAGGCGTAATGGAAGAATCTTTTATTGCCTCAAATTGGTTGCCAAACATTTCCGACCAGTTTGAACAGGCGGACTTGGCGACTTTCAGGCGTTGGATAGAAAACTACATTGACAATTGGGCAAAATGCGACACGTTCTGCAACCACACCGTGGGCGACTTCATGATGAAATATCCCGAATGCGTAGGGGAATTGTTGGTTTGGGCAAAATCTGGCAACCGTTGGATGCGCCGCGCTTCTGCGGTGACGTTGATTGTTCCGGCGAAAAAGGGTATGTTCCTAACGGAAGCCTTCCAGATAAGCGACCTGCTGCTCACAGACGGCGACGACCTGGTGCAGAAAGGCTACGGGTGGCTGCTAAAAGCTGAAACCGAAAAACACCCAGACGAAGTGTTAGCGTACGTCATCAAAAACAAGGCGGTCATGCCCCGAACGGCACTGCGGTACGCGATTGAAAAGCTGCCCAAAGACCAAAAAGCGTTGGCAATGAAGAAAGATTAGCACTGTTTTTCAACATGCTAATGGGCGGTTTTTTAACCATTAGCACCTACCCCCCTTAGTGATTTTGGGTTTGCAATGTGCAGGTAGAGTCTACCCCTCTTGTTTCTACCTACCCCTATAGGTTTCTGCATAGATATGATATCTGGAGCCTAATAGGTTGGTTAATCATAAAATTCTTAAGTTGAACTCTGTAATAGTTTGACTGTGAACAAGTTGTCCCGTGTACGAGTTAAACGAAAAGGTCAAGTGACAATACCCCAAGAACTCCGCACCCAACTCGGCATAGAAGAAGGCGCAATTCTTGAAATCTCCCGCGAAGACAACAAAATCGTACTCAAACCCCTGCCACCCTTAGAACCAGGCGAACCTGTAGGAGAAAAGGAACACAAACGTATCATAGCTGAACTTGACGAGTTTCGGAGACATTGGCGTTGACCAGCGTTGCAGACACGCGTTTACTTATTTTCATGGAATTTCCAGCAACACAACAGATGGGCGTAAAAACACGAGACTTCTTTGTAAATGAACTCAAACAACAAGTAATAGTTCCCACTATAGTTTTAACAGAATTCATCAAAATAGCAGGAATCAAAATAGGTCAAGAAGCAGCAAAAAACAGAATACGCCAATTAAAAGAAAGAGGACTCCAAATTGTTTCCTTAGATGAAAATCATTCTTTAACTGCTGGCAGCTTGCTGCTTTTAAATGGTAACATACCTATCGCCGACGCCATAATTGCTTCATACGTAATAAACGGCGACGCAGACTACGTCTTAACAGACGACCCCCACTACAAAACACTAAACATAAAAACAAAATGGCTACTTTAGGGTTTTCTGTGAATGCTTATATAATTTTGGTTTTACCTTTTAGGTTAGGCTTTCAGTATGACCTCTAAACCTTCATCTATTTGCATTTTTAACACTTTGACACGCCAAAAAGACCAGTTTACTCCAATTAAGCAAGGCGAAGTTAAACTGTACACTTGTGGTCCAACAGTTTACGATTACGCCCACATCGGCAACTTCCGCGCGTTTGTGTTTGAAGACCTCCTGAAAAGGTGGCTAAGGTACCGTGGCTTTAAAGTTATTCACGTCATGAACCTAACCGACGTTGACGACAAAACCATCAAAGGCAGCCAAGCCAAACACGTTCCGCTCCGTGAATACACGGATTTTTACGTTAAAGCGTTTTTTGAAGACATCGCCAAACTAAATATTGAACCAGCTGACGAGTATCCTCGTGCCACCGACACCATCCCCGAAATGGTCGCCATCATTAAAACCCTGCTCGAAAAGGGCGTGGCGTACCGTGGCGAGGACGGCTCCATCTATTATGCGGTTAGCAAGTTTCCGGAATACGGCAAGCTGTCGCATTTGAAAGTCTGCGAACTCAAAGCCGGCGCACGCGTAAGCCAAGACGAATACTGCAAAGAAGAAGCCCAAGACTTCGCCTTATGGAAAGCATGGACGCCCGAAGACGGCGACGCCTACTGGATGACCGAACTCGGAAAAGGCAGACCCGGCTGGCACATCGAATGCTCTGCAATGAGCATGAAATATCTCGGCGAAACCTTCGACATTCACTGCGGAGGAATCGACAACATGTTCCCCCACCACGAAAACGAAATCGCCCAATCCGAAGCTGCAACAGGCAAAACCTTCGTCAACTATTGGATGCATAACGAGCACTTGCAGGTTGAAGGCAAAAAAATGAGTAAGCGGCTGGGCAACTTTTACACGCTCCGCGACCTCTTAGCGAAAGGTTACGACCCAATCGCGATACGTTACCTGCTGCTTTCCACGCATTACCGCCAGCAATTCAACTTCACGTTTGAAGGCTTAGACGCGGCAAAAGGCGCCATTGACAGGCTCCGAAATCTCGTCCGCAGACTTCACGACGCAAACGGCACTGGCAGTGAAGGCAAAGTAGCCATGCAAATCGCCCGTGTGAAGCAATGTTTCGGAGAAGCCATGGACGACGACCTAAACATAAGCAATGCATTGGCGGCGCTTTTTGATTTTGTGCGGGAAATAAACAACCTGCTCGACGCCAACTTAGTCAACAAGGAAGAGGCAGACGAGCTTGGCGGCTTAATGATGCAGTTTGACTCTGTGCTTGGCGTAATTGGCAAGGTGGAAGTGGAAGAAGCCCTGCCCAGCGACATTGATGCGCTTGTGCAGAAGCGTGAGGCTGCCCGAAAAGCTAAAAACTGGAAAGAAGCCGACCAAATCCGTGCGCAGCTCAAAGCCATGGGCATCGTCATTGAAGACACAGCGCAAGGTGTGCGTTGGCACAAAGAATAAACGGTTTATGCTGTTTTGCCGTTTAGCGTCCACTCTTTAGTGGCGTACTTTTCTTTATACAATTTTTCAGCCAGTTCCAACTCGTAGGGTGTCAGGTGGGATTCTTGAAGTTGAATCTTCAAAATAGCCTTAAAACCCTGTTTTAACGCATTGGCGAGGGTGTCGGGGCTGATTTTGTGGCCTAATTCGGCTTGGACGCTGGTGATTTTGTTTCTCGCAATGTCGGCTGCTTGTGTGCAGGTGGCGTCTTTGAGGCGGAGCAGCTGGAACATCCGGTCAATATCTACACTTCGAAGCAGTGTGCCGTGTTGCAGGACGTAGCCGCGACTCAAGTTTTGGCTGCTGCCCGAAATCTTTTTGCCCCCCACGGAGAGGTTGGGACAGTTTTTTGCGTCTCCACCGTTGAAGTCGGCTGGAACGCCCAAAAGTCGAAGTGAATCGGTTACGGCTTCGTAAATTTTGAAGTAAACGCTTGTTACGTCGCCTGTGCTGCCTAAATCGGAGACTTTTGCTGTTACGCTGTAGGTGACTTCGCCTTCAAAATCGTGGTAGACTGTGCCTCCTCCGCTGCAACGCCGTACGACGTCGACGCCGAGTTTTTGGCAGTTTTCAAGATAAACCCAATCTTCTGTCTGCTGGTTTCTGCCGATGCTCACCGCGGACGGGTTCCACCTGTAGAGGCGCAAGGTGTTGGGGACTTTTTCTGCGACGCGTGCTTGCAGGATTGCTTCGTCGATTGCCATGTTCCATGCGGCATTGCAGGTTTCAAGGGGGAGAAGACGCCAAGTATCCATTAAGTGTCACTTTGCAGAATTACCATAAGGGTTCAACGTTAAAAGTGTAACTTACCTTTGCTGCTTTTCTATTTGGGCTTGTATGGCTGCAATGTTTCTGTCCACCATCTCCAGCCACTGCTGGTTCTTGACTGGGTCTAAGCCTTTGCAGTTAAAAATTTCTTTCGCCTTCTGCAGCGCCTCAATAGCTGCTGGCAGGCATCCCAGCGTCGCCAAAGCAGTGCCCTGATTCACCTGCGCCATCAAGTATCTGCCCACATCAGCAGGATTCAATTCACCCATCTGGTCATAAAAAACCAGTGCCTTGTTTGCAGCGGCAAAACTCTCCATGTGCTTGCAGAGTCGCCCATAAGCAGCAGATAAGCCCGCGTGGATTGAGGCTTCAAACCTTTTCCAGTCAAACCCAGCGTCTGCTGGCAGCGAGTTGCATAGCTCTAAGGCTTTGTTGTAACATTCAACTGTGCCTTGATAGTCGCCTTTCTGGAAAGCTTGCTCAGCGTTTCTATGTGCCTGTTGCATATCGCGGATTACGTGTGCCGTATTCATCACTGCCTTTGAGGGGATGAGAGCTTAAAACTTTATCGTAAAACCCTGTTGTTTTGGGTTAAATGTTAATTAGCCTGTTTTTTGTTTTAGCCTAATAGTGAACGTGTTATGGCTGGTAAAGCAATCATTGTTATGGGTTCAGAACGCGACCTTGACTTTTCCCGTGACATCGCAAAATACCTAAAAATCCTCAACATCCCCTACGTTTATCGTGTTGCCTCAGCCCACAAAACCCCCGACAAAGTGCTCGAGGTCATCAAAGAGTTTGAAGCAGAAAAAGCCGTCTACATAACCGTCGCTGGACGCAGCAACGCCCTAAGCGCGTTTATGGATGCAAACACCAGCAAACCCGTAATTGCCTGTCCACCCTACAGTGAAAAATTCGGCGGCGCAGACATATACAGCAGCTTGCGGGTTCCAAGCGGCATCGGCTCCGTCGTAACTATTGAACCGGAAGGTGCAGCGATTGCAGCGGCAAAAATTTTTGCTCTAGAGGACGCGGAAACTCAACGGCTTATTTGTGAGTATCAGCTTTCTAAACGGAAAGAGATAGAAAAAGCCAACGATTCAGTTGTAAAATTGAAATAGTTGTATTGTATTTTCTTTTTTTCTAACTCTAGATTTCAGTGTTTGAACACCTGAAGAGATGAGACTATGAAAACTGAAGTAAACATTCCAAAGACTATGTCAACCCAGCATCCTGACAATGTTAATGTGCCTGAATGGTGCAATGATCAAGTTATTGACGGCAACGTGGAAGTGTTTGAGGCATATTACGCTTACGACACGTTGGGTTGTCAGGAAGTCATGTGGGACAGCGAAGGAAAAGACGTAGACACCCGAGTTCTACGTAAACTGATGGACAAGCACTGGAAATTTTTTGAAAATCACCCCGTCGGCAAAGACGAATTCTTAACTTACCGTATTCCAAACCCCAAAATTGAAGCCATCGAAAAGAAAGTTGTAACTGAGACCTTGCAAAACATTCCAATGGCGTATGATGCAGCAACCAGTTTTTACAAGAAAGATTTCGCGCCCATCTTTGAAGTAATTTTACCTTTCACTACTGATGGCAAGGAACCAGTTTGGCTATACAACTACTACAAGAACGCGATTGTGCATGACGAACAAGCCATGCTTGACGATGTAACTAAAGCTAAAGACTGGATAGGCGAAACAAACCCTAAAACCATCAACGTTATTCCATTGGTGGAAAACTTCGAAAGCATCTACAACATAGACAACATCGTTAAACCCTACATACAAGCCGTTAAACCCAAACACATGCGAGTCTTCATCGCCAGAAGCGATCCCGCATTAAACTACGGCTTAATCGATGCCGTCTTGCTATCCAAAATTGGCTTATTCAAACTTAAACGCCTCGAAAAAGAGTCGAGCGTAGCTATTCACCCAATCTTAGGCGTCGGCTCCAAACCTTTCCGTGGACACCTGTCACCAGACAACGTTGAATGTTTCCTTAAAGAATACAAGGGTCTCTCAACCGTAACCATTCAATCTGCAGCCCGCTACGATTACCCCTTAGAGAAAGCGCAAGAACTGGTAAAAACCCTAAACAAAGCCTTGCCAAACGGGGAACCAGACCCAATCACTCCAGAAGAAGACAAACTTCTCGCAAGCGTGCTTGAAAAATGCAAGAAACAATACGAATGCGTCGTAGAAGTCCTTGCGCCACTTGTTAACTGTGTGTCCGCGTATGTTCCTCAACGTCGTGCAAGAAAACTGCACATTGGCTTGTTCGGTTACAGCAGAAACGTTGCAGGCGTCAGCTTACCCCGTGCAATCACTTTTGCAGCGGCACTTTACAGCATTGGTGTTCCACCAGAATTCATAGGCGCCAAAGCACTTGAAGACTTAACCGAACCCGAATACAAAGCATTAACCAAACATTACGTTAACTTAAAACAAGACTACTGCAGTGTAGGCGGCTACGTGAGCTGGGAAAACATTAACATGCTTATGGAAATGCATCCAAGAGTTGCTAAACGTGCAAAAATGGATGTTGACAACCTGCGTCTTGCATTAACCCGCATCCTTGCAGACTTAAAGACTGCCGAAGAAAAAATCGACACCAAACTAGGCCCACGCACCTTGGAACACCGCAAACACGAAAACTTCACTAACAACTTTTTAATCAACTACCTCGAAGGCGAAGAAACAGAAGCACGCAAATCTTTAGTTGAAGCAGCAAAAATCAGACGCTGCCTAGGCTAAAACTTATCTAACTTTTTATTTTTTTTGTAGTCTTATCGTAAATTTTTTAAATAAAACCTAACTGATTTACAGTAAATGTCTTCCCAAGTGACAGTTAAAGAAACAGATTTACCATTCAACCAAGCTATTGAGCTTCAAAAAATCCAAATCCTTGATGGATATTGCCAAACAAAACTTAACGCTCAATATTCCTTGTTTACAGGCGGCTTTGTTGGGCTCATTATACTCTATGCAACTTTATACTATCAAGGCTCATTTGATTTTTTAAATAATCCCATTTATGTTAACACATTTTTTGTGACCTTGCTTGTTTTAACTTCATATGCATTTAAAAAAGCGTTAGATCGTATAGTCAAAATGCATGATGAACTGTTGAATAAGTTGAATGGTTTTTTGGTTGAAGTTGAAAATGGACGAAAGCTACAATCAATTTCAAAGTTAAAGAAAGAACTTGCAAAATAAACTGGTTGGTTAAACTGGTTTTGGCTGACAAGTAGGGTACTAAAATATGGTTTTTAATGTCGCAAACGATATATATTTGTCTGCGCTGATTTTTTTGAAGATTTTTCCGTAGTATAATAGCCATGGAAATAATCTCTAACTAGTTTTTAGCAAGTTAGGAGTAAAATAGAATGTCAACCCCTTTTTCTTCAACCCACAGGTTTTGGAAACCCAAAATAGTGCTATCTGTTCTTGCTTTAATTCTATGTGCAGGTTTAGCTGCTGCAACTGTTTTCACGATGTATTACGCAAACTTTACAGCCACCGTCAAAGCTCCTGACGTACGTTTAGTCGCTGGTAATGATAATATAGGTGGTACTGTTTACCCCACCGCAAGTATTACAGTAGCTTCCACCTACGATTATGCAACAGTAGGCTTCAGCATGTTCCCCTCAGCAACTAACTCACCGCAGCCTGCTACATACTACACAAACCCCTTAAACATCACTAATGTAGGTTCCTCAAGCCACACAATCCAAGCTATAACAGTAACCAGCGTAACCGATGCATCATCAAGCCTAGGAAACATAACCATCTACTATTTTGCCACTCAAACAGACACCCCAGAAACAGCCACTCCCCTTGGTGTGGCCAGCATAACAGACACAACCGTTCCTGTCTCTATCTTTACTGGTACACAAACAATTGCAGCAGGCGCAACTCAATACATTGAAATTGTTGCCTATGCAGCTGAAGACGCATCAGTTGACGCTACAGTAACCTTCACTGTTTCAATCCAGTGGGTATAAGATAAATGCGTCTAGATTTTTGGAGAAGTAAAAATTGCATGTTTTTAAGATTATGTCAAGAATGATTAAGTCTTCAAGTGTGGTTTTGCTTCTCCTAATTGCCCTTTTTTTATTAATTTCAAATCAAACCTATGCATTAAAAACAGCAAAAGATTACGTGACAGATACTGCCATAGTTAAATCTCATCAACTTGCTCTTAATCAAGGCACCAAAGGCACATCCTCAATCTCGTCCACCCATGATTACGCCACGGTGACAACAACTGCAGGGTTTACCTTTTATGAAAATTCCAGTTCTGCGGATGCTCAAACCTATTATCCAACAAGCATGGCTCTACTTATTGGAACAAACCTCACTGGAGGCATAAGCAACCTGACCCTTGTTGACGGCATATGTGTAAACTTTAACGAAACAAATGGGCAGCCTGCTTTTGATTTCTACTTTAACTTCACGGGGGTTTCATCTGCAAGCAGCTTCCAATATGATATGTACGAAATCTACAAGGGTAACCCTGGACACACTGTAGAAATTGACCTTTACAATTTTACTTCCAGTTCATGGATAGTGTACGAGCAGTTTAATGGAGAAACCGTATTCACTTGGCATAACAACACTGTAACCAGCACCAATGGTCTAATCCAAAGCGGAACCGTAATGGGGCGGCTTGAACATATTTCCGGGGGAAGCACTTTCCACTATGAACGGATAGACTACATCGCCCTGTCAACTTCAGGTTATCAAACAAACACTGACTTTACTGTTCCCGCTTCAAGCGACTCTTTCACTGTTGCTGCTGGCTCATCAGTTTACCTGTATTCACCCACATTCACGACCGGAAGGACAATTTATGCTGGTTCTTGGCTTCTTGACCTTTGGGCTTCAGCGACGTCTTCTGGCACCCTAAGTGTCACGTTTAACGCCGTAAATTCATCCAACGCCGTGGTTGCTACAGCCGCAAGCGGCAACACTGGAACCATCGGGACATCAAAAGTTGAAGTGAAAACTTCCTTTTCGGGCTCTCAGATTTCTGTTCCTTCAGGCGGTCGCTTAGTGGCAAACATCACAAATCCAACTGGCAGCGGAATAACATTTACTATCTACTGGGGGGCAGGTCAACCTTCCAATTTTCAGACGCCCGCAGATTATGATTACGTGGTGGCTATAACAAATTCTGCCACAACCCCTTTTTACCTGAACCTAGTCGCGTACAGTTCTTCAGGAATAAGCCGGTTGACTAACTTGACCGTAACAATTTATTCTCCCAGTACCAACCAAATCATAATAATCAACGGCGCTTTTACCCAGTCGTCAGGTTCAACAATGACTCTTCCCGCAACATCCACCATTTACGTTCAAGTTCACGCTTCAGCAAACTCTTTTGGTGCCTCAAACGTTGTGCTTCTAATGAAATACAGTCCAAGCAGTAGACCGTTCGCGTATGACGTCATCAACTTAACTATAAATTAGCCTTTTTTTGGTCAACTTAACAGGAGGTTACGCTTTTACATGAAGAAAAAACCTGTTACCCTTCATTCTCAGAAGGCAGCAATCAAATGCATAGCCTTAATCATGCTTGTTCTTTCAGTCACGTTAATCGGAGCCGTTAGCGCTTCAAGATTCAACTATAACTCAATACAAAAAACTTGTCCAGACCCAAAAGTCCATTTCGTCGCTGGCTCAGACAGCCAACTTCACCCAAATAATTATCCAGCAGCAACCGTTCACATAGCCCCAAGTTACACCAGTGCATGCGTCAAGTTTAGCTTGTTCCCCTCAGAATCAAACACCCTTCAACCCGCAACCTACTACACCGACCTGTTACGACTCAAAAACTATGGCGCCGCCTGCAGCGTCAAAAGCATAACCATCTCAGACATCAACGGGGCCTCAAACCTTGGAAACTTGACCATTTACTTTTACGCAGCCCAAACAGACACCCCTCAAACAGGAAACCCCATCGCAGCTGCCTCACTTAACAACAGTTCAACTGGAACAATCAACCTGCTAAGTACACCCTACACGCTTGCAACTTTTGCAGTAAACTACCTTGAAGTAGTTGGGTATGCAGCTTCAACCGCACCTTCAGATTCAACTGTCAGCTTCACGTTAACCATCCAAACAGAGGCTTACCAACCTGCAGTAGAAGATGTGAAGGGCGTGGGTTCTTTGCTTATGAAACACTCTACAGGCGCCTACAGCGGCAGTTTCGGCTCTCGAGCATACTTCGCATTTAACATAAAAAGCGTCGATGGCGACCTTAAAGGCGAATTCAACCTAATTTTCCGTCACACCGACGCAAAGGGGCACAGTCACGTCTACCAAATAAGAAGCATCACACCAACTTCGCTGAACGTTAGCAAATGCCCCTATCAGGCATCGACAGCCAACTTCACCCTGACAGGTATAATCCGTGAAATAACCAACCCGTTCCACCCAGTTATCATCGCAAGAAACGTGGAAGTTCAAGTAACCTTAACCGATTACAGCAACAAACCTGATACAATCGCCTTCACAATAACTTCGCCGTCTGGGCAACTGTATTTCTCCAGCAACTGGAGATGCGGAGTTTCATTTGAACAGAGTTTACGGAGCGGCACCCTCTCAATAGGCTAAGGCTCAAAATAGACTACCTCTATAGGTTTCAATATAGAACCTCTAATATGCCATCCTAATAGGCGGCAAATAGGTATGTTAACCCGTTTTTTGACTGTAACCCATTAAGTACCTTTGAAAGTGCAGATAAAGTGATATAAAGGCAAATTTAGTAATCACCTATCAAGCACAACTTTGAGGATTAAACAATGGGCAGCGTAAAAGACTTACAGGTAATAAAACCAGCCACCATCGATGCTATGGGTGTTGGCAGGTTTGATTTTTCTGACCGCTTCAGCGTTTTTGATTGGGGAGAAATGCCTGACCACATCGACGGTAAAGGCGCCGCACTCGCTGTAATGGGCGCATACTGTTTCGAGCAGCTTGAACGCATCGGCGTACGTACGCACTACCGCGGCTTAGTTAACGAGCAGGGTAAAGCGGTGCGTGTCGGCGAATTAAAAGACCCATCAAACATCATGGAAGTCGCGTTAGTTAACGTTTACAAGCCCAAAATCACAACCGAAGACGGCAAAATCAGCCGCGACTACAGCGTTTACACGCCCAACCTCAAAAACTGCCTAATACCCCTCGAAATCATCTACCGCAACGGCCTGCCCGAAGGCTCATCAGTCTTCAAACGCTTAGCCCAAGGCAAAGTCACACTTCAAGACCTTGGTCTTGACCACACTCCAAAACCTGGAGAAACCCTTGAGAAACCCATCTTTGACGTAAGCACTAAACTCGAGGAAAGCGACCGCTATATCACATGGAGTGAAGCCCAACAAATCAGCTGCCTAACCGACGCTGAATTAGCAGACGTAAAAAATGTGCTGCTGAAAGCTGACGACATAATCACTCAGGCAGCCAAGAATGCGGCGCTGAAAAACGAGGATGGCAAAATCGAGCTTGCCTTTGACGAGAAACGCAAACTAATGGTTGTCGACGTTGTTGGCACCTTAGACGAGTGCAGGTTCACTTACGGCGGCGTGCATGTGAGCAAAGAAGTTGCCCGGCAATTTTACAAGAAAACCCAATGGTACATTGATGTTGAGGAAGCAAAGAAACAGGCTGAAGCCCAAGGCGTCAAAGAATGGAAGACCCTGTGCAAGTCCCAGCCTCCAAAACTTGACTCAACACTTAAACGGGTTATCAGTGAAATGTACATGTCCGTAGCCAACGAAATGACTGGTTTGGGCTTGTTTGATTCACCACGGCTCAGCGACGTTATATGTGAGTACAAAGAGTATATGAGTGAAAAAGCATGAGTATGCAAAAAGAAATCAATCAGGTTATTGCGGGTTATGACCCTGAAAAGGTGCATATCGGCGTTTTAGGCAGCCACTCCGCCCTTGAAATAGCTTCAGGCGCAAAACAGGAAGGCTTCAAAACCGTCGTAGTATGCCAAAACGGCAGAGAAAAAACATACGCACGATACTACCGCAACATCTTTGACAAATTCATTTTCCTAGACAAATTCCAAGACATCACCAAACCCGAAACCGTAAAAGAATTAACCGAACTAAACACAGTCTTCGTACCTAACCGTTCCTTCAGCGTTTATGCAGGCTACGAAGCAATAGAACAAAAATTCGCTGTACCCCTAATGGGCAACAGGTACCTACTCAAAACAGAGGAACGCACCGCCTCGCGCAACCAGCTTTGGCTACTAAAAGAAGCAGGCATCGAACTCCCACGCGCAATCAAAACCCCGCAAGAAATCGATTGCCCAGCAATCATCAAAGTTCCAGAAAAAGGACGCTCAATCGAACGTGCATTCTTCTACGCATCCAATTATGAAGAGTACAAGAGGGAAGCACAAAAACGTCTTGACGCAGGCATCATCACCCAAGAAGCCCTTGACCAAGCCGTAATCGAAGAATACGTGATTGGCGCCAAATTTAACGCAAACTACTTCTACTCACCCCTAAACGACGAAATTGACCTGCTCGGTTTTGACCGACGCATCCAAACAGACCTTGACGGCGTCCTAGACCTGCCTGCACAAGAACAAATGGAACTAAACATTCCCACACAAAACATCGAAATCGGTCACCAAGGCGTTACAATGCGTGAAAGCCAACTGGAAAAAATCTTTGAAGCAGCAGAAAAATTCGTTCGCATCTGCGCCAAAGAGTACCCGCCTGGAATGATTGGCCTGTTCGCACTTCAAGGCGCGGTTACGAAGGATTTGAAATTCCGTGTTTTCGACGTTAGTCCACGTGTTCCCGGTTGCCCATGTGTTGAACCAACCTCGCCTTACATGAAGTACAAGTATGGCACTGAAGTTGGTCCAGGCAAACGTGTCGCCATGGAAATCAAGCGGGCGCTGCGTAAAGGCAGACTGTCTGAAGTGGTTACATGATAGAAGCCCAAGACATCCAAAAAATCATTGACAAATACGACCAATCTAAACTTGCAGTCGGCACCTTGGGCTCCCACAGTTCCCTTAACATTTTCAAAGGTGCAAAAGAAGAAGGCTTACGTACCGTCTGTATCTGTAAAGAAAAAGACGCAATAATGTACCAAAAATACCCAGTCGTCGACGAACTAATTATTGTTAAAGACTTCACTGAACTGCTAAACGAGAACCTGCAAGAAAGGCTACGGCAGCTTAACGTGGTCTTGATTCCACACGGTTCATTCACAGCTTACCTAAGTACTGAACAATTAACGGACAGCCTTAAGGTGCCCATGATGGGAAACCGCAAACTGCTCCACTGGGAAGCTAACCGCAAATCACAGGAAGAATGGCTACGCCAAGCAGGTTTAAGGTTGCCAGCAACTTTCAAGACGCCAGACGACATCGACCGACTTGTCATTGCGAAATTGCAGGGCGCTAAAGGTGGCAGAGGCTACTTCCTTGCAAACTCGCCAAAAGGCTTCTACAAAAAAGCAGAAGAAATGATGAAACGCGGCTTAGTCACTAAACAAGACATTGAAAACGTTCACCTGCAAGAATACGCGTTAGGCGTTAACGTTTACCCAAGCTACTTCAGCAGCATCATAAACAACGACGTAGAACTCCTTGCAATGGACCGTCGTTACGAATCCGCTGTGGACTCTATAGGAAAAATCCCTGCCGCAGAACAACTTGAAATCGACGTTGCACCAACATACACAGTCGTCGGCAACTTCCCAATCGTCCTCCGCGAATCCTTGCTGCCAGAAGTTATGCGTATGGGCGAAGCAGTACACAAAAAAGCTGCCGAACTCGCACCACCAGGAATCATCGGGCCATTCTGCCTTGAAACCGTCATCACCGACGACCTCAAAATCTACACTTTCGAAATCAGCGCACGCATCGTTGCAGGCACCAACGTCGGCATCGGCACTTCACCATATGCTTACTTGCTGTACGGCGAAAACATGTACATGGGTAGACGCATCGCGTTGGAACTTAAGAATGCTGTTAAGCAGAAGCGGCTGCAAGACGTAGTTGCTTAACTGGAACATTTTTTGTTTTTTCTATATTTCTTTTCTATCAATAGTTAATAATTTCGAAGCTTTTTTCTGCCTGCTTGGAGAAGGCAGGCATTGGCGCAGTCTGAGGAGAACGGTTACTTATTCATTGGGCAGGTTCCGCTTGTTTACAGCAAACGCAACATTGAACGCCAACAAAAAATCGAGACTTGGCTAACACTTTACCAGTTAACTGCAGGTCTGAATGCAGCAAAACAGCAACTTGAAACCGCAGCTATCCCTGAATACATATGTTAAAGACACACTTTAAGCAGCGCCTCAAAACTGTTTCTGCTCCGGTTTTTCTTGTAATCTTTTAGGGCATCTATTATTTGGTATCGGTCTTTTTCGCCTAAAACTTCCCAGACAAGCTTTGGCACGATGCTGTTTCCAGCAAACAAGTATTGGCACACGGCAGTAACGTTTGAGGCATGACGTTGGGTACTGGCGGTTTCAAAATCCACAATAAACGGCTCTCCCTTCTGGGTCATAAGCAGATGTCTTGGTGCCTTGCTAAGTTCACCATGGTCTAAACCTGCCTCGTCAAGCCGCCAGCACTGCTCCAAAATGTCCCCTAAAACCCTGCGGAACTCAGTTTTTTCTTTATGTGCTCCAAGCCAGTTTGCCAACAAGTCCCCGTCAATCAGTTGGGAAAGTAGAAAGTTTCTGGTGACTGCTACAAATTTAGGTCCAACCCCGACGGCGTTAGCTTTTTGCAGCATTTCTGCTTCATGCAAAAAATCTTCCCTGCCACCGTCAACTCTACGCATCTTCAACGCAAACCGTTTCCTGTCAACGTAAGCCACAACAACTATGCCAACGAAGCCTTTCCCCAGAACCTGCAACGTAAAAGCCGAACCGGTACCCGTGAATTCGACAGATTCAACTCCCAACTGCCGAAGCTCCTCTATTCGCCCCTGCACTTCAATGTGTTTTGCTCGTGGATAACAAACAACTGAAGCGTAGGGCATGTTTTGCAGTTCAGCTATGGGGACGATGGTTGACTTTGACATTGTAATCTTAAATCTGCTTCAAAAGAAAAATCCTTTTCCCCGCCTTTGTGTGTCCAAAAATTACGTCCGTACTCAATTATAACTTTTGAAGCTTGTTTGTTTTAAAGTGAGTGTATTTGCCGTTTGACCCTGAAGCCGTTTTGCGTTTCAAAAGCGTAGCTGTTGCGCTTTTAGGCATTGTAGCTGCTGCAGTAGGCATTTGGCTTGTCGGCTCGTTTGGTGACTATTTCGAAGTCGAGCCCTTCTTTACAACCGTTATGCTCACAGGCGCTTTAGGAATCGACGTTTTAGGCGCAATATTTCCCGTCGTGGTTGGCTTGACTGCTTTGGTAGTGTTCCTAAAAACCACAAAAACTCCAACCAAGAAGCTTGCTATAGCCTTTTTTGTTTCTACTGTTTTGGCGTTTCTGCTTGGTCATGTAACAATTGATGGCTTAGCTGGTTACCCCTTGCTGTTTGCTTTAGGTTCAAGCTTGACTGCTGCAGCGGTGAACGTGTATCCAAAACCCTTTGTTGGACTGAAAAAGAATTTTGGAGCTACAATTCTGTTGACTTTGGCTTGTGTGCCCTTGTCATTGTTTATTGTTGATTTGGTTTATTCTCCCAGTTTCTATGGCGCTGTTATCGGCGGAGCCGGATTAACCGACGGTTTGCTGCTGTCAACGTTGTATGCACCTTTAGCTGTGACCAGCGTTTTCTGCGCTTTATCATATGCGTCTCAAATGTTTTGCTTAATTGATAAGTCTCGCCGAAGCAATACTGGATTAAAAAGTTAATAGGCACATTGGTTCAACTATGGCTGTTTTACGGGTTTAGAAATGCCGCGGTTTAGACAAGTAGCCCAAATTCTAGAGTTGATGAGCGAGAAGCAGGCAATTCGTAACATTGGAATAATCGCCCATATTGACCACGGCAAAACTACTCTGGCAGATTCACTTTTAGCTGGCGTCGGCTTACTTTCTCCAACAATGGCTGGAACCGCGCGGGTACTGGATTACTTGGAAGAGGAGCAGAAACGAAAAATCACCATCAAAACCGCCAACATCAGCCTCCTCTACAAAACCCTCCAAGGCAACTACATAATCAACTTGGTTGATACTCCGGGGCACGTTGATTTCACAGGCAAAGTCACAAGAGCCCTACGCGCGATTGACGGTGCAGTGGTCGTTGTTGACGCGGTGGAAGAAATTATGGCTCAAACCGAAATCGTCACCCGACAAGCCCTTGAAGAACGTGTCCGTCCAGTCCTATTCATAAACAAGGTTGACCGCCTAATCACGGAACTCCAGCTCAACGCCGAGCAAATCCAGAAAAAACTTGACCACCTCATCGGCAGCTTCAACGACCTCATCGAAGTCTACGGGGAAGCGCCCTACAAAGACCAATGGAAAGTCAGTCCAACAGCTGGTAACGTGGCTTTCGGAGCGGCACTGCACGGTTGGGGCTTCACACTCGGCATCGCCAAACAAAAAGGCATAAAATTCCAAGACATAATCACCGCTTACCAGCAACGCGATTATGAGCCACTCAAGAAGATGCTTCCAGTGTACAAAGCCGTTTTTGAAATGGCGATTAAATCGTTGCCTAATCCGCGTGAAGCTCAAGCTTACCGTGTCAAAACCATCTGGGATGGACATGTCGATTCAACGGTGGGGCGTGCACTTGCTGAATGTAAAGATGACGGACCTGCAGTTATGTGCATAACCAACGTTGCAGCAACCCAAGATGGAGGCTGTACAGCGACGGGGCGCGTTTTTTCTGGCAAACTCAAGAAAGGCTACCAAGTGCATCTCGTTGACGCGTCGGCTGAGGCAAAGGTCGGCGGAGTCTACGTTGACATGGGTTCCTTCCAAGAAGAAGTCTCTGAAGTTTCAGCAGGCAATTTAGCCACGGTCTCGCTGCCATTGATGATTAAGGCTGGAGAAACACTTGTTGATGCCGCGCATAAGGATGCCATGACTCCGTTTGAAGGTGTCAATTACGTTTCTGACCCTGTAATGACAATCGCTGTTGAACCCAAAAACCCGCAAGACATTTCTGCTTTGCTTGAGGCGCTGGATAAACTGGCTTCTGAAGACCCCAACCTACACGTAGCCATTGACCGAACTACGGGTGAGTACCTGTTAAGCGGTATGGGTGAACTACACCTTGAAATTGCCACTAACCAATTGAAACGTGACTTCGGATTAGACGTTGAAGTTTCTCATCCAAGAGTTGTCTACATGGAAAGCGTTACCCAACAAGGCACCGTTGCATGTGCTAAAAGCCCAAGTAAACAAAACAGTTTCAGCGTCCAGGTTGAGCCAGAACAAGAAGACAAAAAAATGTCTTCAAACGAGCTGGCTAAACTATTGTATTTTGATTCTAACGGTAACGCGTTTGTGGATTGTAGCGGAAAAACCGCAGGGGTCTCTAAGGAAGTTTTGAAATCGTTAATAGGCGGGTTTGAGTACGCCTGCAAAGCTGGACCCTTATGTGGTGAACCTGCACGTTGTGTGAAGGTACGGCTGGTTGACCTGCAACTCAAAGAAAACCCAGAATCCCCAAACGAGGTCATGCATGGCATAGGCAAAGCCATTTTTGCGTCCTTCTTAACCGCAAAACCCGCACTTTTAGAGCCAGTATATGCGACTACAGTTTCAGTGTCTTCAGAGCTTTCAGGGGAATGCTCAAGAATCTTAACCATGCGTCGCGGCAAAGTCAAAAGCTTTGAACAAAAAGGTTTGCTCACAGCAATTAAAGGCTTCATCCCAGTAGCTGAAACGTTTGGCTTCTCTAAAGAACTCCGTTCCGCAACTTCGGGACGAGCAATTTGGCAATCAATCTTTGACCATTGGGAAAAACTGCCAGAAAGACTCGCCCAGCAAACAATAACTGAACTAAGAAAACGCAAAGGTCTAGCTGCTGAAGTGCCTAAACCCGAAAAATTCTTGGAGTAAACCCTGATGAAGCTTGAACTCGATGTACCTTTTGATTTGGATTTTTCACTCTGCTGTGGACAAGTTTTTAGATGCAAAAAGGTTGATGGCTGGTGGTACGGCGTTTCAGGCGATAAAATCTTCAAAATCCGTCAATCGGGCGCCACTTTGGAGTTTGAAGGCGTAGACGAGGCTTTTGTTAAGCAGTTTTTTGGGTTAAACGACAATTTAGAAGAGATAACCCATTGCGTCAACAAGGACCCTTACATTGCAGCCGCCCTAAAACAGTATGAAGGCTTGCGGCTTGTCCGCCAGAACCCTTGGGAATGCCTAATCAGCTTCATCTGTGCCACCTACAAAAGCATAGCAGCCATCGAAAACATGCTTTCAAAAATCTCTCAAAAATATGGCGAAAAACAGTGTTTCGACGGCAAGGATTTTTGGTTGTTTCCCTCAGTGGAGCGACTGGCGGTGGCAAGCGTTCATGGTCTAGAAGAATGCGGTTTAGGCTACAGGGCAAAATACGTTCAGGCAACTGCTCAGAGAATACGTGACGAACAAATCGATCTAGAAGCCTTCAAGCAACTGCCGTATGGTGAGGCAAAGAAGAGGCTTTTCGAGTTCTCAGGCGTGGGTTTGAAGGTGGCGGATTGCGTGTTGCTGTTTTCGCTTGAGAAAATGGAGGCTTTTCCCGTTGACGTGTGGGTTAAACGCATACTGCTAAACCACTATGTCCACGAACTGCCGCAAGATTTAGTTAAGCGACTTCAAACCCATGATTCCCCAAGCAATGGTGAATACGAGAAGCTTAACAAGTTTGGACGCGAGTATTTTGGTGCCTACGCTGGATACGCTCAAGAATACCTTTATCATTATGAAAGAAGCCAAAAATAGGCTGTTACGGGTTGTTATTGTTGTATCTTTGCCTGTATTTTTCATAGTCTACTAGTATTCGAGGGTATTCTTCGCACATTAATGGTGAGGAAATCATGAAGTCTGCTGAGGAACGGTTGCATGCTGTGGGAATGTTCCAAATAGCTGCCATGCGTAACAGCGCTTTTACGTCAGGGTCGTGAGGTAACTGGGCAAGCGGGTCCCAGAAGAAGATTAGAAAATCAATTGTACCTTCTGAGATGCGTGCGCCGATTTGCATGTCTCCGCCTAATGGTCCGCTTTCAAGAACTGTGATGTTTAAGCCTAACTCTTTTTTCAATATTGTGCCTGTTGTGCCAGTGGCGTATAGTTCATGTTGTTTGAGTATATTGATGTTGTATTTTACCCATTGTAGTAAGTCTTCTTTTCTGTGGTCGTGGGCGACGAGTGCAATTCTTTTTTTTGGGTGTATTATTGCTGTTTTTGTCATTTTCTTTTCTGCCTTTGGTTTTGTACGCATTGAGGTGGAGGTTTTTAGTTATTAAATGATTTCTATCAAAAATAATGAGTTAGAATAGTGACTTTTTTGGAGAATAATTTATTTATGTTGTCGTGCGATACACTACACAAGAAGTGAACAAACGTTTGGGGGCCCTTAAAAGCTTAGGTCAAGGCTTTCTAATAGCAACCGCATTGGTCTGGCTATACAATATAGCAGAATTAACTAGAACCGGAAACGGAGCAATCGGCCTACTGTACCTGCTAATAATGCTAATTCCCTTAATCAGCATCTTGCGCCTCCGAATCAAAAAACCCTACGCAGCAACATGCAGAGATTCTCACAGTAAATGGCGGGAAATAATTTTTTCCTTCCAAGGCGTCGCTTTATCTTGCTGGAGTTTCGATCTGCTTACCACTTACTATGCTATAGATGTAACTGGGTTGGCTGTAGAGGTTAATCCGCTTGGTTGGCCCCTTGGAATTCTGGGCGCATTTGCATATTACGGTCCAACCTTGGTGTTGTCCTATTATTTGCTCTTCAAAGTAAAAGAAAAAATCGCAACCTGTGCAGCAATACCCATGACTGCAGTTATGCTCATGATGGGTTCAATGAACCTATTTGCGGGCGCAGAGAACTTCAAAATATTTGTTTACACAGTCACGATTAATCCAAGCATTTACTATGTGTTGCTAGCGTTGATTGTGGCTACAAACTTGTTGGTGCAGGTGGCGTTAAAACGGGTGGTTACCCCGCAAAGTAATCTTAAACTGCCTCGTTGTTAATTTTTAGATTGTTATCTCGTTTCTGTTAGTTCCGTTTTAGGGTATCTGACGCTTTTTTGGTTAAGACGTGTTATGTCACTTTGTCGCTTGGAAAAAATTGATTTTACCTTGCTTTGCGAGCAGCACCTGCATTTTTTATGTGGTTAGACTTGTTTGTTTTGGGTTTCTTTTGGATTAAAACCTGTAACCTTTGCAGGTCACGTCAAAGCACGTCGTTAAGTGTTGATAAACATCTGTGTACGTCCAAAAAGTTGGAATTTGAACGAGTTGATTATATGGGTTCGTCTGGGTTGATTATGACTTTCATTTCTATGATGTCAGCGAATTCTTGTTTAATGTTATCCTCAATTTCTTTTGCTATTTTGGTTGCTTCACGAACCGTTAAGTCCGCGTCAAGAATTACTTGGGCATCACCAATAAGGTAGGAGCCAACTTTTCTTAGTCGAATGTTGTGGATTTGTTTGACATTTTTTGTTTTCTTACATGTGGCTTCTATGTCTTGGATAGTTTCTGGGTCATCAAAGGCGTCCATTAGGACAAGGGATGCCTCTCTTATTATAGGGTAAACCATTGTGAAAACAAACAACGAAATTACTATTCCCGCAATGGCGTCCATCTGGTTAAAGTTAAATAATAAGCTAAGCGCTATGCCGGTAAAGGCGGTTACTGATGTTAACACATCTTTTATGGAGTTAGTTGCGTCCGTGCGTAAGGCTGTAGAGTTATATTTTTTTGCTGCTCGCCTTTTGTAAATCAAAAGGAAAGAGGATACTGCTGCGGCGCCTAACGCTACAGCCATTGACAATTCTGGATTAACGATTGGTGTTGGGTCAAGAAATTCTTGATATGACGAATACATCAATATGCCTGCGAGGACTGCCATAAAGATTGCGGCTGTTATGCTGCTTAAGGTTTCAAATCGGTTGTAACCCAACGGGAATCTGCGGTCAGGTTTTTTTCTTGAAATTCGTAACCCTATCCAAACGATTAAGGATACGCCTGCGTCTGCGAATGATTGAACTCCGTCTGCGATTAAGGAAACACTTAAGGTGAATAAGCCTACAATTACTTCCACAAATCCAACAATGAGTTGAACTGCAAAAGACCTTTTAGCTACTTTTCCACTTTTCAAAAGCTTATCTGTTTTAGTTTTCTGTTTCACGAATTCTTATCTGCCAAGTATAGCTTTAGGGCAGAAAAATTTAAGCGTTTTCCCAAAACAAATCGTAACTTGCCTGCGGTATACGCTTTTTTCCTTTAAAGCGGCATAGTTTTGTGTAATCTTTAGGTATGTTTTAATTTGTGGGAAGAAAAACGCCAACTTTTGTGCCTTCCCCTGGAGTGCTGCTGATTTCCATTCTGCCCTGATGCGCTTCTATTATTCGCTTGCAAATGGATAGGCCTATGCCCATGCCTTTGGCTTTAGTAGTGAAGAACGGTGCTCCAATTTTTTTAACGATTTCCTCTGACATGCCAACGCCGTTGTCAGTGAAGTTAATTTTAATTTCGTTTTGTAGTTTTTCGCTCATGATTTTCAGGGTTCCACCGTTTGGCATAGCGTCTGAAGCGTTTTTTATGAGGTTGCTAAAGACGCGTTCAATTTTTGTCGAGTCTACATTTAACAGTTGGTCGTTGCTGACATAGTTGACTATTTTTATGTTTTGAGGGAGTGTAAGGGTTTTTAAAGCGCCGATTACAAGTTTGTAGGGGCTTTTTTTGGTTTTGTCTAGTTTTATTTCGCTTGAGTATTCCCATAAATCGCTGACAATCTTGTTGGAGTATTCCACGCAGTCGTCAATGGTTTGCAGTAAACTGAGTCCTTTTTCGCCCATTTCTTTGCCATAATTCTTTTTTAACGCGTAGGCTGCTCCTTTGATTCCTGTTAATGGGTTGCGTAAGTCGTGTGCAACCATTCGTGAACCTCATTCATGGTTTCCATTTTTTGATTAAGTGAATCTCTTATAGCGCCTGCAAGAACAGAGACTTCGTCTGTTTTTTGTTTAGAGGCAATTTTGGTACTGTTTGTTTCTGAAAAATTGTTTTTTACGTAAGTGGCAAGGTTTGTTAATGGTGTGATTATCTGTTTTTTAAGAATAACTAAAAAGGACGCTCCGAAGGTGACTGAAAGGATTAGTGAGCATGCAATGAACATGTTTCTTGTAACTATTCCATGGTTGTAGGAATCTCGGGGCTGGTTTACTTGCAAAACAAACAGTGGCTCTCCATGGATGTCATCAATTAAAGTGTAACCCGATATTACTTCGGATGAACTTGCTTTAACCAAAACAACCTGCGGATTTGCAGTTAACGATTTCACAATCTGGTCTCCACCAGTTTGTTTTTCAAAATCAACCATTAAGGAAACAGTAAAATTCAAACCCATTATTGCTGAAAGTTGTTGTATTTCTTGCTGGTTTAAATAATTGCCAAAAAGCATTCCGCCTTTTATTGGTCCATTTTTTTGGCTCGTAACTACTGGGGCAGTTGCTACCAACAAAATTTTTTCGTCAAGAAGCATTAATCCTGACTTCACTTCGTCAACGGATTGCAAGTTCCAGATGGTTTTGTCGGACTGCAACTGTGCTGTTGTTTCTTTGCCGCTAATGATTGGTTCTGAATAATTGTGGTCGTATGATTTGCAGTAAATCAAGTTGCCGGCGGTATCCATTGTTGCGATAATGTTTAGGTTAAGATTTTCAAATGCTGTATCCAGATTAGCGTCAGCAAATGCTTGGTCGTAGACTTGAACGAAATTGTATGAATCATTCCATGCAGCGTAATCTATTACTTGGCTTTCCATTTGTGAAAGTCTAAACTGTAAAGTGGTTAATGTTTGACAGACGCCGTCTTGGCTTAGTTTGTTTTCTATGTCTTGGTAACTTGGTAGAATTAGGCAGGATGCTGCTAAATGAAGTGCGCCAAAAATAAGTAAACATGAAATTGAAATGAGGATTGCTGTTTTGGTTTGTATTTTCATGGCGCAGACTTTTCTCGGGGGTTTTGGTTATTTTTTCTTTTTTGTTTACTTAAAGCCTGTGTAGTCCGAATATGGCGTCAAAATGATTAACAACTATGGTATACCAAAAAAGTTTAAACATTCGTTATAATTGAAAATTATTGTTTTTATTTACTTTAGCAACAAAAAAATGTAAAAATGAATAAAATACAAACTGCGCCTGACGTTATGCTAATTTTTTGGTCATTACGTAGGCGTCTTCGCCGTCAGAATAGTAACCGTTAATGGTTCGGCTCACTTCAAAACCCAACTTTTTGTAAAGTGAAATTGCGGGTTCATTGGTAACTCTGACTTCAAGAAAAGCCTGTTTAGCTTTGTAGTAACGCATGCCATCCAATGCCTTGTTGATGACTGCTTGGGCGACGCCTCGTCTTCTTGCTTGCGGCATTACTGCAATTGAAACAACGTGTCCTTTGCGTATTAAACCGCCAAGTCCCAAATTAGATAAGCCTACTTCAATTCTGCACATTATGTAGCCGAGGAGTTTTCCGTTTTCTTCAGCAACAATGAATGTTTCTGGGAAGCGTTGGTGCAGGTCAACAAAAAAGAAGTCTGTATAGTTTTCTGGTAGGCAAACACGGTTAATTTGCATTACGTTTTGCAGGTCGTTTGGGACGAATTTTCGCAGGGTATAGGATGGTTCCATCTTGTCGCCTTCATTACGAGTTTAGCTAAATGAACTTAAAGGTTGCGCTCTGTGCGTTGAATCCTTTATCTTCCTCAATGTCAAGTCTGATTGGCTTTTAAGGTTTTACTTCCTCTGGCGCCTTATACTCGGGCAACGTGTAACTTCCCAATGGCATGGTCCAAACTCTTGAGGCTGAACCAGACAGTTTGAAAGCTTCAGTTAAAGCGTCGTTAACTGCTCTTGCGGTTTTCAGTTTAAACACATTTGACGCGTAATAATCTGGCAGTGAAGACACCAAAATTACTGGGTGATTTTGAAGCACTTTAAGCAGGTAGTAGGCTTTATGTCCACCCATTACAAAACTGCGTTTAATCTCTTTTTCTGTACTCTTTAAATCAGCTAACCGTGCCATCCAGTCATAAAAAACTTGGTTGCCGTGACCTTCGGGGCACTCTGCGACAAGGATGATTACGCCGCCACGCTTAACTGCATCTAAAGCGTTGTCAATTGCTTTGTGTGCTTGGTACAAGTTTATGTCAGCAGGGTGTCCACCAGCACTGGTAACTATGATGTCAGCCCGGCGATCCACTTTAACCTTGTACATTTCATCTACAAGCTTAACTGCCTCCAAAAACGCAGCTTCCACGTCGCCTGCAAATGCTTTCACCATTTCGCCTTTGCTGTTTTCAACAATATTAATTATGAAGTCGACTTTTGCCATGCGTGCAGCTTCCATCATGTCTTCATGAACTGGGTTTCCTTCCAAAACGCCGGTTTTAGCGTTTGAGTTAAGCATCATGGCGTGGTTATGCTGGATTGTTTCTGCACCGCTGACTCCCGGTAGAACGCTTTTTCTTCCTCCACCATAGCCCGCGTAGTAATGCAAATTCACGTCACCCAGTAGTATTTTGACGTCTGCTTCAGCGAAGATGCGGTTAAGAAAAACTTTGTTTCCATGGGACTTTGTGGTGCCGATGTTAACAAGGTCTGGCGCTTTGGCGTCATGGTTTACTGCTTTGACACGTTTTAGAACTTCTTCGCCGAGAAGCATAGTGAACTCTTCAGGTTTAACTGCCCTGTGGGTTCCGCAGCCAAAAATTACTGTAACATCTTCGTCTTTAACGCCTGCAGCGTTCAATTCAGCAAGAACTGGTAGTATCATGATTTCGTTTGGGTTATTGCGAGTGGCGTCGTCTACGACTATTGCGACTTTGCTTTGTGGTTTGGCGATTTCTCTTAAGCGTTTTGTTCCTATGGGTTCTTGTATGGCGCGTTCAATTTCCGCTTTGGGGTCTGGTACGCCTGGTTTTTGGATTGGGTCAATTGAACCTAAAAGGTTTCGGGCTGGAACTCTGACGCACACGTCGGTTTTTCCGTAAGGAAGCCAAACATCCACCATGGCAAATCACGAACTTTATGTTACAATGTCACGGCGGAACAGCTATTAAGCCTTATCAAAAGTGTGAACCAAAAAAGGGTTAAGTGAAAACTGCTACGTCATCTATGTAAATTCTGACTGATTTGCCCGTGTTAAAGTCGATGCCAAAAGTTGCTATGTTTGCATTGTATGATAAGCTGATGGTTTGTTGCACTTTGAGAACATTATTCACGGATAACTGTTGCAAACCGTTGGTGTCTCTAACAAGTTCTACCTGATAGTATGTGCTTGTGTTGATGCTGCTGGGTGCCGCTTCAAGGTATATAGCGCCGTTAACGAATAATCCCCAGTACAGTTGACCTCCAACATTCTTGATTATAACAGCCGCCGATTCTCCGTAGGCGTTGTTTGCTAATGCTCCGTAACTCAGCCATGAACCATCCGTGTCCGCGTAGCCCTCAACAAACCTGACCTGAAAAGTCATCGTGACGTTTGACTGGTCAGTGAACGTTTTGTATCCACAACTGTAACCGTACTGGCTTGTGCTAACAAAATCTGCATGAAAACTGCCTGATTTAGGGTCGGTGGTTATGACGTCTGCAGAGTAAACGCCATCATGAAGCACGCCGGTGCATTCGCTGAAGTTGCCTGTTTCAAAGCTGGTTGACCAAGAGAATTTTTCTTTGAATACTGGTTCCAACGTGTGGTTTTTGCACATTGGCACGCTTATCGGGTTATCGGCTCCAGCTTGTAGGCCGTCAAGGATCCAATGGTCAAAAGAGTAGCCAGCACTTGCATTTGCTGTAACCTCCGCTAAAGCTCCTGTGGTGTAATTGTAAACGCCGCTGGTTGGGTTGGTGCTTCCGCCACTGTCGCTGTTTACGGTTAGGTAATGAGTGGTTCCTTCGTAACCTTGCATGTGGTCAATTAGTTTTTGTCCAGCAGTGGTGGGTGAAAAATCGTTGTAAACGTACATGAAGGTTCCATCTGGACGCAGCCAATGCATAACGTAATGTATTCCTGCTTGGTCCATTACAGTCATTTGCCAATCTACCACGTCGGTGTCAGATGAAACCGTGTATTCCGCTCCAAACTCGCCAATAAAACAGGGATGGCTCTCTGAAAGAGCGGTGATGCCTGACATTGCGGTTGCTACTTGGCTAAGCGTGGTTGGTCTTGGGTAACCTAAATGGTTGTAGGCATTGTAACAGTGCCATAGCAGTCCCAAGCCTATGTCGGCGGGGTCATCGATTTTCAAGATGTCTTCAACCCAACTGGTGTCTAAGCCGCCTGGACCCCAAGTCAAGAAAAATAGTTGATTGGCCCCGTTATTTCGAGCATTAGTTATGCATTCTTGCGTTACATTCATAAATTCGTCAAACGCGCCTTCTGCTTCTGCGTATGGTTCATTCCAGACTTCCCATATTACGCCTGAATAATTCTTGTAATAGTTGGTTAGTTGGTTGTGCCAATTTACAAAGGCTGTTGCGTTTGGAATTATTTGGGCTGAGTAATTGTTGCAGTAGGGCGGGTATGGCAATGGGTCTTGTTCGCATCCGTCTTGACCCCAATACCGTACTTGGTAGGGTGAAATGATGCAGTATATTCCCCTGCTGGAGGCTTCAGTAATCACGTAACCAATATGCGAACGAATGCTGTCAACATCATTCATCCACAGCTCAACGCTTAACTGAATTCGCAACACGTTAGCTCCCCAATCAACCATCTTGTCTAGTTGACTTTTAACGTAACTGGTGTTCCATCCAACGCTTGAAAACTTAAAGCCCCAATCCGTCATCCAGTTACCGTTGCCGCCGTCATTAAAAGCACCGCCGCCTTGACATCCGTGCAAATGAATTATTGTGCCTTGGTTGTTTTTGATGTATCTGCCATCAACGTGCAAGGGTTGGCAAGCTGTTCTTTCGTTCTCCTCTGGGTCGTCAGGGGGTGTCAAAACTCCATAAAAAAGAAGCACAACTATTATTATGGATAATATTTTGCGCAATAATTCTGAAAAATGATTCATTTATCTTGCACTTCTTTAAATTATATAAAAATGTTCTAGTTATTTTGGCGAAAGCTTGCTTATAAAGCCACCGCCTTGGGTTTACAAGTCGTAGGTCTCGGTTGGTGTTTTCTTGGTTGAGTGGTGCAATAAAAAGGCTTAGCGCTGATTAAAATTACAAAATTTAAGGCTTTTTTGCGCTAATTTGATAACTATATGCTTAATAATTGTATTATTATTCACTATTTATTGGAGTGAGCGTTTTTTGTCAGTAAACCAGAGAAGACTTATACGTAAATGCCTTCTTATCTTGGCCGTCCTCACATCCGTAACAGTAGAACTGGCAATACTTTTAACGTTCCTAAGCATGTACCGCATAATAGCAATCGAACTATACTGGGCAGGACTAATCATACTGCTCGCCGCATTTCTTGTCTCCATTCACATCCTGCAAACAGTCGCAGAAGTAAAATGCGAACGCTACGACAACCAACTAAAACCCCCACAACCAAATGACCCCAAAAAACCTTAGGGGGGTAGGTGCTAATGGCGTTTTTTCAATCCAAAAACATGTAAAAGCCAAGACTTCTGCTTACCCCAATGGCTAGTAGTGGGCAATTGCTTTTAAAAACCACCTGTAATATTATAGCCATTGAGGAATCAAGACAATGTCGATACAGAAAATACCAGAAAAAAACGCTATACTCTTCGTGTGGTTCAACCAGTACTCTGGCATACTGCTAAAAACGCCCACCAAAACCTTCGCTATTGACCCAGTTGACGTCAAACCAAAATACCTGCAAAACGTTGATGCCATCCTGTTGACACATGAGCACTATGATCATCTTGACTCAACCCTTGTCAAAGAAGTCCAAAAAACCACTGGCTGTACAGTCATCGCTGACCCCGCTTCGGCTTTCCGCCTGAAACCCCACATACCAATCGACAAACTGCAAGTAATTCGCATCGGTGATGTAATCAAAGTAGGCGAAGTCTCCATTAAAGCCGCTAAATGCAATCATAACGCAAGATACCCAAACACTTACATAATTACAAGTGAAGATGGAGTAAAAATTTATCACACCGCGGACAGTTTGCCGTTCCCAGAACTAGCTCAGCTGGGTAAAGAGGAAAAGTTTGACTTGGTTTTCTGTAGTGTCGGCATCACAGTTGGAGCCTCACCGGAAAGCGGTTTCGACATCGCTTGGTTAACAAAACCGCCGTTAGTTGTTCCTTACCATACAAATTCCGTTGAAAACCAAAAAACGTTCCAGAAACTGATAAAGAAGGATCTGCCAAGAACTGCCTGCTTGATTCCTGAAATCAACAAGATATATCAGGTATCAAAAAAAGGAAAGTGACAATTTGCAAAAAAGTTTTGAAGAAACACAAAATACTATGGCAAATATACTCTTCAAAATTGACGCCCTCAAATTCGGCGTCTTTAAACTTTCAACAGGAAAAGCAAGCCCCTACTATATTGACTTAAAAGTCATACCAAGCTTTCCTGATGCTTTCAGGGAAATAATTGATTTCTACACAGAAACCATAACCAACCAGATTGGACTAAAAAATTTTGACCGCATAGCCGCAGTACCAATCACAGGCATACCGTTCGCTTCACAAATCGCTTACAACCTCAAAAAACCCTTCCTGTACGTACGCAAAAGCGTAAAACTGCAAGGACGAGAACGCAGAGTAGAAGGAGTGCTTTTTTCCGGCGACCGAGTGCTGCTGATTGACGATTTAGTCACCACCGGCGTCACACTACGGAAAGCGGCCGAAGCCATAAAAGCAGAAGGCGGAATAGTCACACAAGCAGTAGCCTTTTTGGACCGTGAAGAAGGTGCAAAAGAAAAACTCCAAGAAGTCGGCGTTAACCTGCTGCCGTTGCTAAAAATCAGTGAAATCGCAAAAACACTTTACGACATAGGTGCTATCGACAGAGAAAGCCTCAAAACAATTAACAAACAAATCAAAAAGAAGTAATTTTCTTCTTTTATTCGTAGTAGATTAGGCTTGTTTCTTCCAGAAGCGCATGCAGTTTATCCACTGCAATGTAGACGTCTCCTTCTTTCTTGGCGCCTGTACAAACGAGTTTTCCGCTTGCAAACAACAAGATAACCACTTTAGGTTCTTCCATGCGGTAGATTAAGCCTGGAAACTGTTCAGGCTCATACATTGTGTGCCCTAAAGTGTAGGCTGCTTTTTCAAGGTCAGCCATGCCGCCTAAGATGCCTGATGCTACAATGTTTTGGATTTTAAGTTCTGGTTTGCTGATGATGATTATTCCGCTTTTCTTAAGTTCCTTAATTACTTTGATGACGGCGCGGCGGGCTTCTTTTTCAGATTTGGCGCCTGTGCACACCATTTTTCCAGAACTAAAAATTAAAGTGGTAGTTTTCGGACGTTTAAGCCTGAAAACAAGACCAGGGAATTCTTCGGGACGGTACTCAACGCCTGGGTAGCCTTTTACTACCGAGTTAAGGTCAACCTTCTGGTTCAGCGTTGCAGAAGCTACAACGTTTTCTATACTTACGGTTGCTTTAACTTTTGGCATTCTTTCCCTCCTCTGTTTAGCGGCTCAATGTCCCTTTTATGAAATGTAAACTTTATAAATACATCTATGCAGCCTGTTGTGGTGTTTTCTGTTGAACGATTTTTTTCTTTATGACGGGTAACACAAATTCTACAATCAAGAGCAACAAAATTAACGCTATTATCAACGGAAAACCGTACGGGTTATGGCGAAGGAACAACGTTATAAGTCCTACCCAAGGAATCCTGCCTATAACTTTACCTACGACTTGATTTTCAGGGACTCCGTGTCCACCTGACCACATATCATACTCGCTAACCGGCGGAATTGCAGGCCAAAGATAAGTTGGTCCACTGTTGCCGTCCCCTTTAGTCTGAAAATAAAGTGTCCCGTTTATGTCTTGCACAGCAACGATTCGGTGCACGATTAGCCTGTTAGGGTTGCCTGGTTCATGAAAAACGATTACGTCACTGTTAGGGTAATCCGTGTTTAACGTGGCTGGGTCTACTCCTTGAACAATCAATAAATCGCCAACATGGAGCGTGCGTTCAAACGGGTGCGACCAACCATCACAGTAACTGTCGTAGGGGATGCACATGCTTCCTGTTTCAACGGTTAAGGTTGGGTAAGGCGTGTTAAGAACCAGTTGCGCCCCAAAAAATAGCCCTAAAACGATTGCTACAATTAAGCCTATAATGGCAGCGGTTTGGACAAAATCATTTCTCCACAACCTTCTCAGTTTAGAAGCCGCCAAACCTGCCTGTCCTTCCTAAACTCTACAAGTTGTTTCTGTTTGATTAACTCTTCTATATTTCAAGCATTCAAGGTTTGCATTTAAAAAAATTTTGTTGGTTTGCTGGTGCTGGGTTGATGGTTGGTTGCCTTGTTTTTTTCTTTATTAGGGGTAGTACGAATTCAAAAACCACTATCACTATGATGATTATGACCAGAATTATTGGAATAACATTGAATTCTTTCGAAAGTAGCGCGAAGCCCCCTATCCATGGAATACGCATCACAACCTTGCCGTAAACATAATCTTCTGAAATTGGGCTCCACGGGTCAGTTGATTCGGCTGGGTTAGGCCAAACATTTGGGTATCCGTTGCCGTCTCCTTTTGTCCAGAAGTAGCGTGTGCCATTAATATCCTCGTACTTTACGATGCGGTGTACAATATTTGCAGCTGGATCACTAGCGGACAAATACGGGTTTTGGTAAACTATTATGTCGCTGTTCGGGTAATCAGTTTTAAGATCTTTTGGATCCACACCTTGAATTATCAACAAATCCCCCACATGCAGCGTTCTTACAAATGTGTGAGCCAAAGGATCGCACTCGCCCGGCGGAATGCACATGCTTTCACTTGTTACCGCAAACAGCGGAAAAATGCGAGTGTTCAAGGCTACCTGTAATCCAAACCAGAAACCCAAAACAAGCAACGGAATTAACGCTATTGTAACTGCCGTTTTGAAGTACTCGTTTTTCCAAAGCCTTCTTAATACTGTTGTCAACGAATGCCTTCCTTTACCAAACAACCTGCTATATTATATAAAATCATTCTTGTGGAAAAAAATAGTTTCACTAAACATTTGTTGGTGTCGGACTGTTTGCTGCTTGGCTTGATTTTTTCTTTATTAATGGTAATACGTATTCGAGTGTTACCAGCACTATGATGATTAAGACCAGAATTATTGGTATTATGCTGTATTTTTGTGAAATTAACGCTAAGGAGCCAATCCATGGGACACGTAAAATAACTTTTCCGTACACGTAATCCTCCGAGATTGCACCGTTATAAGCGCTTGTTGGATCTTCTGTGCTAGCCCTCCAAGTATCAATGCTTGATGTTGGGGTTTGAGGCCAAACATTTGGGTAACCATTTCCGTCACCTTTAGTATGGAAATATAGTTTCCCATCAACTTCAACTACGCTAACAATGCGGTGAACAATATTGGCTTTGGGGTCAGTTACAGGCAAGGTTGGGTCTCGAAACACTATTATGTCGCTGTTCGGATAATCAGTTTTAAGATCTGCAGCATTCACCCCTTGAATAACCAGCAAATCTCCTACGTGCAGGGTTCTTTCAAAAGTGTGTGCAAAGGGGTCGCATAGACCGGGTGGGATGCACATGCTTTCGCTTGTTACCATGAATAATGGAAATATTTCTGTGTTTAATGCTACTTGTAGTCCAAACCAGAAACCAGCGACAAGTATGGGTATTAATGCTATTGTGACGGCTGTTTTGAAGTACTCGTTTTTCCAAAGTCTTCTAAATGTTGCTGCCAACTTGTGCCATCCGTTTACCAAACAACGTGTTAAAGTGACTATAAAATCCTTCGATTAAATATAACAAAAAAAGAAAATTAAGGAAGTAACGAAATTTTAAACTTTATTTTTGCTTAATACTTCACGGAATGTATTTCCACATTTTGTGCATTCATACAATCCGATTTCTAGTTGCATGCGTTTTCCAGTTTTGTCTGGTCTGCCTGCCATTTTCCAGGTTTTCTTTGGCTTTGCTACTTCTGTTCCGCATTTTGGACATTTAGCCATTTTTTTATTTTCCTCCGTGTAATGTGCTTCATGTTCTTTCCCTATGAAATAAAAAACTTTCCATAATTTTCGAATAGATAATTATGTTTTAAACATGCTTTTTAGACATTTTTATGTAAAAACAAGAAAACCTTTTACAAAAATCATGTTGAAAAAACCCTTCAAGAAACAAAAATTTGTGCCCTTAGTTAAATAATGAATCACAAGATACCAAGAACACAGCAAACAATTTTGCCCGACGTTTAAACCAAAAACTGCCAAAACATTTTTTACACCACAAAAAAGATTTCTTTTTAACATCTTGAGGCAACACGATTGCAAGAAACTTCTGGCAACGCTTTTGACTTACTCGTAAAACCCGTCCGTCGGCTAGTAGAACAAAAAGGCTTTCCCAAACCAACCGAACCTCAAGAAAAAACAATCCCAAAAGTCTTAGACGGAAAAAACGTCCTATTAATCTCACCAACAGCAACAGGCAAAACAGAAGCCGCCTTCCTTCCAGTACTAAGCATGCTCCTTCAAACCCCAAAAACACCTGGAATAAAAGTACTCTACATCACGCCACTTCGCGCATTAAACCGTGACATGCTTGAACGACTGCAATGGTGGTGCAACAATTTAGACATAAAACTTGCCGTGCGCCACGGAGACACCGAAACCAAAGAACGCTCAAGACAATCCCAAAGCCCCCCAGACATTTTAATCACTACCCCTGAAACGTTACAGGCGATTCTTTCAGGCTGGGTACTACGACAGCATCTGCAGGCCTTGCGTTGGGTAATAATTGATGAAGTCCACGAATTAGCAGACAGCAAACGTGGCAGCCAACTCTCAATCGCGTTAGAGCGCATCCGAAGCCTAATCGGCAAAGATTTCCAAATGGTTGGCTTATCCGCAACGGTCGGTACGCCAGAAACGGTTGCGCAGTTCCTTGTCGGCGACAAACGCCCCGTTGAAATCGTCCGTACACCTGTCGCCAAAATGGTTAACCTCAAAGTAATCTATCCTCGCCCTACTGATGAGGATTCACGGTTTGCAGGAAAAATCTTTACCCACCCTGAAGTGGCTGCAAGACTGCGCATTATTCGTGACTACATGAACACTCACAAGTCAGTACTCTTATTCACTAACACGCGTTCAGTTTCAGAAGTGCTGGCTTCACGCTTCAAAGTCTGGGACATAGATTTCCCCATTTCAATCCATCACGGCTCCCTCGCAAAACCATCCCGTCTCGCCGCAGAAACTGGTTTGAAACGTGGAGAACTTAAAGGTTTAATCGCTACCAGCAGCCTTGAACTAGGCATAGATGTTGGGCGCGTTGACCTTGTTATCCAGTACATGTCGCCGAGGCAGGTTTCAAGGCTTATTCAGCGGGTAGGAAGGGCTGGTCACAGTTACGGGCATGTCTCAGAAGGCATTATAATCGGTATGGACTCCGACGACACTTTGGAAGCCATGGTTATTGCACGTCGCGCCTTGAAAGAGCAGCTTGAACCCGTACAGTTACCAGACAAACCTTACGATGTTTTAACCCATCAAATCGCAGGGTTACTGATGAAAAATCGGCGGCTTGAATTCGAAGGCATCCTTGAACTCATACGAAACGCTGCCCCCTATGAACATTTAACCATGGACGACATCGAAAAAATAATCAAGTACATGCATTCACGTTTTCCTCGTTTAGCTTGGGCGTCACTCGAAGACCATGTGGTCCTAAAACCGCAACGAACCAAAGCACTTTTCGAATACTACTTTGACAACCTCTCAATGATTCCAGTCGAAAAACAGTTCCTAGTAATCGACGAATCCACCGATACTTCAATAGGTATACTTGACGAAGCATTCATGGCAGAATACGGCAAACCCGGAACCAAATTCATCATACGAGGCAGCCCATGGAACATCATACACACCACTGAAGACAAAGTGTACGTTCGCCCAGTTGAAGACCCAACAGGCTCTATTCCCAGCTGGATAGGCGAAGAAATCCCCGTACCCTACGAAGTAGCTCAAGAACTTGCTGAAGTCCGCGGTTTTGCAGAAGGAAAAATTCTTGCAGGGCTCTCACCTGAAAAGGTTAGTGAGCTTCTTGCTGAACGGTATCCAGCCGACAAAGAAACTATACTTCATGCGTTAGCTGAAACCTTGGAGCAGATAGCTGTTGGCTTTGCGGTTCCCACGCCAAGTCGGTTGGTTTTTGAGGATTGGGACGAATTCACTATAGTGCATTCTAATTTTGGTTCAATGATTAACCGTGCCTTGGCTCAACTGTTGGGGCAGGTTTTGTCTGACAAGCTTGGACGCGGTATAATCGTGCAGCATGACCCCTACCGTATCTTTGTGCAAACCATGGGTTCCATGAACGCTGAACGTGTTGTGGAAGTTTTCCGTGAAATGCATGCGATGCCTGAAGCGGGCATTAAAGAAACTTTGCGGCGTTCCACTGTTAAGACTGGCTTGTTTAAACGCCGCGTAATTCACGTGGCTAGACGCTTTGGTGCGTTGAAGAAATGGGCAGACTTTAGCAACGTAAGCATCCAAAAGTTAATCACCAGTTTTGAGGGTACCCCCATTTACGAGGAAGGGTTGAAGGATGTGTTCAGTAAAGACCTTGACGTTGACGGCTTGGTTATGGTGCTAAAAAGGATGAACATGGGCGAAATCGGCTTCCAAGTCGTTCAAACTGGAGGCGTAGCCACGCCAGTAGCCCGAGTGGGCATTGAACGGGTAAGCATGAAAACCGACCTTATCCCTCCTGAACGAATGCTTGCAGTACTGGTTGAATCTGCCAAAGCAAGACTGCTTAACGAAACAGGCAACTTTGTCTGCACCAACTGTTGGGACTACATGGAAATGATTCGAATCAAAGACTTACCTGACAAACCACAATGCCCCAACTGCGGCTCCCACGCGATTGGCATGCTTAAAATTGAAGAAGAACGAGCAGCCCCTCTTCTGGAGAAAAAAGGTGAAAAGCTCTCAAAACTCGAAGAAAAAATGCAGACAATCGCTAAACAGAATGCAACTGTAATCGAAAAGTATGGCAAACCTGCTGCTGTAGCCTTAAGCGCTAGGCGGGTTTCTGTTTCGGATGTTTCTGGTGTACTGGAAAAAGAGCCAACTTGTTCAGACAAATTCTATGAACTTGTAATGGATGCAGAACGTAAAGTGTTAAGTAAACGTTTTAGTTAAGCTATTTTTTATAGAAAAATGCGTCTTCATTTTTAAACAACAAGCTTTAAAATGGGTAACAACCATTGTTCCTTATCCTGCTTTACTGCAATATAGGAGATTATACAGTGGAGATAAGCCGAAAAAACCTACGTGACGAAGTTTTACAGCGAATAAAATATGTCCGTACCTGCGTTATGGCAAGGGAGCTATGCCTGCTTGTACGCACCAACCGGGCAGTTTTAGAGCCTAAAGACGTGAAGGAAATCTGCAACTATATCTCAGGCTTATGCCGTGAAGAAGGCTGTAGCGAACCAAGCGAACTCTGCAAAAAAGCCGCTGAAGCAATCGGTTCAAACGATGAAGAAAAATATCTTGAATTATGCGCTCAAAGCTGCGTAAAATGTGGCGAAGCAAAACGTCCAATGCCGAAAAAGGAGACCTATGTCGCATAACAGGACATAACCAGATTTTTCGGGAGTAAAAAGAAATGTTCATTGCACCTTTCGTTCCAAGCCCAATGATCGTGGTTGAAAGAATGCTAAAAATTGCCGATTTAAAAGCCGGCGAAGTACTATTTGACATGGGCGCTGGAGACGGCAGAACAGTAATCATGGCAGCTAAAAACTTTGGTGCCAGAGGCGTCGGCATTGAGTTACGTGAAGACCTAGCTAAAAAAGCCTTAAGCAACATTAACGAGAACAATCTTAGCGACCGAGTAACCATCGTTAACAGCGACATGTTCACTGTCAATTTAGGTTCCGCTGACGTGGTTTTTCTGTACTTAACTACCAGCGCTAACGAGAAGATACGTCCCAAACTTGAAAGTGACCTAAAAAAAGGCGTTCGCGTAGTTTCACATGATTACGAAATTATCGGTTGGCGTCCAGAGAAAATCGAGAACTTTTGTGAAAACCCGCAGTTAGGCTACCCGTCTCACACGTTGTATCTGTACAAAAAACCATAATTAACTTTCTATTTTAAGTGAAGGAACATTTTTAATTTGCCAAGTACTTTTTGAGTCCGCTTTGAGTGTAGACTATGCAGTTTGTTCCATGGCAAAACATTGCGGATTGGCGTTGCAAAGGTTGCGGTTACTGCTGCAAACTCTACACGGTTGTAATCAATTTTCCTGAATGGTTAAACATTGTTAAACGTTTTGGGGCACAAACAACCGTTACTGGGCTGGATAGGTTGTACATTAAACGTTGCAGCGACGGCACCTGCAGTTTCTTATGCAACAAGGCAAACACGTACTTTTGTGCCCTTCAAAACATGAAGCCTGAAGCTTGCAAAATCTGGCCCTTCAAAGTGCTCTCTGAGCCCAAATACGGTGAAGAAAAACAAGCAGTTTTTGACTACATGGGTAATCGTCTATACGTTTACGTGGATACTATGTGCAGTGGTCTACTGTTTGGTGAACCAACTTGGGAGTTTCGTTACAATACTGTAAAAGAGTTTGCGGAGCTTGCGTTGGGTCTGCGAAATGTGCAGTATAAAACAACCCGTTCGGCGAAGAATGGTTCACAGCAGTGGGGCAGACAACTGTTCCCCTAAGTTTGTCTTTTTTCTTGTGTTTTGACTTTTTTTGACTTATCTTGACATGTAGTGACGCAGTATGCAAACGATTAAAATTCTGCTTCAAAAAAGCAACCCAAAACTATCTCTGCAAAAATTAGGGGTTTTGGCCCACAAATCAGTAAATGAACCTTTGTTTTTATTTGACGGGTTAACTGTTTATGATAGCATTGTATTGTCATTTTTATTTTAAACTTGATAACAATAAAACTTGTTAACTATTTTCTAATCCATATTCCAAAAGCTCAAGGGTTAATATTACTTTTGTAAAATTTGTTTCCAAGACTAAAGTGTTAACTATGAAGCTTTCAAAAACAATCACAAAACTATTAATCAGCATGATACTCCTATCCTGCTTTGTAACCCTATTTAACGCGAAACCTGTTGATGCAACAGGCATGAACGGCACCATAGTTTTTAATCAAACAGGTTTAGCATCAGGTACAAGCTGGACAGTAAAAATCGGTGCAAGCAATTATACATCCACAGGCAGTTCCATTTCTCAAACATGGATTGCTGACGTCCCATACAATTGGCAAGTGTATGTACCTGCTGGATATACTTCAAGCTCAACATTATCTGGCACATTTACCCTACAGGTTGACCAAACCATAAACATCAATGTAGCGTTCACTCCTTTACAAAATTACAACGTTACTTTTGTTGAAACCGGTTTAGCCTCAGGAACAACTTGGGGAGTCACTTTTAACGGCGCCCAATATTCATCATCAACACCCTTTTTAACAATCACTGGTTGCGCCAACGGAAGCTACCCGTACACAATCGATACCCCTAACGGTTACTTAATAGGCACACAAGCCTCCGCAACATTAACAGTCGCAGGTGCGAGCGTTGTTAAGCAGGTAACTTTTGCTTCATCTAACTCATCGGACTGGTACATGAGCAGAAGAGACGTCCTCCATTCAGGCTACGCAGACACTGCAGCACCAATTACCAACAACACGTTATGGATAACCAGTCTAAATGATATATCAACTTCATCACCAGCCATCGTTAACGGTGTCTTATACATTGGCACCCTAAACGGAACCATTTACGCATTAGACACGGTGGATGGCTCATTAATCTGGGAATATATCACTGGTGGAGCAGTTAAATCGTCCCCTGCCGTAGTTGATGGAGTTGTTTATGTGGCTTCTGATGATCAGTATCTTTATGCGTTGGATGCCACTGACGGCAGTTACATTTGGAGTTATAACGTTGGCGGTTCATGCTATAATACGTCTCCTAATGTAGTGGATGGTGTTGTTTATTTTGGTGCAAACGACAAAGTCTTTTCAATAAACGCTACCGATGGAAGCCTCAACTGGGAAAAAACGCTTGAAGGCAGCTATTTTTTGGGGTCATCTCCAACAGTTGTTGACGGCGTAGTCTGCTTTGGCATGTATGAATCCCGAAGAGTTTTCCTTTTAAACGCAACTGACGGCTCAGAAATTTGGAACTACTACACGTGGAGTCACGTCTGTTCCTCGCCAGCCATTGTAAATGGTGTTATCTACATTGGAAATAATGAAGGCAAATTATATGCCCTGAATGTGACAGCCACTGGTGACCCATACCTGTGGGATGTACATTTGGGCGGCAGCAGTGCACAGTTCAGTTCATCACCTGCCTACTACAATGGCGTTATTTACATAGGTGATACAGAGGGAACAATGTACGCAAGAAACGCAACTGATGGCTCAGAAATCTGGACAACCCCCGCGGGCGTTTTCCTTTACTCTTCTGCTGCAGTTGCAGACGGCGTAGTCTACATAGGTTCACATGACAAGAACGTTTACGCTTTCAATGCTGCTGATGGCACGTTAATCTGGAAGTATGCTACTGACGGCGCCATTTGGTCATCTCCCGCTGTAGTTGATGGAACAGTATATGTTGCGTCAGGTGACGGCAAAGTATACGCATTCAATACCCAGACATATACAGTTACATTCACTGAAACAGGTCTACCCTCTGGAACAAGCTGGACAGTTACTTTAGATGGCGTAACACAAACAAGCAGTGCTATTTCAATTGAATTTACAGACATTGCATACGGCACATACGACTACACAATTGACGCCCCAACAGGCTACATTGCATCAGTCACTTCAGGTTCAATCACTGTAAACGGAGCCGAAACCCAGCAAACAGTAACTTTCGATGCAATACCCTATAATTGGTGGATGCTCGGAAACGGTTTAGGCCATACTGGGTATTCATCCTCAAGTGGTCCACTAACAGGCGACCTGTTATGGACCCAAAGTACCGGGTATATTTCAGCCTCTACTGCTCTCATAGCGGCAAATGGTGTTTTATACTTCGGCGGATCAAACAGCATATATGCTCGTAATGCAACTACCGGCAACTTGATAAGAACATATGATTTAGGTTCCTCATATTTTCCCTCCTCCCCAGTATCCCCTGCTTTAGTTGATGACATTCTATATTTTGGCACAGAAGACCGCAAAGTCATGGCATTAAACCTCACTTCAGGAGACACTATTTGGACTTTTACAACAGGTGCAGGTGTATCGAGTTCTCCGGCAATAGCAAACGGTGTGCTGTATGTGGGTTCAAGTGACTGCAAAGTCTACGCTTTGAATGCAACAACAGGCAGTCAGCTTTGGTCTTTTACTACTGGTGGACTGGTGGGTTCTTCACCTGCAGTTTCTAACGGCATGGTTTTCATTAGTTCCCAAGACGGAAAACTCTATGCGTTTAACGCATTGACGGGCGTCAAAATTTGGGAATATTCATCAGCAGGTAAAACCATTTTTAACTCGGCACCTTGTGTAGAAAATGGCATAGTTTATGGTAATGTGTACCCTAACTCGGGGGACGGTTTGTTCTTTGCATTAAACGCTACAACGGGCGCAGAGATTTGGACTTTAAACACGATAACTTCGCCAGCTGCGGCTGTGGCTAATGGTATCGTATATTTTAATGATAACCTGTACACTAACGCTGTAAACGCTACAACAGGTACCCAAATATGGACATATCAAACAAATTCAGCTTCGCGAGCAGCAATAATTGCATCTAACATCGTCTATGTCCAAGGGTCAAATCAAATGTTTGCTTTAAACGCGACAACTGGTAGCCTCATCTGGAGTTATTCTATGTATACCTCTGCGAGTTATAACTCGCCTATAATTGCTGGGGGTATCCTTTACGCTTTTTCACCCAGTTTTATGGATGATGGTACAATTTACGCGTTTGGAACTACCGAGCAATATAACTTAACGATGACAACCATTGGACAAGGCACAGTATTGCCAGGCAACCAAACGTACAATGGAGGAACTAACGTAGATTTGGTCGCTATTCCCGCGGCTGGATGGAGTTTCAGCGGCTGGAGCGGCAGCACAACAGGTAACACCAACAAAACAATCACAATCACAGGAAACATGACAATAACCGCAACATTTGTCCTTAACAGCCACTCAATAACCGTTAATCAAGTTAGCCATGGAACTATCTCGCCATCAACTGCTACAGTAACTGACGGCGGAAGCCAAACATTCACGATATCTCCAGACACCGGTTACCATATTGTCGACGTTATTGTTGACAGTTCCTCAGTGGGTGCAGTATCCTCATACCAATTCACAAACGTTCACGAAGACCACACCATAACGGCAACTTTCGATCCCAACGAATACACTTTAACCGTTACTACCATTGGCAACGGTTCAGTAACTGTAACACCGGCAGCTGCAACTTACCATTACGGAGACACTGTGCAACTAAACGCTATTCCCAACAACGTCTGGTTATTCGGCGGTTGGAGTGGAGACTTACAAGGCACAACTAATACAACAATCACTATCGATGGCAACAAGAACATTGTCGCAAACTTTACACAACAATGTTACCAAGTCAACTTTGATTTGACAGGCGCCAACTCTACAGGTGTCGTTTTAACAGTTGATGGTGTAGGCTACACAGAAGCTGACCTTCCTAAAGCGTTTACATGGACACACGGCTCAGTACACACCTTCGTATTCAACCAAACCTTGCAGGTAAGCAACGGTGAACGCAACATTTGGAGTTCAACAACAGGCCTTTCCACACTTCAAGAAGGAACATTAACCGTAACAGGCGCCGGAGCAGTCACTGCATACTATAACCTCCAATACTTGCTTACAGTCACAACCGCTCAAGGAAGCACATCTGGCAGCGGCTGGTACATTGCTGGAACCTCTGCGACTGCACAGGTTAGCCAGTCAACAGTCACTTCAGGCGCAGACACCCGATACATCTTTAACGGTTGGAGTGGTGATGCTCAGGGCACACAAACGTCTGTTTCAATATTGATGGATGGACCGAAAACTGTAGCTGCAAACTGGGTAACTCATTACCGAGTGATTGTAACTGCTAATCCTGTAGCTGGTGGAGTTACAACACCTTCAGAAGCAACTTGGATGACTGCGGGTACACTTGATGTCTCCGTTTTATCAAACACAGGTTATACCTTCAACTCATGGAGCAACACCGCCCAAATAACCGTATCCTCGCCATCATCAACAACGACAACGGCCACAGTTAGTGGTCCGGGAACTATAACTGCAAACTTTAACCAAACATACACTACTATTTATGCTGAAACTTCAAACGGTAAGACTAAAGAATTAACCTTGTACGGAAACATTAGTGCTTCACAGTTAACAAATGCAAAGATAACTCCATCTCCGCTGTCTTTGTCTACAAAGATTTCTTTTTCAGCTACGGGTCCAAGTGGAACAGTTGGCTTTAGTAATATAACAATTGCAAAGTCATCTGTTGCTTACGGCACCAAACCGACGGTGTATATTGATGGTGTTAAGGCTGAGAATCAGGGTTACACTCAAGACTCAGAGAACTTTTATGTTTGGTTTACGACGCATTTCAGTGAACACGAAATATCCATAGATTTTCTTTCCGATGACGTTTCACCAACAACAACACCAACAACACCTGATGAACCAAGCAACCCCGTGCTTCTAGTAGTAATTGCAGTAGCAGTCATCATTGCGTTAGTTGCACTTGGATTGTTTGTTTACAAACGCAGAAAACCCTAAAAATAGCAAGCAAAAGCTTGTCTTTTTTTCTTTTTTTGTTTAATCCACGTTTTAGTTTGATTTTTTGTAAGGTTAATTAGGTTGGTATGTCTTTTAACCAGAAACATCATCACGCTTGAGGAAAATGTTGTATGTCTAAAGCTAAAGTTGGCGTTTCAATGCTTTACAGTCTAGGTGAACCTTTTAACCGAATGATTAAACGGTTAAGCAAAGAAAATACGCGGTACATCGAAGTTTTAGATGATGGCGCTCATGAGCTTGACAAGAAACGTGTCAGCCTGCTTAAGGAAGCCGCCAAAAGCTACGATTTAGAATTCACAGTCCACGCACCATTTGCAGACATAAACATTGCTTCACCTTCAAGAACCATTCTTGACGCATCAATGAAACGCCTCATCCAATCGCTTGAATACGCTCGCGCTTTAGACGCTAAACTCTGGGTTTTCCATCCAGGCGCCCGAACAGGCATAACCCAGTTTTATCCCGGCTCAGAATGGAAACAAAACACCCAAAGCATACAGGAACTATACACTGAAGCAGAACAACTCGGCGTAAACATCGCCATAGAAAACCTGCCCGCCAAATACTGGTTTTTAATGAAAAGCCCTGAAGACTTTAACAGGTTCTACAAAGAAACAGGTTTGCCAATCGGTATTGTATTGGACCTTGGTCACGCTCACCTTGAAAGCCAGATACAACCATTCTTCAACCAACTCGCCGACAAAATCATCCATATCCACGCAAGCGACAACAAAGGCGTCGATGATGACCACTTAGGCGTAGGATACGGTACGATTGATTACGGCTGGTTTGCTGAAACCCTCAAAAAACTGGATTACGACCAACGCGTAGTCATTGAATCCTGTGACCATGTGGCTGAAAGTCTACAGAAGCTTAAGGCTTTGCTGAATTAGCCTCTTTAAGTGGCAATTCTAAAGCCAAAAGATCTTCCGCTAGAATAGTGTTTTCAAAAACCTTTTTTGCTTGTTCCAAAAGCAAGCTTGCATCAGAGTATCTTGCGCTAATATGGGTTAGAACAAGGGTTTTAGCTTCTGCTGCTTTAGCTTGTCCCGCTGCCTGCGACGGCGTTGAATGTCCATCAACAACGGCTTTATCAATCAATGTGTCATCAAATGTGCATTCATGAATAACAACATCTGCGTATTCCGCAAAATTCGCGAAACCTTCGAATGGTCGCGTGTCACCTGTATAAACGATTTTTCTTCCCTGCCGCATTGGACCCATAACGTCATCAGGTTTCACGGTTTTGCCGTCGGGTAAAGTGATGTTTTCGCCGTTTTGAAGTTTAGACCACAACTCGCCTTTTGGGATTCCAAGGTGTTCGGCTTTTTTAGGGTAAAACTTGCCTGGACGAGGCTTTTCTTCAAACACGTAACTATAACTCTCAGTAGTGTGATTGGATTTCACGACTTCCACAATGTAGTCTTCTTCCTCAACAATAATGCCTGGTTTTACTATTTCGTTAATTTCTACCTGATAGGTTAACCCGAACTTTAGCACTTGTTGGCAGCAAACCAAAAAATCCTTGATGCCCACTGGACCGTAAACTTGAAGAGGTTCTTTTCTATCCATCAACGCCATCGTCTGTAGTACACCCGGTAAACCTAACACGTGGTCTCCGTGTAAGTGAGTGAGGAAAATCTTGGTTTTTTTATGGAAACTAATTTTTGACGCCATCATTTGTCTTTGCGTGTTTTCTCCGCAGTCAAACATCCACTGTTCAGTTGGACTTTGTAGCATTGTGGCTGGCAGGCTGCGTTTTAGGGTTGGTACAGCGGCGCTGGTTCCAAGAAAGATTATTCGTAAGCTCAAGTTTTAGGCACCTTCTCAAACACTGCAACTTCCCTTGTTAGAGTGCTGTGTACATAAGCAAAGTGGGATTCAACATGTTTAAATCCAATAGATACACCGATTGCTTTAATGTTTAATGTTTTAGGCGAAGCAATGCAGATGCGGTGACCATCCTCCAGTAGGGTATAAGCGGATTCTAACACGTTATGTACCAGTTCCCGTGTTGTTGATTTTAAGGTGCTTGCGCTTCTTCCATACGGTGGGTCTGTTACCATGCAATCCACCTTGAAAAAAGGCAGTTTGCGTGCATCAGCCAAAACCAGTCCTTCCGCGTTAATGTTAAAGAAACGCAGGTTTTTTCGGCAACCCATTACCATTCGTTTAGCTGCGTCAACTCCTAAGGCGTGGCATCCAATGTAAGTTGCCTCAATGAGACTGCTGCCTGTGCCGCAGAACGGGTCAAGCATGGTTCCCTCCACTTTAGCGTGCGCCAAATTTACCATGCACCTTGCAAGTTTGGATGGCATGGCTGATGGGTGGAAGAAAGGTTTTTTGCGTGGACGACGTTCAGAGAAGGTTTTGCTGCTGATTTCTGTAAGTTTTAAGCCGAAAACAAGTTTTTCATCAGTGATTATGCCGATGAATGTTTTGTCGGGGTTTTTTAGGTTAACTCTTGCTTCTGGCGCTAATTTGAGGATTTGTCTGCCCAGCCTGATTTCCAGTTCCATCGTGTTTAAGGTTTGGTCAGCGTAATTTTTTATGCGGTTGATTCTTACAACAAAACTTTCTCCAGGTTTTAGGACACTTTTAAAGTCGACTTCTGATGCAGTTTTTTCTATGTCCGCATGGTTTGCGTTTGAAACAAACAGTTCTTTTGCGCAGAGTCTTGTGAATGCTGACCGCACTGGAATAGCTTTTACGCTTTCTTCATCTGCTTCAAGCCGCAAAACCTGATCCATCAACTGTGTGACGGTGTAGGGGTAGCCTTCTGTTTCAAGGATGGCTTTTGCTTCCGACGCCGGCATCGTCAGGTTTTCGCCTGAAAGCAAAAAGAAAAGTTTAGGCACTTAACCTACGCCTTAAGTTGTTTACTGATTAATGGTGCCAAGCTTACTTTGCTGTATGGGCCTGGAACGCTGTCTGTTCCAATGATTTCTTCAACACCAGCGTCTAAGATGCGTTTTGCCGCGTCACCAATGAGCAATGGGTGAACGCACGCTGTGAAGATGTGTGCTGCACCAAGTTCTTTTAATATTTTTGCTGCTCCAACGATGGTGCCGCCTGTGCTGATTATGTCGTCAAGAATTATGACGGTTTGACCTTTAACGTTTAAGCCTTCACCGCTTTGTGTGGTTTGTCCTGTGTAGCGGTCTCGGACTTTGTTTAGGTGTCCAGCGTCGCCGCCGAGAACTTGTTGGGCTTCTTTGGCTATGTACATTGCGCCTTTGTCTGGTGAAAGTGCGTAGGCTTTTTTGTAGCCTTTTTCGATAAAGTATTCAGCTAATAGTGGGATGGCGCTTGCTGTTTTTGCTGGGAATGGGAACTGGGCAAGTGTGGGTTCTGAGTGAATGTTTACTGTCAAGAACTCGTCAATTCCTGAAGCTTTTAGCATGCGTGCAATGGTTTCAACGCTTATGCCTTCGCCTGAAAGAAACATTTTGTCCTGTCTAGCGTATGCAAGGTATGGGACTACGGCGGTGACTTTGTTTGCTCCTGCACGTTTAGCGGCGTCAGCCAAAAAAGCTGTCTGGAAAAGCCTGCCATCTTGGCCTGGTGGACAGGTGGTTTGGATGATTGCCACGTCTTCGCCTTTAACTTCCCCTTCTATGCGCACGTATGATTCTCCGTCTGGAAAAATTTTTGATGCTACTGGAATGTTTTGGTAGCCTGTTAGCTTTGAAACGTTTTCAGCAAGTTCTTTTGATGCTGGCCCTGAGATGATCTTCATGAATTTTGTTCCTCTTGACATTGTAGAAATGCAGCTTGTAGCTTTAAGGCTTTATCTGGTTAACAACTGGTTTTGTTGATGGTTGTGAGGGTTGTTTTTATTTATTACTTGTAACTATTTGTTTATTTTTTTGAAATTTAATGCGTGTTATGGCAAAATTTATTTAGTAATTCACTAATTGTGCTAAGCTATAGGGGAGGGCTTAGTAGTCTGTATGAATACTCGTGAGTTTTCTCTTTTTGCTTCTTACTTTATGTATCTTTTTGTTTTCGGTTTCTGGAGATGACTTTATGAAACGGCGGAATGTGTTTGAAGTTTCTCGAGACATATTGAAGGTTTGTTTGACGCCTAAAAACAAAACCCGGGTGGTTTATGGAGCAAACCTCAACAATGTACGTGTAAACCATTACCTTGATAGTTTAGTGAAAATGGGTTTGCTGCAAAAAGAAACTACTGGTGACGTAGTGAGTTATCATACAACTGACATGGGTTTAAGGTTTCTTGATAATTATGGTAAAAACTTTTCGGGAAAACGCTCCGTATATTCAAAGAAACGATTATGCTGATTTGCATAAATAATTCTGTTTTAATGCTTTCTATATAGCTTTTTTATATGTTTAAAGATAGAACACTTACCTTTATTTTCTATACTTGTTGTTTCTCTCTGATTTATTAATAAATCACCTTAAAATCCAATGCCAGAAGGGCACTAAAGTTAACCCTTACTCGTGTTGAGAGAGGGACACGTAAAAACAACCTACAAAATTAAAGAAGGGAGATTTAAAAAAATGAAAACCAAAATGTTAGCACTCTTCGCAGTGCTAGTTTTATCAGTAGCATTAGCAGGAACAGCATACGCAGCATGGACAACCCAAATATTTTTTGACGGTACCGTAGAAACAGGAAACGTTTCAGTAATAATAGAGGGTATAAATGAAGACAATCCTGAATTATTTCCATGGATCGTTGGAGACCGTTTTACCATCCTTGTTAGGAACGCTTATCCTGGTTGGAGTGGTTCCTTTGACGTTACAGTGAAAAATACAGGTTCTTTACCAGTAACAATTGGAACACTTTCGTTAAGTGAAACAACTTCAAGTACCTTAGATGACTTTCTGAACATTGAAACAAGCACCATACCAACAACAGCAATAGCTCCCGGTGATTCACTTACTGTTACAGTAACCTTTTCTATTGATGACGTTCCAGATGTTCCACAATCTGCTTCTGCAACATACGCTGGGTCAGTAACTTTCGTAGGACCATAAGCTGCAACCGTTTGGTGCTCAAACGATGCTTAACAAGCAAATGCTGGCGCTACCGCTGATACTCGTGATGACTCTGTCGTTTACAGGAATCGCCTTTGCCAGCTGGACTGAAACATTAAACTTCACTGGCTCGGTAACCACAGCGAGACTCAACCTTAGGGTTTCGACGGTGTATCCCGCTGTTGAAGAAAATGATCCATTAGACATGGGTAGCGTTTCAGTAACGCCAGTTGGCTCTTTAGGCGGCAATGTTCAGGCTATCAGCCTTATCGTAGAAAATGCATATCCTGGATACAGTGCAAGCGTTGCAATCAGAGTACAAAACACTGGAGACATTCCCGCCCGATTCGTCGGTTTCAAACTTAACGACAACCCAATTTCCTATAGTGAATCGTTGGGTTGGACGGATAATCTTGGAAGTATAGACTTTCAAGGTTGGGATAGCGAAGGAGAAATGCTTCCAGTAAGCAGCACCCACAGTTACACACTGATACTAACAGTAACCGGTGAAGCACAACCGGACACAGACTACACCTTTACAGTAGAAATAATCTTTGAGCAAGGAGTCTAACGTCAAATCAGCACCCAACTTTATTTTTTTAATTTAAAACCGTAAAGTGAGAAAAACTGCATGAATGTAAACTCGGTCAGCCAAGTGGTTCCATTGGTTTGTTTAGTGGTAACCTACTTGTTTTTGAGTTTAGCTGTTTTAGTCGGAGTTTACGCTTACATTGTTCCCAGCATATGCTGGTTGATACTTGCATTTGTAATTCTCAAAATTATTGGGTTAAACAATATCAAGGCAAACCTGAACAAAAATTTGGTTTTGCTTGCCGGTTTAACTGCGGCAACCCAAATAACCGTTTTAATCTTCATTTCCATTTTTACAAGCTTCGGAAGAAGCCCATACACTGGCAGTTCAATTCTGAACATCCTATACTTTGTGGCTGTTCTGTTGGGCACTGAACTTGCCAGAGCCCAAATTATAACTGCTTTTCCCAAACAAAAAAAGATAATCGGCATAGCCGTAGTCACCCTGATTTTTACAGTAATAGCCTTCACACCCGCACGTTACATGAGCCTTGGCGAACCTGTTGAAACCGTCAAGTTTTTGGGTCAAAACTTCTTGCCTGCAATCGCCATGAGCTTATTGGCTACTTACCTTGCTCTGCTTGGAGGACCAGTCGCATCCATCACCTATGTGGGTGTCCTTCAAGGGTTCGAATGGCTATCCCCAATCCTTCCAAACCCTGACTGGACCCTTCAAGCCCTTGTTGGAACCCTTGTACCTGCTTTAGGATTCATAATCATAAACGAAACCGTGAAACCATCCTTGCTAATCCGCCATGGCTTAACCTCGGAAAAAGAAGTCAAAAAGAAACGATTCAAAAAAGAAAACTTCCCCTACAGTTGGATAGCAATATCCATAGTTGCGCTTGTACTGCTTTGGAGCAACAGCGGCTTGTTTGGGTTTCAACCCAGCATCGTGGCCAGTGGAAGCATGCAACCCGCATTGCAAGTTGGCGACATGGCCATCGTTGTTCACACAAAACCTGACAGCATACACGTAGGCGACGTTATCCAGTACCATGGAGCATCTGAACCCATAATCCACCGAGTTATAGACAAGTACACTGACAAGGGGACAATTTACTTCATAACCAAAGGGGATGCAAACAATGCACAAGACCCCTTGCCAGTCAGTCAACAACAAGTCGTCGGTAAATCTGCTTTTGTCATTCCTAAATTGGGGTGGGCCAGCATATGTCTACGAAACGCGGCAGCAACAGTTTACGATGCCGTTTTGTCTTTGCCGCAGACCCTCTCAGCAGTTTTTGGGTGGTTGTTTTCAGCTGGCGTGTATATCACGGCTTCATTGTCTTTAATTGCACTCATAATTGCCTTAATAACAAACACTAAACTGGGGCGAAAACAGGTATGAACACAAGAATTTTGGCAATATTTTCAGTAATCATAATTTCTCTTCTAACAACCAGCTACGCTTACGCTTGCATATACCATCCACTTCACAACCTAGACAACCTAAACATCGAGTTTACCCAAGTAAAAACATTTGATAACGAACAAAAACAAAACCTTGCAACAATACATGCACTAATCAGCATTGACCGCCACACAATATATGTGCAAATCAGTAACGCCTATCCAGAATATCAAGCACAAATAAAATACTTAATCAAAAACACAGGTAACATGCCAATACAATTTAGCGCTCCAACAATAGTAAACCCTAACCCCGAGGCAATACAAATCACCACAGACAGCCAAAACCAAATCCTGCAACCTTACCAAACCCTGCAGGGAACAACTGCAATCCTAATATTGCCTGACGCCCAACAAAACCAGCAGTACAGCTTTCAAATTAAAAACACTGCAAGCCCCAAATCACCCAGTAACCCTCAAACATCCAACTACTGGAAACAACAACTCCAAACATGCTTATACAATCCAAACCAAGCAACAATCGATCCAATCCTCCTCAAACAGTATCTAATACAGATTAGTCAACAATCAAACATTTACCAATTCAAAGGAACACAAACCCAAATGTTCCAGCAAGCATTAAGTCTATTAAGCCCATCAAAACACACAAGCCAAACAGACCTAAAAGAACAACTATTAACCTTATGGTTAAACCAGCAAGCAGGATATGCCGACGACTACAAAATTGACGGCAAAACATCCAAGCAAATAATTCAAGCCTCAGAAAACGTGCTTCAAAACCAGCAAATAAACCGTTACAATGCTTGTATAAATCAATGCGAAAAATTCAACAATTTGTAGGTAAAACCCAATCTTGAACAAATTATTTAAACAAGAAACACTGCCAGACAGGTAAACAGGAAAGGAGCCAAGAAAGGTGAAGTATCCACAGAGAAACATCATTCTAACAGCCTTTTTTGTAATTCTAACTCTTATCGCCACCGCAACCGTGATTACTTTACAGCAAACAGGTGCCACTCAAACACAAACAAAAACCATAACATCATACACCAGCACAGCAACAATCGACTACACCGCAACAGTACAACCAAGCACCATTTATAACGACAAAACAACCATTAAACCCCAAGACGGCCCAATCTACACAAAACTAACAGACACAATCGACCTCACCCTAACCTATACATTCACATCTACACTTCAAATCAATCCAACCATAACCTACATCACAAACACCACACTAAAAACAGAGGCATGGCAATACCAACTTTCCGCAACACCAAAAACAACCGTGCAACAAACAACAATCCAACTAACTTTGCCCACATTTAACAAGCAAGAAATTGAGCAAACAAAAGCCCGAATCGACAACGAAACTGGTGTCAGCACAGGCTTCTACAGCAATTCACAACCATATTATGTCGTGGAAATAACTCCGACATTTTACATTTCTGCCCAAATCGGCTCAAAAAGTATTTCCCAAGTTTTTCAGCCCACAATTTCAGTAAACTCTACTCACAATGCCGAGGGCGACGTGATAAAGATTGAAGATTTAACCCAAACCAGTACAGGCGCATTAACACAGCAAGAAACTGTAACCAACCAAGACATAATTAACCAACAATACGCCAGTTTAGTTCTAATCGCAGTTTCACTTGTCGGTTTAGGTTACAGCGGCACAACACTTCTAAAGCAACGTGAAACCACGCCGAAAACTACTTCAACCCAAAAAATGCTTGAACCATATAAACACCTCATTATCGAGGCAACAGAAAACACTGACAATACAATAAACACGATAAAAGTCGCCAGTATAGCCGAACTCGCCAAAGCAGCTGAAACTCTAAACAAACCAATATTCCACATAAAAAACCCTTCAGAAGAAACCCTTTGCATCATTGAGGGCACAACTAAGTATCAGCACACGATAAGCGTTACGCAAAAGTCTGAAAAGTAAAAACCTGCCTTTTTTTAGACTTGTTGTTACAGCAAGCTACAGCAATGATTTATTATCAATCCTTTTTTCAGCTAACTTGGTGAGAAAGTTTGTCTCAAAAAATGTTAGTCCCTTCACGAGACCTTGAGCAGCTTAAAAATCTTGTTGGGGAATGGTCTGTTGGGGTTGCTTTAAAAATCCCTAATTATAAAACTCTCACTGGATGCGGAACATTAATCGCCAAAATTCTTGATTCCAATTTGGGCATAAGTACCCAAATGGATTTACATGTTGAAGAATCTGAAGACTATTTTGAAGATGCCCTTTGGAGTTTTGATAGAGACAGTGGCAAAATACGTGTTTTCAGTCTAACCTCGCGTGGCGATGTTCATGACCATGTTGGCGGCTGGATTGATGATAAACACCTTAAAGTGAAATGGGTTGGCAGATATGAAGGTAAACCAGCTTCTGAAGAGATAACCTTCAATTGGATAAGTAAAAATGAAATTCGCATTTTTGAAACAGAAACGCTTCAAGACCAACCAGACGTACACATAGAATACGTTCTGAAAAGAAAAACACGCAAGTAAATCGGCACTTTCACTTTTACTCACCCCTCCCCTAACTGTAACAGTTGTTTTTTCGCTTGTTTTAAATAGACCTGACTCTACATGAATCATAAAGCGTGAAAATAATGCCCGAAGACAAAGACCAACCGGAAGAAGAAACTGAAGAACAACAAACAAACGAAAAATATGAGTTCATAGAAGACCTTCCCGGAGTTGGACCTGCAACCGCTGCAAAACTCCGTGAACTCGGCTACCATACAGTAGAATCCCTCGCAATGGCAACAATCAGAGAACTCGAACCAGTAGGCGTAAGCGAGAAAAAAGCCTTACAAGTCATACAAGCAGCACGTTCAAACGTCGGCATATCATTCATCCGCGCCGACCAATTACTAAAACAACGTCAAAGCGTAGCTCGCCTAACCACTGGAAGCAAAGCCCTTGACAAAGTTGTTGACGGCGGTTTAGAAACCCAAACAATCACCGAATTCTACGGCGAATATGGCAGCGGAAAAAGCCAAGTTTGCCACCAACTATGCGTAAACGTTCAACTGCCCATCGAGAAAGGTGGACTAAACGGTGGCGCATTATACATAGACACTGAAAACACGTTCAGGCTTGAACGTATCGTTCAAATGTCCAAACACTTAGGTCTCGACCCTGAACAAGTTGTCAAGAACATCATTTACGCTGAAGCATACACTTCAGATCACCAAATGTTCCTTTTAGAAAACGCTGACGAAATAATCAAAGCAAACAACATCAAACTAATAATTATTGACTCATTAACCGCACACTTCCGCAGCGAATACATAGGCAGAGAAATGCTTGCCAGCCGCCAACAGAAACTAAACAAGCACATGCATAAACTCACCGCTTTAGCACGCGCATTCAACGCAGTCGCCGTAGTCACAAACCAAGTTATGGCAAAACCAGACCAGTTCTTCGGCGACGCAATTCACCCAATCGGCGGCAACATCGTTGGTCACACAAGCCAAACAAGACTATATCTGCGTCGGGCTTCCCATGGTCCAATACGTATCGCAAGGCTTGTTTCAAGTCCTTACTTGCCTGAAGGGGAGGAAATCCTTAAAGTCACCGAAAACGGTATAGAAGATGTCTCTGAAGAAGAGAAAGCAACTAAATCTCGTGGTCGCTAAGTATGCCTATACCTCAAGCCTTAGTAACGCGCTATTTCCAGTTAATCGTCAGTAGGCAATTTACTGAAGCTGAACGTGAACTGGAAAGAGTAAAACAAAAACTACAAAAAACTGAATGGAACAGAGGATACTTCCGTGCATTATACGGAATGTACCTCTCAAGAAAAAACACTAATGACAACTACGCTTTTTTTTCAAGGTTGGATCTAACGGACAAAGTAAGCCTTCACGCTTATAGACGCGAATTTCTAGACAATATGCGTAGTGGGCTTCATGGCGATTTTGACCGTGGCTACTTTTCTGCTTGGGCAGACTGCATGCGAATCTTAACACGCATGGATGTTCCGGATGCAACTAATTCGAAAGCTGCGGCTGAAGAAGAAACCATTGAAACTGTTCGCAGCGACAAAAGTCAGGCTACTATGGCTAACTTTTTTAATGGTGACAAGAAAGCTTTAGCCAAGGCGAAAAAGCAAGCGTCACCTGCTGAATCTTCAACTGAACCTGTTGAAGACGAGTCTAAAAAAGAATAAAATAATTTTATTTTTTTGTTTAGAGTGTTCCGCCTGTTCCAACTAGTATAATAGTGTAGAATAACACGTAGAAGGCTATCCATGAGAAGAAGTACATTCCTATTCCTGTCATTGTTATTTTTGATGGTGTTTCTACTTTGTTTTGGAATTTCATTTTAATTAAACGGAACGAAACAAGGTAGATTAACAGGGTTAGTGATATTGAATAAAGCAGGATGCTTGTTCCTTCCATGCCTGTGTTTTCTAGGAATCTTGATAATGCTGCGCATATGGCTCCTGAAGTGATTCCTAACGCCATTCTTAGCCAGTATATTATTGTGATCGGCTTCATTTTCCTTTATTTCCTCTTGCCTTTGAAATAAATGTTTAATCATATTAAAAATGTGCCTTCTATAAATCATTTCGCTATGAGAAAACCTGGTTTAACTTTTTTGTTTTCTTATGTGACCAGTTTGAATACTGATTTGGGGTTCATAACGGATTTATCTTCTTGAACCCTTCTTTGGTTGTATATCTGGGTTAGAGGAGACAATACAAGTGAGGAGTGAATAATGGCCTGTATCGAGTTTAAGCAAGTGTTACTTGAAGCTATAGGTGAAACATTCTCTTCTCTGGGTGAATCTCCAAAACAGTCAATTGAGTACCATTTAGAAAACACGTTCGACTTAAAAGTGTCCCAGTACCCCGAAGACGTAGCAGGTTTTGATCGGGCATTAAAAGACATTTTTGGTCCCGGCGCTATTCTGCTTGAAACTTTAATTTTAAACAAGCTTACCGAGAAGGCAATGCAGATTGAGGGTGACTCTGAAAAGCAAGAGTTTTATGCTGCTATTCGGCGTTTAAACGATTTATGGCAAAAGAACATTTAACGGCTAAAACTTATTTATTATCTCCATGAACTGTATATGCTTTCAGTTAAATGGTGCATTTGGGTTTGCCTAAAAACGAGTTTACCAGTTTTGATGTTGCAGCGGCGGTTAAAGAACTTAAAGGGTTTGTTCTTGATTCACGAGTGAATAACATTTACCAGTTTGATCAAAAAACTATAGTTTTCAAGCTTCACAAAACAAGCATGTCTTCGATTCGTGTTGTGGTTGAAGCAGGTAGACGAATTCATTCAACGGTTTATGCTGAGGAGAGTCCTGCTGAGCCTCCAGCGTTTTGTATGATGCTGCGTCAGTACCTGCGTGATTCGTGGCTTGACAGTCTCGAGCAGTACGAGTTTGAAAGAATCGTTGTTTTGGGTTTTAGGACTAAAACGGGTGTGTTGCGGTTGGCTGTGGAACTGTTCGGTGACGGCAACCTGATACTGATTAATCCTGATAACGTGATTATTCAGGCGTTGTTCTATAAACGGATGAGAGACCGTAACATTTTGCATGGCGAAAAATTCCTGTTTCCACCGTCAAGCGGTAAGAATCCTTTGAAGCTTTCTGAGTCTGACTTGCAGGCGGCGTTTAATGATTCGGGTGATGTTGAAGTTGTTCGTGTGCTTGCCCGTAGTATTGGTTTGGGTGGTGTTTATGCTGAGGAGGTTTTGCTTCGGGCTGGTGTTGAGAAGACGCTGCTTTGTAAAGATTTAACCGCGGTTGATGTTGCTGTCGTGTTTGGGGCGTTGCAGGGGCTTATTTCGGGTTTGTCTGAGGGCAAGTTTGAGTCCTGCATTGTTTTGGCGCCTGACGAGTCTTATCTTGACGTTACTCCTTTCCGGCTGAAGCGTTATTCTGATTGTCAACTGCGTTGTTTTGGGTCGTTTAGTGAGGCGGTTGACGAGTTTTTTTTGAAGGTGAAGACTGCTGAGAAAGCTTTGCAGAGTGTTGAGGTTGACCGGTTGCGGGTTGAGCAGAAACGGCTTAAACGTATGGTTGCTGACCAGGAAAAAGCGCTTGCCGAAGAAGACGCCAAGTCTGAACGCGACAAAACCATCGGCAACACCATATACGCCCACTTCGGCGAATTCGAAGGTTTCATTAACAAGCTTGTAACGGCGAATCAGCATGGAGCGGATTGGCGGACTCTTTTTGGGCAAATTTTTGCGGATAAGAAGGCGGGTAAAGTTCCTGAAGTGTACGTTGAAGGTGTTGACGCGAAGAATTTGGTTGTCAACTTTTTTGTGGATGGGTTGCATTTTGGTTTGAGTTTGCGTTTGTCAGTGTTTGATAACGCGAATGAGTATTATGAGCGTGGGAAGCGTTCGAAGCAGAAGAGTGCGGGTACGGTGACGGCGCTTGTGGATTCTCGGCGGAAACTGGCGAAGGTTGAGCGTGAACTCGCTGAAGCGGAACAAATTCGCAGCATGAAGCCCGCCGAAATGATTGAAGCGTTGGCGAAACGGAAAATTGAAGCCAAGGAATGGTTCGAAAAATTCCGTAACTTCACTACAAGCGACGGCTTTTTGGTGGTCGCGGGCAAAGATGTGGTAACCAACGAAATCTTAATCAAAAAGTACACGCAGCAAGAGGACGTTGTGTTTCACGCTGAAATCACAGGTTCACCCTTCGTGGTGATTAAGGCGGAGGGTCGGGAGGTTTCGGAGCAAGCGTTGAAAGAGGCAAGCGAATACGCTGCGGCTTTCTGTCGTGCTTGGCGTGAAAACGCTGGTTCAGCCGACGTTTACTGGGTGCGGGTTGACCAACTCAGCAAAAGCGGGCCATCCGGCGAATCAGTGCCCCACGGCGCATTTTTCGTTGTTGGAAAACGCAACTGGTACCGCAACACACCGCTAAAAACCGCTGTTGGCGTCGCAGTGAATGAAGAAGCAGAATTCGTGGGCGGCAGCGTGGATTCGGTTCGGGCACGGTGCAAAGCTTACGTGGTGCTGGTGCCTGGTGATTATCAAGGTAAAGACCTGCTTAAAATGGTGCTAAAAACCCTCATGCTAAAACTCTCAAAAGAAGACAAAGAAAAACTCGGCAAAACCAGCATAGAACAAATACGCGAATACATCCCATACACCAAAGGAGCAATCAGCCAAAAACCCTAACTTTTTCAACATACTTTTGGCGCAATTCTGCGTCAATAGCACCTACCCCCCTTAGCGTTTTTTAAAAAAGGCTAGTTTCTACCTACCCCCTATAGGTTTCTGCATACTATTTCTATTTGGAGCCTAATTAGGTTGGTATGAAAAGTAAAGCAGCAGAAAAGCAGTGAACAGCACAATACAATTGGGCACTAGCATGACCCAAACAACTAAGCAGTCGCCCGTCAACAAAACCCCAACCAAAACAAACCTAATAAACAATTTTCACAAACAAAAATACATTCAAAATTTCTATTTTACAAGTAATGTTACATATTATTACTTAGTTTATTCTTGTTGGTCAAGTCCCTCATTTTCTGGTGGAAGTATCCCAATGCTTCTCAAGTGCCTCTTTACCAGTGGATCAAGAAGATAACGGTTATCAAATAACCAATCTGCAATATTGCCTGTATAGTTTTCAGGCATACTTTTTGCTGCTTCAATTGCTGCTGAACGATTTATGCCTAATCTAATCATGGCAATTACGTTTGGTTCATAGGCGCCCAATTCAAGCATTTCAGGTATCAACAATGAGATAGTGGAATTCTCCTTTTGTTCTTGAGTCATAAGTGAGTCCAGAATATCTGTTAGCAATTTGAAGTACTTTACAAGCTCAAAGCATACTTCATTATTGATGTGCTCAGTGACCTCTAGAATAATTCGATCAAGTGCACCTTTTTTCGAATATTCCTCAGGATTGTTAGTTTTAAGCCTCTCCATTTCATTTTTTATTATATAACTAGTAGGACGTTGTTCGACCCAAACGACTCCATAGTATGCAACACTATAAGCCGTTCTTGGACTATACCATTCTCTACGTTGTTTTCGATTAATGTCGCCGACAAAATCAAAAATGTTATTCAATCTATCGGCAATATCAATAAACTGCCAATAGAATGACCTTTCTTGAAAAGGTGCTGTATAATCGCCTCCTTTTCTTATGTTTGGTTTCTTGTTAAGAGCCCATTCTTCGATACCTTGTTCGAAAATTTTTCTGTATAATTTATCTTGTAAAAGTGGATCAATTGTCGGGTTCAACTCGACTATTGACTCTGGAATTATTCGATCTCTTAATGAGTATTCAATTTTTCCCCTAATAATCTCAATTTCAACTGGGGATAGGTTCTTACTTTTTAGATAGGCAACCAACTGTTCAGTACTTTTAAGGGCTTTTTGTCTCAAAAAAACTATTGTGCAAACAATAGAACGTTCTATTCCAAGCATTTCCGTTGATAGCTTAGTTAGATTAGCAAAGAGGATTTCTTTCTTCCCAACGTCGGTTGCTTTACTTGTTGCAGGAATTACCTCTTTTACTGGATCTGCATCTAACTTTTCTTTTGCCCAAGGTTCATCCTCTAATTCTATGCAATAGACTGACCCATTGAGGCTAGATTTAATCCTTCCTGCTCTGCCTATCAAGTTACCAAAGTCAAAACCATTTAAAATGTTGTCTTTGTCCCTCTTCCAAGGTCTGTAAATAAACAATTTATCAGCAGGTAAATTTACACCTTCAAGTAACGTAGTAGTGCAAACCAGATTTTCAATCGCGCCTGTCCGGTATAATTCTTCAACCTCAAGTTTTGCCATTTCTGGCATTAAGCCGTGATGGAATGCAACCCCTTTTTTTAAACTCTTGATCAATGCGCAATCAGGATGAATTTCCTTCTTTAGAAAGCCAATTAGTTCGGCTATACGTCGTTGTTTAGTTTTGCTAGCACTATTTATTGCCTCTTGCGGCATAAGGTCAGCCAGTGCCAGTGCGAATCTTTCGGCAATTCGTCTCGTTGGGGCATATATGATGTTCCTGCTATCATTTCCGTATTTGTATACTAAGTATGCAATTGTTTTGGGTTGACTTTTTTTCATTGCTGCGTATAATGATATCTCACTTGGTACTGAGGTGTTTACAGTTAATCCTTTTTCACCTTTGATTGTAATTCCAATTTTGTTAGGTTCTATTGAGGACAGGGTGAAAATGGTTTTCAGTTGATAAACGGGTGTGAATTTGGATTCAATTGGCTCACCCTGCAAACCACATAAATCAACCATTGTCTTTTTCAGGTTTTTAAGATATGGACCTGCCAAAACTACTTGTGCTACTGGGTAAATTTGTAGTAATTCCCATAAAACATGTTCAAGCGTTACTCCTCTCTCAGGGTCTTCAACTTTCTGAATTTCGTCAATAAAAATAAAATCGATTGAGCCGCGATTTTCCTTTTTCCTTAACAATTGAAGGCATCTTTCAGGGGTAACGACTAGAATTGAGCGTTCATTAGTTTCCTCAACATGCCCAACTGCAACACGTATTGAAATTTCTTCGTCATGTAACCTATTTCTTAATTCTGAGCTTACTTCTGCAATAAGTGCTCGTGTAGGTACAATATACAGTGCGTGAAACGAGGGTTTTTCTTTGCACATTTTTACTATGTGATTCTGAACCATAAAGGACTTGCCCGCAGACGTAGGTCCAGAAATGGCTATCAAGCGGTGTTGTTGTTCTAAGGCCGACCAAATTAATCTTTGGAACTCGTTTAAGTAAATTCTCTTGCTTGATCCTGGAATATTTAAGGCAGATAAAGCACGGTTAACCGAAAGTTCAAGGTTAAGTTCCTCATCAAAATTGATCTTGAATTGATCTTTATCTAAAAGTTCCCTTAAATGCGATCCTTGTTGTATGTTGTGCAATCTCGATAAGATAATGTAACAAAAACTGGCGTATTGTGTATCTTTTTTATTTAGATATGACAAGACAGCAAATGAAAGGGCTTTTTGTTGGTGCTCAACTACTGAGCTACAGGCTAAAACTGATGCTAATAACGATGCTTTGCTCATTTTTAATTCAAATGTTTCGTTTTCAAAATAGTCTACTACTTGGGGAATCCCTAAGCTTTCTTGTAAAAACTGTTTTAACATCAGTTCTTCTATTGCTTTGTTTAATACTTCATGCTTGAAAACATAGTCATAGATCGTTTCCATCTCTATCAACTCAGCAGATGGATCTTGTTATAAAGTAACAGTCTAAGTTTGTTAACGCTACTTACTGGAATAAAGAAAAATTCAAGGTCAGCAAGTTCTAAAACTTTTCTTTTAGTTGATATTTCCTGCTTTACCGCTTTAAGTAGCTCCTGAGAAGCTTCTTTAAAAAACGTTGCAGCCATTGCTTCTCCGTCTACTTTGTCTTTGCAGTTATTTTGTATTCTCACTATTCTTGAATCATTATAAACTATTAAAATTGGGTATATTTTCTTAAGAGAATTGTACTCCTTAGAATCTTTATCACAGACAGCAAGTAAATATTCAAGCTGTTCGCGGGAAATAACGTCTATTCGGTTACGTGATGCTACTCTCAACTCTGTTTTAATTGCTGCACCTCTTGTGAATGGGTCATGAAAAACAGAGATGGATTCAAGTGCTTGGGAAATGGCCTTACTTTGCCGTCCAATCATTTTGGATTCGCCGAGTAATATTGTGTTTGCGCCATCTATTTCACCCAAAAAAATGCCGTCTGCCCCATTTACCTGAGCATTCATGTTGCTTATGCTTTTAATTTTATGAGCTATCATGGGTGTTTTTAAAACAGCCTCAACAATTAGAAACAGTAAAAGTTCGCCGTACTTTCCTTCGCTATTGGGTTTGCGATTTCCAAAGTATGCTGCTGCCTCTCTCCATGCATCTTTCCCTTTTTTCTGCATACTGGCGATTTCCGTCGGGGTGAGAACATACTCTTTAATTCTTTCAACCATAAAATCTGCTAAGCCATCTAGGTTTTCAATTCTGTCATCAAAAGTAATTGTGTAAGCCCTGGCTCGTATGTGCCGATTATCTTTAGCTTCGGGGTGTTCTATTAGCAAGTTATCCAGCCAAGATGAATCAATTCTAAGTAATTTGAGCCAGTCAAGCCCTGAGTTTATACCCATGTGCTATTTGGTGTCGAATACATTAAATAAATTTATTGATTATGGATATAAATTAATACAAAAGCTGGGTATTTTTGCTAATGTGTGATACTTTTTTGTTATAATATTGGTTATAATTTTTTTGGCTAAATTTTGTTCTATAAGAAATTACTTTTTTTCTTACCAATTACTTTTGTTTTTTGCCTGTTATTATGAGGCTTGGTTTTGTTTGGTGCGAGCGGAAAAATGTTTAAATGTTTTATGAAATAGCAGTATAGAGATAGTTGTTGTTTGGGCCCGTAGCTCAGCTCGGTGGAGCGCCAGACTCATAATCTGTTGGTCGCTGGTTCAAATCCGGCCGGGCCCACTAATGCTCCAAAGCTGGTTTTTCTAAAAAAAGGGGCAAAAAATTCTGGTTTGGCTGGCAGGTTGCAGAGGGTTTAGTAGTCTAGGATTTTGACTTTCAGGGTGAATCCTAAGCGGTCATGGTCATCAAAATGGTGTAGTAGTGTCCAGTCGATGTAGACAAGTTTTGCTTGGACGCCCATGTAGTTGTAGTGTTTTCCTATTTGTGTGTGCCACCATGCGTCGAAGCTTTCGAAGCTGCCGTCTTTGTATTTGATGTCTTCCCATGCTTGTTCGGTGAAGTAGATGTCTACTGTGCCTTTGATTGTTACCATGTTTCCTTGGATGGCTACTGGGGTGGCTCTGATGTGTCTGGCGAATGGGTAGGCGGAGCCAATGTAGCATACTGCCATTGATATGACTAGGCTTACAACCGTCCAGGCGATTATCATTCTTTTATGGCGCATAAAAACTCCTCAGTTTGCTAAAAATCGCTAAGTTAACTGAATCAAATGCAAGTTTAATAATCTTGCTGGAACTAAAATCTAGCCGTAAACCGAATAAAAAAGAAACAAGTTACAACTTGCAGACCAGCCAACCTGCATTTTAGCCCCACCTCCCCAGCAAACCCTGCGCACGCCCAAAGCAACCCCTACCACCAGCCAACCAACACAAAAAAGAAAAAACGTTCAGTCCCCGTTGCCATTTTTAGGCTTAGACCTCCTAAACAGCGATACACCCTACACAAAAAACACATAACCAGCAATGCACCTGCTCTATAGTTAAATTTAAACTCGTCCAAGCAAACGTTACTTTAGAGGCTTTTTAGTGAATAATTGGTGGGTCGCCGTTTTGGTTGCCACAGTATTTTTCGTTATAGCATTTCTGATTCTGTTGGAGCAAAAAGTGACTTTCGGGTTATGGTTCCAAACAGGCGACCTTCATCATGAAACCTTCGCCATCGCCTCAGCCGCGCTTGGCATCGGCATAATCATCGGCGCATTACTGGCAGGAAATACTCAAAACACGTTTCAAATTAGGGCTTGAGGGTTTCAGGCTTTTTCCAGAACCTATCAAACACCAGTTTACCAACAATCAATGCAAGCGCAACCCCCGCAACCTCATCCACAATATAATGCTGCTTCACAAAAAGCGTCGAAAGAACCACGCCGACGGCGATGGCTGCGGTTACTGCGGCTACTGTTTTGGTTGCTTTGTTAGGTTTTAACTGTTGGTATCGGAACCATGTGTAGGCGCAGATGGTTGAGACTGCCGCGTGCAGGCTTGGTAGGCAGTTGAATGAAGTGTCATTTTGGAAGACGTTGTAGACTTGGTCTGCCCAAAAGTTGCCTGTTAACGGGTGAGCAAGCAGGTCTTGACGGTACCCGAATGTTGAAACTGGAAAAACAACGTAAACCGCAACCGCTATCGCGTTTATTGCAATAAGTGCGAGTCCTAAAGCGGGACCTTTCTTGTACTCAACAAACCCAAAATAAACCATCGTCAACAGTGAAAGGGGATAAAACAGGTAAACATAAAACACAACCGTTTCAGGAACAAAAGGAATTGCCAAATCCAACCCAGTTGCCAAGTTGAAGCCTGAACCCTCAGGATACATTTGCCCAGTCCAATCATACGCGTAATTGTTTAGAACAACGTAGAACAGGACAAGCATCAAAACAACATTAAGTGCAACATAAGTCAAGTAAACACTTGTTTTTGACTTGCCTCTTAGACGATTAGCAATTAAACTTTCGAGCTGATTATTCTGTCCCAAGACTTCAGCACTCACTTAAACCCCTAATCAATGCCTTGATATAAAAGCCTAATGATGAGTGAAGAAAAGTTAAGGGTTTAATTTTTTAGCCAACAACGCAACACGGTTGCCTAACACTTCGCATTCGGTGAGGTCTTCAGTTTTAGGTTGTCCTTCAACAGAAACCCCATAATGCATACCCTCAGATTTGCCTTGCACAATCATGCCGTGAATAAGCATCGCTTCAATAATGGATAACAAAGTGGTTTCTCCGCCGCTGGCTAACCCGCCGCTGCTGGCAAAAGCGCCGCCCACTTTACCCTCCAGTTTATGGAAAAACTTGACAGAGTCGTCGACAAGTTGCTTGAGTTTTGCTGTCATTTGACCAAAATACACTGGTGAACCCATAATGATGCCGTCAGCAGCCACTAAATCCTCTGGCGTGGTTTTGTCAACTTTTTTTACGGTGACTTCTGCACCGGCTTTTTCTGCACCTTTCGCAACGGCACAAGCCATAGTTTCAGTGTGTCCAGTTCGCGAATCGTAAACAACTAAAATTTTAACCATAACAAATACCTAAAAGGTTAAAGTTTTTTGTTATAAATTAGCTTTTTTGTTTCTTTTTTTGTTGACGGCTTGTTTTGGGTAAATGTTTAAAATTGATTGGTATCAATAGGGTTTGGATACGCATGAAACGTTGGGCTTTGTTTTTAGTTTTCCTGTTAGGGTTTGCCGCTTGCCTGCCTGTCTTGTCCCTTCTTGTGAGTGTGGGTAGCGCTGAGTCTGACGAATTCTATTTCGGCGTCTCCTTTGGCGGTGAACATGCAGAAGAAGCATTACCATTAATCGACAAAGTCAAAGACTACACAAACCTACTCCTGATTAACTCGTGGAACGTTACAACCAACCAAACCGCTCTTGACATGGTCTGCGATTACGCCGCCTCTTCAGGTTTAAAATTCATAGTTTACTTTGATTTTATTTCGCGTATCGCGTATCCTTGGCATCAGCAATGGCTTGACACGGCTAAGACCAGATGGGGCAACAATTTTTTGGGTGTCCATTTACGTGATGAACCCGGGGGCAAACAAATCGAAGCCCAAGAAACGTTTACGAACGCTTCTAACTATGCTGATGCTGCAGAAAAATATGTAAACGCTATAGCCTCTTACAACAGCACCTTAGACGCCAAGTCAAAAGGAATACAGCTTTACACTTCCGATTTTCTGCTGTACTGGTGGGACTACCTTGCAGGTTACGACACCGTCTTTGTGGAGCTTGGCTGGAACATAAGCACTAACCGCCAAATCGCCCTCTGCCGCGGAGCCGCAAATGTGCAGGGCAAGGATTGGGGCGCAATAATCACCTACAAAACCGACTCTCCACCATACTTGGCAAGCGCAGACGAGGTTTATCGTGACATGATTTCAGCGTACCGTGCAGGAGCCAAATACGTTGTTGTCTTCAATTATCCCACGTACCCCGAAGGCAACCCCTACGGTATCCTGTCAACAGAGCATCTTGAGGCAATGCAAAGCTTCTGGCAATACACGCATTCATATTCACGGGCAGTTTACGGCACTACAAAAGCCAACACGGTGCTGGTTTTGCCCGCGGATTACGGTTGGGGCATGCGCCGTAGCAGCTACATCACAGAGGATAAAATTTGGGGGCTTTGGTCTGAAGATGCTAAGTCACCACAAATCCTTAGCAACGTGCAGTGGCTGGAAACGCGAAGTAACCTGCAGTTTGACATTGTCTACGATGACCCACGCTTCGATTACTCAACGTATTCAAGAGTGCTTTACTGGAACTCAACATTGCCCTAAGCTTGAGATTGCTTGTGTGCAGATGCCACCAAATCCTCAATTATCTGGTTTACCGCCAAAAAAGCGTTTGCAGTCGTGTGCCTTATGCAAATGTGAGTGTGTAAACCGCCTAAAATTAGTGTTCTGGCGCCTTCATACTTGTAGATGCTGCGTAAAAGTCCGTCAAGTCCTGTTTCGTAAAAGCCCTTGTATGTGCGTTTTTCTACAGTTTGCCCGTGACAAAATCGTTAAGCATGTCGACTAAAATGATTGCGGGTCGAATCAAAAAAGAAGCTCTAAAAAAGGAAGAAGGAAACACACTTTTAGGTTCTGCTTATCTTTGTGATTGTAGCGTGTAGGGTGCGCTGGTTAGTTTTTCGGAGCCAGTTTCTGTTACGAGTACTGTGTCTTCAATTCTGACTCCGCCAAAACCGACAATGTAAATGCCTGGTTCAACCGTTACTACGTTGCCTGTTTGAAGAACGTCTTTGCTGTCAGGACTCAACGTTGGCGCTTCATGAACTTCTAAGCCTACGCCGTGACCTAAATTGTGAACAAAGTAGTCTCCAAAACCTGTTCCGCTGATAATGGCTCGTGCGGTTGCGTCAACTTCAATTGCTTTTACGCCGGGTTTTATTGCTTTGATTGCTAAGTCTTGTGCGGCTCTGACGGTGCCGTAGATTTCTTGTTGTTTTCTGCTGATTTTGCCTGCCGCTATTGTTCGGGTTATGTCTGAACGGTAGAAACCGACTGTTGCGCCAAGGTCCACTATTACTAAATCGCCGTCCATGATGGTTCGGCATTTGCATGTTCCATGAGGAAAAGCGCAGTTACCGCCTGAAGCGATGATGGTGTCAAAGGCTGTTCCTTTTGAACCCTGCTTGCGCATGGCATACTCAACTTCCGCGGCTACTTCCTGTTCGTTGATGCCGGGTTCAATGACTTCGTATGCAGTGTTTACGCCTACGTCGGCAAGTTTGCAGGCTTGACGGATAAGTTCAATCTCGTCTGGGGTTTTAACCGCCCGGAGTTTCTTGATTAGGTTGCCTGCTGGTACAAGACTGTTTTCGTCTCCAACTGCTTTAGCTAAAACTTTCCAGTTTTCAATGTTTATGCTGTCAACTGCGAGTTTAGCGTTTGTGGAAATTTTGGCGTCTGCACAGATTTTTTGGAAAAGGCTTTCGCCGCGTTTTAGTTTTTCAATTTTAACGTCTTTTGTTTCGTATTTTGCTTGTTCAAAGTTAGTTCCTGAAACATACAGGGTGCTTTCTCCATCTTGAGGGATTAAGAGGGCTGTTGCACCCGTGAATCCTGTAAAGTAGGTGATGTTTGTGCTGTCAAGGATTAAGAAGTTGGTTGTGTCTTGTGGAAACTGGTCTTTTAGTTTAAGGATGTTGTTCAAGTGTCTGCGCCTGTTTGCTGATTTTGATGATGCCTACTGTTTTAAGTTTTACCTTCCAGCTTTTAGACTTAACTGGGTTGTTTTCTTGCCCTGTTTTCTTTTGGCTACTATTTGGAAATTTGTTTTCTTAAAAAATGGTTAATTTTGATTGGAAAATTGTCGAGTCATTCGGAATTAAGTTAATATATTGTTCACCCACTTTTTTGTAGTCAAGAGGGACATTTGGTAACATGAATGCTTATGCTGGCAGAATTTTGCATGTAAACCTCACTTCTGGACAAATCCGCACAGAATCTCTTAATGAAGATTTAGCGAAATCTTACATTGGCGGTATAGGTTTAGGCATAAACCTGCTCATGGAACACTCCAAAACCGGCAGAGACGCCTTTGACCCCGACAATCCCCTAATTTTCAGTACTGGACCATTAACTGGTACTTTAGGGCCCGCAGGAAACGGTTATGCTGTTGTCTCAAAATCTCCCTCAACTGGCTGCGTCGGTGAAGGTCAAGCTCAAGGTTTCTTTGGTCCAGAACTTAAACGTGCAGGTTACGATGCCCTCGTAATCAAAGGCAAAGCAGCCAATTTATCCTACTTATGGATTGACGATGACAAAATCGAAATCCGAAACGCTGAACACCTTAAAGGCGCCGCAGTCAAGGATGTTGAACAAAAAATTCGCGACGAAATAGGTGACTTTTACATCCGGGTCTCCGGAATCGGTGAAGCAGGCGAAAAACTCTGCCGATTCGCCACAATCTTGAATGACGAATTCCATGCAGTTGGTCGCACGGGTCTTGGCGCAGTTATGGGTTCTAAAAATCTTAAAGCAATAGCTGTTCGTGGAACACATGATGTTAACGTTGCAAACCTTGACGCTTTCACACCCTTTGTTAAATCGCTATATGAACGCGTCAAAAATCCTGAAACCAACAAGTACCAACCAAACGTTCCAGAAAACTTGTTAGAACTAAATTCGCTTTCAGCTTTGGCAACCAAAAACTGGACAAATTCAATCTTTGAAGGTGCCGAAAAAATTAACAGTGAATACGTAAATGACCATTATGTTAAGAGGACGGTTAGTTGTGCAACTTGCGGAATGAGTTGCGACCGCATTGCTGTAGTTCCTGATGGGCCATTCACTGGTTCAACAGCACAACTTGACTTTGACTGCCTATTGAGCTTGGGTCCACTCTGCGGTGTTGACCGTATTGACGCAATAGTTGAAGCAACACGTTTAATCAACATTTACGGATTGGACGGCGTTTCAGTTGGTGCCGCAATCGCCTTTGCAATGGACCTTCACCAGCAAGGATTAATCAAAGACGCACAAACTGAAGGTCTTGACTTAAAGTTTGGAAACGTTGACGCTTTACTTGATTTAATCCATAAAATCGGCAAACGTGAAGGCTGGCTTGGCAACCTCCTTGCGGAAGGTGTGGCAAAAGCTGCCGAAACCATCGGTGGAGAAGCAGCCAAGTACGGTTGCACCGTTAAGGGCTTAGAACTGCCTGGTTATGACTTGCGAACGCTAAAAAACGCGGCTTTAGGCTTCTCAGTAGCTTTTAGCGGTGATGGTCACTTACGTAACGGCGCTCAATTACTGGATATTCAAGGTAAAGTTGACCGTCACAAAATAGAAAGCGGTATAGGACAAAAGCTTGTAGAAAAAAGCCAGCTTTACAATGTTCTTGATTCATTGATTCTTTGCAAGTCAAACCCTGAAACTTGTACCTGGAAAGACTTAGCAGACTACTACACCTTTGCAACTGGCATACAAATCACTGAAGCCGAACTAAAAATGGTGGGCGACAGAATAGAGAACCTTGCAAAACTATTCAACATCCTCGAAGGTAAAGGCGCCCGCAGCTACGACGACCTGCCATACAAAATCAAAAATTGCCCCGTTACAGATGAAGGTCCAGAAAAAGGTTCAGTTGTCACCGATGACGAATTGCAGTTAGGAATTGACGATTACTATGTTGCACGCGGTTGGACCGCTGACGGAATTCCAACAGTAGACTGCCTTAAACAGGTAGGGTTAGGTAGTATTGCCTACATTTCTGAGAGTGCTATTAAAGCTGCTCGAGCTCAGGAGGCGACTTAAGCATGGTGGATCGTCATCAAGACAGAAAATTCATTGTTTCAGACCCAGAAAAATGCAACGGATGCAGCCTATGCGAATACGTCTGCAGCATGGCTAACGAGAAAACATTTAATCCAAACAAGTCACGCATCCGCGTTACCCGTATGGGTCCATTTGCTAACGTGGCGGTTTCCTGCCGAAAATGTGAAGACCCCGTATGTGTCGCTTCATGCCCAAAAAACGCTTTATCACAAGAAGAAAGCACAGGCATCATCAGAGTTGACGAGCATGCATGCACTGGCTGTGGCTGGTGTGTCGGAGCTTGCCCATTCGGAGCTATGAATCTGCATCCTGACAAAAAAGTTGCCTACACCTGCAACAGTTGCACAGACATCGACAAAAACAAGGGTGAACCTCAATGTGTCCAATGGTGTCCAGAAGGAGCGTTACAGTATGTTACGGCGGAAACGTTGGCTCAGAAGGCGCGGCAAAAAATTGTTACACAGCTGCTTGAGGCACATGAGAATAGTCAACAAAAAACCGAATAATTTCTTTATTATTTTTTAAATATCCTGTTAGTGTTTTAGTTCGATTAAGTCGAATCTTGTTGGTTTAGCTCCTGATGTTTTTAGTTTTTGGATTCGTTTGAGTTCTTCTGGATTGTTAAGGGCTGATTCAATCATTTGCCGTTCAAGTTCTTCAGTGAATTCTGACTTGTAAATCTTGACGGTTGCTTGATAAATCTTGGCTCTCTTTACTTTTCCCAAATCAATTTGTTGGTCACTGTTGAAATTTAGTGGGCAGCCCATGTCTAAATCGAAAACGTCAATTGTGCTGTTTTCGGAGTTAACTTTGATGATTCTTACTCGTTTTTGAACTGTTTCAGTGTATTTCCATTCAGTGTCCATCATTGCTTATCAAGCAGTTTCATAAAACGTGCAGATTACATTAATTAACAGTTCGCTTCAAGCTTCATAGCATTCCGGCGAGAAAAAGTTTACTTTAAACACTGCTAAATGGGTTTTCATTTAAAGCAAACTCCTCCTTTACAGTAGTACTGTAAAATTTTTAGAGTTTTGTGCAAATTTTTTGCCGATGCACTTTTCCTTAAGCTAAATTGCCATTAGGAATGTTACAATATCAATAAAGCCATGAATTTTACCCCTGAGAACCCATTAGATTAATATACTTTTAAATGACTCAATCATCTAAACTCGTTGGGGAATAATGTTTGCTCGGTTACTCAGGAAGAATCTTATATCTCGATTTGACTACCGGTAAGAATCATACTGAAAAACTTAACGAAGAAACCGCTAAAAAATATATTGGCGGAATCGGGCTAGGCATGAAACTATACCTAACCAACTCAAAGAAGGGTGTAGACCCGTTAAGCCCAGAAAACCCACTTGTCCTGTCAGTGGGACCTCTGGCAGCTACAATGTTCCCAACAGGTGGGAACGGTCACGCATTCATCTCCAAATCACCCGCTACAGGCTGCGTCGCCGAAGCAGTAAGCCACGGCACTTTTGGTACAGAACTAAAACGTGCAGGCTACGACGCTGTAGTAATCACAGGCAAAGCTGAAAAACCAGTTTACCTACTAATCGACGATGACTCAATAGAGTTACGCGACGCAAGCAAGCTTTGGGGCACAGCACCAGCCGAAACCGAGGATGCGATTAAAAATGAAATCGGTGATTTTTACGTTCGTGTTGCATCGATTGGTCTTGCTGGTGAAAAACTCTCAAAAATTGCTTGTATAATTAATGATAAAACTCGTGCAGCAGGTCGTACTGGTCTTGGCGCAATAATGGGCTCCAAAAACCTAAAAGCCATCGCTGTAAGAGGCACAAACGACGTTGCAATTTCTAAACCAGAAGAATTCTTCAGCTTAGTCAAAGAATTCCACGAACGCATGAAAGGTCCAGCAGCCCAAAAATACCGAACAATGGGCTCAACAGAAAACTTGACACACCAAAACAAAATTTTCTGTGTTCCAACACGCAACTATAACGATTCTCACTTTGAACAAGTAGACAGCATCAGCAGCACAGTCATAAACCAAAGGTTCGTCTCCAAAATTATTGCATGCAACTCATGCGCAATGCGTTGTGAACATGAAGTAGTAATCAAAGACGGTCCATACAGAGGCACCATGGCACGCATCGAATACGACAACCTGTGGGCTTTGGGTCCAAACTGTGGCGTAGACAAACTAAACTCAATCATCAAAGCCGCCGAAAGATGTAACTACTTCGGCTTAGACGCACAAAGTGCAGGTGGCGTAGTTAGTTTCATTATGGATTGCCATGAAAAAGGTATACTAACAACTGAAGACTTAGGCGGAATAGATGCCACTTTCGGTAACGCGAGTGCAATGCTTGCAATCATCGACAAAATAGGTCGACGCGAAGGTATAGGCGAAACCTTTGCTGATGGTGTAAAGGCTGCAGCAGCTAAAATCGGCAAAGGCGCAGAAAAACTTGCCCAACACGTCAAAGGCTTAGAAGTAACAGGCTACGACTTAAGATGTCTTAAAACTGCCGCTTTAAGCTATGCAGTATCCTTCAGAGGCGCTGACCACAACAGAAGCGGCGCATTCACCTTTGACTTAAGAGGCAAAGTTGACCGTCTAAAAGCTGAAGCAGGCAGAGGCAAAATAGTTAAAGACCTAGAAAACCAATTTAACTTAATTGACTCCTTAATCGTCTGCAAGAACGCCAAAGGCACATTCTACAAAGAACTCGACGAAATGGCAAGAATCTATAACGCAACCACTGGTTTAGGCATAACCGCTCAAGAACTTGAATTAGCCGGTGAACGCATACAAGCTCTTGCAAGACTTATTAACATCCGTGAAGGCTTAACCCGCAAAGACGACACTCTTCCATGGAAAGTCATGAATCAACCAGTCACTGATGACTGTCCATCAAAAGGTGCTGTTGTTACTCAAGACGAGTTAGATTTAATGCTTGACGATTACTACAAGGAACGTGGCTACGACAAACAAGGAATCCCAACAAAAGCTAAACTTGAAGAATTAGGCTTAGAAGAATATTTAGAAATAATAGAAACTAAAGGGGACTAAACAGTTATGCCGAAACTCCACGAAAGGAAATTCATCTCTGCTGACCCTGAAAAATGCGTTGGCTGCCAAATCTGTGAGTATGCATGTTCTTTCGGTAAAGAAAGAGTTTTCAACCCTACCAAAAGTCGTATCCGTGTTATTCGTGAAAACCAAATAAACAACATCGCCGTAACCTGCAGGCTTTGCGAATCACCCGCTTGTGTCGCTGCTTGCCCAAGGAATGCGCTTTCACAATCCGCAACAGGTAACATTATCATTGAAAAAGAAAACTGCACTGGTTGTGGCTGGTGCATTGCTGCCTGTGATTATGGTGCAATGATGCTGCATCCAGAAACTAAAGTTGTTTACAGCTGTGACTTATGCCAGTATCGCTCTGATGGTCCACAATGTGTTAAATGGTGTCCTGAAGAAGCTTTGACTGTTGTTACAAGTGACGTATTAGCTCAGAAAGCAAGGCTCAGTGCAATTAAGAAACTGTTCCAAACACCCGGCGAAACCAGAAGTCAACAAGCAAAAGACTTAACAGAATAAATCTTTTCTTCTTTTTTGTAACTCAACTTTTTTGTTTTATCCACAAAATGACTGCTTACAATTTGGTTCTAAAAACCAGATTTACCCACTATATTAATATACTTTTTACTGACTATAGTTCTAAATTCGTTGGAGGAAACGGTTTGCTCGGTTACGCAGGAAGAGTACTACTTGTAGATTTAACCACCGGAACCACACACGTGGAAAAACTTGACGATGAAACCGCCAAAAAATATGTTGGCGGAATTGGTTTAGGCATGAAACTTTATTTAGCTAGCTCAAAAACTGGTGTTGACCCTTTAAGTTCCGAAAACCCGCTCATTTTAGCAGTAGGTCCCGTTTCAGGCACAATGTTCCCAACAGGCGGGAACGGTCACGCATTCATTTCTAAATCTCCAGAGACAAACCTGCTCGGCGAATCCGTTAGCCACGGTACTTTTGGTGCTGAATTAAAACGTGCAGGTTACGACGCAGTAATTATTACAGGTAAAGCAGAAAAGCCCTCATACATTTGGATAGATGATAACTCTGTTCAACTGCTTGATGCCAGCGCTCTCTGGGGAAAATCACCTGGCGAAACCGAAGACGCAATCAAAGACGAAATCGGCGACTTTTACGTTCGCGTTGCATCAATTGGTCTTGCAGGCGAAAAACTCTCAAAAATTGCCTGTATAATTAACGATAAAACCCGTGCCGCTGGACGCACTGGTCTTGGCGCAGTTATGGGTTCAAAGAACCTAAAAGCAATCGCTGTCCGTGGAACAAACGATGTTAAAGTTGCAAAACCAGACGAATTTCTCAGCATCGTTAAAGATTTCCATGAACGCATGAAAGGTCCCGCCTCTCAGAAGTACCGTACAATGGGTTCCACAGAGAACCTTATGATTCAAAACTCACTTTACTGTGTACCAACCCGCAACTACAATAACGCCCACTTCGCGTACGCTGACAGAATCAGCAGTGACGTCCTAAACGAACGTTACGTTGCAAAAATTATTGCTTGCAACTCTTGTGCGATGCGTTGTGAACATGAAGCCGTAGTCAAAGATGGCCCCTACAAAGGGTCAATGGCACGTGTGGAGTACGATAACTTGTGGGCTCTTGGACCAAACCTTGGCATAGACAAACTTGACGCAATCATCAGGGCAGCTGAACTATGCACCTTCTACGGTTTAGACGCCCAAAGCTTGGGTGGAGTAATCGCTTTTATTATGGACTGTCACGAAAAAGGCATCATTGACCATATACAACTTGAAGGAATTGATGCCCACTTCGGAAACCAAGACGCAGCAATCCAACTAATCGAGCGAATCGCAACACGCGACGGCATCGGCGACACTCTTGCTGACGGAGTTAAAGCTGCAGCAGCCAAACTCGGCGGCGAAGCAGAACAATTAGCCCAACACATTAAAGGCTTAGAAGTAACAGGCTACGACCTAAGATGCCTAAAAACCACTGCTTTAGGCGCAGCTGTTTCCTTCCGTGGTGCAGACCACACCCGAAGTGGCGCTTTCGTTGCAGACTTAACTGGCAAAGTTGACCGTCTAAAAGCTGAAGTTGGACGCGGAAAGCTTGTAAAGGAGCTTGAAGACATCTATAATCTAATAGATTCATTCATAATCTGCAAAAACGCTAAAGGCACCTTGTACAAGGAAGCTGAAGATTTAGCTAAACTTTACAGTGCCGTTACAGGTCAAGACGTATCCGCTGAAGACCTTAAACTTGCAGGTGAACGCGTACAAGCCCTTGCAAGACTCATCAACATCCGTGAAGGCTTAACCCGCAAAGACGACACTCTTCCCTGGAAAGTCATGAACCTTCCAATTAAAGAAGAATGCCCCGTACAAGGCAGCGTCGTAACACAAGAAGAACTTGACCTAATGCTTGACGATTACTACACATCCCGCGGTTGGACCCTTAAAGGTGTACCAACCCAAAAGAAACTCCAACAACTCGGACTGGAAGAGTTCGAAAACATAACAAAAGCAAAGGAGAACTAAAAACATGGTAAGTGTACACAACCGAAAATTCGTCTCTGCTGACCCTGAAAAATGCGTAGGCTGCCAAGTTTGCGAATACGCCTGCTCATACAGCAAAGAAAAAGTTTTCAACCCAATCAAGTCACGCATCCGCGCAGTCCGCGTTAACCAAGTAGCAAACATGGCAGTAACCTGCAGGCTCTGCGAAGAACCAGCATGCGTAGCCGCCTGTCCACGTGACGCGCTTTCTCAATCCAAAGACAACGGCGCAATCAGCATCGACCCAGACAAATGCAACGGATGTGGATGGTGCATCGAAGCCTGCGATTACGGTGCAATGATGCTTCACCCAGAAACCAAAACAGTCTACACATGCGACCTCTGCAAAGACAAAGCTGAAGGACCACAATGCGTTAAATGGTGTCCCGAAGAAGCATTAACAGTCGTAACAAGCGATACTCTTGCACAGAAAGCAAGAATCAGCGCTATAAAGAAGCTTTTTAGCGAAAACCCATAACCGGGTTTCACCCTGTTTCTTAATTTTTAAAATATTTCGTTTTCTGCCGAGTTTCAACATGTTAATGAGCTTGTTTTCAACCATTAGCACCTACCCCCCTTAGTGAATTGGACTTGGACAGGTGCAGGTAGAGCCTCTCTCTATAGGAAAGACCTACCCCTCTATAGGTTTCAGCATAGATATCCTATTTGGAGCCTAATAGGCTGATATGAAAAGTAAAGCAAACGATTAAACCCAGCTTGACGCCTTTGACGGGTTTACGGTACATACGGGGTTTGTCTGTTGCGAAAACTTAAATATTGACAAGCGTCTCAGATGGCTGTAAACCCAAGAAAAGCAAGGGTCACGCGGGGCTGTCGTCTAGCATGGTTCAGGATACATGCCTGGGGCGTATGCGATCCTGGGTTCAAATCCCAGCGGCCCCACCACTCTGGTGGTGAATTTAAACCGTTTTTGGGGTTCTAGCCGATTGAACTAGTTGTCTTATTTGGTTGGCGAGGACTGTGAGTTGATGTGTTTCTAAGTCTTCCTTGTGTGTGGTTGCACCTTCAGCTAGTGCGTCTCTGGCGAGGACTTGTTCTGGGTTCATTCCCCATGCGCGTATGATTTCTTTGAGTGCTTCGACTTTGCTGATTTGAGTTTTTGGTCTAATCGATAGTCCTGCTGCTGCGTACACGTTTCGGAGTTTGTCTATTCCTATGCTCTGTATGTCATGGTAGGTATCGATTGTGTGTCCCATCATGTAGTCGACGTAGTCTGGTTGGAGGCCTAAGGCGAGCATCTGTGTTTTGAAGTATTTGCGTAGACTGTGGACTCTTAGGTCGTACATTCTGCCTTTGGGCTGCTTTACGAGTCCTGCTTTGATGTAGAGGTAATGGATGAGTTTTCCGATCTGTTTGGTTCCGATGCCTTTTACTTCTCTTTTGTTTGCGTCTCTAATCAGTGGGGAGTTATCGTTTAGGATTTCAGGCTCCAGTTTCATGGTGCCCTTTTTTCTTTGCTCCAGGTATAGCTTAAGATATAGAGCGGCTTCTGCGCCTAGGAAAGTGTCGTAGTCGTGGTATTTGCCTTTGGTTATTTCTGCTTCTACGTGTATGTGGATGGGTATGCGGTTGTTTTCTATGTCCTCTTTTACGTGGCGATATTGTAGTTTGCTAAGGGTTTCTTCTCGGAAGGCGCCGAGTGCAAGCATGGAGATTATGGTTTTCTCTCGCAGGTCTGCTATTTCCAGTAGCTTGATGAGTTCTTCGGGTTTTGGTGCTCGGTCTTTGTAGATTACTCTGCGGCTGAGGGGTTCTGTGAGCTCAATTTTGACGCCGTTTGTGCGGTAGAAGGTTCGAACGTATTTAGCGCAGTTGTTGACTCGGCTTGGTGATAAGCCTTCATCTTGAAGTTGAGCTATGTACTCGTCGAGGTAGCCTTGGTGGTTCTGGACTCGTTGCGGGTCTGGGATGTTTCCTACTGGTTTTACGTCTTGGATTATCAGGTCGGGGCTGTATCCAAGCCAAGTTGAGTAGTTGTGGAGCGTTGAGATGTAGACATAGCAGCTTGAAAGTGATGCGGAGCAGTGTCGTAGGAAGTGGCGTGCCATTTTTAGTAGGCTTTGGTTGTCAAAGACGAAGGGTAGGAGTGCTGGACGTTCGCTTAGGAAGGCGCTGAGGATGTAGTTGATTAAGCCTTTCTCTTTGGCTGCTAGGACTTTGTTGAGGCTTAAGGTGACTGGGTGCTGAAGAGGCCAGTTTCTTAGGCTGCGTTCGATGGTTATGGTGTCGTTCTGTATTGTCATGGGTATTGGTATGGTTTTGAGTTCTTCGACGGTTAGTTGGCGTGTTCTGATTATCGGCTGGCTTAGCGTTGTTGTAGCTTCGGTCATGTCGCCGTCTTTCCTTTTTTTGGACGGTGAGTTTTTCGCTCCGATGGTCGGAACGCATACTCACCTTCTTGTTTGTCGTCTTTGCTTTTTAAAATCAACTCAGAAGTTAGTCTAACTAGACTGATGATATCTGCTTTCAGTAAAACAAGTCCTGAGGCTTTGGGATCGCCTCCTCGAAGAGTCGGTGGCTCAGCGTCTCTGTCCCAACTAATCGTGACATATCGGTCGCATTCATAGACAAGCCATCCAACAGCCTCTCTGACTTGCGGTTGCATGGCTATAGCCGAAGAACGGTTATAGAAAACATGATCAACATACCGGACAAATACGAGCCTTTGCATGATGTCCTCTTTACCCATTATTGCTCAACCTCTCAGAAAGTTTGAGTCCGCATGGACCGCACAGGAAACCCCAAGAATCATCAAATTCCGTAACTTGCCAATCAGGACGCCCCTTAACGCCACAGCACACGCAAGTCTCTATCCCAAAATCCATCGTTAACCGATAGATACTCTTAGTCTTCAGTGCCAACTCGTCTAAGGTGTATGTTCCACTGTTCCCAAGTTGCACAACCTTGGCAGGAGTCGCCGCTGTTTGTTCGGTTTTTTGGGGCTCTGAAACGGGCTTGTTTTCCACAACGGCGTTCTCTTCTTCGACCTTGCCATCTGGCTTAGATGAAGTAGTCACTGTGAGACTTTGGAACGTCTGGAACTTTGGAACAAGCTGGCACCCATATTTCTTGGCGATGCGCTTGAGTTTTTCTTGGTCGAAGCTGTAAACCCATGCGGGGCCATCCTGCAGTCGGGCTTTGGTTTTCTTGCCGCCAAGCACTTCCCGGAGCCTATAGCCTATCTTCTGCTTGGTAACTTCGCCGAATTCGGGGGTATCCATCTTGTTAGGTTTCTTGTCGTCGATTTTTCCCTCTAAATCCTTGACAAGGGCGTCCCAGATGTCAGCGTTGGAAAGAGGTGTTTGTGGGCTGTAGAGTTCACAGACTACCTTAACCAGATGACCCTCTAAGGTGTTGATTTTCTCGCTCAGCCGGTCTTTCTGCAGTTGCTCAAGCTGTGCCCTAAGGTCTTTCTCGATTGTTAAGCCTGCAGTGACCTGAATGATTGGTTTCCAGAGCTCTTTGAGGCGCCCCTTAACGGGTAGCTCAATTTCTGGGAGCTCCGCTTCTATGGTTGATAGACGCCATTTCAGCAGAATATTCCTGAGTTCGCGGAGCCGTTGCTCGTCGTCTTTGTTTAGGTCTGCCCAGTCTTTTGTTGGGTAGCCTTCGGTCATGGGAATGAATATGAAGCGTTCGAGTAGGC
>JBNIDQ010000008.1:0-31361 GCA_050108135.1 Bathyarchaeia archaeon | reverse complement strand
CAAAAAAGAAAAAACAAAAAATCTAAACTATTACTTGAATTCTTGCACTATCAGGCCCTTTAAAATATCGCTTTTCTGGAGTTGGTAACCAAACCCTTGCATGATACCCTCTATAAATCGTGCAAGCAATTGGGTTGCTTCTGCGGTAAGAACAGTGGAGACACAGCGCACTCGTGCAGTTAAACCTAATCGTTTTACTTCAACTTCACTTAAATCCCAGCGGCTAGCTTCTAAAAAGCTTTCTAACGACTGTACAGGGTCATCGAAGCGTTCTTTTAGGTATTTGCCGTGCCATTTTCCGCTTTCAAACCACACTTTTGCTAGAGAATCTTTTCCGTCTTTACATGCAGCGTCGGTTAGGTAATTTAGCACGTCTAACGGTACAAAGGCACCTCCAAGAATTCTTTGGGCATACATTACTTCGAAGAATTCGCCGAGTTGCTTAATGTCATAGCCGGCAGTTGTGACTCTTACTGCTTGGGTTAATGCTTCTTCTAAAAATTTTGTGATTGTTTCTCCACGGCTTCTGGATGCTTTCGCCACTTCTTCAAGCAAGTCATAATTAACGTAAACTAGTTTTTTGTCTTTACGCTGTACCATTATTTTCACTCCGAACTGCATCTAAACGTATTACGCCGCGGGAAACTTGCTGTTCAACAGGTTGATAACCAAATTTTCCTATTGCCCCAAGCAAAAATGAGGCAAAAAGGTAAGTGTAAGCCTCTGTGAAGCGGGGGCTGGTTACTCTTATTGATGCTTTGTCGCCCAACATTTCAAGTTCAAACTCGGGGGCGTTCCAAGTGAAAGATGACAAGTCATTTTTAAAATCGTCAAGAGGAGACTTTACCCCATTAGTAATGTAACGTGTTGCAAACCAAACACCAGAGTCAAACCAGTTTTTCATAGCCCCACGCTTGTCTTTTTTGTAAGCAATGTCTGCCATTTCATACCATAAGCTTTCTAAACCAAGAACGAATCCGGCGCCTTTAGCTGTTTCTAACGTTTTTCTTTCTTCAACTACACGTTTTAAACTGAAACTTAGTTCATCTGAGTCTATTGCCATTTGGAAGATTTCATTTACTAGTTCGAATAGGCTGGAGCCTTGGGCTTTTGCAATCTCGTTTAAGCGGTTTAGCAAGTCCTCTCGTGCAACGAAAGTTTTTCTTTTAATGTTTGTTTTCTTCACTATGTACCGACCTGTAACTGAAGTTTGGACCTGCTGTTACCTAGCGCACTTGCCATGTTATCGCTGGACAATGATTGTAATCTTTGGCTTAAGAATTTTATCTTCTACTAATCTGTACTAAAAAATAGACACGCCAAAGCAAGTCAGAATTAAACTAAAAAAGTGCAAACTACATAGGAAACAAGAACAAAAGCTCAGAAACAGGGATAATAACCATCTAAGTTTTTACTACAAATAAGCAGAAATTAACAGTTGACCCTAAAAACACAACACACACTACGTTGCCGAACTAAGTTTTGAGCATAAAGACGCTGTTTCGTGCTCATTTTTTAAACCAACCTATTAGGAGCCCAAATATCATATCTATGCAGAAACCAATAGGGGGTAGTCCTTTGTGATAGGGGTAGACTCTACCTGCACATTGCAAACCCAAAATCACTAAGGGGGGTAGGTGCTAATGGCGGAAAAACAAGCCATTAATATGTTAAAAACAAGGGGTCACCTCTTTTTATGCTAAAAAGGCAGGGGTTATTTCTTGAAAAGTAGTGAGGCGTAACCTACTACGCTTGAGTAGTCTCCTGACGTGTCGCCGCTGTTATGGTAACTTAGCAGTTCCGCTTTAGCGTTCACACCTTGAGCATACGTTATCAAGGCTGTTATTGGAGCATAACCGCATGCCGTGATGTTTTGGGCTTCAACGGTTTCATAAAAGCGGCGCGCATCCAAAGCAGCTACAGCGTCTAAAGCTAAACGGTCTTTCTTCTCTGCCTGCTTAGCTGATTCATAATGGGTCATGTCTGAAGAAGCGATAACCACAGCGTTACGCGTATCTAACACTTCCGTTAAAGCTCTGCCAACTTCTACTGCAGAATCATAATCCTGCATCAAAAAACAGATAGGAACAAACTTGAATTTGTCACCATAAAGATATTGAAGAAAAGGCAACTGAACCTCGATCGAATGCTCAAAACGGTGCGCCAACTCGTCAACATCAACGATGCTTGTTTCAGAAAGAATATCGTCCGCAAGTTCCGTGTCAACCTGAACGTCACCAAGAGGAGTCTGCCAAGTGCCTTCACGCATCAAAGACAACCCGCTACCATAACCAGTATGATTTGGACCTAAAACAATAACCGTGTCAGGCAACCCGTCCTGAGCCAGTTCAAAGTAGCTTGAAGCAGCAACAGCGCCAGAATACATGTAACCAGCATGCGGACAAATTAAACCTACAATCTTTCGGGGATGCATATGAAAATTAACTTCGGGAAGCTTCCCGGGGCCAAGACGATTTAAAAAACAAGATTTAATTTGAAGCCTAAGCGCTTCGGCGTCGCCTTCATAAAATTGGTCGGCTACGACTGGACGCCGAAACGGAGGCAAACTTTTAGGTTTCCTCCTCCTCGTCACGGGTGACTTTGGCTTCAAAGTCTTCGATTGTTGCTTTTGGATCTTGTTCTGGACCGATTTCTCCGCGTTCTCGCAGAATTTGTCTTGCAAGCAACCAGAAGATTACGGCTAATGCGCGTCGTCCTTTGTTGTTTGTTGGGATGACTAAGTCGACGCCTGCGAATTCGTTGTCTGTGCTGCAGAGGGCAACGATTGGTATGCCTGTTCTGCTTGCTTCTTTGACTGCTTGCGCGTCTGCACGTGGGTCTGAGACTACGATGACTTCTGGGTCAACACGTCTTTGGTATTGTGGGTTTGATAGTTGGCCTGGGATAAATCTACCGATGATTGGAGTTGAGCCTGTTACTTCACAGAACTTTTTAACTGGTTCGTGAGCGTACAGTCTTGTTGCTGCAACTGCAACCTTTGCTTTTTCGTATCTTGCAAGGAATTTTGCTGCAATACGAATTCTGTCGTCTGTCTTCTTAACGTCTAAAACGAATAAGCCGTCAGGGCGTACACGGTAAATGAATGGCTCCATATCCAGGGTTTTCATCCTGGTGCCGATATGGATACCTGCTGAAAGCAGTGTGTCTCTTGGAAGCAATAATTCTTCTGCTGGAGGAGCTTCTTGTTTTTCTTCTTCAACTGATGCTTCTTCTACGGGCTCCTCTATTTCGGCTTCCACAGTTTCTTCAACCTCTGCTTGGGGTTCTTCAGTGCTGGTTTCTTCTACGTTACTTTCAGCTAGAGTTTCCTCTTCTTCCTCTGGTTGATTTTCAACTGGTTGATTTTCTTTAACTTGGTCTTCTGCCAATTTTTATTCCTCAATTTATCGTATTTTTAGGTCTGCCATTTTCGCCCTGTTTCCAAGGAAATGCTCAATGCGAATGAGCTCATTAAGCTTTGCGATTCTTGCACCTTCCACCACGCCTGTCTTGATGATGGGGCACTTGTAAGCTACAGCCAAATGGGCTATATGCCAATCGCAGGTATCTCCAGATCGGTGTGACACGACAGGGTCATAACCGTGCCTCTGAGCTGTCTCGATTGTTTCAACTGCGTCGCTCAGTGTGCCTATCTGGTTAACTTTAATGATGATTGCGTTTCCAGCGTTAATCTTTATTCCATTATTTAACCTTTCAGTATTAGTTGTGAACAAATCGTCTCCGCAAATCAAGCAATTCTTTGTTTTACGAGTTAACTCGGCGAAACTTTGGAAGTCCTCCTCATGGAAAGGATCCTCCACATAAGCAAGATGATACTTCTCGATTAATTCACGCATAAATTCAAGTTGCTCGCCAGTGTCACGTTTTACGCCTTCATTAGCGTAAACATATTTGCCCTCTTTTTCATTCCATAAAGAAGAAGATGCAACATCAACACCAAAACCACATTCAAAATCCATCTCGTTTCCAACTTCCTCGCAGGCTTTAGCTATTACCTCAAAAGCGTCAACCGTGTCGATGTTGGCTATCCATGCGCCTTCATCACTTTTGCCGCCGTTAAAGGTGTTGCTTTTCTTTTTCAGGGCATCGCCGATTTTTTTGTGAATTTGAGCGTTTGCGGTTACTGCTTCAAGAAATGTTTCAGCACCATGTGGAAGTGCCAAATATTCTTGGATATCGGGAGATTTCCCGCGTGCATGTTGACCGCCACTTATGCAGTTTCCAAGCGGGTATGGCATGCTTGTTGCTGCGTTGCCTCCAAGAAACTGAAACAATAGCAGACCATGCGAGTTTGCCGCTGCTTCAGCGTTAGCAAGAGAGATAGCAAAGGCGGTGTTTCCGCCAATGTTTTTGAAGTTTGAACTGCCATCAATCTCGTGAAGGGTTTCGTCGATTTCTTCTTGAAAGTCAGCGTTTAATCCTGCAAGTTCAGGAGCAATTAGTTCATCAATTTTTTTTACTGCTGCGTCAACGCCGCCTGTTGGATAATAAGCGACTTCAGCTTTTCCGCGGCTTTTTCCGGCTGGAGCAGATGCTCTTCCAAAACCGGAGGATGTTATTACATCAACTTCAATGGTTTCTTCTCCGCGGTTATTGAAAACTTTGCGTGCAATTAAATCTTCGATGATAGATGACACGACTGGTATCCTCAAGTCGCTATAACTCTTGTTATCCACTTATTTTAGGTTTCGGAACAGGCAAACATGCCATTGCTTAAAAAACCATACTCGCGAACAACAAATAAAACTAGTATGTACTGAAAATTAAAAACGTATCTAAAAAGAAGAAAGCAAACAATCAAGTAGGTTGAACAACTTTAATTGAAAATAAAATAGAGGGTTATTTGGCTTTGTTAGGTCCAACCGTGCCCTTTTTGTCGTCTTCTGTTTTGCCAATTTTAGTGTAATAATATTCACCGATTTCTTTTTGCGCAAGGTCTGTCCTTGAACCCTCTTTGTTAACTCGCGGTCTTTTGGAGTCAGGGTCACGGCGAAAAGTAACATTCATGTCCTTAAGAAAAGTATTCATGCCTTGCCTCAAAGTCAAAGGCGGATTAGCTTTACCTTCTACACCAGCTTGTCCACTAAAAATCATTAATTTATCAGCAATAGAATCTTGTGTTAGAACATCATGCTCCACCACAAAAGCGGTAATCCCATACAATTCAACAACCCGCCGAATCACCTTAGCAACATTTAATCGCTCTTCAACATCCAAGTAAGCACTAGGTTCATCAATCAAAAACAAATCAGCGTGCCGTGATAGACATGCTGCAATAGCCACTTTCTGCAATTCACCACCACTAAGCTCCGTAACACAATTATCCATAAGCAAATCCATCCGCAAAGGCGTTAAAACCTCCGAGTGATACCAAGTGCTAACAAACTTGTTTTTTGCTAAACTCATCAGCAGTTCCCGCACAGTTCCTTGATAATCTGCAGTAACATATTGAGGTTTGTAACTTACAGTCAATCGTTCAAATTCTCGTTCATCTAAGCCTTTTTCAACACCTGCTAATACTTTCACAAAAGTAGTCTTACCTATACCGTTTGGGCCAAAAATACCTATGACTTCACCACGCCTAATTTCACCAGGTTCAATCGATAATTTGAATTTATCAAAAGTTTTTTCCATTTTACCCCATTTCAGCAGTGGCTCGGTATTGTCCTTCTTGACTGTTGGCGCTTTATCATAAAAAGTTAGGGCGTTTTTTCTAAAGCGGACGTTTTCATCAGGAATGAAACCGTCGAGATACATGTTAATTCCCACGCGAACAACATGGGTATGAGAGACAACACCATAAACGCTTGGTTCACCATAAAACAGGCAGATATGGTCAGATAAATAGTCAATAATAGCCAGGTCATGTTCCGCAACAACAACTATTTTCTGAAGTTCAGCAAGTTCTCTAATTACTCTTGCAACTTGGAGTCTTTGTTTTACATCCAAATAACTAGAGGGTTCATCAAAAAGATAAACATCAGCATCTTTACTCAAAGTAGCAGCAACTGCAACCCGCTGTAACTCTCCACCGCTTAACACATCCAAAGGTCGACTCCATAAGTGTTTAAGCTCAAGTTGCTCAGATAGTTTATCCAAGACTTTTCGTTCATCCACTTTTTCTAGTAATTCACCCACTTTTCCAGAGAACGCTTTAGGTATCTTGTCAACGTATTGAGGTTTTTGACTAAATCTCAGTTTACCTTGACTCATTTTTTGAAAGTAGTCTTGCAGAGGGGAGCCTTTGTAGTTTTGAATTATCCGACTCCACTCTGGAGGTTTTTGATATTCACCCAAGTTGGGTTTTAATTCTCCTGATAATATTTTCAGGGTTGATGTTTTGCCTATACCGTTTTTTCCCAGTAACCCCAGTACTATACCCGGTAAGGGTGTTGGAAGCCTGAAAAGCTTGAAACTATTTTGTCCAAAGCGGTGACTGCAATCGTTCTCTAACTCGTCGGGCAGGTTTATGATTGTGATTGCTTGATTGGGACATTTTTTAACACAAATTCCGCAGCCGACACATAATTCTTCGGATATAACTGCTTTTTTGTCTTCTATACGTATGGCTTCAACTTTGCTTCTTACTTTCGGACAGTACCGAACACACATTTCTTGGCAGTGCTCGGTTTTACACCGATTAGCATCTAACGTAGCAATACGAGTCATAAAAACCGTATTTTACCTCAAATTAATCGTTAATAAAGATAGTTGAGAAAAAATCGATTAACAAATTGGAGTTTACCTACTTTTCACTTCAATAAGATAAAAGATTAAAAATTGAAAAGCGCTACTTCTTTTTCTTAAGCGCTATTTCCTCTTCTTTGTCCTCTTTCTCTTGGGTGATCTTGGTGTAATAGTATTCTCCAATACTCTTTTGGAACTTATCCATCTGGGAGTCTTCCTTGTTCACACGTGGCCTCGAAGTCACGTTGTCACGGCGGAACGTTATGTTCATACCTTTAAGAAAAGTGTTCATGCCGCCTCGCAATGCAGTCGGAGGGTGAACAGTACCAGCGATTCCAGGTTTACCATCAAAAACCATCAAACGGTCTGCAATGAAGTCTTGAGTAACAACGTCATGCTCCACAACAAATGCAGGAATGCAATGGGCATCCACTACTCGCCTAAGGACTCTAGCGACGTTTAAGCGTTCTTCAACATCTAAGTATGCGCTTGGCTCGTCAAGCAGGAACAAATCAGTTTTACGACTTAGGCACGCAGCGATAGCAACCCTTTGCAGTTCACCACCGCTAAGCTCCATAACTTTGTGGTCCAAAAGCTGCTGTAATCTTAAAGGCGTGGCAATTTCAGTTTTATACCAACTGGAAGTAAAGTTCTCTTTTGCAACACTCATCAACAATTCTTGTACAGATCCTTCGTAGTCAGGGGCGATGTACTGAGGTTTGTAGCTGACTGTGAGATTGCCGAGTTGACATTTATCGTCGGTTTCTTCTAATCCTGCTAAAATTTTGACGAAAGTAGTTTTGCCGATGCCGTTTGGTCCCAATATTCCAATGATTTCGCCGCTTCGAATTTCGCCTGGTTCTACGGATAACTTGAACCCTTTGAAAGTCTTCTCCATCTTACCCCACTGCAACAGTGGTGCCCTGACAGGTTCATCTGATACAGGTGGTTTTTGTTGGAAAAAGATGCTTTCTTTACGGAACATTATGTTTTCGTCTGGAATGTAACCTTGTAGGTAGATGTTAATGCCGGTTCTTACGCCGTGAACATGCGATACGACACCGTAAACTCCTGGTTCACCATAAAAGACACAGATTTGGTCTGAAAGATAGTCAATAATTGCCAAGTCGTGTTCAGCAACGAGAATTGTTTTTTGTTGTTCCTTGAGGCTGCGTATGGCTCGGGCTACTGTGAGACGCTGTTTAACGTCAAGATAACTGGATGGTTCATCAAAAAGGTACACGTTTGCCTCACGGCTTAAAGCTGCCGCGACTGCGACACGTTGAAGTTCACCACCACTTAAAACGTCCAGCGGGCGTTCCCAGATTTTGCGCAGTTCCAACTCATCAGCGAGTTGGTCAAGGATTTTACGTTCATCAACCTTTTCCAGCAAATCACCAGCTTTTCCTGTGACTGCCTTAGGAATCTTGTCCACATACTGGGGTTTGCTGCTGACCTTGATTTTTTTCTCACTCATTTTTAAGAAATAGTCTTGTAGGCTGCTACCGCGGTAGTACTGGATGATTTCGCTCCATTCAGGCGGATTATCGAATCTGCCAAGGTTAGGTTTTATGTCGCCTGAAAACACCTTCAAAGTGGTGCTTTTACCTATACCGTTCTGCCCCAAAAGACCAAGAACCGTACCAGGAGACGGTGTGGGCAGTCGAAAGAGTTTGAAGCTGTTTTCGCTGAAACGGTGGCTGCAGTCTGCTTCAAGCTCGTCTGGAAGGTTGACGATGTTGATTGCTTTAAAAGGACATTTTTTGACACAGATTCCGCATCCACTGCAGAGTGATTCAGATATGACTGCTTTGTCGCCTTCTATTCGTATGGCTTCTACTCTGCTTCTTACCATTGGGCAAAAGCTTACGCAGAGGTGACTGCATTTTTTGACTTTGCATCTATCTGGGTCTAGAACGGCTATTCTTGTCATGGCAAAAATAGAAAGCCAAAAAGATAGTTATAAACCTAAAGCTTAACAGGCATTGTAAGTTACTTGCTTTTCACTGTTTTTTACAAAAAAGTTGCTTCAAAAAATATGAAGAGTACTTTAAAAGAAAAGAATTCAAAATTTGGGGGTTAACAATTAGTTTACCATTCTTCTTCTTCCCACTCTTCATCTTCGCCTTCTTCCCACTCTTCGTCCTCTTCAATTCTGTACATCAACATTCTCTTTTTCACCTCCACCATAAACTCGATTAAGTATCCACTACCTGTGGGCAAGTTTAAAGATTTAGATACGTCAAGTGTCGTTAGATTTCGCCAAGCTCCACGGAGCAACAGGGTCTTTCTGCACAATTTTTTCTCTGTTTCAAACCGAATAAAACCATGCGTAACCATTAAATCCACCAGAAACCCATCAAGATATTGTGGGATGATGTGAGGCGACGGCTTCGAGCCTTGTAAGCTGTGAGAAATCGTCAATTATCGCTGACCAACCTCAAAATTAACACGTTTTTAGTCTACTCTTGGTTGTCAAGGGCTTTGTTGAAATTTTTTAGTTTGCCTTTAAGCAGTGTCAGAACAAAGGTGATGCACCCAAAAATGGTGATTGCTATGCCAGCCATCATTGCAACATAATTGTTGTAGGTCCAGTTGTAAGTGATTTCGTAGGTAACATTTTTGCTGTAGTTGTCAGTGTTTGAAAGAATGTAATAGGTTTTGTAGGGGTTCTCTATTAAATAGTAGCTGCCAGTTATGCCTGATGAACCGTTAAAGCTGGGATAATATTGACTGCGAATGTCATAAGCTGTTCCATTGCCCCAATATCCAATCACTGAGCCATCACTGCTATGGAATGCTTGTATGGCACCTCTGTCAACGTTAAACTGTACCATGTAGTTGCCGTCTTGACTTACGATATAACCCAAAGGATAGTACCCGTTAGCTGGAACATTAACAGTACCTTGGTCAATGAGGTTTTGGGCTTCAACTGGTTTATTGTAGGTATCTGCCAAAAATAACCCGCCGGCAAGCATCAACAAGGAAACCAACAGTGCAAGCCCCTTTTTACGGGTCACTTTAATGCTGTGCCTGTTCTTGATTACAAAAAATGCGGCAACTGACGCAATTAAAACGGTGCCTGAAGCCAAAAGCATATTGGAATTGTTTAAGTCTGCTTGGTCTGCTTTGAAGGTTTCACTGTAAACTATTAAGTTAACTTGTTTGCTGTACAAGTCAGGATTCCAAAAAAGCAAGGTTTGATTTAGTAATGAGTGGCCTTCAATTGTGCCTGCAAAATAGCTTTTACTGTTTCCTGACAAGCCATACATGTTGCCATCGTAAAGGTTACCGTCCCATGAAACGTTGAATTGTCCTTTCTGCCATTTCAAAAACGAGTCTTCAGGGACTGATGCGGAAAGTATCGTGTAGTTTGATGGAGTGTTTACGACGATTCTGTAGCTTCCTTGGGAAGGTAAATCGATGTTCTGGTATGCGGTAGTGTTTGTATCCATAAAGAATGTTTCAGATGATAATTGTCTATAAGCAAACCAAGGAGATGAACCAGCGTTCCTAATAGTTAAGCCTGAGATAAGCAACGCTAAAGCAATAAGCACTGCAAATATGGCAACTAACTTAACATGAGACATAACAGCCCACATATTGAAGCGGCAAAGGTAAAACGGTTTGTACGTAACAAACGCATAAGTCAAAACTTAAATGAAAAACAAACCTATTCTACAAAAAAGGGTTCAACTCTATGATTCAAGTGAAAAATGTTGCTCAAGGCTTCTTAGTAACGGCAAGTGCAATCTGCTTGCTTGAAACTTTTCAGATGCAATATTTATACTTGAATCAATGGCTGGGCAGCATATTTTTTGTTGTTTCAGCTGGGCCTTTAGCGGCTAATTTTTTTATGGCAGTTAACCGTTTTAGAGCAGAAAAAACAATTCAAGCCAAAGTTATTCAAACAAAAAACGTGTTAATGGCGCTTCAGGGATTTGGGTTTGCCTGCTGGTTCTTTGATGTCCTCTCCACAACACTTGTCATCGACGTTCAGCATGCGGGTTCTGAGCTTAACCCGTTGGGTTGGCCTTTAAGTGCCTTGGGAGCTTTAGCCTATTTTGTGCCCATCACTTTTGTAACATATTATTTGCTGTTTAAGCTTAAAACTAAAGAATCATTTTATGGGGCTGTAGCTTTAACGGGCGTTTCCATTTTCATGGGTTTAAGAAATTTGGGTGCAAGTCTTTTTAATTTGTCAGGATTAGGCGGTTTTTCAGGTTACCCAGAAGAAATAAGTGTTTTATGTATCTGGATTATCTTGGTAGCCATCTTAACTACGTTAAACTTGGTTATTGTAGTTAAAAACAAGAAAAAAGATGTTTAAACGTCGTCTAGCACGATTGATGTTTCGGTTCGAGTTACGGTTGGGTCTTGCTCTATTATGTGGTATACTATTTCGTTTATTTGCTTGAGCGTTGATGCTTCCACGACTACTACTGCGTCGTATCTGCCTAGTATGGCGTGTGCTGCGATTGCTTCTTTTGTTTTTACTCTTATTCTGTCGATTACTTGTAGGGATGTTCCGGGTTTGGTGTTTAAGAGGATATAAGCCATCATGACAGTGGCATTCTCCATTTGTTTGGTATGGCAAGTTAAGGCTTGACTTTTGGATATAAATTTTGCTGTTTACTGCAAAGACTTTGAGGTTTAGAAGAAAGAATTAAACTATTGTTCAAAAAATTTATTATTGTTGCGAGGCAAAAATGTCATTTTCACTTTAACTCACCCCTCACCAGCACCCAAACGTAGTTTCAATGATACCTTAAATAGTCAAAAAAACGCCAATGCCCATCAATAAAAGGTACATGAAAATGATGACTCAAAACCTCCTCATAAAACCAACAATCACAACAACCCAGCAACGCCCAACACGCTTAACACTGAACATTCCAGACGTCGACCAACTCTTCCCAGGCTTCAAACCAGGCGACTTCGCAACCCTATACGGTTCACCATCACTAATCTCACTTGCCGCAAGAATATGCGTCAGAGCCCAAATGCCAACACAACTCGGAGGCTTATCCAGTAACGTAGTTTTCATTGACGGCGGAAACACCTTCAGATTATACAAAACAGCCCGCATAGCACAACAGCACGACCTTGACCCGCGTAAAGTACTTGAGCACATTTTCATTTCAAGAGCCTTTACCGCTTACCAATTAACCTCGCTTATAATGGAAAAATTAGAGGACACAGTGAAAAAATACAACACTAAAATTGTAGTTATCTCAGACATTGCAGGATTCTTCCTTGATGAGGATATCCCCTCAGAAGAAGCACAAAAAGTCTACAGTCAAATCCTCAACTATTTAGCAGGCTTTGCAAAAAAACACCAAATAATCCTCATCACAACATATCTGCCACACAACAACAGCAAAAGAAACGCAATACTCAAAGAAACAACCATCTCAAAAGCCAACGTTGTTCTATCCTTCAGCAAAACACCTTACACCAGCGAAGTTGAACTTGAAAAGCACCCAACCTACATGTTAGGCGTTGCTGATTACCCAACCGAACCGTCACTAATGGATTTCATAGACAGACAGTAAAATATCCAGCCAATTCAGTAAGAAAAAATAGCGGGAAAAATTTGTAACATCCGTTTTTTCCTGTATACAGTTTTCTTTTTGACCTCATTTGGCACTTCAGGTTCAGGTTTTGATCTGCGTGACACAAGCAGGGCGGCAATTACTGCAACGGCTACTCCAGCAATAATAATTATGTACAGAAGGTTTTGATTGCCTGTTAAGTTGTCTTGTTCTGTAGGTGTTGTTTCAGTTTGGGTGGAACCGCTTTGGGAAGTTCCCGGAACTGGTGTGGCAGGTCCATCAAGAACTGGCAGTATTGCTTGAGCATTTAGTGTGTAGCTTGTTATTTTTTGGTTTGTTGATACTGTTTCAGCTGATTGATCTGTATAATACGCGCCAACCTTAAACGAAACAGTTGAATCCGGACCTAAAGATTCGGGTTCTAAATAGTCAGTAAGTCCAACCGAAACAACGTGGCCTGACGAGTTATAGAAAGTAGCTGAAACCACAAGTTTAGAAACAGTTTGAGAGCCAACATTTTTAATGTTCCCGCTTACCCAGTAGGTTCCTTTGTCATCTCCGCTGGTGCTGACAGTTGCAGAGGATGTTACTTTTAAATCGGGGTACAAGTGACTGTTAACTGCTTGAGCTTCAGTAATGTCGAAAGTAATTTTTGATATACCTGAGGTGTACCAGTCAGAATTGGCAGGCTGGTTAAATTCTAACATAAAAGGTGCTTTCTGCCCTGGCGCCATATGACTAATCCATGCTTGGACTGAGCCGCTGGCTTTTTCTGTTCCGTCTGCCCCATAAACTGTACCTTTAACAATAACACTTTCTATCGTATCAGTGCCAATGTTTTGAATTTCTCCAGGCACATCTAAAACTCCAAGGTTATCGATGATGTAGTTATAACTTACGACTTTGATGTCTTGTGTTTTGCAAGACACATTTTGGGGGGTTAAAATTAAACATAAAGTGGAAATTAACAATATGATAGCTAGTCCGGTTAGTGCTTTTTTCAAGTACAGATCCCTCTTAGCCCTAAACGTTTCAAGGCAAGTACTATAAAACACTTTTTCAAAATTACCACCAACTTGTGGCTTTCGAAAACTCGGCGTGTTAATGTGAGTAGAAAATAGTATGTACAATCTCTTTTCAGTGATGAAATAGTAGTTATCAAGCGAATAACCTCTTGCGGCAGGAGAAAAAAATGCGGCTAAACAAATCACCACCTTCCAGCACATCACAAAAACAGGAGGAAGCATGCCGCAGGTTTTACTTAAAAGCAAACATTAACCAAGCAAAATGGGGTCTATCGTTATTTATTCTGCCTTTTTGTACTTTTCTCATTAACGATTACGGCTTTTTCGGATTGTCTCTACAATTTGCCTCAATTGCCGCCGTCAGAATTGTAATGATAATAACTACACTAACAGCAATAATTAAAATTCAAAAAACAACAGACCCAATGTCTTATGATCGCCTATTGTTTCTCGCCTCTTCAGTGCTACTTTTCTGCGGAGGAATCGTCCACTTTTTCAGACCAGAAAATTTTGTTGCCCAAGCAATAGTAACAAGCGTATCTCTTTTCGTCGTTTATCTGGTCGTTCCATTTAGTTTCAAATTTCAATGTTTTCTTGGAACAGTAGCAACAGTAGGCGAATCAGCAATTGTTCTTTACATCGCAAACCCAACAGAGCCCGCAGTATTCACAATAGTTTTCAGCCTGCTCTTCTCGTATATTGTCGGAACCTTGAGCTCTTGGCAACTGCATGAGTATCGTAGACGCGCTTTTATTGAATACCAAAAAAGAGTAACGGCACAAGAAGATTTGGAAAAAGCCAACCAGAACCTAGAGACGTTGGTAGCTGAGAAGACGGCGGAACTCAAAAGAACCGAACGTCTTGCAGCCATTGGTTCAACAGCCAGCATGGTTGGTCATGACTTACGGAATCCTCTAACTGCAATTTCGAGCGCCATATACTATCTTAGAAAAAACTATGGCAAGCAACTTGATTCTAAAGGCAACGATATGCTTGAATTAATTCAAAAAAATGTACAGTTTTCTGACAAAATTATTAATGATTTGTTGGAGTATTCTAGAGAAATTCATTTAGAAAGAACACTAACGGATCCTCAAAGCGTCGTAGAAGAAGCATTAGCGATTCTAAATGTACCATCTAACGTACAGATTATTTATTATTCAGCAAAAAATCAAGAGATACCCTTAGACTTCGACAAAATGAAAAGAGTTTTTGTTAACATTATCAAAAATGCCGTTGACGCAATGCCCAATGGGGGTAAACTGGAAATTGAAACCCAACAGATTGAGGGCGGAATTAAAACCAGTTTTTCAGACACTGGGCACGGCATTTCAGAAGAAAACCAAAAAAATCTGTTCCAGCCTCTGTTCACTACTAAGGCTAAAGGCATGGGTTTTGGTTTAGCCATATGTCAAAGAATAGTCGAAGCACACAACGGCAAAATCTCAATTCGAAGCATTCTTGGTAAAGGGACAACTGTAACAGTCGAGCTGCCAAAATAGACTTAAGAACAACAAAAAGATGCTTAGACGCCTACTATGGAACTATTTGGCCTACAGCGCTTTTTTCGCCAACTTCAATTATTCGGATTTTTACGAAGTCACGGGGTTTAGCTTTAGGCACAACTATGCTGAAACCTCGAATGCTTAACCTGCCGTCGCCGCTAGGAGCTAAATCTATTATTGTTACCTCTAATTCGTCCCCCAACTCTACCGGACAAGGCTTAGGTTCATAGTTAATTTTGTATTTGCCACCGCGTACCCTTCTGTGAACCATCTTTAAAGTCGCCCCTCATTTTGCGTTATGTCTGCTCTAAACTCTATTTTACCACATTTTGGACAAAGATAAACCGTTACAGGCAAAACTTTACCGGGCAAGGCAGGTTTTGGTCCACGCCAACCATCTATGTTAAAGCTGGTTTTAGCCCAAGCCATCTCCACGTTACAGGAAAAACAAAAGGCAACCGGAACAGTTTCAAACTTTGAAGCCTCAACTTCGAGTTCCTTCTCAATAGTTGGAGCTGTTTCTGTTTCAGGTTTTAGCGTTGAAAATGTGGGGGTTTGCCCTAAGTATTTGCAGCTTATAGCACATTGCTGTCTGAAGGCACACAGGTAACAGCACACGTTTTTTTCGTCGTTTTGGCATTTAAGCTGTCTGCTGGCTTGCGCTTTATGGTTATCAGTGAAAGCTGTGCATGTTTTGTCCATGTTTAAGTATTCGCAGCTGTTAGCCAAATCCGACAAGGTGCTTTCTTCCTGTTGTTGCAGTCAATAGTAGTTTTTACCTATGTGTGTTTTGGTTTAATTCCGTGAAAAGCTTAATTCAAAATAGAAAATATTCGCACGGATAACGTAAACGTTCTTGTAAAGCAACCGCACGAACGTAAAAAACCTATATAAAAAAACACTTTCATAATTAGTACAATAATCGTGTTTGTTAAAAAAATATTCGATACAAAATTATTGCACATAAACTGGGCCAACAAATGTTTCCATAACACCATTTTAGACTATTATTCAAGATTACTAGGAACCCATCCCATCTTTACGCCAGTTAACTAATTCAGCAAATGTGGTGTGGTGAGACAATAAATGAAAAAAGTAAGTCGTAGAATCTTGACAATGATAATTGCGGTGGTTATTGTAGTTTCTATTGTTACAGGAGGATTTTTCTATCTACATCTTAGCAGTAATAATTCGCTTGAAGAAGTATCTATCACTGACGTTCACGTAGTATATTCTGGAATACTTTATGTTGCTGAAAACAAAGGGTACTTCGCTCAGAACGGTCTTAATGTAACTTTTCAGGACTACCCCAATTCAGAAGCTGGATTTAATGACTTAGCCAACGGCAAAGTGGATATTGTTCAATCCGCAGAGTACCCAATTGTCGGAGAAGTATTTGACAACAGAGACATACGTGTAATTGCAACAATCGACAAAGCTTATGTGAACAATCTTATCGGTCGCAAAGATCACGGCATCGAAAACGTTTCAGATCTGGTAGGAAAAAAAATTGGCGTTGGAGAGGGAACAATTAGAGAATTCTACCTTGGCAGGTACCTTAATCTTAACGGTATCAGCCTTCAAGAGGTAACCTTTGTTTATCTTTCGTTACAGGAATCTGTTAACGCCATAGCGAACGGTACTATTGACGCTGTGGTAATGCCTGACGCTGTGTGGTACAATAAAGTTGTGTCAAAACTAGGCAACAATAGTGTAGCTTTTCCAATCCAGCAGGGTCAGCCAGTCTTTACAGAGCTTGTTTGCAGAAGTGACTATTTAGCAAATCATCCTCAAACGGTTACTAAACTTTTAACTGCTCTCTACCAAGCGGAAATGTTCATTTTGGATCATCCCGAAGAAGCTGAAGTTATTGTGCAAAACCGGCTAAACCTGACAAGTGCTGATGTTGGTTGGGATAATTACCGTTTTTCGCTTTCACTTGATTTGCCTCTTGTTACAGCTATGCGTGATGAAGCTCGTTGGATGATAAACAACGGGTTTACTAACCAGACACAGGTTCCAGACTTTACAGATTACATATACACTGATGCCCTAAAGTTAGTAAAGCCCTATTCAGTTACTATTAACGTAGGGGGCTAATATGCGGCTTAGCACCCAATTTCGAATTACTCTTTTAGTTTTTTCTATTGCTTTGATAGTCATCTCAGTATCTACTCTATTTACATCTAGTCAAGTTAATAGAACGCGAACTCAGGAAAACTTGGCCAACAATATTGTTCAAGGAGCTAACGAATTAGGGTACTACTCTGGAGACTACGTAATTTATCAGCAACAATCTCAGCTTAATCGTTGGCAAAGCAGATATGAATCGTTTTCAAAAGATGTTGCCAGTTTAGAGGGATATACACCTGAACAACAAGCACTTGTACAATCCATAAAGCAAAGCGAACAGAACATGAAACTTGTTTTTGATAGTATAGTATCATCAATCGGAACTTCACAAAATACTAGCAAAGACCCGTCGGAAGGGTTATCGACTTTTCAGGTTGCATGGAGCCGAATGAGCATCCAAATACAAACGTTGATTTCTGATGCGACCCAATTAGCTCAGCTGTTGCGTAGCCAAGTAGACCAGTTGAACCTGATTAATTTTGGGCTTACTTTCGCAACTATCATAATATTTGCTGTGTTTATCCTGGCTATTTATTACCAAACTTTTCGACGCACACTTAAAGCCATTAATGATCTCAGCGAAGGTACAAAAATCATAGGTTCAGGTAACCTTGACTATAAACTGAAAGAAAAAGAAAAAAACGAAATCGGCGAATTATCGCGTTCCTTTAACCAAATGAGCACTAATCTAAAAATGGTTACTGCCTCAAAAACTGAGTTAGAAAAAGCTCAAGAAGCCCTAAAAGCAAGTGAACAACGCTGGTCTACTACGCTTGCAAGCATTGGAGATGCAGTTATTGCAACCGATACAGAAGGCAAAGTATTGTTTATGAACGCTATCGCTGAAGAAAAAACTGGGTTTACCTTAAGTGAAGCGTTTGGAAAGCACATAACTAAAGTTTTTGACATTATAAATGAGCAAACACGTCAAACCATCGAAAACCCGGTAGCTAAAGTTTTAGAAACTGGGTTAATAGTGGGTTTAGGTAATCATACAATACTTGTATGTAAAAACGGTCTTGAAATACCCATTGATGACAGTGGAGCACCGATAAAAACTGCTGACGGAAGAACCTTAGGGGTAGTGTTAGTTTTCCGTGACGTTACTGAACGGCGAAGGCTGTATCAACAGCTTGAATTGTATACTAAAAATTTAGAGGCGCTGGTTGAAAAAAGGACTAAACAGTTAAAACAGGCGGAACGCATGGCGGCAATTGGTGAGACTGCGGGTATGGTAGGTCATGACATACGTAACCCGTTGCATGCAATGTCGGGGGACGTGTATTTGACTAAACTGGATGTTGATTCACTTCCTGAAAGTGAAATAAAAAAAGACATGCAAGAGAACCTTAAAGCAATTGAGGATAACATTTTTTATATTAACAAGATTGTAGCGGATTTGCAGGATTATTCTAAAGTTCAAACCCCCGTACTAGAAGATGTTAACCTTAAAGATACAATCGAAAAGATGCTGTCGACAATAAATGTACCACCATCGGTTAGCGTGAAGGTTTCTGTTGCAGAAGATTTTCCTATTTTAAAATCTAATGAAGCAGCATTAAGACGGATACTTAACAATCTAGTCTTAAATGCTATTCAAGCAATGCCTGACGGTGGAGTACTCAGAATATATGCAAGCATTAAAGATAATCGTGCCGTGTTGGAAGTGTCGGATACTGGCGTGGGTATTCCTGAATCAGTGAAGCCTAAATTGTTTAAACCCTTAGTTACCACCAAATCGAAGGGGCAAGGCTTTGGTTTGGCAGTTGTTAAGAAGCTAACAGATGATTTGAAGATAATTATTAGTTACAAAAGCAAAACGGGTGAAGGCACAACATTTTCTTTAGAGTTTCCGCAAAGAACTGAAATAGACAACTAGATTTCTTGGTGTTTAGAAATTGTGTTACATTTGTATTACTGAGAGGTGGTTTTAAATGCAGGCAAACAGGAAGTTTCCCCAACTCAGGCAGCAACAATGAAAGCACTCACCCTCAAAGGAACAAAAAAACTAAAAATAGCCAACATCAAAGCACCTGACTGTAACAATAACGAAACGTTACTGAAAGTAATCTACTGCTCAATATGTCGAACCGACGCAAAAATGTGGTCACAAGGCCAAAGAGACCTAGTTCTACCAAGAGTATTAGGTCACGAAATCTGCGGACAACCGCTTGATTCGAACGAACGATTTATCGTTTGGCCTGCAAGCACCTGTAATAATTGCCAGTACTGCAAAAATGGAGCAGAAAATCTTTGCATCAATATTCAAGTTATCGGTTTTCATCGTGATGGCGGATTTGCACAATACATAAAAGTGCCTAAAGAAAGCCTGATAAAAGTACCTGAAAAGGTTCCATCCGAAATTGCCTGCATAACCGAGTTAGTTTCCTGTGGAATTAATGCAATCGAGCAAGTTAACCTGCAAAAAAACCAAAAATTACTCATTTACGGCGGAGGACCAGCAGGACTTCTACTGGGATTATCATGCAAATATTTTGGCGCAGAACCGTTTATTGTGGAGAAAAACCCTGAAAAACTAAGGCTTGTCACGCCTTTCTGTAAAAAAGCAGAAATCCAAATTTCCGAGGCATCTGCCTTGAATGATTTTGATGCTGTAATAAATGCTGCTCCGGACCCAACTACTTTGTTAGATGGGCTTTTGAAGTTGAAACCCGGTGGAAAATTCTGTATTTTCAGTGGATTCACAAAAAACGTTTCTGTTCCAACTGATTTAGTAAATGAAGTTCATTACAGACAGTTAACTTTAATTGGGGCATATGGAAGCACAAAGCGGCAGATGGAAACAGCCCTTAAAATTTTAGAAAACAACACACAAACTGTCAGGCTTCTTATTCATAAAATAATAACACTTGATGAGGTTCCCTTAGTGCTGCCTGAAATTCTGCAGGGTCAAGCTCTCAAGTACGTTGTAGATCTTCAAAAATGTGATAGGTGATACCTTTGGTAACTGAAGAAAAATTAAGAGAATTCGGCCAGCTAATCTGTAAAGTAGCTACCGGCAAAACTATGACTCGAGAAGAATCCTGTGAAGCATATCGGCAAGTCATCTTAAATGAGCAGCCTGAACTTCAACAAGGAGCCTTTTTGATGGCGCATATCACCCGTAAACCAACCACTGAAGAATTATCTGGTGCATGGGACGCTTTAGACAAGTATGATACCGAAAAATTCACTGCCGACGTTAACGGTACCATCTGTGACATTGTTGGCACGGGTTCGGATGCTATGAAAACTGTGAATGCGTCCTCTCCTGCCGCGCTTATCGCTTCAGCCTGCGGTGTCCCGATTGCTAAAAAGGGCGCGAAAAAGGTAACAGGTGTCTCTGGTGCTTCTGAAATTTTCGAAATATTAGGCGTTAACCTTTCTAGTCCAATGAGTAAAGCCAAACAAAGCTTAGAAAAACACAACATTTGCTACATGCCGGGGGAAGCCTTTCTAAAATCAGGGTGGGCACGGCTAATACAGTCTATGCGGTTTACATCAGCATTTAACATAGTTGGTCCGTTAACGATGCCCTGTGAGAACACTAACTGTATTGTGATTGGCGCTTATGCTCCTCAAGTGTGTGATCAACTTGTTGCCATTTTGAAAGAAATCGGAATTAGCCGTGCAGTTGCGCCTTACGGTATGGTTAATGGTATTGATGCCAATCGGGGTATTGACGAGTTTTCGCCATGTGGACCAACACGAGTTGTCGAGTTGAAAAATAGCGAAATCCAGACGTACACTATGCAGCCAGAAGATTTTGGCATAAAGACACACGCCACTTTTGATGTGGCTTCCTTAAACAAGGCATATGATAATGCTTTAGCCATTAAACGTGTGCTTTCGGGCGACTACACTAACCCGTTAGCTGACTTGTTCTGTATGAACGCTGCCGCTGTCTTGTATGTAGCTGGTGCCAGCAGTTCGTATAAGGACGGCATGGAAATGGCACGTGAAGGATTAAGTTCAGGGAAGGCCTTGATGCAGCTTAACCATTTAGTCGAACAACAATCTTAAAAAAACAACTTTTCTTTTTTCAACTTCCAAAAATATTTTTTTGGGCTCATAAAAAAAACTGTTTTAAGGTTTTAGGTACTCGTCAAGCAGACCTTCCCGTTCAAGCATCCCCATCCAGTCAATAGTGCCAAGAATACAGGTTTTACGTTTCTCCAAAACAGCCATAATATCCTCGACAACTTCTTCGGTCGTTTTGCCTGTGACGTCGAGTTCGCAGACACGCCCCGCATGAACTTCCACTGCTTCACCAAGGCAAACATCAATAATTTCTGCTTGCAAGTTCTCCCACATCTTGCTACCAGTGTACCCCCGCTTTTCCATCAAAACTTTGAGCTCTTTTGGGTTTCTACGCAACACAAAAACTTGCGGCACACACTCCTGTGGTGTTACAGCAGCTGCATAATGCCCATCTATTATGATGTTTTGGTTCTCTGTAGCGTCGATTGCAGTTTTTAGTTCTTGCTGGATTCTTTCGTCATCCACGATTAGGGTGCAACGTTCAGCATCCTCGCCTAAAGTCAAGTTGTGGGTTTTTGCAAAATCCGTGAGGTTAATGTATTCTGCGCCAAGTTTTGTGGCTAAGGCTTTGGCGGTTGTTGTTTTGCCCACTGCTGGAGTGCCAGTGATGAGGATTACACGCTTCATAACTGAAACTTATTGGCAGGGCATTGTAAAACTTTTTGTCTATAATTGAAAACCTTCGAAACATAAGGTCAACAAGTGACATTTCAGTCCAAAACGTTCTTGTCTATCGATGCTAAATGACTGCCCAATGTCTAAGCTTTACGTGCAGCCCCTTTATCATGAAGCACTTACAGAGTTTGTACAGCTTGCCAAAATGAACAGTTACAATTTGGAAATAGCAACATTTGCTTACACTAACGTTTATGACACTGACTGGAATCAAGTGCTACTGGAACATCAAAAGCAGCTAAAAGATTTCCCAGGCAAGATTTCGCTACACGGCGTCTACAACGACGTTGCTATCCACAGCCAGGATGCCCAAATCTCTGCAGTATCACGTGAACGCATTCAAAGCAGCATCAAAGTGGCAAAGTCGTTAAATGCCCAAAAAATCGTTTTCCACGGCGCAATCAACCCGATGATTCTCAATGAATGGTACCTTAAGAATTGGCTAGAAAAAAACGCTGCCTTTTGGAAACAAATTTTAGAGCAATACACTGGAATGGTGCTGATTGAAAACGTTTGGGAACCAACTCCCGATGTTTTCAGAAAACTACTTGACCTTATGGAGTCGCCGCGGCTTAAGGTTTGTTTGGATGTTGCACATGCTCATGTTTGCTCGAAGGTTCCATTAGAAGACTGGCTTTCAACGCTTGGTGAAGATGTGGTTTACATGCATTTTAGCGACAACAACGGTCAAACCGACCAGCACGCTGAAATCGGCACAGGAAACATTGACTGGGAAAGTTTAACTCAAAACGTTCACAAGTTAGGTCTTGCCCCTGAAGTGGTCCTTGAGGAATGCACATTAAACCAGACCCAAGCATCCATCAATTATCTTAAGAGCCACACAATTTACCCATTCTAACATGCAGTTGCCTTTTTAGAACAGTTCAAAGGCTTTTTCAGGAACTGCGTATTTTTTGTTGCATTTTGTGCAGATTACTTCGTTTTTCCTTGATGTGAGCGGTTGAACGTTTTTGCAATGTGGACATTCCAAGTCTATTGCGCTAATCTTTCCTAAGGGTGATTTAGGTGTTACATAGTTTGGGTTAGCTTTCTTTCGGCATTGTTCAGCCTTATCAAACATTTCCATTTCTTCGTAAAGCAAAGCGGCGTCTTCGTAACGTTCAGACTTCAAATAAATCTCGATTAATTGTTCTTCGGTAACGATTTCTTTTCCGCCGCAACTGGGGCACATTTCTGGGTTTCTTTGAATAAAATCGTAACCGCACTTAGCACATCGCATAGTGTAAACTAAAAAATTATGTGATTTATAGTTTATGAAGCAAATTTCATTCAATAATCCCGAAAAAAGCAGATGTAATAATCAAGAAAGTGGCGGGCGGGAAGGGATTTGAACCCTCAGGGTCAGCGACCTGTTTCATGCAGAACAGACGTTTTAACTTCGGGTGACTACATTATTGTTTTTTGTAGTCACCTACTTGAAGAGCCGTTTGAGCGCCTTGTATTCCTTCAGCATTAGCTCCAACATTGGACGAATATTGTTTTCTTTTTCGTAGGCTTGCAACGCCAAATAGTATTGGGTACGATTCTTTAATTCAATGTTTAAGGGCGGCAAATCATGCTTCAACAAAATGTTATTTAGCAGCAGGCGCCCCACTCTGCCGTTACCATCTTGAAAAGGATGAACAACCTCAAACTGATTATGCACTACAGCAGCTAAAACCAGCGGTTGACACTTCGCCCTGTTCTGGTTATACCAATGAACGATTTCTTTAAGGAGTACCTCGATTTGCTCTGAAGGAGCGCCACGGTGAATAACATTTCCCTGAGCGTCAGCCACAACAACTTCTACGCCTTTAGGACGGAAGACTCCCGCGAAAGATTTTGAGTTTTTAAAAACTATACGGTGAAGTTCTTTTATGAGTTTTAAGGAAATGGGCTCGTCTATTGTTCGAATGTAGTCCACTGCTTCGGCGACACCCAAAGTTTCAGCGATGTCTTCCTTGCTTTTGTCTTGTGGCCACCCTTGGTTTTCAAGTATGTCTTGGACTTCTGAAGCGTTAATGCGTGAACCTTCGATGGCGTTTGTGTTGTAAGTGAAGGCTTCTTTGAATTTGGTCCAGTCTACCTCTGAAAGGTGGCGAACATGCAGTTCTCCGCGAGCGTCCAGTGTCTTAAGTTCCTTTAACTCAGTAGGCAAAAGCACAGTAAGGAAAGGGTCTCGAATCGCTTTTGCATCTTCTACTCTTTTCTGAAGCTCTGTTTCTGCTTTTTTTGCCCGCTCGTTTAGGGTTTCATCGGTTAAGTCTCTGCCTAGAAAGATGCGAACCTTCTTGACGCTGCTTCCGTCTCTAAAAGAATGGGCTAAATAGTATTTTTTTGAGCCGTTTTTTTCTCTGGTTTCGATATGCACAAGAATTAATAGGTGACTACAAATTTAAAATTTTTTGGCGCAGGTGACTACAAACTAATGACACAACATCGAAAACACTACAAGGCAACACGTAATTGCTGAAATTGGATTTTGGCGGGTGGGGAGGGATTTGAACCCTCGACCCCCAACTTAGGAGGCTGGTGCTCTATCCGTACTGAGCTACTCACCCAAATGCACCAACAAACAAGAAGCCTACCTATAGAAACCTTACTGAAAAACCTAAAGATTGGCCTTGTTTCGCTGCTTCTTTTTCTATCATAACCTGGTACCCCTTTGCCCAAACTGTAAATTGCAGGTGGTTTAGAAATATTATTGGTCTTAGTCTACTCTTACTTGCCAAGTACATTAAAAAAAATCACCGGGTTTTCATCAAGTGACCAAAACATAGCTTCTACTACTTGTGGCAACTTGCACAACCAGCCAACAACCCCCAGTTGAATCCGAAAACAAAAAGCAACCTCCAAAACAACCAGTTGATTGTTGTTGTACTAAGAAACTCGACGGCAACAACAACTAAACATTAACCAGCCAGAAACGGTTAGGAAGCAGGGTTTGCTTGTTTTGCAACGGCTCCTTTGCAAGTTCTGCGAGCCCAACTAAACAATTCAGCAATTCTGGCTTCTTAAGTAAGCATTTAAGACCAGAATTCTACCGTAGAAGTATGAAAAAGATTAAAGCGCTAAAGCAAATAGCAGCATTGTTCGAAGCATACACTGAATTGACTATTGTGCTGTTTGGTGTTTTATCAGTTCTTTTGGTTTTTGTTTTTCCGTTGCGTATGGATATCAGGCTGCTTTTGGGCGGTTTCGGTTTTTTCTTGGTGGCTACAGGCGTGTTAGCTAAACTGATTTCCCGCAAAACATAAAGAAACAAGTTTTATTACAAGCCAAATTCTGTTTATTGGTGTCGTTTTGTTACAACATAGGGTTATATTCGATGCCGAGAGCATAGTGTTGTGCCAAGTTGAGGAACACGCTCTACGGTGGCATTAGTGACTGGTTTCAAGAAATGCTAAAAGACAAATTTAGAGATAACATCAAAGAAAGAGTCAATAGCAAAGTAAAGAAACAAAGCCTTTGACCGCTTGTGGGGTTTAGACTCAATTTGGCATTTTACTTTTTAGACAAAAACAGTTTAAATTTCTAAAAATTGTTTGAAGTTGGAAGGAGAGAATAAGCGCCTTCTCCTCGCTTACTCCCCCTTTTTGTTAGGAAACTTCCCCTTTCTCCTTGAAACACAATAACACGTTTTTTATTTAAAAGGGATATTTCCCAACCAGTAATATTCCCCCAAACCCGATATTACGACAACAAAGCAAGTAGAACATTTTTCCAATTTTATAAGTACTGATTTCCAACATACTTTTGGACGATTTTTCAGCCAATACGACCTACCCCCCTTAGTAAATCTGCGTCTTTCAGAAGTTTTAGGGCTCATTTTACCTACCCCCTAAAGGTTTTAACATAGAACCACCATTTGGACCCTAATAGGTTGGTTTAAAAAATAACCAGTTACCGATTTTGGCAAAATCCTGTTTTTCAAAAAAGAAAAGAAAAAAATGGTCTAACCAATACGGATAGTTTCGTTTTCTATTTTGACTTTGTTTCCTGTCTTTATTTTTGACACGTCAACTTTGTCTACGAATGGGATTTCGCTGATGATTGCGCCGACTGCAACGATTGTTTCAGTTTCTTTGTTTATCATGGCTGCGGGCGCTGTACCATTTTTCTTCATGCGGTAAAGCGTGTAGCTGCCGACGGTACTGCCTTTACCTTGTGGGAACACGAGGATTTTGTCTTTGATGCTTTGCCCTTCTAGTTCGTGTCCTTTTTCAAGTACCACACCTGTAGTGGGTTCTACGCCGCCGTAAAAGCTAATTGGCATGTTGGTGACGAGTGCTTCGCCTTCAGCTTTTCCTTTGTAAATTATTCTTCCTTTTAATTGTTCCATTTTCCACTCACCGCCGCTTGGACGCATTCTTTCATGCTGCCCATTTTGGTTTTCATAAGGTTCTGACGTGAATAGAAGCAACCCTTCGCCGAGGTGGTTGCCAACGCCTTGAACCTGCCTTTTAGTGGCGCTACTGCCATGCAGGTGTCGCATGCGAATTTGCCTCCTGCCGCCTCAATGGTTGCTGTGTAGCCGCGTTTATCTGCAAGTTGCTTTGCTGTGCGTGAAGTTGCAACCCATAGTTCTGTGCCTTCTTTGACTTTTTTGCCCCTGATTAGGTCTGCGATTTCTTGGATTTCTTTTATTGAGCAGTGGGGGCAGCCGACACAGACAAAATCGATTTCTGAAACCTGATCGTTTATGTTGTCATAAGCGTTTTTGAGGTCTGCTTCCTCGATGACGACGGTTTCTTTAGGTTGAGTTTGAGCTTCAACGCCTGGTGTTATGCCTTTCATGTAAAACAATGGTTTAGCGCCGTAAGTTACAACTGAAGCACAGAAACTTTTGAGTTCGTCAAGTTCTCCCGATTTGATGCCTGTTATGTAGGGGATTTTGTTTTCTGCTTTTTTGCCTATAGCGTAGCCTAAGGCGCCCCAATCCGAGAGTTTCTTGAGTTCGGCTTTCACTTGGACGTGTACGTCTGGGATGCGGTTCTCGTCAAGGTGCAAGCCGTAGTTGGGGGTTTTGCCTACAAAAGCCGCCGCCAAAGCGGATGGTCCGCCTTCACGGTTAGTTCTTGCGCCTAATACCGAGTTCGCAAAGGTTACTGCGCTGCTTTCTGACCATGCAACGTGTTCGCCGTACAGGGGTAGGTTGCCGATTAGGTAGGGTGTGCAGGTGCAGCTGATTAGGATACCCATGCGTTGGAAAGCGTCGATGACGAGGTTTTGTTTTTCTGCGAATTCGGGGGTGATGCCGAGTTGTTGCCAGTTTTCAAGGTCCATTCCTGCTGGGTTTAGGGTGGTTAAAACTTTGACTCTACCATCCTTTGCCAGCGAATCGAGGAACTCAAGGCCAGCATCGCCAAGGTTGTGGTAGCTGACACCCGCAACTTGAACGCTGCCAACGTCGATTAGGCTTTTTGCACCAAAGATTTCGCCGAGAGCGACAAGGATTTCCATGCTTTTACGTACAGCATAGCCTTCTTTGCCGTCTAGCATTGCTTGTTCTTGCTTAGTTAACTCCATAACTGTCACGTCACATGTACTTGTTTAAATCTACTTTTATGTAATCTTCTTTTTTGAAACCTTTACCCGTAGTCACAATTGGCGTGGTTGCGTCGACACCGGCTTTGGCTGTGGTGGCTTTTTTACCTTCGGAAAGGTCGCCAGAGGGGTCAAGGCTTGAACCAGGCTGGTTTGACATGACAATGAGGTTTTTGTCTGCTTGGAACCGGGTCGCGATTGCCCATTCCACATCATGTGGGTCGTAAATGTTAATGTCTTCATCAACTATAACGCAGTGTTTAAGTGATTTGTGTCCTTCAAAAGCGGCAAGGATTGCTTTTCTGCCATCGTCGGGTTTGGTTTTGTGGATTTGCACTACTACGTGGAGCCAACTGCAGCCGCCCGGAGTGATGTAGACGTCTTTGCATTGGCACACCTTTTTAACTTCATTGTAAATGGTGGGTTCTTTAGGCATGCCCATCAAGAATTTGTGTTCGTTCTTGCCTGCCAATATGGTTTGGTAGATGGGGTTTTTACGATGGGTTATAGCTTTGATTTCTATTACTGGCTGCTGACGGACACGGTCAACTACACCTGTAAGGTCAAGGAATGGCCCTTCGGTTGCTTTTTCTTGGGTAATTTTGCCCTCAAAAACAAATTCAGCTTCTGCTGGAACTTCCAAGTCAACGGTTTTGCATTTTACAATGTCAGTCTTTTCCAACGCATTTGCCATGCCCAATTCGTCAACGCCTGTTGGCAGGGATGTGGCAGCCGCAAGGAGCACCGCCGTTGAGTTGCCAACGCAAATGGCGATTTCAAGTTCTCCGCCTGCCTTTTTCAGGGCACTGTCGGTTCCACGGTTTTCAACTATGCGTGCGATGAAATGGTTTTTGTCTTTGAGCATAAGGCGGTGGAAGCACATGTTTCGGTGACCTGTTTGTGGGTCTTTGATGATGGAGACTGCTGAGGCGATGTATTTGCCGCCGTCCTTTTCAGTGTAATGCATGATTGGCAGTTTGGTTAAGTCCACGTCGACGCCTGTGTGCACGACTTCTTGGCAGGCCGCGTTCTGCACCATTATTGGCGCTACTGGCTGCTCGATGGCTGAGGATAGTTTCGGCAGTAACTGCTCTTTAGTTATGCCTAAGGAGCGGCAAATCAGCTCTTTGGATGAAACCAAGCCTGCAACTACTGGAATGGTTGATTCTTTTATGTTCTCGAACATGACTGGTTTCTCTGCCAGAGCGTTGATTATGCCTGCCATTTCGTATTCGGTGGAGACTGGCTTTGTGATTTTTGTTAATTCGCCACTTTTTTCTAGTGACTGGATGAAGTTTCTTAGACCCAAATTGTTTCGCCTTGAAATGGAAATATTGTAGTCTACGTTTATAGCTTTTGGAAAACTGAAAAAATTAAGGCTTAAAGAAAAAAACCGTTTTAGGACTAAAAAAGCCCTGATTAATTAGAGATAGGTTGTTGTATGCTTTAGCGTTTTTTGAAGTAAACAGTGACAGCAACTACTATTGTTCCGATGCTGATTAGGTAAGTGAAACAAGCGCAAAGGGGGTGAAAGAAAGGTTAGCTATGGGGCTTTGCGCAACACTTGAAATTTTAAGTAGCCAAACATCCCAGCAGCCGGCTCCAAAAAAGTTTTACGAAACATACTATTGCAACATAAAGAGGAAAGAGGGTTCTGACCCCCCTAGAGCAGTGTGGTTTTTAGTAGGTTGCGACGCCGATTCTTGTCATCAGGTACTCGAAGCCTAAACCTTTGAAGGCGCCAACAATTTTGCCTGAGACTTCTTTGCCGCCGGTTAATGCAACCATGCAGCCTCCGCCTCCGCCGCCAGTGAGTTTTGCTCCAAAAGCGCCTTGCTTACGGGCAACATCGACTAGTTGGTCAAGCTCTTTGCTTGAAACGCCGATTTCTTGCAGGATGCGGTGGTTTTCGTTCATAAGGTCGCCACATTTTTTAAGGTCACCTGCTTCCAAGGCTTTGCGTCCAGCTATTGCTAATGATTCTGCTTGTTTGAAGAGTGGGTCGTATTTGGCTGGGTCTTTCTTTTTGCGTTCAGCAACGCCTTCAACCATTGCTTTGGTGTTAGCGGTTTTGCCTGTGCTGCCAATGACGATTTCGACTGGTTTTTTAATTTTTATACGCTCGACAAGGTCTTGTCCGCCCTGAGGGTTTTTCTTAAACCACATTAGGCCGCCGTAGGTTGCTGCGGTGTTGTCGATGCCGCTTGGGTTGCCTGCGTAGGCTTTTTCGCCTTCATAAGCGACTGCGTTGATTTGCTCGTTGGACAAGTTTAGGTTAAGTTCCTCTGAAATGGCTCGTGCGATTGCGACGCTGCTTGCTGCTGAAGCGCCTAAGCCGCTGAATCCGGGCAGTGACCCGCCTATCCAGATGTCAAGGGGCGTTTTAGGGTCTAAATTCATGGCTTTAAGCATGCGTTCGATTGATTCGATTTGTTGAAGCCGTTTTTCTTCGCCGTAGCCTTTTGAGGTTTTGCGTTCATCTTTAACGTTTAAGCCTGATTTGGCTTTAGTTACTATTGCGTCTGTTGATGAGTCAATTGCTGAAACTATTCCGGGTACTCCGTGGACTACGAAGTGTTCACCGAATAGGATTACTTTTCCGTAACCTGAACCTTTTCCCATTGTAAGTTTCACCTTTGAATGGAACCTATATCATTCAACCTAATAAAAAACATTCTCAGCACAACCGCTTTTTTGAGTGCTTGCTTAGTAAAGAGTTGTTGACTAAGGCAGGTAAAGAAGTGTTTACGAGAACCCTTTAATCACAAGGGCAATCAAAAATTTAGTGGTGACTAATGTGAGTACACGTGGTAAAATCGTAGCTTTACTGGTTATTGCAGCATTCATAATGTCAAGTTTGGTAACGGTTAACGCTGCTGATTATTCTAATCCGCCATTAACCAAACCCTCTACACCTGAGTTTTCAGTCAAAATTGCTGCTTACCCTTATGATGTAGAACCCTTTACCACAACTAAAACTACAATTGATGAATATACTGGAAAAGAAACTACAACTACAACCACCACACCAGGTTTTCACGTAAAAAACCAGTCAGTAGAAATTACAATTAAGAATCAACAGTTTACTCCTTATAATGTAACATATTTCCATGACTACCCGGTAGAGGAAGATGGACCCTACGTACCCAACAATATCGTCCGCCAAGCGAATCTTTACTATTTTATTGAAGTCAAAGGAACTTATGGAACCGATTGGCATTCCATGTCTAGGATTGTCTCTACATTGGATTCTGAATACACTGTCTATTCATGTGAATCAAATTATGATATTGGATCGTCAATAGACTTCCGGGTGCGAGCAGCTATTGGTTATTCAGTCGGAATGTACCGGGGTCTTATTTGTACAGCATCCTAGTTTGTTGGGGAATACAGCGATTATGCCAGCACTCAAACCCTCACCATAAACGAGAATGGCGCCACAGCAGTTCCCCAAGACTCAACCGCTACACCAACCCCAACTGCAACATTAACTCCGACCTCAACCCCCCACTACACAAACTATCCCACAGCAACCTCAACACCTACTGAAAAGATTCAACAAACAGGCGTTTTTGCAGGATTAAACTGGGAAACAACCATAATCGCCGTAATGGGCGCTGTAATCGTTGGTTTAGTGGCTGCACGGGTTCTATCAAAAAGAACGCGTAAACCTCAAATTTCAACATACTAATGGCTTGTTTTTTCGCCATTATCACCTACCCCCCTATAGGTTTCTGCATAGAATTGATATTTGGAGCCTAATAGGTTGGTTTAAAAAATAAAGCAACCAAAATTCTTGCCCAAAATCAAGCACAACCACGCACATGGAAACAAAATACTTAAACAATACCCTGCAGTCAATATCGGTGCTGGTGGCGGGGTATCCGAGCCAGGTCTAAATAGGTGGCCAGACACCGCAAGGTGCACCTAAGATATGGAGGAGGACTTAAGATCCTCTGGCGCAGGCCTTCGTGGGTTCAAGTCCCACCCCCGCCACCACTGCCGCTTAAAATACTCGGGGCTCAAATCCTGGCGAGCCCTTACAGTATTTTAAAAATTATTATGCTAACATTATCAGACAACTCAGCCGACAGCATTTTTCTCGACTTAGAATAGACGAAAAATTCAGTTCATTATTTTAGTTCGGAGGTCTTCCGCTATTTTTGAGAAGG
>JBNIDQ010000007.1:0-50384 GCA_050108135.1 Bathyarchaeia archaeon | reverse complement strand
AAGTCCCACCCCCGCCACCACTGCCGCTTAAAATACTCGGGGCTCAAATCCTGGCGAGCCCTTACAGTATTTTAAAAATTATTATGCTAACATTATCAGACAACTCAGCCGACAGCATTTTTCTCGACTTAGAATAGACGAAAAATTCAGTTCATTATTTTAGTTCGGAGGTCTTCCGCTATTTTTGAGAAGGAAATATTTGGTGTGAACACTATCATAGTTGCAATGTCATCGCGGCTTTGCTATAGTGTGTCTTTAACATTGTTATTGAACCATTCTTAGGCACTTTGCTATTTGTTCCTCATCGATTTCCTCTTCGGATTTAATTTCAAGGGTTCTCATTGTTTTTCCACTGCCTTGGAATAAGGCAACTTGTTCCTTTGTAAAGCCTTTTATGGAGAAGCCTATGTTGACCTGAGTTTTAAGTGCAAGCAAATAGTATTTTCCAGCGCCATAGGCTGGAACTCCCCATTTCATTTCTTCTTTGATATCAGGAAATGTTTTGAAGATGATTTCTCTTAATTTTATGCATATTTCTTTTTGGGGAGATTCTTGTTTTGTTATGTATTCGTCTACTTTTTTATCTTTCATAGCAATAACCTTGGAATTGTTAATGTTGCAGTTTAACCGAGTTTGTGGGTTGTTAAAACTATAGTGGGTGTTTATTCTTAAACTTTAGCCATATTCCGTAAAAATACGGAATACTGTTCATAATTTATAGGAATATTTATATCCTATAATCGTTGATTAATTATTGTGATTAAATTGGGCGAAAATTACAAGGTTTACTCAATCGGACATGTAAAACGGGGAAAAGAAATCGAAGTACAGCTAAAAGAAGAATACAAAAATGCTCTTTTAGAAGTTGAAAATTTTGGTCATATCATAGTGGTATGGTGGGGCGACAAGTATGAAGACTACAGGAACCAAATAGAGATGCAAATGAAACCGCCATATGCACCCAATGTCTTAACAGGTCTTTTCGCTACAAGAAGCCCCATTAGACCTAACCCAATAAACATCAGCGTATGTAAAATCAAAAAGGTAGATCATGAAAAAGGAATCGTGACAATTAACCAGATAGATGCTTTTGATGGAACTCCCATTCTCGACCTTAAAGTCTACTTCCCCACATGTGACAGGGTTAAGGAACCACTGGTGCCTCAACGTTTCATAGAATGGGGCAATTGGATACCACCAGAAGGCGAGCCTCCAGTGTACTATGATGAGCAGAAAAAAGATTAATCAAGACGCCGCTCTTTTTACATTATGAATAAAATGAAGCCACGCATAACCAAACCACTTTCTTTAAAATTACTTGGTTGTGTTTACTATGGCAACCCCTTCCATAGCTATGAAGAGGGCAGCATAAAAAACGAGATTGGACTCCTTTGGGAAAGATTCTACAAAATCTATTCTACACATATGGCTGAACTAGCAGACGTAATAGTTGAGAAAAATGTTTCGTGGGAAGTACATATTCAAACCGAAGAATTAGCTAATGCCAAGGATTACACAGTCTTCGCTGGGATACAGGTAAGCAGGCCAATCGCAAAGCCCATCGCGTTCTTTTATAAAGAATTGCCTAACACAAGATATGCAGTTTTCAAGATAAAGGGACGGGAATTCATGTCAAGTGTAAATTATATTTACAACAACTGGCTTCCAACTTCAAAATACAATGAATCACACGGGTACATGATTTGGAGATATGATGAAAAAGCTAAACATCTCGATGACCCCGAGTGTACACTTCAGGCTTACATACCAATAGAGGAAAACAAAATTGACTGATAACATAAGCATGTACAAAGAAGAAGCAATAGCTGTTGCAAAAGCCTTAGCTAATGAAAGTAGATTCAAAGTTTTAATGCAATTATATATTGAACCACAAACATTCAAAAATCTAAAAGAAATATCAGGGCTAGAAAAATCGGCTCTTTCAAATAACTTACTCAGACTTACAGACATAGGCTTAATTGAAAAGCACCAGCACGGCTTTTATAGAATAACGAAGGACGGAAAGAAACTCTTGGAAACATTAGCAGATTTCATTAAAGAATCAAGTGACCGCCAGCGCGAAACCCAAATAGCAAATGCTCAGCGCCAGATGGTTCAGTCTTTCCTTGAGCGACATAAACGCAATACTGGATCGTAAAAAAGAGCAAGCAAGAATAGTACCCGACCGGTTTTATCCTTGGCGAGCCCTTACAGCATTTTAAGGAAGAATCCCAAAGATTCCACTAAGCTAAGTAAAAAATGGTTATTTTGATATTTTGAAGATTACGTATCTGTCGTTTGAGTAGATGAGTTGTAGTATTTTGCTCTTGATTATTTGTGTATCAAGTTCGTTTCGATCGTAAACTATGAAGCCGATGCTGTCTCGTTCTATGTAATTGCGGAAGTCTCGGGGTATAACATTAAATTGCTCCACGGTTTGGCTGAATAGACCCTGTAGTGACTCCCTTGTCAGCGTTGGGTAGCTGGTCTGTGAAAGCGTCACTGTCCGGTAGGAACGCTCAACAGTTTGGCCTTCTTGGATGCTGTCAAAGCTGTAGACAAAGCGCACCGCATCAATTTGACGGCTGGGCAGTGAGCCGATGTTTCCCCATGCAGGCAAATCGTCGAAGTACATGGCATAACCGACGTTGTTTGTAGCATCATAAAGACCAACATAATTGTCTTTGAGATTGTCGCCTGCAAAGGAAGCTGCAGCCCAATTTGGATCTATGGTTTTGATTTGTTCAGGTGCATCATAGGGGTTAATCCAGTTCAACAGTCCTGGGATGTCGGCTACCTCGAACTTGTATTGCAAATCAAAATGGGTAGTCAAGTAAAGGCTGGCGTTAATTATTTGGCCCCGAAGCGGTGTAACTGTCCATGAAACGTCAAATGGGTAACTGCTGTTTTGGACGCTGATGGTTTTTGTGAGAACTACATCGTTGTTTGAGAAGACAAGGGTGATGCTTTTTGGGTCTGCCTGGTTTTGGAAGATGATTTCTTTGTTGAACTGGTTAAGTCCTACTTCTTTGTAGGAGCCGTTTAGGGTGTAGGAGAAGGTGTCGCCGCTTGATGAACTGAACGCTGCGCGCATCCAGATTTTGTGAATGGAGACATAGTATTCGTCAAGTGTATCTCCTTTAGCTTGGTAAGCCTTTAGCATCGTCTGAGGCTGCTCAAGCTCATATGCCAAGTTTAGGACTGCTTCCGCGACATCCATGTACTGCACTGTTTCTTCAGTTTGAGCGGTAACGTTTTTGCCGGAGAATTCTTGGAACCAGAAGCCCGGAACCTTCGTGACGACGACGGATGTGTTTTCTGAGTAGTTTTGTTTTAGCCACAAGCCGGCGTCCATGGCTTTAAGGTCGGTCGTGGAATAATAGGTTCCTGCCTCCATGATTTTACCGTATACTACATCGGAACGGTAAACAATCATTGTGCATACCGCCACAATCAAAACTACTGTGACGGCTTTCACCCAGAGTTTCTTGAAGAGGCGCCTATAATTAAGATAGTAAGCATACGATTTGTCAGCGGCAAACACCACGGTTACGGCGGCAAGAATGGCAAGCGGCAACGTAACGTAGTAAATGAACCATGCAAACGACATGTAGAAACCGACAAGGTAGGATTCGGCGAAGAAGAAGGGCACAAACAACGCCAAAACTAGTATGAGCCAGTAAAGCGGTTTATGTTGCTTCCTAAGCACATAAAAAGATACCCCCACTCCGGCTAAACCTATGAAAAGTATGAACCCATAATTTGTCATTAAACCGTTGAAATTGACTACTGGAATCTGGTACACGTAACTTTTGATTTCGAAGAACACGTAATTGATGACAGCGCCGAGGTAAGCGTACATGGCTTGGAAATAGTAAAGGAAAAACGCTATCCCTCCCCCAAGGCCAAGTGCTAAAACAACTTTGAGGTTTTTACCTCTAGATTTTATAAGCATATAGAGCAAAATCGGCGGAAAAATGAACGCAGCCAAAAACGTTCCCAACTGGTGACCTAGAACGAGTGAGAAAGCGGCGAAGAACGCTACCACAAGGTAACCGTTATTCTCTATCGCGAGAGGCGTATAGAGCAACACCAACACCATAAAAGCTAAGGCGAGGACGGTTGTATAGCCGCCGAACTGGTTAGCCTCATAAATCGGAAAACACATTAAAAGCAGAACAAGCGCTGTCATGGCGACTTTTCGGTTGAAGAACTTGCGCGCCAAAAGATAAACTGACATAAACAGCAGCCAATCAAGCACAACCGTAAACACCCGAAGAATCAGGATGTATTGGGAGATGTCTGTGGCGCCGCTAATTGAAATAATCATCGCAAGAATAATCTGGAAGAGCGGAGGTGTCCAGTTCAAATTCGCCAGGGAGATTTCGCCGGTGTTGAGGAAAATCTTCGCCTTCGCCAAATGCACCGCCGGGTCATTTCCAAGCAGTACCCCGTTCATGGTGATTAGTGAGTTGAACATTATGAGGATGAGCACTGAGAAAACGGCTATGAATACTAATTCTATTTTGTCTGCTCGAGTTCTACATATCAAAGCGACGATGTACCTACCCTTGACTGGAGCTCATTTTACTTTGTAGAATTGTCACTTCTTTGTTAATAAAGACAAAGCTAAACAATGGGTCAAGGCGGAATTTTGCGTAGACATCAGATTTTGTTTTATATGGAACATTGTTTTTCTGCGGTAACAGCTTGCAGGATATTTGCATTGGCTAATTGAGTAGTAATTTTTGTGATAAGCAACCACACTAGAGCTCATCCCTGGCGAGCCCGCTCAGTATTTTTTTAAAAAAATGTTTTTTGCTTTCAGAAACAAGTTAGGACTAAGTTTTTGATAAAAAGAGAAAAGAAAAGGGTTGAAGGGTTAACGGACTGTAGTTACTACGGTGCTGGTTGTGAAGCTTGTGTATTTTGTGCCTGCAGTGTATGTTCCGCCAGTGTAGACGCCGTCTTGAAGTGTTCCTGTTGAGCTGCCGCCAACGTACACATTGTATGTTGTACCCTGCTGTAGCGATGCTGAGCATACTACTATGGACTGGAATTGTTTAGTAGGTTGGAAAGTTACTATGTTGCTGCCTGTGCTGCTTTCAATGTGGATTAGGGTTCCTGCTTGATAGGCGCTTCTAAAGTTGACTATCACTGAGTACTGCGTTGATGTTGTGCTCAATGATTGTGCCATTCCTGAACTGCCTACTGCAATTAAGTAGCCGCCAGTCATCTTGTACGAGCTAAAGTCTAAGGCTCCGTTACCGTTGTCTGTTGGACCGTTAACGATGATTGTTCCAGCTGTCTGTGTTATGGCACCGTTGATGTCTATGCCGTCTCCGCCCGAGTTAACAACGATGTAGCCGCCGTTAACGTAAAATGCACAGTTACCAGTGTTCATGAAGTTGTCTTGACCTGGAATGCCGCCACCCCATCCTGGACCAGGATTCATGCCTGACGCGTCATTGCCGCCTGCACCGTTGATTCCGTCGTCACTTGCTACTACGCTAACGTCTCCGCCGTTAATTGTGATTGTTACGCTTTCAATGCCTTCGTAGGATTTGGCTATGTCTATTGTTCCGCCGTTTATAGTGATTGATTCGTCCGCATGTATGCCGTCGTCGCCTGATTGAATTGCAAATGTTCCCGAGTTTATGGTTATTGTTCCGTTTGAGTGGATTGCGTCGTCTGCTGAGTTTAAGGTAAAGGTTCCGCTTGTGATAGTGACTGTTGAGAGTCCTTTGAGTGCTTTTGCTGACGCGGTTGTTTTGCCGCTTGCGCCGCCTGCTGTTGTTGCAGTGATTTTTCCGCCTGTTACTGTTAGGTCTGTTTTTGCTGAAATTGCGTCGCCGTTTGAGGTTACGGTTATGGTGCCTGCTTGGATTGTTATGTAGCCTCTTGTAGTGTCTTCCGAGTTGTCGGATAGTAAGCCGTTTTCGCCTGCAGTTACAGTTATTTGGCCGCCTTTTACGATTAGGTAGTCTTTGCCTCTTATGCCGTCGTCGCCTGCGTCAACTGTGATTGTGCCGCTTTTGATGATTAAGCCGTCTTTGCTGGTTATGCCATCGTTGTTTCCGTCTAATGAAAGTGTGCCTGTGCCGTAAATTGTTAGGTCGCTTGTGCTGAAAACTACCGCGTTAACGTCTTCAAGGGTGGTTGTTCGTGTGTCTTTCAGAGTGTTTGTGGTGCCGTCTTCAAGGATGATTACGACTTTTTTTGCGTCTAAAACGTAGATTGGCGAGTTGCTGGAGCAGGTGATGTCTACGTTGCTTAGTATTAGCTGAACGGTGCCATCGTCTGCACTGTTAACTATTACTTGTCCATCTGTGAGTGTGCCTGTGATTCTGTAAGCGCCGGATTCTGTGAGGGTTATTGTGCTGCCTTCAACTGTTGCTGTGGTTGAATCAGTTGTTATCGAATTTGAAGTCAATGTTACGTTGGCTACTTGGCTTTCGTCAACTACGTAGTCTGCTGCGTCTTCGTGGTCATCTTCATGGGTGGTTTGGTCGCTTGTTGTTGGCGTGGTTGTTGGGGTTGCTGTTGGTGTGCTGGTTGCTGAGGGACTGTTACTTGTTGTGCTGGTTGGTGTTGGAGTTTGATTCTGGTTGCCATCAGTATTGTCATCGTTGCTTGCTTGGTCGTCATTGGCAATTAAGGTGACTACTTCATAAACTGCTAATGATAGTACTAAGCATGTGCATATGGCAACCAGTATCAACTGTGTTCTGTTCATTTGACTCATCTATATAGGCGGTCTGAAAAAATATATTAAAGGATTTTACAGGATTATACCCAAATTTGTCCAGATTAAAAACCCAATCAGAACGCTAAAGCTTAAAAAATAAAGTTTGTTGAAAGACTAAAACCCTAAAAGTAGTCTAATGGCTAATGCAGGGAGTAAACGCTTTGCGAAAAGCTTGCTGTAAACGCATCCATGTCAGTTACTCCAAGTATCACGTATTCGCTGTTTGTCAATTCAATGATTAGGCTGGTCTTGTTGTTAGTTAGCACGTGAGCGGTGTGTCCATTTCCAAGCGTGAAAAGCCCTACGCAGACATCGCCTGAGGCTGTGCCAAAGGTTCTTGACATTGTCAGTTCACCTTGACCCAGTTGACCTATGTACGCGTTTGCGATTTGGTCTGAGGGGATGGTCATGCTGCCGGCGCCCAAAAAGCTTGACTCGTAACTTATGTATTGGTCGCCTACAGTGATGGTGGATGGCAGGGCGTTGCCCATAAAAATTACTGCACTTATGCTGATGATTATTGCTCCTGTAATTAGGTAGACGTACCTGTTTTCTGTGGGTCTTGCTTTAAGTGAGTAGGTTGCAAGGAAATGTGCCAGTTTTTTTGAGAAACCTGCTGATAGAAGAACAGCTCCTAAGATAATCAGGGCTATTGGAATTATTGTTAGTGTTATGGATGTTTGTTGTACCACAAATTGTTCAACTGGCATGAAACGAATCCTCTTAACGGAAATCAATTATGACACTGAAAATTAAACCTAACGCTATGTAAAAGCAAGGTGTTTTTTGCATAAAATTGATATGCCAAGTAGGTTCCAGTTTCTTCTAAAGGTGTTTCTTCTGGAAGCCTCATTATACTATAAATTAAACAATAGCAACACAGGCCAATCCTCTGAAGGCGAAGCAAAAGCCGTACTTGAGGAAAAAACCCTTACATTGATAACATCCATGGGCAACCCTGTTGAATTTAATTATGTTGACATTAAAGAAATCAACGATTATGATTACAAAATAGACATCTTAATGAATTCACAAGAAAAACTGGTCTTAGAACGTTTAGGCTACCAATATGAAGATTTTCTGTTTCAACTCTTCAAGCTACGCAACGAATTACTGCTCAAATACTTGCTTATGGAGGAAACGCTTATTCAAGACCAATATTATGGACAGTACGCAGTAACAGGTTCAAACATCAAGGGCAACTGTGAAATTCGTCTTTACGACACAGCATTACTTATTCTTCCCCAAAAGGCTGAACCCACAAGGCTTCCGTACAGTTATATTTCAAAGATTGACAAAGGCGATTACAAACTCACTGTTACAAGCGAATTCAGCGAAGAATATTGTTTTTCGATGTTGGGAGAAAAGTTTGACCCATTAGCAAAAGCATTATCGGATGCTTACGAGAAAATGATGCGTAGAACCCAAGAAAGCATAAAAGAACTCGTTCCAGAAATCAACACCGTAACTTTAAGCCGGTTAGCCTCGTTAATGAAAGACGGTAGAGCAGTCCAAAAAGGAAAAATAGACTCGTTGTCCCCTGATTTTTGGGGAAAATTGGTAAAAAGAGTGACGGAAGCGGGTTTGACGGAGCAGTACGGCTTTCTGGCTTCACTCGCACCAGAAGACCAAATTTGTGTCGGAATAAAACGGGGGCTTATGGGTGAATTAACCGGCAAATACACTTGGCTGCTCTTTCCTCTTAACAATGCTAAATCTAACCGGTTAAGCAACGCTGTAGCTTTAGAAGCTTTTCTAACTAAGGACAACACGAAAATGGACTTTTCAGTTAAGGATGAAGAAAGCGGGCAGGACAACAGAGAAAACCCGATTGTTTCGGCTGTAGGCGCAACCTACTTTTTCAGGTTAATGAACAGAAAACAGTATGCTCAAACTAAAGACGAGGACATAGCACGACAACTTGAAGACTTCATAATTAACTTAAATAAAAGCATGATTGACGTTAACTTCCGCAGGGAGCCGATTTTTCTTTCGGCTACTCAACTGGAAAACCCCAAATATGCACAGTACAGGTATGCAGTATCAAAAATGCCTGGGCTGAAAACATTAAGAGAACACTTTATCGGTAGAGTAATTCACGCTTCAACCGAACAGTGGATAAACGACGTGAATAACTTATTAACCTTTAACAGTAAAAGCTTAGACGATTCTGAAAAATACAAGAAAGGTGACTCATAAAATGCCCGGTTATAAACATCCATGTAAATACTGCGGAAAACTTGTATCCGCCGACGATAACGTTTGTCCCTTCTGTGGAAAAGTTAATCCTGTTGGTCCACAAAGGTGCCCAAAATGCAGAAACCCCATAGAAACAGGTCAAATAAGATGCAGTCACTGCGGCTTATCCCTGCAAATCATTTGTCCAAACTGTGGGAAAACCAGTTTCTTTGGCGATTACTGCCAAAACTGCAACCAAAGACTCATTGTTGTTTGCCAGAAATGCAAAACAGAGCAACCCCCAGTTGGAGAGAAATGCATAAAATGCGGCAAGCCCTTAAACCTTAAAGGGAGATAAAAAAAATGCCACTTCAACCATTTACCCGAAATTATGACGATAATAGCACCGAAGCTGGATTCCAATTTACATTCAAATGTGACATTTGCGAAGACGGCTACAAAACCAAGTTTATACAAAGCAAAACTTACAAGAAAAGAGGTTTCTGGAAAGGATTAGGTCAAGTTGCCTCTATAGGTTCCGATTTGATTGGAGGCGGCGGAGGCTACAGTCTGCAACGCGGCGCAGACGCCATGAGTGAACGTTTCGACGGTATGACTCCTGAATGGCACAAGGAGCATGAACAAGCCTTCGAATTAGCACAAAACGAAGCCAAAGGTCACTTCCACAGGTGCCCAAGATGCCACAAATACGTCTGTGAAAACGATTGGAACGAGCAAGAAGGCTTATGCATAGAAGATGCGCCAAGAGAAAGCACCGAAGTAGCTGCTGCCAGAGCAGAAAAAATGGTTACAGACATTAAAGAAAAAGCCCAAAACACAAAAGTTTACACGGGCGAAATAACACAAAGACAAACCATTTGTCCTGCCTGCGGAAAACCGGCTGGTTCAGGGAAATTCTGCAACAACTGCGGCACACCGCTTGGAATGAAAGTTTGCCAAAGATGCGGCGCAAAGAATCCGCCCACAACAAACTTTTGCGGTGAATGCGGAAACAAACTCTAAACTAGCACACCCAACCTTCTTTTTATTTTATTTTTAGTCATTTTTACAATTGTCCTTGCTGAGGAAACTTTTTTAAAAAAAAAAACTTGTTAGTGTACACCAGTTTGAAGCATCTGTTGGCTTCTGCAGATAGAAAACTTGCCGATAGCTTCTTGCGGCCTAATTGTATTAGGAAATAACCCTTTAACATAGACTGGCAAAAGGTCGGTGTATTTTACTTCAAGAATTTTTTGGGTCTGCTCAAATGCGCTCATGACGGGGGTATTTTTATTAAAAAACTCTGACACATCAAACCCAACTCGCAGGTTACTGTCAAAAGTTACCCTGACATTGCCCACTGGCTGAATGTAGGCTTCACGGTCATATTCAACGATAACCACCGGCTTCATCAAAGCGCATCGTGTCAGCAAATAAAACTCTTTTAGCAACTTATCAATGGAATTTGCCAGAAAGCTATAGTCTCCTATGATGAGTTGCTCGGCTTGTTGGCGGGTTATGCAGGTCGTTTCTTTGTGCACGTAATTGCCGATTTTGCTTTTGCGTTCAAACTTTATGGTTGAGTCATCGTTGTTGTAGATGCGTATGCGATATTTTTTGCGTTCATATGTGCCGGCTTCTTTTTCCCAGTACGCTGTGTTCTTGAAATCGTCAAAGTAAAGGTTTCGGACAAGATAGCTGCTGCAAGCGTTCGCGTTTGGGTCACGTTTAAGCACTGTTGATAACTTGCGTTTTAAAACACGGTATTCTAAGTCATCAATCGAATACTTTAGTTCCCGCCGTCTAACCGACAAAATGTTTTCCTCCAAAAAAGAAAAATGGTTAGGTTGATTCGGAAGTGTAGCTTACAATTGAAGCGTCTTTTACGCCGTCAATATTTAGGAGCGCATCAACCTTTGGCACTTCATTAGAGTTCATTCTCACTTCCCCCATCAGTTCGACGCCTTCAGAGTTTACTGTTCTTGAACGAACCTTATGCTTGGGCAACGCCGCTTGCAACGCATTTTCCGCTTCAGGTTTGTAATGAACCACAAGCAGGTAGGGTTCTGGCCCACGTAAACGTGTGTGTTCCAGCACCACAAGCATTACTGCGATTATTGGGACGCCAACTAATGCTATCATGTACAAACCTGCGCCGCAGATGATGCCGACGGCTATTGTCCAAAAAGTGAAAACGATGTCTTTTGGGTCTTTGATAGCGGTTCGGAACCGTATGATGCTTAATGCGCCTACCATGCCCAAGGATAATGCGACGTTGGAGCTTATTGGCAGCACTACAAGGGTAACTACTAAGCCTGTTAGGACTAAGCCGATGTTGAATTGTCGGTTGTAGATTACTCCTTTGAAGGTTTTACGGTAAATGTAAAAGATTAGCATGTTTATTGCGAAAGACATGATTAAGGCTATGACGACGCGGTCAACCGTTAAAGTTGCGTATGTGCTTGAAGGGGTTAGGAAATCGGTGATTATCTGCTGTAAATCCATTCTGAATCAACCTTTTGTTTTTTGAAAAAATTTGTTGCTATATAGATTAAATAGATTTTACAGGATTATACCCAAATCTCTCTCAAATCTCAAAAGTGGAATAGACAATTGTTCAGGAATTCTCAAGAGTGTGTGCTTATTTTTCTTTGAAAGAAATTGGTAACAACATCGATTAATGCTTCGCAGGCAAACCACCTCTCCTCCAGCGATGCGTCCTCGTCCATTTCTTTTACGCGTTTCTGGAAAATCTTGACCTCTTCAAGCACGGGTTCACGTTTGCGTTCAAACTCTTCCCGTAACTGCTTCTGCAGTTCACGAAAATTAAGAACAATAACTTCCAGCTCTTGCTGTTTATCACTTAACTGCTGAACAGCCTCAATTTCTTTCTGTTCCCGCACCTTTTTGGAAAGGCCTCTAAAGAAACCAGTTTTAAGTTTGATTATTCGGTCTTGCTCTTTTTTTAGCGCAACTATTTCCTTGTTTAACCGTTTGATTGCAGCGGCTTTTTGACCTTTAAGGGCGGTTAGTTTGGTTAAGTATTCGTTGTTTACTTGTTGGAGACGACTTTTGGCGTTTGAGAGGCTGTTTATTTGTTCTTCAAGCCGTGCTTCTCTGCGTCGACGGTTTTCAAGCTGCAGCGTAATTGTCGCGAGTACTTGACCGCGTTCTCTTGCGAACTGTTCATCCACATTCATGTCTGGGTAAGCTTCAAACTCGTCAAGAACGGTCTCTACTGTGAGTAGCCAACGGTCGAAATGGTCACTAAACGGGGAAGACCCAAACTTTTGGGTTCCTAACGTGTGCAGGCGTTTAATGGTTGCTTCAAAAACTTGTTGCTCGGTTGGGGCAGGTTTTTCTTCTTGGATTTGCTCGGCGGAACGTCTGTTTGGATGTTTAGCTGTTTTGATTTTTTCACGAAAAGATTTTTTGTATTCGTGAATCGCCCGTTTAGGCGTCCTTCGAGGCTGGTACCCCATAAACAAAACGTAACGCGCTTTAGATATTTAATCTGTACCTAAATATCCCTCAAGCAACCCTCTATGGATTTTAGGGAACATGTAAACCTTTCAAGTGGGCATATTCTCCATAACTAAAGCGTCATGGTCGCGATTGATTTTTATGTATTGTTGACGTTGTCGGGGGAATATTCTTTGGTGTTTCATGTTGCCGTTCAAAAGAATCTTACTGGTGAAACCAGCTGGAAGAAAAGGCTTGAGTTTCTCCTTCGATTTGATACCTATCGGTTTAGAATACATTGCAGCCTACATAAAAGATGCAGTTGACCAAGTTAACATTGTTGACCTTGAACTTGACAACAGAACATTCCAAAACATCATTAACAGTTACAAACCTGACCTCGTCGGCTTCACCCTTTCCGCCACCGAGCACAACCAAGGATTACGACTCGCAAAAATTGCCAAACAAAACAATTTACCCACTATAGTCGGCGGATATCACCCAACAGCCCTTCCCGACATGATGCTTTCGCACCCTCAAATCGACGCAGTAGTCCGCGGAGAAGGCGAGGCAACCATGAAAGAGATTATAGAAAAAGGCACCTTCGAAAATGTTTTAGGAGTCTCTTATCAACGAAACGGGACAATAATTCATAATCAGGACAGAAAACCGATTCCAGACTTGGATGCTTTGCCTTTTCCCGCCAGAAATTTGAGGCTGTATCCTTACAAGAGTCAAGACCGAGTAACAGATTGCGACGTAATAACAATGTACAGAGGCTGCAACGGTTTATGCAGTTTCTGCTGCGAACCAAGCATGAGTCAAGGCTGCCTGCGAACACGAACACCAGAAAACGTGATGAATGAACTTCTGGAAATGTCAGAGTACCACAACAGAAAACCCGTAAACGTAATGTTCGCTGACCCACACTTCATGGGTAACCCCAAACAGGTTAACCGTCTCTGCGATTTAATGATGGAACACGACTTAAACATGGAGTTTTGTGCACTTGTCAGGGCAGACGCCATGGCAGCACATCCCGAAATCGTGAAGAAAATGTGCAAAGTTGGCATACGCCGATTTGAAATGGGCATAGAAAGCCCCAACGCCAAAGATTTACAGGCAACAAAAAAAGGCATAACCAGCAAAGTCCACGGTCAAGCAGTCAAGAACATTCGTGAAAACGGCGGCAGAGCAGGAGGAACATTCGTTATTGGTTTGCCAGATCAAACCGAGGAAGAAATCAAAACTTTCCCAATGTATGCCAAAGAGATTGGTTTGACAGGAGCGGCTTTCGGTATTGCCACACCTTTTCCAGCTACGGACTTTTACAAAGAGATGGATGCGCAGGGACTGATTTTTGAGACTAACTGGGAAAATTTTGATGAAATGCATTCCGTTTACAAAACGAAGTATTTGACAAAAGAACGAATTGAAGAAATGGCAACCTACTGCATGGCTAAATTCTGGAACATCGACACCTTCTTTGACCACGAAACAGTCGTTCAATCGAGAACCAAACAAAAAAAGACCCTGATAGATTTCGCTCAAGAAAGAGTAATCAACCTTGGATTCATGACTAACAACGGCACGACCCTGCAGAAGGATAATTTTGAGAAGCACATAGCGACATTTCTTGAAGCCTACGCGGACCCACGAGTCGAAGCATACACACGACAAGTTGGAGTACACAACATACTGGAAATGAGGCGTTTCCTACGATTATTAGGTCCACAAACAATCCAGTGCACCCTAAAGCTGGAAGACACAACAACCAGTTTCATCTTCAAAACCAACAAAACCGGTGTCGAATACATACGGGTCATTAAGGGAAAGCAAGCAGATTCAACCATAACTTTGGAAGTTGACCTTAAATGGTTAAGCGAACCAGCCAATACACACATTCTAACAAGGGTAGCATTGGCGTTTTCACAGAATTTAAGTGTCAAAAAATTATGGAACACTTTTAGGCTTTTCACAGCGGTTGGAGCAGACGCTTTAGCTTTTGGCTTAAAAAAATTAACAATCAAAAACGAATAAACAAAAAAAGAAAAAGTGTTTTTATTTTTTCTTTTTAAGAACGGTAACTACTGCTACGAGGGCTATTACTGCAACAACTACGCCTACAGCAATGTATGCCATGTTAGCGTCAAACAGGTTTTCAGCTGGCACTGTTGTTTGTTCTATTTCTGAAACGGTCCATGTTGAGAAGTGGTCTGTGTTGCATACCAAGTATCCGTCGGCGTCGATGAAGCTTGGAACTGCTTGCCACTGTGCAGAGGTTGTGTTCCAGAACATCCAAGTTAATCGTAAAGCGTTAACTTCCCGGTTAAGTTCTTGTTGAAGTTCTGTCTGGTTAATGTACAGGCGAATTTGACCTCGCAGTTGTTCCTGATTGTTGGGTTCAATACCTAAGTAGAAGTTCAAAGTGCGTTCCATAACCATTTCACCCTGAAGAGGTGCCCCATACATGTTCATTGCAACCGTAAGGTTTTCCTGACCATCTATTGATAGCCCAAGAATTTTTGGTGTAACCTTCTCATCGGCTGTTACTACTACGCTGCAGTTAGCTGTGCAGTTCATCAGCATTGTCATGTTTCTGTAACGCAGCAACATTGGTTCACCTGCTCGCACCTGCTCCATGTCTGCTTTCGGGGTCACGTCTGTCTTGTTGCGCATTTCTGCGTTTGCTGACAAGCCACCAGGCATCATAGGACCAGATTGAATTGAACCACTTGATGTACTGTTTGAAGTGCTTGTTTGTGTACTGTTTTGAGTGCTTGTGGCGGTCGAGTTTTGATTAGTTGAAGGTGTAGTTGAATTGTTGCCTTGGCTACTGTTAGTTTGTGTTTGTGAGGGTTCAGGTGACCCGTTGCCTCCCGAGGGCGTTGGGCTGTTTCCATAATTTTGGGCAATAGCTGCATTAGTAAATGCGGTTAAAGATGCAAAGACTAAAACAGCTACAAGGATTGCTGAAATTTTTTTCCAATTTTGATTATTCATGATTAAATCACTATCGTAATACATGCGACTCTCTGAATTAAGGGACATTATGAGAAAACCAGTTCAAAGGGTGAAACGGTCGTTTCAAAAGGAAAAAGAGGAAAATGGGGTTGGGAGAAGGTTTCCGTTAAAGGCAATCTTTGAGTTGAAGTTTTGTTTGGAGTTTAGTTTGGTCTTGGATGCAGTCAGGCGTGCAGGTTTGGTCTTTTAACTGATCTTTTGTCTGGTCTTTGACTTGATCTTTGGTGCAGTCTGCAGCTGCAACTGGGGCTGTAAGTATCATTGCACAGGCAGCAACTAAGACGACACTTAGCAATATGATGCTTTTTGTTTTTGTGTTCATTTGTTTTACCTCAAAAAAGACGTAGCATTCAAGTGAGTTAAGGGACACTTTGCAAAAATCGTTTCATTTTTAGGAACGCTTTTTTCACGAACCATTTTAAGTTGGGAACAAGTTGTTTTGGCGCCTGTTTTTGTGTTGAAACGCTCGTTTCACCAGTGTTCCTTAACTGCAACCATACCTATAGTACAGTAGGGTTCCTACTATGAAACGCAAACTGTTTGCACTTGCCCTCATAACCATCATGGCCGTAATGGTTAGTGCAAACTTTTTTGCCCAAGCACAAAACCAGGATTCAACACAAACCCTACTTACACTAACAAAGGAAACCAGAAACCAACTTGACGACTTAATCAACCAGATTTCCGCAAACGAAACAACTCTCCAAAAAATAGAAAATTACGGGTTACTTATCTCGTTTGAAGGCAATGTTTCATTGTATGCGCAGGGTGTTGAAAACTTGACCCGTGCAGAAGCCCAATTTGCTTCAGGCGACTACAATGGTGCGCAAGCAAGTTTGATTCAAGCACTAAGCAATTTTAAGACGGTAAATAAGTCAATGAATTCAATTTTAGGCATTTGTAACCCTCAACCTGCTAACGAAGCGGATGCTCAAGGGTTGCTTGAAGCAAACGTTCGTGCACGAGAAAGAATCAGTTGGTTAAAAACAGTTGTCGCCAGCAATGAGACCAGCACTCTTGAACTGCTTAATCAGGCAGAAAACTGCTTCAACATTTACTCATTAAATCAGTTAGCTACACAAGAACAAATCACACAAGCACTTGCCAATATGGAGCAAGGAAACGCTTTGCTATCTCAGACGTATCAGAACCTGAAGATGCAAGGTGAAGCGTTGGATTCTTGGAGACTTAACAATTACTGCAATAACCTGATAGCGATGGTTCAGGAAAGATTCCAGTATGGACACTCTCAAGGAGTAGATGTTAACGGTTTCTTGCAGTCAATGGGTTACAAAAATGAGTCAGCCTACATTGCAGAACTACAACACCGAATCCAAGAAGCCATCAATCAACCCGGAGACTTCCAAAATAAACTTGCCAACCTTAACGATTTGAACAGTTTGATACAAAACACTGACCAAGCACTAAACCAAGAAATAATCCATCAAGGAGGAACAACAACCCACGCGCCTGAAGCAACCGGCGGTAGCGGTTCAAACAGTCCAAGCCCGTCATCATCATCGCCTGCACCAACTGGCGGCAACAACAGTAACGGCGGTTCAGATTCAGGGTCAGGCCAAGATAACGGCAACGGTGCAAAAGGCGGCAAATAACTTTTTTATTTTTTAAGTTTCACTTGATTTTCTAACCCAATCTTGGTTATTTCAACGAGGTCTAATCTTTCAAGTCTTCTTACAAGTCGCCACAAACTGGTTCGCGGCATGTCTGGGAATCTTTCACGAATCTCTGCCTCGAAAGCGGTTCCTCCTTTTTCAATTAAAAACTCGATGATTTTTTGGTCATCTGGAGCAAGTTGCGGATTGGTCTTGAGCACTTTTTTCATATTCGGTTTTTTGGTACGTTTCACAAACATGAATGCCGATACACCAGCCACTGCAATGGCAACAGCTATTATTGACAGAATAATAAGGGGGTCAAAGGATGCTGTGGTGCCGGTTGTTCCGCTGGTGTCTTGGTGGTTTTCGCTTTCCTGTGTGACCAAAGGCAAGGTGTAGCTTACTTCCCAGTTGCCCGGAGGAAGAGTTAACCTGATTTCGCTGTCAACAATGTTTATGGCTGAAGGCATTTGGCTCAAATAAAACAGTGTAGCATTCGGAGGCAAAGAAACCATCAACTCGCAAGAACTTTTAGTCAGCAGAGTCCATGTTTGCGCATCCTTATTTGTCAGCGCCATTGTATCATATTCAATGCTAACTTGTTGCTCTCCCAAGGAAAGTATCGTTATGTTTGAACCTTCAATAGTGAAATCAACAGGTAACTTGTTATTATCGAGAATTAGCACGTTTTCAACTGAATCAGTCAAAAGCTCCAATGTTACCGAGGATGCCAATTCATCAATAGTTATCGTTTGACTAACATGTATTAAACCGTCTCTGAAAACGTGTAAACTGGTTGAAGCTACCTGAAACTCAGATACGGCAGCTACACTGTTGCCAACAGCAAATAGCGCTATGGCTATCACGAGAAGCATGGTAGCAACTGTTCCTTTACACGTTTGCATTTTTTTCTATAGAAAATACTTTTGAGTCCATAATAATTTTTGCTTTTCAAAAAAGGTAAAGATAGTTGTACCACAGATAAGCCAAAATAAAGAGACAAAAATGTTAAGTTTCAGTTTTTAAAACGATTGCTTTGCCAGGACATTTAGACATACAATCGCCGCAGCCATGGCAAAGGTCGGGCTCTACAAAGTTTGGGTCGTCAGTGTCTATGCGAAAAATGGCTTTGGGCGGGCAGGCTCTTGCTGCACCGCAGATTGGGCAACGTATGCATTTGTCGGGTTCAATGTAGGCTTTGTGCATTAGTTTTCACTTTAGTTTTCGGTTTTACCGTAAGGTGGTACACTAAACCTATTAAGGCAATTATGGAAACCCCCGCTAAGCCGCCTAGCACTACGAGTTTTAGTAAGTCATACTCTGCAAGCAACGATGATGTAAGTAGCCAACCTGGAATCAACGTTAACACAACATAGATTGTTGTGTCCATTGCGAGGATTGTACCTTTTCCCATTCCTGGGATGTGGTTTGCTCCAAGAAACAGCAGAGAAAGTTTGGTTATTCCTTTGGTGCAGGATTTGCAGTAGTAGCATGAGCTGCAGGTCATTCTTCGGAGGATGCCGTAGGTTACAAATGCTGAGAATCCTAGAAAGAGCCAACCGTAAAGGGGGTTAATTAGCCAGCAGCCAAAGGTTCCCAGTAGAATCCATGCTAAAGCAAGCAGGTTTCCGCTTAAAAGTTGGAGTTTGGATGCTTGGATTTTTTCGTATGTTGTCAAGCGTATTACCTGTTTAAGCTTGTTTTTGAGCATTTTTTCTTAATACGTATGTTTTACAGGTGTCTCGTTGGCAACATTGGTCGTCTGGTATGCCGTATGGGCATTCAAGGTTTTGCATGTTTGTTTGCACTTCCTTTATAGTTATGTATTGGTGTCCGCACGGTATATATTTTACGGTATTGTCAAAACCGTGCAAGACTTAAATACTTCAACACACACATACACAACCATGGACAGCATACAACAACTATCAAACAAAAGCGCCACATGCCAAGACCTCCTAACCTGCCTCTACAACCTAAAACCCATAGACATCGAAACCCTCCAAGCCGTAGCAAAAAACCCCCAAGCAACCCTAGACCAAATCGCAACCACCGTACAACGCGACCGAAGCTCCGTACACCGCTGCCTCGCCAAACTCGTAACAGCAAACCTCGTTGTAAAACAGTCAAAAACCCTCAAAGGCGGCGGATACTACCACGCATACAGCATGGTCGAACCAGACCTAATCAAAGAACACGCAAAAGCCCGCGTAAAAGAAATCACCGACAGCCTAAACAGCCTAATTGACCGCTTCGAAACAGACCTAAAAAAGCACCTACAAACTTAAAACCCGCAGCACCAACGCCGCTTTTTCGAACAGCAACCTCTTGTTATTTGGGCGTTTTCTATTTAGGTACTTTAGTAATATGGATACTTGCACCGTCATGCTTTAATTTTGAATTACGTCTCAATATGGCAGATGCTTATGAAGAAGACGAAAATCATTGCCACAATCGGTCCAGCCAGCAACACAAAAGAAACAATCAAACGCATGGTACACGCAGGAATGAATGGTGCAAGAATTAACACTGCCTACGGAAACATCGCCCAGTATCAATCCGTTATTGAAACTGTAAGAAAAATTGCAGAAATCCCAATAATTATTGACCTCAAAGGCCCTGAAGTCAGACTTAAAGCGGCACAAAAAAAGATTCTGAACAAGGGCGAAATATTAGAAGCAGGTTTTAACGGAGAAGAAGTAAGCTTCAACCACAACTTCTACGACAACATAGGAGTAGGCGACATCATCCTTATTGATAATGGTAAAATGCGAACCATCGTCGCTGAAAAATCTGACGAAAAACTGCGCCTACTCGTAATCACTGGAGGCACCATAGAGGATGGCAAAGGCGTTAACTTACCGAATAAGCGTCTAACAGTTTCCACACTAACAGATTACGATTTAGAAATTATTGACTTCGCCAAAAAATTTGACGTTGAATACATCGCCCTCTCATTTACCCGAAACGCCTGCGATGTTGAAGACCTCGCCAAAATCTACAAAGGCGGAATAATAGCCAAAATCGAAAACTTTGAAGGCGTACAAAACGTTGACTCAATTCTGGAAGCAGCTAACGGAATAATGGTTGCAAGAGGCGACTTAGGCGTTGAAATTGAACCGGAAAAGGTTCCGCTTGTTCAAAAATCAATTATTAAACGTTGCAACCAGCGGGGCAAACTGGTTGTTACGGCAACTGAAATGTTGGAGTCCATGGTTCACCAGCCCCAACCTACTCGAGCTGAAGTAAGCGATGTAGCAAACGCCATTTTGGACGGTTCAGACGCAGTTATGCTTTCAGGCGAAACGGCTATTGGTCAATATCCTGTTGAGTCAGTGGAAATGATGACTCGTATCGCTCATGAAGCTGAAAAGGCAGTTAAAAGCAAGGTTGAAGATACACAGTTTGTGAACATTTCCGACACAGTCAGCAGGGCAATTTACCGTATCTGTCAAAGTATGCCGCTTGACAAAGTCATAACTTTAACCAAAACCGGTTACACTGCAAGAATGATTGCACGCTTCAAGATTGGGCAACCGATTATTGCGGTTACGCCGGATTTGAAGGTGAAAAAGAAGCTGGAGCTTGCCTTTGGAGTTCAACCTGTCCACATAGATTACCTTGAAGAAAAAGACAAGATTTCTGCTGTTGCAAACAAACTGTATGACATGCATTTGTTGACAGACAAGGATACGGCGTTGTTTACGTTGGGTGAACGCACAGTTGTGAGTCACGCAAGCAACTCGATAGAAATTCACAAAATCGAGGAACTGCGCAGGTACTCAGCCAACTAACCCTTTTTCTGTTCTACCTCTTTTAGTATTTTTAGGTTTGACAAATCCTTATATGCCGTTTTTTGCTCTGTTGCTTGACAGAAACATTACCGCATCAAAGGGTGTATTTGGCTTTGAAAAGCAAAATCTGCAACGTGGGATTCGCAAACAAAATCCGAGACAACATTCTCTCAATAAGCAAAAACAGTCTCAGCCCGTTGTATGAAGACCTGAAAACTGCTGACTGCATCATCTGCAGCGGGTCAGGGCGTTCACTCTATTCCCTTAATGCCGCCATGAGTTTAATGGCCCTAAACGAAGCGGAATGGGGCAACAAAGCAGTTTACACACCTGATGACCCCGGTTTTCCTGGCAGAAGCATGCATTATGCAGCCCCATTTTTTGAAAAACGCTACAAAAAAACCCTGTTGCTCATGAATTCAGGCAGCGGACAATCCAACGACCCCTTGCTCATGGCGCAAGACTTGGCACGGTACATTGAGGAGAAAAAGTCTGACAAATTCAGCATGGGCTTGTTAACTTCTAATTTGAAGTCTCCTTTGGCAGAAATCGCAAGCAAATACGGCAGCGCAGTTCAGATTGAGGGCAGAGGACAAGCTACACCCGCAAGCGTCTATAGCGATACTGGAATGATGGGCGACATTTTCGAGTTAGGTACCTTGGAACTTTTGAACATGATGATTGAATCCATATCCCTCAACTTAGGCGTCGAGGAAGTTTTCAAACTGTGCGAAGAAGAGTTCGAAAACATCGGTAACCTAATTGACACGAACGTTAGTTCAGAAACCTACACTCAACTGGTTGACATGCTCGAAAAAGGCACCAACGTGTTCTTGGGTGGAAAAGGAACAGCAAAAGAAATCGCCAAAATGACAGGCATACGCCTCTTTCACATCAAAAGCTTTCTAGGCGACAACGTGTTCATGGCGCGAGGCGTTAACACTCCAAGACCACGAGCCGGCGACGTGGAAATCTTAATCTCGTACACTGGCGAAGCAAAACCAGTCCTGTTGTGGTGCGATGCCCTCAAAAAATACAATGGTTCTGTTCTTGCGATTACGGGCTGTAAAGATTCAACTTTGGCCAAAAAATCGGATTTACAGATTGTTATCCCCGAAGACCAAAGAATAGGTGTTCCCAGACGGTTCTACACTCGGGCGGCTTATGTTTTGAGTCCTTTGCCGGTTAAGCTTGCAGAGCGGCTTGCAGAACGTGGCTTGAATTTGCCTGAGTACATTATTAGTTGGTATCATTCGATTACTGAGTAAGCCCTATTTTGGGGGCACTCAATATTGTATCATGATTCATAACATTTAATAATCGTCTTCTAGCCCCTTTTTACCCGCAAGGGGTTGAATAAGAATCAAACAACAAATAACAAAATCATTCGTTTTACTCTTAATTTCCGCATTAGTCTTAACAGGCAACTTCGCAGTCACCAATTCACCCGCACAAGCACTCACAAACAGCAACGACTCACCAACCAGTGACTCCACAACAGATTCAAGGCTGCTTCAACAAAAAATAATCACTCTACAAGACATAGACAATCACATCAAAAGCGACGGTTCCGTGGACATCATAATTGGCGTTGGCAATCAAACATGCAGTTATTCTAACTTGACAGAAATTGTAAACAGAAACGGCGGCACAATAACAGACACCCTTTCGATGGATTCAACCCAAACAGTAATCGTTAATGTACATGCCTCAGCAGCTTTAAGCTTGGCTGAACAAGTCACAAATTCTGGGTTTTCACGTTATGTTGAGTTAGACGGTGAAAGTTATGTTGATTCAATTCCAGACGACCCTTACTGGAATATCCAATGGGGACCCAAAACAATACAGGCTGATTACGCTTGGAACACAACCATTGGCAGCAATGATTTACTGGTAGCCGTCATAGATACAGGAGTAGACTATACACATCCTGACTTAGCCGCAAACTATGTCCCATTGGGTTATGATTTTGTTAACAACGACACTGACCCGATAGATGATTTTGGTCACGGCACACACTGCGCTGGAACAATCGCCGCCACAACAAACAACACATTAGGCATCGCGGGAGTTGCACAAGTAAAAATTATGGCAGAAAAAGGTCTTGACGTCTCTGGACATGGGTATAACTCAAACTTAGCAAAATGCATTATTCACGCCGTTAATGCAGGCGCAGACATTTTAAGCAACAGTTGGGGTGGAGGCTCAAACGACAGCGTTCTTCGTGACGCAATCGCTTATGCTGTGGCTCATGGAGTGCTAGTAGTGGTAGCCGCTGGAAACGAAGCCAGTGACACATTGACTTACCCTGCAAGTTATGAAGAGGTAATTGCCGTCACAGCAACCAACAATCTTGATCAGCCTACCTCTTTTACTAATTATGGAAGTTGGGTTGACATCGCCGCACCAGGCTGGCGCATCTACTCAACCATGCCAACCTACGAAGTAACATTGAACACCGTTTACAATTACCCCATGAATTATTCGTACATGAATGGTACCTCAATGGCTTGCCCCCATGTGGCAGGTGTTGCAGCGCTTATTTGGAGTCAATACCCAGACTTGACGGCTAACTTGGTCAGGTATCAACTCGAAAGAACCAGCGACGACTTAGGCGAGCCAGGTTTTGACATTTGGTATGGTAATGGACGAGTAAACGCCAAGAACGCTGTAGAAGATGCTTTGCCAACTCATGACATCATCATTGAAGAGTGGCAAACGCCGTTTGAATACGTAAAAACAGGCTCTTCTGCAAGCTTTACAGTTTCCGTTCTTAACCGTGGATACACAAACGAGGCAAACGTGCAGGTACAATTGTTAGTTAATGGTTCGGTAGTTGATAGTACAGTCATTGATTCTCTTCCAATAGGCGGTTACGCTTATCCAACTCTATCTTGGGTACCCACCGCTGAAGACGAATACAACTTAACCGCAATCCTAACGCCAGTACTAGGCGAAACTATAACAGAAAACAACATAATGACAAAGGAATTCAAGGTCATTCAACCATCTGAATCTAACTGGACCCAGCTTGCCACCGACCCCGACGAAGACGCAGGATGCAACCTAAAAACGGTTTCAACTCAATCCCAACAAGGCTTGCTCTTCTTTAAGGCAGAATTCTATAGACCCTGGAACTATTGCTCAAGCGACATAAACACTGTAATAATGATTGATGTTGACAGAAACTCCCGAACTGGCCTGCGCGACCAGTATTTTCCAAGCCAAAATGATAATCTTGGCGTAGATTACATGATTATCGTGGGCTATCAAGGCAACACAATTTGGACTTGGAACGAAACCATCTGCGGCTTCTACGTTGACAACTCTATAGCTTACCTTGACGCACCCAACAGCACAGACACGTTTGTCGTGGCAGTTAAAGAAGATAGCATTCAATCAAATAACTCATTTGACTTTGCGGTTGTAGACAGCTTCTCAAATTGGGATTGGCTGCCTGATTCAGCTTATCTTCCGTTTATTTCAAGCAAAGACGCTCACGAGTTAGCCATTACATTGCAGGCGCCTAAAGGCTTGGAGACAGAGGAAACTGCAATGCTTAACCTTACAGTTTACAATTACGGGTTATACAATGAAACAATGGTGGCTTACGAGTTACGTATTAACGGTGAATCCCAGATAGCTGATAGCATACCTGAATTGGCGGCTGGCGCAAACTTCACTGTAAATTACAGTTGGACGCCAACAAAAAATGCGGTTTACAATATTCAAGCCTCCGTAACGGAGCTCCAAGAGGAACAGTACACTTTTGACAATGAACGCACCAGCGTTGTTACAGTTAACGACAGAATCGCCTTAATTTCAGATGTTAACCAGCTTGAACAAATCGTCTTCATTTTAGATTCAATGATGATTAACTATGACATTTACAACAACAACTTCAACCCAGCCCAAAGCATAGCTCACCTGTACACTACAAGCAGCAGTTTGCTACAAAATTATCCGACAGTTATCTTTTACAAGTACTCACGGTCACTTGCAACCACCGAAGAAACTGCATTGAACAATTATTTAGCTGCAGGCGGTAACCTCTTAGTCACTGGGTACGACTCACTGTATGGCACAAATGACTTACTAGCCAATGTCGTTCGTTCAACCACCACAGGAGACAACATCGATCAACCAGACCTGTACGTTTCCAACTCAACCCACCCCATAATGAAAGGACCCTACGGCGTTTATTCAGAAGGCTACCACATTTCAGGCTTATTCAGCGATACCGACAACGCCACAGCTGACACCAGTCGCGGAGCATCTGCAATAGCAACGGTAGCTAATGGGTGCGCAAAAATTCTTGTAACAGAGAACCTTCCGGGAAAGGTTGTTTACTGGAACGGTCACGGCACAAGCGATTGGGCAACAAACCAAGACGGCAAAGCTATGCTGGAAAACTTGCTGATGTGGTTTGTAGACACCACAGCACCAGAAACAACTGCGACTTATGAAGGTGGTTGGCACACGTCTAATTTCGTCATCACCCTCTCGGCTACTGACTACTTTGGCGTTAACGAAACATACTACCGAATAAACGGTGGCGCCCTCAAAACCGTGGCCAGAGACGGGCAACCATTAATCACAACTGAAGGCGTTGCAAACACGCTTGAATACTGGAGCGTCGACATAGCTAAAAATACTGAAACACATCACGTTATAACTGGAATTATGCTGGACAAAATGGGTCCGATAGGTTCAATCAAAATAAACGACGGCGCAGAATTTACTAATTCAACTCAAGTTACCCTTGCTTTGACGGCTTTTGACGCTGGTTCAGGCGTGAGCAGAATTCGCTTCAGCAACGATGGCAACTGGGCTACAGCAGCTTGGGAGTCAATGACAAGCACTAAAACTTGGACCCTAACATCAGGCGACGGCGCAAAAACTGTTTATTGCCAAATCCAAGACAATGTTGGAAAAATAGGGGAATGCTCTGCCTCAATCGTTTTGGACACTGCACCTCCAGTTGGCGCAATCAGCATAAACAATGGGTCAGCCTACACTCGGGAGACAACAGTTAATTTGACGCTTTCAGCAACTGATGACGCTTCAGGTTTGATACAGATGCGTTTCTCCAACGACAACGCTTCATGGACAACTTGGGAAGACTACACAACAGCAAAAGTTTGGACGCTTGAAGGCGGGGACGGCACAAAAACTGTGTACGTACAGTACAAGGATGCCTCAGGCTTAATTACGTCAAATTCTGCCCAAATAACTCTTGACACCACTACACCAACAGCTAATGCTGGTCAGAACCAAACAGTAAATGAAGGCGAATCAGCCAGTTTTGATGCAAGCTTAAGCACGGATGCATCTGGAATTGTAAGTTATCTTTGGGACTTTGGAGATGGCGCTTCTGGCTCAGGCAAGACAGTTAGCCACATTTACGCTTCAACGGGAGTTTACACTGTGACTTTGACTGTTCAAGACGCCGCTGGAAACAACGCTACAACAACCGTTACTGTTACAGTTAAAACACCGCCTCCGCCTCCAACAGCCACACCTGAACCAACACCCACCCCAACCCCAACAGCAACGCCTACAGCTTCCCCTTCAACAAGCCCAACACCCTCATCTATACCAGCCACACAGGATAGCGGCGTAGTAATCAATCTTGCAATAAGCGGCAACATAAGCAGCAGCCAAATTACAAATGCAACCCTAAGAGTGGACCAGTCAACTGGCAAAGTAACTGTTTCCTTCAACCTAACAGGACCAAGCGGAACAACAGGCTTCGGTAACGTGACCATCCCCAAAACTTCAGTGCCTACAGGTGCAACGCCACAGGTGTACATTGACGGCGAACTGTGCCTGAATCAAGGCTACACTGAAGACGCAAACAACTACTATGTCTACTACACGACACACTTTAGCACGCATACAGTGGACATCGAGTTTAATGCAAACGCAACCGCAACTGGACAGATTCCGCAATGGGCTTTGGTGGCTGCATTGGTGGTTGTTCTGCTTGTGGTCTTGGGGGCAGTGTTTGCCGTAGGAAAACGTGCAAGAAAAAGCGCGTCTTCTTAATTTTCACTTTCCACCTTTTTACTCCAACAAATTACAATTGCTTAAATATGATACAAGTTAATGCTAACTTTTTTGCATTTTTTACATAAAAACCTTTTAAAGTGAGTTAAAGCATAAAATGTTTGGTGCTTTTTCATGCTTTTTCTTTTAGCAGCACTGCTAACTTTGGAGGAAGCCTTTAACAATTTTGTCACTGACACTACCTCAGCGTTACCTGGAATAATCGGTGCCATAATCGTAATTATCGTCGGCATAATCGTTGGCTGGTTTGTAGGAAAAATCGTGAACAGAGTAGTCAACGCCACCGTCGAAAAAAGTTTTGACAAAAGTGAAATCGGCAAAATCTTCCGTAACAGCGGTTTTGACTTATCCAATTTCGTAGGCGGCGTCACATACGCTTTCATAGCAATTGTTGCAATCGTAGTAGCTGTTTCAATGCTAAACGTTCCAGGAGAAGCTGGCAATTTAATTGCTCAAATAGCTGCATATCTACCACGGCTTTTAGGCGGCATACTTGTCATAATTTTAGGCACGGTACTTGTTGATTACTTAGCAATGCTGGTTGGCAACGTTATTCGACCCATGTTTAAGACAAAAACAGAAATCGCTGATATGCTAAAGAACCTGCTCTTTATCGGTTTAGTAGCAATTATTCTTAACATTGCCTTTGATTTGCTGCTGTTCACTGCAGGCAGCCTAGTTTACTCATTGATTATCGGGTTTGTAATAATCGGTGTAGGCATAATCCTAACTGACGGACTAATAAAATCCATTACAGAGGAACACAGCGAGTTTGCTGGAATCGCAGGGTACGCCAAATTTGTTCTCTACAGCATATTCTTGCTAATTGGTACTGGCGCAATCTTCTCAACCTTCTCGGGAGTTACTGGAATAATTAGTACTGTCGCATGGGCGTTTGCTATAGCGCTTGCAATCATTTTGATACCGATTGTTTATGGGTTAGCCAAAAGAATGCAGAAAGAAGTCGTTTAACCAAACCACCCTTTTTTTCTTTTTAATTTTTTAGCTTTAGAGGATTTGCTACTTACCAGTCGATTACTAATTTGGTTGGTGCATGGGAGAGCCTGTGAAGCGGCTGTATTACTCCTATCCCTTCAAACGGAGGCACCTGTTTAACCGTCGAAGCAGGAACAGACTTACCAAACCTCGCTTTAGGGTCAATACACGGTTTGATTCCAAAAGTAAACTGTCTCGTACAGACCGTCCACTGGAAAACGTGAATCATCATACACCATGTCCAACCTGAAATCAAATTTTGTAAGCAGCTCACGGCTAATGTTCCAGATTTGCGGAGATTTTTCGTCTGGACCCCAAACGCCCCAGATACGGTCATCTTCACGCCGCATGCCCCAACCATAATTTTGAGGCAACACCAACACAGCATCATCATGCTGATTATCATCAGGCTTAACCGATTCTGTAACTGCCCAAAGCTGTTGCAACGCCGCAAAGTGTGCTTCAGTTAAGACACCGTAAGGGTTTCCGGGTAGCTGTGGGTAATCAAAAATTACTATGTATTTTGCGCCTGCAAGGTAGGCGTCAAGCATTTGCTCATAGACAGCGCTGCCGTCGGCAAGATAAGGCGGCTGGTCATACGTCCAAGTAATGATAGCGCCCCAAGTTTTGTTCTGCATTCGAGCTGCGCCACGGTCTAAAGCCACGTTTTGAGTTAAGCTACTGTTTGAACCAAACTCGGTAAAGACTACATCATAACCGCCAAGATAATCAAACCAGTAAAGAGCATAATCCGAGGTGAAAGCGGTGATTGAACGATTTTTCAGTTCATTTACGCCAAGGCTGAACCATACTTCATCGTTAAAATGTGCGGCTGCTTGGGCATAATCAGGCGGCAAGGAATCGTTAAGGGCAAGGTCAACCGCTGGAGAATGCAAATAATAGTCCGTTTCGTTTCGGATTCTTAGTTGGGTAAAGTAGCCTGTCCAGTTAAGGTCAACAATGTACCCGCCGGGTTCATCATTTAGGTAAACTCCTAAGAAATGGTTACCCCACTGCTGTTTTGCATAGTCAAGCCACGGTAACTGCCAAGGATAATTAGGGTTAAAAAACCCGAAATAGACAATCACATCCAAACCCGACGTGACGGCGTAGTCAACGATTTCATTCATGGCGGTCTCGTTGATGCTTACGGGTCCTGATTGAACCACAAACAGGTTCGTGTAAGGTTTAACCTTGTCAATAAGCAGTTTAGCTTCAGCGGTGGTGCCGCCGTTGAATGAAACGCCAAGGTAAAAATCCCGCGCTTCTTTCGCGGGGCTGTGCACGTTTAGAAAGTAAACTGTAGCTGCCACAACAAGAATCAAAATTAAAACCACCGAAACAAGAGCCACAAAAGTCTTCTTCAACAGTTGACCCTCAACAGTTGACTTCTAAATAATGAAGCATTTTGGTATTAAAAATGGTTTATTGCAAACAGTTATTTGCGGGGTTTAGTCGATTGGTTTTTTCCATCCGCCATTGCTGTATCGCGCAACGATTCCGAAAGGCAACGAAAGCAGGAATAGGTCAATCAACGCGATGTATGGTGCAAACGGCAAATTCAGCATAGTTTGCAGTACCAAGTTGGTTGTGGAGAACACCAGCATTAGAAAGAGTCCGTTGAGCCAGAATCCGACTTGCCAACCCTTCAACTTGTTGAGGCGATGAATTATTATTATGTTTACGGCGCCTATAATCAAAGGTCCTATAAGGTAGGTGGTTATGTAGAAGAACGCGAAGCCCAGTGGAGGCAGAAACATCATGAAGCTGTCTTTGGCGCTGTCCAGCACGGTTTGAAGTATAATTAAGCTGCAGACGATTAAGAGTCCGTGAATTATCAGACGCATTAGCCTGTTAAATTGTTCAGTTTTAGTTATTTTAGTTAACATTTTCTGCAATCCATTCTCCTATTGCTTGTTCTGCTGGCCGGCCACGGATGCCGTAATAGTCGTAGTCGCTGTTCCAGTAAGCTATCCAGCAACCTTTCAACCCCATGCTTTTGAACAGGTTAAGCCCACGGATGATGAAGTCGCTTTGGGCAAGACTGTTACTTGTAGACATACCAAACTCTGTGATTACAATGTCTTTGTCAGTCATGCTGCGAAGGTTTCCTACAAAATGAGGCGACAACACAAGAAACGCATCCATGTAAACGTCTAAACCGACGAAGTCAAGGTGCTTGCTTAACTCCATTGGCACGTTACTTCGAAGTACGTAGCCTGCACCAAAGTTGGTGTATAGTTTGGCGGGCAAATTGTACGAATCTACAACTTGATAGACCCGTTCAAACTTGCTTACTATTTCGTCGTCAGTGAAAAGGGCGCCTGCATCCCAAGACGCTGACAACTCTGGCTCATTAAGCACCTGAATATACTCAAGATGGCTACCCCAACGGTTAAGGTAATAGTTCACGTTTTGAAGGTCTTCATGGTTAGGAATAACAAGTGCAACATCCAAATCCAACTGGTCAGTTGCAGCAAACAACGCGTTAGTTTTCTGGTTTGTAGGGTCGTTACCGTAAGGGTCATTGGGGTTGCATTCTAATGTTATGCGGATTACACTGATGCCGAGGTTTTTGATTCTATAAATTTGACCGTAAATTTCGTTTAACTCGTCTTGTTCGTAAACGTAGTGAACGCCAACTTGGAACTCTGAGTTTCCGCTTCTGTCTGCGGAGGCGTAATAGTTGTAGGGAAAGAAAATCTGCACAAAAAACATTGCGACACATAAGGTTATGATTAGCAGGTTTTTTATCGTGCTTTTGTTTGCAAACCGGATTATGCGTTGCAATGTATTGCCGATGGTTCCTTTGACCTCGAACATAAACAAAACAGTGAGTAAGTGCGTTTTTATGGGTTTCTAATTTTCAAGCTTAACGCTAAAAAAATAGGTAAACGCAAGTTCAATTTTAGTTGAGCTGCTAGTCTTCTTCGCTGTCTGCTTTAGCAAGCTCGACCGAGGTTGAATCAGCATGACTTATTGCGTTGCGTCTTGTCACCTTTTTGCTTGGAGGCTCTTGTTCTCTGCCCCGCATGAATCCAGCTTCGGCAGCGGTAATTTCATCATCATCAAGCATCTGTTCTCTTTGATCTGTATCATAAGCGTCTGATGTTTCAGTTTCCGCTTCAGTTTTTGCTTCATGTTCACCACTGTAAAAATATGGTGGCGGCACTTTTCGTCTAACTTTTCCCATTTGTTTTTCCTTCCATTTTTTGTGTGGAACCAACTGATTGCTTATCTTCTGAGAAAACTAAACTACATTTAGATTTGTGACTGCACCTTAACAACCACAACTCATAGGCATTGTTTGGATAATGGGCAATTTAGCGGTTTTATTAGGCAATTAAACCCGAAATATTGGTTATTTCACGTTCTGTTACTGTTTTGGACTTACAAATCTTTTTATATTTCTGACACAGAATGGATGGAAGTGTCACATTAACTCATGTATAACCTAAGCTCCTGAGCTTTCGAAGAAATGGCATGAACTATTCTGTGGCAGGAGAAAAAATAGATTTGCAAGCACAATCATTTAAAGACTTACCCCTAAATAGGGAAGTTTTAAAAAGTTTAAACGAAATAGGGTTTGACGCTCTTTTTCCGATTCAAGCCCAAGCAATAACACCCTTGCTTGAAGGCAAAGACGTTATTGGGCAAGCACAAACCGGAACAGGCAAAACTGCCGCTTTCGGCGTACCAATGGTTCAACGGTTAGACGCCCACGTTAAAGGCGTACAAGGCTTAATCTTGGTTCCAACACGTGAATTAGCAGTCCAAGTAGCCGAAAACATTGCAAAATTCGGCAAATACGCAAAAATCCGCGTTTTAGCAGTTTATGGTGGAGAATCCATCAACAAACAAATTCACGCTTTAAACGGCACAGTTCACATCGTTGTCGGCACTCCCGGTCGAGTAATCGACTTAATGGAACGTCGTGTACTTAACTTGGCTTCAGTCAAAATTGTTGTTTTGGATGAAGCTGACCGCATGCTCGACATGGGCTTTATGGAAGATGTGGAATTCATTCTTTCCAGAACACCAAAAGATAGACAAACAAGCCTTTTCAGCGCAACCATTGACAACCAAGTCATGCGTGTCTGCAACAAGTACATGAAAAAGCCAGAACAAATCCTTGTAAGCAAAGACGAAATCGCAGTCACCCAAATGAAACAGTTCTACACTGTTGTCAACCAAAGCGGTAAATTCGAAGCCCTCTGCAGCATTCTACACCAAGATGATGTAGAAAAAGCCATAATCTTCTGCAGAACCCGCCGAGACACCAGCAAAGTTTCAGAACAAATGCACCGCAAAGGCTTCAGAGTCCAAGCACTACACGCTGGCTTCACACAGGCACAACGTGACCGTGCAATCAACGATTTCCGCTCAGGCAGATTAAGCCTGCTAGTAGCAACTGACGTCGCCGCAAGAGGCTTAGACATTCAAGGCATCACCCACATCATCAACTACGACGTACCAAACGACCCCCCAGTCTATTTCCACCGCATCGGCAGAACCGCACGCAAAGGCACAGAAGGAACAGCCATCACACTTGTCAGCTACGGCGAACTCAGCAACTTCCACAACATCAAAGCCTTAACCAAAACCAAAATTGAAGAAATCGTCTCTGCAAAAGCCAAGGCTGAGCAGGAAGATAACGCAATCCAAAGCTTCTACTAAAGAAGCAAATCCTTTCTTCTTTCTTACCAATTTTTTAATTGAAATATAGTAGTTCAATAAGCCTAAAAGCTCAGCGAACATAATTAATTTTTTTGTCTACGCTTTGCAAACAAAGCAAAGGCTACAACGCTTATAAGTGAAAAAACGCCTAAAGCGGGATAAATAAGGCTATTCGACGGTTCAGGCTTAGATGCACTATCATTAACGCCAATGTTAGAGACAACTGGTAAGCTTTCATCATCTATCGTAAAATATACAGTCTTGTTGTCAAAGCCAATCTTCTGCATGCTGGACACTTCGTATCGAGCATAAACAGTTAAACAGTGCCGCCCTTGCTGCAAATCTTCAAGCTGGACCAACCCTGAAATCAAGAAATACGAAAAAATGGACGATATCGCTTTTGCCTTTGTCCCATTCGCGTAAGTAACATCTGCCCATACTGGAACAAGCTTTTCAGACGTTGGTATTGTAACATTATCATTGCCGTCAATGCTGTACGTCAGGGTAATGTTGGCATTAGGGTCAATTGTGACGTGGGCGTTAGGCGGGTTAGCGGGATACGCGTGAAAATAAGATGCTACAGTAAAGTTAAGGTACACTTGGTTTGTCAGGTAAGTAGTGTTTTCTGGTGAAGTTATTGAAATTGGTGAAGCAAGAATGAAGGGCTGCCCGTCAACTGTATATTGTGCCTGAGTTGGTTGTAAAATGCTTAAAGAGATTATTATGAGCCCAGAAACTGCCAGCCACATGTAACGTCTGAAAGCCTTGTTAATCTTGTTTTGCATCATCATCTTTTGATTCTAAAAGACTGAACGCTTTTAGTTCTATTCGAGGAACAGGATGTTCCAGACTTGGAACACTCAATAACGAATTTTGTTAGTCCAAATTACTCCAACAAAAAAATTTTACTTTCCTTGACCTCTACCGAATTTACCCCACAAAAAGACAAAACAAAAAATCACATCCCTAAAAAACCTCCAACCCCAAACCTAGCAGCTTGTGACAATTACCACAACTAAACAGCAACCCATCTTACAACCCAAAACAAAACACAAAACGCCAGCGCAACCCGTTGGTTGTTGTTGTACATAGCAAATCTGCGGCAACAACACCTAAACAAAAAATGCACTTTATACTTTCTTCTTAAATTACCACTAACCATAAATTGCTGCCTAGTGTAATCTTCGTTGAGGTTTAACCCAGAGAATGTCATTTAGAGACCCAGTTTGCGGCATGGTTCTAGACGAGAACACAGCCAAGTTCAAGATTACTTACGAAGGCGAAACTTACCATTTCTGCAGCATCACCTGCAAGAAAAAATTCAAACGCCAACCAATAAAATACACAAAATAACTTTTTTAGCCCAAAAAATAGGAAAGCCGGGCGCTATCTAACTTTTTAATTTTTAAGTATTTTCCAAACAATAGCAGCCAAGATTCCGCCGATTATTGGAGCAACCCAGAATAACCAAAGCTGTTCCAACGCTAAACCACCTACAAACACGGCTGGACCTAAACTTCTCGCGGGGTTAACACTGGTTCCAGTGATTGGTATACAGACAATGTGGATAAGCACCAAAGTTAAACCGATTGCGATGCCAGCGAAACCTTTAGGCGCTTTTTCATGAGTCGAACCATGCACTACAAGAACAAAAATCATTGTAAAAACTATTTCAGCTATTAAAGCGGCAGTGAGCGAGTAACCAGCAGGTGAACCTATTCCGTAACCGTTTTGACCTAACCCATTCACGGCGATATTGTAGGATGGGATTCCAGTTGCAATAACATACAGTATCCCTGCACCGACTATTGCACCTAAACATTGAAAAGCAATATACAATGCCGTGTCCTTTGCAGTTAATTTTCCCGCGATAAACATTGAAATTGATATTGCCGGGTTAATGTGACATCCAGAGATAGCTCCTATCGTGTAAACCATTGCTAAAACTGAAAGCCCAAAAGCAAAAGATATGCCGAGATATTGAATGTTGTAGCCTGCGATAACCGCGCTACCGCAACCCAACAGAACCAGCACCATTGTTCCAATAAATTCAGCAAAAAATTTTTTTGAGGCACTAACTTGTGGTAATAATACTTCAGTTTTCAACTCAGTCAATAAAATTCCCCTGTGCTTACTGGGTTAGTAAGAAAACGCTTATAACAATTTGCGATAAACCAAAAAAAGCAAACCTAAAAAGAAAAGAAAAAAGTTAAACTATAATTTTTCAGATGATGAAATATCCATCATCATAAAACCAGACAATGGTTTCGGATAAAAGTCTGTGCTTTTTTCTGGCAAACGTTCATGTTGCAAGGCAAGTTCTGCCACGGCTTTTGCGCTGATTGGGTTAACAAGAAACGCAACGCTGGCTTTACCCTGGTCAACTTTTGCTAGTGCATCTTTTGCCCAACGTTCGTAAAGGATACCTTCATCGATTTTAAGCTCCCCAGTTTTAAGGATATCCTTAAAGACAATATCGCGCAGGATAACTACGTCGAAGATTTTGGTTTCTTTTGAAGTATGGGCCGAAACGTATTGGTAAACACTTTCTTCGTGTTTCATTGTTAAACCGTAAGCGGCTTTGCCTTCGTAAACACAGAAGGCGTGCTCGTTTATGTGGCTTGCAAGATAGTTGTCAATAGCCTCAACATTTGGGGCTATATTAGTGACGGTAAAGTAACGTTTGAAGTCTTCCATAACCTCAGGCGTAATCTTTGCGTTTTTAAGCAGACGATGTGTTGGTCGCACCACTAAGCCCTCGTCCTGCACGGGAACCATGTAGCACATGTGGAAGTTAAACGCAGAATCTTCAGTCCAATCGCCTTTGGCACGCATCTCGTCGCGGTAAGCAATCGCGCTTTCGTAACGGTGGTGACCATCATTGATGACCATCTTCTTTTCGCTGAGCACTTGCTGGATAAACTTGATTTTTTCGGGGTCGGTGACTTGCCAGACTGTGTGCTCTACGCCGTCTGGGTCGGTGACTTGGGCTAACGGAGCGGTTTTGGCTATTTCCTTAAAGAAATCTATCGTCTTGTTTTCCGCGTCTGGATACATTAGGAAAACTTGTTCAAGGTCTTTCTGCACTGTTCGCAGCATGTTTAAACGGTCTGCTTTTGGCGCTGAATGAGTGAACTCGTGTGGAAAAACCATGTTTTCGCTGTAGGGATACAAACGCAGTGCAGCAATTAAACCGGTACGTGCAAGCTTTTTGCCGTGGATACTGTATTCTTGACGGGAAACAAAAATTGCCGGTTGTGCTGTGCGTTCCAGTATGCCGTCTTTTAGCCACTGTTCAATGCGTTGAGCCGCAACATTATATTTGTCAGCTTCAACTGGCAGGATAAGGCGGCAGTAATTGTAAGGTGACTTTTCATAGTATTCTTTTTGCATTTCAGGGGTTATTTTGTCGTAAGGCTGAGTAACCAACGCTTCTGGGTTGCCAGCTTTAAGAGTGTACTTAATTGCTTTAAACGGTCTTACATCAACCAAGCTTATCCGCTCACTGTTTTTCTAAGACTTCAATAACTCGGTTAGCTATCTGCACACTAGCCTTTAACTGTGCCTCTTCAGTTTGAGCACCCATATGAGGCGTAGCAATAACATTAGGCAAAGTAAGCAGTTTGCTGTTTTTTGGCGGTTCTTCTTCGAAAACATCTAACGCGGCAGCTTTAACTTTGCCCGAAACCAACGCTTGATAAAGTGCTTCCTGGTCGATTACTCCACCGCGGGAACAGTCAACTATCATAACGCCAGTTTTCATTTTTTCGAACTCTTTAGTTGAAATCATATGTTTAGTCAAGGGACTAAGCGGCACATGAATCGTAATAAAGTCAGCTTTAGGCAACATATCGTCTAAGGGCACAAAACGGTCATGTACGCATTCTTCAACTGCTAAAACTTTCATGCCCATTTGGATAGCGAAACGTTCCACTGTTCTGCCAATGTAACCACAGCCAATAACGCCAAGGGTTTTCCCGTTAAGTTCCATGCCCATTAAGCGTTCTTTTTCCCATTTGCCTTCCCGCATGCTTATGGTTCCCTGCACGATGTTTCTGGCAAGGGCAATTATGTATCCAAGAGTTAACTCGGCAACGCTTTCATAGCTGACATGCGGTGTGTTAACAACTTTTATGCCAAGTTGATTAGCTTTTTGGAAGTCAACGTTGTCTAATCCTTCGCCTGCTCGAGCGATTAATTTAAGGTTTTTTGCGTTATCTAAAAGTTCACCTTTCACTTTGGTTGCTGACCTGACAATTAAAACGTCATAGTCAGCGATTATTTTTGGAAGGTCAGTTTTAGGCAGGTCCCAAGCCGACGTGACTTGGTAGCCTTTTTCTTTTAGTATCTTTATTCCGTCATCTGCGATTTTGTCGCTTATGAGGATTTTAAAGGTCACTTACCAATTCCCCAAAGCTCATCAATCAGGCTGATAACCTGCTTTATACCGTCAAGATTCCATTCGCCCATGTGACCAATACGGAAGGTTTTGTCTTTTAGTTTGCCGTAGCCTGCAGAGATTAAGTAGCCGCGTTCGGCAAGCTGTGTGTTTAATGCGTTGACGTCTTTACCGTTGCTGTTTATGCAGCTGACAGTGATTGATTCGTAGCCTGGCTCGGGGAACATGCTAAAGTTCTTTTTTGCCCAAGCTTGAGTATAGTTGGCCATGTCAAGATGACGCTGGTAGACTTTGTCATAGGTTTCAGCAAGAAGCAAATCCATGCGTTTATCCAAAGCAAACAGCATGCTGACGTTAGGTGTAAACGGCGTTTGATGCTTCTTTTCAAACTCGAAGATTTCAACCAAATCAGTGTAGCCGCCCCGGTTTGGAACAGTTTTTGCACGTTCAACAGCACGGTCATTAACTAAAGCAACTGCTAAACCTGGAGGTAACGCAAAACATTTCTGGGTGGATCCAAAAATGATGTCGCAACCGATTTCTGAAGGGATTAGTTTGTCGCCTGCAAGTGACGATACCGCGTCTACAGCCAGAATCACGTCAGGGTAGTCTTTGCGTATCATTTGAGCGATTTCTTTAACTGGACTACGAACGCCTGTGGAGGTTTCGTTATGGCAGACTGTGACGGTGTCGTATCCGCCGTTTTCAAGTTTCTCTGCAACCATGTCGGGCTTGATTGCTTTGCCCATTTCCACTTCAAGTATGTCAGTTTCTTTGCCGCATGCTTGAAGTGTTGTTGCTGCTCTTTTGGAGAAAGCGCCATTTACGCATGCTAATGCTTTTTGTTTTACTACGCTTCTTGCGACAATATCAAACCATAGTGTGCCTGATCCGGTGGTGACTGTAGGTTTGATGTCGGGTGTTAACTGGAAGAAACTGGTTAATTTGTCAGTGATTCCTCCGTATAATATTGAGAATTCTTTTTCTCGGTGGCCTATAAGGTAACGTGTTTGTTCGTCTAGAATTTCTTTACTAACTTCTGTTGGTCCAGGAATTAGAAGTTTCTTGTGCATGTAAAGTTCCTCTAAAGCAAGTAGGGCTCAGACTGAAAATATAAGGTTTTATGCATTTTTAATGACAAAACTGTACCGCTTAAAATGTTTTGAAGCCTAGCCAGAAAATTTAGAATTTTTTCTATAGTTTAATTCTAAAACTAAAGCTCAAAACTCTTTTAAAACCGATTCTGGCAGAATATGATAAAGGAGAAAAAAGAAAATGACAAAGATTGAATGGGCTTTAGACCTTCTTGACGACGGACACTGGCACTCAATAGACTCACTTCGAGAAAACAGTGACTTTAGCGACTTTGAGATAACCGAACTTGTGACTTTCCTATCAGATTATGGCCTTGTAGTTCTTGACCCTGAAGGGTTAAAAGTGAAACTAAATTCTGACTTCAGAAAGCTAGTACCACAAACAAGCTAAAAAAGGGTTTACGGAACCGTTTTAGTTGTTGACAACATGTTTTCAATTTTTGCCAACACGTCAGCGTCATCAACTGTCTTTTCCATAAAAATGCTTACCCTGTTCTCACCCTTAACAATACATAACGCTTTGACAGTTTTGCCTTCTACTGTAATGATTTCAACGTTTCCGATGCCAAAAAGTTTCTGCGCCGCGAGGCTTGAATCCATAACCGCAGAAGTTAACAATGAATAGTCAACAAGCTTGTTTGTATCGTTTAAGTCTATTGTGGCTGAGGTTTGGCTTTTAAGAATGTAACCTGTCACGCCAGATGTTTTCCTTATTTCTACTAACGCATCGTTTAGACTTGCGTATTCAAAGTTTTCTTCCTCAACCGGTTTAACTGTTGCGTCTTCAACAAACACAGTAGTTGAGTTTTCAGTGATGCTTAGGTTTTTACCCATCTTTTTCGCCTCTTTAAATCACCGGTGTAATCATAACTAACTCGCCTTTTGAAACTTCAAGCGTTTGCAAGATTCTTTCAGGAACTTGAACTATGCCTTTAGCAGTGTTTCTGGTTTCTTTAATAGGCTTGAACTTGCAAGTTATCTTTTTCATTTTCAAAGATTCAACAGTTACATGATCAATAAATCTGCCCTCGTAAAGTTGATCCCAACTTGTAATAACATCAGCATCAATACGAACGGTATCTGATGCGACAAGCAACCCGCTGATTTTTTCAACCATAAACTGGTGAACAGGCGCTTTAGGCAGAACCTCCTCAATCTTTTCTGGTTGCACAACTGGAGCAGTTTCAGGTTTTGTTTCTTCGAGGTGCTGTTCCTGTTTTGGCTCTTCAAGTTTTGCTTCAGTTGCTTCAACTACAGCAGTAACTTTGCTATTCTGGGACATTTGCTCAATAACTTTAATGATTACGGGTACCACAATATGGTTTAAGACAAACAATGTTTTTTCGTCAACCATTTTTGAGGAAACAGTGCCCAAATAAAACCCATCCATACATTCGGTAAAGGTAACTTGACCAGTGCTACCTCTGATTGACAGGTTATCAAAGCCTCCAACAGCATCCATGCGGGATGTCATTTCGTTGAAGAACTGTATAGCTTCCTGTATGACTTTCGGTTTGACGTCGTCATCTTGAGCTATAACTTCGCCGTCTTGCTTGAAAACGAAAGCGCAGGATACTTCAGGGGTTACGTTTTTTATTTCGTCGATTGCGGTTTTTAATGCAAGGGAATAAAGGGTCAACTTTGTGTTCTCCATTCAAGTGAAAAAATGATTAGTATATTTTGAACAGTATGCGTTCTGGGATACCCTCGGTTTCAACGACCAGATACTTTAATCCATCAGTGTCGCCTAACTGGTCAAGCCATTTTAACGCTTCACGAGCCTTCTGTAAAACCAAAAGACGCTCTTGATGGCTACGAACCACAGACTCTATGGCTGTTAACTCATGAAACGGGTTAGCATCTAAGACAACGTTTAATGTGCCTAATGCGATTTCGCCTTGAGTTTCAGTACTGGTCTTTTTGCCTGCAAGCTTTAGGACAACTTCGTGGAGTTTCTTTGACTTCTCGGCCAAAGAACGGATTTCGTCTAACCTGCGCAGGTACTCACCTAATGTACTTTTGGTGTCGGCGATTTCTTTATCGAGTGTATCTGCTATTTCTTGTGCTGAACTGTATTCTTTTATTTCAACTACCATATTTTTGTTGCACCTCCAAATTGAGGAAACAGAGAAAGGGAAAGATGTAGAGTGCTTTAGGCACTCAAACCCTAAACTTAGTTGTTAAATAGTTGGGAATTTTAGAATGGTGGTACTGCACTTATGCTGAATTGGTTGTTCTTTGATGTTGTAACGGTAACTTGATAGTTGTTGCCTGCAATGATTGGAGTAGAAGCTGATGGTGTGATTACGAACAATGCCTGTCCATTTGCGGCAATTGGTGTTGCTGGGGAAGTGTCGTTATAACCTGCACCAACATTGTTTATGCTAACACCTGTGATTGTTACTGCTGATGTTCCGGTGTTTCTGACAGTTACGTTAACATAACCATTGTTTCCTGTTGTTGCAACTTCAAATGATGGAGTACTTACTGACAGCTGCTCTGTTTGCATGAATCCGGTTGTTAATCCGCCCATCCATACGGCTACTGCGAGGCTTACTGCGACTGTAACTGCGATGAGTATGATTGATGCTACCACTGGGCTGAGGGCTTTTGCGTTGTGTTGGAGTTTTCTTATTTTTTGGATATAATTCATTTGTTTTTTATCCTCCTTAATTTCTGTTTTAAGTTAGAGTTTCCTTTTCAATGATTTAAATATTATGACTTAATACACCATATTATATGTATGTAGAACACAACTACAAAAAGCCCATCAAAAAAAAAACACAAAAAAACAAAAAACCATGAACAAAAAAAGAAACTGTTGAACAGTAGAGCGAAAAAACAATAAAAAGAAATTAGGCTTCTACATCATCAAAGAACTTGAGCAGAAGCTTCGCGACTTTCTCACCCAATTCAGTCTTGATATAGTACTTCTTTAAAGGGTCAATACGTTCACTTTTAGCCAAGCCCAAATCCTCAATTTCAATCATTCGGGCTCTAAAGGTGCCGTCACTTAATGTAAGCTTGTTTTGCTTCATAAAGTCTTTAGCATCTTTCCATTTCCCCTTATCCATGTAAAGCAGTAACAGACAATCGATAGCGTGATCCTTTTCAAGCATAGCTTTAATTGCTGAAAGCTTTGAGTCTGTTAGGACACGTGTTACCTTCTCCTCTTCTCCATTCTTTTTCATGCCTTAATTCACTACCTGTTTTGTTGATTACTATATGCTATCTCCTCAGCCAATATAAGGCTATATTACGATTTACGACACATATCTGGAGACGCCTTCATCCAGACAATGAAATATAACCTACACCTTTATAAACATACAAACAAAATACGGAATAAACCATTTTTTTGACTAATAAAAAAAATACTGAATGAAGTGATAAATTTTCGTTAAACAATATCAGGACATCCTTTTATAAATCACCCACAACATCCAAATATGAGGCACCCCCGTGGCAACCCCAATAGAATACGAAGTCCCAACATGGAACCAAATCTACGAAATGCTAATAGAACAATCCGAAAAAATCCGCAAAAGCCACTACCAACCCGACATAATCGTTGGCATAGCCAGAGGAGGATTAATTCCTGCACGCATACTAACCGACCTACTTGAAACCCCACAAGTTGCCACAATACGAATCGAGTTTTACGCAGACATAGCTCAACCAAGCATACAACCCCTACTCAAGCAACCCCTAAATGTTCCAGTAACCGGCAAAAAAATCCTAATAGTCGACGACATCTCCGATTCAGGCCAAAGCCTAAAAACTGCAAAACAGCACCTCACCGAAAAAGGCGCCGCAGAAACAAAAATAGCCACTTTATACACCAAAACAACAACCCAAACCATACCCGACTATTATGAGAAAACTGCAGACCGCTGGATAGTTTTTCCTTGGGAAATAAAAGAAACCCTGCGATACATCCTTCAAAAACAGGAAGGCAAACGCGCCGCAAACCAGGAACTTGCTAAACTGGTAAAAGCTGGTTTACCCAAACAGTTAACAGAAAGAATTCTTAAAACCTTGCAGGAGCAGCAACCATAGATGTTGCACAGTTTTGAAGAATTCAATTACCACGCTGAAATTACAGGTTTTAGAAACGTCTGTTTTGAGCAGGCTGATGCTTACCTTAAAGCCAACAGGAAAACTGAGCAGAAAGTTTGGATTCAATTCTTTAACCCAGACTTAATTGCAACGCAGGAGCACCTTTACTTTGCGGTTCTAAATGCTTTGACAGCTTTTAGAGGTCACACAAATCTTTCCAAGAGTTTAGCAATGGAAACCATGCTATACGCGTCTTCGCAACGACAAATTCAGAAGGCAATCCAAGTAATCGGCATAAAACCGGACATGAACGCGATGGCAGTAACCATAATTGGGGAGAATGTTGAATTGGTTAAGGCTGCCCTCAAAGACTTATCGGGTTACCTAAAATCCGAACCAAACGACGCCGTGCTTAATTTGACACCGAAAAAGTCCCAAGAAATTATGCGCGCATTCAACATTACCCCTAAAATGATTGAAGTTACGGCAAAAAACCGTGACGAAAGGGCTGCTCTTGTGGATTTAGTTGTTGAACAGGTTGCCCTGTTAGCAACGGAACTTTAAAGCATCTTTTCTTTCAGCACTGAGATAATTTCGTGTGGTTTGACCAGTGAAAGCCCAGTTAAGGCGCCCATGATTTCAATGAGCAGGATTTTGTTTGGGTTTTTCATGTCCGCTTTTTGTTTAATCTCACTGGCAATAGCCGAAATAATATCCATTGAATGAAGTGTAGTGAAGCGTTTCTCGATTGTAATGCGATATGTCTCGTTTTCGCCAATACGTTGCGCAAGCTCAAGTGACGCCTGTTTTAATGCTTCAAGCTCCGTTGGCACAACACGCTCAATTGGAATAATGCGCAAGGCAAAACGGAATTCGTAAGGGCGCTCACTAAGCAGCTCCCGCAGCTTTTCAACAGCCACATAGGGGTCAAGGCTGGTTCTTGCAACAATGATTCCGCGTACGCCAGTTTTAACTGCTGCAGCGTCTGGGTCGCCAAGCTGGTCTTTGAGCAGGAAAAGTATTTCGTTAACCATGGCGCGTTCGTTTCCGCGTGCTGTGGATGCTAACAGGTTGAAGTCTTTAAGCATAAAGTATCGCCAATGAAAAGTGACCTGCAGCTTATTTTTGCTTTCGCTTTACAATCCTATTTGGAGCTATTAGGAGGATTCTAATAGAAATTCTATGCAGGAACCTATAGGGGGTCTATAATTCCAAGTAGGGGTAAGCTCTACCTGCACCGTGCAAACCCAAAATCACTAAGGGGGGTAGGTCCTATTGGCTGAAAACCAGTCCAAAAGTATGTTAAAAAAAGGTGTTATTGATGTTTGCTGTTCTACTCAGCAAGCAGGTAGCCGCCAAACCCGATTGTCCACAAAAACAATGGGTAAACTATTAACCGTTCTATTCCCCCAAACCCTATGCCTATATTGAAAACAGAACCGGGTTTTCCCGCTAAAAGCGATACAACAAATGCAACAAGAGAGAACACACCCAAAACTGCAGAAGCACAGGAGAAAGGCGATTTCAAAAATTTAAAGGAAAGTATCGCGGCTGCTGCCCATGAAATAAAGAAGGCTAACGCAAAAATGAGGTGCACTGGACCAAAAATGTCCTCAGTAACTACACCTACACCCGCATTCCCAATACCAGCAATGATTAACAATCCAATGAAAAACCTATTTTTCAAGTATTTTCTAACAAGCAATGCACCCGCAACAATGGTTATTCCAAGCAGGACAGTTGATACGTTAAAAATTGCGGCAGTGCTGCCTACTAAAGTCCAACTGCCTAAGTCACTCATAGCTTGTTGACCAAGATTGTAGCCTGGATAAAGTGCCTCACAAATGATTGCGGCAAGGATAAATTGGGTTGGTCCAGCAAAGAAAAGCAAGCCAGCTTTTGTCTTGTTACTTTGAAACATGTTTTTGAGGTGCAGTTGAGGGCTTATAACTGTTGATTAACAGAAATATTGATTTTTGCCTGCCAGTTTAGCTAAAAAAAGCGTCAACACAACCAACAGCCATGGGGTATCTACTGTAAAATTAATTAAGTGTCCTGATTTAGATATCATGGTAATGATTACAATGAACGATGCACGACCCATCATCCTGAAACTCGGCGGTTCAGCCATCACCGACAAAACCGCGGAGGCAAGTCCGAATACTCAAATAATCAACCGCTTAGCTGAAGAAATCAAACGCGCAGACCTTGACAACCTAATTGTGGTTCACGGAGGCGGCAGTTTTGGTCACCCAACCGCAGCTAAATACGGCATCAAAGACGGCTACAAAGAAGACCCAACACAAAAGTTTGGTTTCGCCGAAACCCACCACATGATGACCGTTCTCAACGGTTTAGTTATGGATGCCATGATTTGGCATGAAATTCCAGCCATCAGCGTTGCACCATCATGCTGCATTGTAACAGAAAACGGCAAAGTTAAAACCTTTGACGAAACCGCACTTAAAGCCATGAGCAAACTAATTTTCACACCAGTCATGTACGGCGACGCAGTAATGGACGAAAAACTTGGCTTCACAATACTTGGCGGCGACCAACTCGTAGCCTACTTAGCATTGAAGTACAATGCTGAAAAAGTAGTAATCGGCGTAGACACTGACGGCATCTTTGAAGCAGACCCAAAAACTAATCCAGAAGCCAAACCAATCAAGCACCTAAACCTTGCAGAACTCAAAGCCTTGCAACCCAAGCTTGGAAAAGCACAAGGAACCGACGTTACAGGCGGAATGGCAGGAAAAATCGCTGAACTCATTCCAGTCGTAGAAGCAGGAATTCCAGTTACAGTTACAGGAGCCACAAAAGGCTTATCTATTTACAGAGCCTTAACAGACCAAAGCGTGTTAGGCACTGTAATAGAGAAGACGTAAGATGGCTGCCCAGAAAACTGAAAAAAGAAAAGCAGAACATATCAGAATTTGCCTTGAAGAGAAGGCACAAGCTAAAAACGTTACAGCAGGGTTTGAGGACATAAGGTTTGTTCATCGAGCCTTGCCAGAAGTAAACAGAAAGGACATAAACCTTTCAACTTCTTTTTTAAACAAAACTTTTTCAGCCCCCTTAATTGTGGAAGCCATGACCGGCGGCACAGAAGAGGCTGTAGAAATTAACCAAAACATCGCCGTTGCCGTAGAAAAACTCGGGCTCGGCATGGGTTTGGGAAGCCAAAGAGCAGCCGTTGAAAACAATCATCTTGAAAGAACCTATGCGGTCGCACGCAAAGCCGCGCCGAACGCGTTTTTAATCGCCAATGTTGGCGGCGTCCAACTTGTCCACGGCTACGGCATAAAAGAAGTCCGAAAAGTTGTAGAAATGATAGATGCAGACGCAGTTGCAATCCACCTAAACGCTCTGCAAGAAGCGGTTCAGCCGGAAGGACAAACCAACTTCAAAGGCGTATTAGCAAAAATCTGTGACATCGCAAACGAGCTTGACAAACCAGTTATCGTTAAAGAAACTGGCGCAGGCATCTGTGCTGGAGACGCGAAAGCTCTTAAAAATGCGGGCGTAAAAGCCATTGACGTCGGAGGCGTGGGCGGAACCAGTTTTGCGGCAGTAGAATATTATCGTGGAGAAAAAGCGTTGGGTAAAGCGTTTTGGGACTGGGGTATTCCAACCGCGGCAAGCGTTGCAGAAGTATATCAGGCAACAAAAATGCCGATAATTGCGTCGGGCGGTGTACGTTCAGGAATAGATGTTGCAAAGGCTTTAGCTCTTGACTCACGGTTAGCAGGAATAGCGCAGCCAGTCTTGGAAGCCGCAACTAAAAGCAGCAATATGGTTGAGCAGGTTATTTTAGAATACATTAATGAATTGAGAAACGTTATGTTTTTGGTTGGCGCAGAAAATGTTGCAGGTTTAGCTAAGGTTCCCTTGGTTATCTGCGGCAAAACTGCGGAGTGGTTAAAAACAAGAGGTTTTAACATAGAAGGGTACGCACTTAGAGGAGCATGTTAACGCTTGGACATCGAAAAATTCCTTGAAGAAAAAGCGCCGTTAATAGACAAAGCTATTGAAAAGTATATTCCACGCAAATTCGCTAAAGACTCAATCCTTTTCCAAGTTACCCCGCCAGCTTACAGTTACAACTTGGAAACTATGGATAAAGGAATCGCTGACCCAATTTGGGACATGCTCGACCGCGGAGGAAAACGTTGGCGCCCAGCCCTGTTCCTACTCATCTGCGAAGCATTGGGCAAAAAAGAAGGTTACTGCGCAGACTTCGCAATCATCCCAGAAGTAATCCATAACGGCACCCTCGTGATTGATGATATTGAAGACGGTTCTGATTTGCGGCGTGGAAAACCCTGCAGCTACAAGCTGTACGGAATAGACATTTCTGTTAACGTCGGCAACGCCATGTACTATTTGCCCCTGTTGGCTTTAATGACCAAAGTTGATTTACCAGCAGAAATGCTATGCAGTATTTACGAAGTTTACGTTCAAGAAATGATTAACTTAAGCATGGGTCAAGCCATGGACATCACTTGGCACCGTGGTTTAGCAAACGCTGACAAAATCGGTGAAAAGGATTACCTGCAAATGTGCGCTTACAAAACAGGCACTTTAGCGCGTATGGCAGCAAAAATGGCGGCTGTTCTCGCAGGCGCAGACAAACAGCTTGTAGAGAAGCTGGGCAGGTTTGCTGAAAGCATTGGTGTTGCTTTCCAGATGCAAGATGACATTTTAGATTTAACTGGACAAGAATTTGCTAAAAAGAAAGGCGGCGTCGGGCAAGACATCACTGAGGGTAAACGCACCTTAATGGTTATTTACACGCTTGAAAACGCCAACGAAGCTGACAAGAAGAGGCTTATTGAAATTTTGAACATGCACACAAGTGACCAGAACCTGCGTGATGAAGCAATAGAGTTAATGCAGAAGTACCATGCCATCGAGCACACTAGGCAGACCGCCGAAAAAATTGTTGTTGACAGCTGGAACGAGGTTGACCGCTTGTTACCTACGCCGGAAGCTAAGGAAAAATTAAAAGCGTTCGCCGAATTCTTGATTAAAAGAAACATGTAACATTTACGTGAGAGTAATTGATTTGGCACTTGAACAAGATAATGCTTTAAGAGAGTTGATTAGGAAGGCGGCGTTGCTTAACGCGGTTTCTCATGATGGTAAAGCGCAGGCAGGCGCAATGGTTGGCAAGGTTCTTGGAGAGAGACAGGATCTGCGGTCATGCGTTAAGGAGCTTTCCGTTGTAATCAACAGAGTAGTTAATGAGGTTAACACTTTATCGTTGGCTGAGCAGAAGGCTATTGTTGAGCAGAATTGGCCTGAAACTCAAAAGAAAGAAAAACCCGAAGAAAAAAAGCTTCCAGCTTTACCCAACGCAAACAAGTACAAACAAATTGTTACAAGGTTCTCCCCAAACCCTGACTGTGTACTGCATCTTGGCAGCGCCCGAGCAATCGTGTTAAGCCACGAGTACGCACGCATGTATAACGGCAAATTTATTCTACGCTTCGAAGACACCGACCCAAAAATCAAAAAACCAAACTTAGAATTTTACGAGAGCATCAAAAAAGACCTGCAGTGGCTTGGGGTCAAAGTTGACGAAGAATACATCCAAAGCGACCGTCTCCCAATATACTATGAGTACGTAGAAAAACTGGTCGGTTTAGGCGCCGCTTACGTCTGCGAATGCAAACAAGAAGTTTTCCACAAAATAGCCCTATCAAGACAAGCTTGCCCCTGCCGTGACTTGCCCCCAACTGAACAGCTTGAACGTTGGCACAAAATGCTTGCCGGCGGCTACAAGGAAGGACAAGCAGTCGTGCGGGTTAAAACAGAGCTTGACCATCCTAACCCTGCAGTCCGCGATTGGCCAGCCTTACGCATTATCGACACCAAAAAGTATCCGCATCCGCGTACGGGCAGCAAATACACTCTTTGGCCACTTTACAATTTAGCCGCAGGATTAGATGACCACTTAATGGGCATGACCCACATCATCCGCGGAAAAGAACACTACACCAACATGATACGCCAAAAATACATGTACAACGCACTCGGCTGGGAATACCCCGAAGCAATCCATTACGGCAGACTCAAAATTACAGGCGCATTCCTAAGCAAATCCAAAATTGTTGCAGGGATCAAAGACGGCACCTACGCTGGTTACGATGACCCCCGCCTCGGCACTTTTGCAGCTCTTCGTAAACGCGGAATCACTCCTGAAGCTATCAAGAAAATGATTGTTGAAGTGGGCATAAAAGCTAACGATGTCACTTTAAGCTGGGAAAACCTGTACTCACATAACCGCAAAATCCTAGACGCATCAAGCAACAGGTACTTCTTTGTTTCAGAACCCATAGAACTCAAAGTCACTGGATTGCCCAAAGCTTTCACTTCAAAGCTGCCTCTGCATCCTGAAAAGCCAGAACGCGGCTTCCGAGAATACACAATCACTCCAAGCGGAGACGATGCTTCAGCAAGCTTTTGGATTTCTAAAAAAGACGCGATATGTATGGAGCAAGGCAAAATTATTAGGCTTATGGAACTCTTCAACATCGAAATAAACAAAGTGGACAAACAAGCAACAATCGATGCTGTTGAACCTAAACTCATCTCGGTTGAAGCTAAATTCTCCAGCGAATCTTACGAAGATGTACGAAAAATCAAGGCACAACTCATCCAATGGATTCCCAAAGGCACCGAGTATCCCTGTGAAATTGTACTGCAAGACGCCCAGAGAATGGAGGGTTTTGCTGAGAGTGAATGCAAAAAATTAAAGCCAGACATGGTTATACAGTTTGAAAGGTTCGGCTTTAGCCGCGTGGATGCTGTTAACCAGAAAATGGTAGCTTACTACGCACATAAGTAAGGAGAAAAAGTAAATGCGAAAATCTGATAACGCAATAATTTGGCCTGTCTACTTTGACGTAGCGAAAAGCAAAAGTGATGGCAGGCGGGTTCCCAAAAACTTGGCTGTTGTTAGCCCTAAAATTTTGGAAATTAAAGAAGCAGCTGACAAACTTGGACTGCAAAACGATGTTAACCCTACTGCGGGTTACCCTAAAGCTCCTTGGGCAAAAGTTGGCATGCTTACTGTTGAAAAGAATGAGCCGAAAGAGCAGATTATTCTAAAACTTGCAGCGCAGCTTTCTAAAATTAAGGCTCAACAGCAAGCGGAGCAGCAGAAACAGCAGCTACATGGGCATAGAAGATAAAAAATTAAAAAATGTTTTTTTATTGTTTTTCTTTTCCAGCAATCAAGACAGCGTTTATGATTCCGTCTGTGCCTGGTCTGCTGGTTACTTTTGCGTGGCCAAGAGTTGTTTCAATTTCTGCGCCCTTGGTGATTACGCCACGGCGGTTGTAGTCAACGTTTGCGCCGTTTCTGACTACACGGGTTATTTGTACTTTCTGGGTTTGACCTGTTTTTTGGTCTGTTACTGAGGCATATTTTTCTGTTAAAGCTTTAACTTTAATGTTGCCGCCTAAGCCTCTTGTGCTTTTGCGTTTTGGTTCCCCAAGAATGGTTTCTGCTGGGTAACCGGCTGCTTCGTACTTCTTTTTAGAACGGTAAACTCTTTTTTTGCCGCCTGTAAGTTTTCTTTTGCGTAAACTGCTATGAGTAGACATATTCTACATTCCTTTAAGATTCGCGTACCAGTAAAACTGTTAATTTCCATATAAACGTATCCGTTAAAAAGACTGCAGTTTTGTGTCTGGGTTTCTTTTTTGTATGAAGTTGTTGCCGAAAAATTGCTATGCACAACAACAACCAACAGGTTGAAAGGAAACTTGCTTTTTTGTTTCCGTGTTGTTCTGTGCTGTGTGGCTGGTTGTGGCAAATTCTGCAAGCAGATGGGTTTGGGTGCGAGTTTTGTTGGCTGTTGATTACTTCACGACAGCTCAGGGCAGACTGGTTTCCAAGGGTTAAAAGTACTGATTTTCAACATGCTAATGCAACGTTTTTCCGCCAATAGCACCTACCCCCTAGAGAAAAGTTGTTCTAAACGACCATCACTTGAGGGGTATAATTATTGACGTTTTAAACGTTTTGTAAGAGGGTTATTGAGTAATTAGGTTTTGTTTTATAAAAAGTTAAAGCAAGTTTCTTGCTTATAATTATCGATTGCTATTGAGCAGTTCGTGTTATCGCTTATCTGTAAGCTCACAGTAGGTTAGTCAAGGTTTTTTGACGAAAATGCTTTTAGGTTAAGTTAAGCGTCCAAATAAATTGGAAGTGTGCTAGGATTATGCAGAGTAAAGTGTTTGCGGTTGCTTTCTCAT
>JBNIDQ010000006.1:0-375836 GCA_050108135.1 Bathyarchaeia archaeon | reverse complement strand
TACTGAGGCATATTTTTCTGTTAAAGCTTTAACTTTAATGTTGCCGCCTAAGCCTCTTGTGCTTTTGCGTTTTGGTTCCCCAAGAATGGTTTCTGCTGGGTAACCGGCTGCTTCGTACTTCTTTTTAGAACGGTAAACTCTTTTTTTGCCGCCTGTAAGTTTTCTTTTGCGTAAACTGCTATGAGTAGACATATTCTACATTCCTTTAAGATTCGCGTACCAGTAAAACTGTTAATTTCCATATAAACGTATCCGTTAAAAAGACTGCAGTTTTGTGTCTGGGTTTCTTTTTTGTATGAAGTTGTTGCCGAAAAATTGCTATGCACAACAACAACCAACAGGTTGAAAGGAAACTTGCTTTTTTGTTTCCGTGTTGTTCTGTGCTGTGTGGCTGGTTGTGGCAAATTCTGCAAGCAGATGGGTTTGGGTGCGAGTTTTGTTGGCTGTTGATTACTTCACGACAGCTCAGGGCAGACTGGTTTCCAAGGGTTAAAAGTACTGATTTTCAACATGCTAATGCAACGTTTTTCCGCCAATAGCACCTACCCCCTAGAGAAAAGTTGTTCTAAACGACCATCACTTGAGGGGTATAATTATTGACGTTTTAAACGTTTTGTAAGAGGGTTATTGAGTAATTAGGTTTTGTTTTATAAAAAGTTAAAGCAAGTTTCTTGCTTATAATTATCGATTGCTATTGAGCAGTTCGTGTTATCGCTTATCTGTAAGCTCACAGTAGGTTAGTCAAGGTTTTTTGACGAAAATGCTTTTAGGTTAAGTTAAGCGTCCAAATAAATTGGAAGTGTGCTAGGATTATGCAGAGTAAAGTGTTTGCGGTTGCTTTCTCATTTCTGCTCTTATTGACGGCGTCGGCGTTAATGTTTATGCCAAGAGCGGAGGCAAATTTTGTTTTTCCGCCTGCAAATCCTGAAATCCGCTTTTTATCGCCAGTTAATACGACTTACAGTTCGAACAATATTTCGATAGATGTTGGGTTTGAGACTTACAAAACTCATTATCAGGGTGGTCCTACACTTGAGATTTCGAGGCAATTCCAATATGCTTTAGACGAGGGAGAATTTCAACTGGTTAGAATAACGAATTCGAGTATAGGTGAACAGCCGGGGAGTGATGTTTGGTTTGAAGGTTTTATTCAGTTGCATAATCTCGCTGAAGGGCGGCATAATTTGACTGTGAAGGTTGTATTTGATTATAGTGAGCCAAGTTACCCGCCCAGTCAAAAGTACAGTATCCATACTGAAACTATTTCAAACGCCTATATCGAAATAAACAGTCAATATGAATCGCCACAAAATACCTCAGAAGAGCAGGGCTATCTACCAATAATTGGGTCGGTTGCGGCAATAGCGATTGTCAGTTCAGCATCCGCAGTTACGTATCGAAGAAGACAGAAAAATAAACCAGCAACCTAACGGCAAAAAATAAGTTAATGGCAGTTTAAGGTTGTCCGTCGTCTTTTAATGCGTCACCGAAAATGCGTCTTAATTCCCGTTTCATTGATGCAGTATCCTGTGTTAACCCGAAATAGTCTGCGAAGTAGTCGGTGGTTTTGAGTGCCATGCTACGACCTACACGTTCAGAAGCGATTAAACCCATATCTTTAAGCAGTTTCACGTGACCATAAGCGTGTTGACCACGAACTTCAACCACGCGTTTCTGGGTAATAGGTTGCCTAAACGCAATGTATGAAAGCGTCTTAAGCGGACCAGAAGACAACAAGGGACGGTTAACCAGTTTCTTGATTAATGGAGTAAATTCTGCTTTAACCTGCAAAACGTAACGTTCATCTTTCAGCGCCAAGATTTCCATGGGCGAGTTTCTTGCAGCGTACTCTTGCATGACCATTTCAGCGTATTTTTTGACTTTCTTTTTTGAACGGCTGTTTGCTGCTTGGCAAAGCTCGTTTAAGTCTAAGGGTCGTCCTGCCACGTACAGGGCTGCTTCAATTAACGCTAAGTTGCGCCTTAGTTTCTCTGCTGCTTGAGCTTCGGTTAACCCTTTTGAATCGTCAACGTCATCCTGCTCTGTGGTGGAGGCGGGTTTTGGCTGTTCAGTCTGTTCAACTGCCTGTTCGGTTTGTGCAGTTGTTGATGCTGGATGTTCAATAGGTGCTGTTTCAACTGGCGCGGTCGGTTGAACCTCTACCTGTTGCTCAACAACCGCTACGTGAATATCACTTGGTTGACGGTCCTGCTTTTCCAACTTTTATGTTCCCCACTGCAATGTACAATTCTTCTGTTTCTTCATTTTGCCACAAGCTAACTAAACCGTCTTGCGCAAGGAATAGTAGGTAAATAAACATTCTTAAGGCTTCTATACGAGTTGCCCCTTTAGTCAACGTTGTAAAATCAATTATGCCTTGACCATGCACCTTTTCAACAAGTACAGCGTAAAGTTTGTCCACTTGACTTTCCAATTCGGCAATGAAACGGTCGAATTGAGGAAGCAAATCAGAAACTGCAGGCAAAACCGGCGTCTGAGCCACCATACGGTCGAGGCGTGAGAGTTTTTCGCCTTTTAGAACTTCGTCTAAGACTTCAAGCAGATGCTGAATAGTGGTTGAAGTCAACTCGTGACGTAGCGGCAGGAACAGTGGAGGCGGCACAAAGTCTGGAGGAAGGCGTGGTGCTGATGGTTGAGGCGGCTCCTGCAAAGTCAACAGCAGCTTAGATTTCATTAAGTAAATCAGAGCAGATGAGTCTAAAGCGACACCTGAAGCGCGGAAATCCACTTTACCTGAATGATCCATTTCCGACAGGAAGGTACGTAACAGGTAGGCAATGTTGATGCTCCATGGTGTTCCAAGTTTTTCTATTTTAGATAACTCAAAAAGGATGTTCCATGGGGGACGCAGATAGAATGGTTTGCGTGACGGCGGCGCAACCGGCGGTGTACTCGACGACATTACCGTGAAAACTCTCCTTTTGTTGGTTCAGGAGGCGGAAACTTGGCAGTAACAACGTTGCTGATACCGTTGCGTTCGTAGACACCGTAGACTTTTTGCGCTTTGTTAACCATTTCAGGACGCAAACTAATAACGATAAATTGGGTTCTGGACGCTTCCTCAAGTAACAGTTCGGCGAGTTTGGTAGTGTGGAAAGCGTCTAAGTGGGCGTCAGCTTCGTCAAGGATATAAAATGAAGCTGGCGAAAACTCTTTAAGGCTAAAGATGAAGGCGACTGCGGAACATGAACGTTCGCCACCTGAAGCGCCACTGACGACGATTGAGGGTTTGTTGGGGAACTGGACAATCATGTCTATGCCGCCAGTGAATGGGTCATCAGGATTCTCCAGTTTAAGGGTTGCTGTTCCACCGCCTGATAGCTTGTCAAAATAGCCTTGGAGACTGGTGTTAATTTTGTCAAACGCGTTCATGAAGACTTTACGTTTCTTAGCATCAATCTCGTCCATGAATGCGACGATGGCTTGTTTTTCTCGTTCCAACTCGTTTAAACGCACGGATAGTTCACGGTAACGTGCAATTTGGTCAGCATAGTGACTAAGCGCAAGTTGGTTGACGGCTCCGATTCGTTCAAGCTCGAACTGCATCATACGAATGGTTGTGTCTGCGTCTTCAACCTGTTTCTGGCTGGTTTCAAGCACCTGTTCAAACCCGTACTGTTTAAGTTGGCTCTGCAAGGTTTGGTAACGCAGGTTGTTAGTTTGGATTGTAAGGGTTAACTGGTTAAGCAGCATATCAGCCTGTTCATACTCAGCATCCAAAAGGCGCAGTTCAGTGTCGATAGCGTCAATTTGAGTCGTAAACTTTTTAGATTCTTCACGAGCAGAAAACACAGCGTTAGAAAGCTCAACACGACTCTTCTCTAAATCGTCAAGCTCCTTAGTCAAGTTCTCACGTTGCTGCAAGGCTTCAGAGATTTCTTTTTCAAGCTTCTTCTGCTGCTGCTCAACCTTTGACAACTGAATTTTGACGTTCTGATAACCTACACGAAGCACATTGTCAAATTGGGATTGCCGCGTGTTAATTTCAGTTTGCAGCGACCCAAGGTTTTGACGCAAAGTGTTGACTTCTTCGCCGATTCTTTCTCTTTGCACTTCAAGGTCTTGAATGTGACTAATATCGGTTTTTTGGCGTAACTCAGAAAGTTCAATATGGTTCTTCTGCAGCGACTTCTTGATTGCGTTGCGTTCGGACATGTACATGCTCATGCGGCCTTTGTAAGCGGCGATTTCACGTTCCAACTTGTTGCCGTATTTTTCGGTGTGGCGAACATTAAGTTGTGTACGTTTAACGCTGCGTTTAATGCGCACGATTTCCCGGTCCAAAGTGGTGATGAATTCGGTGAGCCGAGTCACCTCAATTTTGGCGTGTTCAATCTCTTCATCGATGCCTGTTATGTCTGAACTTCTTTGAGCAAGGTGAGTTTGAAGAGCCTTAACGGCTTCATCAAGGCTTTTCAGCGCGTTCTCACTGGGAATAATTGTTGAAAAATCAATCGGTGCACGGTAGAAGCCGCTTTCAAACGCTCCCGGTTCATACAAGTCACCGTTAACAGTGACTGAACGGTAACCGTTGTTGGATAACGCGAATCCTGTTTTGTCGCTGGAAACAACTATGGTGTCTCCGAAGACGTATTCTACGGCGAACTCGAATTTTTTGTCATACTTAATAAACCCTGCAAGTGAGCCTACTACGCCGTCACGGATTGGAGCCGGCTTGGTCTTCTGCGGAGTTGTTCCTGTGAGGGGTATGATTTTGATTCTGCCAAGTTTCATGCGTTTTAAGGTTTCAGCACACATGAAAGCTGCGTCAACGTCTTTAACTACCAACGCGTCAAGCCAACCAGTAGCGGCTGCTTCAACGGCTTTCTTGTAGTTTTTGTCAATCTTGATTAGGCTGCGGAGTCTGCCGTGGATGCCGTTGATTGCTCCAACTTCGCCCATTTCTTCTATGCTGCGCAGGGCTTTTTCTTCTTGAGCAATGGTTGCGGCAAGGTCTTTTTGGGTTGCGAACTCTATTACTGCGTCTTTGGCGGAGCGGGCAATGCGTTCAGCGTCAGCGATTTCTTTTTGCACAAGCTCTTTTTGGCTGGTTTTGCGGTTAATTGTGTTTTCCAGATTCTTTATCTGAGCTTTTTGGTCTCTTTGCACTTGTTCAAGTTCAACAAGAGACTTTTCCAACTCGGAAAGGTTAACGAGAAACTTTTCTTTCCTCACCGTGAGGTTCTTAAGACGCCCAGCGCAGGTTCGCATTGCAGACTTATCTTTAGTGTACTCGGAACGCAGGTAGGCGAGGCGTTTGGTGTGGCTTTCAATCTGCATTTCGACGCCGCGAACTTTTTGGTTGTTATCGCCAAGACCTTCCCAAAGCTGAGCAGTTTCCTTAGCTAAAGTTTCATGTGCAGCCTCTTTCTCAGCAATTTGCGCTTTAAGTTTTTCATATTCAGTTCTAAAAGCACGGATTTGTAGTCGGTTGTCTTTAATTTCGTTTTGGATTGAGTCATGGTGAGTTTGGTTGTTTTGTGCGACACGTTTTAGACTTTCAAGACTTGCTTGCCCAGAACTGATTTGGGTTGTTAACTCAGTTAAACGAGATTTTAATTCGCCAATGTTAATTTGAACTTTTAAGACTTGACTGCCGCCTTCTTCAAGAGTTTCCCCATTAAGTTTACGCCATTCACCTTCAATTTCATGACGTTTACCTCTACGCAATTCACGTTGCTCTTTTAGTTTGTCAACGCGAGCTTGAACTTTTTCGGTATTAGCCGCGGCTTCCTGAAGCTTCGCAGTTAGTTGTGTTATTTCGTTTGAAATTTTAATTGCTTGGAATTTTTTAGTTTCCTCTTGAATGAAATTGTACCGTAAGAGTTGGTTGCGTTCACGTTCCAAGTCGTCAAGGCGTTTTTGGACTTCATCAATCCTGCCCATAGCGGTGCGGATGCTGATGTCGGCGCTGCGCAGTTTTTCTTCTGCTTCAGCCTTTTCAGAATCATATTGACCGATACCAATGAGTTCTTCAATGATTTTTCGGCGGTCAAGTGGGTTGATTTCTGTTAAACGTGTGATTTGGCCCTGTGGAATGATGTTTTGGCTCATGCTGCTGATTGCAGCCATTGAGAGGGTTTCAATTATGTGTGTACGGCTCATTCTTCTGCCGTTGAGACGGTAAACGCTTTGTCCGTTACGGTAGACTTCCCTTGAAATGGTCACGGTTGAAGTGTCTACTGGCATTAAGCCGTCTGAGTTGTCAAATTGCACCACAACTTTAGCCATTTTAGATTTTTCTAAGCCGCCTTTTTCTGAACCGTGAAAAATTAGTCTTGAAGCGTTGTCTGCTCTCATTCTTCTGGTTGATAATTCTCCAAGTGAGAATAGTAGGGCGTCCATGATGTTGGTTTTGCCGCTGCCGTTTGGGCCAGTGATTGCGGTGAAACCTTTGTCAAGGTTAACTTTTACTGTTTGGGGCCCAAAAGACTTGAAGCCTTTTAATTCGATTCTTTTAATGTACGGCAATTCAGTCCTTTATCCTCACTTGGCAACGCTTTTTACTTTAACATGTCATCATCGTACGTATAAAAGCTTATACCAACGGCTTCTATTTTACATTTACAATCAATAACCAAGTTTAACACTAAATTTTATGCCAATAGAGGCATAATTTTTAAAAAAATATCAGGTACAGCCAACTCAATTCAAAGTTACCACTTATTTTATGCATCAAAAACTAACTGTAAAATTAAAAAAATTAGGTGTTAAAAGAGGTTTGTCTTATTAACAAATAAAAGAATTTTTGAAGGCTAATAGCACCCAGATTTCTGCCTGAAAGTTACCCAGAAAAAATTAAACACCTAAATACTCGAGTACAATAAGAAAATCTCAAACAGATGCAACCAAAGGTGAAACAGTTTTGAGTTTTGGCAATTCATTAAAAAGTCTTGGAGCAGTCCAAGAAGCACTCGTTTTAGGGCTAATGGTTGTTTCAATGTTTGCTCTTTTCTATTTCGACTTTGACGTCACATTAAAAATTGCAATAGCAGTTTTAGCCTTCACAATCATATTGCTAGCAAGCATTGCAAGTCAACTGCTTAACATACAAAAAGAAGCAGCAAAAGCACAACAATAAAGTTCCAACAAGCTTTAGGTTAATCTCTAACCAACAGCACCTACCTTATTTTAGCAGTTTTAAAGTGTTAGGCTTGTTTTACCCTACCCCTGCAGGTTTCTGCAATGATTAACTATTAGAACCCAAATAGGCCAGTAAAACTTTAGGAAGCTTGTTTTTGGGCAACCACGAAAGTGACTATCAAACCTACAAAAACCAAGGCGCCGACAGGAAGAAACACTCCAAAGAAGACATCCCCAAGTTTGTCAGCGAACACTATCATGTAAACAGAAGCGATAACGGCTAACGAGAGCCAGCAACTTGAGATTATCACGGCTTTTGAATCCATAAACAACATGCACCACAAAAACGTCTTACCTATTACATGCCTGCAGAAGCATTTATGCGTTTCATTCTAAAAACAAAAAACTGTTAGAAATGAGATGTAAATATTTTGGACAGCAAAATGAAACTCATTGTTACTGCACCTATTACGGTTAACATTTTTAGAACAGGCTGGAAGATTGCGTCTTGCATTAGAATCCACGATGCATCTGTGGTGTTTTTTATGGATTGTTCGTCTAAAATGAAACCTTGACTGCTTGCTGTGCTCATAGCGGAGACTGTTGAGGTCGGGTAAAACAGCAAGATTAGGCTTAAGGCTATGACGGCTATGTTGATTGCGAGCAGGATGGTTAAGCGAAGGCTTTTTTGAGTCATAACCTTTAGTTGAACTTTACATATTAATGATTAATGAAGGGGAAATTCAGATTAAAAAAACAGGTTAAGGGGCGGTTGACCCCATTTTTTGGCGATTTTAGCGTGTCATCATTCTGCGGAACAATGGAACAGCGATTGCAAGCATCACAACACCGAAGACCACCAGCACTGTGAGGTTTGTTGCTATCTGTGGTACACCTGCGCCTAGCACCATGACCTTTCGCATTGCATCGGAAGCATACGTTAACGGCAGGAAGCTGCTAATTGTTTGCATGAAACCTGGCATCATCTTTACAGGGAAGAATATGCCGCTTAGGAACATCATTGGGAACATTATTGCCATCAGTATCATTGAAGCTGTTTCTTGGTCTTTTGCCAGTGACGTTAAGGCTACGCCTAAACCTACGAAGCTAAAGACTCCGAGCAATAGCAAGCCGATTACGAGTAGGATGCTGCCTTGTATGGTAACCCCGAACAGGACTACGGCTAATATCATGATTATGAAGCCCTGCATGAGTCCTCTTGTTAGTTGCGCGATTGTTTTTCCCAGGATTATTGAGAGCCTGTTTATTGGTGCAACCATTACGCCGTCTAATGTACCCATTTCTCTTTCATGGGTAATAGCGCCGGGCAGACCGGTCATGACACTCATCATTACAGTCATCATCATCATTCCTGGAGCGATGAATTCGAAGTAGCTTGTGCTGCCTCCGACTACACCTTGTGAATCTACAACGTAAGGCGCCATGTATGCAGCAGCTTGGGTTGAGGTAATGTTTAATGTTGTAGCCAGTTTTGATTGCGCGACTTGTGTGCTCATTGTTTTGATTATGCTGCTTAAAACTCCGCTGACTTGCTGGCTGACCTGTGGGTTAGAGTTGTCACTGATTATAGTGATGTTTGCCTGCTGGTTAGTTAATACACAATAGGTAAAGTCCACCGGAATAATGATACCTGCATCTACATCGCCACGTTGTATACTGTCTGTTAAAGCTTCAAGCGTTGTACCGTTAGTGAATTTCATGTTAACTGAGGCAGTGTTGATTTGGTTAACTGCCGTGGCGAAAGCATCACTTACGGTAGTGTCCATGTAGCCGCTGTCTAAGTTGACTACTTGCACGTTTAGGTTGCTCATGTCGATTGAGCTGCCGCTTGGGTAAATGAAGCCAATCATAGCCATCATTAAAAGTGGCATAAGAATCAGCATTAGCAAACCTAGTTTGTTTCTTGAAAGCTCTTTAAGGTCTTTCCAAGCAATTCGGAAACTGGTTTCTAAAACTCTTGTTGCACCCATGTTTATCGTCCCCTCTGTATAGCTTTTGGCATTCCATGTGAAGAATGTGTCACTACTTTGGTTTCTACACTGTCTCGAACGTGTCGTCCAGTCATGTGCAGGAAAACGTCTTCAAGCGAAGGCTGCAGGTTCTCCATGGAACTGATTTTGCCCTTCATTTCACGTACTTGGTCAAGTATGTTGTCGAAAGCGTCTTCACCATGCACGACTATGCGCAGTTTTGTTTGTTCTTCTTGAGTAACCGCATCAACACAGGGCAATGTTTTGATTTTTTCTATCATGCCAAGGGTCAAGTTGGCAATTTCAAGTTTAATTATCAAAGTATTTGCGCCAACGGTTGCTTTTTTGAGGTTAGCGGATGTGTCTAAGGCGATGATTTTTCCGTGGTCAACAATTGCGATGCGGTCACAGAGCAGATCTGCGTCAAGCATCATATGAGTAGTGATGATTATGGTGGTTCCGTTTTCTTTGTTTAATTTTTTAATGAATTCACGAATTTCAACTGATGATTGAGGGTCTAAACCTAAGGTGGGTTCATCAAGGAATAGCACTTGCGGCTCATTAAGCAGGGCACGAATGACATTCATTCTTTGCCTCATACCAGTTGAGAATGTGCCTACTTGCTTATCCTTATATGGAGTCAGGTTAACAAGTTCTAAAAGTTCATCAATTCGTTTGTTGAGTTTTTCTTTTGGAATTCCAAATAGACAACCAAAAAACCAAAGATTCTCTTTTGCGGTTAACCGCTCATAAATAATCATTTTTTCAGAAACTATACCGATTAGATTGCGAACTTTAGTGTCATTTTTGGCTATGTCGTAACCGCCGATTGTTGCAACGCCTGCTGTTGGTCTTGCCAATGTGGAAAGCATACGTAAGGTTGTGCTTTTACCTGCGCCGTTAGGACCCAGTAGACCGAAGATTTCGCCTTTTTTTACAGCGAAAGAGATGCCGTCAACTGCGGTGAAGTTGCCGAATGTCTTAGTAAGATTCTTTACTTCGATTATGTTGTCATTTTGCAATGGTTAACACCATCCTGTTTCAATAGTAATCATCGCAATATATTGCGTCAAAATATAAATATTCCGCAATGTATCTATACAAGCTAGATATTAGAGAAAGAGAAAATGCATGCAGAAGAAAAAGCCACTGGTTGGCTAAAAGAAACACAAAAAGGCTACATCAGAATAGCCATCCTAATTCTACTAAACAAGAAACCTCACCACGGCTACGAAATGATGAAAGCCGTAGATGAAAGAACAAGCGGTTTCTGGAGACCAACAGCGGGCGGAATTTACCCAATCCTGCAGGACCTAGAAACTTCTGGGTACATCAAGGGAGAATGGGAAGCCGAAGCAAAAAGAAAAAGAAAAATTTACTCCATCACACAGGAAGGCAAAACTGTTCTTGAACACACTTTAGCTAAAGAAAACCGTTTAATCACCACAATTACGATTTTGCTTAAAGAATACATGAAAGACGTTTTAGATGTTGAAGTTAACAAGGAACATTTACCTCAACCGCCTTTTGCTTTGTTTCTTGAGGAAGGCAAATGTAAACCTGAAGACACAAAAAAGGTACTTGAAAACAAACGCAGCCACATTGAAGATGCAATTAAAAGATTACAGGAAGATTTAGCGCAAATTAATAAGCAACTAACCCAAATGGAAAAGAAAGAAGAGAACAAAAAAATACACGGAGAAAACTAAATGTCACTGTCATCACCCACGGACATCCTAAACACTGTAATGTATGTTGGCTACATCGCCTTCTTCATTTTCTCATTCTTCTTTTCAACAAGAATCCGAACATTCCAAACAACACGCAGCCTTTCAAAAGCCTTAACCAAAATAAGCGGCATGCGAGACAAAGCCAAACAGGAACTAATCTCCGCATTACCCAAAGATACCGCAAACGAAAAAGCTACAACCGCACGGGTAGACAAACTCATGCAGTTCTTCACCATTAAACCATCAACCATGGATCCCAAAGGTGTAACCCACCGGTTCGAACATGTACTAGATAACACTGACCAACGGGTTAAAGACGAAATTAAAGCAATCGCACCTCAAGCCAACGAACAACAACTACAAAATCTACAGAACATGGTTGAAGTTACTCAAGAACTTCATAAAATGTACAAAGTCGTACGCCAATACTACATCATGGGCAAAAAAGGTGCTTCACAGTTTTCGATGGTTGAAATAGAAATGCAGCTTCCAAACATTCTAGAAGAAGCAGAAGCTTACAGCTCCTTCATTGAAGCATTTAAAACTGGAAAACCAATCGGCGACGGCATCGGTCCTCTAACTGCACAGAAACTTATGGCACCTCATGAAAAATTTGATTTAGCCCAGGACACAGTTGGAGCAGAAACATCCATTGAAGGCAGACGCGTCATAGTCATGAAAGCTAAAGGTCCAGGTGGAACAGTCGGCAAAACCGGAGACGGCATCACTAAACTTATGGAGATGCATCAAGGCAAAATCGCCCTTGTCATCATGGTTGATGCAGCCCTCAAATTAGAAGGCGAAGAATCAGGCAGCGTATCCGAAGGTGTTGGCCCAGCGATTGGCGGTCCAGGATTGGAGCAATTTAAGATTGAAGAAGCAGCCGCTAAATACAAAGTGCCAGTTTACGCTGTAGTCGTGAAACAGACAGTTAAGGAAGCTTTGGCTCCGATGACTCCTGCCATTGAGAAAGCTGCAGACGATGTTGCAATCACCGTTAGAAGAGTCATTTTGGAACGGACAAATGAAGCGGACACTGTCGTGATTGTCGGCGTCGGCAACACTATGGGCGTAGCGCAATAACCGCCTTTTTTAGGCAATTTCTGTTTTTTTATCTTTGTTGTGTTAGTAACTCGGAGTATTCTTTGTTGACTTCGCCGTAGTGGTCAAGGATTACCTTGTTGATTCTTACCCAGTCTTCGTATACCATTGGCCAAATCGCTTGAGTTTCCACGTAATGTGTAACGTATTCTTGTATTGTGCTTTGGCGTTCGATTGTACGTTTGTGCCAGTCAATGCTGATTAAGCCTGTGCGGCGCAGGTGGTGCAGGTTTTGGGCTACTTCGTCGGGGTTGATTGGGTAATTGAGGCTTCTGGTTAAGTCTTCGATTACGGAGTCAATTGAGATTTCGTCTTCAACTCGCAGGCATATCACTGCAATAACGTCTTGGACAAGTCTGGCTCGTCTGCTTAGGTATAAACCACGTTTCTTGGGCACCAAGGCTTGTTCAACACGGTAAGAGTTACGCTTGTAGAACCAACGTTTAACGCCTTCAGCAAGCCCCAAGTAGGCAAGTACTAGACCTACAAGGACTGCAAAGAATTCTAGAGGTGGCGAGGTAAATTTGAAGTAAGTTTCGCCAAAAGCGGTGAAGGGAATAATCACAGCTACCGCAATAATTGCAATACTGCTAATGACCAAGTATTTGCCTGGTTTACTCTTCCAGAACGGTGACTTACGTGTCCGAATTGCAAATATGATGAATGTTTGCGTAATCAATGATTCCAGGAACCAGGCAGTTTGGAACAGTGGTTGCTGCTGTTCTGGCGCAACAAATGGCAAAAAGAAGTATAGCAGTATAAAGAAAGTTAAGAAGTCAAATAGTGAACTAACAGGGCCAAGTGAAATCATGAAGCTTCTTATGTAGCCGATGTCCCAACGTTTGGGTTTCTCCACGTATTCGGAGTCAACATGGTCTGTTGTTATAGCTGACTGAGAAACGTCGTAAAGTAGGTTATTTAGAAGAATCTGAATTGGAAGCATAGGCAAAAAGGCAAATCCTAGAAAAGGCAAAATCAATGAGGCGCCTACAACGCTGAACATGTTGCCAAAATTGCTGCTTACACTCATCATAACGTACTTCATAGTGTTGCCAAATGTCTTTCTGCCCTCCAGAACGCCTTTAGCAAGCACTGTTAAATCGTTTTTAAGCAGGATAATATCAGCAGATTCTTTTGCAACGTCCACTGCATTGTTAACAGATATGCCTACATCACAAGTTTTCAATGAAGGCGCATCGTTAATGCCGTCACCCATAAAGCCAACCACGTGACCGTTACCTTTTAGCAAAGTAATGATGCGGTCTTTTTGGACAGGAGTTACACGAGCAAAAACGTTGTCTTCTTCCACGATGCGGGCCAAGGCTTCATCAGACATTAGACTTATTTCGTTGCCTAACGCGACTCCTTTAACTTCAAACCCAAGCGATTCACAGGTTTTGCGTGCAACTTGCTCGTTATCGCCAGTCAAGATTTTTAGTTCGATGCCAGAGTTGGTTAGCAGTCTGATGGATTCTTTTGCGGTTTCTTTTGGAGGGTCAAGGAAAGCCACGAAACCCATGAAAACCATGTCGCGTTCATCGTTGATGGAGTAAACGTTCTTTTCTTCTTTGAGCTTCTTGTAAGCTACACCTAAAACACGGAAGCCTTCAGAGCTTAAATCGTAATATTTCTGTTCTGCCTTTTCTTTTAATTCGTCAGTTAAGTCTACTGGTAAACCGCCTATTTCGCAGAAGCTTGAAACTTTAAAAATTTCTTCGGGGGCACCTTTTGCTATGAAGTATCTTTGGCGGTCACTTTCCACAACAACGCTTACGCGTCTGCGCACAAAATCGAAGGGAACTTCGTCAATTTTTTGGTAGCCCGAGACGTCAATTTTTTCGTGGACAAGTATTGCTTCGTCCATAGGGCTTTTTAGGCCGGTTTGGTAGAAACTATTAAGGTAACTATACTGGAGCACTTTGTCATCGTCGTTTCCCTCGGGGTCAACATGCAAGACAAGGGTAATCTTGTTTTCTGTTAACGTGCCAGTTTTATCTGTACAAAGCACGTTCATGCTGCCAAAGTTTTCAATAGACGCTAACCGTTTTACGATGACGCCTTTCTTTGACATCGCAATTGCTCCACGAGACATGTTAACAGTGATTATCATGGGCAATAATTCAGGAGTTAAACCGACTGCAATTGCAACTGCAAAAAGCAGCGCCGTTAGTATGCCTTCAGTGTCTGGGTAAAGTAACGCGTTAACCATGAAAACGAAGAGCACAAGCAGTATTGTTACCTGCATTATGAAGAAGCCAAAATTTTTGATGCCCTTTTCAAACTCGGTTTCAGGGGCTTTTTCTACGAGTTTTTTGGCGATTTTACCGTATTCGGTTAGGCTGCCGGTTTTAACAACCAAAGCGGTTGCGGTGCCGCTGACAATGGATGTTCCCATGAAAAGGTAATTTGTCCATTCTGTAATTGAGGGGTCTTTTACTTTCACTACTGCAGGAGTTTTCTCTACAGGGAAAGATTCGCCTGTTAACGCAGATTGGTTAATGAAAAGGTCTTTAGCGGAGATTACACGGGCGTCCGCAGGTGTTACATCGCCGGCTGAAAGGTAAACTAAGTCGCCAGGTACAACGTCATGGAGTTTAATTTCCTGTTTTGTGCCGTCACGAACTACGGTGGCGGTTGTGGTTACGGCTTCTTTAAGCATCTCAGCAGCGTTTTCAGCCTTATTTTCCTGATAGAAATCCAAAATAACACTGAGGAAAACTATGGAAAAAATAATTACCATGTTTGGTATTTCGCCGAAGGCTCCTGAGATTAAGCCTGCAATCATCAAAATAATTACAAGAGGACTTTTGAAATGTGTTAAGAACTCAAAAATTGCTGAACGCTTACGTTTTTTGGCAAGTTCGTTTCTGCCGTAAAATTCAAGGCGGCTTTCTGCTTCCTCAGAACTTAAGCCATTATTTGAAGAGTTTAAACGGACGAATAATTCTTCGACGGGTTTGCCAAGTATTTCGTCAGTGGTTAATGGAGGCTGCACTACCGCGCTGTTTTCTTCTGAGCTTGCTGGAACGGCGAAGTTTTGTTTGCTTAATTTGGTAGCCTCCTTTTTTAGCCACTTGTCTTTTCACACGCTTTGTTCAAAGGATACGGCTACATCAGCCTTAAATTAGTTTCTTTTTAGAAAAGAAAGTTTTCAGAGCTTTAAATGTCCAAAATGAACTAATGCAGAACATAAACTATAAAATTAACTCAAAAAAGGAGTGGTTTACCCAACATTATTAGTGTAGCTACATTATTCTGTAAAATGGATGATTTGCAGAGATTTTTACTCCAAGTTTCTGGGCTTGAGCAGCAATTATTGCATCCGCCATCGCGCAAGCTGGAAACACAGCATCAACGTAATCGATTCGACCTGCAATCACAAAATCTGCAGCCATCGTCTGCGTAAAAAGCATCGAAGCACCCAAACAGACTTTCAATGCGTCTTGACCGAATTCGCCTTCTTGAAGTTTTTTCCATAATGAAATGGCATTTGAAGGCGCGCACCCTGCTGGCAACCCAAACTTTTCTTTAATTGAATAGATGGCCTTGCTTGCATCGCCGATGCTTGTAAGATTCATCACCGCTGTGTCCACAAGCACATTTGTTATTTCTGCCTGTTGAGCGAGATTCAGCAAACCCGGCTGTTTACTGTTCCCTGACAAGATTGCGTCTCTGCCGCCTTGAGGCTGCTTGGGGTCATAAGCCAGCACTACCGCAGATTTAACGCCTAACTCCTTTAACACCTGATACTCTTGAGGCGTAGATACAAAGCTAAGGGAATTGTAGATTACTTTGTTGATTAACCCAACTTTTTCGATGTGCTTAACGGTTTGGAGTTTAGCTTCCCTTGAAACACTGTCTACCAGAAAAGGAACCGAAGTAGTTTCCGTGACAAAGTCCACGTATTTAATTAAGGCTTGAGGGGTTGTTCCCATAACGTCAACGAAGAATGGGTTACCAGTTTTCTCTGACAACTCTTCAGCATTATTGAGCAGTGTTTCTGCTTGCTGCTTATCAAATTCGCCCTTGATTGGGTCACTGACGATTTTGTGGCCATCGTAGAAGATGCTGGGTATGATGCAGGTTGGGTTTTCACCTGGTTGCCCACCCACATTGACTCCGAAAATGCAAGCAACGGTTTGCTGTTTCTTGAAAGTCATCAACTTTTAGACGCCTACTTCAAAAACAAAAATGAGTTAACAAGTATAAATCTGAAATGCTTACAAACGGGGATGTTGGTGCTCTGGCCGGGATTCGGACCCGGGTCCGCGACTCGAGAGGCCGCTATACTTGGCCGGACTATACTACCAGAGCGCATTTGCATTTAACGCAGAATGGTAAGTCTTTAAACATAAATACGTTTTCGTGAGGCACAAGCAGAAGCTTGAAAAAAAGAACACTAACAGGCACAAAATAAAGGTGACAAAATGCAGTTTTGAAATAATAAAAATAAAATTAAAAAGTTAAGGGTGGGGAAGTTTATTCTTCGCCCATTCCGCCAGGCATGCCGCCTGGACCGCCGGGGCCACCTTTTGGTGCTTTGGCAGTAATAACGTCGTCAATGCGCAATATCATAGCTGCTGATTCAGCTGCTGACTTGATTGCTTGTTCTTTAACCATGATTGGTTCGATGACGCCGTTTTTGATGCTGTCTTGTAGTTTGCCTTCGTAGATGTTGATTCCTTTGTTTTTGCCGTCTGCTGAGTCATGTGCTGAGCGTAGTTGTACGAGGATGTCGATTGGTTCGAGGCCTGCGTTTTCTGCGAGGGTTCTTGGGATGACTTCGATTGCTTCTGCGAATGCTTCAACTGCAAGTTGCTCGCGTCCGCCTACTTTGGTTGCGTATTTACGGAGTTCTTTCGCAATTTCAATTTCTACTGCGCCGCCGCCTGGAACAATCTTGTTGTTTTCTATAACGTCTGAAATGACTGATAGTGAGTCAATCATTGCACGCTCAGCTTCGTCAACCATGCGTTCAAGGCCTGCACGGAGTAGGATTGCCACACTGTGTGGGTCTTTGCATTTTTCGACGAAAATCATTTTGTCGTCGCCGATTTTGCGTTCTTCAACTAAGCCTGCCAATCCAAGGTCTTCTTTCTTTAAGTCGTCAAGGTCGCTGCTGATTCTTGCGCCCGTTGCACGTGAAAGTTTGTCAAGGTCTGATTCTTTTACGCGGCGTGCTGCCATGATACCTTCTTTGGATAAGAAGTGTTGTACCATGTCGTCAATGCCTTTTTGGCAGAAGATGACGTCTGCGCCGACTGCTTTTATTTTGTCAGCCATTTTTTTCAGCATTTCTGTTTCTTGATCAAGAAATGCTTTCATTTGAGTGGGGTCTTTGATTCTGATTTCAGCGCTAATCTCGGTTTTTTCGATTTCGAGTGCAACGTCAAGCAGGGCGATTTTTGCGTTTTCTTTAATTTTTGGCATTCCCGGGTTGACAACTTCTTTGTCAACGATGATGCCTTTGATTAGTTGTGTTTCAAGAAGGCTTTTGCCTGTTTTCTTGATGATTTGGATGTTGTCTATGTCGGCGATTGTTTTGTCTCCGCGTGCTTCAGCGATTTGTTTAACCGCGTCAATAGAGATTTCTGCAAGGTGGTCTCTTGCGCTGCCGACTGATTTGCTGCTTGTTGAAGTTAATGCTACTTTAAGCAGAGTAGCGCGGTCGTTAATATCGAGTGTTTCAGCGATTTTGCCTACTGATTCGATTGCTTTTTGTGCTGCTTTTCGGTAGCCGCTAACCAAGATTGTTGGGTGAATATTTTGTTCGAGCAGTTCTTCTGCTTTCTTTAAAAGTTCGCTTGCAAGGACAACTGCGCTGGTGGTTCCGTCGCCAACCATGTCGTCTTGGGTTTTTGCGATTTCAACCATCATTTTTGCTGCGGGGTGTTCAACGTCGATTTCTTTTAGAATAGTTGCGCCGTCGTTGGTGATAGTGATATCGCCGAGGCTGTCGATGAGCATTTTGTCCATGCCTCTTGGTCCTAACGTGGATTTTAGGACTTCACCGATTACTCGTGCAGCCATGATGTTGTTTCTTTGGGCTTCTTTTCCTCTGCTTCGTGTTGTTCCTTCTTTAAGGATTAGGACTGGTTGTCCTGAGCCTGTTGTAGTTAAATATGCCATGTGTTAATCCCTACTTTAATAGAACTTTGTTTCTTTATCTCGGAATAATGCAAAAATCAGACAAGAATATAAACTTTTTACCCTCACAGGCACCTGTTATGTTGAGCCATAAAGGGCTAAACAAGCAGAACGGAAAAACAATACAGAAAACAACGTCCATTTTTTGAAGGTAAGATTAAACTGTTTAAGCAGTTGAAGGTTTAGTTATCCAACCTGCAAGAGTTACCTTGTTAGTATTGTCTTGCTTCTCGACGATTACTATGCCCCGTTCGGCAAGCCTTGCTACTACCCGGTGAATTTTCACTCTTGAAAGGTTGGTTTTCCAACGTATTTCTTTTTGCAGCATGCTGCCTTCTTTGGTTGAAGCAAGAGTTTCAACTACTTTGCGTTCATCCTCGTTTAACACTTTGAGGACGGCGTCTAAGGTTTGCTTGTTATGAGGTGACTGCATAACTGTTTGGGGAGCTTCCACAGCGGCAGGGGTTTGTTTGATTTTTGGAAACGTAAGCATGTAAACTATCACGCCTAACGCGACAACCAAAGGCACAACAAAGAGAAGTAGCCAACCAATGTTTGAACTGTCCAGTACACCACTGGAGTCTTGCATCATGTGACCTCTACCGTTGGTAGTACTCGTTCCAAAGAAAGCTGTTGAAAAAAGAATTAAACCTACAACACTTACACATAACAGGGCGATTACGAGAACGAATAATGGTTTCTGCATGATTCTTTCTGTCAAAATATACATTTGAAACAACTTATAAGCTGTTTCGAAGCTGTTTCACTTTTTGAAACGTTCCGTTTCAGCCAACACCTAAACCAACCAGCCGACATAGTATTTTTTCAGTAGAAAAAAGTTGGAGGTGAAAAAAGAATGAACAAGAAAGCAATCCTCGTGGTAGGCATGATACTGGGGCTGGTTGTTCTTGTCCCATTAGTTGCAGCTTCACCTTTAGCACAAAGCATAAACGGTGACATCCTTCAAACACAAGACCAAACTCAACAACAAATAAGAGACTGCGACAGTTCATGCACACAAGACGGAACACAATGCACTGACTGTCAGCAAAACCAAACCTGCACACAAACCCGACAACGCCTACAAGCATGTGACGGCGACAACATCTGCAACGGAGCAGGAACCTGCGATGGAACACAAACCCAAACACGCCAACGCCTATGCAACCAAGAATGCAGCCAAATAGGCATCAGTGAAGGTCAACAGAACTGTGGCGGTAGACAGCAACAGTTCCAAGGTAAATGCCAAGCACCTTAAAGCGTGGTGTTTGACTAACTTTGACTCTTTTTCCTTTTTTAAAAAATAAATTATGTTTTTTGATTGTGCTTTTGATTTTGTTTAGGATAAAGATGTAAATTAAGGAAACCGAATGTTTGATTGATTATTTTGGCAGAAAAAAGCAAAGCACCAGAAAATTCACCGCCACAAAGTGGGGATTACAAACTTTTAGAAAAGGGACTCAACCAGTCAGAAGTGGAGCAAAAAAGAAAACAGTTTGGCTTCAATGAGGTACCAGAAAAGAAGGCTAATCTTTGGTTGCAGTTTACCAAAAAGTTTTGGGGGCTCACAGCTTGGCTGCTTGAAATAATTATTGCTCTTTCGCTTTTTCTGCAAAACTACACGGACGTTTACATTGTTTTAGGGTTGCTGATTCTTAATGCCGTTTTAGGTTTTGAAGAGGAAATTAGGGCTTCAAAAGCTGTGGATGCTCTAAAAGAAAAACTCAGAGTCAACGCCCGCGTTCTACGAGAAGGCGTCTGGAAGGTTTTGCCTGCCCGCGAAATTGTGCCGGGTGATGTTGTACGGATTAGGCCGGGAGATTTTGTTCCTGCTGACGTGAAAACGGTTACGGGGCATTTGGAGGTTGATCAGTCAGCTTTAACAGGGGAATCTTTCACAGTTGAGAAGAATCCAGGTGACGTTCTCTATTCTGGTTCAGTAGTGAAACGTGGAGAATCAAACGGCATAGTTGTTTCAACTGGAACCAAGACCTTTTTTGGTCGCACAGCACAGCTTGTTCAGTTAGCTAAGCCTAAACTGCACATTGAAGAAGTGATAGCCAGCGTAGTTCGTTGGCTGCTAATTATAGTTTCAGTCTTAGCCATTATAGCGCTTATTTTCTCGGTACTTAGAGGCTTTAGCGTAATCGATACGTTACCGATAATTTTGGCAATTTTATTGTCTGCAATCCCAGTCGCATTGCCGGCAATGTTTACGGTTAGCATGGCGCTTGGCGCAATGGAATTGTCCAGAAAAGGCGTTTTGATAACCCGTTTAAGCGCTGCTGAAGACGCTGCAACAATGAATGTGCTCTGCGTTGACAAAACCGGAACAATAACATTGAACAAGCTCTCAATAGTTAAAACTTTGCCGCACAACGGATTCAGCGAGAAAGATGTTGTGTTTTATGGAGCATTAGCCTCTCAGGAGGCAAACCAAGACCCCATAGACATAGCTTTTATCGAGTCAGCCAAACGTGAAGGGCTGCCAATTGGGGATTACAAGCAGACAAGTTTTGTTCCTTTTGACGCAAGAACCCGACGTACGGAAGCCACTTTACAAAAAGATGGGGAAACTTTTGGGGTTATGAAAGGCGCAGTTAGAATCATCGGCACAGCTTGCGGATTAAATGAAACCGAAGAGAAGCAGCTTGAAGAACAAACTCAAGAGTACGCCCTGAAGGGTTACAGAACTTTAGCAGTAGCCAAAACCAACAACAATGAAAAGCCAACGCTGGTTGGGTTAGCCATGCTTTACGATATGCCCCGCCCAGACTCAAAACAACTCATACAAGAACTAAACAAGTTAGGAATTTCGGTAAAAATGCTGACGGGCGACGCTTTGCCAATTGCGAAGGAAACCGCAAAAAACGTTGGCTTAGGCGAAAACATCACTTTGGCGTCCAGTTTGAAGGCAGACATGAAAACAGACGCTTTGCTGGCTGAAGAGGAAGCACAACAAAGTGACGGCTTCGCGGAAGTGTACCCTGAGGACAAGTACACTATCGTTAAGAGCCTACAGGTTAGTAAACATATTGTGGGTATGACGGGTGACGGCGTGAATGATGCGCCAGCGTTAAGGCAATCAGAAGTGGGCATTGCGGTTAGTAACGCAACTGACGTGGCTAAGGGCGCGGCAAGCGTGGTTCTCGTCAACGAGGGCTTAACCAGCATCGTAGACTTGGTTAAGAACGGCAGAATTATTTACGAACGCATAGTCGCGTGGATTTTAAGCAAAATCATAAGGACACTTCAGGTGTCGGTTTTTACAGTTTTAACTTTCCTGTTAACCGGAAGCTACGTGATTTCAGCCTTCGTGGTTATCTTGTACTTCTTCTTAACGGATTTTGTAAAAATCGCTTTGTCAACGGATAAACTGCAGGGTTCAGATAAACCGAGCACGTGGAAGCTGGGTGGAGCAGTTAAGGCTTCAGCTATTTTGGGCACGTTCGTAATTGCTGAGTCAGTTGCATTATTGTATGTGGCGCTAAACATTTTCAATGTGCCAATTAATGACCCAGCGCTTTACACTTACACCTTTGAGATACTCTTCTACTCCGCATTGTTCCTAAACTTCAACGTAAGAGAAAGAAGACTTTTCTACAAGTCCTTCCCCAGCAAAATCCTTTTCAGCTCCATAATTATCAGCGGAATTGTTGGAACCATACTTGTTACAGTTGGAATCCCGGGACTTGTAGCAGTACCCTTCACTGGAACACTGGTGATGCTTGGGCTTTCAGCGTTCTTTGCATTTGCAGTTAACGATTTAGTAAAGGTTTTCATAGTGCAAAAAATCGGAATAGAATGGTAAATTTCGGTGTCAATGAAGCGTCAGGAATTTTCACCGATTAAACTTGATTAAAATTTATAGATTGTTAGTAAAGAGTTTTTGACTAAAATCAGTAAAGGATTCTTTACGAGAACCCTTTAATCTGCTTTTGAACCCTGTAGGTTTAGGCGAAAAAGCGTGGGTGTATCTCAAAAATCTTTAGCACATCTTCTCATCGGAGTAATGCTAGCTTCAAGCCTGTTTATGGTCCAATCTTCGTCCGCACAGTCAACCATTAAACCAGATGTACCAGAATTCCGAATAATTCTGGTTAAGCACAGTTATGATTCGGCTGCTGTAACATCTACAGACCCCTTCACTGGACAAACCACCACTAGCCCCAGTGTACATAGTGAATGGCTAACAGTTGACATAGTCATAACAAACCAGAATCTGCCTGAACTAGAACAGGACAAAGACTACTCTTTCTACTCCTATAATGGCCTAATGTTTAATGTGCGCTATAAAGGCCAATACACTGATAGTTGGACAAACGTTACAGCTTTAATCGAACCGTATCTGGCTCACTCGTCAGGTTACAAATATTCAATATATTCTTTAATGCTGAACAATGCAGTGGATTTCTCTTCTTTGGAAACACACAGCGGTTTGCGTCCTCAGGGATTAATACAAGTGCCACTTAACTGCACGGTCGACTTTCAAGTTGAAGCATTATACGGAAAGAGCTACTTGGTTAAGACTGCACCTTTTGGCAATATCGTTTTTAACGGACAGGAAAGCGGATGGAGCAACACCCAAAGCATAACAATCAATGAAGCAGATGCTGTATCAGGCCCAATCGATAACCCAACCGTAAAGATAACAACACTAACTCCGGCACCAACACCTACCCAGTCACCAACCCCGACACTCAACCCAACCCATACTCCGACGCAGACAGCGCCAAACCAAAAAATGGATTCAATAACCTTACCGTTGACAGGGGTTATCGCATTAGTTGCAGCCTTAGCATTAACTATAGCGGGTTTGGTTGTGCTTTACATAAAAAGCCACAAACATCCTAACAATCCCAGCTAAAACCCAAATTTTTTGGCAAAAAACATAACCGTCACCAGCCACAAGTAAACAAAAGGAAACCCAATGATAATCAAAATCCGCTTCTTCACTGTTCTTCGGGAACTTGCGGGCAAGAGAGAGGAAACGCTGAATTTCCAAGAAAAAGTAAACATCGGACAGGTTTTGGATGCGCTCTCAAAGCTTTACGGCAAACCGTTTAACGACTACGTTTTTGAAGGGGATGGTCGTGTTAAGGGTTTTTTGCAGTTCCTCATCAACGGCACAAACACCTCTACGCTTCAAGGATTTGAAACCCAACTTAAAGAGGGGGATGTTTTGACGATTTTGCCTCCAGTCGGCGGCGGCTAAGCCAACAGTTTGTCAAAGAGCAGTTTAGTTTGGGCAATCTCCTCTTTGGTTGTGGTGTGGTGCAGTTCCAATGTTACGGGTCCAGCGTAATTGTACTCTTTGAGTTTGCCGATTAACCATTTGAGTTCGGGTGTTTCTTCAAGGAATGGCCTGTGTGACTTGTTTGCCATGTGAATATTGCATAAGCTGGGGTGGTACTTTTCGAGTAGGTTTTCGGCTTCTTTTGTTTCAAGCGCGTGACAGAAGTCAAGGGTAAAACCCATCTCGCGCTTAGGGTCAATCACGTTCAAAACCTCTTCGAGTTGTTCCACGTTTTTGCCAAACCCAGTTGACGTAAAAGAAAGGTTTTCCAAAGCCAGCTTGATGCCGAACTTTTTTGCGAACGGTACAATTTCCCCAAAAACCGCTTCCAAACACTCCTTCCGAACGAGCTTAGAAAGTTTTTTTGATATGTCCGAATGAACCACCATCAACGGCGCCTTAAGCGCTCGGGCGCATTCAAGCGAGATTTTTCCATAATAAACGGCTTGGTGAACTTCAATGGGGTCTTTGACGTGCATGATTGCTGAGTGCAGGGTTAGGCAGTTTAAGCCTGAAGCTTCAAACGCTTTTTGTTCACGGTAAACGTCGGTATCATGTTCTTTTTTGACTGATTTCATGTTAAACTCGATGTTCTGGAACCCAAAGGATTTGACTGCGGCAAAATTTTCTTTTATGCCCAGCTTGCTAAAGATTCCATTCGATAAACTTAACTTCATACGCACCCTTACCTTGCCAATTAGTATTGTGATAAATTCGGTTTACTTTAGCTTCTCAAGATAGATAAGCGTTATATCGTCTTTGTCTTTGCCGGTTTTGAATTCTTTGTAGCCCAATTTTTTGTAGAGATGAAGGCTTTTTTCGCTTTTGAAGCCAGTGAAAAGCTCAAACCGCTTAACGGTTGGACTATGGCATTCTACCTGCCGCAATAATTCGGCGCCGACGCCTTGATTCTGAAAAGCTGGGTCAACAAGCAACCTGCCAACAAAACAAGTTCCATCCTTTTCAACGAAACGAACCGAACCAATAATTTTGCCGTCTTGGGTAGCTTTTAGGATGGCGTGAGTTTTGAAGGCGGCTTTTACTTCGTCAAGAGTTTCAAGCAGCGGCGGCAATGTGTAGATGTTGTAGATTTTGGCTTGATTTAGAAAAGCCTGCTTCTGTATCGTTAAAATTTCTTGCGCATCGTTAACGTTGGCTGATTCTATTTGCATGTTACAAGAAAATAATGAAAGATTCAGTTAACTGTTTCTTGAGATTAAAACAAAAAATTTTAAGGTTCAGGTTCAGAAAAGGGGATGGTTAAATGGGTAGCATGCCGCCCCAGAACAATGTTTTCTTACGCATCAGTTTAACGTATTCTTTTAGCAACTCTATTTCTGGTTCAGTTAAATCGTCCAAATGGTTTGCAAAAAGTTTCTTGACATCTTCCTCGGGAACTTTAACGTACAGTACGTCGCGTTCAAAGATGTGCCTGCCAGCGATTGGTTTATCCATTGAAATAGCGACTTCCTCGCCAGCTTTAGCTTCACTGACTGCTTTGCCTTCGTCTTGAACCTGTTGAATTTCGCCAAGGTCTGATCCGTCTTCTGCACGCATAAGTTGGACTTTAGGTTTTACTCTGCCTGCTTGAACTTCAACACCTACAACTAAGGGTTTGGCGCGACGGAAGATACAGTTAGGCAACACCATTAATTTGCCAGGTTTAACCAGAGCGTCAAATTCTTCTTCACTCTTGCGTTCACGTTTCTCTTTAACCCATTTTAGGTAGTTGTCGATAAGGTTGTAGATAATTGGGTCTCTGAAAATTTTGACGCCGGTAGTTTCAGCTTCAGCTTCTGCGTCAGGCAAAGCCTTAACGCCAAAAGCCAAAATTGCTCCGACAAGCGGGTCATGCTGTTTAACAACAGAGGCTTCAATAACGTCACGTTTGCTTATGTCTCCAACGTCTGCACTTCTAACCTGCACGTTATTGGCTTTTAGAATTTCAGCCATTGCTTCAAGTGACCCTAAAGTATCTGCTTTGGCGATGACTCCGTCGATTTCTTTGGTGATTCGGATTCTACCGATTTCTTCTGTAATTAGTTTGCAATATTTTGTAACATCTTCGCCTGCTGGCACTGCCAAGAGAGGTGCGCCGGCTAAAGCGTCTTCAAGACCGGGTGCAACAATCTTTATTCCAGCGCTGGCATAAACGCAGTCTACGCCGGTAAATTTGTCTCGGGGGTCACGCATTTCATCAAGTGGTTTAGGTACCAAGATGGTGCGGACACGAGCAGAAATTGGACCATTCTTGCCTCCGACCACAACCAAGTCGTCCCTACGTAACGTACCATCATAAACGATAGTGTTCAAAGTCATGCCTAAACCAGGTTCTTCTTTAACTTCTAAAATAGAAGCTTTCGCGGGACCATCAGCGGTTTGGAGACGCTTTTTAAGGAACTGCTGTGTCAATCCAACAAGAACCATGACAAGTTCTGCTAAGCCTTCGCCTGTTTTGGCGCTGGTCGGCACTAAAGCGATGTTTTGAGTGAAATCTTTGATGTGGTCGAAACGGTCAGTTTTAAATTGTAAACGACTGAATTCGCCCATAACTCGATAGAGGCTGTTGTTCAGTTCTTCTTGTATAAAGCTGGACTGTTTAGCAAAGGACTGCAAAAATGACATATGTTCATGAATTTTCCAGCCGGGTATACGGTCAATTTGGTTAACAGCTACGATGAATGGAGTTTTTTTGGCTTTCAAAATTTCGATGCATTCAAAAGTTTGAGCTTCAAAGCCGCGTAAAGCGTTAACTACAAGGATTGCTATGTCTGCGACACTTCCGCCTCTACGCCTAAGATTGGTAAAGGCTTCGTGACCGGGAGTGTCTACAATGAGTAAGCCGGGAATTTCGATTCCTGTTTTGAAAGTACCCATGTATGGACCGATGAGTTGTGTTAAGGTTTCAACTGGGAAAAAGCTGGCGCCGATATGCTGAGTCATGCCTCCTGCTTCTCGAACCTGAACATTGGTTTTACGTAGTTCATCAAGCAGTGAAGTTTTGCCTGAGTCGACATGTCCTAGAACACAAACGATTGGTTGACGAATTGGCACTGTACTTTTTCCTCCCTAAACAAATTATTAAGGTTGAAGATAATGCAGGTTTGACTAATAAAAATACTTCATTACTCAATGAAGACTATTCATACTTGAATACTTTACCGTACAATAAAAGAAGGCTTTTAAGAACAAAAGGTTCACTAGAAAATGGTGAAAAAAATGCCTTATTGCACTAAATGTGGAGCCGCAGTAAAACCAGAAGACCTATTCTGTCCTGTTTGTGGAGCACCAACCGCCAAATACACAAGGGAAGAATACACTGTTTCAGGCAGCAACTTGGTTGACAAAGTTAGAGAACTTTTACATGAAGGAAACGTAACCCGCTTAATCGTTAAAGATGAAGCAGAAAAAACGTTGCTTGAAATCCCCGTAACTGTCGGCGTTGTCGGTGTAGTAGTGGCGCCATGGCTTGCAGCTCTAGGAGTCATCGCAGCGTTGGTTACAAACTGCAAAATCGTTGTTGAAAGAAGAGAATAACTCTAATTTTCCTTCTTTGTTCTTGCCTATGTACAGTCACATAACATTAAGACCCTCAGTGAGGTTGAAATTTTTGGGTTGATTAAAATGGAAAATAGAGACCGCGACTTTTTAGTTGTTTTAAGAGAAAAAACAACTACAACAACTATACAGGATTTCAGCAGAGACGGCATCAGGTTCCAAGTCAACTCGTCAGGTGAAGTCAACGGAAGATACAGTGCGAACCACACTGAAACCTCGAATAACGTTTTGAACATGGACGGTACAATGACGTGGGAAGCCCGCGCAATGGAGATAACAGAAGAAGGAGACATAATTTTTGTTAACGGCAACGGCACAGGCGAACCGTTCAGGGAAACTGAAATGAAGATTAGAGGCGAACTGCTTTACCTAACCAACTCGCCAAGACTCAGCTGGCTAAACAACACTAGGGCACGTATCGAAGGCATCGGTGACCCAAGAAAAGGAGAAAGCTCATTCAAAATATCCACATTAACGCCTGAGGAACCACAACAAATTGCAGCACCCGCAATGTAAAAAGAAAACAAAAAGTAGTTTACTTTTTCTTTTTACCTGCAGCCACATCGGGTCCAGATTCAAGTTTAGTCGGCAAGTATTCGTCAACAATGTAGGTTAAACCGTAACGGCTGAAAGCTTCAAGTTCAGTCTTTCGCTTGATTTTCAGGAAGGTTTTGATTTCTCGTTGCCAGATTGGGTCGTTTTGGTATCTTGGGTCTTTCTGCAGTTCATAGAGACGTTTAATGTCTACTTCATCTAAGGGGTCAGTTGGCAGTTTGTATTGGATGATGTCGCTTGCCCAAACTCCACTCCAAACCGCATCAGGTGTGTTTAAATCTCGAAGGTGAGCTGCATTAGCTGAACCTGAAATAATAACCTGCGCAATGTGCATTCCCCATGGGTCACCGTCAGTGAGAATAAAAACGGGCAGGTTAAGCTCGTCGTGTAGTCGCCGTATGAAGCTACGGGTTTGTCTTGGCGCTTGGCCACCACATGAAATTAAAAGCGCTTTATGTTTGCTGTGAACACTTTCTTCGATGAACCTGGTGAAAAGTGCACCTTTCTCGATGGCTATAACTTTGTCAGCACTTGTTTTTAGGAATTCGGATGATGTTACGGCTGGTCCGATGAGGACGCCGTCTGGGTGACTCGTTAAGTTGACTGATTTTCCTTCATAGCCGGGTACCGTGTAGGCGATGTCTAAGTCGCCGAAAATGGCGCTACGTTCTTCTGGGAAAATGTTAAAGTCTTCACGTGCAAAACCTGTAAGAGTTTCAAGGTCTGTGATTATGTTGTTTGATTCTTGCTGGTCAGAAAAAGTCATTTCGTAAGCTTGCGCGGAGTAATAGACATCTCTTAAGGTGGAAGTTTTGCGTTGACTTGTTAGTTCATTGCTAAACATTGCAACCCAAGCGAGTTGCGTGAAGGGTTTAATGTGACGAATGTTTCTGGCGCTTCTTCCAACACTTTTTTCACCTAAAACGTACTGACGCAGGTGCGCGTCGTAGGTAATGTTTTCGGTGCTGCGGCTGGGCATGTTGACGGTTGGAAAGACACCTTGGTCAAGTTGGTGATATACGGATGCACCAAAGTTCTTAAGCCCTTTGAGGACTTCCTGTTTTTTTTCTAATACCTTAGCTTTCTTCTGCGCCATACTTTTGCACGCTCTTCAATAGTTTATCTACATCAGGTCTTCGGGTTTCTCCAGCCAAAGTGGTTGAGAATTCTGCGATTCTCGGCAAGTACTTGCTGAAAATGCCAAGTCGTTTCTTTTCCATGTGTACGTGTTCTTGGCGGGTTAAGAAGTGTGAAAGCTGCCTTGAAACTTCCCTAAGCGCGTTTGCTTCTTCTTTTCGAACTTCAATTCTGTCTGAAATGAATTCTTTACCAACAGTTTTGTAAGGCACCTTTGTGCTGCAAACGTGAATTACGATGGCGATTGGCATGTCTGGTTGGACCTTGTAACGTCTCCAGTTCATGGCTGAAATCACCTTGTAGGCTACGTCGCTTGCTTCGTCGTACAGCAAGGGGATTTTGTTGGCGAAACGGTAAATTACGAATCCGCCTGTTTTAGGGATGTTGCCGCCGTAAGCGATAGCCATTTCTACAATGAATGGGTGACCAGCATACGTGGATGGTTTACGTTGATGAACCACCAAGTATTCAGGGTTTAATTCTTTCATGACACCTGCCTTAAGAAGCTCTTCGCCCAATGGTGAGAGGCAACTGGCGTCTGGAGGCAAAAAGTCTTTGTACCGTTTCAGGTTCTGCATCAGCTTAACAATTTCTTCATGTGTAAGCTTTTTGGGGTTCTTGTTAACGGGTAATCCTGAGAATTCAAGGAATTTTTGAGCAGTAATTTCGCCCACCCTGTGGAAGTGCTGCCTAAGGAAGGTGGACATGTTGGTGCATGTTGTTAATTGGATGAGACGTTGAAGTAACTCTACGTCCACGCCGTAAGGATGAGGATGAGTTTCTGTTGGAGGCTCAGGCATGGTTGTTGTGGCGCGGGTAAACTTGTAGAGCCTGCCTTTGGGGTCAACAAAAGTAATGTTTGCATACGGGTTGACCATAGCGGTTTGCTTGAAGTACTCAATGATTTTCGGCATAGCCCTAAGGTAGTCGCCTTCAAGAGTGAATTCAATGATTGTTCCACGCCAACCATCCTTGTTAGTGATGACTTTGCGGTCTAAAATTATTGGTTTGTTGCGTTGGATATCAATCATTAGTTTGAAACTGTAAATTTTTTCTTGACCTGTACTCGAGGTTACCCAGACAGGTTTGTGTGTGGTGATTTGGCCGTAAAGGACAGCCATTTTTCCGCCTAAACCGAAGGTGCCTCTTGCCTGTTTTAGCTTGTATTTTGAACCGTAAAGAACTTGACCAAAAGCAGATGGAATGAATCTTGGTTGGATTCCGCTTCCGTTGTCTTGAACGCGGAGCTTGTAGATTTGTGTGTCTTTTGTAGCTTCTCCTTCAAAGGATAAACGCACGTAAACGTCTGGAGGGATTTTTTGGCTTTCTGCAGCGTCAAGACTGTTTTCTACAACTTCACGTATCGCTACGAAGATGCTTCTTGACGGATTAGTTAAGCCTGCAATGTCTCGGTTTCGGTAGAAAAAGTCCGATACACTCATTTCTTCAAAGGTTGCTTGAGACACTTGTTGCTTACCCACTTTCCCAGTTTTGAGATGTCTATTTTCGGTTAGTATATTTGTTGCTTGTTCTTTAAGTTAACTGACATCCAAGATTAAACTTTTCATTTCTATAAAACGTTGAAATTAAAGGTATGGACTTTTTTGCCGTAAAAAGGTGTAAAAAATGGGCATTGAACAAATGCAAAGTAGATAGCGAACCCTGTTCAGCTCGAGAATTAAATTTGGGGTTTTTTGTTACACTTCAAAAATTATATCTCTATCGCAAATCGTGCTTCTTTTAACAGTAAACTGCTTAAAGAAACACGTAAAAAAACCCAAAACCCAAAATTTCGCGTCTAATTTGGGTTAAAGACAATAATTTAAAATAACCCCTTAATGTTTAATGTAGCAATTAACTTCAAAGACACTTGGGTGGAACTGAAAATGAGTGAAGCTGGTACTTACTGGGTAACTTTAGCAGAAAAAATTGTTGGAATAGTCCTTATCATCATTAGCGGTTTAATGCTTTACTACACTGCAACAACTGACTTAGGTTCAGTCGGTTGGCTATTCGGAGTTTTAGGTGCAGCAGTCTTAATCATAGGCATCTTCCTGTTGATTGTTAAACCACCAGAATAAGCCACATTTTAACCTAATTTACTGTTTTCACTTTAACGTGTTTTTTAGTTTTACATCGCTGGTGCGCTAACTTCCTGCTGCATTGCAAGATAGTACTTCATTGAAATTTCTTTGTTCTTCTGGTCAATCTTGCCGTCAACATCAATACGTAAATTGTTAATCCAACTTAGCCTTGAAGAATTCGTCATAGCGACTACTTGACCTTTAATGCTGCCCGTCATTCCAGGTTCTTGAAGTCCAGTACCGTTGCCGGTGAACATTATGTTGTCGCCTTCTTTGGTTGTTTCTGCTGCTTTAACCTGCCACTCCAAAGTTCCGTCACGTCTAAAGTTAACTTCAGAAGTTTCAGAGTGAATAGCGTGGTAACGTCCTTTTACTTCGCCTGAAGAGTTGTATTGCATTGATGCCCCGTCTTGGTTGAAGTCTTTAATGATTATTGCATCTATCTTCTCTTTGATTTCAGCAATAGGTTCTCTTTTTTCCATAGAATTCACCTCAAAAAGAGGATTGTAGAAGCTTTTTATTCTTATGTGGTTGTACCGCAACACTAACAGATGAGCCCGCATGCCACGTTAAGGGACGGCTTTTGGAACAGAAGACTTTATGAGCTAACTTGACAGTAACCATCAGAAGCCGGTTAAGCAATGCCAAAAACCAATAAGTCGCGTAACCAAAACTGCAATGAGCCAAACCCTGCAGACTGGCTCCCACGGTCACTTTATGTACCTGAAAATGATCCACGCGCAAACATTAGAGAAATGGTAAACGCCGTTTTTCCTGACAAACTGATGATGGTTCTGTCGCTTATTCTGATTCCAATAATCCTTCTACCTTTCATTTTTCAGCTTGACACGGCAGTTTTAGAGTTTTTTGACATTTGCGACGGCATAATTCTGACTTTGTTTATTGCAGAGTACGTAAGCAAGCTTTATTGCGCAGAAAACAGGTGGAAACATTTCAAGGCGCCTTGGCACATTGTTGACTTAGTCATTATTGTGTTGCCCTTCATCCAGTACCTGCCATTCATTGATGTTGCCATTACGGGTTCACCATCACTACTGTTGAGGCTGCTACGGTTACCCAGAGCACTAGCGGTTGGCAGCAGGGCAGTTGCAAGCAGAAGAACATACAATAACGTAATAGCTGACAAACTTGAAGTTGACCAAGAAACTGTAATTAGACAAGTCGACTCTGACCTAAAAACAATACACAACAATCTAACATGGGACGAACTCGAAGCACACGTTGCGGACAGAAAACGGCAAGAATGGATAGACTTACACAACGTTTCAGAAGAAGGCTTTAAACGGTTAAGCAGCATACTGCAGATTTCTGAACCCCACTTCAAAAGCAGCCTTATGGACGAAATTTATCCACACATCGACTACTTGCAGAAAGCGTCGTTTATTTTCTTGCAGGCAGGAAAAATCAAGTATCCTGAACATGCGGACAGTTACTTGACTATTTCAAGGTCAGGAATCATCGTTATCTGCAACGGAACAAAAATTTTCACTGTTTCACGACACAGCATAGATTTATTCGGCAACGTTCTTGACAAAGTAAACCAGACACGACATAACCAAACTTTTATGGCGCCAGTATTGTATGGAATTTTTGAGCAAATGCTGGAAAACTACAAACGGATTATGGGCGAAATTGAAATTGAAATAATACAAATCAGCAGCACCCCACGCTCAAAACTGCCTAAAGATTTTCTTGAAAGAATCTACATGCTTGACAAGGAAGTTACAAGACTGGTTTCAAACCTGATTCACTTCAAAGATTTACTGGGAACAATAATCGCCAAAAAAGTTCCCCTTGAAGGTTTCGACAAAAACTCGGAAGAGGCATTCCAAGTTTTGCAGGACAGCGCAGTTTACCTTAACGAAATCGCGCATGACTCAATAGATAACCTGCGGTCAACCATTGACCTATACATTAACCAAACATCATTCGAAACTAACAGAATACTGAAAATCTTGGCTGTCATCACAAGCATTGCAGTTATCCCCTCAGCAATCGGAGGAATAATGGGCATGAACATTCTTGATGTACCTTTTGGCTTTTACCTGTGGCAACTATGCTTTATAATCGGGGTGTCAATGACGTTTGCAGTGTACATGTTCTACAAGCTTGGATGGCTAAAAACATAAAGAGGTTACTTGTAGGTAAGTGTGGAGCATAGCTCCTCCACTGTACGGTTCAAGGTTAACTCTGCCATGTTTCTGCTGTAGTCCAGTATGCGACGTGTGCTGTCGAAAATCAGCCGCAAAACGGATGTTACGCTGGGGTCAAGTTTTTTGCTGGAAATCAGCATAACCAACTCATTTTCTAACGGCAAAAGGGATTCACGTTTTGAAATGAGTTTTTCTGCGTCTTTGTAGTCACGTTTGAAGACGGCTTTTATGGAGTCTTCGTAAAGTTGTTGTGCTTGGCTTGAGAAACTGACCAATTGTGTGTAAATTTCTTCATCGATGGGTTCTTTGACAAAGAGGGTTTCTTCGTCGAGCAGTTTCTGGAAAGCGGAAAGGTGGTTAACTATGTTTATAGCGTTTTCACTTATGTTTTCGATGTCGTTTACGGCTATTCGGTAAAGCAGGAACTCTTTGGGGTTACGGAAACCAAGTTCACGATACAGGTTTCGTTCGATGCCGTATTTTAGTTGCCGAACAATGTAGAGACCAAGACGGTTAACGTCGTTGTGTGCGTTTATTACGCTTTCAAATAAGACACTGTTCCGGTCTTGCAGTGCAGCTACGGCGTCACGGTTTGCAGCTAACGCAACTATTGCCATTCTACGGATGGCTTTTTCGATTGAGAACTCGGAGTGCTTGATTAGGATTTGAAGAGTGATTTCGTCGGGGGTTTCGTCAATTATTTCTGAACCCAAAAAGGTGTCTCGTGCAAAGTTTTTCATTTCAATTTTTACTTTGGCAGCGTCTTTTACATTTTTGAAATGTATGCGTATGATGTCTGCGCCGATTGCGTAAAGGGCGCGTATCATTCTTAAGGCGGATTCGGGCGCTTCTTTTGGATCCACGTTTATGTAGTATTCTTTGGGTTTTGCAGAGTCACCGCCGCCTTCTTTTTCCTTGATTTTTCGTGGAACGAGACTTAGGGTGGAATCTGGTTGTATGTTAAAAGCGATTTCGCTTCCCCGCTTTAAGCCTAGGTCTTGTACCCATTCTTTGGGGAGTGAGATAATGTATGAGCCTCTGCCTGTGCTTTGGACTCGTCGGTAGCCTAAGTCTCTTTCTGCCATGTTAACGCACACCTTTACACATATTTCATGTAGTTTACATGTATCATTGACTGGCATATAAATGATTTTCAACACAGTTATATAGAATACATGCATTTTAGTGGGCAACACTACTAGTGAGAAGGGACAATATGCCAATAAACAGTTGTAAGATAGTCCTGAAAAATTCAGAACAAAAAACCACAACAAGCGGTGTAGCATGCACAAAAGACATCGACTTGTACATTGCGTTGCTCAATTGTTCACGCTAAACCCCTAAAAATATTGAAAAATGAGGTAATTAACTTGAAAAGAATAATCGCCAAACAAGAGAACTGTATAGGCTGTGGATTATGCGAAGTAGCCTGTACAACTCAGCACTCAAAATCAAAAGACCCAATCAAGGCCTACAACAGCGAACGCCCAAAACCAATAAGCCGCGTACGCTTAGAACAAAACAAACCAATATCATTTGCAATCCAATGCCGCCACTGCGAAGACGCACCATGCGTAACCGCCTGTTTAGCCGGCGCAATGCAAAAAGACCCAGAAACAAAATTAGTCACCCACAACAAAGACAAATGCATAGGCTGCTGGACATGCGTAATGGTTTGCCCATATGGAGCATTAAAAATGGACAAGCAAAACAAAGTAGTTGCAAAATGCGACTTCTGTATCGAACTTAGCGAACCTGCATGCGTAGCCAACTGCCCAAACCAAGCATTAGTATTAAAAGAGGTGCCTTAAAATGGCAAAGTATGTTATTGTCGGCGCTTCAGCAGCAGGCGTAGGTGCAGTTGAGGCCATTCGCGAAGTTGACCCAGAGGGTTCAATCACCGTCATTTCTGAAGAACAATGCATTTACTACAGTAGACCAATGATTAGCGAATTCGTCAGTGGTAAAGCAGACGCCAACAAAATGAAATGCCGAAACGATGAATTCTGGAAAGAGAAAAATGTAGATTTAAAGACCTGCAAAAAAGCAGTCTCATTAGACCTCGCCAGCAAAACCATCAGTCTTGAAGACGGCGAAAAAGTCGCCTACGAAAAACTCCTACTTGCAACAGGCGGCAAACCGTTTGTTCCAAAAATTGAAGGACAGGAAAAAGACGGCGTATTCACATTTACAACCTTATCCGACGCGCAACAGCTTGCAGCAAAAATTGATGCTATACAAGCTAAAAGTGCAGTTGTTATCGGAGCAGGTTTAATTGGCATAAGCGTAACCGACGCCCTCKTTAAGCGTGGCTTAAAAGTTACCGTTGTAGAGTTACAGGAAAAAATTCTAAGTTTACTACTTGACGCCAAAGCTTCCGACATAGTTGAAGCAGCCATCAGAAAAGAAGGCGTAAACTTTGCAACTGGTCAGTCAGTCCAAAAAATCATTGGACGCCCAGACAACGACAACGCTGTCGGCGGAGTAATCCTAACAAAAGGCGACACAGTGCCATGTGACATTGTTATTGTAGCCATCGGTGTTATTCCACGCATTGAACTGGTTGCAGGAACAGCAGTTAAAACCAACAGAGGCATCGTCGTAAATGACTGCATGCAAACAAGCGTCCCAGATGTCTACGCCAGCGGCGACGTAGCCGAAGCTTTCGATTACCTCCTAAACCAGAACCGCCTCTTACCACTTTGGCCACTGGCAGTTTTGGAAGGCAGAATTGCAGGCTACAACATGACAGGCAAAAAAACAGTTTACGAAGGCGGCACAAACATGAGCAGCCTCAAATATTTCGGCGTGCCGATTGTCTCCATCGGTTTAACTAACCCCAAGGATGACCCAACTCTTGAAATTCTGGTTAAGGACGACACAAACAAGGACGTCTACAAAAAGTTGGTTCTAAAAGACAACGTTATTGTTGGCATGACAATGGTTAACGCAATTGAACGCTCCGGAATCATCTTTAACCTACTAAAGAAACACATCAACGTAAAAGACTTCAAACAAGACCTGCTAAGAGATGACTTCAGCTTAGCGTTTCTACCAGCTAGTCTACAAAAAGAAATGAGTGTGGTGCAATAAAATGGACCAGAACGATAGAAAAATAATCAACCCATACAACGACGACAAAGACTTTTCAGCCTGCGGCATCTTCGCAATGATGAACACCAGCGGCAACCGCTTCGGCTCAAAAGACCCAGTACGCGCAATGGCAAACATGCATGACCGAGGCAACGGACTTGGAGGCGGCTTTGCAGTTTACGGCATATACCCAGAATTCAAAGAGTACTACGCATTACACATAATGTACCTGCAAAAAGACGCAAAAGAGAAAACAGACAAAATCTTAGCCTCAAAATTCAACATAATCTACGACGAAGAAATGCAGCACAAAAAAGCCAACGTACGCGACCCCCCAATGGTTTGGCGATACTTTGTCGAGCCACAGAAACACAGACCAGAAGAACAAACGGAAGAAGACTACATCCTAGACGCAGTAATGCGTATAAACACTGAAACAGGCAAAGCGTTTGTGTTTTCAAGCGGCAAAAACATGGGAGTCTTCAAAGGCGTTGGTTTCCCAGAAGACGTTGCAGACTTCTTCTGCTTGGAAGATTATCAAGGCTACCTTTGGACGTGTCACAGTCGTTTCCCAACCAACACTCCAGGCTGGTGGGGCGGAGCACACCCATTCAACATTCTAGACTGGACAGTTATTCACAACGGAGAACTCTCATCTTACGGCATTAACCGTCGCTACTTGGAAATGTACGGTTACAAATGCACAATGCAAACAGACACTGAAGTCTTAGCTTACGCAGTAGACCTACTCATGCGCAGACAAAACTTGCCAGTTGAACTGGTAGCTAAAGTTCTCGCAGCACCACTCTGGGAAGAAATTGACAACATGCCAGCCAGACAAGCAGCAGTACTTAAAGCATTACGTCAAACCTACGGCAGCTTACTCATGAATGGTCCATTTAGCATTGTTATTGCTAACCAAGACGAAATGATTGGTTTAACAGACAGAATCAAACTGAGACCTCTCGTAGCTGGAACCAACGGTGACTTCACATACCTGTCATCAGAAGAAGCCGCTATTCGTCTAGTTTCACCAAACCTTGACAGTTTCTGGACTCCAAGAGGAGGAGAACCAGTAGTTTGCAGATTAAAAAACAGCCAGAAACCCGTTGAGGTTAAGGCATAAACGGAGAGAACAAAAATGAAAATGAAAACTTACGTGATTCCTGAATATCTCGTAGAAAGAGACCCAAGACGGTGCATCCGTTGCAAAGTATGCGTTAACCAATGCACCTATGATACTCACTGCTATGATGAAGAATCAGACACCATAGCCAGCAAAGAAGCAAACTGTGTTAACTGCCAAAGATGCGTTACCTTCTGTCCAACAAACGCAATCACCATACGCAAGAACCCAAACGCCAGCCGAGACAACGCCAACTGGAGCATGGAAGCCATCCGCGACGTCAAGAAGCACTCAGAGAACGGCGGAGTAATTATAACCGGCATGGGCAACGACAAACCAGCATTCACTTACTGGGACAAACTACTGCTTAACGCAAGCCAAGTAACCAACCCATCAATCGACCCATTACGAGAACCAATGGAAATCAGAACATACCTCGGCACAAAACCAGACAAACTAGACCTCGAAATCGAAAACGGTGAAGCAATCCTAAAAACCAAAATTACACCACAATTACGCCTTGACGTTCCAGTCATGTTCTCAGCCATGTCATATGGCGCCATCAGCTTAAACGTGCACGAATCTTTAGCACGCGCAGCCACCGAATGCGGAACATACTTTAACACGGGGGAAGGCGGCTTAGACAAAAGTCTCTACAAATACGCAGACCACACGATCGTTCAGGTAGCTTCAGGCAGATTTGGTGTTCACTCAGAATACCTTAACACCGCAGCAGCAGTAGAAATTAAAATTGGTCAAGGCGCAAAACCAGGCATGGGCGGACACTTACCCGGCGAAAAAGTAACTGCACCTGTAGCTAAAACCCGTATGATTCCACAAGGCTCAGACGCACTGTCACCTTATCCGCAACACGACATTTACTCAATTGAAGACCTTCGACAACTAATCTACGCATTAAAAGAAGCAACCAACTACGAAAAACCAGTATCCGTCAAAGTTGCGGCTGTCCACAACATTGCAGCAATTGCAAGCGGCATGGTACGCGCAGGCGCAGACATTATAGCTATCGACGGTGTACGAGGTGCAACAGGAGCAGCACCCAAAGCCATTAGAGACAACGTAGGCATCCCCATTGAACTTGCACTTTCGCAGGTAGATCAACGATTACGTGACGAAGGAATACGCAACCAAGCCTCAGTTGTAATTGCAGGCGGCATACGCAGCAGTTCAGACGTGTTCAAAGCAATCGCATTGGGCGCAGACGCCGTGTACATTGGTACTGCCGCGTTGATTGCGATGGGCTGCACTGTTTGTCAACGTTGTTACACAGGCAAATGCCCATGGGGTATAGCTACAAGTGACCCATGGATCGGCAAACGTATCAACCCAGACATCGCCTCAAAACGTCTAGTAAACCTGCTGCATAGTTGGACTCACGAAATTAAAGACATGATGGGCTTAATGGGCATTAACGCTATTGAAAGCTTACGCGGAAACCGTTTAGCATTACGTGGTGTTGGAATGACAGACAAAGAACTCCAAATTTTGGGAGTTAAAATGGCTGGAGAGTAAAAACAATGACAGAACAAAACGTTATGGATCCAAAACTGGAATCAAGAATAAAACGTGAAGGCAACGTCGTCACTGTTGACGCTGATTGTCTTTACTACAGAGACTTAAACTGCATACTACGCAAAGTAATCAAAGACATAACCGTAGAAAAACTAAATGTCATAAACGTTTGCGGTCAACGCTACATCGGCACAGACCTTGAAACAACCATCCCAATCGAAATCAAAGGCATCACAGGAAACGACCTTGGCGCATTCATGAACGGACCACAAATCACCGTTTACGGACACGCACAAGACGCAAGCGGCAACACAATGAACGAAGGCAAAATAGTCATCCATGGACATGCAGGTGACTTAACAGGTCACTCGATGAGAGGAGGAAAAATCTTTGTACGCGACAACGTAGGCTACCGGGTTGGCATCCACATGAAAGAATACGAAACCAAAATCCCAACCATTGTTATCGGTCAAACTGCAGGCGACTTCCTAGCTGAATACATGGCAGGAGGCATAATCGTGCTTTTAGGGTTGAACCTTAAAGACGGCGAAAAATGCATTGCAAGATTTGTCGGCACAGGCATGCATGGTGGAGTAATCTATGAACGTGGAGAAATTCTCTGCCCTGAAGAAGGCACAAAAACAGAGGACGCAGACGAAAAAGACATGCAAATAATCGAGGGCTTAGTTAAAGAGTACGCCAACCTTTTTGGTGCGGATTCAAAGAAAATCTTGAATGGCAAATTCAAGAAGATTAGACCGCTATCCAGTCGGCCTTATGCGAAGCTTTATTCGCACTAATTTTTTACTTTTTTTAACCTCTTAAAAAATGAAATAGCTGTTTTATTGGAAAAAAAAGAAAAAGAAAGTAGTTTTAGTGCTTTCTTAGAATCAGCACTGTTGCTACTGCTATGGCAATTATTATGGCTATTACGCCGGCAATCACTGTTGTTGTGGTGTTGCTGTTTACTTGGTCAACGTTAACGGTTGATGACGATGTTGGTGTCGGCTGTGAAGCTTCTACGACTGTAGCGTATGTTTGTGCCCAAGAACTGCCATAGGAGTCATCTCCAAGGAATGTAGCTGTAATCTTGTAGTCGCCCACTATAGTTGGAGACCAAGTGTAGGCAAATGTACCGCTTAAATCACTGACTACATCGGCTATGTGGACTGCGTTGCCGTTAGGATCAACTGCGTCAATAGATACTGGTACGCCTGTGCCGCTTGGGATTGCTCCTTGCATGTGCAAGTATTCCATCCATGGACCCATCGTGTCTGCTGAAACACATGGCGTGTTTGGTTGCGCTGGTGACATGTCAAGTACTGTGCCGGAAATTATTGCTTTCTGACCTACAACGATGTTTAGTTGAGGTACTGAAACGGTTGTTGCACTCTTGCCTTTACCGAAGACATACATTGTACCGTCGTATCGGTTGTCGTAGGTTAAGTAGCCGTCAGCGATTGCGCCTGCAGAGCCGCCGCCAGTTATGTTCCACTGAACTTCGCCTGTAAGGGCGTCAAAGCACCAAAGTCGCCATCCTCTTGCGAGTGGTTGTGTTGGTGAGTGTTCGCCATTGGCGTAGTAGAGTTTGCCGTCAGCGAGTTGTGGCGAGTTACTGAACCATCCAGCGTTCGGATACCATGGAGATTCGAAGGGTATACCAGGCGTTGAGAAGTTCCAAACGATTGATCCATCATCCCAACTGAATGCATAGATGCCAGCGTAGGAAAAGTCATAGAATACTCCGCCATAGGATGCGATTGTGTAAGCTCCGAAGTCACCCCATGGATAGGGTAAATCTTCAGTTTGCCATAATTGTTTACCGGTTTTTAAGTCCCAACCTATCCAAACACCGTCTAACATGCGAACTGTGAATTTCCCATGATCAGCTACTGCTGTGCTTGTGCTGTAGAAGATGTGGTCTGTGGTTACGTTCCATAATAGTTGTCCTGTGGTTAGGCTTGCAGCCATTACGTATTGTCCTTGTGCTGTTCCTGCACCAGCGGGAATAATTGACCCTGTAGAAACTGCTATCATTGATTCAAAATCGCAAGTGCCAAGGCTGCTGAAGGGATAAGTTACGTTGCTTATTATTCTTTCAGTAAAGTTGCTAGTGCTTCCGGCGGTTGTCCAGTTGATTAAACGGTAATTGTTGTTTCCTAGGTTTTGTACGCTTAAGACGAATGGATCATTGTAGTATGTGCCTGATGTTACTGGAATTGAAACGTTAAGTTGCACTGCACCATTCCATGCGTTATATTTGACTAATCTGGAGCTTATGTGGAGTAGCGAGAATGTTCCTTGACCTGAGCCTGTTGCACCTGCTCCGGGTACAGCTGAAGCAATCTGATTAAGGGTAACTGCTGTAGGCGCCTGTGCTATACCAACTTGTTCCCAATAGATTTCGCCTGTGCGTATGTCATAGCATTGTAAAACGTTCTGAGCAACACCATTAATTGCTTTGGCTACTGTTTGATATGCTCTGCCTTGGAAGATTATTGCGGGGGTTCCTGCGTATGCACTTTCACCGGGGCCTACTGAACGGTAACCGTATTGTCCACCGGCTATACCTGCTAAGGCGCCTTGGCGTTTCCAAGCGATGTGTGCAGTGTTTGGTGCTTCCACGTATGGGGTAAATTTGTAGTTGCTTGCAAAAGCGTTTGTGTTTTCTGGGTATCCTGGTCCTCCGCCTTGTCCAGCGAATGGGTATTGTCCACCGATTACCCACCATTCTCGATTGTTAATGTTGATGGGACGTGACCAATAATCAGTTGGCAATGGTGCGCCTTGATATGACGCAACTGTTTCATTTAGAACTGTCAAGGTTACTACTGGGCTTTCTGATGGTTTATAGTATGCTGAATCTAGAAAGATTGGTGCTCCGAACATGGTTGCCGTGTAGGGTCCGATTTCTGCAGTGTTGTTATATACTTTGCCGTTGAAGTAGACACCAGCTGGGAAATAGTTACCTGCAAAGCTGAATTTGAATTTCCAGTCTCCTGCTTGGTCTAAAGTGTAATCGAACCATGCCGTAGCGTCGCCTTGGTATGAGTTAAGTGGACCGATTTTTTCGGTTGTGCCGTCGGGCTTAGTTATTTCTACGTTGAAGCCTGAGAAGTACCTGTTGTATTGTGATGGGGGTTCAAGCCACAGGTTGACTAGTACGTTTTGGCCTTTGCCGATTGGGTTTGGACTAAGACTGATGTATGAACGTGTGTCGATGCTAACGCTTGGTGTTACTCCTTCAGGAACACTTGTTGACCATTCGGGAAGGTCTGGTGCGCCTATTGTAACCACTTGTGCATTAGTAGGAAGCATCGATGTTATCAGCACTGAAGTAAGCAGCAGAATTGCCATTGTTGCGATAATTTTTGGATTTATATTTTTTTTCAATCTTGTCATCTCCTTTTGTGTTTAAAAAGCTTAAAATGTTTATAAAAAAGTAATTTACTCACGATAGGTGAGTAAATTAAATTAATAAATTCAATAAAAAACCTCATTAAACAAAAAAAATAGTCAATTATATGAATAATTTTTATCTATATGGAGGAGGAACATAGGAAACTGAAGTGCTGGTTGAGCTCGAATATTTTAGCCATCAGGTTAAACCACAAAAAAGTTACAACGATAAGTATAAACCCTATCGAGAAAAACCATTCAGAGAGTACGCCACACATTTATTTACAAGCATCCAAAACATTACAGATTAGGGAAAAGAATGAGCAACATTATCGAACTAGACGAGACAGACGTTAAAATATTAAACATGTTAATCAAAGATGCAAGAACTCGACTCAAAGACATAGCAAAAGAGTGCAAAACCTCCTCTGTATCAGTTCTCAACAGAATAAAACGCCTAAAAAAGCTCAAAGTCATCACGGGATCAACAATATTTCCAAACGTATCCGCTATAGGAATGCCAATCGTCGCTACAATAGGAATAAACATTGACGGAAATCAAGACCAAGAAATAATCAAAGCAATGGAAGAACATATTCACATTGTTGAACCTTCATCAAGCATCGGCGAATATGACATTTGCGGATTAGTTTTTGCAAAAAACATCAGTGAACTAGATAAAATTGCTTATTCAATAAAAGAAAAATTCGCCGTAAAAAAAGTAACTATTAATGTTTGGTCAGGGGAACCCGAAATGGTCTATGAAAACATCAATTTACAACCGTCAGGAAGCAAATAATTATGGATAAAACAGATTTTTTGATTCTTGGCGAATTACTGCTTGATGCTCAAACATCATTTCTACAGATAGCTAAGAAGCTAAAAATTTCCTCTTTTACCGTTAAAAGCAGATACGATAAGATGGTTGACGAAGGAATTATTGCACGATCATCCATTCTTATTGACCTTTCAAAACTTGGTTATCAAGGCAAAGTTTTTCTGCTAATTACTAACGTTCCAAATCAGGCTAAAAAAACCACGGTTGACGCACTTAAAAAAATAAGCAACATAATAAGCGTCAGCGAAATAATGGGACCTTTTGACTTAATAGCAGTTGCACCCGTCAGTGACTTTAACAGCATAAAAGATTTAGTAAGTGAAGTAAAGAAGCTACCAAGTGTTCAAAGCGTCAACATAACCTGCGTCAATGAAACTATGTTCCCGCTAAGCTCAACTTTTGGAAAAATTTTAAGTCAAACGAGTTATGATGAAGCAAACGCTACTAAAAAGGATTAAAAAAAGAAAAGGAAGATAATTCCTTTTTTACGCTCGTTTTTTAAGTATAAGCAATGTAGCGATTGCAACCGCGACTATGACTGCAACTGCTGAACCTACCGTGTAAAGCTCAAACGGCGGCATTTCAACATTAGAAGTAGTGGCGGAAGGTGTTGTTTCTGAAGCTGCACCTATTACCACGCTTGTCGAGGCTGCTGAACTGCCATAAGAATCGTCGCCTGCAAATGAAGCAATAATCTCGTACATGCCTTCGTGAGGTGGAGTCCACTCGCAGCTAAATGTGCCATAGTACCCGTTAGTTGTAACTGTACCAATGTCGATTGGGTTGCCGTTAGAATCAATTGCCGTTAGAAATACTGGAACACCGGTTATGGTTTCGTTGCCCCAAAGTCCACCTATTGGCATTTGCTTGTGCAGATACTCCATTTGTATGGACATTGACTCAGCAGAAACACATGGTGTACCGGGTTGTGCAGGTGATAGGTCAAGAACTGTTCCTTTGATTACTATACCCGTACCTTGTGGTACGATTGTATCTGGAGCGGTAACTGTTGTTGCGCTTTTGCCTTTTCCTAAAACGTATAATGTACCAGTGTAGGATTCAGATAAACTCATGTATCCATCAACCGTTGCACCTATTGTTCCTGTAAGCATTACGTCAAATATTTTTTCGCCTGTTGTTATGTTAATGCAGTTTAGTTTCCAGCCTCTTGTAATTGGTTGCGTTGGAGTATGTTCAGTGTTAACAGTGTAAAGCTTACCGTCAATGGCGTATGAGTAACCGTTGAATGACATCACTGTGGTGCCGTTCTTGTTAATGTAGGGTGTTTCAAATGGGCTTACTGCTGGGTTCTCATATTTCCAGACTATTTTGCCTGTGTCCCAATCAAACGCGTAAACTCCAGTATACCCGTCGCGGAAGAACATGCCATATGCTGATGTTGTGTCGTATGCGCCGAAGCTGTTGGCGTCCCATTGAGCATCCATTTTTTCACTTGTCCACTTTAGTTCGCCTGTTCGTAAGTCAAGTCCTTTGAATTCACCCCAAGCGTTAAGGAAAGCATATGTTCCTTTATCGCAAAGGTCACTTGCACTACTATAACCCATAAATTCTTGCGCACCTGCAGGAGCAATTGTCTTGTTGACTAATACTGCACCTGTTCTCATGTCAACGGTTATGAATCGCATTTCGGGCGTTGTTCCTGAATAGTCGATAAGTCCTCTTCCAAACGAAGCCGAGATTCCGGCTGTGAAGTCACTGGTTGCTGGGAAACTGCTCAGTGGCCAACTAATGTTACTTACTATTCTGGAAGTAAAGTTTGTTGAAGTTCCTGCTGTTGTGAAGTTAATGAGGAAACGCTGTGCGGCTGCGCCTGTTCCTATTGTTTGCACACCTAAACCGTAGCCACTCATGTAGTGAATAGCTGACGTCAATGGTGAAATTGAAGTGTTTAGTATCATTGCTCCAGTGTTCGCGTTATACTTGTAAAGTCTACTGCCATCCAAGTACACTATTGTAGATGGATACTCGATTGCTCCTTGGAATTGCCAGTTGCCGAAGCTTTCCACAGTTTGTGAGTGAGTAAATCCGTCAACTTCCCAGTATAGTTGTCCAGTACGCATATCTACACACTGCAATGTGGTTGTTGCTACTTGCTGGATGCTGCCGTTAATGTATTCAGAACGTACTTTTGGCACCGCCATGTATCCTCTTCCGCCGATAGCCATTGTAATTACGCCTGGGCTAGCTGATGTTGTGGCAAATGGAACTTCATATGACCATTCAGTAGCGCCAAATGTACCGTATCTTCCTGAACCAGTGATTCCGCCGATAGCGTTAACTTGTTTCCAGGCTATGTGTGCAGTTTCTGGTCCTTGAACGTATGGGAAGAAGTCCATTCTTTGGTTCCAGTAGGGGCTGCAATCTGGGTACAGTTCATAATAGTCGGGGCCTGCGGGTCCATACCATGGCCAGTCACCAATGATTGGCAACCATTCTCTAAGTTCGGGTGCTACGGGTCGTGTCCAATAATCTGTTGGTGTTGTCACGTAGGGCCATGACCAAACCATGTCCTCTTGAACAGTGAAGGTATATTCGGGGCTTGAATCGGGTTTATAGTAAGTTGAACCAGTATAGTTTGATGTTGTTGTCATGTAGCCAGCAGCACCTTCGGCAGCTGTCGTGTAAACTACACCGTCATTGTAGTATCCTGGGGGTAAGAAGCAACCGGGAAAATCAACTTTGTACTTGTATACGCCGACCATTGTAGGAGTGTATTCCATCCAGGTAGCGGCAGTGTCTCTTTCTGAGTTCATCGTGTACTCGTCTGTAGTTCCATCAGGTTTGGTGATTGTTACATGGTACCCTATGAGTTTGCGTTGAGCGTTGGATGCGGGGGTAGCCCAAATGTTTACTAGAACTGTCTGGCCTTTACCGACAACGCTGGGTCTAATGCTGATCCAAACGTCAGTGTCGAAAGTGCCGTCAGCAACGTCACCGCTTTTTAGTGGTCCAGCATATGGTTGTACTGGCGCAAGAGCTGCTTGTACTGGCTGAATTGGGGCTGCAATTAGCACTGTAGAAGCTATCATCATTACGACCATAATGATCGAAAAAAAAGTTTTTTTCTTATTTGTTGAAACTTCCAACTTGTTTATTCTCCAATTTTTTATGAAGATGACGCTTTGTTTAGAAAAAAGAGCCATCCTCACGGATAGGTTGAAGTAAAAAGCTTATAACAACTGTTGGAAAGTGTACACTGAATAATACAAAAATTAAATAAAAATTAAAATAAGCTAAAAATTAGGTGAAAATTAATAGAAGTTGCGTGCTTCTTTGCGTTTTTCTGCTTCTTCGTAGAACCGCAGAACCTCGTCTACTATTTCCACGTTGGAAAGCAGCATGCGTCTGCAGCAGTAACGTTTGACGCCTAGACTGTCAAGCACGTCGCTTGCGTTTTCGCCTGTTTTAATGCGCCTTGCGAATTCTTCCCATCTGTCTCCAACCAGTTTGCCGCAGGTGAAGCATCTTACGGGAATTATCACTTTCTTTTTTCACCTTACCTGTAACTTTTCTGTTCCTTTGCGCGTGCGCCGGCTCCACCGAACTTTTTGGTTTCTTTGGCTCTGGAGTCACCAACAATCATTGTACGGTCATATTCACTAAAGACTGTGCGTAAATGAGTGCTTTTTGTCCATTTGAGCAAAGCGTTAGCAACTGCCATGCGGGCTGCTTCTGCTTGACCCATGAAGCCTCCGCCGCTGGTTTGGACGTCAAGGTCTACTTGGTGCCAAACCTCTCCGCCTGCTTGCAGAAGGGGTTCCATGATTTTTTCGCGTGCAATGTCTGGTTCGTAAATTTCAACTGGTGTAAGGTTTATGCGCACTTTGCCTACGCCTTGTTTTACTATGGCACGTGCAGTTGCGGTTTTTCGTTTTCCGCTAACAACTAATACTTTCTTTCCCGGCATGATTATTCACCTTGATTCCATCCGATTTCTTGGGCTAATTCAGCTAAAGTGAAGGATGGCCCCTTTAGTTTTGAAGCCTGAGCTTCTTCAAATTGGATAGCTGGTCGGTCTTTAAGTTCTAATGGTACACCCATGAAAACCTTTAGACGTTTAAATGCTGTTTTTCCTTTTGGTTGGTGATAAGGCAGCATTCCTCTGACAGTCTTTTTTAGCATTCTATCTGGTCTGCGGTAGTGGAATGGTCCACGTTCTGGTGCGCCTACTTCAAGAAATACATGTGCTTCTGCGACTTTGCTCTTCTTTTTTCCTGAACAGACTGCTTTTTCAGCGTTCAAAATGGTAACGTTTTCACCGTTTAGTAACCGTTTAGCAATGTTGCTTGACATTCTGCCAACGATTAATCCGTCAGCGTTTACGTAAGTTACTTTTGTTGACATTTTATTTTCACCGAATAATTTTGATGTTTGAGCCTTTTGGGTTGCTGGCAACAAGCTCAGGGATTGTTACATATTTTGCTTTTATTGCGTCAAGTTTTGCTTTTGCTGTTTCTGAAATGCTGAATGCAGCAACAGTGATTGGGTGGGTTAATGAACCGGTTCCAAGGATTTTGCCTGGAACAACGATTTTTTCTGCACGTTTTGTGTTCCTGTTGATGCTGCTTAGGTTCACTGCTGCACGGCGAGAGCGTGGCTGAGCTAACTGTTCAGCGACATCTAACCATATTGGTGCATCTTTTTCTCTGCTCTCTTTCTTTAATTGTTTGATGAGCTGGACTAATTCTGGGTTGGTTGATTCTGTTTGTATCATTGTTTTTCTACTACCTTTGCTTGTTCTTCAAATTCCTTAAGTTGTTGCCCTAAGATTTTTGTTGCTTCTTGAAGTACACGTTCAGGTGGAAGAGCACCTGATGACTCCAAATTAACAATAAAAGCGTTCTTTTCCCATTCAACTTTGATTAGGGAAGGTTTTTTGGGGCAGACATCAACGCAGTCCATGCACAAGTTGCATGCATAGAGGTCGCGTACGTCAACTTTGCCGCCTTTAATTTCTAACACTTTTTTGGGGCATATGTCTACGCATTTTTGACAGTCTTCACATAACTCCGTTGGAGTAATGATTTTTGGGTAATACTTGTATGCGGAGACACAAACGGGTTGCCATTTTGCGTGAATTTTGCCCGTGCCAAGTCTTGCATAGGCTTCAAGTTTTAGTTTTTGGCCTTTTGCAAGTTTAATAATTGGGATTTTGTCTGATACTGGAACGATTTCTGGGTTTTCAGAAACAAGTTCGCCGCTGTAAACGGTGCGTGTACCGTCTTTTGCCTCTGCATCCAACGTTAGAGTGACGCGGCATTGTGGACAGCCGAATTCACTTTGGCAGGGGCATTCTTCGGGAGTGTTGTAGTGATCAAGATCTGTTTTTAATGGAGTAAGACCAAGCCTGTGAGCAATAATTTCATCTTGCAGAATTGATGAGTTATCAATCATGACAACTTCGTCAATTGCCATACAGGGCACCTGAGAAAGTGATATTCTGCGCAGAGCGTTCATTAGGGGAACCTCTGCATCTCTAACAATTACGCGAAGGACATTATCATTTTTCTCAAGGATTTCAACTTTCACTTGCTTTAGACACTCCAACAATAGGTGCAAATATTGGCTTGCGTTTCAATAATTGTTTCAGTGCATTATTTCAATTTTTCTGTTAATCAAATAAGGAAAGGGTGGAAGTTTAAACTCTTCTTCCTCTTCTGCCACCGGGTCTACGTGTGCCATCATGAGGAATCGGGGTTACTTCTTCAATGCGTTCAATACGGAAGCCGAATCTTGCGAGGGCCCTGATTGCTGCTTGTGCACCTGGACCAGGAGTTCTTGGACCACTTCCGCCTGGTGCGCGAACTTTAATGTGAATTGCTGTGATTCCTTTGTCTCTTGCAATTTCTGCCGCGCCGGTTGCTGCACGCATAGCTGCGTATGGTGATGATTCCATGCGGTCAGCTTTTACGAACATACCGCCGGTTGTGCGGGCGATGGTTTCTGCGCCGCTGATGTCTGTTATGTGGATCAGAGTGTTGTTGTAGGAGCTAAAGATGTGTACTATGCCCCATTTTTCGTTACGTTTGCTGTTGCTCAAAATCTGCCGCCTCCGCGTCCGCCGCCTCTTCTACCACGGCCTGGTTGTCGAATTTCTGGTTCTTTAGCGACAACTGCTAAGCCTACACGTAATGGGTGGGCTTGGTTGGATACCGCGCTTGTTACAGAGTAAGTTATTTCTGCTTCTTCTGCTTTTGGCACGATGTAGCCGGGTATTGTTACTCTACGACCATTGATGGATATGTGACCGTGAGTGATTAATTGGCGTGATTGGAATATTGTTCTTGTTAGGCTCTTTCTGAAGACGATTGTTTGTAGTCTGCGTTCCAAAATGTCTTCGATGGTTAAGTCCAAGACGTTGTCTAGAACGGCTGTTTCCTGTAGAATGCCCAATTTCTTTAGGCGTGCTAGTAATTCGCCTTCCATTTTTGCGCGTCTTTCTGGTGCTTCGCTAATTAATGAACGCGCAATGCCTCTGACTTTGGATAGGTATGTTTTGTGGCGCCAGAGTTCGTGCTTGTTTCTTAAGCCGTATTGACCTAAGAGTTTAAGCTCCTCTTGAAGGATATCTTTGCGCCAACGGAAACGTGGAGTTTCGAATTTCTTACGCTGTTTCTTTGGATCTCCCATGCTTATTTGCCTCCTTCAGGTCCGCCTGGCTTACCTTGCTGTAAAGTCTTTTTCTTAACGCCCAAGGCTTTGCCTGCGCGTCCAGTGGTTTTTGTTCTTTGACCACGTACTTTTAAGCTGTACGCATGACGGTATCCACGCCAAGAACGGATTTCTTTGGCTTGGTCAATGTCTGTTTTTACTTTGAAAATCAGATCAGCGCTTAAGAGGTGAGCGTCTTTGCCTGTTTCCGAGTCTTTCTGTCTGTTGAATAACCAGCTAGGTATTCCATATTTTGCTGGGTCTCGGATTACATCCTCAATTTTGGCGATGTCTGAATCAGTGATGAAACCTACTCGCAAATCGGGGTTAACGCCTGCTTTTTTAAGAACAGCGTTGGACAGGCTCATGTTGATACCCCTAATTTGTTTCACTGCGTAAGAAGTCTTAAGGGTGCCTGGTGAGTCAGTGCCCAAGATGCGTACTATGTGACGAAATTCCTGTGACGACATTCTAAATTATCATCCGTTTTTAACTTGAAGCATATACGAAATGAGGCAGTATTTATTTAAACCTTCCCTTGCCAGAATATTCGTTTAATGAAAATTTATTAAACGCCCAACTACCTCGAGCAACGTATATGCCCGTTTTTTCTGATAACAAGCAATACAAGGTGACTAAAAAGCATTTTACTCACAACGCAATTTAGCATACAAAATCAGTCGCAAACAACCAACACAGCCCCAGAAAGGCTCAGGCAAACATAAACACGAAAAAACGTCAAAAAACACAGCAATTTTTATCCACAAACAAGCATTTGATTCACTTTTGAATGTTTTTTAGTTATTTTTAAAAATATTTTATACAAAAAACTAAATGTAAATAAATGAGGGCGACAATGCTGGTGAACTGGAAGGGATTGGGAAATGGATTTGAGTATAACGATAATTGGTTTAATTGCCGCAGTCTTTACTACAATGGCGCTTTTGCCACAACTGCTTAAAGTTAAAAGAACTAAATCTGCCAAAGACATCTCTATAGGTATGTTCTCGTTATTTTGTGGAGGCGTTTTTTTGTGGTTTATTTATGGCTTGTTTGAGACAGATTTGCCGATAATAATCGCAAATTCATTCGCGTTTATTCAAGGTTTAGCAATTTTAATCCTTAAAATGAAATACAAATAACCAATTGTTAAAAAAGAAGGGTGATTACAAGCCCTTCACACAGCCTATCTTAAGAAAACAGTTTTGTCGACATCAACGTAGCTGTTGATTTCACTAGCGATGTTAGGATTAGGATTTTCTAGCCCATACCGGTTTAACCAAATAGCCTTCATACCAACCTCAACGGCAGGCAATATGTCGCAGTTCCAAGAATCCCCAACATACACCGCATTGGATGGTGCAACATCCACTTTTTCAAGTGCAATCTCGAAAAGTTGTTTACTGGGTTTTCTGTAGCAGTCATTTTCTGAAATTATAAAATAGTCAAGCAGTTTGTCTATTTTGCAGACTTTAAGTTTCTCCATTTCCTGTTCTAGTTGACCGTTGGCTATTACACCCAGTTTGGCATAATTCATTAAGGTTGTCAGTAGTTCTATGCTACCGGGGACGGGTTGACGATTTTTAAGGTATTCCTTAGTGTACAGGTCCACGACGTTTTTTTCTTCTTCAATGCTTAGGTTTACGCCGTACATTGCGCAGAGTTTGGATATTCCATGCGTGGTTGCGTCGGCCATAATTAAAGTGCCGTTGGCCACAGGACAAAAATCTGCAGCACCAAGAAGTCTTCCATGTTCTTCCTCGAGTTCTTCTAATGGAACAGCTTTAAGTTTTTGGAACTTTTTTTGAATTGCCTCTAAACCTTTTAGACGACTGTGTTTATGATCAAAAAGGGTGTCATCAAGATCAAACAATACAGCCTTCATCAGACTCACTGCTAATATAATTAGAATGCTACCCTTCTTAAATTTAACCTAAATATAAGCAAAAAAATGCATCTAAACAGTTTTCAAATGAAAAATAACCATCAAAATAAACAAACGCGTAATCAGCAAAGATAGAAGCAGCACAAGTTTCAACCCACCAAAAAAGCCACCTATCACCATAAATAAAAATCGTTTTTTAGCTGATTTCTGAACCCAAAGAACAGACAAAACTGCACAAAGAAAAATAATAAAAAAGGAAACAAAATTAAAGACACTACTAGACATCACGTTATTTTGATAAGACGAATACAAAACAAGTATAACTAACAAACCAAACCCATACACTAAAGAGAAAAATGCAACAACTTTTTTGGAACTAAACTTGGTTCCCTGCACCAAACGCGTGTATTTAGGCAAAAGAAACATCAAAGTACATCATTTTTTGATTTTAATTCATTTCAAATTAACATAACATCTCATTATTAAGATTTTAAGCCGTCACCATATTGCAGAATAACCGCTAAGCAAATTCTCACCAGCCTATTAGGCCCCAAATATCATATCTATGCAGAAACCTATAGGGGGAGGGTGCTGTTGGCGTTAAGTTGACCTTTTTGACTTTAATTGACTTTTACTGACGCCTGCCGCCTTTAGTTAACTTGACCAGCAACCATTGCAAACGCTAAACCAAAAAAGCAACCCAAAACAAACGCCGCAAACACACAAAAAAAACATTAACAAAGCAATGAAGAGTTATTTCAACCCAAAAAGCAGGATTAATTGCGTTCAACTATGTCAATCACATTAACAGTTGAGGCAATCCAACGCAAATAAGCATTAACCGCAGCACGCAAAGCAACCGTATCTTCAGCTTCAACCGTTAAAACAAGAAAATTTTCTTGCACCTGCAAATCGACACGTGATCGGTGGGTAACAGGCGAGTTAACTTCAGGCTTTAACGCTGCTACAGCTGCGGCAAGTTGTTTAGGGTTAGAAAATTTCAACTGCACAGAGGCTTTAGCCTTAATCGCCATCAACTTTTCACTTTAGAAACAAAGGAACGTTCAAATAAATAAGGCTAAGCAGAAACAAAAAAAATTAAAATAAATTAAAGAAGAAAAAATGTTTATTCTTCTTCGGTTGTTGCCGTCTCAACTGCCGGAGCAGTTGGTTCTGTTTTTGCGGTTTCTTCAGTTATTGCACCTTTTGCTGAGCGTTTAGCGATTGCACCCAGTTTTGTTGCTGGAGTGTATGCTCCGCCTGCATATGTGTAGTTGCATTTACCGCATTGCCAGACGCCGACACTTACGCGGTGTACTTTAACGAATCCGCATTGTGGGCATCTGTGAGGCTTCTTGAGTTCAGTTATTACTTTTACATAGCGTTTCCTAACTGTGGAGCCGTAACGTACGCCTAATCCACGAGTTGGACCTACTTTCTTCATTTTCGGCAACTTTATCACCAGTCAAGTTTCTTGCGCAGTTCTTCTGCTTTTGCTTGAGCAATCTTTGAAGCTTCTAAAATCTGTTGCGGTGTGAAAAAGCCTGAACCACCTTTCTGGATAGCGCAAATGTTACCTTGCTCGTTAACTGCAATGCTGATTCTTGAATCCATTACTTGTTCTTCTTCTGCTTGTGGGTCAACGATGAGTTGGTTGTTGATTTTGCCGATTGTAACAGTGATTGGGTGACTCTTCATTGGCAGTGGTGTGTAGCCTTGTTTGATTTTTAGTTCGCCGTCTTTTATTTCATAGTTTGGCATTTTTGTGTTAAGCAATGCTGCTAATGCGGCTAACGCGGAGGCGTCAATCAGGTTACCGTCGTGATTGAGAACGTAAACGTCTACGAAAACTACGAAAACTTTTTTGCCTGATTCAATGCACAGTTTTTCTGTGTCAATTGCGTGTGACTCACGTATTCCGCGGTCAACGATTCTTGCGAGTTCAATGCTGTTTTCGTCTGGTGGTCCTGGTTCAAAGGTTGGTGAAGCAAGAGGTACAAGCTCAGCGTTTACTGTTTGTACACCTTCGTTTGGTGTATCTGGGAATGGTTCGCCTGTTTCAACTTTAACACCGACTAAAACCTCGGTTTTTCCAAGATAAACACGTGCTGAACCTTCAGCTTTCTCGATAACACCTTGCTCAATTTTAATTGGCCGATAGTCTTGCAGACCTCTTTCGTCTAAACGTTTGCCTTTTTCGATGTGTGAAGTGATTTGCTTTAGTTTAACTCTTGTAACAAGTGATGACATTATTCTTCTACCTCTTTTTCCTCTACGTCTTTAACAACCATATATTTGGTTTTAAGTGCTTCTTTCTGCAACTCATAGATTTTTCTGCATCCACCCATCGCCAAATCTACGGCTTTCTCGAACTCGTCTGGAGTCAGGATGCCATCCATTTGAAGCAAAGTAATAGCGTTTAAAGATGGCATATAAGCAACTGGAACATCTGCAGCGCCAAGTTTGTCTTCTGCATCGTACAAGTCGAGAACAACTGTGTCATCAACTTTGCCGGCTGCACAAGCAACTACAAGGTCACGCATTGGAACACCAGCGTCAGCAATTGCTAAGGCTGCAGCGGTGATGCTTGCACATCTTGTTCCTCCATCTGCTTGCAATACTTCAACGAAAACATCCACGCCTGTTCGTGGATAAAGCTCTGGGAACAGGGCTGGTTCGAGTGATTCACGGATAACTTTGGACAGTTCTACTTCTCTTCTGGATGGCGCGGGTGACTTGCGTTCTTGAACTGAGAATGGTGCCATGTGATAGCGGCATCTTAGTACCATTCTGTCAACAAGCGCTAAATGTTTTGGATGCATTTCTCTTGGGCCAAAAGCTGCGGCTAAAATCTTGTTTTTACCGTGTTCAATGTAAGCTGAACCATCAGCGTTTGAGAGTACACCGACTTGAAGCTTTAAAGGCCGAAGTTCATCTGCTTTGCGGCCATCTAATCTAATACCTTTTTTATCGATCAATTTATCGGGTTTTTCATTCATTTTGGGGTTCCTCCACTGTTACTTTACTTTCTTTAAGAAGTTGGGTGATACGATCAGTTAGACCACTCGTGTGGGATTCCTGCTCGATTTTTCTAATTGCCTTAATGGCAAGTTCCTCATCTTCGGGAGTCTTACCAGTGACCAATATTACACCGTTGAGTCCGAGAATTATTTGGCAGTTTGTTTCCTGTTTAATCATGGAAATCATTGAACCTTTTCTACCGATTACTCTTGGAATCTTTGTTGGAACAACATGAAGTAATTGTCCACGCGTAATTTTTCCAAGGCCAGGTTCTCCAACGGTAAGTTGTGGGTCATGTGCGCGGTCGTATGAAGCGATTTTTGCAACAATTAAATCGCCTGAGTTTAGAACTGCAGATAACTCGTCATTTTGAGGCTTAAATGGTCTGCTTAAGACGTCTGAGGCTCTCAACATTGCTGTGTAGGGTGACTTAATGTCAACTGTCCAACCGTTAAATCCAACTTCCGTAACGGTTCCAATAACTATGTCGCCTACTTTTGGCACGTAAAAAGCCCTAAGCGCAACCACGTTGACTTTCTTGTTGTCGCTATCTACAAGTCCAATTCGTTGAGCGTAGATTTTGTTTTCTTCAACATACGTGTTTTCACCGGGTAAATAGTCGCCTTCTGCAAGCAATTCTCCAGGCGTAACAAGCTGTTTTTTTTCAAAGAATGTTGGCATAAAATTCCTCTTCCATTTTCGTTTTCCATTATTTTTAAGATATTATTTTTGCTTCTCCACTTCCCTTAGTTACGTCGCCAAGTTTGTTTAGCACCGAAGCATAAACACCTGCAGGCATCTCGATTTCCCCATACCAGGAGCCGTCACCGCGCCATTCTTCACGTTTAAGTGCGCCAAAAGATTTGATTGTACCATAAGCTCTTGAAGCGTACTGCGCCGGGACTTTTACTGCAACAATGACTTGCTCAATCTTTAAAGCCAAAATTGGTCTAAGCAGTTTAACTATGTCTCTTGCTTGCTCCTCTACTGACTTGTAAGGGTCAATAGGGTAACGGATTTGCTCCATAGCATTTTCGATTCGTGCCGGTGGATGCGGCAGATTTGTTTTGGGATCAACTGCTTGGCGAGCTATAAAATCAATAACTTGCCTGCGTTTGTCTTCAACCATCTTGCGTCTTTGATCGGTTGTTAACTGCAAGGTGCCTTTCTTTAAAATTTCGTCCGCAATTTTTAATGGGTCAATTGTTTTGAAAGCTTTCTTCATTGCTTCTTCAGAAACTTTCGTACCCTTGTTAGCGTCAGAAAAAATTATTTCTGCGGCTAAAACCTCGGTTATTCCCGAAATTTTGCCGTTATGGTAATCTAACGCTTTTTGCGGTTTTACCAAGATTTCGAAGTGCTCGTTTTCTTTGGTTAAGCGTGCAACGGTGAACCTTTCACTCATCACAACGTCACTTGCTTGAACCCAGCTCTTTAATGTAGCCGTCTATTTTTTCGTCAGAGAGCATTTCAAGCGTTTTAGTCGCAGTGGGTATGACCGCTATTTTGATTCTTGGTGGAAGCTGTCTTGCTTCTAAAGCTTTGACTAAGCATTTTACTGCAAGTTTTGTTGTGTCCTCTAAGCTCATGGTTTCTTTGTATTCTTCTTTGAGAATGTTTAGGACTGTTTCTCTTCCTGCGCCTAAAGCGGTCGCTTTGTAGCCTCTGTATGTTCCGCTGGGGTGTGTTCCAAAAACGCGTGAACCAGTCTTGTCGACACCTGCGAAAATTATTGATACTCCGAAGGGTCTTACACCGGCATGCTGCGTGTACATTTGTTGTATGTCGCAGATGCGTTTGGTTACAACCTCAACATCTATGGGTTCATCATAAGTTAATTTGTTGCTTTGAGCGTAAACTCTTGCCTGATCAATCAGGATTCTTGCGTCGGAACTTAGACCAACAATAGCTGCTCCAATATGGTCATCTACACGGAAGATTTTGTAAGAGAAGCCTGCTTCTTCAAGAACTTCGATGCTTTCTTCAGAACCAAGCACCACACCTTCAGAGGTTTGGATGCCTAAAATAGTGGCTCCACGATTTACCAACTCCATGGCATATTCGACTTGGAAAAGCCTGCCATCAGGGGAGAAAACAGTAATTGCGCGGTCATAAGCTCCTGGTGCTGCAAATACAGACATAACGTTAACCTCACTTTACACTTCTACACTTTGCACAGTTTCATATAATAACTAAACTAAAAACCTTTCCTATTAAAGCAATCTGAGGGTTGACCATGCAATCCACAAATTGCAGAAGTATTTAGCAAATGTACAATAAGTTCATACATATTTGTAAACTTAACGCTTAAAAATCAATAATACTGATTTAATTTTAAATCAAAAAAAGCAAACTAAAAACGCAGAGAACAAACCGTTTTTATGCCACATAAGCAAGGGGTATTTTGTTAAAAAACTCCATTCACCCAACCTTCTTAATACACAAACCACAAGTTTTGCCGCACATGCAAATGCTGAAAACATGTCAACAAAAACAAAAATTTGAAAAGTAAAGCAAACAGCAGCTTGCCTATTTTTTAAAAGAGCTCAAAAATAAACGTTGGTTTTGGAAAAGAAAGTTTAGGGCGGAGTTATTTTTATGGCTTGTGTGGGGCACTGCATCTCGCAAGCTAAGCATTGAATACAATCTTTTTCCCTTACGGGATCAGATTTTTTCTCTGAATTTGCGTTTCCAGGAGTTTCAGCCCACTCATAAAGTGACACAGGACAAACATCAACACATACGCCGTCGCCGACGCAGACGTCCCAGTCAACTGCAACGTTTGTGCCATGAATGCCAAGCTTGTTAGGCGGTTCAACTGGACCCCAAACGTCGTGACCGTTGTGTTGTGATACTACTTTGCGGTTTTTTTGAAAATCAGGATCAATAGGCAAAAAAAATCACCAATATAAAGTCGGTAAGGCGGAAATATTAGGTTTTCTGCAACCCGGTTTTTGGAAAAAATTATTTGAGACCCTTTTGTTAAAAATAATTGGTTGAAATGACCAGATATGGCCTGCCAGCTGGAATGCGGTATTCCACACTTGCTGAAAGGAAACAGTTTTACCAGTACGAGTTTAACCTGCAAAAAATTGCTCAATGGTTTAGTCACCCTGCTGGAAAAGTAAAGTTTGCAGTTATAATAGGCAGGCACACCCAGATTTTTCTTGAAAAGTACCGCGAAGACATCTCAACCACCATAATAATTGACGATTATAAAATACTGGAAGACGTTAGAGAGCAGGTTTTGGAGTTTTTACCTGAAGCAGTCTACTATGACCGAACCGTTTACGGCGAAAAAAACGAAAAAATTGGACAAGAACTCGCTTTTGATCTTGACCCAGAAAACGTGGTTTGCCCAATCCATGGCAGCCTCAAAGATAAGATGAACAGTGGACAGGGTTTAAGTTTCTGTGAACTTGAACTTGACATTGTTAAACATGAAACTATAGATTTAATTGAGAAATTGGAAACTCGTTTTTCCGACGTGAAGGCTGTTTATTCAGGCAGGGGCTTTCACATTCACGTTTTTGACGCTGAAGCATACAGTTTTAACGAAAAACAACGCCTCGAAATTGCTCATGAAGTAAAGCATGCAGGTTTTCATATTGATGAATGGGTAACTTCGGGAGAAATGCGACTAATTCGGCTACCCTATAGCCTTAACGGTTTGGTGTCGCGTATAGTGTTGCCGCTAACTAAACAGGAGCTTGAAGCTTTCAACCCAGTTACCGATGAACGGTGCAAACCAAAATTTTTAGATTAAACAGCTACTTTTTTACTTCTTTGGCTTTCTTTTCAGATTTGCCATAATAGTAGGCTTGTTTCTTTTTGGTGTCTTCGGCTTTTTGTTTTGCCACAACAAACCCTCAAAAAAATGTTAAGCGATATGCACATAAAAGATTTGCCATTAACCAGCCTATTGAAAGGTTTATTTGGCTTTTACACCTTTCTTTAAGGTGCTGGTTTGTTTATGGTTGAACAATTTGACGTTATAGTTATCGGTTCAGGCTCAGGAATGCTTATCGCTTCAGTGGCAGTAGAACAAGGCTTAAAAGTTGCGCTTGTTGAAAGCGGACGCATGGGCGGAACCTGCATTAACCGTGGCTGTGTACCATCTAAAATGCTTATTCACCCTGCCGACGTTGTAGCTACCCTTAAAGATTCAGAAAAAATCGGTATTCACGCAACCATAAACCAGATGGATTTTCACAACATCATGACTCGCATGCACGCCTTAGTTGATGGGGATTCAAACATGCAAGCCCAAGGAGTGGAACAAACACCAAACCTCACGTGGTTTAAAGAAACAGGCGAATTCATAAGCGACTACACCATGCAAGTTGGTACCCACACAATAACCGCCAAAAAAATCTATATAGTCTCAGGCGCAAGGTCAGCCATTCCACCAATCAAAGAGCTTGAACGCATCAACTACCTAACAAGCGACAACGTACTGCAGCTACAGGAGCCGCCTAAAAGCATCATAATCGTGGGAGGCGGGTACATCGGCGTAGAATACGGTCACTTTTTTGCCGGCATGGGAATAAAAACAACTATTATTCAACGCATGCCAAAATTGATACCTGAAGAGGAACCAGAAGTATCCGATTTGCTTAAGCTGGAGTTGGAGAAACGGGTTGAGATTTACACTAATTATGAAGCCGTTGAAACAAGGCAGGAACCAGACGGCGTAGTTTTAACCACTAAAAACCGAGTTGACGGAACCATAAAAGAGTTCAAAGCTGAACGGTTAATGATTGCAACAGGCAGGGTTTCTAACGCTGACATCCTCAAACCAGAAAAAACAGGCGTCACGCTTGACCAACGAGGCTACATACAAGTTAACGAGTTTCTCGAAACCAGTAAAAAGAACATTTGGGCGTTTGGCGACGCGATTGGGAAAGCCATGTTTAAGCATGCAGCCAATTTTGAAGCAGGAATCGTCTGGCATAATTCAAACCATGAACACAAAGTACCAATGAACTACGTTGCGGTACCGCATGGAATCTTTACGCATCCACAAGTAGCATCAATTGGACTAAAAGAAGCAGAAGCTAAAGCACAACATAAAATTTTGATTGGAAGAGCGCTTTACCGTGACACAGCAATGGGTGCAGCAATGGGGGAACCAAATGGTTTTGTAAAAGTGATTGTGGATCAGGAAACAGGAAAAATTTTGGGAGCTCACATTATTGGTGCTGAGGCGCCAATCCTGATTCAGGAAATCGTTAACGCCATGTCCTCGGGCAACGGAACCTTTGAGTCAATTGTTCAGGCGATGCATATTCATCCGGCACTTTCAGAAGTTGTGCAAAACGCTTTTGGGAACCTACAGCCGGCTTAGGGGTTGTAGTGAATCTAAAAAGTTATATTCGCCAAAAAAACTAATCATTAATCAGGAGAGGTTTTTATGCAGTTTTCTAAAGTTTCAGGAAAAAAACGTGACCACAAAGTAACTCTCTACGCCCTTAGTACTTGTGTCTGGTGCAAAATGACCAAACAATTTTTTGTTGATAACAGCGTCGGATACGAGTTTGTTGATGTTGATCTGCTTGAAGATGATGATAAGGAAAAAGCACGCCAAGACATCCTAAGCAAAGGAGCAACTCTAAGTTACCCAACTATAATTATTGACGACAAAATTGTTGTTACGGGCTTTAAAAAGGACCAACTAAAAGAGGTCTTAGGCGTTTGACCACTATTGACCAGGTGCGCCAACGGGCTGAAGCAGACGCTAAAACCTATGGTTACTACTTAACACCTGACCAGGATTTACTCAACGCTTTTTTTGAAGGACTAAAAATCAACGAAGACCGCTACGGATACCCACTTTGCCCATGCCGGCTGGCTTCAGGAAAATTCGAGTACGACAGAGACATAATTTGTCCCTGTGACTACCGAGACCCAGACATAGCCCAATATGGCTCATGTTACTGCCGACTGTACGTTAACAAATCCGTTTATGAAAGCAGAAATCTGCCAGATGTTCCAGAACGGCGTCCAATTGAAAAGCAAAACCGGGCATACGAACCTAAAACCGCTACAGAGACCGCGCCTACCCAAGACGCAAAACCAACTGCACAACAAGCAGAAGGAGAAGTGAAAAAGAAGCTTTGGTACTGCAAGCAATGCGGTTACGTCGCGTACAGGGAGGATCCACCGTATGTTTGCCCGATTTGTAAAGCTAAACGGGAAATGTTTGAAGAAATAAAACTTGAAGTCAGGTTTAACGGTTAAGCTTTCGTTATTTCTAATTCAACTTTTTTCCAGTCTTCGTTAATACCTTTAAGTGAAGATATTGCGCCAACAATTGTTTTTGTCAAAATTTTTTCGACAAACTCGTTTAGAGGGATTTCTTTTCCGTCAATTTTAAGTGTACAGTTTAGGCTCATATGGCTGCACCGAGCATTTGTTGAATGCCTTGAAAAATAAAGAGTTTGCGCATAAAATTACAGGTTTGTTTAAAATAATTCGTAATTAATGGTTTTTTCAAAAAAGGGGAAACTGGAACTGTTGGGGTTTGAATTATTCCTCATTTTTGTTTTCTCCTTTTTTTAATAATTATTGATTGGTGCGGCGGTCCTCTTCCTTTGAATTGTATAATTGGCAAATGCTAAGACTAAGGATCCTACTCCAAAGGCAGCGATTAAAATGCTCACCATTTGGCTTTTCCTCCTTTTGCGTACAATGCTGATTTTGTCAGGATTGTACATGTTTTAGTTTTTGCCCGTTTTGGTTTTTTTGGTTTTTTGCTCATTTTTGACCACCTTTTCGGTTACTACAGTTAATTGCATGTTAAAATATAAATATAGTTGTGATTTGTTCATAATTTTTATGATTTCCTATACAAATGCACGAAAATTAAAAGAAAAAATAAACAGTTAAGATTTTGCGCCCACAGGCTTAACAGTAACCCGCAGCTTCGCCAAGTTTTCCTTAATCTCAGCCTTAACACCCATAGCAGCAAAATACTCCTCAAGAAAAACCTTAACAAACTCCTTAGAAATATCAGAGAACAAAACCAACGTAAAATCATTCGGTGCATTCTTGGTCAATCTGAAAAAGTTGCATGCTTCAAGGCGTACAATCATTTCTTCGGGCGAGTGAACCTTAGTTTTGAGTTGTTCCCAGTGTGAACGGGCGATTTCTCGGTGTTCGCTCCAGAATTTTTCTTTATCTTTTTCGGGCGAATTTTGAACAAGCTGCAGGAATGATAACCAGTGGTCAACGTCTAAAATGACGTGTTCGCCACTAAGCAGCAGGTCCATGTAGGAGGCGATTTTTTTCTTCGTTGCCGGGTCTTCGAGGGGACGATTTTCGTTGTAGAATTTTAGGGCACGCCGCATTACTTCACTTTGAGAAACTTGGGAGTCGGTGCTTATTTTTTCTAACAATTCCGCAGTTTGTTTGTCAAAGGCAACCGTTATTCTTGTTGGATTAGTCATTCTCACACAACAGCCAATTAAACGTATGAGCAATAATTTATAATTCATATAAACATTTCTAACGCAACCAAGTCACTTTATTGCACATTTTTTAATCTTTCAGCCACGTTCAACTCACAAACGTCAATTTAGCACAGGCGTATACAGAAGCATCAACAAAACACCAAAAATCACTAAAGTTTAAAAACTCTTTTTAGCCCAAACCAAACATAAACTATGCACAGCAAACACAGTTTTAGGGAAGAACAACACATGAAGACCCCAAAAGTTAACTTGCCCCCAAAAGAGCGAACACTAAAAATCATTGAACTTTTAGAGAAACAGTACCCAAACGCAAAAACAGCCCTAAACTACAGCAACCCTCTCGAAATTTTGGTTGCAACCATGCTTTCAGCACAAACAACCGACGAACGAGTCAACATAGTAACTCAAAGCCTCTTCAAAAAATACAAGACCCCAAAAGATTACGTAACCGTAGACATAAAAGAATTAGAACAAGACATTCATTCAACCGGATTCTACCACAACAAAGCCCGCAACCTACAGAACTGTGCTAAAATGCTCATTGAAAAGTTTGACTCGCAAGTTCCCAAAACTATGCAGGAGTTGCTTGAGTTGCCGGGCGTAGCACGTAAAACTGCCAACATTGTGCTTTACAACGCTTACGGAGTTATCGACGGGGTAGCGGTGGATACTCATGTGCGAAGGTTGGCGCAACTGTTGGGGTTGGCTGACACAGATAATCCTGACAAGATCGAGCAGGAACTTATGCAAATAACCCCTAAAAAGGATTGGATGAAACTGACAGATGTACTCATTTTCCATGGACGCCAAGTTTGCATTGCAAGAAAACCTAAATGCGAAGCCTGCGTGCTCAACCAGATTTGCCCTTCAGCCTTCACTTTTAGCTAAAGCACCAACATTTTATAGCGCCACAAGTTTTCTTCTATTGGAGATTTCTTATGCAGCTAAAAACCAAGGTTAGAGTTGGAGATAAAGCCCCGGATTTTTCTTTGCCAGATACTGATTCCAAAATGCGCAGTTTAAGCGAGTTTTTGGGACAAAAAGTGGTTTTAGCCTTTTTTGTAACAGCTTTCACAACGACTTGCACTATGGAAGCTTGCAAATTTCGGGATTCAATGTCAAGAATTATTGATTTGGAAGCACAGGTCATCGGGATAAGCGTTAATGATGAATCGTCAAATAGAGAGTTTGCAGACAGGAACCATTTGCCTTTTCCCGTTTTAACTGATCATAATGCTGAAGCCGTGAAGGCATATGGTTTAACTCCAGAGGATGCCGAGGGACCTGACGGGTACGAGTTTGTAAAACGCTCAGTTTTCATTATCGATAAGGCAGGCATCATACGTTATGTTTGGGTTGCAGATTCAGCATCTGGTGAACCTAAGTATGATGAAATTCAAAAAGTGCTTCAAAAAATCTAACATAACAAGTCTGCAGTAGCACGCTACTAAGCTGGACAAATGATTATTTTAAACAAGTATTAAAAGCCAAATATCCAATTTTATTCATAATTCAGCATTACAAATTTATACATGTTTTCAATATATCATATTTTGAAGGGACTCTTAAAATGGCCTTAAGAGCGAAGGCTGGAGATAAGGCCCCTGACTTCACTTTGCCCGACGCCGACCTGAACCCTCAAAGCCTCAAAGAGTTTCTTGGGAAAAAAATAGTACTAGCGTTTCATGTCTGTGCCTTCACACACCGATGCACAAAAGAATCCTGTGACTTCCGCGATTCAATGTTCCGGCTTATAAACAACGAAACTCAAATAGTCGGAATCAGCGTGAACTGTCCATTCAAAAATAAGCTATATGCGGAAAAGAACCGTTTACCGTTTCCCATCTTAAGCGATGAAGACGGCAAAGTAACAAAAGCCTATGGCGTGGAACCACTTGATTTACCATGCCATGAAGACTGCAAAGCCTTAAACAAAACCATAATGCTACTTGATCCAGAAGGAATAATACGCTACGTTTGGGATTCAAATGACCCAGAATGCGAACCCAACTATGAAGAAATAGAAAAAGTATGCAAACTAATCGATTACCTGCCACACCCACTTATAAATAAGCATCCAACAGAAAAACCCAAAGGCAAAATCACAGTCAACGAATCTGATGAAAACTATGTCGAAGCCTAAAAATGGAGCCTTAGCTGCTGGCAAAACGGACACAAATTCAGCCTGAACCATTTTGGTAGCTAAGGCTTCGAATTGAATTCCTAAGGGGGGAGGGTGCTATTGGTTGAAAAGGTCGCCAAAAACATGTTAAAATCAAGGGGCATATTCATCAAGAAGGTTCAGTTTGTCGCATAAGAGTTATTAGTGAATTTGAATCAATGTTGAAGTATTAATTGGTGAAATTGTTAAGTGGCATTTGAAATCCAAGAATTACCAGATGTCATTAGGGTCGTTGTTCTTTTAAATTTAAGCAAAGGCGCTAAAGTAAAAAAAGCGGTTCTTAAAAACAAGATTGACCGAGTATGCGTAAGCTACACTTGTATAGAAATGGGTGAACTAGACAAAGCTTTAGCTGAAATGGCTAATGAGGGCTTAATTCGTCAAGATGACGGATTTGTTCAATTAACAAAGCAAGGTCAAAAACTTGGAAAAGAATGGGAAAGCTTACTTCTTAAAAAAGAGCCCATAATGGAAGTAGTCGCAGGCCTTGTCGATGGTTCAGTAACAAGTCTTGTTGTTATACTTTCAGCGTTCATAGCAACATTAACAACAACCTCAACATTTCTGGGCAACCCAAACACCGTAATCTTTGCCGCTTTCCTAACTCTAAGCGCGGTTGCAATTACAAACTTTTCCAGCTTTTTGCTAGGCGGCATTACTGAAGACCTCGCAGACATTATGACACTGCAAACACTGATGAATTACAGTTTAAGCGACATACCGGACAAAAAAGAACGCGACAAATCATTGATTCTGGTACACAAACTGTTCACGTTGCTGGGCAAAGAGATTCACCGTTCGAATCTTTATGCGGCTATAATCTGTGGAACCACCACGTTTATTGCAGGAATTATACCGATAGCTGCGTATCTGCTGCTTCCACCAGTCTTCAACATCGTGGTATCACTCACTTTGGTAGTTGCCATCGTGGGCATCTTCCTAGTCAGGTACAGGTCAAAGAAAACCCGCGTCAACTGGAAAGTAACAATGGCAGAAACAGCGGCAATCGTGATAATAGCAACCATCGCTTCACTGCTACTTGGCGCCGCATAAAAACAAGAAATTAGTGTGGAAACAGGTGCAAGTGTTCCTTCATCATACACTTGTCCATAACCACTATGAGCCCAGCTTGCCTTGCAGCTTCAGCGGCTGCCTCATTTTTTATGTCAAGCTGCATCCACACAACGAATGGTTGACCAAACCGTTTTTTCAACTCGATAGCCTCAGCCACAATTGGCGGCACATCCTCACTTTTTCGGAAGATATCTACAACCTCAAGGTTTTTTGCAATTTCTGGTGGGAGGTCAAGTAGGCTTTTGTAACTTTTACTGCCTAATGCTTCCTCGATTGTAGGATTTACTGGAATTATGCAGTATCCGTGCTGTTTTAGGTAGGCGCCTACTTTGTGGCTTGGTTTTCCAAGAGTGTTTGATAAGCCGACTACTGCTATGGTCTTGTATTTTGTCAGGATTTCTTTAATCTGTTCTTCGCTGCTCACTTTTCTTCACCTACAAAACTTTTCAGGGAGTTTGGCTTAGGCTTAAGTCGAAATATTGCTCACGACTATTGCGTAGGGCAAATATGCGAATTGAATCGCCGACTTTACGTTTATGAATCTGCCCAACCAAATCCTCAATCCTTCGAATTTCAACGTTATCTAAACTTAAAATGATGTCGCCTTCAGCTAAGCCTGCAGCTTCCGCTGGACTTCCCCTTGAGACCTTCGTAACCAAAACACCATGGTCAACAGGCAACCCATAGTAACGGGCTACGTCAATTGTTAAGCTCAAACCGATTATTCCAAGCCATGCACGTTTAGGGGCACCTTCTCTTACGATGCCGTTTGTGCAGGTTTTAGCAGAATTAATTGGAATAGCGAAACCGATGCCTTGTGCGTATGGAATAATTGCTGTGCTGATGGCTACGACTTTGCCTTCTAAATCTATCAAGGGACCGCCGCTGTTGCCGGGGTTAATGGCAGCATCAGTTTGAACAAGATTCTCAAACACACCCCGCTGCGAATCAACAGTCCGGTTAATTGCGCTAACAACGCCACTTGTGACACTAGGACCCCCTGTTAAACCAAACGGGTTACCAATCGCGTAAACACGTTGACCAACCCTAAGCTTGTCAGAATCTCCAAGCTCGGAAGCCTGCAAACCGTTGCCGTCAACTTTTATTACGGCAATGTCATGAATAGCGCAGGAACCAGCGATTTTGCCTTGAAGAACTTCATTGTTCCAGAGGGTTATGTTAATTTTTTCTGCTCCGCCAACTACATGGTTGTTTGTTAAGATTAGGCCTTGTTTAGCATCAATTATGGTGCCTGAGCCCATGCCGCCGACTGGTACCGCTTGGTAAAATATGTTGTGAACAAGTTTTACGGTGCTTATGTTAACAACGCTTTTGCTTGCTTTTTCGATAATGTCTAGAACTTTATTTTCGTCATATGAAGACAAGGCAGTATTCACTAAGTCCAGTTAAATCTGGGCTTTAATAAACATACGTCAAATCTTTTGGGCAGTTTTCGACTCAAAATAGAAAAGAGGTTAGCAGATTTTTATGGTTTCAACTTGGCAGAAGGCACATGCTTCAGCCCATTCTTTAGACATGTCTTTACGGCACAAGTTACACATCAAGCCTTTTTCACGAATTGTTTTGCAGGTTTGACAAAAAAGCACCATAATTTCACGTTTTTTCTCGGGCTCTTTAACCAGGTAAGTAACCATTTGGTCAATGAGCAACTGGACTTCTAAGGTTTTTTCGATTTCAAGCAGGTTATTGCCGCGGTCCCGGTTCATGTAACGACTGATGGCAGATTGTGATAACCCCAAAAGTGCAGCAGTATCTTTTTCTTTTAAGCCATGTTTTTCAACGATTGTTCTAGCCATTATGGCTTTTACTGCTGGCAGAACGGTCTTTACTCCGACTTCACATGGTAACAGCAAACAATCACCTGATTATCGGGTTATTTATGGGGAAATATATTTAAAGTTGACGATTGTCATACCTATGACGCGTGTCATGACGGGGCCATCGGAAAACTTCACTGTAAGTTTTGCATAACCCAAACTCTATACTCCTTCACCCGTCATGGTGCCGAGTGGGGGGAAAATAGTGGGAAACGTAGTAACGCCGATAAAAAACGGCGAAAAAAAGGACCTCGCAAATCTGCTGTCTACACTTGATTCTGAATGCCGAAACTGTGCACCCGTATCACCGCTTGAATGCATTGGACGCTGCCAAGTATACAAACTAAAAAACGAGTTACGCCAACTTCGCGACACAATGGACAATCCTAACTTCATGAAAGACCTTTTCAATGTTCTAAAAAACGAGACCAGATTTCACATTCTGCAATCAATCGTTAATGGCAAATATTCAGTGAGCCAAATTCAGCAGGAACTTAAAAAAACTGGTCACACTCACAGCCAAGACACAATCAGCACAGAGTATCTGCGCCCATTAATGGCAGTGGGTCTTGCGAATGAAGCTAGAGACGAATATTACGCAACCAACTTCGGGGGTAGATTAACTGAGTTGCTTGGTTGTTTTCCAGAATACTGCATGGTGTTACCTGCACACAGCGAATGTTATGAAGAAACATTGCTTAGAGCCTTAATGGCTGGACCTAAAACTTTTGAAGACATCCAAGAACTTATTTCACCGAAAATTACTTCCCGAATCCTAAAACGTTTACGCGCCGCAGATTTAATTGAAACACCCAAAGAAAGAGACTACATTTTCTTCTTCAAATCAAGAAGAGACCCAAACAAAGAAACCTTAACGCCTACAGAAAAAAGAGTTTACGAAGCCATAAGTCTCGAAGGCACATCTGCAGGAAAATTGGCAAAAGAAACAGGACTCTCAGTAAGACGAACATACAAGTACCTACGCGGGTTGAAAGGAAAGAAACTAATTTTCATGCGTAAAGCACCGAAAATGTACGGTTTAACTGACAAAGGTGAAAAATTGGCAAGCGTTCTTGATGGGCTTCACATGTTGGTTGAAGAAACTTGGAGTTCGTCAAAACACGTTTTTAGCACTGGAGACAACGCATAACACTTTTTTTCTTTTTTGAAAAGTTATATTCAAGATAAACCAGTTTTGTTCTATACGGTTCTAAGCTCTTAACGGCAGTGGAACCTTCTTTATTGGAGACTTACTTATGGGCATGATTCCTGAAGACAAAAAAGAGCTTCTAAAAAACGATTTTAACCAACTCGTCAATCCTGTCAAAATTGTCATGTTTACACAAGAAGTTGAATGCGATTCCTGTAACAGCACAAGAGAGTTAGTCCAAGAACTTGCAACTTTAAGCAACAAGTTGTCGGTTGAAGTTTACGATTTTGTAGCTGACGCAGATAAAGCTAAAGAGTATGGGGTTAACAAGATTCCTGCTTTGGCGATTGTTGGAGCTAAGGATTATGGCGTAAGAATCTACGGCTTGCCTTATGGTTACGAGTTTCCAGCGTTACTTGACGCAATCATTAACGTTTCAAAGGGAGAAACGGACCTTTCAGAGAAAACGAAAAAGATACTTCAAGACGTCAAATCACCCGTACACATTCAAGTTTTTGTTTCCATGACGTGCCCACACTGCCCAGTAGCCATCGCTGTAGCTCATAAACTTGCAATAGAAAATGACTTCATAAAAGCCGACGCAGTTAACGCAAACGAGTTCCAAGACTTAGCAATAAAATACAATGTTATCGGCGTCCCCAAAGTTGTAATTAATGACAAAATTGATTTTGTTGGAGCCGTTGATGAGGACTTGTTTGCCGAAAACATACTTTTAGCAACAGTATCTGAGCCTTTAAAAAAATAAAACAAAAAAATAAATGCTGGAAGAGGGGGTTTAATGTCCTCCGCAGCCACAGCCGCAGCTCTTGGTGTCTTCGCCTTCGTGGTGGTGATGGTGCTTGTGGTGTTGGTCTTCTGAGACTTCAGCGTTTATGTAGAGTTCGGGTTCTTCTTCAAAGGATTTTTTGCAGCCTGGAGCGCAGAAGTAATAGGTTTTTCCTTTGTAGACGGTTTTCCATTTTGCGGTTTTCTCGTCAACATCCATGTTGCAAACTAAATCTTTAGCCATAAAACGTTTCACCTCCATATGAATGGTCATCGTGTAACTTAGAGTTTTGGTTTGAATCTCCTTAGCAGTGAAGCGTTTGTTACTACGGTGACTGAGCTGGTTGCCATTGCCGCAGCCGCGTAAACGGGGTCAAAGAGCACGTGCAGGATTGGGTAGAATGCTCCAGCGGCTAATGGGATGAGGATTATGTTGTAGAAGAATGCCCAGAACAGGTTCTGCTTGATTTTACGCATCGTAGCTCTGCTCAATTGGATGCTTACGACCACGTCACGCAGGTCATTTTTGATTAGCACTATATCACCTGTTTCTACGGCTACGTCTGTTCCGCTGCCAACCGCAATTCCGATGTTTGCTTGAGCCAAAGCAGGTGCATCATTGATGCCGTCGCCAACCATCGCAACAACTTTACCTTCAGTTTGCAGCTTCTTGATTTGGTTTGCCTTTTCATCTGGCAACACTTCAGCGATCACGCGGTCAACCCCTGCCTGTTTAGCTATTGCAGCAGCAGTTCTTTGATTGTCACCTGTAAGCATGACCACTTCAAGACCCATTTGCTGAAGCGCGTGTACTGCTTCGCTGGAATGTTCCTTCAAGGTGTCGGCAACAGCGATTATGCCTACAAACTTTTCGTCTACTGCAATCAGCATGGCTGTTTTGCCGCCTTCTTCAAGGGCAACCATTTTTTGTTCAAGCGCGCTAATATCGATGTTGTTTGACTCCATTAGCTTTCGGTTTCCCAAAAGAACCCGTTGGTTATTGTAAGTTACTTGTACACCAAATCCGGGCAATGCCTCGAAAGATTCAGGCTCCTCCGCAGTTATGCCTTGCTGGGCAGCTTTTCGGATGATAGCTTCACCGAGGGGGTGCTCAGAGTTTTTCTCTGCAACCGCTGCGTACTTCAACAGTTGTTCCTCAGGGATTTGTGCGATTATGTCGGTTACTTCAGGTTCGCCTTTAGTTAGTGTTCCTGTCTTGTCGAAAACGACAGCTTGGAGTTTGTGGGCTGTTTCGAGGGCTTCTCCGCTTTTAATTAGGATACCGTTTTCTGCGCCTTTCCCAACGCCGACCATTATGGCTGTGGGGGTTGCAAGACCCAAAGCGCAGGGACAAGCAACAATTAAGACGGCTATGAACACGGTTAATGAGAACACATACGTTTCCCCCACAATGAAGTACCAGATTAGAGCGGAAATTGTGGCGGTTAATATGATTGCGGGGACAAAGTAGCCTGCTGCAACGTCGGCCAATCTTTGAACCGGCGCCTTTGAACTCAAAGCATCTTCAACCATGCCGATGATTTGGGCAAGAACCGTGTCTTTCCCCACTTTGGTTGCTTTGAACTTAAATACACCTGTTTTGTTTAGAGTTGCGCCGACAACTTGGTCACCAACTTTCTTTTCTACAGGGATGCTTTCGCCGGTGATGACTTTCTCGTCAACTGCCGAGTAACCTTCAATTACGGTGCCGTCAACCGGAATTTTTTCGCCTGGTTTAACAAGGATTATGTCGCCAACTTGGACTTCTTCAACAGGCACTTCCTGTTCCACGTTGTCACGGATGACTCGGGCAACTTTGGCTTGCAGACCCATGATTTTTCGTATTGCTTCGGACGTGCGACCTTTGGCGATGGCGTCTAAGAGTTTGCCAGCCAAGATAAAGGACATAATCATGGTTGCTGTATCAAAGAATACAGCTGCATCTCCAAAAACGCCTGGCAGAAAAGTAACGACTGTGCTATATATCCAAGCTGTGGAGGTGCCCATAGCGATTAGCGTGTCCATATTGGCGGTTTTGTTGCGCAATGCCTTGTATGCACCCACGTAAAAAGTCCAGCCTACAACGAATTGAACAGGGGTTGCGAGGAGAAACATTACAATTTTGTTAATCTCCATTGGCAGGATTGGAATCCACATTAACACAATGATTGGAATCGTTAAAGCGACGCTAGCTATTAGAAGAAGTTTAAGTCGCCGTATATGCCGTTGACGTGCTTTGCTTTCTGAATCAACATCTGCAGTTTTTTGTGTTTCAATAACCTCGTAACCAGTATCGGTGATGGCTTTTTTGATTGCTACATTGCTTATTTGTTCAGGATTATACTCAACAGTAACCTGTTCCGCCGCGAAGTTGACGACTGCATTGTAGACGCCTTCTTTGGCGTTGAGAACTTTTTCTATGGTTTTTGCGCAGTTGATGCATGTCATTCCGCCGACGGGGATTACGATTTTTTCGTGAATCACTTGATAGCCTATGTCGGTTATGGTGGCTTCGATGGTTTTTTGGTCTACGATGTCTGGATTGTAGTCTATGATTGCTTTTTCAGCGGCTAAATTGACGGTTACGTGGGTTACGCCGTTGAGTTTTGAGGTGTATTTTTCGATTGTTTTGGCGCAGTTTATGCAACTCATGCCGCCGATGTTGAGGACAATTTTTTTTGTTTTTTCCTGAGACATGTGATGTTGCCTGCTTAGAAAGTGTTTATTGATTTATTGGGCGGTTTGACAAATATAAGTATATCTGTCAAAGATATATCTTAAACAACATTAAAAACCCAAAAATAATGAAGCACACATCCAGAACCATGCCAATACCAAAAAACGGAAAACTCGCCAAAAAGTTTTCAGAAAAAGAAAAATATTTTGGCTTTTTTAGTAAAACTATACAAATTTTTTCGCTTCAAAAATCTAATTTGGAAAAATATTTTAATACTGCTTAGGGCAACTTAAGGTTTGATTCCAATGACCTCAAACCTGACAACACACAATTAATGGAGGAGCATATTTTACTCCCCTGTGATCGCTGCCCAAAATTTGATAGACAAAAAGGATATTGCCAAAAAGTAGACGAGTTTCTTTTTAATGGTTATGCCCAAACAGTTTTGGAGCCAAAAATGCGGTGAAAAGGTACAGCAATAATTAAACGGTCAGATAGTTGAAGAACCAGCCTAACGAAACAAGCATAACAGCAACTACAAAACCCAAAGCAAACAGTACATTAGCAACTAAGTTGAACCGTTCAGTTTCAAACTTGCCAGCAGCCTGCAATCGTTCGTAAACCATGATACAAAACGACAACCAAAATGCGCCAAACAGCCATCCACCTACAACATCGCTAAGCCAGTGAACGTTTAGGTAGACCCGGTCAAAACTAACAAAAGCAACAACTAAACCAAAAGCCGCCAAAGCTAAACTCTTTGCGCGAGCACTGGTGTTCCAGTGTAGCCAAACATAGTAAGCGATTAAGCCGATAAAGACGATTACACCGGCGCTGTGACCGCTGGGATAGGAAAAGCCGGAGCCTATCAAAAGCTGGTTTTCGGGTCTGAGGACTGGATCAATGTTTTTTATGATTGATACAAATAGGGCATCTCCGCCTATGGCGGTTAAAAGCAGCACGCTTTGGGCTTTCTGTTTTTTTATGAATAGAACTGCTGCAATAACTAGTGAAGCTGCGACTATGATTGTGGTGTCAAAAACTGTCGATAGCACTTTTGCTAGTAGAACCGACAGGTCAGTGTGAATTGTTGCTGTCCAAAGGTTAACTGCCACATCGATTGATTGAAAGTTTACTCTGAAAATTGAGAATAATATGAAAGCTGCAAAAAAGACAATGCAGGCCACTGTTGAATTTCGGCTTTGACGGAGCAGTGTTGTATTCAATTTTTTCAATTCTCAATTTTTAAAATGGTTAGGTCTGGAACGGTTAAAAGAGTCCAGAAAGATTTCGGGTTAGGCAGTTTAGCCTATGCATTTGATGATGTGGTACCCGAATTCTGTTTTAACAGGGTCTGAAATTTGACCTTTCTTAAGCCCAAAAGCTGCAGTTTCAAAAGGCTTTACCATTTGACCTCTTCCAAAAGTGCCAAGGTCTCCACCTTTTTTCCCTGAAGGACAAAGTGAAACTTGCTTTGCTATTTCAGCGAAGCTTTCACCTTTGTCGATACGTGCTTTTACTGCTTGGGCTTCTGTTAAGGTTTTTACTAGAATGTGGGCACAGTGTACTTTGGCTGACATAAACAATGTTTAGCAGCGCGTTTACATATAACTTTTTTTCTTAATTGAATCCATAAATGCCGGTTTTTGCCTGTTGATGTTGAAAACGCCGTTTTTACAACTATTCCATGAAAGTTGAGACATCAAGCGCTTTTCCCACTGCCACCTCGCCACCATTTTTACATTTAAATGTTAATTTGCATCCATGGTTTTCTAGGTTACTTCGAACTTCGAAGTACCCGAAGGAGCAATTGTTATAACAAAAGCAGACATGCTTAAGTTTATGCGCAAAAACACATCATTGACCAACATTGATGAAGCCCCCAAGGTTGATGCTGACTTGGTTAAACAACTTGCCAAGGCTTTTGGAATCCTGCAAGACTTAGAAGAATAAACAGTCACGATACAATATTTTTAAATTATTCAAAAAACTTAACTGGTTTATGCACGAATGGGCATTAGCAGAAGCAATTCTAACAACAGCATCACAAATCGCACAGAAAGAGCAACTTAAAGAAGTCACCGAAGTTACCATCCGAGTTGGCGAACTTCAAGACGTTGAGAAAGAGATTTTAGTGTTTGCTCTCGGAGAAATAAAATCGGACTTATTCAAAAACTCCAAGTTCTGCATTCTTAAAGCCAAAACAGAGTTGAAATGTCGAGTTTGTGGAACAAGTTGGGAATTCAAAAAAGACGCCCTTGACCACGCCACCGCTGAAGCTATACATTTTGTGCCCGAAGCAGCACACACATTCATCAAGTGCCCCAAATGCGGTAGCCCAGATTTTGAAATAGCCAGTGGACGCGGCGTTTGGCTTGACAACATTCAAGGAGTCAAATAAACCAGAATGATTGACCCAAGAGTAAGCGTCATCAACCGACGACTTGAAAAAGTGAAGCGGATTATTGCGGTTTCCAGCGGTAAAGGCGGCGTCGGCAAAAGCATGGTTGCAACCACGCTGGCGTTAACTCTGAAAAAACAAGGCTGCAAAGTTGGCCTTTTTGATTTAGACTTTACCAGTCCATCAACCCACGTCATTCTAAATGCGCAGGTAACCGTGCCGCAAGAAGACAAAGGCATTGTACCCCCAACCGTTAATGGTCTTGAGTACATGTCACTTGTTTACTTTGTAGGCGAAAATCCAGCGCCATTACGAGGAGCAGACGTTTCTAACGCGCTCATCGAGTTACTTGCTGTTACTCAGTGGGACAACTTAGACTATCTTGTAATTGACATGCCACCCGGAATCGGCGACGTCATACTTGACCTGTTACGCCTGATTAAACGAATTGAGTTTTTAATTGTCACCACCTCGTCGCTTTTGGCTTTTGAAACAGTGAAAAAGCAGGTGGCTTTGCTTTGTGGATTAAAAGCGCCAATTATCGGAGTTGTGGAAAACATGAAACAAACCCCAAGCAGCAACATAGCGATTGAAACCGGAAAGATTGGGCTTCGGTTTCTTGCGGAAATCAGTTTTGACCCAACAGTGGAAACCGCAATCGGCAATGAAGAAAAACTGTTAGGCACCAGTATTGGCCGTACTCTTGAGAGGGTTGTTGAGAAAGACATTTTGGTTAAAGGATGAATTCGGGTTGGGGAAGATTAAAGCTGTAATTTTTGATTATATTGGAACAGTGGTTAACTGTACAGGTTACAGTATGGATGCTTCCAAAATGAAGCTTTACACTTCGCTGGTTGATGAAGGCTTCAAAGTTGAGAAGGACACTTTTTTGGAGGCTTACAGCAGGTCACATGAAAAGTACCGTGTTGTCCGCTACAAAGAGTTGCGAGAAGTAACTAACGCGATTTGGGTTGCCGAAGCACTCAATGAAATCGGCTACAATGTAACTCCTGAAGATGAGCGTATTAAAGCAGCTCTAAACGTCTTTTTTAAAGATTTTATTGATTCGCTCAGGTTAAGAGCAGGCGCAGCGAAACTTTTCCAGCATGCAGCAGACTATGGCAAGGTTGGGTTACTTTCAAATTTCACTTACGCCCCAGTCGTCTACTGTAGCCTTAGCCATTTGGATGTAAGCAAATACTTCAACACAGTAGTTGTTTCCGACGAGAATGGTTGGAGAAAACCTTCTCCACACATTTTCAAAGACGTTCTGGACAGGCTACAGGTGAAGGCTGACGAAGCGGTTTACATTGGAGACAGCCCCCTTGAAGACATTAAAGGCGCCAAAGCCGCAGGACTAAGAACTGTGTTTGTTCGGTCCCAGTTTTATGCCCAAAAAGATTTGGCGGCATGCAGTCAGACTCCAGAGTTTACAGCCAACAACCTGCGCGAAATATATGAAAAATTCACTCAAATAGTTAGATAGTCTGGCGGGGAGTAGTTTTGGAAAAAATTTTATATAAAGAAGCTGAGACTTTGAGTTATGGCTCCTAAATATAATCGCAAAAAATCACCACAATACAAGCCTAAACCTAACAGTGGCAGTTCAAAGAAAACATTGTTTATTGTTGTCGGGGTCTTAGCTGTAGTTTTAATCATTGTTGGAGCATTTTTTGCGGGTGCATTTGGCAACAACATTAGTTTCTTCCAAACATCAGCCACACCCACAGCGACAACAAGTCCAACACCTACAGCGACTCCGACTCAGGCGCCCCCAACCCAAACTCCTGCAACCAACAATACAAGAGTTGTCTTGCAGACAAACATGGGTAACATCACGCTTGAATTGTTTGACAACAAACCAATCACAACAACCAATTTCCTGAATCTTGTTGCTCAAGGAAAATATGACGGCACCGTATTCCACAGAATAATGAAAACATTCATGATTCAAGGCGGCACAATAAACGAAAACCTCCCAACAATACAGGATGAAATAGGCAGCTACAACCACAACTACAAATACACTATCGCCATGGCAAAAACCAGTGCACCTAACTCTGCAACAAGCGGCTTTTTCATCAACACAGCAGACAACAGCGGCATCGTGTACTCTGACGGCACAAGATTTGATGATACTTACACTGCTTTCGGTCAAGTAGTTGAAGGACAAACCACAGTTGATGCAATAGCCAATGTTCCAGTAACCACAAACGCTTACGGCGAAAACAGCCAACCAACAATGACAGTAACAATCATTTCGGCAACAATCATTTCTTAGGCACCATTTCCTTTTCTTTTCTAGTTTTAAAAAAGTCCACAGTAAAAAAACGGGTTCTGGCAAACCCATAATAGCATCCGTTTTAATGGATTATTTTAAGGCGAAATTTATGGTAGACACACAAGGTCAAGACCAATACACTAACGGTGTAAAAGTCCTCTTGCATACAAACATGGGCGACATAACCCTGCAGTTACGCAACGACATGCCGATAACTACGGGCAACTTCAAGAATCTGGTACAACAAGGAACTTTCAATGGCACAATATTTCACAGAGTTATCAAAGGTTTTATGATTCAAGGCGGAGACCCAACAGGCACAGGTTGTGGCGACCCATCAATACCTGACATCAAAGATGAATTCACAAAGAAAAACTGGAACGACAGAGGCACAATTGCCATGGCAAATGCGGGCCCCAACACTGGCAGCAGCCAATTCTTCATCAACTTGGTTGACAACAATTATTTAGACTCTAAACATCCTCAATTCGGCAAAGTAATAGCTGGCATGGACGTGGTTGACGCAATCGGTAAAACAAGAACTAACCGCGAAGACAGACCTCTCAAAGAAGTCATTATAGTTAACGCGTCAATAATTCCTTAAAACAAAAAATTAAGAAAAGCAAAGTTTACTTTTTCTTTTCTTCTTTTGGTTTAGAACCAATTTCAACTACAAGGATGTTCACTTGATAGTTTTTGCCGCCTGACATCATTTTGCCCTGTGCATGATAACCACAGCTGCCGGTTTTGAAATTTTTTGCGCCTAAAAGAAAATTCATTTTTTCTCCCTTTAACTGGATAGTTGCCATATCAACATCGTTGCTCATTTTTCAAGTCACCATATCTTATGATTTAATCAACACGTTGTAGCATTTCACCTTTTCGCTACCCACAAAACGTGCAGCAGACCAAATAAGGCATCCTTGATGGTATATGCGGTGGTTTTTGCTTGTTTGGGTTGAAAAGGCGTTGTTTTACCCTACCCTCATAGGTTTAGGTTTCTGCATAGAGTTTCTAATAGGGGCTCCAATTAGACTGGTTTTGGTTAATAATTATATAGTCTTGAATGGACTGTTCTTGGTATGTCTGATTTGGCTCCAAATTGTCCATGCCCAAAACGTGGCTGCCAACGCCACGGCAACTGTACTGAATGCGTGCGGTATCACAAAGAAAAGAACGAGATGCCTTACTGCTCAAGGTAACACAAACGAGTGCAGCCCGACCGTTATAAATGAAACCAGAATGGTTGCAACCACCAAAACGCATGCGGCAAAAGCAAACATTTTAGCAAATCCACGTTTTCCCTCGAAAAACAGCACAGTTGATGCTGTAACCGAAATGAAGAGCAGCAGTGTCGAGGTTTCTTTAGGGTCCCATGACCAGTAGCTGCCCCAAGCTGTTTGAGCCCAAAGCATACCAGAAGCTAAACCTAAAAAAGTGAAAAGCCAAGAAGCCAAACCAAAAAAGCCTGTCAATTTATTGTCCCTAAACCGTTTAAACAAGAAAGCCATCGTGAACAGGAAAACAAAAAAGTACCCAACAATAGCCAATGAGGGATGGATGTAGAGCATTACCGAGTTTAATTCGTGACTGCTCATTGTGGTTTCTTTGACCTCATTTTGTAGAAAACAAAAACAGCTAAAAGCCCGACCAACACGACCACGACTGTAATGATTGCTGCTGTTGAGTCAAAAGCGGGTCCTGCTGCTTCGTTTGGGGTTGTTGGGTTTTGGGTTGGCGTTGTTATTTGGGTTGATGGTGTTGTTTGGGTTGGTGTTGGTGAGGGAGTTGGCTGATTTGAGGTTGAGGGCGTGTTTGTTGGGGTGGCTGTTGAAGTGGGTGCAGGGGTAAATGTTGGTTGTGACTGGGTAGGCGTTGGAGTTGGGGGTGTTGGTGTTTGGATTGGCTGGGGGGTTCCTGTTGGTGAACCGATAGTGATTAGCGGAGGTAAGGAGTAGCTGTCACTGAAGGAGCAGCTAAAGTGTGAATTGTATCCTGTGGCTTGGATAGTTAGGTAGTCGTAGCCGTCTGAAGTTCCAGTTATTTGCCAAGTAGCTGTAGCTGTTCCAGCGGACATAGAACTAATTGTGTAGGTTGGGTTGTCTACTTTGAAGTGCCCGTTAGCTGAACTAAGGGTTAATGAAACACTGCTCAAAGTGGAGTAGGTTGCTGTGTTAACGTCATTGAATACGATTACTTTTACGGTGACGGTTTGGTCAACGTTTAATGTTGAAGGTATTTGGTTGCCGCTGTCACCTTCGAGGATGTCAAGATATTGATAATATCGTGAATTGTGGCATCTTTGACAGGGTTCATTTGAAACACTCCATGTTACTGGAGAAAAAATCAACGCTAAAACAACCAAAGTTACAACTATCACTATTTTTGTCAACTTTTTCAAATAGAACCCTTTTCCCCTATAGCCATAAGACAGGCTTTCTTTATCAAAACAAAAAGCAATACTTAATCTTTTTTAAAAAAGCTAAAAATCAAATTAAATAAACACAAACGCAACATAAAACCATCAAAGTGACGCAATGACCAAAACCTCAAAAGATGATGCACAAAAAAGACTGAAAATCCAGCTGCAATTCTGGAACATCGTTGGCGCAGTTGAACACATTAACGTTCCTAAACTTGAAGATGCCATCCGTAAAGAATTTCACACCCACGACAGCCGACTGATTGCGACGCAGATTAATTTGATGCAGACGGAAGGCAAAATCAAGGTTCAAGAGAAAAGTAAAGTATGGATAAAACAGCCTGAAACTGTTTAAGCTTCTTTTTTGCTTTCGGCTTTGATGTCTTCAGGGTTTACTTGCGTGCGTTTTCCATCTTTTATCATGTAGAAGTGGAAGTCGTAGTTGGCGCAGTAATTTTTCAGGTCTTCATAGTCACGGGGGTTTTCTTTGAACATTTCTTCTGTTGCAACTTGACAGATTCTGGTTAGGCAGCCGGGTTTTTTGGCTACAACATCAGGCGTCTGAGAACCAATTTGGGAGGGTTTATTCCAGCCTTCCAGGTTCGCGTCTACTTCCCAATTGTCTTTTTTGAGAGCTTGGGCAATTTCTAAAACACAAGAGTCACGAGACTGCTCATCTTTTTTCTTGCTCAACAAAAACACCAATTAACTATAAGTGAAAAATAAATATAAAGAGAAAGCCGTTATTTTGGAGTCTTCCTTGTTTTCACAACCAGCAAAACACCAATAAACAGCAGCACCACGCCGACCGGAAGCAAAACATACGGAAGCGTGCCGTAAAGCGGTATTCTTGAGCCTAACTGAATTTCTGCGTCTACACCATTAGACGCATCAGCATTCATCACTACAAGCATGCCCGTTCGACCCAAACTGTTTGGGCTGCAATAAAGCGTTGCCGCACTGGATGTCTTTAACGTGTCAAGAAACAATTCTGAACTTGGCATAGGCATAACTGGATACTGCGTGTTCATGATTTCTACGTCAGTAATGTTTATTGACGCTTCGTATGCTCGTGCATGGTAGCTCCATCCAGAGGCAGGCGTAGCATACTGGTAATTGCCTGTGTAGGCGGTTACTGTTTCCATTGCACCCCAACCTGCAAAAACTTCATTGCCAGAATCGGTGGAGATGACCCATTTTAGACGGGCCTCAGACACGGGTGCGCCAACCCATATGGCAAAAACGTTTGAATCAGTCTCGACATGGTAAGTGTTGCTTAAAGCGTACCCTTCAGAATCGTTTCCAGTGTTTAAGTACATGATGACTCCGCCTGCTGTCAAGGCGACTCCGCCAAGAAGCACAATTAGAACGCTGACTATCATCAGCAAAATTTTCTTTTTTGAAGCATTCAAATTAGCCATTCCCCTTCTAAAGCAAGCATACAAGCAGTCTGGATAAAAGCTTTCCGAAAAACTGGAAAACAAATTTTTTAACAGCCATTATTTTCAGGTTAAAACAGCCCTATTATTAGTAAAACATATTTTGTCCAGTTTTGAATTAACTATTAATGCGCAAGCAATTCAAAGTTTCACTTATTGCAATCATTTTTACTTTAACTGTTGCCAGCTTAACCGTGTTAACCATCACACCCGCCGCAGCAGAAGAAAGCAAAACCATAGTTGTGCCCCAAGACTTTCCCAGCATAAACGCTGCCATCGGCAACGCCTCACAAGGTGACACAATAACTGTTAGGCATGGAGTTTATCACGAAAACGTGGTAATTGACAAGCCCCTCACGCTTGTGGGCGAGTCGGGAACGGTTATTGATGGAGACGGAAAGGGAACAACTGTTTGGATTAATTCAGATAACGTTGCCCTAACCGGATTTACCGTGCAGAACAGTGGGGACAACTTGACTGACAGCGGCATTTTCGTTAACAGTGCTGAAGACGTGAAGCTTTCAGGCGTCACCGTCACAGGCAACAACATCGGCATCTACCTTGCTGATTCCCCAAAAAGCCTGCTCAGAGACAACAATTTGGCGGGTAACAGTTTTAATTTTGGCGTGTACAGCAGTGACTTGAACGGTTACATTCAAGATATTGATGAATCTAACACTGTTGAGGGAAAACCTATTGTTTATTGGGTTAACCAGGTATGCAAACAAGTTCCTGTAGATGCGGGATACATTGCAGCGGTGAACTGTACTGACGTGACGGTTTCTGGCGGGTTTTTAGAGAAGAACTGGCAGAACCTCCTCTTTGCCTACACACAAAACTCTAAAATCATAGGGGTAACAAGCACACTTGGCGAGGACAGCTTTTGGCTACTGGAAAGCAGCAACTGCACCCTACAATACAACAACGTTTCAGGTAACATTTGGGGAGGCATCGCGTTTGTTAACACATCAGGCTGCATTGTTCAAGGCAACACTATGGAAAGCAATGGCGGTTACGGCTTGTTTATGTCGGATTCGTCAAACAACCAGTTTTACCATAACAATTTCGTAGATAATCCTCATCAAGCGTGGCTTTATGGAGATAACAGTAACATTTGGGATAACGGTTACCCAAGCGGTGGAAACTACTGGAACAACTACACCGGCGTAGACCAAAAATCCGGTCCAAACCAGAATGAAACAGGAAGCGACGGCATCGGCGACACACCAGTTGTAATAGCCCAAAACAACATCGACAATTACCCCCTAATGCAACCGTGGAGCCAGCAACCAACCGAGCCAATGGTTCCGATTGAATTTTCAGTCATGGCATTAATCGCGGTAACCAGCGTCATTGTTATTTTCATTATTTATTTTGTTAAGAAGTGGACTAACAATAAACAAGCAGAGAACAAAATGGAGAGACAAAAATGGTGAAGGCAACACTTAAAAAATACTCAAACGTGATTTGGTTCATACTTATTTCAGTGGTTTTCGCGCTTTTTCTTTACTGGATTAGCGTGGCAGTTTACGGGTTCGGCGACTGGCTTTTTCTTTCAATTAACATTGTGTTTTTCTCTGTCTTTTTAGCGTTCATTCAGTTTCGCCGCAAAATCGCAAGGTTGCCGGCAAGCGCCACTTTAGCCTTTATCGTCGCCTTGTATGTTGAAATGTATGGTGTTCCTTTAACTGCGTATTTTTTCACTTGGGCGCTTGGCTACGATAAAGTGTACATGCTTGAATACCTACTCGTAGGCGTAATCGGCGTTGAAGCGTTTACAATTCTTTTTCACTGGTTCCTTTTGCCTGTTTCAAACATTATGATGCTTGCGGGGTTGCTGCTAATTATTTTTGGTTGGAGAAAAATTCATCAAGCTAAAGGCACGCACTTGGTTAAAGACGGCATATACCACTACATACGCCATCCCCAATACTTGGGCTTCCTGATGCTAACGTTAGGCATGAACATTCAATACACAACCATTCCGACACTGCTAATGTGGCCATTACTGATCATACTGTACTACCGCTTAGCACGACAAGAAGAACAGGAAGTATCAGAAAAGTTTGGAAACGAATATGCAGAGTACAAAAAGGAGACACCTATGTTTTTCCCAAGACTGTTTGGCGGTAAGAAGTAGAGTTGTGGTGCGGTCGCCGGGATTTGAACCCGGGATCATTAGCTTGGAAGACCTCAACTTCAAAAGAGATTGATTGGGAAGACTTCAAAGCTTGGATGCTAAAAACCTGCAGACCAGAACATAGCAGAGTGGTTGTTTCTCAAGCAAAAAAATACCATCAATGCCTATTAGACCATGACTTCTCAGAATTAAGCAGCCTCAAAGAAACGTTAAGACCCAACGCCATGAAAGCTCTAGCTGCACTCTCAAAATATATGGGCATGCATGAAGACTTCAAGTTGCTTGTCAAAAACTATAGTTTAAAATGGACTGGAAGAAGTGCAGACGATTTAATTGTTGACAGAATCACCAAAGTACAAGACCCAAACGAAATCTTCCAATGGATTAAAAAAGTAAAGCAAGTTAGACCTCAACTGGATTGTTTTATGGATTTTATGGCTGTAACTGGACTCAGACTTGTTGAAGCAGTAGCAAGCTACAACCTAATAATCAAGTTAAGTAAAGAAGGCAACCTCAAAAGCTATTATGATGCTGAGAAGGAGACGCTTGAGCATTTTAGGTTTAAACAGATCTTTTTTAGAAGAAGCAAGAAAGCGTTTCTTAGTTTTGTCTCAAAAGAAATGATAGAACACATAAGCCAAAAAGCACCGATTGCAAGCAAAGACGCAGTTGTTATTTCCGTACGTAAGAAAGCTTTAGGGGCTCGTTTCTCAGACATACGAGAAGCACACGGAACACTAATGACTAAACACCTAAAAGACAATGAAATCGACTTCTTGCACGGCAGAGTAACAAGCAGTGTTTTCATGAAGAACTACTTCAACCCTTCACTAATTAGCGATTTAAGGATAAGAGCAAAAAATGCAACAAACGAAATCGAGCAAAAAGTTAAGCCTTAACCTTTTAGCAACTTCTCAGATTAAAAGTTAAAACATACAAACTAACAACAGCAAAACCACGATATGGCTTGATAAAAGAAGAGGTTGATTTGCTGCAAGGAAGAATACTGCCAAGCATCTCATAAGACATTACTGGAGTCCATCTTTTATATAACTTAAAAAACAGGACGTTAACATCTCTGAATACTCTGGCGGAAGCTCGATATTCTTGAATTATTTTTATTTTAATTGTTTTTTAGTTCCTTTTTAAACTTTCGAACTTCTTCTAATAGACTCAGAGCTAAGTCTTCTAGTCGATTAATTCTTTCTTCGTAGTAGTTTTGATTTAAGCTTCTGGGCTCTATAACTTCAACTTGGACTACTTGTGCACTTGGTTGTGCAGGAAATATGTTCTTACTAAAATCAAATGCGTTCTGGAAAGAATCTTTAGAAATAAATAGATTTTCGGCAAATAACCTTTGCAAGAAACAAAGCTTGAAGCGTTTATCCTCTTTGTATTCATTATTAAGCTTAATGCTGAATTGGTGTAACGCTATTAAAGTAGTATAATCAATAAAAGCAATCCTGCCATTTTTTATTTCTTTAAATTTTATCAAAGAGCTAATATAATCTTGATCCATTTGTGGAAAGTTATCCGCAATAATTAGAAAAAAAGTATTTCGATTATAATTTAAATTAGAAACTTTCTCCAAAATGCGTGAAACCATAAAATGTGGAATAGTCCCTAATTTAATTTCATAAAATAGTCGTTTTGTTTTAGGTGATAGAGTAACTTCTCCATCAAACTCTATGTTATCGAAGTTTTCACGAGTGTTTTGCTTAAATGGTTCTACTATGTCGCCTATTAATTGGTTAACGATTTTTTCAGTTACAATACCTTTACTTACGCTATCCTGATTAGAGATTTTAGAGAAATTGCGCAGTTTATCGTATAGAATATCAACGTCTTCCATTTTACCTTCGCTCCAGTGTAACTCCTTTTGCTGTGGTTTCCAAGAACCAATCACTGAAGAACAATATGCTCACCTTACTACACAGGCGAGCTATTTCGCCCGCTTGCAATCCAGGGTCATTCAATAATTCAGTAATGATCTCAATTTTCTGTAACTCTACTTGATCTATTCCGAAAGGTTTGTTGCTTATAAAAATGAAGCCATAATCATTTACGTGTTGCCTTTCAAGATGGGGCATAGCTTTTAAAGCCTTTTTTAAAAAATCTTTTAGTTGATTTTTTAGGTCCCTATTATTTGTTCGCCATTTGCATTCACAGTAATAGTAAATTTTCTTATATCTTTGAGGAATATGCGTTGGGTCAATAATTCTTTGGTCTAATACAATATCGAACCTAACTTTGTCATCATTCCCCGGGCCAAAAGGTACAGTTGCAGCATCAGGTGCTTGGCCGCTAATTTGGAAGACGTGAAAACCATACCTTTCATCAAGAAGGTCACCGACCTTTAAAGCATAATCTCCACCTACAACCGCACCATATTCCCCAGCCACTTTTATTCTTCCGTTAACTTGATTGGTTAACTAGCACTTAATTAGCTTTTTTTAACGTTCTTCTAAGGCTGAGTGGAGCCAAAAGAATTTGCTTGACTCCAATTGTACGCTAGACTCTTATTAGTCTCCTATATTAACATCAACCATTCAGGTTAGCGCTATATGTCGATATCCACTGGCAGTAATCCCATCTCATCTATTCAGACAATTAGACTTTGGAGAATAGAGAAAGAAAACCTAAAAGAGATCACTAAATCTAAAGTAGACTTAGAAGCTAGGCTACAGAACTGGATTAGCTCAGACATTTCTATCATCTCACCAGACTATCTTGTTATTGGTCGAGAAGTTCCCACAGACTTTGGTGGATACATCGACATACTATGCATGAGCGAAAATGGCGACTTAGTGATAGTGGAATTAAAACGTGATAAGACACCACGTGAAATTTCCGCTCAAGTCCTGGACTATGCTTCTTGGGTTAGGTATTTAACCGCAGATAAGATTCAAGAGATTGCAGAGAAATATTGCAAACCAAGCCTAATAGAAGTTTATCAGGCCAAGTTCAATCATGAATTGCCCGCTACTTTTAATCAAGAGCATCAAATGCTCATTGTAGGCTCAGAAATTGATAATTCAACAGAAAGAATAATTCATTATCTCTCAGAAACCTACGGTGTACCTATCAATGCAGTAACATTCAACTACTTTAAAGATGGAACAAACGAGTATGCCGCAAGAACATTCCTAATTGAACAAGACAAAGCAGAGATAGCACAAAGTTCACGGCCTTCTAAGAGGACAAGCAATCTAACAATGGAGCAATTACAGTCTATAGCTGAAGAGAACGAAGTTAGCGAACTCTATACTCACATTATCGATAGATTAACCCCCTTATTTGATTACGTCGGTACGACAAGGTCAACAGTAGCGTTTGTAGGAAATATCGCTGGTACTAACAAGACAATTTTTAGTATAGTACCGGGTGAAAGTAATGCTCAAGAGGGCGTTAAATTCAAAGTTTATATTAAGAGATTAATGGAGTATTTCCATCTAAGCAAAGAAGAGGCTGAATCAATTCTGCCTGTTAATAAGCAACCTTGGGAGTATCAGACAAGCGCAACTGGCGAGTACTCAGGTTATGAGGGTTTCTTTAAAAAGGCATCTGAAGCAAACGATTTCATTATTGAATTAGCAAGAAGCAAAAGCTAATAGCAACTTAATCTGCATAAGTAACCTCATACTTATTTGCTAATATCCCAGTGTTTGCTTTGTCGGCATCTCTGAGAACAATTAACACACCTTGAGAGTTCACCCGGCTTATTACCGTCTATAGAGCCAAGCTGCTTAGTTCCGTTTAGGTATTCTTCGGCTTCTGCTCCATCAATGTAGATTTTATCACCTGGAGAGCGATCATGCTCTTGGTCAAGATTACACCACACGTCGTTAAAATGGTAAGGGTTCAAGTGTAGTTTTGACCATGCCATGTCAACGTTGATTACGTACTTCTTTTTTGGGTCTGGATTCAAATCTTATTCCCCATGTTGGTTGGAGGTATAGCGTTAGATTAATTGAGGATATAAGACTTGTTTAACTCAGCCAACTGCAATAGTAATCTGAAAAGGAAAAAGTTAGTCAACTTCACTTTCCAAGGCTTGCCTTGTAACCCAACAGTCAATCGACTTACAGTACATACCAATTCTTTGACCATTACCTAAATGATTAAAATACAAACCCCAATCAGCAGCATAACACCTTGAACACTCAACTTTAACACCAAAACCATTGATTCTATAGAACACTAAAACTTCCTCAGCTTCAACACAACCATTTCTTTTAGCCAATTTAGCTTTAACAAGAAAACCTTTCTTAGAATATTCCGTTTTTAAACAAACCTCTTTACCAACACGCCACAAGCTAGCCCAAACGCCTTCAAAATAATTCTCTAACTCAACACTTTTCTGATTTTTAAATATTTTTTCCATACAAGACACCTGCCCCCAAGGACTCAAAAGCTAGCAATAAAGGTGGCCATATCCCAAACTACTAGACACCAAACCTTCGAAAAACGAACAATCAATAATGAACGAAATCAACGAAAACGTTTCAAGGACTTCATAGAATGTTTTCGAGATGTTGTAGAGGTTGAATAGTTGAGGTTTATGTGTTGAGATGACAGAACCATGTTATATTATTACTAGTATTTTTATGATCTCAAATAGCAACTTAATGTTCCCACATATTTGGCAATCATTGGTTTGTGGCTTCTAATTTCTAAATTTCTAATCCATCGTAAAAATTGAGATTTAGGGAGAGAGGTTTCTAAATTAAATATTATTTTATAAATTAATAACTTAGAAAACAAAAGAAGGATTGTTTAAGGGCAATCGCGTTCACCCTTTTTTTGATAGTATCCAAACCTTGTGGTAACTTCACCTTTATTGACAAGTTTTTTCAAAGCATTGCTTATAGTGGCAGTGCATGCTTGATTTCGAGGCGTTATGTAAGCATCTATTTCTCGCCTGCTGTGCTCTTTTCCATCGCCAAGAAACTCGAGAATTAACGCTTGAATTTGATCTATAGGTCTTTGATGTTTTAACGCTGGCTTAGAGTAATCAAGGGTAAACAATGGATTCAACTTTGCTTCCACAAAATGTAGGATGTTATCTTTGATGTAATCAATGTCTGCTTGAGTATATTCTATTTTTTCAACATCTTTAAAGTCATTCTCAGTTAACGTTCTTATGACTGCGTGAGCAGCCATTTCTCTATACATGTCACCTTTTGTTCTGATATCCACTATGGTAGCAAAATTTGCTTTTTTATTGGGAAAGTAGTCCTGAACTACATCAAATAAGGTATCAATTAATTCGCAAGTAACGGCTTGGCTTGGTGTTTCAATGCTTTTAATTTTAGCGTTTTTGATTTTTTTATTGAGGTCTTTTAGTGTTTTATATAACGATGTTTCAGGGTTGTAAGTTTTCTTTAGGTATGCTTTTGCTTCTTCGTCAGTTATTTCTTTTTGAAGAACATGATGTCGATACAAATAACCGCTTGTCAAGAGGTATGTGTAGGTGCGATTGTCTAAAGGTCGTGATCCAGCAAAGATAGTTACATCGGGTTTATGGATTAATTGACTGTTTTCAGCATCATATAAGACACCGTGCTGTTGGGCTTTTTCATATTCCTCTGGCGTAAGTTCTCGTCTACCAAGCTTCAAAAGCTGTCGTTCAGCTCGCTCACCTTCAAGAACCTTGTTCATCATGTTAACTATATCAGCAGAATTGCGGCTATTAACAAAAGTTGCCAGTTCTGTTATGGTGGCAATTTGTACGTTAGCAAACAATGGGTAGATTATTTGGTTCTGGTCGTTGATTGTTCCAAACAAGGTCTCAGGTGTATTTGAAGTAATTCCAGCAACGTTTATTTCGTCAGGTATGCATTTCACAAACTCGTTTAATATTGTGCTTTTATGATAGCTTTGTGGCCAGTACAGCAAGATATGTTGCCTCATACGAATCAATGGATTGTTTGTAAATCGGGGCAAGAATGAGTTCACGACAGAGAGTTCTAACTCTTCAAAAGCCATCCTTCCTAATTCTCCACCGATTGATTCACCTAATTTTTTTGCAATCTCTAACGGATTTTGCATTTCATTCATTTTTTAAGCCTCTTTTTGGCAATCGACTCTGCTTAGGCATATTTTAGGCTACCTGAAAACTAGAAAATAGTACTAAAGCATAGAGTATACAGCTTGCATATAGAGAAAACAGCATTTTCCATACCTAACCAACCTGACAAAAAGGTATGCGTTTTTATAAAAATCGAAAAATGCCATTTTTAACTAATTTCTAAAATTCCAACCAAGTTAGAAATAGGAAATGAGTGTCCTTTAGGATTAGAGGCTCTACGAGGTTTCTTTTAATTGACTAGTTTAGCTCCGCACTTTTTACAGAATTTGGCTTCTGCCCTATTCTTGTTACCGCATTGGTCACAAAAGATTTCGCCAGTAGACCCTGATTCATCACTGTCTGCCTTGATACTTACTTGGGGAGGTTTCGCTTCAGTAGTAGTTGATACATTAAATGTTTGTTTTAGTGCAAGGAGTTTTGATCGAGCATCTTGAATAAAGCCAACTTCTTTGGCACTTTGAGGCAGAAACTTGAAAGCAGGACTTTGCAAATTTCCATGATCATCACTGTAAACAACCTTCATTATTCTATCCTTCGTCATACTCCTTGTTGCAGCAAATCCCATAAGACCAATTGCTAAATAAGTGCCCACAGCTTTGGCAGTATCATCGGTCTCAGAGGTTGTAACATCAATTATTTGCTTGGCTGAAAAAGAAAAACCGAACTTCTTACCCTTAAACTCGAGGTAATTATCACTTAAGGACAGCACACCTTCAGACTGATCCACATAAGAAGTAAGTCCTCCAACGTACTTCACATAATATCTAAATTTTGTGTTTACAGCCATTTACTTCGCCCATTTAGCACAAGGTTAAATCTAATAACACCAGTTTTTTTTATAAAATTTGCTTACTTAGATTCTTTTTTAAAAGCCGTTCCAATGCTAAAGCGTAGTTTGCTCTAGCAAATCCTTGCTTTCCAGAAAAGCGCCTAGTTATATGTTAGAGTAGAGACGCCCCTGCGGCGAAAGAAATGTTGAATAAAGAACTAAGAAAGAAAATTGAAAATGAAAACCTAGATAGATGTAGAGTTTGTTTGAATTTCTCTACGTGTAAAATAATGAATAAAGAAGAAATTGCTGACTGCTCTGACTTCAAAGAAAAAGAAGAAATATTCACTTAACTCTTTTCGATGAGCGAGATACTCGTTGTATCAAAAACTCGTTGAAGTTGGTATTGTTTACTTAAGTTTTGAGGAGTAAGGTTAGCGACGCATTTTTTGGATGACATGACAATGCTAATTATATGTTCTTCTTTGTCGTTAGATATTGTAATATCTTTAACTTTAAGGTCGATACCTAAAAAAGAGTCAACCTTTTTGTGAAATTTTTTGGGAATCCTCAACAACACTCCTCTATATTTGTATGGCCTTCGACCTGGTTTACAACGCTTTTTAACCCAATACTCTTGAAGCTTAACCATTATGCAGACACCTAATGATGTTGAGTGAGTTGTTATTTAAACACATTTTTTGAAAGAAAAATGTTGATAATAAGTTTATGATAGGTTGAATAATAGTCAAGTTAGAATAAGATTAAAGCAAAAAAGTGCTTATAAAATAGAGCTTTATTGACAGTTTTTTTCAAGATTGTGAGGTTTACCTGATGAAAGTATCTTTTTAGGTACAAATTTTGCCCATCTTTTTAAAAAAGCGCGATCAGATTTTCTATTTCTTAAGGTGTCTGGCAGAATCTCTGGAAGCCCTCCTTTAATTGGATACCAACGAGAACATAACGGGCAGAAAAGTATGCCTGAAATTACTTCATCAGTATCTTTAAACACATACAAATCCATCGGAAAATGACCATCCACTTGACAAGCTATATAATGCAACAATATACGCTTCATATAATTATCCCGTAATTATTTCCAAGCCCTTTTGAGCCCTTAAAGTAACCGAGTAGTTTACGAAATACCCCTTTGAGAAAAAACAGTTATACTAGCAAGCTTAAGAGATTAGAAAAAAAGAGAAACCAACGTTTAGTTGGTTTTAGTTGATTGATTATTTGCTTGTTTATCCACGCCTTCAGTTGCTTGTTTTACTGGTTTACCTTGGCAGTGGCATGTTCCTTTTGTCATTTGGCGAGTTGGTGTCTGATTTTGTGGGCGTTTGTTGTAAACCTTCTGAAAAGTTGCGTTATTTTGTAATGACTTGCAAAGGTCTCCAAGTACTTCTGTAATAAGCTGTTTTATTGTACAGGATGTTTCAGGAATTGCATGAGGTGTACCGAATATGTCGTAATTCATTGCAATGCATCCACCGCCGCAAGCTTTCTTGGAATTGCAAGTTAGGCATTTTTGTGGTATCTCACAGTAAGGAGCCGCTTTGCGCCATTTTTCTAGCCATTCTTGTTGCTTTGCATCGAACCCTGTAAAGATGTTACCTATTTTAATTTCGTGCGAGTCGATGAAACGGTGACAGGGATATATTGTTCCATCGTAATCAATGCCTACCGATCCATTGCCTAATCCGCATCTTGAAGCCCATGGCCTATCAGAGTTTGTAACGGCTGAATTTGCATCTCTAACCCACATATTAAAAACTGGAATTCCCTTCTCCATCCAACGTTTATAATCATCACGGAATATTTCCAGCTCTCTTCGAAGGTTAGCTAAGTCTTTCTCTGTCCATTCGGTCTCTTGTACAAAGTCAATTGGCATGCTTGTTATTTGGTATTTTTCAACAAAAGTCCTGATGTTTTCTGCGAGTCCTTTAACGGTTGATGGTGTAACAGTCCAGCGTATTTGAGGACTTTTATTAAGTATCTGTCGTACAAAATTGAGCCCTCTCCAAGCATCATCCCAACTGCCTTTTCCGTCACGGTAAATTCTGTTTTGATCATGACTTTCTTTTGGTCCATCAATTGAGCATAAGACACTAAATTTGTATTTTTTCATCCATTGAACCTTTTCTTCTGTGAGAAGAGTCGCATTGGTTGTTGCTCCAAAAGTCCACTTTTGACCAGAAGCAACGCTTTTTTCAACGATATATTTCATTACTTCAAAGTTACATAATGGTTCAGCACCAAAGAACCACATGCTACCATTTGGAGTAAGATTTTGTTGAGAGAAACGAATTAGCTGATCAGCGGTTTCAAGCGTCATCTTTCCATGTGGTTGTTTTTCGTTTAGTTTGTAGACAAAACAGTATTTGCATTTTAAGTTACATTCTGAGGTTAGCCATATTGTCATTGTCGCTATTTTTCCTTTAAATAAAGGAGGGGATTGTGTGTTAGACATTTGACATCTGCTTCCTTTTTTGTGGTTGGGTTATTAATCCTAATTCGATAAGTGTGTCAATAATGATTTCTTTTGTTCTGTCTTCAGTCATTGGTGTCACCGGAAGTCTTTGGTTGAAATTTGTGTTTGTGCTCATGGGCCATACGTCCCTTCGTAGCAAGCGTTATAGCATTCCCACATGCAACTGGCGCATGTATAGCATGTTTCACATGGCATACAGGATTGACATGGTTGGCACCACATACAAATGTCACAATTGCAGGTTTGACAACCTCCAGATTGGCAGCCTTCACATGGTTGGCAAATTTGGCACGAGGTATCACATTCAGATTGGCAGTAATAACATGACTCCTCGCAAGTATAGCATCTATACTGGCACCCTTGACACCCTGACTGACAACCTGCTCCCTGACAATCTTGGCAAGAATATTGGCATCCCTCTTGGCATACATAACATGAAGTGTTGCACTGCTGACAGGAAACCTGGCATCCGCTTGTGCAAGGACTACAATTATCAATAGAACTTGTTCGATAAATGCGGTAAATGTCTATGTCTTCAGTCATTTTAACATTGACTGAGCCATAATTAACGAGAGTCATAGTATTGCTTCCTATATCGTTGTATATTGTTCCAGGAATCTTGGCTAAGTCGCAGCTTGGAAACATTCCTTTACCTTGATGTTTATTTAAGTAGTATGTGGCTATGCTTGTACCGTTTAGATATGCAACCATTCTGACATCACTATAGGCTGTCTCGTCAGTACAGGGGCTTATTCCATTAAAATTAAACAGGCAAATTGATTTTCCTAAATAAGTACCATAGTCTATTGAAGTGCTAAATGTAAAAGCCCAACTTAAGGAACCCCCATTCGCAGTTATTGTATTCGCGTGAAGAGATGTATCGTGTATATTTACATGACCCAATCCACCGCATGCTGCACAATTACACGGTTTATCGATTCGTGTATAATCAAGGTTTCCTGAAGTTCCAGTTAATGTTCCTCCATGGCAGCCTATCCCTTGATAATAGGTAGGACAAGAACCCCCCATGCATGCATTGAGGCTGCATAATTTATAAGTTCGATAAATTCTGAAGTCATCAAGACGTATTGTTTTTGAGCCTGTATTCGTGAAAGTAAAAGTGTTTGACCCAATATCATTGTATATTGCTACATTACCTAATTCAAATGTTTGAGTTCCTCCGCGTGATATTTCACCACTGAGATAAGTATATGTTAAATCGACACCATTTAGCGAGAATTTAAGTTCAGGTGTTCCTGTTGTTTGCTCAGTTGTATGCGCCTCAAAAGTTAAGTTACAGCTGTCTCTTCCGTATCGAGGATGTGTCCCAGTAAAATCTGTCATATCCCCATGCGGATATGAGTAACATTTCGGAACTGTTGCAGTAAAAGTTATAGTTCGGGTTCCATTTGGCGCTATATCTCCGTATGTAGTGTTGTTGTTTTCATTCCAAGTTGTAACTCCACGGGTATCATTATCTGGAAAAATCGATGCCCAAGTAGGGTTACACGGATAATATTGATATAATACCGACATTTTATTAACTCCTGACAAGAAAACACCGCTTTTTTTATTAATATAGATAATGAGTTATTGCTGAAACACATTTTTTGATCATTTTTTACCAATAAAGAAACATTTTATATACTAAAATGATTGTTAATTTATTCGGTTGGTTGCATGAAGAAAAAAACCTCATTTCTTTTTGCTTCGTTTTTATCCTTTTTAATATTATTCACCATCCTGCAAGAAATTCCAGTTTTCGCTTTATCTGATTGGAACACACAAGTCATAAATGAAAAGGGTGCACGTATGGGGTATGGTGGCATATTGCCTATCGTAATTGACACAAACAATTATCCGCATATTGCCTATTCTTCACCAGCTTATGACACTAAAGTTATGTATTCAAGTTGGAACGGGTCAAATTGGAACACACAAAAAGTAGGTGATGGGTTAGTTTTTAGCTTAGTTTTAGATTCCAATAATCGTCCCCACATACTATTCAATGGATTAAGATACGCCGTTTGGACGGGCACTAATTGGTTAATCGAACTAATCGATTCTTCCGTTCCTAACGGCATAGGCGTATTAGCTTTGGATTCCTTGAACCAACCTCATGCGGTTTACACAGATGGACGATATTTGAAGTATGCAAATTGGACAGATAATTTAAACATAAATATCCAAATTATAGAGAATTACTCAGAAACGCAATATGGAATACCTTCACAAGTATCCTTGGCGTTTGACTCTAACAATACGCCGTACATTTTTTATAAGTCAGATTGCTTGAAGTTAGCTACATATAATAATTTATCTTGGAACATCGTAAAAGTTGCGGATAACGGCACCATCGGCAATCTGGCTTTAGACTCGAAAGGCTATCCACACGTCATCTATCAAGAATCAACTATAGTTGCTGATCGTCTTGTTTATGCTAGTTGGAACGGCGTTAACTGGAATAGACAAACAGTTGTCTTGAACGCAAGTTTTTCCAGCTCTGGATTTCTTGCTTTAGACCACAATGACCAGCCAGCCATCTGCATTGTAACCTACACTTTGGAAAATGAAACCGGAGGCCAAAATACACAGTTGCTGTACACTAAATTGAGCTACGACACTTGGAATACACAAATGATAAACGTAAGTATACCTCCGCTCGGCCCTTGCTATTTAGCCATTGACTCCAATAATAATCCTCATATGAGTTATCTCGGATTAAACAAGGATGCTGGCTTTGGGCTTGTACATGAACCTGCATACGTAATGTATAGCACGACAAATGAAACTTTATCCTCCATTTCAAGTACAACTTCATGGCCAGGTTTTATTCAATGTGCTGCAGGAATAGCCCTTATAATTTTTATAATTATCGCGGTATTCGTTATATTTTACGCAAAAAAATTGGTATTTTTTAAAAATAAAGAGCTTTAATCTCATTTTATTTGATAAACTAACAGGTATTTCGGAAAGTTCCAGTTCTACTTAAACCCCCTAAAAAACATCTTAAATTCTCAAGGTGTTTTATTTGGCTTCGCAAATAAACAAAGAGCAAACAAAAAAATCTCGAATATTGTGGCACAGCGTAGCGCCATGGATTGCATCAGGATATGGAAAAGTCACTAAAGAATTGTGTACAAGGTTAGCAAAAAATGGCTTTGAAGTAATAATTTCTGCTTATTATGGTTTGGACTCTGGAGGGTATCCGCCCTATCCAGTCAAGGTACTACCTTCAAAAGATGGACCTTTTGGCATGGCATCCGCAGCCCAATATTCTAGACAATATCAAGTGGATATGAGCGTATTATTTACTGATTGGTGGGCTTTCAGTGATTTTCCCAAAATTATGCCTAAACCAACTCTATATAGTCCAATGGATCAATTAAATTATTCAGATGAAATTATTCAATTTACCAAAGATTACTATAAGATCATTGGGTTATGCAAATGGCAACAAAAATGTCTCGCAGATAGAGGAATCGCATCTGATGTCATTTACCATGGCGTAAATACGGATATCTATAAGCCATTGAACAAAAAAGCAGCAAGAAAACAATTAGGGATAGACGAAAAAGAAGACTTATTTATCTTTGGCACTGTAGCAGCGAATAATGACAAGGAAGATAGAAAGGGACACTCTCGATCAATGAAAGCAATGAAATATTTCTTAGAGCAAAATCCAGATGTTAAAAATATTATCTGGTTATATCATTCTATGCCGAATGATTCTCAAGGTATGCCCTTATCTTCAATTGTACGTAGACTTGGTTTAGAAAAAATTGTAAAATTCATGGACCCAATTATGGCAAGTACTATGTTCGAAGAACAAGATTTGGCCATAATAATGAACTGTTTTGATGTTCATCTACTTTGTAGTAAACGTGAAGGTTTCGGTTTGCCCATATTAGAAACTCAATCGTGCGGTGTTCCCAATATCTGTCATGACTCCAGCAGTATGACTGAACTTGTTCAAGGCCATGGATGGCTGTGTAAATCTTTAGGTTATGGTTTAAACCTCGAAACTACACCTATTAACGCTGAAACAGCATCTCCAGATGTATATGATATAGCTCGATGTATTGAGGATGCTTATTTTCACCCAGAAAAAGTTCAAAAGTTTGGTGAGGAGTCAAGGAAGTTTGCGTTGCCTTTTGATTGGGATAATATTGTTAAGAATCAGTGGGTTCCGTTGCTTGATAAAATGGCCAGCGATATAAAATCTCAATAAACCATTCTTTCTTTTTTTAATCTTTAATAAAAAAAATTTATTCTTTTTTTAAAAAATATCCTTAATTAAAAGCCGAAAAAGTTTGGTTAAAAAAGATAAATAGGCTATGGATCGCCGTATTCTGGATTTGGTATGTTTGTTCCGCATTTTTGGCATTTGTAGCTACGTATTCTTTTTTTTCTGCATTCTTCGCATTTGCTTTGTATTACTGATGTTCCGCAGTTGGGGCATTGGAGATCTGTTACTTTCATTTGGTTTCACCTCCAAAACTGCAAGAAACCATGAGGTTTGTTAAAGAAACGTTGGAGCTATAATACACGCTACAATCGGCAGCCTGGCTTTCCTGGTTGTATTCGAAATCGGTTGACCATGCATATTGATAGGTGGCCTGAATGCTGCTTGAGACGTCGGCTTCTTTTCGCGTTGCCTCAATGGGCAGCATTGTTAGGTTATACATTGTTGTTTATTCACCTGTAACACATTTAGAGGAAATTTTTTTTAACCAAAGCGATATATTTCAGGAAATCCTTGCTTGCGAATCGGCACTTTAAAAAACATAAAAATCAAAAACTACGTCAAAAAGAGTTTCCTAATAGAAAATTTCTTAATCAAGAAAAATAGGTTTAACCTATTGGCTATCTAACGTCTTTAAAGTTGTAAGTAAAAGCTTTGTTCGTGGATTTTCACGGTTTAGCGCTATAACTCTTACTTTTCCGTGCTTAACCTTTACCCGGTACTCATCAGTTATTAGGCCTTCTTTTTCCAGGATTACGAGGTTACGGTTTAACTCGTTGTATGTAGTGTTTAAGTTGCTTACTAATCTCATGATACGAATTTCGTGTGTTTTTGAAAGTTCACGAAAAATTTTTTGCCTCAATGAAGAAGCTAAAATCTTACTCAATTCCAAAAAGCCCCGCTCCTTCAAATCGTTTACAGAATTTATGCTTACCCTCAAAACAGACCTTAACTGAAACCAAGGTTTTAATCGATTCCAACAAACACCGTCACCTGAAGTCACTTACAGGCTAATAATAAAAACCATCAATCGCTCGAAAGACACGGTGTCTTTTAGCGGGCAAGAAAAGACATTATTAAACAGTCGATTTTTCTAATGCTTCAATGAACTTTAGCAATTGCATATCTGTTGCTGTTTGTAGGTAATCATCAATGTTTTGCTCGCTGAATCGTAATGCAGCTTTTCCTTTGAGAGTTAACTCAAAAAGTGACCCGTTGCCCGATGGCTTTGTTGCTCTTATACCTACCGCAGTTATCCAACCTTGCTGATAAAGAGAGCGAACGCGTCGGCACACAGTTTTATAATTTGTGTGTCTGAAACCTTTAATTGACTTTACCGATAACCAGACATCATAAGGAATCAATGGTTTTTTTAAAAGCATGAGAAAAATGACGCGGTTTAGGGCTGCCTCTTTGCCGCTAAATACTTTAAGTTTATTGGCCCTAATTTTTTGCACCATTATTTCAGCCTTTAACTTAGAAAAGCCAATAGCGATGGAAGTGGTTAATCACATTAACCCAATTTTTTTTGACCTTAAAGCATGGGGCAAAATTTTTCTAGAACAGTAAAATCCATGGAATAAACTCGGAAAAATGCAATATGTTGCCAATTTTATCAAGTTTATGTTAAATAACTACCATTTAAAATCTAAATTTTATATTTTATTGCCGGATAGTCAATCCAAAATTCTGGTAAAACAAGCAATTTATCGGGTACATTTCTAGAAGAGTAAATAACGAAGTCTAAAACCCAACATTTGCTAATAGACCAAAAGAATAATTGCCGAAATATTGCGCCTTATACATATGCAATGGATTGAATGATATTTCGGCGAACGTTTTGGAAAAAACCATTGATGCAAACAACTGCATAAAGAAGAGACGATCTGCGCCAACATTGACAATTAAAGGTTTTATTGTCTATTGCTCAAACGCAATTACAAACGTTACGGAGCAAAAGTTTGATTGGAAAAACGCGCTTATAGATGCAGCAATAACTAGTGCCGTAACTTTTTTTAGTGCTCTGGGCGGAGGTGCCATTGCAGGGCTAAATAATATTAGCGTAGTTGAATCGGCATTGGTTGCAGCGTTGGCACAGTTTTTCATATTTTTGGCGCTTAAACGAGGGTTGATTCAACCTAAAGAAGCCTGACTACTTTTCCTTAAGTAAATCAGCCAGAACCTCATTATACGTTTCTATTTTGCCAGTTTTAGCTATCCTTTCACCAAGCATTTTGGTTAATTTTGCGTGAATCTCATCTGAAACTTTTATTGTTTTCATAGGAGCGCATTCATCAGAGGAGTATAAGAAATGTGCGTTATTTAGTTTTTCACAGAAAAATTCTATGGCTTTAAGAGGCTTTCTTTAATTTTGTTTTTGTTTGGACTATGATTTGTTGTTTGGCCGAATTTTTATCCTGCTTAAGACCTTATCCAAATATGTAAACCCTTCAAGCCATGTTGGTAGATGCTAAGGGCAAAATGGCCCTGTGTGTAAATTCGATGATGATAAAAAAAGTGAACTAGTAACCGTTAAAAATTACGAGAGTTATTTTGCTAAATTTCATTTAATTGCCCTTTCTTCAGTATCACATTGCCTTTTTCATCTTCAACGAAAATCATCAAGTCGCCAACTTTCACACCGAGTTTCTTCTGCACCTGTTTTACCACAGTGATTCTGTTGTTTGGTTGTACTTTTGTGCTGCCTAGGACCTTATTCAAATGATGAACCCATCAAGTGATGTTACTTGTCTGGTAGATAATAGTAAGTGGTAAATATGGTAAAAATGGCACAAGCTTAAATATTTTGATTTTGATGATAGCTATGAAACAAGCGGTGTCAAGTTTGATAATCGATAAACAGAAAGTCAATAGATTTGAAATTGAAACATTACCAGTAATGCTTTCAGTACAGCCTAGTCATTCTGAGGTTGAAGACGAAAGAAATTTGGAGGCAGCTCCTTGAAGAATTTAACCTTAATTGAACTTGGCATAATGGTTGTTTTAGGACTTGTTGGCGGGTTTACCCTCAATTATTGGATTATCTTCGGTGGAGCTTTCGTTTCATTTTTATTAGCGCTTACCTTCGGAAGGAAAATTGACGTAGCCGCCCAGTCTAAGACTAGCTTTGACCAGATGGGTTCAGGCTTTTTAGGAGTATTCATTGGAGCAGTTGTCTGGTTCGGTTGCTTACTACTTGGATTCATTATCACAATAATTTGATTGGAGGCTGTAAAATGAAGAATCTGCGAATCAGAAGTAGGCTATTTCACTTATTGCCAATAATGGTTTTGATTGTATTTCTATCGACACTATTGCCAAGTGTAAATGCAGAGAACAGCATTACTTTTAACACTATAAAGTCATATGACCAAAACAAGTCAAGCTCTAGCGAAAACCTAGTAGCTTATTCAATTTCAGGCATACGAAATACAGTTTACTTTGCCTTTGATTTCTCGAATTTCCCTTCAGACCTTGAACCCGTTTTTGGAGTGTTCTACATAAACAGCTTCGCGGCTATTGACCCATGCACTGTTGAAGCATTCTACTTTGACTCAGCAGATTGGATACAAACAAATGAAGTATCAAACACTACAGTTTTAAAATCCACCGGTGCCACAAATTTTGTCTCACAAGGAAACGAGTTATACGCTTTCACTTCAGAAGCATTTATTGATGCAGTTAAAGCTGCTTGTCTTGAAAAAGGGCAATTCACAGTTTGCTTAAAAGCCAAACAAAATCTCTACAGTGACTCGACAGTAGTCTTCAAACCTGATGCAACATTAATGGTTGTCTATTCAATTGATGAACCAAATAGCTCACCTACACCTACAGTTCCTGAGTTTTCATTGATAACAATTCCACTGCTATCAATAGGGGGTTTAGTTACAGCAATCACATACAAGAGAATAAACGGTAGAAAGTAGAGGTATTCACCCCTTATTTTCTATTTATAATTTATATTTTAAAATAATTTTTAGAAAATCAATTGCCCCTACCACTAAAGGGTTATGGCTTACTAAATTTTATTCTCTTGATGGGTTAGAAATTAGAAATTTAGAAAACTTGGGTAAAAACGGTAAATTGACAATAGAACAAGTTAGGAAATGAGTGTCAACCACTTTAGCAGCTTCCGTAATTTTCGATGATGAAAAATGACTCCTTCCAAAGAATTTTTAGGTGTACATTATGTTAAACTAAGGGTATGGATGTCAAAGAGCTTAGTGATGCCCTAAATACTGTTTTTGAGATTGAAATACAAGACCTCGACAAAGGAACAAAGACATTTAATGTTATAGATAACGCTGATGAGACGATTGAGTACCCCCATGCTGAGACTTTAGTACAACTTTATGCAAATATAAGAAATAGTGAAAGGCTCAAAGCCTTATTTCTGGATACACTAGAAAGAGGTGTTGTAAATGCCGAATCATCTTTCTTTGTTACATACAGGTTATACACAGGAATTTCGCCTTTATGTTTTTACACGTTGATCCGAGCAGGCTATGTAAATGAAGCAATTGCTTTTCTAAAGAAAAGAAAGAAAAGTTGTGAAGGACTTTTCAACATCATACTGTATATGCTACCCTTGAATTGCTTCGATTCAGCACAACTCGGCGATATTCTGTTAAAAGCTAAAGAAATGACAAGAAAGGTGGATTGGTATGATAGAGAGAGTAATAAAGGTCTTAAACTTGTCGACATCCTAGTTGACTTGCGTTTTGCTTTCTTACAAAGAAAAATTAATAGTATCAATATTGAAATAAATCAGGACAAAAGAATACTTGCTGAAAAAATCTACAGATATGGATTCGATAAACGTTATAACGAACTCTTGGACGGGATTGATAAATTTATCAACTCAGAAACTGAGCAGTTCATTAATGCAGGATTGATTTCTAACCTCAGATCCTTCATTGAGGATTTGCTAAAGGATATCGCATTAAGGATAGCCGAAAAGAATCAAGAAGAAATCCCAAAACTTCCAGATCATAAAGAAATGGGTAACGTTAGGAAATATCTTCAGCAAAAACTAGATTATTCTGGCAAAGATGACAGGTTTGTAACTGCTTTTGTTGATATCTTGCATTCAGAGGGAGGACACTCTTTCACTTCAGAAAAAGAATATTTCCGCTTAGCAAGAAATATTGCTATTGAGATTACTCTTTTTGTTCTATCTAAGTATGAAAGGAAGTATGCTTGAGGAAGAAAGATGGGAGAAATAAAGCTATTCGATGGTGAAGAAAAAACGCTAACATTTGAGAAAGGCGACAATTATTCGGTGTTCATAACAGATAAAATTAACAACTTCCTAATTGCATATCAATCTATAGAATTCAACAATATACCCCTTAATAGAAAAAGCATAATCAAACTACTTGAGAGGATTAATAGAGTAGCGTGTGAATTGAGGGTAAGCCCTTCCCAGTTTATTATTGAACTACATAGTGCAACAGATGGTTCATGTTCTGTTGACAAAAACAGAAATGCGCATGTGAGACTTCCTGTGACGGTTGAAACTAACGGTCAAATCAGAGTGGCTGATAGAGGGATTGATCAAGACTATCTCTTATATCATGAATTAATGCATGCAAAAGAAGTTCTTGATGGTCGAGCGGCTCCATCAGGTTTTTTAAAATTCCCCCAACACTTAGAAGTTTACCTAATTGGTTTCCTTTTCGATTTTGCAAATGATGGATATTTGGAAGCCATTGGAAAACCTCACAAGCCGAAGGAACAATGAGTCACTAACATGGTTGAGTGCATTGAACAAGAGAGTATACTTGGAAATATCACTAATGAAAAAATACTTACACTGACTACAGAAGAGATTAACGTCTTATGTGAACAGGTTTGGGGGAAAATAATAACATTCGATGAGGCTCAGAAATTAATCCAAACATTTGGTTAACGTAATACAACACATTAATAACTTTGAGTTTCCCCGCATGCCCTTGGGCGCGAATGCAAATGACAACAAAGGGCAACGTTGTATTATACCTCGACAAGGATTTAGTTGAAAAGTCGAAAGAACTAGGCTTTAACCTAAGTAAAACGTTTGAAAACCACTTAAAACAACTAATTACAGGCAATTCACCATTAACTTTGCAAAATAACGCTAATTTACAAGGCAATAATGGTAAATGGTGCGGTCGCCGGGATTTGAACCCGGGATCATTAGCTTGGAAGGCTCAAAAGGCTCTAATTGCATAAAGCAGTTTAATCCAGGCTTATTTATCGATTGGCGACGTGAAAAAGCGGAGTTAGAGGAATATTTAGCTGCTCAACATTTTAACGCCGCTTACACTAAAGGCATCTTGAGGCAACTGGAACGCTTCATAACTATAATCCGTGAACCAATGGATATAGTGAAAATCAGCGCAAAGTTAACCGATGGTCAAAAGCATAACCTTAACAGGGCGTTATCTGCGCTTTTCAGGTTCTACGAGCTTAAAGGGGTAGACGCAGGCTACTTAGGTGCTCTTAGAAAAGCGATTCCTAAAGATAACGTCGGCGTAGACTTAAACGTGCCCACTGAAACCGAAATCCTCGGTAACCTTGCGAAACTTTACACCGCACCACCCAAATATCGGGCTTTCTACAGTTTGCTTCTGGATTCGGGGCTACGGCTTACAGAAGGGGCGCGTTTAATCGCGGAGCTTAACAATGGTTCGCTTAACCCAGTTGAGGTTAATGGGTTCTATCGGTGCACGCTTGGATATTTTAGGGGTTCCAAATTAGCGTATGCGGCATATTTTACATCTTACACGTTACAGCTTATCCAAAGCGTTAAAGAGAAAGTCGACGAATGCGCGGCTTCACATTATGCTTACAAGATGGGTTTCCTGGCCCCGAAATATCTCCGCAAATTCGCTTTTGACACCATGATAAGCGAAAAATTCAGCATCCCTGAAAGCGTCGCCGATTTTATCGAGGGTCGTGTACCCAAAAAGATTGGGGCAAAGCATTACACCGCTTTACTTAAACAAGCAGATGGGTTCTACCCGAAATATGCGGATTACCTGACAAAGCTTCGCAGTGAAAAAAATAGCGTAACGGTGTAAACAAAATTAAAAAAGCAAACTAAATAATATGTAACCGATTGCCATGATTAAATTCAGGGTTCCACGCAGAAAATTCCAATGGTTAGAGATAGGGCTTATAATTTTTGTGTTAGGCTCAATTTTGATGACTTGGACGCGGGTTAGGAATCCTGAAGTTATCCCCGACGCTATGGTTCCAACCGTACTAAATGGTGTAGTATCGGCGACCAGCATGGTGGTTGGGTTCACAGGGGTTATAGCGGTTTTCATGGTTACACGGATGTGGGATAAAATGCAGTTAGGAAGTTCTCGACCTATGATTTATTTTCTGCTTATTGGTCTCCCACTTGCAATATTGTTCGCTTTGTATAACCATTTTTTATACGGAGAATTTGATGTAGCCTTGAATGTGGCAATTTCCAATTTAGCGTTTGCATCCGCAATATTGCTTGACCTTTTAGCTTACTCCGCAAGGGAAACGATAATCCATATGCGGCGTAACACTAAAGAAGCCTTAAAAATAGAAAAAGCGGTTAGCTGATTTAAACCGCGCTTCATCGTTACCTTGAGGAATCGGAGGATGGAAGTCTCCGTGCTAAGTTGACATTAAAGAGGCATTGGATGAAAATGTCAACCTTAAGCAAAGTTAACTCTGCGCTGAACATTGTTAGCTTAAACTAATCAGCTTTACAGGGTTACGGGTTAACCGTTCAGTAAACGATAACCCCTAAACTGAATTGAATGCTTTTTTTACCCTGCAACGCCGCATCAGTTAACGGTTTAGGTGCAGGCGGCATTTTACCGCTAACTTCACTTGGCGGCACATAACGTTCCAACTCTGATTGTAAACTTAGATGCTTCATTGTTAAAGCGTCATGCTCATGAATTAAATCAAGGAATAATCTTGCCGCTTTTTTATCAGTGAACCCGCTGCTACGGCATTTTCGCCCAGCCGCTTCAACCTTCTTTGCCGCTTCATCCGCCTGCTTCGCTACATTCTCCGCCTCCAAGATTATCTCTGCAACCCGTTCACTGCTGCTTCTACCCTGCAGTTCCCTGTTTACAATGGCTTTAAACTCTTCAAGGTAAGCTTTAGCCGCGTTTAGGATGTCAACTTTCTCGCGGGTAACCGTTTCAAACGTTTCCCAGTTTGGAATCGGGATGCCGATTTTGTGTCCACCGATTTCTCTTTGCAGTAAACCATATTCAATTTTAATCCGCTGCTTATTTTCAGGCGAAATATCCGTGGTGTACCCTTTAACGGCATAATCTATATGTTCAATGTGAACCGTGAACTCTTCAAGCATTTTATTAAGCTCACATATTTTGGCTTCCAATGCTTTCCGTTGGACATCATCGATGGTTTGTGCATTATTCGAGTACCGCCAAGTTAAAGCGAATTCGGTGGTAAACTTGGATTCAAGCGCCATAAGATGCTCATACTCAACATGCGCTTCGGCTTGGGCTAACTCTTCTAAAAGCTTGAGTCTCCCTTCATGCGTGTACCCTGCCAGGTTCGGGATGTAAGGTTTCCATTGTTGACCAAACGGCTGGTTATCCCGCCAAACGCTGCTTGCACGGATTCTCCGCATTAAACCGCCAAGTTCCCTGTCAAACGAAACCGCGTTATCCATGTAACCGAGCATCTGCTTAACATTATCATCAGCGCATTCAACGCCTTCCCGCATCTTCTGCACTTAAAGTTCCCCTCCTTTTACGCCGAAAAGCGCCTTATGCGCCTCCGAAATTAAAAATTCAAAAGCCTCCGCATTGTTTGCAAACCGCTTGGCCTGTTTAATCTGGTCAAGTTTACAATGAGCGGAGTCAGCGATGGTTATATTCAACATTTTCATTCCAAAAATCCCTCTTAACTTTACAGTAAACTGATTTCTGATTTTATTCAAAATCTTATTTTTCTAATTTTTTTAATTAGCATAAGAAAGGTTTGCGCTAACCTATTTAAACTTTAGAGATGTTTACCAGTTGACCGCTTCACCCTTACTTTCACCAATAAATTAAACGCTGAAACGTGAAACCCCAACAAGCCGTTAAACAAGGCAACATCGATTTTTCACACAGGCGGTTTAATGTTTAGGTTCGATACTCTATGTTTGCGATTGTTTCGGGTTAACGTTGGGTTATGTGTGGGCTGATTCCGCTGTCTGATGATGGGTTACATTGATGCGCATGTTCAACTTTGGCAATGGAGGGTTAACGTTTAAGGTGCACCGCCGCCCTCCAAATGGAAACTTTAACCCGTACACCCCACCACCGATTTAACAGCATAACCCGCAGCACCCAAACCCATAACTTAACCCGCGAAACCCGCCAACCGCAGAATCTAAAAATTTTTTCTCAACAATGGAATGTTCTGCAGAAAGCGATGAAACCGTTGGATACTCTTCCTTGTTGTCAAAAGTTAACTGTGAAACCGCTTAATGGCAATGGATGGTTTGGCCCGATAATGAGAGCCGCATATTCTACGTTAACCCCACCAACGCGCCACGCACAGAAACCGTTCTGTGAAACCTATTATTTAGTCTACTACTACTATGCTACTACTACTATGACCTGATTTTCAAGTTTAAGAAATTTAATCCTGTGCGTGCAATTCAACCATTGTAAAAGGGTAAGAAGGGTTTAGCTCATTGCCGTAGAATCAATTAAAATGTGTCACCCGCTATCTGCGTTGAATCCGCTTTTCCTATTTAATCCAATCCCGCACGGGTAAAAGATGGATACTTTTTACAATAGTGAGCCGCTTGGCGTAGGATGACGCGCGATAACCCGCCCGCACGGAAACCGTTTTTGAGAACTATTTATTTACCTTCTTCTATTCTTATCTTATTCTTTTACTACTGATTTTCAGGTTTAACAAATTTAATCCTGTGCGGGCGAACGTGTCAACCATTGTAAACCCTGTAGAAGGGGAAAGCGGACCTTGCTTAACCCGTGATAACCCGCCTAAATAGGCCAATGCACAGAACCCATTTTTGAGAACTTACTATTTACCTTATTTACTATTTACCTGATTTTCAAGTTTCAAGAATTTAATCCCGTGCATTGGACTCGTCCGATTTAGACCATTGTAAAAGGTTTAACATACGGCTTAACGGGTGAACGGGCGAAAAGGTCTAGCCTAAACAAAGTGGAAAGTTAAGGGTTTAATGTTAAAGGTTCAGTTGCAGGCGACTCTAACGGGATATTAAGAATCTTCGCTAACGAACGCATTGGATTGTGAGGCGGCTTTTTACTGTAAAAGTTGTATCCCGACACTAAATTATTGTCTGAGCATAACTCGTCACCTGTAGCCCAACCTAAAAATTGAACTTTCTCAACTTTTTTAAGCGTTGCATACGCGAACTTCATTGATAAATCTTCATCATTTTTAAGTGGACGCTTTTCAGCAGGCAATTCAGGTAAACATTTTGTTGCAATGTAGTAGTCGCAGATTTTCTCTTGATTTTCACCTAACTCAGCTTTGTTAACGTTAAGATTCCAATGGTGTCCGCTTGGTGGAGGTAACGGTGAAATCGATTTTAAATCAACTGTGTAACGGCCGATTTTGAAGTCGTAAGGTTTCCCTAAATTTGTAGGGTGCTCCTTGTTTAGCAATGGCACGGTTCTTAGGTGTGGAACGTTTAATTCGTTTAACTCGGCAGCAAAGATTTCCTCGCTTAAAATGCCGCATGCTTTATCTAAATGGTCAGCGGTTATGCGCCCCTTCTGTTCACGTTCCCTTTGTAACCATAACTTGGCGATGTTAACCGCATATACGATTAATTCAGGCTCATCTGTGCTCCAATCGAATTTGCCTTTCCATCGACGCTGCCTCTTAATATTTTCTATCGGCATTGCTACTCCACCTTCTCTACGATTAAGCGTTCCCCATCTATTCTAACTTTAAGGTTAACGGGCGCTTGAAACGGGAATGTGCTGTCAACCATTAAACCGCTTGGAATATAGAGTACGCCTGTTCGGCTTCTTGGTCCAAACGTTAACTTTCCAATTGCTTCACGCATTTAATATTACCTTTATGTTTAGTAGTCGGGTTACCGCTATTAATAGTATCGGATACTTTATCGGATAGAGTTTAAATCGCCCAAACGCCTTAATCCAATGGAGGTTAACCCATTGCTAAGCGAAACAGAAATCGAATTCTTAAAAAATCCTCAAAGTTTCGATGCAAATTATAGTAAAGCGTTAAGGCATCGGATACGCGCCAAAATCGAGGGGCTGCGGGAAGAGTTAAGGCTACTGGAGAACGCTGGATTCATGGTTACGGAAAAATGTAACCAGGTTACAGAAAATTATAACCCTAAACAGAGCTTAAATCAAGTTGCATTTCAAGAACAGGGGTTGGAAAAGGTGCGGTCGCCGGGATTTGAACCCGGGATCATTAGCTTGGAAGGCTAAAGTCCTAAACCAGACTAGACGACAACCGCCCAAATTTGCTCAGAGCTATCCGCTTTTTTGCCCTTTGCAATAGGCAGAAATAGCTTGAGTTTTTAATAAAGTTTTCAGATGAGCGTTCAAGAAGACTTTGTTAACTTATAACCCATAAAAACTGTCAGAATAAAAAAGGTAAGGGATAAACTGCCCAGAAATCCCGCTATTGCCCCATACCACCAAACATCAGAATCCGAAGACCCAAAACCTTCACAAATCAAAATAACAACAACACCTAAAACGGCAATTACTGAAATAATAAAACCCAACCTTTTAGCAGGCACATTCTTCAGTAACACAGAAAACAACACTAAACCCACAGATGCTAAAAGAGGAGGACACAAAAAGCCTGCAACTGCACCTGTCCAAAACAAGTTAGAATTAAAGTAAAAATCTGTTTTGAGTAAGAAAAAGATGCTGGCTACACTGGAAACTAAAAAAATAAGCATAAGGAAAAAGAGCACAGAACGTTTTACGGCCATAAAACAGTTTATGACTGGTTGGGAATTTAGCTTTTTAGATACCTGTCCAATCAAGGTTGATTGACTGAAACTCTTTTTAAGAACATCAAGTTGTAACCAAACTGGTTAAGATGAAAGCATTATCTATAATTGCAGGGTTGGCTTTAGCGTTTTCAAGCATATTACAAATCATTTTCAATGCAAACGCAAAAGGAGACACGGATTTTAGAGTTTAAAAAAACAGCATTATTTTTCAAACCTTAAAATGAAGTTTTAAAGTTGATTTTTGAAGGGTCTAAATTGCCCCCAAACGGTTACGATACACGAAAGTTCACTGCATGTTTCCATGTTTTCTGGGGGAAGGATATATCTTGGACAACAATTTTATGCTTAAGTCTAAGTCAGAGTGAAAAAGTTATGTGTCCAGAAATGCACAAAGTACCCGGTAACCGCATCAAAGTTCTAACCAAAGACGCAAAACAGATGGTTAACGGACCATACTATTGCCCAAAATGCCGAAAAGAACTCCTGCAGATACTTGGAAACGTAGACAAGAAAGAAGTTTACGCTGTCTGCAAGTGTGGAGTAAATCAACAATTAACTTATGCACCAGTTTTCCAGCCAATCGACTACTACAACAAGTTCCGAGACATCTGGAAAAAACAAACATACGGCATCATAAAACGTTAAACGAGCGCTTTTTTAGCTCAAAAATCCGCCAAGGTGCTTTTAGCACTTTTACGCGGCTAAAACATTTTTAGCAAACCCATCAATACGTGAACGCGCGTAGAAGGCTATCACGATTTCTGCTACAATAATAATTGACAAGAACGCTGCAAGCATACGTGTTAAACCTACAAAGGATTCGCCCAAGTCGTAATCGACGTAGCTGCCCACGGAGGCTATCCAGCTCCAAGTGCTGAACCTGCCAGTTTCTAAAAACGCGGCTAAATCGAAAGACATCCATAGGCAGAACCCTACAAGGACAACTGATAAGGCTGTGCCAATTATTGTTAGGTTTACCCAGTCCCTGCTCAGCTTTGAACTGCAAGAAATCTTGGTTTCCGAACCTTGTTGAGTTAAAGTGCAATTGACAACTTTTTTGGCGCTCTGCGGCGAGATACCCCAAAGTGACCCCTGCTTAACCACTAACCCTGAAGGCGAATTTTCAGAGAGAACTTTACAGCCTTTTTGTTCAAAATGCAGTTTCAAATCTTCGTAAACCGCAGCTATTGGCATGTTAACAGTTTGCTCAACCACCAAGACAAGGGCACCCAACGTTACTTTGTAGCATTACAGGTTATTGTGGTTTTTTGTCTGACTTATACAGCCGCTTCTCATATTGTGGACGTGAACCGCCTAAACCACGGATTGGTTTGCCTTCTTGGCGTTGGCGTTCAAGATTTTTGATTCTTGTATACAGTTTGGAGACTTTGGTTTTTGAAGGTGGTTTACGTGCCCGATGTACTGGAACGGGCGTGAAGGGTTTGGTGATTTCAAGTTTTTTACGTTTAGATTTCTGGATTGGTACGTCGCGGACTTTTTTGAACCAAACGTTGCCTTCTTTGAAGTTGACTTGTTCTACTTCCCAGCCGGCTTCAATCCAAGCTTTGCTTTGAGCGTTTGTGCCTGAATTGCCCCACCATAAAGGGTCACGGTAAGCTGCCATTGGAAGGTTGGTGCCGATTAAACCGTCAATTCTTGCAAAAGAAAGTTTAACCATGCTGGTGAAGGCGCCTCGGAATTTGAGGTGGTTAGTTAACCCGGCGTATTTGGAGCGGGAGATGGGTGCTACGATTCGGCTGGCGCAGTGAAGGCACAGCATAGCGTTTGGGTCGCCAGTTGCTACGTCGGGGGTCATGCAGTCTCGGCAGAAAAGTTTTTTGCATCGTTGGCACTGCCGCATGTAAGTGGTTCGCATTACTCTGCCGCAGATTCCACACTCTTCCTTCAACTGTAAGACACCTTTAGCAGGAAAAAGACACTGTAAACAAAATCGGTTAAATTTAGATATTAATTTTAGCTTTTAAAGGGATGTTTTACTGTGACACACATCTGACTTTTTCAAAAAAGATAAAACGAAAAAGTAAAAGGAAGAAGCTGAAGGACAAAAAGCCTTTAGCCTTTAACGACTGATAGGGGCACAAGCCGCGCCACTTTAGTTGCGATGCCAACTTGGTCGCTAACTTCAGCGACTACGTCAACATTCTTGTACGCTGGGTCAGCTTCTTCAGCCAGAACCATTGGACTTGCTGCACGCACAACTATTCCGCGTTTTTCAAGGCTTGTTTTGATTTCTCCGCCCCAATACTTGCGTTTAGCAGCAGAACGACTCATCATGCGTCCGGCACCGTGAGCGGTTGAGCCGAAGGTTAATTCCATGGCTTTTTGGCTGCCGACCAGAACCCATGAGCTTGTTCCCATGCTGCCCGGGATAAGAACGGGTTGGCCTTCGCTTCGGTACGCTGCCGGCACGTCGGGGTGTCCAGGCGGGAAAGCACGTGTGGCGCCTTTGCGGTGAACCCAAACCTTCTTTGTAACTCCGTCGTCAACCTGATGGTTTTCGATTTTTGCGATGTTGTGTGCAACGTCGTAAACGAGTTTTAAGCCAAGTTTTTCTGCGTCTTGCTTGAGTACTTGCTGGAAGCTTTGGCGTACCCAATGCATGATTGCTTGACGGTTTACGAAAGCATAGTTTACGGCGCAAGCCATGGCTTGGTAATAGTTGTGAGCTTCAAGACTGGTTCCTGGTGCGCAAGCTAATTCGCGGTCGGGAACAGCAATCTTGTATTTTTGTACTGCATGCTCCATTACGCGTAGGTAGTCTGAGCAGACTTGGTGTCCAAAGCCTCTGGAGCCACAGTGAATCATCACGGTTACTTGACCTTCATGGGTTATGCCGAAGGCTTTGGCGGTTTTTGGGTTTAAGATTTTGTCGACTTTTTGAATTTCAAGAAAATGGTTTCCTGAACCTAAAGTGCCGATTTGTGTTAAACCACGGTTTTTGGCGGTTTGTGAAACCATGTCTGGGTTAGCGTTCGCCATGCAGCCTTGTTCTTCACAGTGCTCAGCGTCTTCTTTCCAGCCTAAACCACGTTCAATCATGAAGTTTACACCATCAACACTTAGGCGGTCTAAGTCGCTGTTGCTGATTGTGAAGTCTTTTCTGCGGCTGCCTAATCCTGAGGGAACATTTCGGAAAATGGTTTCTGCCAAAGCGGGAAGGTGTGGTCTTATGTCTTCTTCGGAGAGGTTTGATGCTAAAAGCCTAACTCCGCAGTTAATGTCGTATCCAACGCCTCCGGGGCTGATGACGCCTTCAGTGTAGTCTGTTGCTGCTACTCCTCCAATTGGGAAACCGTAGCCTTCATGTCCATCCGGCAAGGTAACTGCGTGTTTGTATATGCCGGGGAGCTGCGCAACATTGGCGCATTGCCACAGTGTTCGGTCTGTTTTCATTTTTTCCAGTAACGATTGACTTGCAAAAATCATACCTGGAACGTTCATTGCCTGCTTGTATTTTGGAATCTTCCAAATGTAATCTGTAACTTTTTCCAGAGGTACATGCTCTGGTGCTGGTCGTCCGTCATCTTCGCCCAAAAAATTTCACCAGCTACACAAAAAAGAAGGAGATATTATAAAATGTTTAGGCAACTTGTTTTGCTTGGGCTTTCTTGACGTATTCCACGAAACCGTAGATACTGTTTTGAATTGCGGTCATATCGTAGACTTTGTGACCCTTTAAGAAGTTTGAAAGTTGATTCATAACTGGGTCTTCAGTTAGAACACGTTGTTTAATTTGGTCAAACGTTTGACCTTGTTTTACAGCGTCCTGAATTATGCTGTCCCACATCAACAGTTGTGCTTTATGGCCTCGCAATCGGCGTACGGCATCGTCTGCTTTTCCAAAGTGGCTATAATACAGCACTGATGGCTTGTAGTTGATTAGTTTATCAAGTGAGGCAAGGGTGGATTCAAGGTAGAACGGTGGAGGTGTAGTTGGTGATACTTGGTCGAATTCTGGGAAATATGTTCCCGCTGCGTCTCCAGGGAATACTCCGTTGTTAAAGCTTTCATGGAAACTCAGATTATGTGAAGCATGACCAAGAGTTTCGAAAACGGTGAGTTTGCCGTCGTCGCCAAGGTCTATTGTGCCCTCAGTTATTGATTCTATCCGGTCTTTGGGAACGGGTTCAGGTTTTCCGAACACTTCAGCTACGAAGCCAAGTACAGATTGCGAGGATGGCCACAATTTTTCAGGGTCAATCATGTGTGGCATGCCTCTCGGATGAACAAGGACTTTGGCGTTTGGTAAGTGTTTGAGTAGTGTTCCTGCGCCGCCGCCGTGGTCAAGGTGAATGTGTGTTACTGCAACGGTGTCGACGTCTTCAGGGTTTATTTTCAGTTCAGCTAAACCGCAAAGCAGGTTAGACACTGAGTTGGTTGGTCCTGACTCGATAAGCATGGTTTTTTTGGCGGTTTTTATCACGTAACTTGCGATGAAGTTTTTGTAGCCGCCTGTTTCAAGGTCGATTAGGTAAAGGTTTTTTCCTATTTGTTTAGTGTGCAAGCTTTAACCCTTCCGTAGCGTTGATTGAGAGGGATTATGCATAAAGGTTTCCATAAAATATGCCAAGATACACAATAAATTTAATTATTTAGTCGACTTCAAAGAAGAGCAGCCACCGGAGAGAGATTAAAGTGAAAGCGATTATCTTTGGAGCGCCAGGCGCAGGTAAAGGTACTTACTCAACTAGGCTTAAAGCCAAGCTTGGTGTCGAAGTTATTGCCATGGGAGATATCTTCCGTGCGCAGGTTAAAGAAAATTCTGAGTTAGGTAAAAAAGTTAGAAGTTTTGTGGAAAAAGGCGCTTTAGTCCCTGACGAAACAGTTATTGAAGTTCTAAAAGCTCATTTAGCCAAAATCCCCGCGGGCACTGGCGTTATTTTGGATGGTTTCCCACGTACTTTGGAACAAGCAAAAGCGCTTGAAGCAATTTTTAAACTTGACGTTATCTTGCTGCTTGATGTGCCTGACTGGATAATAGTTGAAAGGCTCACTTCACGGCGAGTATGCAAGAACTGCGGCACAATCTACAATGTTAGGTTCCTTAAACCTAAAGTTGAAGGTAAATGTGACAAATGCGGCGGCGAACTATACCAACGTTCAGACGATAACGAGGAAGTTATTAAGCACAGATTCAAAGTGTATGAAGAACAGACCAGCCCACTGCTTGGTTACTATAAAGAAAAGAAAGTGCCAATCATCACTTCCGTTACGAGGGCTGTTGATACGCCTCCTGAACCTCTTGTCGAGGAAATGCTGGGAGAGTTAAAAAAGCTAAATTTAGCTTAAATGTCCAAAATAAACTCTAAAACCGCTTTTCCTTCTTTCTCGTGTATAACAACCATCAAATGGTAAGTTACTGCTTTAACAGCTACTTTTTGTGGATGCTTTTTAGGGTTAAACTTTTCACCCCAAACATGAGCTGTAATTTTAAAGGCGTCAGCTGTTTCAGTCCATTCTGTAATTTGGAATTTTGAGTACATCATACCTTTGGTTTCAGAATTCACCAGCAAAGCTTCAAGCCAATTGTAGAGCAACGCGTACTGGTCCTCCGCCTCCACTGTTATGACTTCTTCAATTTTCTCGGCGACCTTCGACGTTTTAGTGATAGTTTCAAACATGGCTAAAGCAGCATTTTCGTAGGCTTCCTGCATAGAAGCGCCAAACGCTCTAACGTAAACGTCTGCAGTGTGCTCTAAAAACTCGAATTTTCCCTCAAACTGTTTTCCGCTCATTCAAAATTCACACGCCGTAGTATTGACGTTTCACTTCTAAAAACGCTTTCCCCAAAAACAAAAAAAGAAAAACTGTTTTACAGTTTCTCCAAAACAAAAAAATCCTGCACTGCAGATTTGATGAGTTTTGTGCAGACTTTTTCAAAAACGCCTTCCTGCTTAGCTTTTGCCAGTCCTTCAGGAGTTGACAAGTCACACCCAGTCAAGTTGCGGCACATGACACTTCCATTCTGCTGTTCGAACAGTTTTAAGAGGGTTTGGGTTTTTTGGTAGGCGTCTGCTTTCTTTTCTTGGTCAATTTCGTTTGAACCGTACTTTAAGCCTATAGCCATTATTGCCCCTGTTAAGGCTCCGCAAACGTTTCCGGTTCGTCCCATGCCGCCGCCAAAGCCAGTAGCAATTTTAGGGATAACCGAGTTTTTATCCTGCGGATTCATGTGTTCATAAAGGGTTAAGAGGACTGCTTGACTGCAGTTGTAGCCGTCGATGTGGCGTTTAGCAGCTTTTTCACTGAGAGCTTCAATGGACATAAAGAGTACCTCAGAAGTGTTTTGAGATTCTTTGTATTGCTGCTGCAGCGAGTTTTGCAGAGTTTTCAAGGTCTTTTAGGTTTAGCACTCCAGCGGCGCTGTGGATGTAACGTGTGGGGATTGAGATGGTGCCGCTTGGAATACCTTGACGTGTTAACGATATTCTTGCTGCGTCAGTGCTACCCATTAAGCCTGATTCAAGCTGGACAGGGATTTTCTCTTCCTCAGCTGTGTCTAAAAGCCAACGCAAAACCTTAGGATGAGTGATTAGACCGGAGTCATACACGGTTAAAGCGGGGCCTTTGCCTGTTTTTACGCTTGTATCATACTCGCGGACGCCGGGAACGTCACCTGCAACGGTAACATCTAAAGCTAAAGCAAGGTCAGGGTCAACACCAAAGGCTGCTGTGCCTGCACCACGTAAGCCCACTTCTTCTTGAACGGTTCCAACGGCGCATATGGTGCAGTCGGTTTGTTCTAAAAGTTTAAGGGTTTCAACCATGGCTAAGCAGCCGGCTCGGTTGTCGAAGGCTTTGCCCATAACTAAATTGTCGTTTAAGGGGATGTATTTTACGTCAAAAGCTATGGGATTACCAACTGATATGCCCATTTTTGTTGCGGCTTCACGGTTTTCAGCGCCGACGTCAATGAACAGGTCGTCGAATGCTAAGATTTTTTTGCGTTCTTCTTCTTTTTGGATGTGTGGCGGTTTTGAACCGATTACGCCAGGGTAGGCGCCTTTTTTGGTGTAAACAGCTACTTTTTGGGCGAGTAATATGCGGTCGTCTATGCCGCCCATTTTGGAAAACTGTAGAAAGCCTTCTTTTGTGATGGTTTTTACTATTAAGCCGATTTCGTCCATGTGGGCTGCAAGCATGATTTTTGGTGCGCCAGGTTTGCCTTTCTTTACCGCGATAACGTTTTCGAGCCTGTCAACGGTTATTTCGTCAACAAGGGGCTTCATTAGTTCAATCATTAATTCTCGAACAGGGGTTTCGTTGCCTGTTACTCCGCAGGCGTTTGATAGTTTCTCTAAATTCTGGTTTAATGACAAGTAACTGTGCCTTCTGTGCTGTTTGTATAGGGTTTACTCTAAAGTTAATAGTTTATTAAACAATTATGGTGCAGGCAAGAATAAAAAAAAGACAAAGGCGTTTTGCGGGTTGGTTTTTAGGAAGAGTATTGTGGTTGTGGACTGTAGCTTCTATGTTTAGTGCTGGTGTAGTAATCAACAAGCAGCACGATGCCTTGTATCAGCAGGAACAAACCAATAATGTAGCCTACGAGTTCTGGGACAATGAACAATACAACCCCAAAAATAATGCATATCACAGCTAAAACAGGTGTAGACACGCTTATACCAACTTTTTTTAATCCTTTATCAACAACATCAGTCAAAATTTAAGCCTCCATCCTGAACGACAAGTAAAAAGCAAATTAAAAAATTATTGGACAACAAAATAAGGCTCCATTTTTAAAACTGCAATGTTGACTTAAGCCTTTTAGGATACAACAAGAGGTCAAACGCATCCAAAATGTTTTTGACACAAACATCTGCCGAAGTTAACGCAGCAACTGAGCAGCCTTCATCACCCACAACGGCAACACCCAACCGTGACACCTTAAGCATTTTTGCGTCATTAACACCGTTGCCAAACGCAGCCACTTTTTCAACGCCTAACTGCTTCACAAAATCCTCTTTCTGTTGGTCCAAGTATGGTCCAGTCACTTTTTGAATCTTGCAGGGTAAACCCGTTAGCTGGTCTTTTGCTGTGCCCATTGCGTCGGCAGTTAAAATGATGATTTCTAAATTTTTGCTTGCAGCTACCAAACGCTCTTTTACGCCCTGCAAAAGTATTCCGTCAAGAGTAAGGGTGCCAGTGTAATCGGTAACCAAATAATCCAGTTTGACTTTGCCAAATCCAGGTATATCTAATTCAATCAATGCACTGTGCCTCTGCAACAAATGCTGCGGCACCACTTTTTTTGATTTACGCTGCCATAAGACTTTTCGGGTTATTGCAAGATAGACAATTCTTAAATTGTTAAACTGTATTCCAAAACAGGTTAGGTGCAAAATATGGCGCAACCAAGTTTCAAAACAGTTTTCGTTTTCCTTGACACTGATAAATATTGCAGTCCATTCGACATGCTAGTAGCAGTGGACTGTTTCCCAGACTCCATGATTTTCAAATACGAAAATGTTACAAGCGAAGATGCCCCAAAGATTGTCTTTGACTTACTATTCCCAAGAGGACCACTCGGTGCAGCACACACAAAAGTCTTCATCAACGGCAGCAACTTTGAAGAAGTAGAAAAAGTAGTTGCAGCAACACAGAAAGCCATGAAGTCAGCCCCATGGGGAAACAGCATCATCGTTGACCCAAGAGGCGGATACTCTACAGCCGCAGCAGCAGTAGCAAAAACCTTCGGCGAGTCAATGTCAAAAGGATTAGGCAGCCTTGAAGGCAAAAAAGTAACAGTCCTAGCCGGCACTGGTCCAGTCGGCCAAACAGCCGCACGTATTTACGCTGCAGAAAAAGCAGACGTAACAATCACCAGCCGCAGCTTAACCAAAGGTCAAGTTGTTGCTGACAAAATCAACGCTGAAGTAGGCGCACAACGCGTCAAAGTCGTCGAAGTAAGCAAGCCAGAACAAACAGCTGCAGCAGTTAAAGACGCAGAAATCATCTTGTCAGCAGGCGCAGGCGGAGTCCAGCTCCTCTCCAAAGCAGACATTGATGCTGCAACAAAATGCAAAATCATCGGAGACATCAACGCCATTAAACCACTCGGTGTAGAAGGTTTAGGCCCCAACGATGACGGCATCGAATTAAAACCAGGCGTTTTCGGAATTGGCGCTTTAGCTATTGGTAAACTGAAAATTAAGACTGAAACAGAAATGATTAACCGTGCAACCGCAGCAAAAGACGGACTATTTGACTACTCAATAGCTTACACAATCGCTAAAGAAGCAATTCTAAAGAAACTTGCAAAAGCAGCTGCAAAATAAGCAGCTTTTCAACCTTTTTTGTTTATTTAAGAATTAAATTTATTTATGTTAAGTTACTTAATGGCGCTCATAATCCTTGAATTCAAGAGGCAACAATAAAAAGGATTTTGAGCTAAATGAGCCTAAACGTAACAGCAACGCCTGCACCAAGCCTGAATGTGACAGCTACACCTGTTCCCACAGTGTTACCATCCAATTCTACAGGCTTTCTAAGCGATGTAATACAGCATACGCTAAATATTAGCCCTTCAAACGCCGAAATCTTGGTGTCCTTAATAATTCTAGGCATTGTTGGTCTTGTCGGTTGGACCTCGTACTTTGTAATCAGCCGATACGTTACAAGCTGGACTAAAAAGACCGAAACCACGTTAGACGATAACATTGTGGCTTCAGTTAAAATAATCATTATAATAATGATTATAATTTTAGGCATTGAGTACTCGTTATCGCCGCTTTCCTTCCTTCAACCACACATGAATACGTTGAGAAGCGTGTTCCTAATAACACAGATTCTTCTTTCAGCGTATGCAATTTCAAGAATTACAAGCGTCGTTACTGACTGGTTTGCAGGAAAAACAACAGCCTTATCGAAAGGAAAAAATAACAATCACATAGTTTTCATCTTAAAGAAAGTAATTACGATAGTCATATTCATCGTAGCAATAGTAATAATCATTAATTCACTTAATCTCCAAGGAGCATTAGAAACCACGCTTGTCGGTTTCGGAGTTGGCGGTATCGCTGTAGCTTTTGCACTTCAAAGCACCTTAAGCGACGTTTTCAGCGCATTCTCACTTTACTTTGACCACCCATTCGAAATCGGAGACTTCATCGTAGTAGGCGACTACAGTGGAACAGTCAAAAGCATCGGCATGAGAGCAACCAGAATCCAGCTATTACAAGGCGAAGAACTCGTAATTTCGAACAAGGAACTCACGTCTACAAGCATTAGAAACTTTAGGAAGCTAGAAACCAGAAGAGTAACATTCAACATTGGAGTTACCTACGAAACGTCAAGTGAGAAACTTAAAAAAATACCACAATTAATCATTGATGTAATAAGAAACGTTAGAGGAGCTACGCCTCAATACGTTAACTTTACTGAATATGGCGAGTTCAGCTTGAAATTTTTCATCAGCTACTTTGTAAAATCGTCAGATTACGGCATGTACCTTGAAATCCAGCAAGAAATTAATTTAGGTATAAAAGAAGCCTTTGAAAAAGAAGGCATAGAAATGGCTTACCCAACAAACGTAACCTACCTCAAAAAGTAGGCACCTATTTTTTATTTTCTTAATTTTTAAAATAAAAGAAAAGTCAGGTTTCCTTCAGCGTTATATGGAATGTTGTTGGTCCACCCGGCGGGAACAGGAAGAATACGGTGTAGCTTTTTTGTGTCGTGTCTCCGAACGTTGCAGTGTATGGTGAACCAGTCATCAATGTAAAGTCGGCACTTTTTATTTCACTTATAATTGGATACACATCGACTGATTTGCAGGTGTTGCTGTCGCCTTCATCCCAGTAGCCATCGTAAACGTAGATTTCAGTATACGCGCTTGCACCAGGCATTTTTGTTGCATTGATTGTTAACTGCATTTGCTGATTTGCAGCAACAGTGAAAGGCACATACACCATTGGCACAGATTCGTTAAGGAAACGCAGACAACTGCTTGAACCATTAACGGTAAAATCAAGTTCTCCTGTAGGTGACTGAGGAGTTGCACCGGGGGCTAAATAGCAATAAGCCGCTGCTCCTGCCACCGCACAAATAACGATTATAACAACTGTTATGGCAATTAATTTTTTGTTCATGCTCTATCTTGTCCAGATTTTTTGTGCAAAAATTGCAGTATTTACTATAAAATATTATCGCAAAAATGGTGACAGAGAACAGTTTAACAATAAAAGCAACTTTTCAATTCAAATTCTGAAAGACACTAACACAGACGCTGATAGGTGTAGAAACCTTTTTTCACAGTCAGGTAATCTAAGAAAAATTATTAATCATAAAAACCCCCTAAAGTTAAGCAGAGGGAAACATTTTGACAGAGGAACCAGAGAAGAAATCAAAACTGTTTTCAATCAAGTACTGCCCAAAATGCGGCTCAGACGATGTTTACTGGGCACAAGGCATGCCCCAGTTCTGGTCAATTTGGGACTGCCACAACTGCGGCTACCGAGGACCAGTCATTCTGGAAGACGGCAATATGGCAAAAAAGCTTCGGGCGGACTGGAAAACAAAACAGCAAAGCACCCAAGAATCTCAAAGTCACATAGACGACGAAGAAAACGTTTAGTCAAAAACCCTTCACCAGCCTATTTGGATCCTATTTGGAGCCTATTAGTGGTTCTATGTTGAAACCTATAGGGGTAGGTAAAAACCAGCTTTTTTCGGAATCACTAAGGGGGTAGGTGCTATTGGTTGAAAACCAAGTCATTAGTATGTTGAAAAATGGTAGAAAAGGGGGTTTAGAAGGCGCTTGCGATGCGTTCGCAGGCTTCTTTGATACGTTCTTTTGGCTGCGTAAAAGTCATGCGTATGTAGCCTTCACCGTACTTGCCAAATCCTATACCCGGAGTCACAGCGACACCAACATCAAGCAGTTTAGCCGTAAACTTCATTGAATCGCCCTTGCAGTTTACCCACACATAAAACGTTGCTTTTGGTGCTTTACAGGGGTAACCAATCTTTGCTAAGGTGTTAACGAGTAGGTCGCGGCGTTCTGCCATGATTTGGTTATTTTTTTGCAGAAACTCTGGCAATTCGCGGTCTTTGTAAACGTTTAAGGCTGCTACAGCAACTTTTTGAGTGTACACTGGTGGTCCTGAGTCGATTTGGGACTTGATTTTTGTTAAGCCCGCTACGAGCTGCTTGTTACCGACTGCAAAAGCGATGCGGTCGCCTGTCATGTTAAAAGTTTTGCTGAGTGAATGGAATTCGATTGCGACTTCTTCTGCGCCGGGAATTTCAAGGATGCTTGGTGCACGGTAGCCGTCGTAGGTGATTTCTGAGTAAGCGTTGTCGTAGCAGAGGATGATGTTGTTGTCTTTCGCGAAGTCTACGGCCTCTTTTAAGAATGCTTTGTCAACTGTTGCGGCTGTGGGGTTGTTAGGGTAGTTAAGGAACATCATGCGTGCGTTTTGTGGGTCAATCTCGTTAAGGTCAGGCTGGAAATTGTTGTCCTCAAGCATCGGCATCGGCACAGCAACGCCGTCACAAAGAATGGTGCTTCCGTTAGCGTACACTGGGTAAGCTGGGTCAGGAACAAGCACTTTATCGCCCGGGTTAACGAAGGCACGTGCAACGTTTGCAATACCCTCTTTGGAACCAAGCAAGGCAACAACTTGGTCGTGTGCTACATCGGCGCCGAAACGGTTTTTATACCAAACAGAAACTGCCTCTCTAAAGTCAGGTTCGCCTTGACTAAAGGAGTAATTATGATTTTTCAGGTTAGAAGCTTCTTTGGCGAGTGCGTTAACCACGAAGTCTGGTGGTGGAAGGTCAGGGTCGCCAATGCTCAAGGAGATTAAGTCGACGCCTTGTGCTTTCTTTTCTTTTTGCATTTTTTCGATTTCAGCAAACAGGTACGGCGGTAACCGTTTGACTCTTTCAGCGTATTCAAAGTTCATACTAGTTTTCTCCAAATAATGTTCCTTGGTAAACTTTTTCGGCAGCTCCGCTTAGAAACAGGCTTTTACCAACTTCAACTTGCAAGTCGCCGCCAAGCACGTGAACAGTCACTTTGTTTCCAACTTTGCAAAGCTTGTTTGCAGCTGCTACGGCAGCGCAGGTTCCAGTGCCACAAGCAAGGGTTTCGCCGCAGCCGCGTTCCCAAACACGCACTTTCAGTTCGTTTTTGCTTATTACTTCTACAAAGCCGACGTTGGTACGTTTGGGGAAGGCTTCATGGTTTTCCACCATTGGTCCAATGTATTCAACTGGGGTTTCATCTACGTCTTCTACAAAGATTACGCAGTGGGGGTTGCCCATTGATAAGCAGGTAACATTGTATGTTTCCTCATCAACAACCAAGCCGCTGTTTACACAGGTGCCTTCGCCAGCCATCGGCAAATATTTGCGTTCCCAATTAGGCGCGCCCATGTCAACTTTAACGGTTGCAACTTCCTCGCCCTTGAGATTTAACCAGATGCTCTTTACGCCAGCAAGGGTTTCAACTTGAAACTCAGACTTCTTAACAACCCCGTTTTCGTAACAGTACTTGCTAAAGCATCTGATGCCGTTACCACACATTTCTGCTTCGCTACCGTCGGAATTGAAAATCCGCATTTTCACGTCAGCCACTTTTGAGTTACAGACAAGCAGCAACCCGTCAGCACCCACAGAAAACCGGCGTGTGCAAAGCTTCTTAGCTAAATCGGCGGCTCTTTGGTCACCTATCTTTTCGTCGCGGTTATCTATTACTACGTAATCGTTTCCTAACCCGTGCATTTTCCAAAACTGCATATTACTCACTCTGCTGTGCCATCCGTTGACTTGTCAGCAAGTCTTGAAGTTGCTCTCGTTCCCTGACTAATACAGTTTTTCCCTGACGAATCATAACCTCTGCTGCTCGTGGACGAGAATTGTACTGGGAACTCATGCTAAAACCGTAAGCGCCAGCGTTAAGAACCGCTAAAACGTCGCCTTCATTGACAAGAGGCAATTCGCGGTCTTTTGCTAAGAGGTCACCTGACTCGCAGAGAGGACCAGCAACGTCAAAAGTTTCAGTTTCTTCAGGGTTTAGTTTGTCAGCTACCAAAATAGGGTGATAAGAACCGTACATTGCAGGACGAACAAGTGTGTTGAAGCCTGCGTCTACACCAATAAATTTGCGGTGCGGCGTAATCTTTACAGTGTTAACTGTTGTTAGCAGGATGCTTGCGTCACAGACAAGATATCTGCCAGGTTCAATACATAAGAAAGGCTTGCCTAAACCGTACTCCTTAACTTTAGTCTTGAACAGCGAAACCACTTTGGTAGCGAATTCTGATAAGTCTAAGTCCTTGTCTTTAGGTTGATAAGGAACACCAAGACCGCCACCGATATCGATGAAATCGAAAGTTATACCCAACTCGTCGTGAATCCGCTTGGCAATGCTTAGGAATTTTTCCACTGCCTGAACATACGGGTCAATCTTTAAGATGCCTGAGCCAATGTGCATATGAATGCCGAAGCGTTCAACTCTTGCCTTCTTTGCAGTAGCATAAGCCTTTATTGCTTCTTCTTCCCAGAGGCCAAACTTTGTTTGTGGTCCAGCGGTGATGCAGTGGTCATGGTGTCCCGCGCCAACTTCGGGGTTAACGCGTACTGAAATGATTGGAGGCACGGAGATTTTGAGTAAGCGGTCAAGTTCAGATTGGCTGTCAATGTTTACTGTGATGCCTGCGCCTGCGAGGAATTTTAGTTCGTCGTTACGGACGCTGGTTCCAGTGAATAGGATGCGGTCAGGGGTAAAGCCGCTACTTAAACCCAGGAAGACTTCGCCGGGGCTAACAGCATCAAGATAGGCGCCTTCTGATTGGAGAATCTTTAGCACTGTAAGGTTCGTGTTAGCTTTACAGGCGTAATAGATGCGTAGGTCCTTGTACTTGGCCACGATGGCGTCATGTAACCGGTTATAGTTTTCGCGGATGCGCTTCTCGCTTATCACGTAAAGAGGAGTATCATACTTTTGGGCTAACTCCTTAACTGAGAAACCGTCAAAATACAGGTTGCCTTTGCGGTCCTCTAAGGGTTCACGAAGTTTGCGTTTAACCATTAATTCACACCAGATTTCAAAGTTAGTAAATAAAGTGGAATTTAAGCTAACCCTTTAGAAACGTAAAGCTCAGCACTTAAAATGCCGCCGCCAGCTGCGCCCCGAACAGTGTTGTGGCTTAAGCACATGTACTTAATCGACATTATCGGGTCCTTTCGCAGTCTGCCCACCACTACGCTTTGACCGTTTCCTGCGTCTCTGTCGAAACGGGGTTGAGGTCGATTCTTTTCATGGCGAACAATTATTGGCTGTTCTGGAGCAGAGGGCAACTTGAGCCGTTGTGGTTCACCTCGGAAGCTTACAAATGCCTTCTCGACTTCTTCAAGTGAGGGTTCATCAGCAAATTTTATGAATACAGATTCAAGATGACCATCTTTTACGTTGACGCGGTTGCAGCTTGCACTCATCTTGAAATCAGCATACTTGATGCCGTCGCCGTCGAATGTGCCCAAGATTTTGAGGGCTTCAGTTTCCATTTTTTCCTCTTCACCCGAAATAAAGGGTACAACGTTATCAATTATGTCTAGTGAAGAAACGCCAGGATAACCTGCTCCGCTGAGCGCCTGCATCGTGGTAACCATAACCTGCTGAATACCAAACTTTGCCAAAGGCGCAAGAGTAATTGCTAAACCGATGGTGCTGCAGTTGGGGTCAGTTGTAATGAAGCCTTTCCAGCCACGCTTTTTCTGCTGAACCTTAACCAACGCAGAATGGTCAGGGTTAATTTCTGGAACAATAAGTGGAACATCTTTATCCATACGGTGAGCACTGGCTTTGCTAAACACTGGATAGAGCGCGCCGAACTCGTTTTCCACTGGCCCCGCTAAGTCGCCAGGAAGGGAAGTGAAGACTAAGTCGAAGTCGCCTGTTTGCTCCGCTGACTTAACATCTATGTTGGCAACGGGCATCTCACCAATTTCCTTTGGCATTTCAGTTTCCATTAGCCAAGTGCATGCGTCTTTGTATTTTTTACCTGCACTCCGCTCTGAGGCGGCTAGCACTGAAACTTCAAACCAGGGATGACCCTGCAGTAGCTGTATGTACCGTTGTCCAACGGCTCCGGTTGCGCCAAGAATGGCGACTTTACGCTTATTCGACATGACTTTTTCCTTCCTTTGTATATTCTTTGGTATATTTTCTTGATAAAAAAGTTAACGGGTAAAAAAGGCAGGTTAAGCTAAACCTAAAACGTCAGCCATACTGTACACTTTAGGCGTATCCTGCTTGCTTAGCCATTGTGCCGCATAAACGGCGCCTTGAGCAAGAGCATCACGGGAAAACGCGGTATGTTCAATCCGCAGCATCTCGTGTGGTCCAGCAACAATTAAGTCGTGGACACCAGCGACGCCTCCAGCGCGAAGAGCTGTGATTTCCATTTCTTCAGGTTGCCTTGGGCTAATGCCTTCTCGACCTGTAACGGTGTTTGTGTAACCACGAATTCCTGAGATGATTTCTCCAAGTTTAAGGGCGGTTCCGCTTGGTGCATCCATCTTGCCAGTATGGTGGATTTCATTTATGCTGAAGTCATAGCCTTCAGGGAACGCTTTGAGTGCTTCGGCGAGTTTAAAGAATATGTTAACGCCTAAACTGTAGTTAGGAGAGAACACTGCGGGAACCTTGCCGTTCATTGCTTCAATTATTGTACGTCTTTGGTCGGGAGTAAAACCTGTAGTGCCAAGGATGATACGTTTTCCTTGTCCAGCGACTATTGGGATATTTGCCATGTCAGCCGCTGGTGCTGTGAAACTGATGAAAACATCAGCTTCAGCAAGCGCACTTACAAGTTTATCGGAGCTTAAGATTACTGTGTCTTGCTCAGAGATTCCTAATTCTCGAAGTGTTTTGCCTACGGCAGGATTGTTGGGGGATTCTATGGCGCCAACAGTTAGGATACCCTTGACTTTGGCTTCCCGAATGATTGCCTGACCCATTCTGCCTGCTGCACCTGCAACACAGAGCCTAAGCATACGTTAATCCCTCAAGGTACTTTTCATTATACAAACGGTCATTAAGATCTACGCAGAAGTATTCAGCGATTGGCTCAAGCACCTGCGGGTTAGCTTCGTAAACTTTACGCGCGTTTGCGAGTACGTTTTCAATGCCTTGTCGAGTCATTTTTCCTAATGGTTGTCTGCATGGTCCTGACGGCATGCCAAGGATGTTCATGAGTGTCTTAATTGGAAGTGGGTTTCGGGCTTTGCATGTTACTGGACCGTAAGGTGTTGGTTCCTGTGTCTTTATAGTAACAATGCCAAATAGTGGTTGGAGTGCTTGTTGGATTACTGCTGCGGCTTCTTCATTTCCGTCAAGTACATAATGCACCATTTCAGCTACTGCCCGTGGAGCAACATTTGATACTGCAGAAATTACTCCGTTTGACTGTATGTCTGGGCTTACCATCATGGTGTATGTTTTGTCGTCGTCACCACTAATAATTTCAAAGTCTTCACCGCAAAACTGCCTTGTTAACTCCATATTCTTCAGGTCGCCTGTTGCCTCCTTTACACAGCGTACGTTTGGGTATTGCTGGTGGAGTATGGCTATGTCTTGTGGGAGAAGTTGACAACCCGTTCTTCCAGGAATAATGTATGGGATAACTTGGATTTCTGGAAATTTACTTGCGATTGGTGCGATGTATTCACGGCGGATTTCTGTTGAGCTTGGACCATTGTAGTAGGGGTCTACTAGCAAGACGGCGTCTACGCCTGAGTCTTGGGCGTGTTGGGTTCCTTCAATGGCTTCTTGTGTAGAGTTGCTTCCTGTGCCCGCTATTGTGAGGCATCTTGTGGTTGCGTATTCGCGGGTTTTTTCTATTACTTTAGAGTGTTCTTCCCAGTTTAGGGTTGGTGATTCGCCGGTTGTTCCTACGGCTAGTAAGCCTTGTACACCTTCTTGGATTTGGAAGTCTACTAGGCGGCGTAATCCTTCGTAGTCTACTTGCTGGTTTGCCTTCATTGGCGTGATTAAGGCTGTTGTGCAGCCATTGAATCTGAACATTGTTTATTCCTCTTTGGATGCTATTAGTACGTGACTTAATATTTAAGCTTTACGAATACCATAATTATTTTACGTAAAACGTAAAAATCATTCAAGGCAAAACACAATCTACAGCGTCACAAGTACGCAAAAAGCAAACACCTTCACCGCTTGAAAACCCCAAGATAATAAGCCGTAAAAACCCCGCCATAATCAGGATACAAACCCTGCACATAAACCAAAGCATCCTCCAAACTACAAGCAGAAGGAATAACCCGCAAAAAATTATCAACCCTAACAACATCAGAAAGCCGCCCCGTTTCCACCCCAACAATCGGAAGCCTCAAAATTTCAGGTCCACACTGGAAAACTGCAAAGTCACCGCTTAACGGCTTACCTTTACGGACATCAATATCTTTTAAGCCCTGTTTTAGCCAGTGGAAAACCTCTTTTCTTGCATACAAAAGCGGCATTTAGGCACCAGTTAGCAGTTTTTCTAAAAGCGCTGGATTGATAAACTTTAGGTTAAAAACGGGTTAAATTTTAAAAGTAAAAAATAAGAAATGGGTTTAGGTTTTGATGGCGTGCTACGGCTTTGTTTAGGCTTTACCTTTTTCTTCTTTGCCGTAGTATTCGGTCCATTTTAGTTTACGGGCATCTCTGCCGAATTTCAAGCTGCTTTTCTTGCATTTGCTTGAATCAAACCACAAAATGGAACCGTCGTTTTTAACGTACATCATGCCTGTACCCGCTGGGAAATCGTTACCGCAGAATGAACATTTTCTTGCTTTTGGCATGACCAATCATTCTCCTTATGTTTATCTTGTAATTTTCTTTGCTTCACGTTCTGTTTCGCGGAGCATTAGGATATCTTGTGCTCTTACTGGTCCTTTAACGTTGCGTGTAATGATTCTACCTTTGTCTTTGCCTTCCATGATGCGCACTCTGACCTGCGTGATTTCACCGGTGACGCCTGTGCGTCCGATGACCTGTATAACTTCTGCGGGAATTAATTCTTCCTGCGCAGCGGCGCGTTCTTCTTTAGTGCTCATTACTGAGTTCCTCGTTTAACCTGGTCAAGCCGTGTAATGATTTCTTTAATTAAGCCTGAAGCTTCTCCTTCTTTAATGATACATGCTGATGCGCATGGAACGTCGATACCGATTGCTTTTCCCAGTGCTTCTTTTGTTGGGACGAAAACGTATGGAATCTTTCTTTCGTCACAGAGCAATGGTAAGTGTGCAATAACTTCGGGAGGATCAACATCTTCTGCAATTACAACAAGTTTCGCTATTGATCGTTCAACTGCTTTTGTGGCTTCGTTTGTTCCTTTTCTAACTGAGCCAGATTTTGAAGCGATCGATAGGGCTTCATAGGCTGCATCTACGATTTCTTTTGGTACTTCAATTTTTACATAGAAAGGTTTTGTCATTTTTCTTAGCCTCACCCTTTTAAGGCAGAGTCATATCGACACTTCTCATTAAAGAAGTTTTCTGCTAAAAAAGCCCCGTATTTCGCTTTAAAACAGGGATAAAATCGAAAGCTTTAAATGCGCACATACGTTGACCTTGATGTTTTTCGAGAGGGGAACGGGTTTGCAGAGAATGGGCAAAGTATTGAGCATTACGCCATCAAGCAGCCTTATTGTAAAAACAGAAAGCCCCCCAAGGGTTGGCTGCGAGGTTGTTGACGAAGGCTTAAATGTTGTAGGCAAAGTTTTTGATGTTATAGGTCCTGTAGCGTCGCCGTATGCGGTGATTAAACCAAACGTAAAGAATCCTGCTGTACTACTGAATAAACCATTATATTTGCTTCTCTCGAAAACGCGGAGCAAAAGATAATGTCAAGAGATAGTAGTAAACTTGAAATTGACCCATCAGCAGCAAAAACTGAACCAACGAAAGTACAAGCGTGCCCTGAATGTGGCAGCACAAGAATAATGCGTGACTATGAATGCGCTGAAATCGTTTGCATGGACTGCGGTTTTGTTGTTCAACAAAAAATAGCTGACCGCGGACCAGAATGGAGAGCCTTTGACGAGGATCAAAGATCAAAACGCACAAGGGTCGGTGCACCTTTAACCTACACGATTCATGATAAAGGATTATCAACAACAATTGACTGGCATGACAGGGACATTTACGGCAAAAGCCTTTCACCTGGACAGAAGGCCCAAGTCTATCGACTGCGCAAATGGCAAAGACGTATCCGAGTTTCAGACGCAACAGAACGAAACTTAGCTTTTGCTTTATCTGAAATCACCAAGATTTCCAACAACCTAAACCTGCCAAAAAACATCTTAGAGACAGCTTCAGTTATTTACCGTAAAGCAGTCAAAGAACGCCTAATCCGTGGACGCTCAATCCAAGGCGTAACTTCAGCAGCACTTTATTTGGCATGCAGGCAATGCGGATTGCCAAGGACTCTTGACGAAATCGCTCAGGCTTCAACGGTAAACAAGAAAGAAGTTGGAAGAAGCTACCGTTTCCTAATAAAAGAATTAAACTATTCCATACCACCACTTCGACCAAGCCAATACATCACCAAATTCTCTAATCAACTGACAATGCAAGGTAAAGTTGAGGAAATCGCTCACAAAATCCTTTCATCAGCCAAAGAACTTAAACTGACTTCAGGGCGTGGACCAACCGGTATTGCAGCTGCGGCAAGTTATGTTGCGTCGGTTTTGACTGGCGAACGTAAGACGCAGAGGGAAATCGCTGAGATTGCGCAGGTTACCGAGGTAACTATTAGGAACCGTTACAAGGAACTTGTTGAACGGTTAATGTTTGAAATAAGCATCTAACGCTTTTTTCTTTTTATTTTTGTTTTTTGCAGTTTTTTGAATGTTGCTTGATTGTTTTTGTTTTTTTGATGCAAAAATGTTATAGCCAATAACTTTATTTTGATTCTGAATAACAGTCAGAATAGTTATTGGGAGAAGGCTAAATGGCAGTATACTGTCCTAACTGTGGCGCTAAACAAGCCAGCACAGCAAGAATAGTAACAGTTTTACAAACTAGACAAGACGGCACTACAATGCCTGAAGTCGACATTCAAGTATTCGAGTGCCCAACATGCAAAATGATATTCTCCCAAGATGTAACACCACAAACAGCCAAATCACAAAACCCAAATTCCTGGACAGCATTAACGGAAAGACTTGAAAAAGTACAGTTGGGACTCAAACAGAACTTGGAAAATTTACGGCAGAATTTAAGTTTTCTAGAAACTGAATGCTCAGACGTGCTTTTCGAGTTGGAAACAATCCGGAAAGATTCTGAGTCAAAGGCAATAGGGCTTGAAGAAGACGTTAACAGGTTACGTGAAGAAATTAATGACCTCAAAAACGCCTTAGGTTTAAGCAACCAAACTGATTAACGTTTTGACCGTTTAACAATGCGAGGGTTAACAGGTATTTTTTTAAGAGGCGTTTTTCCATATTTAGGATATGCCCTATAAGTTTACTTTCGATTTATCAAATGTGCCAAGATTTTTCTTCACTGAATTGGCAACGGTGAGTTATCAAAAGGGCATGCACGCTGCCGTTCTAAAAACGTCTATGGACATAATAAAAAAGTTCAAAATCGAAGAAGCAACCGGGTTGAACATTAACGATGCAGTTGTTTTGCTTCATGACCTTATTGATATGCAAGCAGTAAACATGATAGAACGTAACAAGTTTTTAGAAAGCAAGAAAAGAGCACTTTTACTTCCGCATTGTGCAAGAAAATATTTAGACAGCCGTTGCAAAGCAGTTTTTGACACAAGCATGCCAAGTTATGTTTGTTCACACTGTTCAGAAGACTGCCTTGTCAATCAAGCAGACAGGTTAGCCAAAGAAAAAGGCTACGACGTATTTGTCCTGCCAGGCGGTTCCTGCATCCCCAAAATTTTGAACAGCGACAAATACGAGGGGGTTGTAGGTGTAGCCTGTGGCGAAGAGGTTAAAATGCTTCGACCTTTGTTAAGTAACATGAAGGTAGCTGGACAAGCCATACCGTTGATAAAGAATGGATGTGCAAACACAGTTTTTAACATGGAAACTCTTGCCAAAGTTCTCTAGTTTAACATCTTTCTCAACGGTTATTCTTTGAAACTTGCGAATATTTTTCTTATTTTTGGAAAAAACATTGGAACTTCTTGTGAGTAAGATGCATACTCTTTTGGGTATTTTTTAATCATAATTTTTTCTTCATCTTTAGCAAGTTTGTAGTACAAGTACACCAATAGGGGCCATAATATAAGCGTGGAAAAAGTAACCCATAGAAAATCTATACCAAATGTGAGCAGGATGAACCCTAAATATTGAGGATGCCGGACATGTGAATAAATGCCAGTGGTTATCAGTTTTCCTTTAGCTTTGAAGACTTGCCTCCAACCAAAAACAATCAAGAATATGCTTGAAAGAATTATAAGGTTAGATATTGGCAGTATAACACCTAGAAAAATGACAACAAACAAGTTGTAACCAGTAAGGCCTACAAGAAAATACCATAAAGTTGCTACGTTATTGATTCCAAAAAGACCAGCAATCAAATACATAGTTAAAGGAAAACCGTACATTTCAATGTATAATGCAACAATAAACGCTAGATAGATGCTTGAAGGTAATCGAGCAAGTCGACCTCTAATTTTGATGAAGACAAGGAACAAGCAAAGCAGAACCGCATTAACTATTACGAGCCATAAGTCTTGAGGAAAACCAATTGAAGCTAAAGAGAAAACGAATGTTATATTGTTTATTGCGAGCCAGAAAGAAAAAAGTGTGACTAAAACAGCTAACACGACGAAACCTAATAGGTACTTCAGGTTCTTCATTTTTGTACCATTACCCCTGCCAAAAGAATCTACAAGGCACTATAATATCAAATAACTCTATTACACTTATAACTCAAAATTGAATAAATTTTGCTATGAAAAGAAAAACTGTTGCTGCAGTTTTTAATATTGCAAGAAAATAATGCAAAATGAAGTAAAGAAGGGATTACTTTACTATTTCGCGTTTCTTCCAGCGCAGGTTCTTGCCTTTGCATTTACGGCATTTTAGCGCTGTCTTTGCGTTTCGTGAACCGCAGTCGCGGCAGATTTTCATGTATAACCTGTGCTGTTGAGCGATTGTTTTCTTGACTGGATCTAATATTGGCATCTTGATGTTATCCTTCTGCTTTTAAGCTACTTGTTTGATGGTTAACTGTCAAATATACCTTTTGTCTAAACTTGACAGTTTATTTGATTACCTCGATTGTCACATACGACCTTGTGTCTTCTATACCGTCAATTGCATAGAGTTTTTTGAGCACCTCATCAAGGTTTTCGCGTTCAACCATGATTAAAGCGTCAACTTCACCTGCAATACGGAAAGCCCTAGAAATAGCTAGCTGGTGAATCTGCTCATACACGTGAATACGTTTTATTGGTGAAATCTTAAGCAGAATAAACGCCGGTGTTGAGGATACGCCAAGTGCGTCTAAGCCTTTGTCGGTTACGTCGATGAAGCCTCTACCGGTTCTGATGTAGCCACGGGTTTTTAGTTTGCGTAAATGCACGTTTAGTGCTTGTCGGCTTATGCCTAACTGGTTTGAGAGTTCGTCTTGTTTGACGCGGAGAGTGTAGGTGCTGGTTGATCTGCCTTTTTCGTAGAGGGTCTTTAGGAGTTGGATTGAACGTTTAGTTAGCGGTTCCAAAATCTTCCCTTTTAGCATATTTTGTTAATGTAAACCTTTACAATAGTAGCATTACTTGCTTAAGAACATGACTCTGCATAGAAGACAAAAACGGTGTAACATTAAAGAAGATAAAACCAGAATAAGGAAAAAAAATAAGACAAAAGTGCAAGTGAAAACTTGTTTTTACGGTGTTAGTCTTATTCTGTCACGTGGGTACAGGGTTGCTTCGCGAATATTCTTTTTGCCAGTAAGAATCATGGTTAAGCGTTCAAGACCGATCGCCCATCCTGCGTGTGGCGGCATGCCCCAGTCGAATGCTTGGAGATGGAACTTGAAGGAGGCGGGGTTTAAGCCTTTTTCTTGCATTCTGCTGACGAGTTGTTCTTTGTTTTCGATTCTTGTTCCGCCAGAAACAAGTTCGATGTAACGCCACATCAAATCGAAGCCTTCGCAGACTTCTGGGTTGTCTCTACGTGGCTTAATGTAGAATGTTTTGGCTTTTGATGGCCAATCAGTTACGAAATAGAAGAATGGGTAAAGTTTGCCCAGTTCCCTGAAAGCTTCGGTTGGGATGTCTTCGCCCCAAGGGATTTCTACACCGTGTTCTTTGAGGCTTGCAAGCACCTCAGTGTAAGTTAAACGTTTGAATGGGAGCTCTGGAACTTCAAACTTGTACTTGAGCAAGTGCAGTTCATTTGCACATTTCTCTTTAACTGTGACGAAAACGTGGTGTATAACTTGTTCAAGCAGCGCCATCACGTCATCAGCGTTTGCAAATGCTTGTTCAATATCTACGCTTGTGAATTCACTTAGGTGTCGTCGTGTGTGCGATTCTTCTGCGCGGAAGAATGGACCAACCTCAAACACCTTTTCCATGCTCATGGTTAACTGTTCCTTGTAGAGTTGTGGACTCTGTGCAAGGTAAGCGGTTTGGTCAAAATATTTTACGCTGAAAAGTTCTGCGCCGCCTTCTGTTGCGGAAGCAATGATTCTTGGAGTGTGAACTTCAAGGTAGCCTTTTTCGAAGAGGAAACTACGGATTGCTTGTGTTGCGGTGTGCTGGATTTTGAAGACTGCAAGTGTGGTTTCTGTTGTCAGGTCAAGCGCTCTTGCGTCGAGGCGGGCTTCAATGTTTGCTGGTGTTTTGCCAGTTATGTCGATTGGTAATTGTTCGATTGCTGTGTTTAGAAGTTTTAGTTCGGTTGGGATAATTTCGATGCCGCGTGGGGTCATGTTGGTTTTTTTAACTGTTCCCTTTACGGCTATGCTGAATCGTTTTTGTAAAAGGTCAGATTTTTGCAAGACTTCAGGGGCTATGCGTTTTTTGGGAATGGTTATTTGGATAGTGCCTGTGCTGTCTTGCATGATTATGAAACGGATGCCGCCAAGGTCCCGGACTTCCTGTACAAATCCAAACAGGGTAACCTCTTGAGTATCTAAGTCTGGAGAAACCTTGCTAATGTTGTGAGTTCTTGTCCAGTCTCCAATGAAGTCCATGTTCATGGCTGCTTCAACCGTTAATCAGCGAATTCAACGCGAATAGACATTTTCCTTACGCTTTGAGCGATGCCTTTGAGCGCGGTGAGGTCAAATGGCAGTTGTTGTCCACGTTTGCGTTTTAGGATGACTCGTGTTTCGGTTGTTCCGTCTGGTAGCCAAATGGTGTTGATTGTTAAGATGCTGAATGGGATGAATAGGTCTTCGAGGAATTTGCGGTCGTCAACGCCGTATTCGAGTATGCGCACGTTTTTGTTAGTTTCGTCGCCGAGTGCTTTGATGATTTTGCCGCCGTAACCCAGTAAACGTGGTACGTCACCGTGTCCGACAAGAATTGCTAAAGTTTTTTCTACTTCAACTGCTTTGTAGAAGCAAACGTTCTGGAGCGTAGGATACTTATCTTCCATGTTGAGTAGGAGTCTGGCGATTCTAAGGTCTAAATCGGTAATTTCTCCAGCCTTTACTTTGGCTGAACATTTCTGGCATAGCATGCCGCTTTTTAGGCAGAAACTGCATAGTTCGGTTTTCATTTTTGAATCGCCTTCATTTGTTGTAAATAGGAGCACGGAGTTTTAGAGCAACTGTTTGAGGCTAAATTGGGCAGTCAGCGTTGAAGGACTATTTCGATTGTGCTTACGTTGCTGAGTTGAGCGTCCTCATCTTGAGGTTGAACTTGATCGGTTCCGATTGCGATTGCTTTGACTTTAACATCTGGAAGGAATTTGCGCCTTACAACTTCAGCTACGTCGATGGCTCGGCTGATTGCTTTTCCTCGCGCTTTAATGTTAACTTCTTTAGCTCCACCATGGAAGAAGGTAATGCAAGCAAGCACGTAATTCATTATTGGTTTTTTGCCGATCAACACTGCATTTGCTTCTGACATGGCTTTAGCTTACTCCTAAATTAGCATTTTAAGATGCGGTTTAAGTAGCTTTTTTTACGGACATAAATACATTGTGGTGCAAGATGTTTTTTCTGGCTTAAAAAATAAGACCTTTCAAGAACGATAACTGAAAACTGAACTCAAAGCGGGCTTAATTATGCGACCACAAAAACAAGTTATTCAGTGGAAAAAAATTCCCGCATACTTTTGGATAATTTCTGCGTCAATGGCGCCTACCCCCGCCTACAGGTTTTCTGCATAGATTAACTATTAGCATCCAAATAGGTTGGCAGAAGGTTTGTGTTACTAAGTTTTAGGATAAAGCCTTTATCAAGTCAATAACAATACATTCCTAAACAGGAAGAATCCAAAGATGAGCATTCAACCAGACTGGTTTAAAATCTTAACCGATTGCAAAAACAACGTTGAAAAAGCAATAAAACCACACTTAGAAACAATCCATGAACCACTGCCTGACCTTGGAAAAGGCGCAGGCGGAGACGCAATGAAACCAGCAGACTTAGCCGCAGAAAAAGCCATCGTAGACACACTGCAAAGCCATGGCGTGTCGTTTTCGCTGATTAGTGAAGAATCTGGCTTTGTGAATTATGGTAGCCACCCGGAAGACTGCTACGTCACAATTGACCCAATCGACGGTACAACAAACTTCCTACGGGGCTTACCGTTTTATGCGTCATCTATTGCGATTTCAAGAAAACCAGTCATGAAAGAAGTTTATGCAGCCCTAGTCACTGACCTGTACCACGACATCACCTACATAGCACAGGAAGGCAAAGGTGCATACCGTGATGGCGAAAAAATCAAAACTTCAAATGTAACGTCACTTCAAGAAGCCGTACTCGGCATGGACCTGAACACTTACAAGGTAGCTGAAGTAGCACCTAAACTAACTGATTTAATCCAGCACACAAAACACATCAGGCACTACGGCGCAAACGCATTGGAACTCTGCTATGTTGCTAACGGGTTAACTGACGCGTTTGTGGACATCCGTGGAAAACTGCGTACAACCGATGTTGCAGCAGGCTTTTTGATAATTAAAGAAGCAGGCGGCTTAGTAACCGGCATGGATAACAAGCCAGTCAACGTGCCATTAGACCCCAAGCAGACACTCAAGTTTGTAGCGTCAGGTAACACCAAAATCCACGAGACAATTCTCAGATTGGTCAAACCCTAATGCTAAAACTCCTTTTCCCACACCCAGCAGCCCTAATAAAAACACAAAAAACCAAAACGCTTCTTATCGCTGACCCACACATCGGCTGGGAAAACGAGTTGCAAGGAAAAGGAATCCACGTACCCAGCCAAACAATCAAACTTTTTGACAAACTCACCACCTTAATCACACAATACACGCCCGACAGCCTCGTAATACTAGGCGATGTTAAGTACACAGTTATGACGGCCCAACGAGGCGAATGGCAGGACATCCCAGAGTTTTTCGGAAACCTCTCAAACATAATCAAAAACATCTCGATAGTACGGGGAAATCATGACGCCAACTTGGAACAGCTTTTGCCTGAAAACATCAAAATGCTTCCCGCTACGGGCGCTGTTGTTGGTGACGTGGGGGTTTTTCATGGGCACAAGTGGCCTTCACCTGAACTTTTGAAATGCAAAACCTTGGTTATGGGTCACTTGCATCCTGTTGTGGTGTTTCGTGACCCTGCAGGTTTCAAGATAACACGGCAGGTATGGATGAAAGTAAACTGCAGCACAGAAGATTTAGCAAGGGTCTTTTTGGAGAAGCATGGAACCAAAATGGAAGGTTCAGTTGAGCAGACGTTAAAGAAGCAGTATGGGTTCGAAGCAAATACGTCGGAGCTGTTAATTGTGCCTAGTTTTAACGATTTTCTTGGGGGCAGACCGATTAATGAGGTACATCCGAGAAAAGAGACAGGCAGTGAAGGATTGATTGGTCCAGTGTTGCGTTCCAAGGCGGTTGACGTGGCACGTTCGGAGCTTTACTTGCTTGATGGCACTTATCTTGGCACGTTAAATCAACTTAAAACCGTTTAATGCCTTGAATTGTTGCATGAAATTCAAGCACGATACCTGTTTTTTAGGCGTAAGATTAAACATTGACGTGATTCATTGAAAAGTGACTTTAATGCAGGAAAGAAGAGAGAGAATACAGCGTAGAAAAAGACGAGTAGATGGTGACCTTTCAGAGTTTATTTTGCTCTCTCTTCTCAAAGAAGGCCCCTTAAACTTAAGTGACCTTGAGAAAGCAACAGCACTTCAAACAGTAGATTTCAGCAAATTCACTCACCATCAAGGAGTTTGCTCTCAAAACGTTCAAGCCTGCTGCGAAGACCTAACTCGCAAACAACTGGTAGCATTAAACAGTGAATCAAAGTACGAGTTAACAGAGAGAGGCAAAACCAACGCCCAAGAAAGCGCACAAGCTATGGAAAAAGGCGCTGCATTACTGGAGAACCAGATTCTTAGCCCTTCGGCAACTGCAAGAAACACCATTATGGGCTACATTGTAATGGCAGTTTTGAAGTTGGTTGTAGGGTTTTTCGGGGGTAGCGTTGGCTTGATTGCTGATGGGGCAGACACGACGGTTGACACGGTGGCTTCTGGGATTGTTTGGTGCGGTATAAAATTCAAAAAAGAAGTCGTTGGAACCATAACGGTTATTGGTTTAATGTTTGTTACCGCAGTAACACTTGCCTTTGAATCGGTAACTTCAGTTATCGAGAATATTGAGGGCACGTTTGTGCCAATGTCAATACCCTATGTGGTGATTGTTGTTGAGCTTATCGCGTTGGTATCAATGTTCATTTTTTCTGTTTACCAACGTTACGTTGGAAGGAGAAGCCAAAACTTTTCTTTACTATCACAGTCAGTTGATTCTAAAAACAGCATGTACTCCGCCGCAGCAGTAATAATCGGTGCAGTCTTCTCAATCTTTGGCATTCATTGGGTTGACGCAATCGTCGGCGGTTTTATTGCAGTCAGAATCTCCATTGACGGAATAAATTTAACTGGACAAACTATACGCACAATCAAAGGAGAAAAACCAGATTATTCACAGTTCAAAATGCCTTTTGAAAAAGCAATCGGGACAAGAAGAATGGAAACATACCGAAACTGGGTACTCTACATAGTTAAAAACGAGAAACAATGCACAAAACAAGCAATTATAACATCCCTTGAGAAGACTTTTCGTCCAAGCTACATGCCACCAGTGTTTACCGAGTTTACAATGGGCAAAGATTTTGATTTTGAAGCCAACTTTGAAATCGTCCAGCCACTTATCAAGAACTGTTACCTGCAAGAAACAGATGGCATATACTGTCTAACGAACAGCGGAAAGACGTACCTCAAAGACTTAATTGATACTGCAAAGTACCGCCGTCAAACACCCATTTAGCCATTGAAAGCCTGATTTTGCAGGGCACAAAACTTATTGAGGCGGAAAAACCAACAGTCTGTGGTGACCCTATTTTGTCTTCAGAAAACAATGACGATTTTCCTGAATGGTTCAAGAGACGCCGTGCACAATCTAAAGACCCATTCTTCGGCGACATCGATAACATGTTTCGTGAAATGGAAAAAATGATGGAAGAAGAATTCAAAACCTTCCAAGAAAAGGTCCCCAAAGAATACATTAAAGAACGCAAACTGCCTGATGGAAGCACTGTTAAAGAGCTTGGGCCATTTGTGTACGGTTACAGCATGAAAATTGGTCCCGACGGCAAACCAGAAATTCAAGAGTTTGGCAACCTCAAAAAGAGCCTTAAAGGTCCTGAAGTAAAAGAAGAACGCGAACCTCTCGTAGACGTCATGGATAACGCAACTGAAATCCGCGTCGTAGTCGAGTTGCCGGGTGTTGAGAAAACCGACATTAAACTGCATGGAACTGAGGATTCCTTGACGATTTCAGTTGACACACCACAATACAAGTATTACAAGGAAATAGAATTGCCTGTTAAAACGCGCATCAAGGAGGCAAGGTCAACCTACAAGAACGGCGTTTTAGAAGTTGTTATTCCAAAGCTTGAACCATCAAGTAATCCTAAAGGCGAGCCAATCAACATAAGCTAAACTAAAAGCCTAAATTCTCCATCTTTTCATAGAATATTGCAGTGTAGTAATGACTGATAACTCTGAAATAGAAACGTTAAACGCTATTTGCAAGCAAGCTAAAGCAGCAGGCAAACTTTCAGGCGACAACATTAACGAGTTGTACGAGCTTTTTGGGCAACGTTTCACTAAAGCTTTAGATACGCTTAAGGATAACAGGGTTAAGAAGTACGTTTTCAAGCCCAGCATGCGTGTTGTCTGGATTGTTATTGGTCGTGAACGTGACTACTTGATTATGCCTGAAGCTGAATACTGCACTTGCGACGATTTCTATTTCAGGGTGCTTGACAAGAAGGTTCACATGTGTTATCATCTGTTTGCTCAAAAAATCGCTGCTAATTTAGGTTGGTTTGAAACTATTGATGCTGCTGATGAAAACTATGATATGCTCATGAATGAGTGGAAAAAAGCTACACCTTAAATATTTAGATGTTACAAGAATAGGTAAATACAAGGAGAATCTCGATGGATCTAAGTGCATATTTCACAATCTTGCAGTATCTCTTGATGGGTGCAACCGCTGTTGCTTTACTGTTAATCTTCCTTTACGTTTACTACGGTAAAGACAAGGAAGAAGAAAAAGAAGAAGAATAAAACCTGCTTTTTTTAGCCTATTATTCTTCTTGTTCGCCGTGAATAGATAAAGAAAAGCGTGAACATAACAACCGCAATTATAATACTAATTATTATTAGCCAATTTGAGTCAGGTCCCGCCCCAAACACAATCGGGATTGGACCAATAAAAACGACCCCGCCTACACTGCCAGAACCGCCGCCACTCAAAAATGCACCAACAACCAAAACAATTATGCCGATGAAAACCAGCGCGAAACCCAAAAGTAAAATGTTAAACAGTCTGCTAGAAACAGTGATACCATCCGATTGACCTTCAGGCTGTTCTTGACTTTCAAACACGACTCTTTTTACCTCAACATCAAATAATACCATATTGCAAGCACAATGGTTAGAGCTAACGCAAGTATCACAACAGTTTTTACTGATTTTTTGTCAGTGCCAAAAATTATCGGGATTGGTCCAATCATGATTACGCCTGCACCACGAACTTTGCTTCCGCCTTCGCCTTCGGTTCCGCTTGATTTGCTTGCTGAAACCAAAATGGACACTACCACTATTATGACTCCGACTGCGATTAGGAGGAATCCAGCTGTGTAAAGCGTTAAGGAATCCATTTTGCGTCAGGATATCTTGCTTTTTGGGTTTTAATAAACTTAGCCAAAACAACTTTTTTGAATGGTAAACTATAAACAAGCAGAACACCTATCTTGTGCAACGCAAATGACAACCCAAGACATTATTCAAGCCATACTTGCTAAGCATCCTGAAATGTCTGAACAGCAAATCCAAGAAACCCTAACGCAGGAAAGGACGCGTTCAGGCGGATTGTTAGGTGACGAAACGCTTCTACGGTTAATAGCAGCTAAACTGGGCGTTGAGGTTGTCCAACAGAAAACTGAGTTCAGCAGGATTTTGTCGTCAGGACACCTGTTTGCAGGTTTGAATGATGTTTCGGTTGAAGGCAGATTGGTCGCTGTTTTTCCAGCCCGCAGCTTTAACGGCGGCGAAAAAAGCGGCAAATTCGCTAACTTAATGATTGTTGATGACGACAGCATCTTACGCGTGGTTTTGTGGAACGAGAAAGCAGAAGTTGTTGAGAACGGCGAATTGAAAGCTGGTCAAATTGTTAAGCTTCTGCACGGGTACACGCGGGATGACCAGTACGGCAAAGTTGAGCTTCATTTGGGCAATAAAAGCAGAATAGAAGTCAACGATAATCCCCAAACAGAGTATCCTGGCGTAGAAAAGTTTGCTTCAAAAATAGGTGAAATCACCAACACCTTTAGCAACGTGCATTTGGCGGGCATGGTAAAAGAAGTGTTTGGTTCAAAAAGCTTCACCAAAGGCGACGGCACAGAAGGCAAACTTTTACGTTTCACATTATCCGACGGTTCAGCAGAAACCACAGTTGTCGTCTGGAACGACAAAGTAAACGAGCTTGAACGGCAACTTAAACCCACAACCTGCCTAAGCATAATCAACGGCAAAGTCAAAGAGAAAGAAAGCGGCGGCTTCGAAATCCACATTGACTCAACAAGTTTTGTACATGTTAAACCAGTCACCATTCAAATGACAAAAATATCAGACCTAAAAGAAGGCGAGATTGTTAATGTTGAAGGTGACGTTTCAAACGTTGACCCAATAAGAGAAGTAACAACGGGCAAAGGCGAACAAATCAAACTGCTCACTTTTGAGTTAAAAGATGAAACTGGCGCAGTGCGGGTTTCTGTTTGGCGTAACCAAGCCGAAGAACTCAGCGATTTGAAGCTTTGTGATGATGTTACTATAGAAAACGCGTTTGTTAAGAAAGGGTATGGAAATAAATTGGAGTTATCCACTCGCAGTGGAACCCAATTTACGGTTAAGTCTATTTGAGTTTCTCGACGATAGCGTCTGCCATGTCGCTTGTTGTTGCTTTTCCGCCTAAATCGGCTGTTCGGACTTTGCCTTCAACAAGCACGTCGATAACTGCTTTTTCAATCTTTTTAGCTGCTTCTTTCTCGCCAAGGTAGTCAAGCATCATTGCACCTGCAAGTATAGTGGCGATTGGGTTTACGCGGTTCATGCCTGTGTATTTTGGTGCGCTACCGTGGACTGGCTCGAACATGCCGTAAGTGTTGCCGATGTTTGCGCCTGCTGCAAGACCGAGGCTGCCGGTTACTTGTGCTGCTTCGTCGCTGATTATGTCGCCGAACAGGTTTGTTGTGACCATGACGTCGTAAGTGGTTGGTTGTTTGATTAGTTGCATTGTTGCTGCGTCAATGTGTAAGTCGTCAACGGTGACTTCTGGATACTTCTTTTGAACTTCCTTTACTGCGTCTTTGAATATACCATCAGTTATACGTAAAATGTTTCCTTTGTGAATGTATGTTAAGTGTTTTTTGCGTTGCATTGCCAGTTTGAATGCGAACTCGGCAACTTTGGTGGAAGCTTCTGTTGTGACTACTCTAAAAGCGACACTAACTCCTGGCGCTATCATGGCTTCTTTACCTGAGTACAAGCCTTCAGTGTTTTCTCTTACCACTACTAAGTCAATGTCTGGTTTGAGGGATTCTACACTTGGAAAGCTTTTACATGGACGAACATTAGCGTATAAATCAAACATTCTACGCAGGGTAACTGCTACGCTGACGGGTGCTCCTGGTTCTTCGGGTGTAGTCATTGGACCTTTAAGGCACGCATCAGTTTTTTTAATCATATCAACTGTTTCTTTTGGAAGGTTTGTTCCGTGTTCTGGAATGCAGTGTGCGCCTGCTTCTCCGTAGAGATAGTTAAGTTTAAAGTTTGAAGTCTTTTGGACGGCGTCAAGAACCTTGACTGTTGCCTCGGTTACTTCTGGACCGATGCCGTCGCCTTTAAGGACTGCAATATTGTAAGTTTTTCCCATCTGATTTCTACCTTGAAGATTAATTGTTAATGTTTTCATTTATCAGCGTATCGTTTAGACATTTAACTTCTAATGAGCAAAATGAACAATTAGCCACTTAAAAGGCTAAGGATGTTAGGGGTTAAGTTGTGATTTGTCATAGTGACGGGATATTGCTTTTTTATAGTAGTCAACCGATGGAAAACTTGGAACGAAATCTGTAGCGGAAAGACCAATTATTGAGAGGTATTGAATTCCAGAAACTTCCGAGAGCTTTTTGTAGTTTCAGTAAATTGTCCACGTCGGAGTAGATGCAGTGAAGCAGCATATCATAGTCGCCGATTGTGTGAATCACCGTTAACACGTTAGTCATTTTAGAAAAAGAGTCATACATTTTTTGAGGGTCAGCCCCTGCAAGAGTAGTAAGCAAAAAGAAGACGTGCCCCTTAAAACCGCATTTTTTAAGGTCAACAGTAACAGCGGCACTGTGAATTACGCCTTCACTTTTCAACCGGTTATATCGCCTAATAACAGTGTCAACACCTAAACCCAAAGTTTTGGCAATACTGCTAAAGGGCATCTGAGCATCCTGCATCAGCAAACCAATAATTTTCAAGTCCACACTATCCATTACTTACCAGCCTCCAGAAGCGCACTTAAATCAATGTTTTGAGGTCGAGCTACAGCTTTTTCTACGCTTGTCCAAATGCTTGTGTTAACTTGCAAAACTGAGGGTTCCTTCTTTATGGCTTCAATGACCCGTTTTAGCGCTTCAGTGTTTTCTAAGAATAGAAACACTATGAGGTTGTAGCTTCCTACGCCTCCTGAGCAGAAGTCGGCGCCAGGAATGCTTTTGATGTATCTGAGAACGTAATCAAGCTTGGAAGGGACTACTTTAATACCTAAAGTAGCGATGCAACCGTAACCAAACATGTTCAAGTTTACCAAAAGAAGAGACCCTGTGATTACGCCGTTTTCTTTAAGCAGGCGTACGCGGTTGCTTATGGTGTTTTTTGAGACACCTAATTCTTCAGCAAGGTCAGTAAAGCTTGTTCGTGCATCAACCTGCAAAGCTTTAATGATTTTTAAATCGGTCGCGGTTATCTTTAACGGAGACACCTCTAATTGTCAATTTCGATTGTATAACTGGTTACCCATTATCATTATTTCTTGTTTAAATAATTTAAGCAAAACACCACAAAACAACCGTCACGTTAAGGACGTTTTAGGGTTCAACTTTGATTATCTGCGGAATCTTCCCGGCAGTACCCACTTTACCCTGATACAAAACAAGCACACCCAAAACCCCCGGAATACTAATACCCCGCTTAATCCCAGCAGCAATACCCTCATCAACTGGACCCTTCACAACGTTACCAACAGCCGTAGCAGCCGCATCCGCCAATCCAGCATCTCTACAAAAAACGGTTGCAGCCTCAGCGTCACCGAAGCTAAAGGCGTGACTAAACCTGCCGGAACTTGTCGCTACACCAATCGGAAACTCGGTAAGCCTAAAACCGAAACGTTTCGATAACGGTTCATTTCCTGCAGCTAAAGCCACATCAATTGGCCTGTCAGAAACCGCCGCGATTTCGCCGCCGTCTTCCACAACTGCGACTTTGCAGCCTGCTTTTTGCATGTCAGCCACGGCTAAATCGGCGATGACTCCTGCGACTGCGGCCATGGGTCCAACGTCAGCTTTCTGGGCGGCTAAAGCCATAAGATTCGCTACAACTGGCTCGTTGGGAGCGGGGATTGGGTCGTAAGTGTAAAAGAATTTTTGGTGTGTTTTGATGTAGAGTTCGAGTTCTTTGTTGTTGCGTGTAATTGATTCTTTGGCGACTTCTAAGCCTTGGAGGGTGTCGCTGATTATGTGGCATACGCTGTCTTTGTAGGTGTAGTTTTCTTTGAACAGTTTTTCTGGCAACTTATTTTACCCTGTTGCCGTTGTGCATGTTGTCAGAGTTAGAGTACCTAATCGATTTTATTGCCCTCGCTGGACAAGCATCAACACAGATACTACACGCGCTACCAACACATTTTTCTTTATCAAACTGAATTGACAAATCCTCTGCCACGGTAATTGCTTCTACAGGGCACAGGGCTACACAGGAGCCGCAGTTGAAACATTTGTTGTTATCTACTTCTATGAGTTTTGGCACGGTTACGATTGCGCCTTTAGCTCGGAAAGCCGACACAATTTTTTCAAGTCCTTCATCGGGAACTTCAAGAACGATTTCGCCGCCCTTAGAGTTAATGTGTGCCGCCAGAATCGCTAGCATCACTTTGTTTTCTAGAATAACTTGGGAAACTACGGGTTCGGACACCAAGTTTTCGTTTAACCGTAGAAGGATACGTGCCATAACTTTACCGTCCTAACAGTTTGGAAACATCTTCTGAAGTTACTATACCTAAGACTTTATGTTCAGAATCAATAACGGGCAAAGCGGAAATGTTGTGTTGTGCCATACGTTTTGAAGCGATTTCTAATGGTTCATCCGGCTTGGCAGTAATAACTTTATGGGATTCGATGTCTGCAAGCGCGTGTTTGCCTTCAGCCATAGCACGGGTAATGTCCCATGACGTGACAATACCAAGTAGTTTGCCGTGGTCATCTATTACGACGATGTGGTTTACTGATTTTGTTACTATGCGTTCAGCGATTGCGCGGATTTCCTCGTTTTCCATGCAGGTTACTGCTGGATGCATAACGTTGGATACGAATGGGATTTCTTGTGTTTGACGCATCGGCTTAACAATTGTGTCAAGCGGAAGCCTCTCAATTGGCGCTGTAAGAGTAAATTGTCCTTCTTGAATCCAACTTTTCAGTGTGCGGGAAACTTTCTTGGCCATTTTCAGACTTGAAAGCGAGCTAACACGGACTCTTTTACCGTTAACAGTAATTGAGCCTGATTTAAGTTCAGCGTAAGAGACTTTGGCGAGTTTAGGTTTGTCTCGGCGCATTACGCTGTAGTCGATTACGTCGGTGAAGATTTCGCTGTCGCGGATTGCAGTTTTTTGTGCTAAGCCCTCGTTCAGGATTGGAATGGGTATGCCTAAACCAACATACATAGTTGTGCCATAACGTGTGAAAGCGGCTCCTTGCAAGAATTCGGGGCTCATTTTTTTGGCGTCCCCTTTAACCATTAATGTGCCGTTGAGGTTTTTGGGGCTATGTTGTGTGCCCTCGCCGATGATGTAGCCTTGACCTCCGCCGAGGAAAATTTTGGTGCCAAACCCAATGGTTTCATAGTCTGGGTCGTTCATAAGCGGGTTTAATTCGCCTGCGCCTGAAAATGTGGCGTTCCGCATACGGGGCAGGAGCTTGTTCATGTAAGTGTAAATTGTTTCGTCGCTACCGTTGATTGCGCAGTTGTAGCGTTGGTAGCAGTTTCTGAAGTTTAGCAGGTAAAACTGGTTTAAGTCATCTTTTGTTATGGTTGTTTTTACTGAGGTACGTGGATAACAGTCAGTGCCATAAGCGGTGGCACGGAGTTCAACCTCGTTGCCAGCAACTAAATCTTGGATGACGTGACCACCACCATACTCGAAGGGCTGTTTTTCTGAAGAGTTTGCAGCACCAATGAAAAGGTCTACTGCAGCGCCAGGGTGGCAGACTTCCACGTCATTTAGCCATGCCCTCGTGATTTTGATTGGCGGGTCAGAATGACCAAGGTTAACAACGGCGCCTGAAGAGCACATGGCTCCAAAAGTGCCGGTGGTTACAACGTCAACTTCTTTAAAGGCAACCTCTACACCGCTGCTTTCAACAAGTTTTTTCATTTCTTCAGCGGTTAAGACTTGGGCGTCGCCTTTCTGGATTTTTTGGTTAATTTCCTCGATTGTCCGTGTTTTCTTAGACAAGCAGCCTTACCTTGATGCCAATCGAAAGTAACCCAAACAATATAATATTTACGCAAAAAGCCGCCAATAAAACGAGCAAAACCAAGAAGAAGCATCAAAAATCAACCTGACGCCAACCTATTTGGAGCCTAATAGGATATCTATGCAGAAACCTATAGGGGGAGGCAGAATCACTAAGGGGGGTAGGTGCTATTGGCTGAAAAACAAGCCATTAATATGTTGAAAAATAGTAAAAATGTTAGGATAGCCCTTGGTTTACCATTGTTTCCAGGGGATTTCGTCCATGTACTCGTTGAGGCTGCGAATTGACTTTTCGTTGTTCTTTTTTAGTACGTCGACGAGTGCTTCCGCGAGTTGTAGGTTGGTTATGACTGGCACGTTGAATTCTACTGCTTGGCGCCTTATGATGTAGCCGTCGGTTAGGATGTCTGAATAGGTTGTTTGGCGGTTTGCGACTGGCACGTTGATGACTAAGTCGATTTTATGTTCTTGCAGGTAGTCGAGGATGTTTGGGTTTGCTTGTGCGTCTTTGACTTTGTAGAGTATTGTGGTGTTTACGCCTGAAGCGTTTAGGACGTCTGCTGTGTGGGCTGTTGCGTAAATGCGGAAGTTCATGTCGGCAAAGGCTTTTGCGATTGGAACGACACGTTTTTTGCGTTCTTGGTCGCCGCCGACGCTGATTAGGATGGCGCCGTCTTTGGGTGGAATGTGAACTTCTGCGGCTTGCAAGGCTTTGCTAAACGCGTCTGCAAAGTTTTCGCCGATACATGCAACTTCGCCAGTGCTTAGCATTTCTACGCCGAGAACTGGGTCAGCTCCACTGAGACGCATGAAACTGAATTGTGGAACCTTAACGCCCACGTGTGGAGCAACCTGCATGGGTGAAAGCTGAACAGTGAGTTTTTTGCCCAGCATCGCTAAAGTTGCTTGTTCAATTAGGTTTACGCCGCGGCATTTGCTGACAAACGGCATAGACCGTGAAGCACGCAAGTTACATTCGATAACGTTGACTACATCGTCTTTGACTAGGTACTGGATGTTATATGGCCCACGTATTTTAAGCGCTTTGACGATGCGTTGGGTGCAGTCTTCAATTTTCTTTTGAACCTCAAGCTTTAAGGCTTGGGGTGGAATGGTCATGGTTGCGTCGCCGCTGTGGACACCAGCGTTTTCTACGTGTTCCATGATTGCGCCGATTAGCACGTTTTCGCCGTCACTGACGCCATCAACTTCGACTTCTTTGGCGCGGCTAATAAATTTGCTGATAACGACTGGGTGGTCATGTGAAACTTTGGCTGCCAAGTTTAGGAAGTTTTCAAGTGAGGCTTCGTTGTAGGCTACACGCATAGCGCTGCCTGAGAGCACGTAGCTGGGACGTACGATGACTGGGTAACCAATTTTTTCTGCGCTGCGTTTGGCATCTGCGATGGATACGAGTTTGCTCCATGGTGGCTGGCTGATGCCAAGTTGGTCGAGGAGAGCGCTGAATTTAGAGCGGTCTTCAGCTAAATCGACATCGTGTGCGGTGGTGCCAAGGATTTTGGCGCCTGATTCCGTCAGTTTTATTGATAGATTGTTGGGGATTTGTCCGCCGACACTTGTGATAACGCCCAAGGGGTTTTCTTTGTCGTAAATATCCATGATACGTTCAGTTGTGAGTTCTTCAAAGTACAGTTTATCCGACACATCGTAATCGGTGCTGACGGTTTCAGGGTTATAGTTTACCATGATGGCTTCTTGTATGCCGTTTTTCTTTAGCGCCCAAACCGTGTTAACACCGCACCAGTCAAACTCTACGCTTGAACCGATACGGAAAACTCCAGCGCCCAAAACGATGACTTTGCTTGAAGTATTGGAGAGTTCAATATCGTCTTCGTCTCCACCGTAAGTCATGTAGAGATAGTTAGTTTTGGCTGGGTACTCGGCTGCAAGGGTGTCGATTTGTTTTACTGAAGGAATGATGCAGTTGTTTTTACGGAACTTGCGAATTGTATTCTCGTCAGTGCCTTGGCAAACCGCGATTTGCTCGTCCGAGAAGCCGATACGTTTAGCTTCACGGATAATTTCAACAGCTTCTGATTCGCCAAGGTTGAGGTTACGCAGTTTATCTTCCATGTCAAGCATGTTCTTGATTTTGTTAAGGAAGAATGGGTCAATACCGCTAAGGCGATAAATTTCTGCGACACTTAAACCCATACGAAGAGCTTTGCTGATTTTGTAAAGACGCTCATCAGTCGGGTTTGCAAGCTCGTCACGTATACGTTCCTCAGATTCAGGTTCATAATCTTCGGGGTTGCAGACTAAACCGATTTTGCCAATGTCCAACATGCGCACAGCTTTTTGCAGGGCTTCTTCAAAGCATCTACCAATAGCCATGACTTCGCCTACACTGCGCATTTGTGGTCCAACATGGCGGTCGGCGTTCTTGAATTTCTGAAGGTCCCAACGTGGAATCTTTACGGTGATGTAGTCAAGAGCTGGTTCGAAGCAGGCGGTTGTGACTTCTGTTACTTTGTTAATTAATTCAGGTAGCAGGTACCCAATGGTTAGTTTGGTTGCGATGTATGCAAGTGGGTAACCTGTGACTTTGCTAGCAAGAGCGCTGCTTCTGGACATTCTCGAGTTTACTTCAATTACGCGGCATTCTTCTGATTTAGTGTGAAGCGCCCATTGAATGTTGCATTCGCCGACGATGCCGAGGTGACGGATCGCGTTTATGCTGATTGAACGGATTTTGTGGTATTCACGGTTGGTCATAGTTTGTGATGGAGCAACAACTATGCTGTCGCCTGTGTGGACGCCCATAGGGTCAAAGTTTTCCATGTTGCACACGGTTAAGCAGTTGTCTGCGTAGTCACGCATGACTTCGTATTCAACTTCTTTCCAGTGACCAACATACTCCTCAATCAGGACTTGACCGATACGGCTTTGCGCTATGCCACGTGTAACGATTTCTTTCAGTTCAGTAACGTTGTGAGCTACACCAGAGCCTTTGCCGCCCAGCGTGTAAGCGACACGAACAATAACTGGGTAACCGATTTCTTCAGCGGTTTCCATTGCAGATTTGAGGCTTGTAGCTGACTTGCTTTTCAGTGGCGGCACGTCTGCTTCAAGCATTGATTGACGGAAACGTTCCCGGTCGCCAGTGTCTTCAATGGCGGAGATGGGTGTGCCGAGAACTTTAACGTTGTACTTGTCAAGAACGCCGGTTTTTGCTAGTTCGATTCCGCAGTTTAATGCGGTTTGTCCGCCGAAGCCCAGCAGGATGCCGTCGGGGCGTTCTTTTGCTATTACTTTTTCTACAAATTCAGGGGTAACTGGGAGAAGGTACACTTTGCCTGAAAGCCTTGGGTCAGTTTGAATTGTTGCAATGTTGGGGTTAATGAGGACGGTTTCTATGCCTTCCTCATGCAGGGCTTTTAGGCATTGGCTTCCACTGTAATCGAATTCGGCTGCTTCACCAATTTTGATTGCGCCGCTTCCAAGAACAAGAACTTTATGTATCCAATCGAATTTCGGCATTTACTTTGCCTCCAAAGTTTTTTTGAATTTATCAAACAGTATTTCAGTGTCGTATGGTCCAGGTGAGGCTTCAGGGTGCCATTGAACGGCAAAGACTGGTTTGGTTTTGTGTTTTATGCCTTCAGTGGTTTTGTCGTTTGGGTTAAGGAACCAGGGTTCAAGCGGCGTCTGCTTTAGAGTTTCAAGGTTTATTGCGTAACCGTGATTTTGAGTAGTAATATAACAACGTTTACTGGTCAGGTCAAGAGCAGGCTGGTTTTGTGCTCTGTGGCCGAACTTGAGTTTGTAAGTGTCAGCGCCCATTGCTAAAGCCAATATTTGAGCGCCCAAACAGATACCCATGACCGGAAGTTTTTCGACCAGTTCACGGACGGTTTCGATGGTTTTTACGTTGCGTTTGGGGTCGCCTGGGCCGTTGCTGACAAAGATGCCGTCAGGATTGTAAGAGAGGATTTCTGCGGTTGAGGTGTCGTAGGGTACTCGGATAACGTTTATTCCGCGTCTGAGCAGGTTGCGGATGATGCTGAATTTTACTCCGCAGTCGATTAGGACAACTGTGAGTTTGCCGTCAACATTGTATTTGCAGGGTTTTTGAACTGAAACCTCTTTGACTAGGTCGGTTTGGTTTGGGTCTGCAATATTGTGGCCATTCTTTAGGAGTGCTTCAAGGTTTGGTTCTTCGTTTGCGTCAAAAACTTGTAGCAGTCCAAGCATGACACCGTGGGTTCGTAGTTTTTTGGTTAATCGCCTGGTGTCTACGCCGTAGATGCCGGGTACGCCTTCGTCGGATAACCATTTGTCAAGGGTGCGGGTTGAGGCCCAATGGTATGGTTCAAGACAGAGTTCATGGATGACTAAGCCTTGAACTTGAATGTGGTCAGATTCAAAATATAGGGGTAAGCCAAGGTTAAGCTCGTTTGAGGGAACACCATAATTGCCTACCATAGGGTAAGTTAAGGTTAAAATTTGTCCTTTGTATGAGGGGTCGGTTAAAGATTCAGGGTAACCCACCATTGAAGTTGAAAAAACCACTTCGCCACTGATTTTTCCGGTGGCACCAAAACCTTTTCCGATAAATGACGTTCCGTCTTCAAGAAGCAGAACCGCTTTTTTACTCTTATCTGGCATACTGTGTTGTGACTCCAAAGCTTGATCTACCTATAACTTTAACTTTTATCATTAAATGACTGTGAAGAGTACGAATCCACGAGGGCATCTAACGTTTTTGAGGCGTTTAAAAGTGCCGTTTTAAGGCTTAAAACTGCCTTTTCAGCTTGAGCATAACTTTTCACTCGTTCTTTTAAGGCTCTTTCAACCTCAACGGGTGAAGGTCCACCTTGAACTTTATAGGTTTCTACTAGTTTACGCGGATTCGTGCATTCAACCATATCGTCCATTTTGACAGCTATGTCTAATCCAGTACTGTCTTTGGCTACTGCCTGTAGCAGTTGAGGTGTAGCATCCAGCAGGGTTTGTTTAGATTCAATTAAAGCCTTAACAAGCGCACCTGCAATCTTGTGTGCCGTACGGAAGGCTACGTTGTATTTGCGTACAAGCATGTTTGCCAACTCCGTCGCGCCGACGAAGCCTGCTGCGGCTTTTTCTTCCACGTTGCTGGAAACTTTGATATTTGGTACAAGTTGGGCGAAAATGTTTAGGGACGCTTTTAGGTTGTCTGTTGCTGCCCAAAGTTTGGGTGTTACTTCTTGAAAGTCAAGGTTGTAAGTTGTTGGTAAACTTTTTACTGCCGCTGCCGCCGCTACGTAGTCGCCAAGCGCGTAACTGGCTCGTGCCCGAATAACTTCGAGGCATTCAGGATTTTTTTTCTGCGGCATAATACTGCTGGTGGATGTGAATTCGTCTGGCAACTCGACTGTGCCAAACTCTGCACTGCTCCAAATAATTAGGTCTTCAGCAAAACGGCTCAAGTTTACCGCGGTCATTGTTAATGCGGCGATTGTTTCAACTATAAAGTCTCTGCTGCCAACCGCGTCAATAGAATTTTCCAAAACATTGCCAAAGCCTAAAAGTTCGGCGGTGCGTCTACGGTTGAGCGGGAAACTTGTGGTTGCCAAAGCACCTGCACCCAAAGGTGAAAGGTTGACGCGTTCATAAGCACTCTGCAGGCGTTGCAGGTCGCGTCCTAAAGCATCATACTGTGAAAGCAGGTAATGAGCGTAGGTTACTGGTTGAGCCGCCTGCAAGTGAGTATATTCTAAAATGATTGTGTCTAAATGTAAAGCTGCAGCATCAAGCAGGTTCTTTTGCATTTTCAAGATTTCCTGCATGATAAGTTGAAGCTCGTTGCGCAGGGTCATACGGATGGCGGTTGTGACTTGGTCGTTTCGGCTTTTTGCTACGTGCATGTTACCGCCGACTTCAGGGCCTGTTTCGGCAAGAACGGCTTCTTCAACTGCCATGTGGACGTCTTCAGCAAAGGGGTCAAGTTCGCTGCCGACTTGTTTTGATAGTGCTTTTAGAATTTTTGCGCCGTTTTGCCATTGGATGATTTTTTGTTCCATAATCATGGCAACGTGGGCTTTGTTGATTGCTATGACAGCATCAGCTAAACGCACGTCATCGTTTCTTGAGGAGGTGAAATGAGCAACGTCTTCTCGAACATTGCCGAGGCGCCCTCCATGCAACATTTTAGACGTTTTCATGTCCTCCTCAGATTTTTTTAATTTGTTTTACTTGGTAGTCTTTGAGGCTTTCGGTTCCTTTGATGCTTTTAATGCATTGTACATCTTGGTTTGCATACCCCAGAGTTCAATGAAGCCCTTTGAGTATGACTGGTTGAAGCTTGTTTTGATGTTATAGTTTGCCAAGTTCTTGTCGTAGAGTGAGTTTGGTGAACTGCGTCCAACTACCTGCATGCTACCCTTGTAAAGTTTTAGTTTGACTTCGCCATTGACGTTTTCTTGTGACCGGTTGATAAATGCGTCTAAATCGTCCTTTAATGGGTCAACCCACAAGCCTGCATAGGCAAGAAAAACCCATTGGTCATCAATTGTTTGTTTGAACAGGTTTTCGTGGCGTGTCATAACCATTTTTTCAAGGTCACGGTGAGCGTCAAGAATAACAAGCGCTGCTGGGCACTCGTATACTTCGCGGGATTTCAAGCCGACGATACGGTCTTCAATGTGGTCGATTCTGCCTACACCGTTTCGTCCAGCGATTACGTTTACTTCTTGGATTAGTTCGAGTGGCGGCATTTTTTTGCCGTTAACTGCAACTGGTACGCCTTTCTCGAAAGTGATTGTTACGTATTCTGGTTTGTCTGGAGCTTTTTCTGGTGCAACTGTCCATTCGTACGCGTCAGCTGGTGGTTCTACGCTGGCATCTTCAAGTAAGCCGCATTCGATGGCTCGTCCCCAAACACTGGCGTCGATGCTGTATTTTGTTGCATTAACTGAGATTGGGATGCCTTTGGCTTTGGCATATTCTATTTCTTCTTCGCGTGTCATGCCCCATTCGCGTACTGGAGCGTAAACTTTCATTTCTGGCGCGAGGCTACTAAGGGTGATGTCGAAACGGACTTGGTCGTTTCCGCGTCCAGTGCAGCCGTGAGCTAAGCCTGTTGCGCCTTCTTGTTTTCCTATTTCAACCATTTTTTTAGCAATTAATGGTCGGGACAGGCTGGTGCTGATTGGGTACTTGTCTTCGTAAAGCGCGTTGGCTTTGATTGCTGGGAAAATGTAGTCTCGTGCGAATTCGTCTTTGGCGTCTATTGAAAAGTGTTTTAGAACGCCGAGTTTGTGGGCTTTTTCTTCTGCACCGGGCAGGTCTTCGCCTTGACCTACATCAACTGTGACTGTGATTACTTGTGCATCATATTTTTCTTGGAGGTATTTAATTAACACGGATGTGTCTAATCCGCCGCTATATGCAAGTACAATTTTCTCGGTTATTGTTTGCTCCCCCGTTTTATATGCTAAATTTGTTTCCCTTACCTTGCGGACTGTATTTTTAAACCTTGTGACTTTTTTGTTACATAAGAAGCTTTAAATGTACTATTTGATACACTGGTTTTTCTATGACGATAGCTCAAAACGTTCGCAATTACCTGCGAAACAAGCCATACCTTCTTGAAGCGTTAGAAAAGAATATTGTTAACCTAAGTGAGCTATCACGTCAGATTCAAGATGAACTAAAAACCGATAACACAAGCGCCGTAAAAGCTGCCCTGCGACGCTACTCAGAAGAACTGCAAAAACATAAACAGAAAAGAGAAGAAAAAGTTCTTGCCCTGCTTAAACGCAGCAGCATCGCAGTCTTCGACCGAAAATCAGTCATGATAACTTCAAAAGAAATACAATCCAAAAACGGTATGAAAGTAGACCTGCCGGGAAAAATCGTTTACCTTCTTGACCGGTCAGAGTTACCTGAACGTATAAGCACACTTGTAAAACATGAAAACTGTACAATGATTGTTATTCATTCACCGGAAGAGTTGGAAGCCACACCGGGTGTTGTCGCTTTCCTTGCAACCTTGCTTGCGGAACAGAACGTCAACATGATTGAGTTTATTTCATGCTGGACCGAAACAGTCATTGTCGTAGAAAAGAAGGACAGCCTAAAAACCTATGAAGTTCTCTCAAACATGGTCGGTTAACCCGAAATTCTAAGCAATAAAATTAATAATATTCACAATCGATAAAGTTTCTAACCCAGAGTGAAAATAAAGATGCCAGCAAAACAAGTAACAGTAAGAGCACCAGCAACAAGCGCCAATCTTGGTCCAGGCTTTGACGTGTTCGGCATAGCCCTCGAGGAACCCAGCGATAAAGTAACCTTAACAGCAACCATGCATGGATTAAAAATCCAAATCAGCGGCATGGGCGCAAGAACAATCTCACTTACACCAGACAAAAACACTGCAGGCTTAGTGGCAAAAACAATGATAAACGATTTCAAACTAAACACTGGCCTGCAAATTCATGTAGAAAAAGGCGTCTTCCCTGGAAAAGGCTTAGGAAGCAGCGCAGCTTCAGCAGCCGCAGTAGCCTTCGGCATCAACAGCATGTTCAATCTGGGATTAAACAATAAACAGTTAATTGAGTACGCAGCCAAAGGCGAAGTAGCCAGCGCAGGTTCTGAACACGCTGACAACGTGTCAGCCGCAATATGCGGAAACTTTGTACTAATTCGTTCATATCATCCATTAGAAATTATCAATTTAGAATGCCCCAAAGACATGGAACTCGCCGTAGCCATGCCCAAAATCATAACGCCGCCAAACAAAACTGAAAAAGCACGCGCAGTCATTCCAAGACTAGTACCTTTGGAAAAGCATGTTCACAATTTAGGCAAGGCAGCAGCTATGGCGGCTGGATTCGCCATCGGCGACGTTGATATTATCGGTCAATCTATGATTGATGATATTGTTGAACCAGCAAGGGCATCATTGGTTCCGGGTTACAGTAAAGTTAAAGAAAACGCGTTAGATGCTGGTGCATTAGGCGTGACGATAAGCGGCGCTGGACCAACCATGATAGCCATCGTAAACAAGAACAAGGGCGACGCAGCAAAAGTTGCAGCGGCAATGCATGAAGGCTTCCATTCGGCTGGTTATGACTCTCACGCTTTCGCCACAAGACCCGGCAAAGGCGCCTACTTAGTGGAGATGAAACCATGAGTTACCAAGAATGCATAAACTGTCACACAAAATACGACATAGACGAAATAGTTTATTTCTGCAGAAAATGCGGAGACATCCTTGAAATAAAAATTGACATGGAAAGAGCAGCGGAGACTGTTAAAACTGGAGACTTCAAGAAAACTCCCTTGTCTGTTTGGCGTTACCGCGATTTCATGCCTATTCATGAAGCAACACGCTTAGTCACTTTAAATGAAGGAGGCACAGGCTTACACCGCTCCGAACGCTTAGGTGAAGCTTTAGGCTTAACAAACTTGTGGATAAAGAATGAAGGCGAAAACCCAACAGGCAGCTTCAAGGACAGAGGCATGACTGTCGGCGTCACCAAAGCCGTTGAACTTGGCGCAAGACACGTAATTTGCGCATCCACAGGCAACACAAGCGCCAGCCTAGCCGCATACGCTGCAAGAGCAGGCATAAAATGCACAGTACTAATCCCATCTGGCAAAATTGCGTATGGCAAACTTTCACAAGCCATGATTCACGGCGCAAAAGTCCTGCAAGTCAAAGGAAACTTTGACAAAGCCTTAGAATTCGTGCTTAAACTTGCAGAGAAACACAGCAGCATTTACCTACTTAACTCAATAAACCCCTTCCGTATCGAAGGTCAAAAATCGTTGGGCTACGAAGTCTGCGAGCAACTAAACTATGACGCTCCAGACCGCCTAATCGTACCCGTAGGAAACGCGGGAAACATCAGCGCCATCTACAAAGGCTTTAGCGAATTCTACAAACTCGGCCTAATCAAACACATACCCAAAATGACAGGTATCCAAGCGGCAGGTTCAGCCCCAATCGCAAAAGCAATCAAAAGCCACAGCAACAAAATCGTACCCGTCGCAGAACCAGAAACCGTTGCAACAGCAATCCGCATTGGTGCACCAGTCAGCTGGAAAAAAGCCATCAACGCCATCAACGAGTCACACGGAACAGCAGAAACCGTCACAGACGAAGAAATCCTTGACGCACAAAAACTGCTTGCACAGATTGAGGGCATCTTTGTGGAACCCGCAAGCGCCTCATCAATTGCTGGTCTTAAGAAGCTTGTTCGCAACGGCACAATCAACAAGGACGAACGCATCGTCTGCGTAACGACCGGTCACGGCTTGAAAGACCCAGATACCGCGATTAAGTTGAGTGAGAAGCCTGTTGAGGTTGACGCGGAAATGTCAGCTATCGAAAACGCTTTAGGCATTAAATCCCAAGTAGCAGTAACACAAAGGTGAATTGGGCATGAGGATTATTTTAGTCGGCTACGGCGTCGTCGGTAAAGGCGTAACAACGATACTTGCCAAAAGATACTCTGAAAAGATTGCAAGTTACGGGTTTAACCCAAAAGTTGTCGCCATCGCTGACGTTGACGGAGCAGTAATTAACCCGCGCGGTTTTAGCCCTGAAAAACTGGAAGCATTCAAACAGAAAGGTTACCCACTCTCGGTTGACCCAGATTTTGGTCACCAAGGCATGACTGCCCTTGACGTTATCGAGAACGTGGAAGCAGAAGTCGTGGTAGAAGTAACCCCAGTTAACATCAAAAACGCTGAGCCAGCACTTTCACACATCACAAAAGCCTTCAAAACAGGCAAACACGTAGTCACAACAAACAAGGGACCACTCGCCCTTGCCATGCCAGCATTAACAGAACTTGCAGAATACAACAACGTGTTATTGCGGTTTAGCGGCACAGTCGGCGGCGGAACACCCATGCTTGAATTCGCAAAACGATGCCTTGCAGGCGACAAAATCCTCGCAATCAAAGGCATCCTAAACGGCACAACCAACTACATTTTAAGCGAAATGGGACAAAACCACATCACATTCCAAGAAGCCTTAGCCACAGCCCAAAAACTTGGTTACGCCGAAAGAGAGCCTTCGATGGACATTGACGGTTTTGACACAGCCTGCAAAGTTGTCATCTTGTCTAACTGGATTATGGGCAAGAAAGTCACACTTAAAGACGTTGACAGAACAGGCATCCGCGACGTAACCTTGGAGATGCTTCAAGACGCAGCGAAAAGAAACAGCACCATCAAACTCATCGGCACAGTCAACGACAACGAAATCTCCGTTAAACCAGTTGAAATTCCATGGGCAAACCCCTTATGCGTAAGCGGAGTCCTAAACGCAGTCACTTTCCAAACTGAGTACGCCGCAGACCAAACCTTAATCGGTCGCGGAGCAGGCGGAATCGAGACAGCCAGTGCAGTTTTAAGAGACCTCTTAGACATAAGACATAAGTTAGCCTCAAAACTACTATCCTAAAAAAGAGCTGAAAAGAAAGATGAAGAAAATAATAATGAAGTTCGGCGGAACCAGCGTTGGCACAGGCGAAAACATACGTCGAGTAGCCGACATAGTTTCACAATACTCTAAAGAGTACAGAGTCGCTGTTGTGGTTTCAGCTTTGGCAGGAGTCACAAACAAGCTGCTTGAAGTTGCCTGTCAAGCTAAAAAGAGCGACGAGAAACTGGTTAAGAACTTCACTGACGAGCTACTGCAGAAACACAAAGAAGCAGTTGCAGCCGCAATCACAAGCAAACCCCTGCAGAAAGAAGTTAACCAAATCATAGAGGAAAATATTGCAGAGCTTGAAAAAGTATTAACAGGCATATGCTACGTAGGCGAATTAACTCCTAAATCTAAAGATTACGTGGTCTCTTTCGGCGAACGCCTTTCAGCACCAATCGTTTGGGGCGCAGTACAAGACCACAAACTTGAAACCCAATGCTTCACAGGCAAAGAAGCCGGCATCGTAACCGACTCCAACTTTGGCGAAGCAGACCCCTTAATGAACTTCACAGCTCACCTTGCACGCGAAAGACTTGGCCCACTACTCGAAAAAGGCGTAATCCCCGTAGTGACAGGCTTTATTGCTGCAAACCAAGACGGCATCGTAACCACCGTTGGACGCGGAGGCAGCGATTACACCGCAACCATCCTTGGCGTCGCATTAGAAGCAGACGAAGTGTGGATTTGGACAGACGTCGACGGAATCATGACAACAGACCCTAAACTTGTCCCAACCGCAAAACTGTTGCCACAACTCAGCTATCAAGAAGCCGCAGAAATGGCAATTTTCGGCGCAAAAGCCATGCACCCACGCGCATTAGGTCCAGTAAGCAAAGAAAACATTCCAGTCAGAATCCGCAACGCATTCCACCCAGAAAACCCCGGCACGCTAATCACCAAAGAGCCAGTGGCAGACGCAAAACAAGTCGTCAAAGCAGTAGCCATGATAAAAGACGTAGCTATGCTTAACGTTAATGGAGCCGCAATGGTTGGCGCACCCGGCAGCTACGCAAAAGTCTTCGATGTTCTGGGCAAAAACAACATTAACGTCATGATGATATCCACCGCCGTTTCCGAAGCTAACATTTCAATGATAATCAAACGCGGCATGCTTGGCAGAGCAATCAGCAACCTTGAAATCGCACTGCTTGAACGCGGAGGATTAGTCACCGAAGTCTCAGCTGAAGACGACGTTGCAGTAATCGCAGTCATGGGCGCTTACATGAAAGGCACACTGGGCTTAGCCTCAAGAATCTTCGCCACAGTAGCCAAGAAAGGCATAAACATCCGCATGATTGCCCAAGGCAGCAGCGAACTCAACATCAGCTTCGTCGTTAAAGAAAAAGACGGCATTGAAGTTGTCAAGGCAATCCACGAAGAATTCAACCTCGACAAGGCATAAGCCTACATCAACCTTTTCTTAATTCTTTTCTTTTAACAGTTCAAGCATTAATTCTATATTGTTTGTTGGTGGCAGGCAGGTTTGTCTGTGACATACATAGGCGGTTGCTTTACCTTCAAGCTGCTTGTAGGAACCATCAAGCGTGCGTAGTTGAACGGCAGTGTTTGGCAAATACCGTTGCTGTAAAGCTTCAAGCATCTTGACTGTGCCAGCGTCGTTTGGTTCGCCGACAAGGACTATGCTGCCTGATTGCCCTGTTAACATGTACATGGCGCTGAGGAAGAACGTGAAGGCTTGCGGTCCATCCGCGATTTCGTCTGCGAATGTCCAGGTCATTTGTTCTGCCATCTCGTCGTAGTTGGGTTGGTCGGTTAAGCGGCTAAGCCACAGCAACACCCAGAAAGCTACCGAGTTACCAGAAGGAATAGCGCCGTCATAGAGTTGTTTGAGTTTAGGCACGCCTACAACTTCAACGGTCTGGTAAAAACCGCCTTTAGAGGAGTCCCAAAACCGTGCAATCATCGTTTTAGCTAAATCCGCAGCTGCCCCCAAATATTTCGCCTCAAAAGTTGCCTCATAAAGCTCAATTAAACCGAAAGATAGGAACGCGTAATCGTCAAGGAAGCCTTCGATTGCCGTTTCACCTTTAATGTAACGGTGGAAGAGAAGGTCACCTTGGAGCATGTGAATTAGGATGAATTCTGCCGCTTTCTTTGCCGCTTCAACGTATCGGGGTTCCTTTAGGATTCTGCCTGCTTTAGCGTAGGCGGCAATCATTAATCCGTTCCAGTCAACCAAAACCTTGTCATCCAAAGCTGGGGCAACACGTTTCTTTCTTGCCTCAAAAAGGGTTTTGCGGATGTTTTTTAGGCGGCTGTTTAGTTCGTCCGCTGTTAAGCACTTGATTGCGGCTAACTCCTCGGGTAGCTGGGCAAAGTAGAGCACGTTTTTTCTTGTTGATTTTCCGTGTTCAGAAAAGTTGCCTTCGGCAGTTAACCCATAAACCTCAACAGCCAACTCTGCGTCCTCGGGTGACAGAATTTCTTGAATTGCGTTAAGAGCCCAAATGTAGAATTTTCCTTCTTGTCCTTCACTGTCCGCGTCTTGGGCTGAGTAAAAGCCGCCTTCTGGCGACGTTAACTCCCGTTGAACATAGTCAAGGGTTTCTCGGACAGTGTCAGCGTAGACTTGGTTACCAGTCAACTGGTAGGCTTCCGAGTAAGCTAAAACCAGCAGGGCTTGGTCGTAAAGCATTTTTTCGAAATGCGGAACCAGCCAATGCGCGTCGGTGCTATAACGGTGAAAACCATAACCGATTTGGTCAAAAATCCCGCCCAACCGCATATTTGTAAGGGTTTTCTCAACCATAGCTAAAGCGTTCTTTTCCCCAGTTTCAGCGTAGTACCGCATCAGGAAAAGGAGTCTGTGGGGCATTGGAAATTTGGGGGCAGCATAAAACCCAGCGTTAACATCATCAAAATCAAGCTGTAAACGTTCAAAAGCCGACGCCAGAACAGTTTCGTCCAGTTGAGTCTCTGAAACCCTATTCTCAATTACAGCCAAGCGACGTTTAACGTCTTGGCCGACCATTTCCATTTCTTGACGCTGGTTCTTCCAAATCTGCTTAATTTGCGGCACAAGGTCCAACAGGCCAACGGTGCCAAAGCGGCTGTTTTTTGGAATGTAACTTGCAACAAAGAAGGGGTTAAGGTTGGGTGTTAGGATGACGTTTAGGGGCCAGCCGCAGTTTCTGCCCATTGCTTGACAGTACGCCATGTATGCTGCGTCAATGTCGGGTCTTTCTTCACGGTCAACCTTTATGCAAACAAACGCTTCATTAAGCAAGTCGGCGACTTGTTGGTCGTTGAAGGATTCATGCTCCATAACGTGGCACCAGTGGCAACTGGAGTAGCCGATGCTTACAAAAACAGGTTTATCTTCCGTTTTCGCCTTGTCGAGAGCTTCTTTTCCCCATGGGTACCAGTCAACGGGGTTATGTGCGTGCTCTTGAAGATAGGGACTTTTCTCGTTAATGAGCCTGTTAGGTTTAACGTTAAGGTTTGACTGCAAAAAATAACCGTCCTACACTTAACTGTATGACGTTAAAGGTTTTTATCCATTATTCACTGCTTAACGCTAACTTCTTCATTTGACCATTAAGAAAATCAAAACTCTCTGAACTGAACAGGTGACTTGTGCAGTGACAATCGGAACAACCAAAATTAGGCACGGGCTTGCAGCGCTGGGATAGCAACTGTGCAGTTTGGCATTCACACACTTTTTCACCCTCCAAACAATAAACGTCGATAATCTGAGCGGCAGGGTCAGCCAGCAGATAGTCAATATGCCAAAAAAGACGCTTTTCTTTACGCAAATGCCGTTTAACACGTGCTTCCAAATTGTTTTGGGCAGAACCCACATAAGCATACAAGCCAGCTGCAAAAGCGATTTCGCCTATAGCACCAATTTTTGTGTGAATCGCTTTGCTGATTTTGATTATTAGAACGTAGATGCCTTTCACGTTTTTCGCCTAAGCGGACAGGAGCGCCGTGGTTGTTTGGGCTTGAACGTATTTTTGGGCTGCCTCTTTTAGGGTTTGGTCTTCTGTTACGAGTTTGATGTTGTTTTGTTTGGCAAAATAAATGTAGCTTGAATCGTAAAACGATAGGTTTTCTGTTTTTGCGATTTCCATTATTTGCTGGAAGGTTATGTCTTGGTTATTGATTTTTTCTGTTCTTGAAAGGATGATTTGGGCAACCTTTTCCAGCGTTTTTGTTTCTTGAGGAGTTAAGAATTTGGCAAGACGACTTTCTTTTAGCAGAGCGTTGCCGACTTCGTAAACGGTTAAGTCAAGGACAAGAGAGTTTTGGAGGCACTGGAAAGTGGTTTGTACGTTTGCTTTTTTAATTAAAAGTATGAATGCTGAAGCGTCGAGTAGGTATTGTTTCATCTTTGGTCTCTTGAGTCATGTACTGCGCTCATGAGTTCTGCGTCAGGAATTTTTTCGAGGACCAGTTTCATTTCGCTTATGGCGTTGGATAGTTCAGCGTTTTCGATTCTGCGTACTTCGTCTTCTAGGGCTAGGCGGACGGTTTCGCTGACGTTGATTTTGTGTTGGCGGATTTTGTCTTTGAGGGTTTTTTCTACTCGGACAGTGATTATTTCTGACATACAAAAAATGTATTACATTTACGTATATAAGAGTAGCGATATACACGATACGTAAGACAAAAATTGCCTTCAAAAAACTCCCAAAAAACCACAGACAAACATTAATCCAGCAAAACCCACCAAAATAACGGAGCCAAAAATGACAGAAATCAACCGCACCCCAGAAATCCTACAAAAACTAAAACAACTACTCAACCCACAAAACGACAACTACCAATTCTTAGGCTTCACACTCAACCTAAAAACCGCAACCCTATCCGACAACATAGACAAAACCAACCCTGAAGAAGTAAGCATAAAACTACTCCCAGCCATACTAAGCCACTACACCCAAGCCAAACCCACGCCCACAACAGGCAAACTCGTCAAATTCAAAGACATCCCCGGCGGCTACTCCTACGAAGAAGCCTTCGTCAAAAGAGCAATCCAGCCAGTAGCAAAAGCCTTCGGCGAAAAACCAGAACTCATGCCCAAAGCAGCCCAACTTTTAGGCGGCAAACCTTTGAGTCTTGGAGATACTTCTTTTGTGGTTGAATCTTTGAAGGGCATTCCGTTAACATACATTCTTTGGAGTACTGAAGAATTTCCAGCGGAGGTTAGCATTTTGTATGATACGTCTGCAAGCAGTTATTTGCCGACTGAGGATTTGGCAGTGCTGGGCGAATTGACGACGATTCGGTTGCTGCAGGCTAAGAACCATATTAAATAACCCGATTCTAAGAGGGTTACCAATCTATTTGCCGCCAATTAGGCTCCTATTAGTGGTTCTATGTTGAAACCTATAGGGGGGTAGGTGCTATTGATGCTTTTTCAACCAAAAACATGTTAAAAAAGTAGAGAGGAAGAACGGCTCCAATTTAAGCCGATTTACCTGTTTAGTTTATTGATATTACTATGTTGTCTATGTTGTAGGTTAATTGGGTTTCCCAGCGGACTGAAAAGCCTAAAGCCACGTAAATGTCTCCTGAAGCCCCAGTGTCCACCTGTTGGGATATTGTATAGGTTTTCCAGCCTGCAACAGCATTTGCGTTGCCTAACACTTGGAAGTCACCTTCATTTGAAGGGTTTTTTGTGCCAATGTGACCTACAACCGCTGCTAAGGTGTTGAAGCTTTCACTTTCACTCCAAAAGCTAAACGTAACAGTTACGTTTCTTGTCTGGTTTGCTGTTAAGTGGAGTTTTTGTTCAATCCAAACGGTGCCATCATCTTGTCTGCCATCCATGTAAAGCAGAACTGAATGGTTGCCCGTGGATGAAACGTTTGCTACTGTGGTGACGTTCCAGTTAACTTGTTGCGGAAGGTCTACGTCTGCTGTCCAGTTTCCTAAACCGTCTTCGAAGTCTGAGGTCAGGGTTTGGTTCAGGGTTGGAGTCGGTGTGGGGGTTGGGGTTGGCGTAGGAGTTGGAGTAACAGTAGGAGAGGGCGTTACCGTTGGAGTGGGAGTTGGAGTTGGCGGCTGATTTGACCCGCCGTTACCCAAAACAAACACGCCTGCGGCTATTACCGCAACGATGATTACTGCTGCAACTATCGCGTAAATTGATTTAGATTTCATTTTGCATCATCTTTTTTTATTACTGACAGGTTAAAGGCTGATTTATCGCTAAGCGTTGGAACAAGCCGTCTAACAAATAGAACACAAATACTTGCAAACTAATTTTGGGCTTTCACGTAAACCTCAACTTTCACCGTGGATTCCGAGCCGCCTATGAATTCGGATAAACTGCCAGACCAATGCGGTTTCGAGCCTGCCGTGTATCCAACGGTTTGTGAAATGCCCCGCCAGAGCAAAGCTTTGTCGTAGTCTTTAGCGTCTTGAGGCATAAATTCGAAAATGCTGCGGCTGGCAACGATGACAAGTTTCTTCTTCATGCGGCTAATTGAGACGTTTATGCGGTTCAGATTCAGTAGGAAATCGCTTTCGCTCCGTACATAGTCAGGGTCGCTAACTGTGGAGCTGATGATTATGAAGTCTGCTTCACCGCCTTGATATCGTTCTACAGTGTCCACGCGGGTTTCACCATAACCTTCAGCAAGCATGTTCTTTAGCAAGCCTTTTTGGGCGTTATGCGGCGTAATCACACCAACAGTTTCAGGCGAAACACTACGTACCAAAGCATTCACAATAGAGGCTTCGGTCAGGTTTGATTGGAAGCTTTCCGCTTCATCATGCACAATTAGCACAAACACGTTTTCAGGTTCAAGAACCACGCCTAACCCGTCAGTTACAGTTTTACAAGCAGCAAGCAGTTCTCTCTGGTCACTACGGAAGTCAATCTTGTCTTTTTCATAAACCCACTCTTTAAGAAAATCCGCAACTACCGAGTGACAACGGTGGCTTTCGCAAAGGCGTTCAGCTGGAATGTCAGCGGGGTTTTTGCATTTTATACGTTCAATTCCCAAATCCTCATTCCGGAGCAAACGGAGAAAATCCATTGCAGAGAGAAAACTGGCCATTTCTTCAAGTGTACGCCGGTCTTCTTTTTCCCAATTATGCGCAACGATGGGTGGAAGCTGGCGGTGGTCACCTGCGACAAGGATTTGGCTGTTTTTGGTTAGGAAGCTACCTGACAGGATGAATTCTGGGAGTCGCATCATGCTTGCTTCGTCAACGACGAGGAGATCAAAGAAACCTTCGCCCCATGGAGGCTCGGAGTCGCCGATTTTCTTCATTAATCCATACAAGCCCGGCGGGGTAAGGCACAAAATTAATGGGTCAACAGCGGCGGGATTAGGCGTCAATGTGGCTTGATTCATCAAAAGCCCAGTTAACTCCTCCACACGATCCTTGTCTTCATTATAGTTAACGTACGTGACCCCGTCAACAGGTTTAACCGAAGCAGTATTACTACTCAGCACACGGAAAATCCGCAAGTCCTTAAGGTCTTTACCGCCCGCGTAAATGTATTCCTGCCAGCACCTTGCAAGCTTGGCCACAAACTCTTGAATTGCCTTATGAGTCGGAGCAACCATCAAAACACGGCATTTTGAAGCGCCACGGTGAGCGGCTACGTGAGCCAAAACTGCAAGTTGCAGGGTTTCAGTTTTTCCTGTACCCGGTGGCCCTTGAAGCATTACGATGGGTTCTTTACCGAAAACGCGGTCAACAAAACGTGCCTGCTCCGCTTTTGGAGGAAGACGCCTGTTTGCCATCCAACCTAAAAAGTTGATGGCTGCAGTTTTCGGTAGGGCGGTGTGTGTTGAGTTGGTTGTTTTGCCTGCGAGGTAGTCTGCAAGTAGTAGATAGAGTACGTTGTTGCCTGAGTAGTCGAGGCATTTTGCTGCTCTGTCGGAAATGATGTCGTCTGCGAGTTCGTCAAGGATGTAGTAGCGTCCTTTTTCGAAAAGTTGCATGTATTTGCCCTTTGCTTTTTCAGGGTCGGTGGTGGGCAGATTGTGCCAGGCACTGTATTTGCTGCCTTTGCCTCGGGGCCAACTGACAACTTTAACTACGATTTCAGATTTCTGGACATCAACTTTGTCAACTATGGCACGAGCAGACTTTTCAACCTCTGAAGGTGAACGTTTTTGGGCTTCCTCAAACTGTCCAGCCGCGTTTTTGGAAAGTTCAGTTACAACCATCCAGTCGCCCGAGCTTGAACCATCAGAACCCTTGACTCGACAAGCGTTAGCAACACATTCAGCTTTAGGCAGCCCAATACCTTCGTAAACCAGCTTGCCTTTTACCACAAATTCTTGCTCGAACTCAAACACGCCTGTACATTGGAAAATAAGTGACCTGCCAGAAGCAACACGTTGGTAGGGAAGTAGTGCGTAGTGTTGGTACATTTCTTGACGTTTAGAGAAGTACTCCAAATCAAGGAACTCGCGGCAGCTTCGCTCCAATGTTGAAAGACCCAAAGAGAACTCGGCAATCTGTGGAATACCAATCGGTTTCTTACCTAGACGACGGTTGCGTATGTTTAGTGACCGCTCTATATGCTCCAACGCTAAGCAGATTTTTTGACCCATTAAGTTGAGTTCTTCGTCGGTAATGCGGCGGGTTTTTTTAGTGTAATCACACCATTTTCGTTTTTCCAAAAGTACCTTAGCTTTTCCGCGTTCTTGGTAAGTATCAAGTCGGCCTTTTACGCCCCAAATGTATTCGATTGGCAGTTGGTCACCAAAACGGGCGCGTGCAGGGTAGTAACCGTCTTTATGATACAATTCGTCCCGTAGGAAGGCAATTGAGCCATCAGGGTTTCTGTTAAAAGGCAAAGTGTAATTAAATAAACCGTCACGGAAAACCAAACTTAAATCAACTGATGTGCCGTCTTTGCGTTTGGCTGTCCAGTTTTTGCGGTCAAAATAGGCTGCTTGCTCAAGAATCGGCAGTAAACCGTAACTATGAAATTTGAGAGCTTTTCTATTTTGAACCTCGTCTTGTAGGATGGAGAACATTGGTTGGTCTATTGCTTGCCGTAAACCAAGGAGGTCTCTGACTGCCCGGGCACTAATTAGCGAGGGTTGGCGGCAAACAGCTTTCATTAGGATGTCACGTTCTTGGCGACTGAAAAAGTAAAGGTGAATTGGGGCTTCGTCGGGACTGCCGACATCGTTTGCGACTTTCTGAATTGCGGCAGTTAGATCCTTAAAGAAGGCTTCAAGCAAAAATTTTTCTTCGTCGAGACATGCTTGGTGGTCATCTGGCAAGGTACGAACGACTTGGGAGATGCTTGGGGGTTCGCCACGGTACCTTGTGCAGTTAATTCGGGCGCTAATTAATGAGACAATGTCAAGCATGTAGTCCCATTCGACAAAAAGGTAAACCCGAATCATGCCGTCAGGGCTAAACATGAGCGACGTGTCAGCGCCTGTGGAAGGATTATCTTCAGGCAAACTGCCGTAACCTGTGCCTGTTAACCAGGGCATCCAACGGCTTTTACTTGCATATGGACTGCTGGGGCGGATTCCGCTTATCATGTACTGGGCACGTTCAATCAGCCAATCCAGTTTAGGACCAACAACCGGGTCGGTTGAGAGTTCATGAACTTTTTCAGGGTCGTTTGCTGGAAGATTTTTGAAGTCGTAAGGCCGAAGACTGTAAGTGTCAAATACGGGTTTAAGTTTCGCCAAGTCCTCAAGTTTTGCGATTCCGTGATGCCCAAGCGCTTTCTGCTCACCACGGCTGAGGTTAAGTAGCGCGATGCTTTCGTTTTCTACAGCGCAGACGATGCAGCATTCATTAAAGCCGCAGTTGTCACATCGCCAACATAACTGAAACTCGACTTGCTCCAGAGGCGTCTGGTGAATGCGGTTTAATTCGCCGTTTTCAGCAAGAAGACGCTCAACATCCTGAATCAGCGGGCTAAGCTTGAATTTGGGCAGTTTTTCTGGGTCAAGACTTTCAAGGCTGGTTTCACGATTAATTACGCCGCCTTCGATGTCCACTTGCGACAGGAGGCTACCGAGTTCTCGGGACAGAAGAAGCACGTAAATAGCTACTTGGATACGGTGTGCAGTTTGTTCTTTCCAAGAAGCTTTTAATTCAAAAATTCTCACGGTTATTTTGCCGTTTTTTAGTGGCCAAATCGCGATTAGGTCAGTTATGCCTTTTACGTCCCAGACGCCGATTGGTCCCTTCATGGGTACCTGATATAGCAGTACGGGGCGGTTGTCAGATTTTTCACCAGCAATTATGTGACCTTCAATGATTTGACGTAGCTCGTTGAGGGAGTCGGTTGCTTTTTCCCACCCATACTGATGGGGGTCATACTTGGTAAAATCGTGGTAGGCTGCGGCTTTTTCTTTTAGTTCGGCGACTTTTTTCTCTTCCAATGATTTTCCTGCACCGTAAAGCAGGGGACTGATGGGTTTGAAGGCTTCTGGCCATTTGCGGTTTTTGATTTCTTTGCCTTCAAATTTTAGTTTGAAAAAACGTGGGCAACAGTTGAAGCGGATGTATTCGGCTATGCCTGAAGCGGTTAGGGAATCGCTATTTTGCTCTTCTTCCTCGTCATCAGTGAAGGAATAGTCAGTGTTTATGTCGCCGTTGCTCAATTTTTTGTGCCGCCTCTTTGAAATGTAACAGTGTTGTCTTTAACTAATGTGGAGATTATTGTATTTACCGATAGTTTAAACTAAAGACGCAAAAACAAACCAAGTGTTAAACAGAAAAGTGATAAACATGCCAAAAACCGCTAAACCTACAAAACAATTAACTTTTGACAGCCTACATGCCGCATCCACAAAACACGCAATCGAAGCAAAACAAGCCATACCTAAAAAAATTACCATAACCCAAATGGAAGCCACCGTGGGAATTGACGAGTTAACACTTAAAATCGGTTTTAATCTCGAACCTTCAAGATTGGCGTTTTCTAAAGTTAGGGCAGACCTGTTCTTTGAAGAAACAAACCTAAGTTCAGTATTGATTAGGGTACTTCAAGGTCCCTTAGCAACAGACGAGTCAGAGTACACTTGGGTGCTTGACACTAAAGACCTCGCCGCTGGCACTTACCACATGAAAGTTGAAATGTTTGAAGCATGGTCTTCAGGTGAACGGTTATGCCAAACCAGCCACGAATTAACGGTGAACTATGTGCCTCAAACACGGAAGTCACGACTGGTTAGAATTCCAACAGTGAAAAGTGTTGCAGGCGCAGACGTTACAGTTGTTTCAGATCAAGAAAAAGAAATGATTTCCGAAATAAATAAAACGGCAAAAAATGAACAGTTAAGTCGCCGAGACACATACTAAAAAGGTTAGAGGATTTCTTTTACTTTTATGCGGTTACCTTTTTGCTCTTCTTCTTCAATTTTGATTTCAAGCCAACTACGGATTATGTCTTCGTTGCTTAACCTGTGGCTGTGAGGTTCCGGCTGAACATGCCTTTTAATCATCATGAAGCATGTGTCTGAAATTTTCATCTTATAAGTGCCGTTTGCCTGTAATTCAATGGTTACGTGGCTTTCATCGGTGGGCAAGTTTCCGTAGGTGCCGGGGTTTTCGATGTTTAATTCGTCTTCAATCCATAACTCCAACTTTTCAGTGTTGGGACGTTTTGGTTTTTTAATTTGGCTGTTAACGAAGTCCATGTAATGATCTGGAATAGTTAATTCGAAAGTTTTCAAAGAGCACACCCGTTCAATGTCTAACTGTAAACAGGCAATTAAATTTAATCCTAAACAAACAAAAGAAAAAATTGGACTAAACGTCTATTTTTTCTTTCCTTTAGCTGGAAGATTGCTTAGCTGTGCTTTCTTTGCTGCTTCTTTTTCTCTTTTTGCCTTTTTTTCTTGTTCTTTGCGAGTGTTTATGTTTTTCTTTTTCATGTTGACCATAAATATCACTTTCAGTTAACAACCAAGTTACAACGGCTACACTAAAATATTATGCTGTTTTTTAGGGCAGATTACAAAAAATTGGGGAAGTATTGCGTTAAAATCAAAAAATCTGCAAAATAAAAGCCGGATTAGCCTTAGGCTTGCTGGTTAGTTTCAATGTTTGTTTTTTTGTTGTTATGAACTTGTGACAGTTTTAGCAGAAAGTCTTTGTAGACGTCGATTGCTTGGAGGTACTCTTTGATTTCGATGTGTTCATCTAATGTGTGGTCTAAGTGACCATCTCCAGGGCCATAGGTTACTATTGGGAGACTCATTGCTTTTCCAAGGATGTTCATGTCGCCTGTTCCTGTTTTTCGTAGCAACGTGGCAGGTTTGTTGAGGACTTTGCGAACGGAGCTTGATAGGACGTGAACGATTGGTGTGGCTTTGCTTGCTTCAAACGGTTCTACTGTGTCGAGAACTGAGGCTTTTATGCCGACTGCAGGGTTAGCATTCTGATAGTTGGCTATAATTTTCATCATTTTGTCGTAAACTTGTGTGGTAGTGTATTGAATTGGGACGCGTATGTCAAGGTTCATTTCAGCTTCAAAAGGAATAACAGAGTTTCCTCTGCCACCCACCATTCGTACCAAGCATACTGTGATGGCTGTGAATGGAGTTTCTGTTGGTTCAATGGATGGGAAAGTGCATGCAGCCTTAATTTTTTCCCAAAGCTCATATGCCTTTTCCAGAGCGTTATCGTAAAGCCAAGGAGTTGAAGCATGACCAGTTTCAGTTTTTACTACTACTTTCAGCTGGATTTGTCCTTTGTAACCAATTGTGATGTTTTCTACTCCGCTGGGTTCACCGAAAATCGCGTAGTCAGCATCTATGCCCTGCGTGATAAGGTGACGGACGCCTTTACTTGTAGCTTCTTCCTCGACAACGCTGGCTATGAGGATTTTGCCTTTAAAGTTGGGGTCTTTGCCTGCCTGTTCAGCAGCCATAATCATTGCGGCTAAGGGACCTTTTGCGTCGACTGCGCCTCTGGCGTAAATTTTTCCTTCTTCTAAACGCAAGGGCATGTGACCTGCTACGGTGTCCATGTGTCCACATAGAAGGATTACGGGTTCGCCTTTGCCGATTACACCGATAACGTTGCCTATGGAGTCGATTCCGACTTCAAAGCCCATATGCTTCATTTCTGTAGCAATAAAATTGGCAGCATCTTGTTCTTTGCCTGAGGGGCTATAGATGCCAAGGAGGTTAGTTAGAAACCGTACTGCTTGCTCGCTCATTTTCTTCTTCTCCTAATGCTTCATCTAACGCTTTAACCGCCTTGTCAATCTGTTCCTTACTAATCACCAACGGTGGTAAGATGCGAATTACGGTTCTGCCAGCGTCAATAACAAGAACACCCTTACTGATGGTCTTCATAATAACGCCGTAAACATCATAGCGAAGTTCAATACCAAGCATTAAACCTAAACCGCGCACTTCTTTGACTATTTTGTGTTTTGCAGCAACTGCTTCAAGTTGTTCTTTGAAGTATTTTCCGTTAACTGCAGCTTTGCCAGCTAAGTCTTCTTCCAGCAAAGCGTCAATTGCAGCGCATCCTGCTGCACAAACAAGTGGGCTTCCGCTGAAAGTTGTCGTATGTTCACCCAACTTAAAAGCAGCCATGATGGCTTCTGAAGCAACCGTTATGCCTATGGGCAGACCGCCAGCAAATGGTTTTGCAAGGCACATGATGTCAGGGGTTACTCCCCAGTTTTGACCAGCAAATATTTTGCCTGTGCGTCCAAAACTTGATTGTACCTCGTCGAAAATAAGCAGTACTCCCTTTTCGTTGCAGATTTCGCGTACTTGTTGTAGGTAACCTTCTGCTGGTACACGAATACCTCCCTCGCCACGGATTGGCTCCATGATGACTGCGGCGGTTTTCTCAGTAATTGCTTCACGCAGTTTGTCTGGGTTGTCTGCTGGGACATGTTTGATGTCTGGGATTAGTGGCATGAAGGGTTCACGGTATTTTTTGTCCCAAGTTAGTGATAATGCACCCATGGTTTTGCCGTGATAAGCACCCATGAGACCGATGATTTCTGTTTTACCAGTTGCTTTGCGGGCAAGTTTTATTGCGCATTCAACTGCTTCGGCGCCGCTGTTTGATAAGAACGCTTTGTCAAGACCCTTGGGGGTTATGCTGACAAGTTTTTGTATGAATTCGGCGCGTTTGTCATTGTAGTAGCAACTGTGAAGAGTGATGAGTTGTTCAACTTGGGCTTTTACGGCTGCAACAACTTTTGGGTGACAATGTCCCAATGCTGCTACACCATAGCTGCTTGCACAGTCAACGTATTCTTTACCGTTAATATCCCACATCACTGCGCCTTTGCCACGTGTAAAAACTATTGGCTTTTTAGAGAAAACGTTAGCCAAATAACGTGTTTCAATATCCATTGTTTCTTTTTCATTCACTAGTTATCACTGTACCAACTTGATGATTAAGAACCGAAGTTATCGGTTGTTTAGCGGTTCCAGAAGTTACAAGAACCTCTTTTACGCCTTGGTTTAGTGCCTCTAAGCCTGCGTGAACTTTGGTGCTCATGCCGCCGCCGATTTTTGAGAGGACTTCTTTGACTTCGGTTGCAGCGATTTTTGGTACACGCTCACCCTTGAGGATTAGACCTTCAACGTCTGTTAGCAGAACGAGTTTGTCGGCTTTTAATGCACCTGCGATTATGGCTGCGGTTCTGTCGCCGTCAACGTTTAGAGGTTCAAAGTCTTGGCTAAGCGCAATCGGAGTAACGATTGGCACATATCCTTTCTCTAGAAGCAGAGTAAGCAATTCAGTGTTTACTTGGGTGATTTTACCGGTGTAACCACCATCGATAACTTTTTTGCGTCCACGCTCATCAACGACAATTAGGCGGGTCTTGCGTTCAGCCTTCAAAATACCAGCGTCTAACCCGCTTAACCCAACTGCAGGCAAGCCTTGACTTTCCAGAGCCAACACGATTTGTTTGTTGAGTTTTCCCGCCATGACCATGGTGTAGATTTCGATGGTTTCTTTGTCGGTGTAGCGGCTGCGGAAACCTTCTGGTGACATGATGAATTTTTGTTCTTTGCCCAACTTGGAAGCGATTTCGGTTACTTCTACTCCGCCACCGTGGACTAAGACTACTTTGTGTTCTTTTGCAACTTCTTTTAAGTCGGCGACAAGGTCGTTGGATGCTCCTTCTTTGAGGATGCTTCCGCCCATTTTAATGACTAACAGCATGGCAAATCACATCGGGTGGAACCCAGTGCTCTTAAGGCCTGTGGTTTCGTCTATTCCCATAAGTAAGTTGAGGCATTGGACTCCTTGTCCTGAAGCACCCTTGCATATGTTGTCAATTGCTGAGAACATCAAGAGGCGGTTTGTGTGTTCATCAATTTCGAAGCCGACGTCGCAGAAGTTTGTGCCTGTAATGATTTTTGGGTCTGGAAGCTGGTAAGGTCCTTTCAGGTATTTGACTAAGCGTACGAAAGGCTCGTTTCCGTACATGCCGCGGAGGGCTTTCCAGAGGTCTTTGCTGGCTATTGGCTGTTTGGGATAAGCGTGAATTGTTGCAAGGATGCCACGTACCATGTTTACGGCGTGTGGTGTGAAACCGATTTTTACTGGCTGCGTGCTCAGGGCGGTTAGTTCTTGTTCTACTTCGGCTGTGTGACGGTGACCAGTTACTTGGTAGGGACGTACGCCGCCGAAACGTTCTGGGTGATGAGAAGCAAGGGTTGGTTTGCTGCCACCGCCGGAACTGCCGACTTTGAGGTCAACAACGATTTTGTCTGTGTCAACAAGACCAGCTTTAATTATTGGTGCTAAGCCTAAGATTGCGCTTGTAGCCATGCAGCCGGGACAAGCGACGAGTTTGGCGTTTTTGATTTCTTCCCGGTGAAGCTCTGGCAGTCCGTAGACGGCGTCTTTGAGCATTTCTGGGTGAGCATGTTTCCAGCCGTAATAGGTTTCGTAGTCGGCTGGGTTTTTAAGACGAAAGTCGGCGCTCATGTCGATTACTTTTAGGCCTGCCTCAAGTAGTTTGGGAACAAGGTTGACTGATCCGCCGTGTGGTGTTGCTGTGAAGACTAGGTCACAGTTTTTTTGAAGTTCAGCCATGTCTTGTGGTACAAATTTTAGTTGGGTTAAACCTCGAAGGTTTGGGTGAACGTTGAAGATGTATTCGCCGGCACTTTGACGGGAAGTAACCATTGTTACCTCTGCCTGCGGGTGTAAAAGTAGCAGCCGCAAGAGTTCTCCGCCAACGTACCCTGAACCGCCAATTATTCCAATTCTCATCATAGTTTATTGCTCTCCCCAAGATTATTTTTAGTCGATTAGGCTTTGGGCAGCCTTTAGGAGTGGAATTGCCACGTTTAAGCCTGTTACGAGTCGGGTGTTTTCCCAGAACTCGGGGCAGGAGTTTGCCTCATGAAACACGAGGCCATTTTTGTTATTTTCTATACTTTCATCGATTACGTTTTTAACTTTCTGGTAAGAATCTGAGCTTGCATACGTACCGAAAGTTTGTTCCAGCTTACCGTTCCATGTTGGAAAATCGGTTAAGCGTGTCTCGTCAGCTTTGACTTTTTGTACGGGCAAATATGCTTGCGCGGCATAGTCAAGCTGTGTTTTTAGGTAATCATCATCTACTTGTTTCTTGTCAGTGACGTTTACCATGGCGTCAAGCGCGAAAATCCATGCATCACTACCTTTGCCAAGGGTGTCACCGCATTTAACTGCCAAATCAGTTACGCTTTGTGGCAGTTTGGCTTCAAACACCAAGTTTCCAAGGAAAGTGTTGGTGCGGAAATCCTTAAAGCCTGCTCGGGCAAGCGCTTTGTTGTGGCAGACGGCTTGTTTGCCTTTTTCTTTGTAAACGATAATGCGTAGGTCGTAGAACCATTTGTTTACTAGTTCTTGTGCGACTACGCCGATTGGGTTGATTATGTTTGGTTTTGTTTCTTGGATGTTAGCGACGAGTTCTTCACGAGTTTTTGAAAGCATAATCATTTTGCCGTGTGTTCCAGCATCCGCTTTAATCACGATGCCGTCGTCAAGAGAAATGTCTGCTTGAAACAAATCTGCAATGTCTTTTTCGTTATGGATTTCTTTGCCGTTCTTCATGAAGTCAGAAGCGTCACAGGGTACAAACACGGTTTTTGGTACAGGTAAACCTGCTTTCCAAAGGTTTAGCAGTGTGCGTAGTTTGCTGTAGCAAGTGAATTCTACTTGGCTGGTATTTATGGTCTTTTTGCCAAGCATTTCCATGATGTATGAAGCTTGTAGGCGTCGGTTTTTGCTTTGTGCACGGTTGAGCACGGCGGCGGTTTGGTTGAAGATTTCTGTGTAGTCTTTGCCTTTGGTTTTGGCGCTAAAACCATCTTTTGAAATTGCCAAAGCAATTTTGCGGAAAGGAATGAATTTGAGGTCAATGCCAAGTTGTTGGGCTGTTTGTTTTATGCCCGCTTCATCGTTTTCTGAACGTTCATAAAGAAGGGCTATGCTCATCGCTATACTTCCTTTATAGCAAATGTTTCAAAAATAATGGTGACATTCTAAAATAGTAGAATAGTTGGTTGACTGTTTATTCGCCCCAGTCTTCGCCTTCGATGGTTAACTCTTGTAGGTCGACACAACCGCCTTTAACGGTTTTTACTTCGAGTTCAAGTCCACATCCAGGGCAACTGACGATTTCGCCGGTTTCAGTGTCTGCTGGTACCTCTAGTTCTGCGTCACAATCGGGGCATTTTGCTTTGAAGACGTTTGCTTCTTGGGTGTTTGGATTTGTGGGTTTTATCATTGTCTTAATTCACTTTTTTATTGGAAATGAACTTTTTATTAAAAGCGGGTAACTTTTAAACATTGTGACTTAAATGTTACAGGTTGGAAAATAAATGTTCCAAATAGCACAAATAACCATGAAGCCACGAGCATGCAGGCACAAAATTTTGCGGCAAACAACAACAGTTAAAGAACGATAAACGTACTTCTCAAGAGGCAATAGTGCCGAAATCGTTAAATCTAAACAACCGCTTCCTTACCGCAGGTGCAAAAGTGTGGATGAAACAGACCGAAAAATCTTAAAAATCCTAAAAAATGACGCAAGAGCAGGCTACGTTGAAATAGGGAGTCAAGTCGGCTTATCCGAGGGCGCAGTCCGAAAAAGAATGAAAACTTTAACCGATGAAGGCGTCATCCGCAAATTCACCGTAAAAATAGGCGTAGCTGAAGGCGCAGAAGCTATAACCCTGCTAACAGTTAACCCAGCCTATCCAACACAGGAAGTTACAAAACGTATACAAACAATACCCAATGTAGAAACCATTTATGAAGTCACAGGAGAATATGACATAGTCGCAGTAATCGGCGGCATGAACGTAGTAGAAGTCAACGAATGCATCGAAAAAATCAGACGCGTAGAAGGCATAATGAAAACCAACACAATGATAGTACTACGTAACCTCTAAGTTTCCTTACCCAAACTATTTGTGGATTAAACTTCGGGCATACCTCGTTTATTTGAAACATTTATTGGTAAACAGTAACGCCTATAGCTTGTTCACCCACAACCTGTATCTTACATAGGAAGATACGTGTTAATGAAGACTCTTAAAATAATCATTATTTTCATGGCAGTTTTACTGATCGTTTCAATCGGCGCAAACGTCTACTTCGCAAGCTCCCTAACAACGCCAAACAACAATGACGTAACTAGACTTGGGATGGTCTCAGCCCTCTCACAAGTTCAAGTTAACATAAACAAGGAACTGCAAAAAATCGGCAGCAGCCTTGCTCTTGCTTCACAGAAACTTACCAGTACAGGCTTAACTGGCACACAAGCAGACGCAGTGCTAAGCGAGCTAGCCTCCAACAGCACCTACATAATTGACGCAGGAACCCAAGACATGAACAACATAATGGTCGCCGTACAGCCTTCCGCTTACAGTAATGTAATCGGCATGAATATTGGCGAACAAACATGGCTAAACACTAACCCAAATGGTCCTATAACACCGATGATGACGCCGGTTATACCATTGATTGAAAACACAAAAGGAGTAGCTATGGCGGCGCCCGTGTTTAATACTGACAAAGAAATGATTGGCACAGTCAGCATCATCTTTAACCCGCAGCAACTTGTCAGCACATGCATCGCACAAAGTTCTGAGAGCGCCAAATACGAATTCTCGGTAATGCAGACAGACGGATACTGTATGTATGATAGTGAACCAGAATATCAAGGACAAAACCTACTTACCAACACTTCAATAATAGGTTACAGCCTCATCCATACCTCAGTAAGCAACACCGCAAACAACATCTCGGGATACTACCTCTACGATTACCAAGGCACCAATTGGCAATGCTACTGGACAACCATCAACGCTTTCGGCCAAGACTGGCGACTATCAGTCCATCACACAGCATAAAACAATCAACTTTTCCTTTTTTGTTAACATTAAGAGCACTTTAATTTACGGTTCTGCTTTTATGCAGGTTACTTTTATGCCATTCTTCTTAAGCAACGCCGCTGTTACGCCGTCACCAGCGATGAATCGGCCTTTGAAGGAACCGTCAAAAATTAAGCCGCAACCACAAGACGGACTTCTCTCGGTTAACAGGGCTTCTTTGGCTCCAACAGACTGAGCAATCTGCAGAGCCTGGTTTGCACCTTTTAGGAATTGTTCAGTCACGTCTTGACCGTTCATGTTCACAACTTTGGCTTTTCCCTCAAGCACATCTTCGCCTGTTCCGCCTTGAATTTCAGCGGGCACACGTGGAACAGAGAGACCGCCTTGGACTTCTGGGCAAACTGGGAACATGTTACCTTTTTGGAATTCTTCAAGCAATCTTGAATTTAACCAGTTTTTAGCTTCGAAGTTGCAGTTTACGCCAAGTAGACATGCGCTAACAAGTTTCATGGATTAATGCTCCAGTAGTTGATGCTAAAGTAGCGGTTGGTTTTTGAAAAAGGTATCTTTTGCCTAAACAGTGATACAATTTAAAGGTTGTTTAAGTTGAACTTATAGTAAGGCTTCATAAGCATTAATTAGCCAAAAAACCCATTAACCAATAATTCTCAACGGAGAAAAACAATTTTGACAGACAAATCCTCACAAACCACCATAAATGCCAACATAAAAATGGCAGAATACCTTGACAGAATTCAACAACCAGTAATGGCTGTTGACAAAGACTTCAACATACTCTACATTAACCATTACGGCGCAACCCTACTAAACTCAACACCGCAACAACTTCAAGGACAAAAATGCTATGAACATTTCAAAACCGGGGACTGCAATACAGAAAAATGCGCATGCAAAATCGCCATGACAGAAAAGAAAGACGCAACCTCAAAAACAATTGCACGACCATCAGGTTTAGAAGTGCCAATTCAATACACAGGTGCACCTTTGTTTGATGAAAACGGAAACGTAACAGGGGCAGTAGAAGTTGTAACGAACATTAGTGATTTGAAGAACGCAATGGATATGATTAATGAAATGTTAATCGCCGCAACAAGCGTTTCTCATGAAGTCGAAGGTTATGCCACTGAAGTTTTAAGCACTGCAGAAAACGTGGGTTCAATGGCAACTCAAGCTGCTGATGCCTCAGAAAAGTTGCGGATTTCTTTAGGGCAAGTTCAGCAAGCAGCAGAGAACGTTTCCACTGGAGCCCAGAGCCTTTCAAGCCTTGCTCAAGATACAGCGAAAAACATTGAAGTTCTTGCCAAAAAAATATCTGATGTTGACAGCAAAACCAATGAAGTAAATAATGTTGTAACAGAATCCAACATACTTGCTAATCAGGTAAAGTCAGGTGGTGAACAGGCTTTGTCAGCTTTAGGAGAAATCAAAAAAGCCTCATTTGGCGTTCAAACAATCATTTCAGAAGTAAATTCTTCAGTTAGCAACGTGGCAGGTTTAGCTGATGACATTTCCCAAATAGCGGGACAAGTAAACATGCTTGCACTTAACGCAGCCATTGAAGCGGCAAGGGCTGGAGAAGCAGGAAGAGGATTCGCAGTAGTAGCAGACGCAGTAAAACAGTTAGCAGGACAAGCAGGCAAAGCTGCAAACACAGCAGTTAACTCAATCGACGGAATCACCAAATCAGGCAAAAACGCAGAAGAAATGTCAAAAAAAGCTGGAGACGTAGCAAACAACGGCGACAGCATAGTAAGCCAAACAATCAACAGGTCCCAAAAAGTCGCTGAATCAATGAATAAAATCTTGTCAATAACACAAAACCTAACCGCTATCGTGCAGGGCAGCAGCAAATCACTTGAAGATGTTAATCGTGCAATAGAACAGGTTGCAAGCGTTTCTGAAGAGTCCGCTTCAGCCGCCGAAGAGACAACAGCAAGCATTGAAGAACAAACAGCCGCCACAGACCAAGTTGCTTCGTTGAGCAAACAACTGCAGAATGAAGGCCAAAAAGCAATCGAGATTGCCAAGAAAATTAACGAGTCAATAAAGAAGCATAACAAAGAACTTTCAAAAGCTCAAGCGTTACAGTAAACGCCTCTTTTTGGCAAGGGTTGCTTAGACAACCATTTTACCCCTTTTACAAAGGTTCACTAAGAGCATGGTTTCTTCTGAACATGCACAAGCTTTTGATTATTAACTCAAACAACGTTCAATTTGAAGTCTGTTATCGAAACGCTTATATTTTCTTGGCTATAACCAATTTCAAGGTTCGAAGCAAAAATGAATAATCTTCAAGTTAACCCAAAAAGATTTCAAAACTACAGCTTCGAATACTGCTTTTATTATTACTACTAAAATTAGCCCAGAACTGACTAAAATTTTTAGAAAATGTTCTGGGCGCGCAACAAGAGGGTAAAACGATGGAAAACGTAAAATCTGGCAAAAAAATTGTGGTTAAATTTGGCGGTTCAAGCCTTGCTGATCACGAAAAGCTACTGAAAGCTGTGATGGCTGTTGTTTCAGAAGCTAAACGCGGCACCAAAATCGCTGTTGTAGTTTCAGCTATGGGTAAAACCACTGATGTACTATTGACCACAGCTAAAAACACTTCAAACGGAAAATTAGCTAAACACGAATTAGACGACATCCTATCCATGGGTGAACGTACAAGCGTACGAATCTTCGCTACTGCACTGCGGAACAATGGTGTTGACGCATGCTACTTTGACCCAATGGATGGCAAGTGGCCAATAATCACAGACGAATCCTTCCAGAACGCTAACCCAATCGTTAAAGAATGCATCAAAAACATCAAAGAGTTAGTCTTGCCCCTTGTTGAAAAAGGTACAATACCTGTAATTCCAGGTTTCGTAGGCAAAACAAAAGACGGTAAAATCACCACTTTGGGCAGAGGCGGAAGCGACACCACAGCCTTCCTTATCGGGGAAGGAATAGGCGCTGACCAAATCATGCTTGTCACAGACGCAGAAGGCATCATGTCAAGTGACCCTAAAATAATTCAGTCGCCAAAACTTTTGCCTGAAATTAACGTTAATACTCTTGTCGGTTTGGCTGATTCAGGCGCTAAATTCATTCACAGCAAAGCGCTAAAGTATAAACCTAAAGACATAGATGTTAAAGTTATGAGTAACAAACATGACGACCTACGCAAGCCAGGCACCATAATAAAAGATGCTTTAGCGTGGGAACTTGACGCTGAAATAGCCAGTTCACAGCCCGTTGCCGAAATAACCGTGATTGGAAAAAGCATCTCGAGCAACATCAAAATCATAACTGAAATGTTTGAAAAAGTCAAGCAACACACCAGCCTGCTTGGCATGTCAATGAATGCAAACTCAATAATATTCTACGTGAACCAAGAAAACAACATCGTCGAACTTTTCAATGAAATTCACAAAATCACCATTGACAACAAAGAAACCATAGCCATGGCAGTGAAAAAAGACCTTGCCTTCATCCAAACCAGCGGTGTTGGGCTCGAAGAAACTCACGGCATTATCGGAAAAGTCAGTGAAGACCTTAGACTTGCCGGCATTAACATTTCAGGCATCTTAACTATTACTTCAAGCATTCTGCTGTTTGTAGATTGGAGCGAAAGAGAAAAAGCTCTAAAGCTCATTAAGACCTCATTAAAAACACACTAGAGAGATGGGATACTTGAATCAAGGCAAAACCAGGCGAATCAAACGAATCTTCCAGCAAGATAACCGTACTGTAGTTGTCCCAATGGACCACGGCGTAACCATCGGCCCAATACAAGGCATCACTAACATGCAGCAAACCATAAACCAGCTTGTTAAAGGCGGCGTTGACGCAGTCCTTGTACACAAAGGCATCGCCAAAACCGTTGACACAACCGGCACAGGCTTAATCGTTATGCTTAGCGGCATGTCAAACCTTAACCCAAACATGAACAACAAAGTTCAAGTCTGCAGCGTAAAGGAAGCCATCCGAATCGGCGCCGACGCAGTCTCCGTCCACGTTAACGTTGGAGCACAAGACGAAGACAAAATGCTGCATAACCTTGGCAAAGTAGCTGAAGAATGTGACTCTTTTGGTATTCCACTGCTTGCAATGATGTACCCGCGTGGACCAAAAATCGCTAACGAGCACGCGCTTGAAGTAGTAGCCCACGCAGCCAGGATAGGCGCTGAACTTGGTGCAGACATAATTAAAACTAACTACACGGGCACAATTGATTCGTTTAAGCAGGTTACTGAAAGTTGTCCAGTTCCAGTTTTAATTGCAGGCGGACCTAAATGTAAGTCTGCAGAGGAAATCTTGCAAACCACAAGCGACTCAATCAAAGCAGGCGCAGCTGGACTATCCATTGGACGCAACGTGTTCCAATGTGAAAACCAGGCTTTAATCGTGAAGGCTCTCTCAGCTATTGTACATAAAGGTGCATCTGTAGAGCAAGCACAAAAAATTCTTGGTGAAAAACCTTGAAAGAACTCTGGATAGAAACCAGTAAACAAGACGCTTTATCCAGCCTTATCAAAAAGTACTGTGACGTTGTCGTTGAAGGCGACAAAGCCTCTTTTTTGGCGACAATACAAGAAACAGCGGTGTTGTCCCCGACTGTTGAAATTTTCGAACAATTAGATGTTAAAAGCAAAGTATTACGCATCTGCATAAAAGATAAAGCAACAGAAAACTTAATTGTTAAAGCAGCCGAAAAAGGCGCATGCTACCTACTTGTTAGCACTGAAAACTGGCGGGTCATTCCTCTTGAAAACTTGATTGCCCGCATAAAGGGAAAAAGCAAGTTAATTGCTGAAGTAACCAACGCTGAAGAAGCAAAAGTTGCCCTTGAAACCTTAGAATTAGGCACTGATGGTGTACTGCTTAAAACTTCTGACGCTGACGAGTTACTGAAAACTGTTGCAGTTGTTAAGCCTGAAGCTTTGAAACTTGAAATGGCGGTTGCTAAAATCGTTTCCACCAAACCCATCAGCAACGGTGCACGAGTCTGTGTCGACACTTGTGACTTGATGAGTCAAGGTGAGGGCATGCTTGTAGGTAGCCAAAGCGCAGGTTTGTTTTTGGTGGAAGCTGAAGTTAACGAGAACCCTTATGTAGCGTCACGACCATTCCGCGTTAACGCTGGCTCATGTTCAATGTACACGTTGGGCAACCTGCAAAATACAAGGTACCTTCAAGAGTTTAAGGCAGGCGACGAAGTCATACTTGTTAACCGTGAAGGCAAAACACGCAAAGCCAACGTAGGGAGAATAAAAATCGAAATACGCCCATTAATCCTTATAGAAGCACAAGTTGACGGCAAAATAATCAAAACCATACTGCAAAACGCGGAAACCATCCGTGTAGTCACTCCTAAATCGTCTAAACCAGTCACCGAATTAAAAGAAGGCGACGAAGTAGTAGTTCACTTAGCCGCGAAAGGGGGCAGACACTTTGGTGTCAGCGTACCTGACGAGACGGTGATTGAAAAGTGACCCCTAACATTTGCGTATCCATAAAACCCAAAACTACCATTGAAGCATGTGACTTAATCGGGAAAGCTGAAGCAGCCAAAGCCGACTTCATTGAAGTGCGCCTTGACAGCCTCGAGCAAACCCGCAAAATCTCAGAACTTTCAGGTTCAACTAAAATTCCCCTTATTGCTACAAATAAGCTGCCCAGTGAAGGCGGCAACTTTGCGGGAACCCACAATCAACGCTGGGAAACCCTAGTCAACGCTGCCAAAAACGGTTTTCAGTACGTCGATTTAGATTTAACAAGCATGAAGTTAAAAGAAAAAATTGTTGACTTACAGGATTTAGGCGTTAAAACTATTGTTTCCTTCCACAGGTTCACTGAAGCGTTTTCCGCTCAAGAACTACAACGCATTCTAGGTGAACAGATGAGCAACGGAGCAGACGTATGCAAAATCATTGGCACCGCAAAACATGTACAGGATAACCTGACAGCGCTTAATTTTGTCTCAGAAAACGCATCTAAAACCAAGCTTGTGTGTTTCTGTATGGGCGAGCAAGGCAGGATTTCAAGGCTGCTTTCGCCAGTTTTTGGTGCATTCTTCACTTTCGCCGCTTTGGAGCAAGGAAGCGAGACGGCGCCGGGACAAATAAGCATAAATGAAATGAGGACTGCCTACTCTTTATTGAGGCAGTAATCTTGGCTATTTCCGCTAAAACCTGTGTATGTGCAGTTATCGGTGACCCAATAGAACATTCCCTGAGCCCAGCGATTCAGAATGCAGCTTTTGGCGCGTTGAAGCTTGATTTTGTTTACACAGCCTTCAAAGTTAAGCCGTCTGAAGTGGGAAACGCTCTTGCGGGGATGCGGGCTTTGGGCATTGTCGGTTTGAATGTTACTATGCCTCATAAAGAAGCAGTCATACCACATTTGGATTGGATAGATGAAACTGCCAAGTTCCTAAATTCAGTAAACACTATTCACAACCAAGAAGGCAAACTTTCAGGTTACAGCACTGACGGCATAGGCGCGCTTAAAGCGCTTAAAGAAAACGGTTCTAACCCAAAAGGCAAACGAGTGCTAATACTGGGTTCAGGTGCAGCAGCAAGAGCTATTGCTTATACGCTTGTTCAGGAAACTGATGAGCTTGTTGTGCTTAACCGCACGGTTTCAGAAGCTAAAAAATTAGCAGATACACTGAAACAGAAGTTTAACAAAAAAGTCGTTGCAGACTCACTATCACCAGAAATAATTAAAGAAAAAATCTGCGATTCTGACATTCTGCTTAATACAACTTCTGTTGGCATGAAACCCAATTTAAGCCAAAGTTTAATTGCACCAAACAGCTTAAAGCCAGAATTGACCGTTATGGACATAGTCTACAACCCGGTTGAAACTAAACTTGCCAGCGACTCAAAAGCCGCGGGTGCCAAAGTGATTAGCGGTGTAGAAATGTTAATTTATCAAGGTGCTGCATCGTTTGAAATCTGGACTGGACGGCAGGCTCCAGTGCAGGTTATGAGAAAAGCCGCGTTGGAACAGTTAAACAGGATGTAAATTGTAGTGAAAGGAGAAGCTTTTGCATTAGCGCATGGTGCAGCAACAATCGTTAACGCTATAGCCACTGGTAAAGGGGCAGCATTCGGCGTTGACCTCTACACTAAAGCCCAAGTAAAACTGACTAGCGAACCCGCAATTGTTGAAGCTGAAATTACTTCTGACCAAAAAGAGAATCCAGTTTTGATTCAGAAAACCGTTCAAGCAATCCTCAAGCATTTCGGTAAAGAGAAAGAGTTTGGCGCGAAAGTCAAAACATGGAGCACCATTCCCATCGCAAGAGGACTAAAAAGCAGCAGCACAGCAGCCAACGCAGTAGCCCTCGCAACATTAGGGGCTCTCGGCGAGACTCTGGATGATTTGGAGACTGTAAAGCTGGGTGTTCAAGCGGCTTTTGACGCTAAAGTTACAGTTACGGGCGCTTTTGATGATGCCTGCGCCTCATTCTTCGGAGGCTTAGTAGTCACAAACAACCTGAACTGCAAACTTGTAAAACAAGAAGCATTAACAGAGGACTACGTTGTTTTGTTCCAAGTTCCACCGAAAAAGGCTTACACCGTAAACACGGACACCAGCAAGCTTGCAGCGCTTAAACCACAAATTGAAGCAACCTACAACATGGCATTAAAAGGGCTGCATTGGGAAGCTTTAACGCTTAATGGTTTGAATTATTCGGCTGCCCTTGGGTTTAACGCAAAAATCGCAGTTGAGGCTTTAGCTGCGGGTGCACGGGCAGCGGGACTCTGTGGCAAAGGTCCAACGACCACAGCAGTGGTTTCTAAAGATTATGTGGAGCAGGTTCGGGCTGCTTGGCAGGTTTATGAAGGGGAAATTTTACAAGCAAGTTTGAACCATGAGAAAGCTAAGGTACTCGTATAATGGTCACTGTAACCGTTAAACCAACAAACAAGCTTCAAGGCGATGTTTGTGCTCCAGCATCCAAATCTTACACGCAACGAATGCTCATAGCCGCCGCGCTTTCGGAAGGCAAAGGCAAAGTAACAAACCCCCTTTTATCTGAGGATACCGAAGCGACTTTTAGGGCAATTACCGCTTTAGGTGCCCAAGTTCAAAAAGCTGAAGGCTGCTGGACAGTTCAAGGCGCTGGCGAGTTGAAGGCTGCAAGTAAACTAATTGATGTCGGCGAATCCGGCGCAACCCTGCGTTTTATGATTCCCATCGCTGCTCTCGCGTCTGGGCGTTCAGCTTTTCTGTTGTCAAGTTCACTTGAACGAAGACCAATCGACCCTCTTCTGTCAAGCCTTAAACAGTTGGGAGTTAACGCTTACCCCAAACAAATCGGTGAATTCCCAGTCATCGTAGTTGAAGGCACAGGCTTAGCTGGCGGAAAAACCAGCATCCCCGGAGATGTTAGCAGCCAATTCATCAGCGGCTTAATGTTTGCCTGCCCAATGGCCAAGGCTGACACGCAAATAACGGTTTCAACACCAATGGAGTCCAAAGATTATGTTAAAATGACTCAAGAAGTCCTCGCTCAACACCATGTTAAAGTGGAAATCAGCGATGACTTTAGGCATATTCACATTCCGGGAAGACAGATTTTCAGGCAGACAGATTGCAAAGTGCCCGGCGACTTCTCCTCCGCAGCGTTCCTTTTGGCAGCGTCAGCTATAACAGAATCAAACGTGAAAATTGACAAGCTCACCTACGAAACAGCCCAAGGTGACAGGGCAATTTTGGGCTTGCTTAAACAGATGGGGGTAGAGGGAACAGTTTGTGAGGACAGCGTAGAAATCCGGGGTACTGGTGGTTTGCTTAAAGCTGTTGATATTGACGCAAAGAACATTCCTGACCTTGTTCCAATCTGCGCAGCATTAGCATGTTACGGGGATGGTGAATCCAAAATTTTTAATGCTCAACGTTTGCGGTTTAAGGAGTCTGACCGTTTAGCCACAGTCCACGAGGAACTTTCAAAGATGGGAGCTAAAATCAGCATGTACGAAGACGGCTTAACCATCAAGGGTCCCTGCAAACTTCAGGGTGCAACCATTAACCCACACAATGACCACCGAATCGCCATGTCCTGCACCGTCGCCGCCTTAGGAGCCACAGGCGAAACTACAGTTGAAAACGCTGAGTGCGTCAGAAAGTCTTATCCATCCTTTTACACTGATTTAGCAAGTATAGGAGCGAATATCTTTGGCTGGAAACTCGTTAGGTAAAGAATTTATAGTAACAACGTTTGGGGAAAGCCACGGCAAAATCGTCGGCGTACTAATTGACGGTTGCCCAGCAGGCTTAGCGTTATCGGAAGAGGATTTTCAGGAAGAACTTGACCGAAGAATCCCAGCGGAACCCAAAATTGTTTCAGCCCGCGTCGAAAAAGACACGGCCAAGATTTTAAGCGGCGTGTTTAACGGCAAAACCACCGGTGCCCCCATAGCAATAACTGTTGATAATAAAGAAACAAAGTCCAGCGATTACGACGCCATAAAAGACCTCCCAAGACCAGGACATTCTGATTATCCAGCCCGAATCCGTTACGGCGGATTTAACGATTACCGAGGCGGCGGAAGATTCTCTGGAAGAGTAACCGTAGCCCTCATACTTGCAGGTGTCATAGCCAAAAAACTGCTTGAACGCTACGACATTGACGTTTTAGCTTATACCGCCGCGATTGGCAAAATCAAGTCCCAAATGCGGGGCAGCGCCTCTGAAATGCGCAAAAACCGTAACGCTGCAGCCACACGATGTCCTGATTTGGCTTGTGCAGAAAAAATGGAGGAAGCCATTATTGCAGCCAAAAACGCTGGTGACAGTCTCGGAGGAATTGTTGAGTGCGTTGTGCTTAACATGCCTGTTGGAATTGGGGAACCATTGTTTGACGCTTTAGATGCGGACTTGGCTAAGGCATTGTTTGGTGTTTCTGCAGTGAAAGGTGTCGAGTTTGGCGCTGGATTTGCAGCGGCTGAAATGTTAGGTTCCCAAAACAACGACGAGTTTGTAATGAAGAATGGCAAAGTTGAGTCGGCATCCGAGAATGCAGGCGGAATCTTGGGCGGTTTAAGCAGCGGCATGCCAATCACGATGCGGGTTGCAATTAAACCTACACCATCCATAAGTAAGGAACAGAAAACCGTTAACCTCTGTACAATGGAAAATGCCACTTTAAGCGTGAAAGGCAGGCATGACCCATGTGTTGTGCCTAAAGCAGTGCCGGCAATTGAAGCTGTAGTGGCATTAACGTTAGTTGACCATTTAATACGTGCAGCATACATCCCGAAAATTCTCAAAGAGCCTAAAGGAGTAATTAACATTGGAAGATATTCAGACATTACGTAAACGTGTAGACGAAATTGACGATCAAATCCTAAAAGCCTTAAGTGAACGCGTGACAGTCTGCCGAAAAATCGGTGAAGCAAAAAAACAGTTGGGCTTGCCAGTTCGTGACCAGTCCCGCGAAAACCACGTGTACACTAAAGTTAAAGAGAAAGCTGCGAAATTTCAGCTGGAACCCGCCCGAATTGAGGCGCTTTACCGCGAAATAGTTAATATGTGCAGTGACGTTCAAAAGTAGAAAGAACTCTTAACGGAGAGTCATCTCACCTTGTTATATGAAATAAATGAGAAAGCACTCAAACTGGAAAGTGAAGGAAAAAAGATAATTCGATTAAACCTCGGTGACCCAGACATGGCTACGCCTCCTGAAATCGTGGAAGCAGCGTATGCTTCAATGAAGGCAGGCAAAACCAAGTATTCATCATCTTACGGCGAGCTTAAATTGCGTCAAAAAATCGCTGAGGTTCACGGCGTTAAAGCAGAGAACGTTGTTATCACTCCCGGTTCCAAATGGGCTATTTTTAGTACCATGTTCTTAACAATGAAGAACGGCGGAAACGTAATTATTCCTACGCCTTACTGGACAGCTTACGATTTAATCGCTAAAAGCATCGGCGCCAAAACTAAGCTGCTTAAAACTGAAATGGAAACAGGCTGGAAAGTTGACTTAGACAAGCTTGAAAGCTTAATTGACTCTGAAACAAAAATGATTATTCTTAACAACCCAAACAATCCGACAAGTAAAGTGATGGATGACGAAACCCTTGACGGCATAGTAGAAATCGCCAACAAAAAAGGCATAATCGTTTTATCCGACGAGGTTTACGGGGCAATCGCCTTTAACAAGACCAAAAGCATCCTTGACTACGGTGCAGACTCTAAACACATTCTCAGTAACGGGTTCAGCAAAACATTCACAATGACCGGCTGGCGTATCGGCTACATTGTAGCAAACAAAATGTTAATCGACCAAGTAACCAAACTAAACCAAATTACGTTCAACAACGTACCAGTCTTCATCCAAGAAGCAGCAATGAAAGGCTTAGAGTTACATAAGCAAATCGCAGAAAACATTAAAGCCAAGTATAAGGCACGCGCAGACCTTGCAAGCAAAAAACTCGGCGCAGCAGGCTTTAAATTCACACAGCCAGACGCACCCTTCTACGTGTTCCCCAAACGCGACGGCTTAGACGGCACCAAATTCACCCTTGATCTACTTGACAGCGGCGTAGCAGTTGCACCAGGCTCAAGCTTCGGTGACTACCCAGAACATTTCCGCATAAGCTTAACTGCACCAGACAACGAAATAGAAACAGCATTAGACAAAATCTGTGAGGCAGCTCAATAATATGAGGACAGCCATTCTCGGCGCGGGAAAAATGGGCGTTTGGTTCGCACGATTCTGTAAACAGAAAGGCGACACTGTAATCCTTGCTGACCGTAAAGCTGAGAAAACGGCTAAACTTAAACTTGAGCTTGAAGTTGAAACAACCACAGATTTCCAAGAAGCAGTAAAGGGCGCCGATAACGTCCTAATCTGCACTTCCATCTCTTCTTTTGAAGAAATAATCAAAAAAATTGCGCCCGTCACTCACAAGGGACAGGCAGTTATGGATATTTGCTCCGTTAAGGAGTACCCGGTTAACATAATGCATCAATACATTAAAGACGCAACCGTGTTGGGCACACATCCAGTTTTTGGGCCAGGCAGCAACGGCGTCGCACACAAAGCCTACGTGCTAACACCAACCAACCCGCAAGAGGAAGCCTTCGCGGAACAGTACAAACAGTGGCTTGAAAAAGAAGGCGCTAACGTTTTTCTCATGACTCCTCAGAAGCATGACGAATTGATGTCAATTATTTTGGGGTTACCGCACTTTGTAGGTTTAGTCGCCTGCGAAACACTTCTAGAGCAACCATGTTTTAGTGAATCCAAAAAACTTGCCGGCACCACGTACCGCATGCTATTCACACTTGCAGAAGCCACTGCACAGGAAACCCCAGACCTTTACGCTAACGTGCAAACCAAACTGGCTGACCTTGGCAAAATGGAGGAACTCTTCATAGCTAACGCGCAGGCATGGCTGGACTTAATGAAAAACAAGAACTCAACAGAAATAATGGCTAGAATGGACCGTCTACGTGCAAAGTTGGCAAAGGTCGATAGTGACTACGGTAAAAGTTATGAAACAATGTACAAGATGCTCCAGTCAACCGAAGAATAAGAGACACGCTTTATGACTAAGACACTGCTCATTAATTGTTACATAAAAAGCGAGAAAAATGTGGAACTACACGCAGCGGTTAAAAAGCATAGCCAAGTAACTGTGGTTCCGTATAGGGAAGTTGAGAGCGGTTTTGAACTTGAAGGTTTTGATGCTGTTGTTTTGAGTGGTTCAGAAGCCCGTATAGTTAAAGCTGAAGATAGAGTACGCTACAGTGGCGTTTCTGAGTTGATTAAAAAGTGTAACTTGCCGATTCTGGGTATTTGTTTTGGGCATCAACTGCTTTGTTCAACGTTTGGCGCTAAAACAGGTTCGCTCACTCAACCAGTTATTGACCGTTTTGAACAGGTACGTTTACTTCAAGTATGTGAATTATTTGATGGTTTCAATGATGGCCAAGCAGTTCCCTTGGCTCAGTATCATAACGATTACGTTCTAAAAGAGGGTCTTGAAGAAGCAGGTTTCTGCCTTATTGCGGATTCTGTAACGTGCGAAGTTGAAGCAGTTAGACACAAAACAAACCCTTTCTACGGCTGTCAATTTCATCCTGAACGTATCACAATTAAAAAAGAAACGCATTCAGAAGGGCACACAATTATAGAGAACTTTTACAACAACACAGTCAAAAGGTAGCTACTTGCACAACATATTTGGGGTTAAACTAAAGCGGTTGCATCAAAAAATCTATTTACTCCCAGCTCCAACCATTAGCAAACGTGACGTCTATGGAAAACTGTGCTAAATGCGGAAAAGAACTCCTCTGGAACGAGAAGAAACTTGTTTTCTGGAACATGCAACTACGAAAAGGCTACATTCGATGGATGGTTATGGGTTCACCCTACTTTGGTAAACAAAGAGAGTTTCCACAGTACGAAGGCAAAAAACTGTGCCAAGACTGCGCCATAGACGTTTTCGAAGACGCCATGTCCCAAACCCCCACCATGCAAGTTAAAGGCGAAGACTTTGCTGACCTCAAAAAAAGCCTCGAAGAAAGCGGCATCGTAGTATCAGCATTTAACTGCCCCAAATGCGACAAAATGAACGACATCCCAGAAAAAGGAAAACTGCTAATCTGCAAACACTGCGGAACACCAATTAAGCCAAAAGACATCTACGAAAAAATAAAACAATTAACAGAATAAAAACTAGATTACTCTTGGGTAAGAACCTAGAACCTTAACAAACGTCGCATACTTCTCAAGCGCTTCTAAGGCTTCGTTGCAGCGTTTTTCTGTTCTGTGACCTTCAAAGTCAAGGTAAAAGTTGTATTGCCAAGCAGTGGTTTTGGTGGGTCTTGATTCGATGCGTGTTAGGTTGATGTTTCTTGACGCAAATTCGCCAAGTGCATGGTAGAGTGTTCCGGGAGCGTGTTTAGCTGAAAAGATGATGCTGGTTTTGTCGTCTCCTGTTGGGACTGCGTCTTCGTGGGAAAGGACGAGGAAACGTGTGTAGTTGGATGGGTTGTCGGCGATGTCTCGAGCGATGATTTTCATGTTATAAAGGTCTGCTGCTTTTTCGCTGGCGATTGCTGCGGCGTTGAAAAGTTGTTTTTCTTTTATGATTTTGACGCTGCCTGCAGTGTCATAGGCAGGGATGATTTCCCATTTGTGCTTTTCAAGGTAACTACGACATTGCCCAAGCGCTTGAGGATGAGAGTAGACGGATTCGATTTCTTCAAACTTGGTTTGAGGGTTCGTAATTAGGACGTGGGCGAGTTTGACTGCGACTTCTCCGCAGACTTTAAGGTCATAATTCAGAAAAAGGTCGTAGTTTTGGTTGACGCTGCCTTCAATAGAGTTTTCAATTGGGACAACACCATTAGGAACTTGACCGGTCTTAACGGATTCGAATACGTCGCGAAAGTCCTTGCAGGGCACCGGCTCTACTTTGCTGCCGAAGAATTTGTAGACAGCCATTTCGCTGTAAGCGCCAGTTTCTCCCTGATAGGTTACCTTCATTGTTTCTTGCCTTGGTTACGATTCTTTAGTAGACACTTGTTTATACCGTTTATCATAGCTTCAACGCTGGCCATTACGATGTCTTCACGTGCGGCTCGGGCTGAGACGATGTTGCCTTTTTCGTCTTCCACTTTGATGACTACTTCTGCGACTGCGTTGGACCCGCCAGTGATTGCTTCAAGACGGTACTCGCTGAGACGAATTTTTTCCATGTTACTGGTTAGTTTCTGTATAGCTTTTAGTACTGCGTCAACTGGACCTACACCGGTTTCTGCTGCAACGTACTCTTTACCGTCTAAAGTTAAGCGTACGGAAGCTGTTGGGATGACTTTGATGCCTGTTACGACTGCCATGTCGCATAGGTCAACGATTTTTTCTTCACCAACAACTTCGCCCATAACTGCTGAGGTTAAAGCGATTAGGTCTGCGTCGGTTACCATTTTGCCTTTGTCGCCAAGTTCTTTGACGCGTTGAACAATTTCGGTTAATTGTGATTCGTTGGGGTGGATGCCGATTTCGTTTAGCTCTGCTTGGATGCCGCGGGTGCCTGCCAGTTTGCCTGCGACCAGTTTGCGTGTTCTGCCGACCAGTTCTGGGCTGATTGGCTCAAAGGTTAAGGGTTGTTCGGTGACGCCGCGTGTGTGGATGCCTGATTCGTGGGCAAAAGCGTTTTCACCGACGATTGCTTTGTTTACTTGTACAGAGACGCCGCTTAATGATGAAACCATACGGCTTGTGCTGTATAGCAATCTGGTGTTGATGTTGGTCTTGTAACCGTAAACCACATGCAAGGTTGTGACTACTTCTTCCAGAGCCGCGTTGCCTGCACGTTCACCTAAGCCGTTGATGGCTGTGTGAACTTGGTCTGCGCCTGCTTCTACTGCGGCGAGGCTGTTTGCGACTGCTAAGCCGAAGTCGTTGTGGCAGTGAGCGCTGACTGGAACTTTGATGAATGATTTTAGGTCTTTAAATAACTCGTAGGTTGTTCGGGGTATCATGCAGCCTACTGTGTCTGGAACGTTTAGGCTGTCCATTCCTGCGTCTTGAGCTGCCTTGCAAATCTGATGTAGGAAAGGCTTTTCGGTGCGTGTGGCGTCCATTGGTGAAAATTCACATTTTACACCGTGTTTCTTGACGTACTGGATTGAGTCAACTGCCGCTGCTAACACCTGTTCAGGTGTCATATTTACAGCGTGTTTCATCTGCACTGGGGACGTGGGAATGAATACGTGAATTAGGTCAACGTCACATTCTAAGGCTGCGTCGATATCTTTTTTTGTGCATCTGGACAGTGCACAGATTTCTGAGGTTAAGCCTAATTTTTTTATTTCTTTAACGACTTTGCGTTCGCCCTCACTGCTGCTTGGAAAACCAGCCTCAATAATGTCAACGCCAAGTTTGCCTAGTTGCTGAGCGATTTCGATTTTATCTTCTAAAGTTAAAGAAACTCCGGGGGTTTGTTCCCCGTCACGTAATGTTGTGTCTAAGATTTTGATAAATCTGGAGTTTTGGGTCATGGTTTTCACGGGCTTACGCTTTTAGCGCTGCAGCAATGGCTTCTGCCATCTGCATCGTGGAGGCTTTACCGCCTAAATCTGGAACAGTAACGCCGTTAACCAATGTTTGGACTGTAGCTTTTTCTATTGCCGCAGCTGCCTTTAAGCATTTAGAATCATTAAACCGTTCACCCAGCCAATCCAGCATCATCTTTCCAGACAATATCATGGATATTGGATTTGCAATGTGTTTGCCTGCAATATCTGGAGCTGAACCGTGTATGGGTTCGAACAGCGCGTAGTTGTCGCCAATGTTTGCGCCTGGAGCCATGCCTAAGCCGCCGATTAGTTGTGCTGCTTCATCGCTTAGGATGTCGCCGAACATGTTGCATGTGCATAAGACATCGAAGTCTTGTGGTGTACGGATTAAGTGCATTGTTGCTGCATCAACGTACATTTCGTTGTATTTGATGTCTGGGTACTGTTTGGCTGTTTCTTGACAGACGCTTTTGAATAAGCCGTCGGTTACACGCATGACGTTTGCTTTGTGGATGGCGGTTACTTTCTTTTTAGGTCGCAGACGTGCGGTTTCAAAGGCGCGTTTGGCGATGCGTTCACAGTTTTTCCGTGAAATAACACGTAAACATACGGTTACGTCGTTGCCGATGGTGTACTCTAAGCCTTTGTAGACATCTTCGGTGTTTTCACGCACGAAAATCATGTCTATGTCTGGTCGGGCAACTGGAACCTTTGGGAACGCTTTTAGTGGACGCACGTTAGCGTACAAGTCAAATAACAGACGCAACCGGACGATGACGTCTGCTGCGGTTTCGCCTACTGGACCTTTTAGGCAAGCGTGTGATTCACGGATTACCTTTAGGCTGTCTTCTGGCAGGGCTGCGCCACGCTTTTTGAGTACTGCATCACCCGCTTCGGCTGGAACCATGTTGAGGTTCACGCCAAAGTTTTCTTGGACTACATCTAAGATTTTCAGGGTTGCTTCAGTTAACTCTGGTCCGATGCCGTCTCCCGGCATCAAAGCGATTTTGTATTCTGTCATTTATTTTTCATCCTTTTGCGCAAGTTTTCAATTAAGCCGCCATCAGTTAAGATTTCCATGATGAATGGTGGCAAATTGGTTCCCTGCAGGCTCTTTTTGCTTGTCAGGTTTTCGATTTTGCCTGTTGTTAAATCAACAGCAACCTCGTCGCCAGTTTTTACGGCTTCAGAGATGCCTTTACATTCAATAACTGGTAAGCCAATGTTGATTGCGTTGCGGTAAAAGATACGTGCAAAGGTTTCGGCTATGACGCATTTTACGCCTGAGTACTTCAAGGCTAAGGGTGCTTGTTCTCTGCTTGAACCGCAGCCAAAGTTTTTGCCACCAATCAAAACGACGCCGCCTTTTGCTTTGTTAACAAAATCGGTGTCTAGGCTTTCCAGTGCGTGTTTGCCTAACTCGTATGGGTCTACTAAGATCAAGTATTTTCCTGGCAGTATAACGTCGGTGTCTATGTTGTTTCCGAATTTGATTGCTGGGGCTTTAATTTTTGATTCCATTATTGTTTTGCCTCCACTGCTGATGGGTTGGTGATTTTGCCTGTTAACGCTGAAGCCGCGACTACTGCTGGTGAAGCTAAGTAAACGTTAGCTTGGGTGCTGCCCATTCTGCCGATAAAGTTGCGGTTGCTGGTGCTAACGCATGTTTCGCCTGCTGCTAACAAACCGATGTGTCCGCCTAAGCATGGACCACAGGCTGAACCGCAAACCATTGCGCCTGCTTCTGTAAAGATTTCTGTTAAGCCTTCAGCTAATGCTTGCTTGTAAACTTCCTGTGAAGCTGGAATTACCAAAGCGCGGACACCGTCTTTGACTTTTTTGCCCTTCATGATTTGTGCAGCTAAACGCAGGTCTTCTAATCTGCCGTTTGTGCATGAACCGATGAATGCTTGGTCAACCATTACGTCGCCAACTTCAGAGATTGGTTTAACATTGTCCACTGAAGATGGGCAAGCAATTTGTGGTTCCATCTTGGAAACGTCAACTTCCAGTGTACATTCGTATTTTGTGTCTTTGTCGCTTTTTAATGCGTCAAAGTCAGGTAGTTTTTTGACGCGGTTTTGTAGGAACTCTTTGGTTGTTTGGTCTGGTTCGATTATGCCGTTTTTGGCGCCCATTTCCACTGCCATGTTACACACGGTCATTCTGCCTGCAATGCTCATGGCTTTCATTGTTGGACCAGTGAATTCTGCACTCTTGTAAATTGCGCCGTCAACACCCAATTTGCCTATAACGTTTAGGACTAGGTCTTTTGGGGTTACGTATTTGGGGAATTCGCCGTTTACGTTAATTTTGATGGCTGATGGTACTTTGAACCAGATTTTTCCAGTTGTCATTACGGCTGCGGCTTCTGTTGAGCCGATTCCTGTGGCGAAAGCGCCGAATGCGCCGTAAGTGCATGTGTGTGAGTCTGCGCCCACGATTACTGAGCCAGGTACTACGTGGCCTTGTTCAGGCATGACTTGGTGGCAGATGCCTCCGCGTCCTACGTCGTAGATGCGTAGGTTTTGATCTTTAGCGAATTGACGCATTGTTTTGTGAAGTTCGGCTGCTTTGACAGATTCAGCGGGAATCTGGTGGTCTAAAATTATTATTACTTTTTTGTTGTTCCAAACTTTTTCTGCGCCAATTTTTTTGAATGACTCTACAGCTAAAGGTCCAGTTAAATCGTGAATCATCAAAGCGTCAACGTTTGCGTCCACTAATTCTCCTGGGGCGACAGATTTTTTACCTGATGCTTTAGCCAAGATTTTTTCTGTAATATTCATGTTTTTTCTTCTCTTATTTTCGGTTTTCCACTAAGCAAATACGTCTAAAGATTAATCCTCTAAGAGACGTCACTAAAATTTTAAAAAGGGAAAATTAAGCCTTTCCATTCAGTAAACGCTTTTACTCGTCAATTCTGATGGATTTAGCGCCTCGTGCCAATGCAGTTATGCCTGTTCTTGCAAGTTCAAGCACGCCAAAGGTTTTCATCAAGTTTAGGAAAGCATCAACTTTGTCTGGTCCACCAGTAATTTCCACCGTTAAGCTATCAGTTGAAACGTCGATGATTCTGCCACGGAAGACATTGACGAAGTTGATTACGTCGGAACGCTCTTTAGAATCCATGATTTTGACTTTAATTAGTGCCAGTTCACGCATGACAAAGTTGCCTTGCTCTAGTTCCTCAACTTTTAAGACATCAATCTGTTTGGCAACTTGCTTGGTTACTTGTTCGATGGTTTTTTCGTCTTCGTTTACGGTGATTGTCATTCTGGCTATATCTTTTTGTTGTGTAGCTCCTACGGTTATGCTTTCGATGTTAAAGTTGCGGCGTCTAAACAAGTTGGAGATTATGTGAAGGACACCAGGCTTGTTTTCGACCAAGACAGATATGACTTTTGTTTTTCCAGACTCCATTAATAGTCACCTCTTTGTTGTGGTAATCCGCAGCCTGGAGGCACAAATGGAACCACATCGGTTTCAGAGCCTATAGGCACATCGATTACCGTGGTAACCTTGCTTGACATGGCTTTTTTAACGGCTTTACGGAACTCGTCAATTGAAGCTACACGAATACCTTGTGCACCGTAAGCTTCAGCCAACTTGACAAAATCAGGAGTTTTGCCTAAGTTGACAGCGTTGTAGCGTCTATCGTACAGGGTTCTTTGCCATTGAGCAACCATGCCTAATACACTATTGTTTAGGACTATGACGATGACTGGAATGTTTTCTGCGACGCTGCATGCTAATTCTTGCTCAGACATTATAAAGCTGCCATCTCCAGCGATGTCGACGACCATGCGGTCCGGGCAGGCAACTTTGGCTCCGATTGCTGCGGGGAAACCAAAGCCCATTGTTCCAAGTCCGCCAGAACTGATGAAAGTACGTGGCTGCAATGCTTGCATGTACAAAGCTGACCACATTTGGTTTTGGCCAACTTCTGTGGTTATTATGCCGCTTTCAGGCAGCAACTTGCGTAATTCTGACAGCAAGGCTTTTGGCAGCATGTCACGGGGCAACTCTTTCATTAAGGGGCTTAGTTGTTCTTTGGCTTCTTTAACTCGGTTACTCCAAGCTTTGCCTTCGCCTTTTTTAAGCTTCTTTGAAGTGGCAGCTAGCAGCATCTTTAGGGAGGCTTTAGCGTCAGCAACAATAGCCAAGTCAACCTCTATGTTCTTGTTAATTTCAGCAGCATCAACATCAATCTGGATTTTCGTTGCGCCAGCAGCAAAAGAATCCAAGTTTGCAGTGGCACGGTCAGAGAATCTTGTTCCAACAGCCAGCATAACATCTGCTTCACCGATTAAACGGTTAGCAGCAGGGTTACCATGCATACCTATGCTTCCCAAAGATAACGGATGGTTTTCTGGGAACGCGCCTTTGCCCATGAAAGTAGTTGCGACCGGCGACATTAACAAGTCAGACATTTGAACTATCTCGTCTGACGCGCCTGCCCAAATAACTCCGCCTCCAACCAGCAAGATTGGACGTTCAGCTTTTGCCAACAGATCAGCGGCTTCACTGATTTTTGTTGGGTCTGGCGGTTGAGGCAGTCTGTAACCGCGAATGTTAGGTTTGTTTGTGAATTCAACTTCGGCGACTCCAGCTTGCACGTTTTTAGGCAAGTCAATCAGGACTGGACCCGGCCTTCCGGTGGTTGCAATGTGGAAAGCGTTGGTGACCATTTGTGGAATTTCTGAAACTAACCTTGGCTGGTAATTATATTTGGTAATGGCTGTGGTGATGCCTAAGATGTCTGCTTCTTGAAATGCGTCTCTGCCAATCATGTAGCTTGAATTGGGCGCGTATGTTGGAATTTGTCCTGTAAGTGCTATGACTGGAGATGAATCCATGTACGCGTTGGCGATTCCGGTTACCAGGTTTGTGGCTCCTGGACCGCTGGTTGCCATGCAAACTCCGGCGCGTCCGCTTGCTCTTGCATAACCTTCCGCTTCGTGGGCAGCACATTGTTCGTGGCGTGCTAGGATGTGACGGATTTTTTTGTTGCCGCAGAGCGCATCGTATACTGGAAGTATGGCGCCTCCTAAGATTCCAAAGATTGTGTCAACATTTTGACGTTCAAGGGATTCTAAAAGTGCTTGTGCACCAGACATTTTTGGCATGTTCAATTCTGTCTCCATTGTTTTGAATTAGCGTTTAGACTGTTGTCTATGCAAAAATTGTTTGAGAAACTCGTGGCTTGTTTAGAGGTTAACCTAGGATTTTTATAGAAATAGTACCCGACGATCCCAGCTATTGAGGTGACAATCCCTCATGTTCTTGCCTCTTTAAAGTTCACGTTAATTTAAAAATACGCCATTGTTCAAATAAAAACCTATCGGTGAAGCAGGTTTTTACAGCAAACTGTGAATAAACAACATAACCACAACACTACGCACTATTGGTTTTGGCACGTTTTTTAGAAGCCCCGATTTCTGTATTCCCGCCGCAACTTTTCAGATTCAGTTTCCCCTTCATCAACAAGGGCTTGTTGCCGAACAGGAACCCACTGCACTTGAACTGGCGACTGAGATTCAGGCTCTTTTTTAACGTAAATAACTGGTGCTTTGGGCTCGGGAACTGGCTGGACTTGCTGTTGTGATGGTTGGACAGGTGAGGTTTGACTGTTTTTTGTGCCCAGAATGTTTTGGAGTAGCGGGGGTAAAACAAAGAGGGCGAGCCAAATTATTGAGCCGATAATGAAAGTCAAACCTACATAGTAAACAAGTATGACCCATGCGGAGCTGGAATTAGAGAAGAGAAGATTTGAAGCTTCAATAATCCAACCCACAATGATAAGTGCGAAAGCAATGATTATGCATTTAAACCAAGCATAAATGTTAACTTGGTTTTTGGCTTTATCGATTGCAGATTTAAAGATGTCTCCCTCTCCCCTATTTAATAGTATATGATGATTAATTTAAAAAACCTAATGCCCAAATCAGCCTTAAAATGCAGCAGAAACCAAAAAAAGGTTCAAAGAAAAGAAAGTTTTAGGGTTTCTTTGCGCCGTTACCGTTGCCGTTGCGGTAATCCGTGATTAGCACGTTCATGCCGCTTAGAACTGCTTCCATGCTGGCTTTGACGATGTCTTCGCGTACGCCCATGGCTGTAACGGTTCGGTTGCCTTTACGCATGTGTACGACGACTTCAACCATTGCGTCTGTTCCGCCTGTTATTGCTTTAACGTTGTATTGTTCCAGCGTGATAGGTTCGCTTTCTTTTATGGCGTTTTTTGCAGCATTTATTGTTGCATCAACTGGTCCAACACCGACTGCGGTTCCCCAAACGTCTTTGCCGTTAACGCACAGGTGAACGGATGCTGTTGCTGTTACTTTGTCGCCGCCCACGAACGTCATTTCCTGCAGCTTAATGCGTTTGCCTCCGCTTAAGCCCATAACGTTTTCAGCTATTGCGAGTACGTCGGCATCCATAACGGTTTTGCCTTTGTCACCGAGTTCTTTGATGCGTTGGAAGATTTCCTTGAACTGCTCCTCACTGGGTTTTAAGCCCATGCTTTCAAGGTCTGCTTTGATTGCGTGTGAGCCGCTGTGTTTTCCAGGTGCGATGCGGCGTGTGCAGCCGACGAGTTCGGGAGCGATTGGCTCATAGGTTAAGGGGTTTGCAAGCATTCCTTGAGTGTGGATGCCGGATTCGTGCTTGAACGCGTTTTCGCCCACCACAGCTTTGTTGGGTTGGGTGTGAATTCCTGTTAATCGTGAAACCAGCTGGCTGGTGCTGTAGAGCAACTCAGTTTTAATGCGTAGTTGCTGCTGGTAAAGCGTTCTAAGGGTGATTACGATTTCTTCTAGTGCTGCGTTGCCCGCACGTTCGCCGAGTCCGTTGATTGTTCCGTGAGCTTCCATAGCGCCTGCTCCGAGGGCAGCGATGGTGTTTGCTACTGCCATGCCGAAATCATTGTGGCAGTGAACTCCAACAGGAACCTTAAGGGCGCCTGTAAGTTTAGTGAAGAACTCGAAAGCACGGTCAGGCGTAAGTATGCCTACTGTGTCACATGGGGTTACGCGGTCTGCTCCACAAGCTTCTGCGGCTTGGAAAACTTTGAGTAAATAGTCAAAGTCTGAGCGTGTGGCGTCTTCTGCGAGCAAGTCAACTTTTAATCCGTGCGCTTTCGCGTAGGTTACGCAGTCTTGTGTGATTTTTAGGACTTGGTCACGTGTTTTGCGCAGTTTGCATTCGATGTGCAAATCTGATGTGGGTATAATCATGCACATTGTTTGTGCGCCGCTTTTGATGACTGCGTCGATATCGCCTTTGGTGCCTCTGCCGGCGCTTGCCACTTCAGCCCGAAGGCCCTGCCGTGCGATTAGGCTTACGGCTTCAAGTTCGCCTTCAGAAACCGCTGCAAACCCAGCTTCAATCACGTCCACGCCAAGCTCATCAAGGCGTTGTGCTATGCGCAGTTTATTTTCTGGTACAAGAGATACTCCGGGTGTTTGTTCACCATCACGCAGGGTGGTGTCTAAAAAGTTTATACGCTTAGGGAAGCGGTTGAATAAAGCAATACCCCATTTAAAGTCACTCTATGGTTCAGCGTCAATGAACGATATAAAAATTATGGTAAACATCCTTTTTGATTTGAAAAGTTTAAAAGAAACCGTAATCCCACTTTATACTGGTGGGAACATGGAAGAGCATATAACCTTAAAAATTGATTCAAAAGGCAGACTATGCATCCCTAAAGAGTTCCGAGAAGAAATCGGAGAAGCCGCCATAATGAAAAAAACCCCCCAAGGCTTCCTCATTGTACCTGGCAAACAAGAAAACTTTATTGAAGCATTCAACAAAACGATACTTTCGGAGCCTAAACGTAAAGGCAAACCTAAACTCGCTACTCCAGAAGAAATGAAAACCGGTTGGAGAACCGTCAAGTGATAACCGGTTTAGACACAAACATTCTGTGCTATGCCCTTGACAAAGCCTACCCAGAAAACATACATGTCAAAGATTTACTAACTACTCTTTCTCCAGAAAATATTGTTGCCATTAACCCAACTGTGCTCCATGAAACATACCACACACTTGTTTACTATTTAGAATGGATACCCGAAGAAGCAGCAAAACGTCTTTCGTTAATGCTCAAACATCCTTATATCAAATTTTACAACCAAACTCAAAAAACCAGCCAAATCGCACTTAACCTTGCCGTAAAACACGGCTTAAACGGCAGAGACACCCTAATAGTTGCCAACTATTTGGCAAATAAAACTCCAACCATCTACACCCACGACAAAACACTGCTAAAACTACAAAAAATAACTTGGAAAAACACCTGCCTAACACTCAAAGACCCAATCAACCAAGAATAAAGAACAGGCTGAAAAGCAATACCCATTTTAAAGTCACTCCATGGTTAGAATATTCCTTGTCTGTAGAATTTTGTGACACGCTTATCTATAATATCTAAAATTGACGTCTATTTTTTGAAAGTGAAGAACAATAAAATGGGAAAACCTGAGACTGCCGATAAAATTCTCAAAATGGTAGTTGCTGTTGGTCTCATTGCAGTCGTTGCCTTAACAATTGTATGCGTAGAAACAAATCTACATAGCACAATGCGGCCAGTTCCACCAATCATTGATTTTAGCAACCAAGCCGTTACGGTAAGCGACGGAAACTATAACATTTCGTACTCAATAAAAGCGCAACAATCAACAACAATTGATAAGATAACATTTAAGACAAGAAACAGTTCTGACCCAATCTCACATACTGAAATTAAGGAAACAATGATTTTCATAAATGGGACAAAAATGAACACAGAAAAACTAGGCTACAATTTGGACAGCGGCAGCATTCTTGAAGTGAACGCTATAATCCCTTGCACAAAAATTCCCTCGAACGAAACATCAATCACAATAGTTACCCTTGAACCTTACAGCTATAATTATGCAACAACAATGCTTGCATAAATTAGTCCTACCAAAAAGAAACACTATTTGGCAGGCAAAAAATATCTTAAAACCTGAACAAAACGAAAGTTATTGATAATGTGAGAAGTAGTGCCAGCTTTCCCGATTTCACGCGGCCGAAGACCGCACTACAGTTAGGAACGGAACGCGGTTTAACTTCTGAGTTCGGAATGGGATCAGGTGGAACCCGCGCCCTCTGGCCGGCACTGAATGTAACTTTTCCATAGCCCAATATATACTTTTAGCATGCAAGTTGCAAATAAAGCGTGGAGAAAAACAAGTTTTTGAAGGCGCACAGGCGTAGGGCTTAAAGGGGTTTGCTGTTAACCAACCTATTAGGCGCCTAATAGCCAATCATTGCAGAAAACCTAATAGGGGGTAGGTGCTATTGGCTGAAAAACGCGTATTAGCATGTTGAAAGTCATTAGAAAACAAACTTGCCCCTAGAAACATTGTAAGCACATGCTGGTTTGCTGATAAAACTTTAAAGCAAACAGTTCGGTTAGACGGTTAGGTAACAGTTATGAGTACTAACGAGAACCCGCCGATGCTAAAATGGCTTGAACAGCACGGCATCACCATGCAAGACCTAATTGATTCTGCACTTGAAATGTACGTGCCACACCCCGGAATTGAAACACCCGAAAAAGCAGCCGAAGTACTAAAAGAAGAACTTATTGCAGCATTAACTGACCCCAACATTGCAACCCTAATCACGGCTGCCTTCCACGCACAGGATGACGCAGAAAAAGGGTTAATCCCCGGATTAAGCATCGAATACTTCATGGGCAGACCCGGCTTAGTCGCTGACGAACTCTTCGGCATTGCTATTGCCACTTACATTGCAGGCGCTAAAGGCATGTTTGAATTTGTCCGTTTCGACCAAGCAAAACCCGGCATCCTCAAAAAGCTTGGACCACTAACAAACGACCCAATTGGCGCATTGATTGCCGGTGCATCATCAAACATGTACACGCGTTCAGTTAGAAGTACTAAGCTGTAATAAGAAACGGTTTTTTATCTTTTGGTTTTTTACATTTTTAACTCTTAAACGTGCCACGTTGGGGTTTTACCATAACCTTATTAGGTTGTTGAATGAGGGATTTACAAGTTGGAGCTCCATGGGTCAAAACATGCTTTGCATAGTTACACACACATTTTTGCCGCATGTAGGCGGAATAGAAAAAGTCGTGTATGAGCAAAGCAAAAGACTGATGCACCAAAATTTTCAGCCCAAAGTTGTAACTAGTAGAATTCAAACAGCCCCCTGTTACAAAGTTGAAGGCATAAACGTTGAATGCTACAATTCAATGAATTTGGGTTTTCGTCTTGGGATACCTTATGTTTTTCCGTCTGTTGCAAGCCTGGGGGTTTTCACTAAAGCCGTTAAAGGTTCACGCATTGTACATGCTCATGGACACCCTTACCTAAGTTCACTTTTGGCAGGTAAACTTGCAAAGCAGTACGGCAAGCCATTCGTGTTAACACAGCACAACACGTTCATAGATTACAACAACATTTTCGACCAACTAGAACGGATTAACGATTTAACTGTGGGCAAATACACTTTACGTGAAGCAGACAAGGTCATAGCAATAAGCAACGCCACCAAAAACTATGTCCTAAGCCTCGGTGCCAAACCAAGCAAAATCCAAGTGATACATAACGGGGTTGACCTGCAACGTTTCAAGCCACAGCCCGAAATCAAGCAAGGGATGCGAAAGAAACTAGGCATTCCTAAGGATACAAAAGTTGTTTTGACCGTTAGGCGACTGGTGTACAAGAACGGCATAGACACTTTAATTGACAGTGCAAACTTGGCAATTAAAAAGAACAAAAAAATTGTTTTTCTTGCCGTCGGTAAGGGTCCAGACATGAGCAGTATGCAACAACAAATCAAGGAACTGGGATTGGAAGGCAACTTTAAGCTTGCAGGGTTTGTTCCTGACGAGGAATTACATTTGTATTATAACACGGCAGACTTGTTTGTGTTGCCTTCGAAATCGGGGGAAGGTTTGCCGTTGGTTGCGCAGGAATCTATGGCATGTGGGTTGCCGGTTATAGCGACGAACGTTGGGGGAATAAGCGAAATCTTGGTTAAAGGTTACGGAAAATTGGTTCCAGCAAACAACCCGGAAGCGTTGGCAGAAGCCATTTTGGAATTTGCAGAAATCAATTTTGAAGAAAAACGCGGTGAATTGCGTGCAATTGTTGAAGAAAACTTTGGGTGGGACAGGAATGTTGCTCAACTTGTTGAAATATACGAAGAGCTTATTTAACTTAGCACGGAAACTATATGAGCTTTCAAACTGGGAAGATGGGGAATGACGTCAAAGGTAGAACTAGTATCAGTAGTGATTCCAACACTCAATGAAGCAGGTAACATACTGGAAGCTGTAACAACAATATATAAGGAACTTGATTACCCCAAAGAAATCATTGTTGTTGACGGCAACTCTACAGACGGAACACAAGACATCGTGAAACAAACCAATTTTTGCAGACTAATCACTGAACCAAGACGCGGTTATGGACGAGCATTAAAAACGGGAATGGAGAACGCAAAAGGCAACGTTATCGTTATGGTTGACGGTGACGGAACCTACGAAGTAAGGCATATTGGCCGCATGCTTGACAAGATGGTTCAAGAAGACGCCGACATGGTTCTTGCTACACGCATGTATGACCCAAACAAGGCAATGGGTTTCTTCAATTTTATTGGTAACAAGGTTATCACTTTCTGTTTTGACTTCCTTTACAGCCAGTACCTTAGTGACACTCAGTCAGGCTTTCGCGCGATATCACATGAAGCCATTGACAACGTGAACCTTGTGGAAGGCGACATGGCTTTTGCAACTGAGATGCTTATCAAATTTAAAAAGAAGAATTACAAGATGGTGGAAGTCAAAAGCACCTACAAAATCCGCAGGTACGGCAAACCTAAACTGCAAAAGTTTAAGTCGACAATCGAAATATTCACCACCATGGTTAAAGGCTTAGTAAACAAGTGACAAATTAATGGAAAATGACAGCCAAACAGTCAAGTTAAAATTCGAAAAGAGCTATTTGGCAGCAGTCGCAATTGTGCTCATAATTGCTTCTTGCGCGGTGACAGTATACTTCATTTTGCCGCAAAAGCCTTCAGGATACAGCGAAATGTACCTGCTTGACGCCAAAAACCAAGCGGTTGATTACCCGCAGGTTCTTGTCGCAAATCAGAACAGCACTTTTAACCAGCAAGTCTTTGTAGAAAATCATTTAGTTGACACGAAAATCCCAGATAAATCCTGGAATTATCAATTGCAGGTAAAAATAGTTGAGGACACCACAAATTTTCCAGTTGACGCCCCAGCAGACCAAACCTACGATTTTAACCTAAAAAACGGGGAATCATGGAGCAGCCAAGTGCCAATAAGCATAAAAACACTTGGAAGTTACAGCGTCGTGTTTGAACTGTACGCAGATAATGTTTTTACCAACAATTTTTGCGTACTGCACATTGAAGTAATTGCGGGTTCCGCTTAAGCGGGAACCTTTAATTTTTCTTTTTGCATGCTTTTTTGTTGGCGTTCAATGTATTCCTTTTCGATTTGTACGCGGTGCACGTTGTTGTATGCGCAGAACGGAATGATTTTCTTGTCAGGAGTAATGTAGTGAACGACGCATCGGCGAACGCGGTTAACGTCGAAATTGTAAGAGTCCATGAAAGCCATGCAGCCAATCAAGAAGATGCGGCGACGGATTTTTCCAAGTGACTTATAGTTAGGGCTCATGTGCATCTGCATGATACTTTTCATCAACGTAAAAGTGCCAACTTCTTTGGTAACCAACAGCATGTTCATAGAAATCATTGCACCCATAAACAACGGAGCAAGCAACCGAACTTTGCTTTTAGATTCTGCATTCTCAGCGGTCTTGCGGATAGTATTAAAGAATCGGTCAAAGTTCACGAAGCGGTTAATTGGGAACATTTTGCCAGTGTGAGGAGAAACATAAACCCAGTTAACGATTCCGCATTGCGGACTACAACTAAATAGTGGCCAAGGCTTTTGCATGAACTGTCTCATGATTTTCAGCGGTGAAGTCATAACTGACATTGGAAACAAGTCAGTAGTTTTAATTTCACCGTTGGTTTGCTTTTCAACGTCTTCAGCAAAACTCCATTCTCGAAAGTTTTCGCGGAACGGGTTTTCTGTTGCTCTGCCAGTGAAGGCGATGGGTTGGAAGATTAAGCCTCTAACTATGTCGGTGTTTTTGGCGGCAAATCGTATCATGTCTCCGACTTCTTGGTCGTTTAGGCTTTTCATTAAAGTGTTAACGAGGATAACTTCTATGTCGTATTTGCGGCAAACATTAAGAGCTTTTAGTTTCAAGTCTACTAGGGGTAAGCCGCGGATTTTCTTGTTAAAGTCTTCATGGAAGCTATCAAAGGATAAGTAGACAATGTTTAAGCCAGCGTCTTTAAGACGTTGAGCTAACCCTGGAGTATCAACCAAGTGTGTACCGTTAGTTGCCAGAATAGTCATGAATCTTAGTCTGTGGGCTGCAGCGATGATTTCAGGCATGTCTTCCCGCTCTAAAGGTTCGCCTCCGCTGAACAGGATTGCTGGGGGTTTTGGGTTTGCTTTTGCCGCAAACTCGAGCATGTCTATGAGGGCTTCTTTTGTTGGTTCATAATCGTCGCCCTGTCCAGGGAAAGTTGAGAAGCATACTGCACATCTAAAGTTGCAACGTTTAGTTACGTCTATGACGCCGATTACGGTTCCTGAAGCGTGATTTTTGCAGGTTTCACAAACGTATGGGCAGCCTTCAGGATTTTTAGGAGCAGTGAGGTCGCCGAGGTATTGAAATTGGTCATATTTGACCATGTGTTCAAAGATTGGTTTACTTTGCCAGTGTGTAGCGTGAAATTCGCCGTGTTCGGGGCATTGTTTGGTTATTTTGATTTGACCGTTGACCTCGTTTAATTGGGCGTCTATTTTCTTTTGGCATTCGGGGCAGATGCTTTTGGTTTCGCTCATATTAGCATTCCAACTATTGCTTCAACTATCAGGGCTAAGGGGAGAAGAATCATAGACATTGTAACTATGCGTTCGTATTTACGCACGTTTTGTATTGTAGAGGCGGAAGTGGCAAGACGTACTGACGAATAGATTAGCAGGACGCTCCACAATAGAATAAATGGTAGGTAATAGACGGTGAATTCGCCTAAAAAGTACGGTAACGGTGCAAGCAGACCGGTTAGCATGAAGAATAAGGCGCCAACTTTTGCGGCGCTGACACTGCCGACTTTTTGGGGCAATGTTGGGTAGCCTACTTTTGAGTCGCCTTCCACACTTAAGATGTCACGTAGAACGTTTCCGCCGATTGTTCCGAAAGCTATAGGGTACAGGCTTAAGGATATCATGCTTACGTTGTTTAGTACAGTGGCTTGACCGTACATGAAGGCGGTTCCAGTTAGGACGCCGACGAGAATGTTTGCGGCAAACCCAGATTTTCGTTTAACAAGGTAAGAGTAAAAGAGCAGCAGCAGTGAGTCAGCAGCAATAATTGTGAAGCTGAGCCAGTTGATAAAGTAGGACATGATTAAGCCTACAGCGAAAAGAACGCTTGAAACTGCAACTACCTGCTTAAGGGTTAAAGCTCCAGCCGGGATTGGACGTTTAGGTTTGATTACTGCGTCGCTTTCACGGTCAAAATAATCGTTGATTGCAAAACCTGCACTTGTTATGAAAGCCATTGAAAAGAAAATTAGCACTATTTGTTCGGGTGCAATCATGCTTTTCGTGATAGCGAATGCTGTTAGAAGAGATAATCCACCAGTCATCAGCCAGTAGGGCATTCGTAAAAGCGCAATTAACCCCCTAGCCGGTGAAGTGGTCATTTAGTAATTTTCCTCTCAGCAATGATTTCTTTTATGTTATCTTCAAGAGTAACCTTTGGATTCCAATTTAACTCTTTCTTTGCTTTGGTTATATCGAACCATATTTTAGTTACATCACCATGCCATGATTGACCAGTGGTTGTTACAACGGTTTTGCCTTGAAGATTAAGGATTGAAAGCATCATTTTTGAAAGGTCAAGAATTGAATAAGTTTTACCGAAACCAAGGTTGTAAACTTCCCCGTTTGCAGAATCCATAGTGCCAACCTTGACTAAAGCGTCAACTACGTCTGAAACGTGTACGAAGTCGCGGCATTGCTGGCCTGTGCCGATAATTTCGAGTTTGTCAGGGTTTTTGGCAAGTTTATCTAAGAAGTCGTGAATTACGCCGTGGCATCTGCTGCCGTAAACGTTAGCGAAACGTGTTATTGCTATGTCTAAGCCGTATTGTTCACGGTACATTTGGCAGTATTCTTCGCCGACGACTTTGGATAAGCCGTAGCAGCTAAATGGGTGAAACCCATAGCTTTCTGGTGTTGGGAAAACTGAGGGGTTGCCGTAGACTGCGGCGCTTGAGGCGAAAACCAGTTTGGCGTCGTCTTTGCGTGCTTTTTCTAGAACGCTTAGGGTGCCTTTGGCGTTTGTGTCAAAGTCCTCCATTGGGTTTTCCATGGAGTATGGAACAACGACTTGGGCGGCTAAATGGTAAATAAGGTCCATTTTTGGTTGTGAAAGCAGAGTTTTAAGGTCTAAAATGTCGCCTTTAACAAACTTGGCGGCTGGCACGTCGTTGACGTTTTCCATTTTTCCGCTTGACAAGTTATCGTAAATGGTCAAGTCGTCTGTTAAAGTGGAGAGTTTCTTGGATAAGTGGAAGCCAATAAAGCCGGCGCCACCTGTAACCATCACTTTTTTATCTTTAAGTTCTGCCATCCAAATCACGACAAAGTCTATATGCCTATGTATGTAGTGTTAGGTTATATGTCGCCAGCAAAAGCTATAAAAACCTTTAGGGATTTGCTTGCTTTCCTAACTATTATCCCAATGGGTGGAAAAGAAGACTTCGTTTTCACATCAGCAGAAAACATGTACCTTTTTCCCTTAATCGGCGGCTTCATAGGTACCCTTGCTGGAGCATATTTCATCGGCAGCAACTTTATTCTTCAGTTCCTACTAGGTATGGTTAGCCATTTTGTGGCTTTGCCGGTTAATTTTTTGGCAAATTTTGCAACTGCCGCTATGACGATAGCGTTTTTGCTGGTTATGACGGGCCTTCAACATTTTGACGGTTTAATCGACCTTGGCAACGCACTGGGTTTTAGAAGTGAGCATGACAGAAAAATGGCTGCACACGCTTGGACAGTGAATTATTCAGGGGCAGTTTTCGCAATGATTGTCGAGTTTGCCGCGTTTTTGGGCTTATTCTTTCTTATTCCAGCCTTTACTAACCCAGTAATAATTTTTGCAGCCATTATTTCGGCTGAAGTTGCAGCTAAACTTGCGATGGTAACGCTTGTTTGGATTGGAAAACCAACTCACAAAGGCTTAGGCTCTATCTTCCTAAAGAAAGCTAAAAAGAAACTAAACATCATCGCATACGCTATATCGGCGGTAATCGCGTTTGTATTGTTTAGTTTAGCAGTTAACCCAGTCTACGGCGTCGTAGGAGTTGGGCTGGTGCTTGTCAGCGTTCCAGTCGCGGTAATTATGGAGAAAGTTTCCGAGAAAGTTTTCGGCGGCGTTTCAGGCGACGTTATTGGAGCAACTAACGAGGTTTCAAGAGCAGTAACACTTGTTTTGCTCGCTGGAGTATTGATGCTAATATGACTGTTTCCGCGTTAGTAATGGCAGGCGGCAAAGGCACACGTATGGGCTCCTCCCAAGAAAAACCGCTCATAAAAGTCTGTGATAAACCTGTAATCCAGTATGTACTTGACGCCCTAAATAACGCTAAAAAAATTGACACAATCTATGTTGCCGTAACCGAACGAACGCCAAAGACTGCCCAGTTAATGAGGGAATCTAACGTTCAAATTGTTATGACTCCGGGACAAGATTACGTGTCAGACATGGGTTACGCCACTCAAACCCTAAAACTGGGCAAGTTTTTAGCTATAGCCGCAGATTTGCCGTTAGTTACGGGAGAAATCTTGGACTGCATCGTGGAACGGTATGAAAATTGTGGGAAGCCAGCGTTAACTGTTGCTGTTCCGATTGAAACTAAAACTCGTATGGGAATGAGCGTTGAGTACTCGTTTAAGATGGATGACAAAGATGTTGTCCCCACGGGCATTAACGTAATTGACGGCAGCAAACGTTATGGTGACGAGTGGCTTGACCAAGACATTTTCTTGTTTGACTCAGAAGAGTTAGCTGTAAACGTTAACACTCCTAAAGAGTTACAGATTGCCGAAAACATACTTGCTAAACGTTAACCTGAACGGGGGTTGGGTGAGGTTGCCGTTTTATGGTACTTAGCCACATTATCAGTAAACCCAAACTTAGGAAGAACAGGCTGAAAACGAAGGGAATATTGTAGTTAGGCGTCATTGCTCTTGGCGGCCAGTAAGGAAACAAGAAATTGCCCAAAACATGCCAAGCAAAAAAGACAAAGGACAAAGTGGAAAGAGTAAACATAATCAAGCCTACAAAGAATATGCCGTTTTTTTCGCCCTTAAAAGCCGCTTTGATTTGCACACGTTTCTTGTAGAGCACAAACGAAATCACCACAGAAATAAAAATAATCACTGCGGCGAAGATGACCCATGCTGTGGAGAAGTATGTGCTGAAATAGATAACGCTGACAAGCTCGTCATTACTTTGGTAGGTATGGCTTGGGGGTGACGATATGGTTAGGGTGCCGTTTCCGAAAATTCTTAGTGTATGTGAACCAGCCGATAATCCGGTCAGGGTTACTGTGTTGTTTATTAGGGTTGGCGTTTGGTCATCAAGGACGTAATAGTATTCTGAAAAGGTGTACCATGAGAGGGGCGTGAATTTTAGTTCAACATCGCTTGTCGGGTAAACTTGGTTGTTTACGGGTGATTCAACGTCAACCATGGGAGTCATTATTGGGTTAGCAACAGCCAGTTCTGCAGTTGAAAGAAAAAACAGCAGTAAAGCAACAACAGCATAGACAGCAACATGTTTCATGTTTCTTGAACCTACAAATTAGTTTCAAGTATTTTGGTTTATTAATTTTTTTGAACACATACGTGCACAGTTTTCAGCGTTGAAATAGCAGGTTGCTCAGTTGAGGGTTTTAGAGAAATATTTAACATACCCACCGCGCCAAATACTACACTTGCTTAGGGAGAACCATTCCGCATGAGTATACTTAGCCACGACACCTTCTGGAACGCCATAGTCAGCATGCCGATGACAAAAAAGATGCTCCAGCTTTCACTACGCAAATGCAGCGTATGCGGACGCACAGTACTTGAAGCAGCATTGGACGATTACGGCGGAAAAACCGACAAAGCCTGCGAAAAATGCAGCTCCCTTTACAATCAAATCATCGCGTTTTGGATTGAATTCCTACGCAGAGCCCTTGGATTTAAACGGGCAAAAGTAGAGCAACTATTAACAGACAAGTATGCACGAAACGCCGTGCTAAACCTTGTCGAATCCTTTGAGCAGTATGGCATAAAAAAACCCATGTCGCTTGTTGCACCGTTTTTGGTGGTTTGGGATTTCACACACAAATGCAATCTCTGCTGCAAACACTGCTATTCTAACAGTGGAGCAGTTGAAGAGGAAGAATTAACTACTCAACAAGCAAAAAATGTGGTGGACCAGCTTGCTGACGCGCACGTGACTGCGTTGGCGTTTAGCGGCGGTGAACCTTTAACCCGCAAAGACTTCTTTGAAGTAGCCCGTTACGCCTCTGACCGCGGCTTATACGTGTCCTTAGCGTCAAACGGTACTCTTTTAACAAAAGAAAACGTACAGAAACTCAAAGAAGCCAAAGTCAACTACATAGACATAAGCATAGACGGCGCAACCGCTAAAACCCACGACGATTTTCGCGGCGTCCCAGGCGCTTTTGATAAAGCAATTGAGGGCCTTAAAAACTGTGTAGAAGCAGACATCTGCGCCTGCATAGCCACAACAGTGGGCAAGAATAACATGGCAGAATTGCCAGGCATAATTGATTTAGCTGAAAAGTTCCAAGTGGAACGGTTCACTTACTTTAACTTCATTCCAGCTGGACGCGGCAAAGACCACGCCGACCAAGACCTTTCCCCGCAAGAACGTGAAGATGTTATGCGGTACCTGCTGAATCGTATGTCGGCAGGATGCAAAACCACAATCCTCGCCACAGCACCGCAACTGGCTCGTGTAGCAGCACAATGTCAAGGAGCCAGCGGCACAGGCGAAGTCACCATGGCACTTGCACACATGCAAACCGTAAAAGTAACCAAAAAAGCCGTGCCCCTAGGCGAATTCATTGGTGGATGCGGCGCAGGCAGACTATACTGTGCAATTTCTCCACAAGGCGATGTACGTCCCTGCGTGTTCTTACCCAAAAACGTGGGCAACCTAAAGATCCGAACATTCAAAGACATCTGGTTCAACGCACCACTGTTCAACGCTTTTCGTAACCGCGCCAACCTAAAGGGTTCATGCAGCAAATGTGATTACAAGTATATTTGTGGCGGTTGCAGGGCACGTTCAGCTGCGTATCATGACGGTGACACCCTTAATGGTGACCCAGGATGCATTATGGGAGTGAAAAACAGTGGTGCCTAAACCAGTCAAGGTTTACCGAACTAAGGACACCAGCATAAGTGACATCCTAAAAGAAGCTGTAGCCAGCGCAAACTTGCGGGGCAAAAAACGGATTTTCATTAAACCCAACCTGAGCCACCCTGAATACTTACCCGGGGTAGTCACCAGCCCAGAATTAACCAACGAACTCATCGGCTTGCTGCGTGACCAAAACAGTGAAGTCATCGTTGGTGAATCTAACGGTTTCAATTATCCTTGCTGGACAGCCTTTGACAAAACCGGCATGCAAAAATCAGTCGAGAAAGCAGGCGGAACCGTAATTAACCTTTCAGAAGACAAAGTGGTTGAAGTTAAATTCCCCAACTCTAACACGCCTCTTAAAAGGCTGTTTTTGCCTAAAACAATCCTTGAAGCTGACGCCGTAGTCGATTTACCACTAATGAAAACTCACGAGTTTATGGCTTACAGCGGCGCATTAAAGAACCTTTTTGGCTGCATACCAAGCAACAAACGCATCTACCTGCACCCGTACCTGCCCGAAGTCTTTTACCGACTCTACACCCTCTTCAAGCCAGCCTTAACGATTATGGATGCACGCACAGGCATTGAAGGCAACGGACCAACAAAAGGCAAACCAGTAGAAATGAACCTCATGCTAACCAGCCCCGACGCACTTGCCCTTGACATTGTCGCCGCCAAAATAATGAAGCTCAACTGGAAAGACACCTACCTAAGCTACATCGCCCGAAAAACAGGACTCCAAGAAACCGACATCAAAGAGGAAGGCGTACCAGTTTCAGCGGTTGCCCGCCGCTTTGAGCCGCCACGCATAGACTTACCGGTTAAAGCACAAATAATCATTTACCACCACGAGTACCTAACCAAAGTGCTGTTCTGCTCACTTGACATTGTGCACTTGTTCCAGCGAATCACTAAAGCCTACAGAAAAGAACCGATGGAAATTGCTTAACGCAAGGCTTCATCGTACACTTTCAACGCTTGCTTAACCACAATACTCCAGTCATACTCGTCTACGATGGTTTTGCGTGCTTTAGCACCCATTTCTGCGGCTTCTGCCGGGTGTTCAAGCAGGTACAAGATTGCTTCAGAGAACTGTTTTGAACTGAAGGGCTTTACTAGCAAACCGTTTTTGCCTGACTGGATGGTTTCAGCGATTCCACCCACAGTAGTCGTAACCACGGGCAATCCTGTTGAGAGGGCTTCGAGAACAGCGAATGGGTGATGTTCATAGAAAGTTGAGAACGCAAAGATATCTGCGGCTTGGTAGAGTTTGGGTAGCTTCTTGTCTGGGTAGTAACCGGTGAACATTATGTTGTCTTTTACGCCTAACTGTTCAGCGTGGGCGTTGAGCTTTGCCATTTCGTCGCTTTGACCTTTGCCGCTGATTACAAATTTTGCGTTTTTGAACCGTTTAACTACGGGCGGCATAGCTTCGATAAGTGTGAAGAGTCCTTTGCGGGCGTATAGTCTGCCTACGCTCAGGATTGCGATGTCGTCTGGGTTTAAGCCAAGTTCCGCCTTGATTTTTCTTTTGTCAGATGCTGGTTGGAATTTGCGTGTGTCAACGCCGTTGTGGATGACCCGGATTCGGTTTTCGGGAATGTTATAATATTTTCTAAGTTCGCGGCGTGTGAAGTCGCTTACGGCAATTACACGGCTGGCACGTTTAATCATGCCCACTTCGAAAAACCGCAAGAACCAGTTGAAACTGACAAGGAATTTTTCGTTCGCGTTTAGGCGACTGTAGGGTTCGCCGCTGATGGCTTCTGCTTCGCCCTTCCATGTTGAGTGGACTGTGCATACAAGTGTTTTTCCATAGTTGGGCGGCACGGCAAAGCTGGGTGTTAGGGGCAGTTGGGGGTGGGTGATGTCTATGTTTGCAGTGTTTCGGATGCTGTTGAGTTTTCGGTAGCTGGCGCCTGCAAGCATGAATGATTTTACGATTGGGACTTTGGGGATTTTTTGGAAGTACACTTTGAGTTGCGGGTTAACTTGGCGTTCAAGGTTCTGGTTTGAACCAGTAACGATTGTAGCGTTGTAACCGTTTTTCATCAATTCGTTAGATAGGTAGTAGACATAGGAGCCTGTTCCACCGGCTAAAGGCCAGTATTCAGGCGAAATAAAGCAGATGTTTCTGTTTGTCACTTAAGTCTGCCTCCAAGAAACTTTACTGTTATGATTACGGCGCCGTTAAACCACGCAACCGAACGCACAAAATACAGTACGATTAGCCGCATGGCGGAGCCATCTTTGAAGTCAACAGCAATTTTTGCCGCCGAATAAATGTAATAAACAAGCATTGCCAAAAGCAGCACACCCGTCACAATCCACAGCGGCCTTAACAGGGGCACTATGCCCAGCAAGAAACTAGCCACTATCGCCAGCAGCCAGATAGGTTGAATGTTCATGCCTACATCAGTAATTTCGTCACCCTTTGCCAGCTTGCCATGCTTAAAGTACAGCCGCAGAGTGTTTTTGCCGTACTGAAGCTGCTGCCTGTAAAACGCGTGGAGAGTTGGACGGTTGAAGTGGTAGCACACTGCTGAGGGTTCATACGCAATTTTGTAGCCTTTCGCTGCGAGTCGGTAACCGAATTCGGTGTCGTATTGGCTTGGCATGTCCTCTGCCCAACCACCGACTTCTTCGATGACAGATTTTTTGAGCAGCAGATTCATGGTTGCGATTCGCCCCGTGTATTTTCCGATGCGGCGGTAACGAGTTTTAAGTTCGTAGCCGATGCTTCTTGCCCACGGGTTATCATTGTTCCATGTGTCAATGGAGCCGCTTACTCCTGCAACGCTTGGTTCATCAAGGCGCACGACGAGTTTTTTCAGCCAGTCTGCTTCAACTTTAGCGTCTGAATCTACAAAGCCTAAGATGGGGTGGCTTGCGATTTTTTGTGCATAATTGTATGCTGCAGGACAGTTAAGGCGGAGTGAGTAGACTTTGATGGGGTATTTTTTGGCTATTTCTACGGTTTTGTCTTTTGAAACGCCGTCCATCAAAATAATTTCCAAGTGGTCAGATGGATAGTTTTGGGTAAGTAACGCGTTAAGGCAGTCTTCAATTGTTGACTCGTTATTCATTGAAGCCACAATCACCGAAACTTTAGGCAGCTGGGCGTCACTCACTTTTACACCCTCCGTAGCCGCGCCGAAATTATTGAAATAAGAATTCTTGAACCATCCCGCAACGGGTCTATGCCGGATCTACCGTAGGTACGTTGCTCAAAACTGATAGGTACTTCAACCACGCGGTAATGGCTTTTAGCGGTTTTGACCAGCATTTCGGTTTCTATCTCGTACCCGCCCGATTTGAGGTGCTGAATTTTGAGAACATCACGTTTCATTGCACGGAAACCTGACTGGGAATCCGTAACGTAAACCCCAATGAACATTTGAATGAGGAGGTTGAAGAGTTTAACGCCTAAAGCGTTTAACCGTTTAGCAGCCACATTCTTTTGATGCAGATACCGTGAACCGATAACAAGGTCTGCTTGGTCATTCACAACAGGGTAAAGCAGCCGCGGCAACTCTTCAGGGCGATGTGAACCGTCAGAATCGATAGTTACTATTATGTCGCCTTCTGCTTTGGCAAAACCTGCCCGTAACCCCATGCCTTTGCCTACATGCGCCGTTAAACTGTACACCCGAACAGGATAGGCTTGTGCAACCGATAAAGAATTATCAAATGAATGGTCATCAGCAACGATAATTTCGTGTTTTAAGCCCATTCGCTTCATAACGTTTTGGACGCGTTCAATCACGTTTCCTATGGTCTGTTCTTCATTGTACACAGGAATAATGATGGAAATCAGCATTTGCTTGGGGCTCATTTTACTTATGAACCTCGATGGAAGAACTTATAAAGTTTGGCTACTCCACCATTGCCATAAACAGTCATGGATGAATTGATGCTTAAAATGGAAAACCCAACGTTTACCTCATTAGAAGGCGACCGAAAAGTTTGGTTTTCCATGTGGTTTTTAGGTGCCATAGTCACGTTTGGTTTAGCGTTTTTTCCCATGTTTCACCGTTTAATCGAAGGCAGAAACCATCACTTTAAAAAAGAAGAAGCATTTGAGGCACAAGTAACAGCTTACTTGCAGCGGCAAGGCAAACCTGTGCCAAAAAAAGTCAAGCATCCACGTGAAATGAACGCGACAGCTTGGACGGCAGCAATCATACTAATCATCCCAGTCTTCATTATCACGTACTTGTTGTCTAAAGATTTAGCAGAACATGAAGCCGAACAAGAACAGTTTCTTGCTCAAGCGTTCCCAGAACGCATGTTCATGACACAGACGATACCCATAAAAACATACGCAATAATTACCATAGTGACGTTAGGCTTTGGGGTAATTTACTGGCTATACAAGGTAGTTAACCAATATAACGCACATTACAAAGCACATTTACAGGTAGAGAAAAAAATCTTAAGTCTGATGGAGGAGAAAAAAGTTGGCAACTAATGAATGTAGAGAACGTAGGTTTGTAAGCCACGGCGGAGACGTTTGGGGCTTTGCCAGAAAATACAATATTCCCCTCGAAGAAGCGCTAGATTTCAGTGGACCAATTAACCATTTGGGACCTTCACCAAAAGCGCTCGAGTCCGTTAAGGAAAATGCTAAACTGATAAGATTCTACCCTGACCCAAACCCTGTTGAACTCTGCAAAAGAATCGCTGCCTACGTTAACCAGCCAGGCGTTGACGCTGACAACATTATTTTAGGCAACGGTTCAATCGAACTCATCTACATGATTACAGAAATTTTTGCAAGAGCTAACTTCAAAGCTGTAGTGCCAGTACCGTCCTTTACCGAGTACGAAAAAGCAGCACTACGCTTAGGCGGACAAACAATTTATGTCCAGTTACCCGCCGATTTTAGTATGGAAAACGAGAAAATTAAAGCTGCAATAACACCTGACACTAAAATCGTTTCAATCTGCAACCCGCACAGCCCATCAGGCAAACTGTACCTTAAAGACGAAGTCTTAGACCTTGTCGAGTACTGCCAAAAGAAAAACGTAATCTTCAGCATAGACGAAAACTATATCGAATTCACTGACAAAGAACAAACAGAAACCATGGCAGGCTACGTAAACAAGTACGAAAACCTCTTCGTTATTCGCTCTGTAACCAAATTCTACGGCATGCCCGGCATACGCTTCGGTTACGGCATAGCAGCAAAAAGCCTAATCAACACACTCCTAGACGTACGCCAACCATGGAGCATAAACAGCCTCGCAGGCTTTGCCACCCTTGCAGCATTTAGCGACAGAGCATTTATCGAAAACACGAAACTCACAATCAAACAAGAACGCATCCGCTTTGCCGAGCAACTCAGCCAAATACCCGGCTTAAAGGTGTTCCCTTCAGACACCAACTTTTTGCTTGTAAAAATCACCAACGGCAAAGTAACTTCCACTAAGCTTAAGGAAGAGCTAGCCAAAATGGGCATGCTGATTCGGGACTGCTGCACCTTCGTGGGCCTAGACGCAACCTACTTCCGGCTTACCGTACGCTCCGACAAAGATAACCAGAAACTAGTTGACGCAGTTAAGAAATTGATGACTGCTTAACAAGAAACTTGGTCTTTCTTTTTTTACCAACCTATTATGCGCCAAATAGCAGATCTATGCAAAAACCTATAGGGGTAGGTAAAAACCAGCCTCCAACCACAAAACACTAAGGGGGTAGGTCCGTATTGGTTGAAAACAAGCACAAAAGCATGTTGAAAACCAGTAACAAATTCAGAAAAACAATTTCCGTATACGAAAGCATCAACAAAACACACAAAAAAAGAAAAATGCAGATTATTCTCTGCTTGAAAGAACCAAAATGTAATCGGCAGTATCAGCGCACATGTCTGCAGCTTGCTCAATAAACTCAATCAAGTCATCAAAGATGACCATTGCACCACAGTTCATGTTTGCACCATACTTAACGAACAAGCCTTTAGTTCTAAGGTATTCAGTGTCAATATCATGCTCGATTTCGCCGACTTGCCTTGCCTCTCTTACAGCTTCAGCAGGATTAGACGAAATCTTTTCTATGCTGCCTCGGAGCATTTGTGCAGTTTCAACAAGTTTGCCTGTCATGTAAACGGTTTTTTGAGTAAGCTCAGCAGGAAGATCGGCTTCAGCAAGCATTTCAAGGCATCTTGCTGCGTCTTTAGTGTGGTCAGCCAAAGTGTCAAGGCGTTTTACAAGGTGCAAAAGGTCCTCGCGGTAGTCAGAAACCAACGCGGCGCCTTTAGACAACTCAAGAAAGGTGTCAGTTCTTAGTTTGTCTACTTCTTCCTCTGCTAAATACAGGTTTTCAATGTATTTTTTGGCGTCGTTAATGTTTTTCTCTGAGTAACTTTTTGTAGCTTTATGGAGCCAAGTTACTGTGTCGAAGGCTTTAGTTATTTGCTCATGCGCAAGCTCTAAGCCTCTTGTTCTTCTTCGTTGCTCAAACCAATCATAGCTTCTTTTTTCCACGGCAGGCACATCCCAAATCAGAAATAAAACAGTATTCGTGTGTTATAATATAACCCTTATCTTAATCTGCTAACAGCCTGCCGGCTTACAGACTGAGCACTACTTTAGCTAACGATGTTTTAGACTCTAAATCCTTCATTACAGTGTTAGTAACCGCCACTTTGATGCCTAAAGCTTCAATCCGGCTTTTCTGTGCAGCATCAATCGTATCAATCACAAAACCATCCAAGAAACCAGAATACATTTTTGCTACCCCAAAAGCTGAAACCTCAAACCCTAAACCTTCAAGAAGTTTATCAGCGGGACCCTTAATCGGTGCACCAGCAACAATAGGGCTTACGGCAACTTTTTTGGCGCTGGTTTTCTGTAAAGCTTCCCTAATGCCCGATATAGAAAGAATCGTGCCTATGCTTACAACTGGATTGCTTGGGCAAATTACTATGCGTTCTGAATCCATTATCGCTTCAACAACTCCGGGTGCAGGCTTAGCCGTTTCTGCGCCAACAAACTGTACGCCCAACACTTTGTCCTGCGCAGCCCGTTTAACCATGTATTCCTCAAAATGAATCAAACCCTCCGCGACCTGCACGTGGGTAGCAAACTTGTCGTCAGTCATGGGCAAAATCTTGAGTTTAAGTCCCAAGTCGCGGCTTACTTTAGCAGACACTTGTGACAGGGTGGCGCCGTTTTTGAACATTTTTGTGCGTAGAATGCTTGTTGCGAAGTCTTTGTCTCCGAGGTTAAACCATTCGACCTCGCCATACTGTTTGAGCATGTTTAGGCACTCAAAGGTGTCGCCTTTTATGCCCCAACCTCTTTCGTGATTGATAATGTCGGCAAGCGTGTAAGTTACGATATCAATGTCAGGCGAAATGTGTAAACCAAAAAGGTCAATGTCATCACCAGTGTTGACGATGACGGTTAAGTCTTCTTGTTTTATTAGCTGAATTAAGCCTGTTAAGAATCGGGCTGCACCTACTCCGCCTGCTAAAGCTGTAATCATACACTGTCACGTTGCCAAGTTAATGGTGATGTTTTTCTGAAACCCAATACTCAGATTTGCCTTTTTCGCTTGTTATGTGTTCTTTTTTGAAGATTGGCGCTTCGCTCTTGTAACGTTCAACCGCTTCCCGCAAGACAGGGAACACTTGCTGACGGTGAGAACCCGCGACGGCAACGTAAACAAGGTCTTCTCCAACTTTGAATTCACCAGTTAAATGATGAATCTGCACATCAACAATTCCTGGCTTCTGAGACAAATCGTCACAAATCTTGCCGAGCACCTCGTCAGCTTTTTCCTCGTACGCTTCCAAAGTAAGTTTTTCCACTTCTTCCTCGCCTTCAAGGGTTTCGCCCCTGACTACGCCAATAAACAAGCCAATAGCGCCGGCTTTGCTGAAGTCTTCACGTTCTCTGATGCTTTCAATTACATCGTTAACGTTGATTGAACCTTTTTCATGTACGCCTGCACGGTTAACCATTAACTGCACCTTCTAAAACAGCAATATGCTAGCGTAGTGTCTTTTAAGACTGTTTTGGAAAACAAAAAATATTTAAAATGAAAAGTAAAGAAGAGTTTATTCTTCTTCTGTTTCTTCTTCGTCCGCGACTTGTTCAGCTGCAACGTCAGCTGCTTCTTCAATTTCTTCTTCCTCTGGCTCGGCTTCTTCAACTGTTTCAACAGTTGCTGTGCCAGCGGCTAACAGAAGTTGTGGAGCGTTTGCTGGTGCACTGATAAGTTTTGATTTGCGGATACCAACGTGGCGTAGTGGTGCAACTTGTTTTGATTCGTTGTAGATGTCTGAGGCTATTTTGCCGAGAACCATTTCTTGTACGAACTGGTCCATTGTGAGTGCTGCTGCTTTTTCTTTGATGATTCTGATCATGATGTTGCGGATGATTTGTTCTTGTGAAGTCTTTATTCGTGAAAGTGTTAGGGCTGAAACGGCAATTCTAAGTTTGTAACCGTCTTTGGTTATTAGATTGAATAGGCCGTCCACTTTGGTTGTTCTTCTTCTAACTAAGCTACGTAAGTAGTCACGTGAGTATTCGTGACCTTTGAAGAGTGTTTTGGCGGTTTTACCATCCATTGCGCTTATTTGGAAGAACATTTTCAAATAGTGATGAGAAAAGTCACCTGTAATATCATACAGTGTAGCTTCAACAACTCTACCAATTAGTTGGTCTGCTGTTTCTGCTGGTACTGCACCTAAGTCAACGTTTCCGAAGAACGATGGCGCTACTACGTTGAACCATGATTTGCTACGCCATTTATCGCGAATGTGTTTTGCTTTTGAAGTCTTTGAAGACAAAGTAATCCTCCAAACTGCCTCAACATTCTCAAAGCAATATAAAAGGTTTTACCGTTTTTTGTCTATTTTCTCGACGTCACCCATATATTTCCTAAGCGCTTTAGGCACATTTATTGAGCCATCTTCATTCTGATTATTCTCGAGTAAGGCAACAATGGTTCTTCCGGTAGCAATCGCGGTAGAGTTAAGCGTATGCAAGAAACCCTTCGGCGGCGCACCCTCTTTCTCACGGTAACGAATACCTAAACGCCTTGCCTGATAATCAGTACAGTTACTGCAGCTGACTACTTCACGGTAACCGTTCTGGGCGGGCATCCAAGCCTCAATGTCATACTTTTTAGCTGCAACAGTGCCAATGTCGCCAGTGCAAACGTTAACCACACGGTAGGGCAACTCAAGTTTCTGCAACAAATCTTCAGCGTTTGCCAAAAGTTCCTCATGAAGCTTTGCGGAGTCTTCGGGTTTGCAGAAAATGAATTGTTCAATCTTGTTAAACTGGTGAGTACGGAAAATGCCTCGGGTGTCTTTGCCGTGTGCGCCTGCTTCTTTGCGGAAACATGTGCTTAAGCCTGCAAGTTTAAGCGGCATATCCTGCTCTTTGATAACTTCACCCATGTACATCGAAGCCATCGGGTGTTCGCTTGTGGCTATCATGTAGAGGTCTTCGCCTTCAATCTTGTATAGGACATCAACAAAGTCGCCAAGAGAAGTAACGCCTTCGTAAGCAGCCTTGTTAATCATAAATGGCGGCTCAATAGCAACATAACCCTTCTTTGAGAGTTCTTGCATGGCAAAATTCATCAACGCCAAATCCAGCAGCGCCAACTGGTTTTTGAGGAAAAAGAAGCGGGCACCACTGATTTTGCCTGCTCGTTCCATGTCGATCAAGTTAAGGTCGTTTGCTAAGTCAAGATGGTTTTTCACTGGAAACTTGAACTGTGGAATTGTTCCCCAAGTTTTTACTTCGACGTTGTCGTGGTCGTCTTTGCCATATGGAACTGTTGGGTCAAGCATGTTTGGCAACCGAAGTAGCAAGTCGCGTTCTTTCTCTTCTTCTTGTGTCACCTGTTTTTCAATTGTGGTGATTTGGGCGTCGATTAGTTTGGCTTTTTCAACTTGAGCTTGTGCGTCTTGGCCAGATTTTTTGAGTTTGGCAATTTCTACTGTGACCAGTTTGCGGTCGTGACGTAAATCGTTAAGGCTTGTAAGGTTCAATCGCCACTGCTTGTCAAGAGCAATCAAGTCGTCGAGCATTTGCAGGTTTTCTGGGTTACCCCGCTTTTCAAGGTTGGCTCTTACAAGGTCTGGGCTTTCACGGATAAGCTTGATATCTAACATAAATCTTCACGCGAATAATTCACTTACAGCCCCTTTAGGATTTTAACCTTGCGATTCACCCATCCAAAGGTCAAAACCATAACTATTGAATTTCAACATGCTAATGAGCGGGTTTTCAGCCATTAGCACCTACCCCCCTTAGGGATTTGCACTAAACGAAAAGAGTCAAGCTTTTGCGGCTTTGCGTGACCTTACTTTTCCAAAGCCAAGAAAGACACAGATGGCAATTATTACACCGACCGCGATAGCCAAAGTTAATGTCTGCCCGTTTGTTTGGTTGGTGTTTTGAGTTGACGGCTTATCTGTAAATGGAGCATAAGTTGAAGTTAATGTTGGAAATGGAGTGTTGGTGGGTGATGTTGTTTGCTGTGGGGTTTGGGTTGCCGTTGGCGTTTCATTAGGCAGGCTGGTTGTAGGTGTTGGGGTTGGTTCAATTGTTGGTGTAGGTGTTTGGGGGTCAGGTTCTTGAAGAATAGGCAAATAAGTGATGGCGGCGGGGCAAGTTATGTCGGTGCTGTTGTCATAAATCATTGATTTAATTACAGCCAAATCGGTTGTTCCCCAATAATTATTAGGCGCAATCATTCCTGAAGAAGGAGAATTACTCCCTATAAGTGAAAGAACTACTCCTTTCATGTTGAAAAAAGTGTTATATTCAACAAACAGGTTCTGACCATTACCGTTATTTCGAACAAGAAACCCTATATCGACTTTTCCATTGAACAAGTTATGTCTAACGTAAACAGCAGCATCACTTTCTATGTTAAAACTGGTATTAACAAACCTGTTGTACTCAATGTAAATGTCTCTTGCAGAGCCGTCTATATCAAAATAAGCCATTACCGAGCTTTGAATTAAGGAATGAGTGATGTTAAAGTAGGCAAGCCCCGAACCTGAACTGCTTGGGTTCCAAACATATGACGCATTATTGACAATACAGTAATCAAGTTTTAAGAAAGCGTCAGTATCAGAGTTGCTTATTGAAACAAGCCCCACATTATTGGCGTCGAAAGTTACAGGGTTGCCTGCGTCACCGTTTGCTAAAATTTGTCCGTTTAACAAAAACAGATAGCCACCTGGTTTCTTATTGGTTGTAACTGTAACGCCTGGTTCAATAGTTAAAGTGACGTTGGCTGGAACCTGAACAGAGCCAGTTATGAGGTAGGGACTATTAGCGGTTGTCCAAGTAGTGTTATCCCAAAGTATACCGCTGACTTCAGTGTAACCTGCACCTTGCACTTGCAAATTATTAACGAAAAATAGTGGTCCAGCAAAAATGGCTATCAGGAGGATTACGAGAAATGAATGGACAGGTTTCATTCAGGTTTACCAGCCATAAGTTGCTTGAAGTAACCATTTAAAACTTGTTCCTAAAAAAACAAAATCAAGAAACATTTCGAAAAAGAGTTTAAAAGTTTATTAAAAAATAAAGAAAGGTTTGATTGATTTATTTTTGGTTTTTACGATGTTTTAGCGCTTATGCTTTTTTGCTTAAGGTGATCTCCATCGTGGAAACCATACGGGACTTACTCTCTCCCTCGCGTGGCGGCATCTCGGCTGTTCCGATTGCAATCTTGCTCACTTTGAGGTCTTTAACAAAACGGTTCCTTGCAATTTCAGCTACGTCAACTGCTGTGGTAATTGCTTGGCCTCTTGCTTTCAAAGTGATTTCTTTCAGGTTGCCTGAGGAGAGACTTGTTATGATTGCTAAAACATAGCTCATTGGTGGTTTGTTTCCGACGAAGATTACGTCTGCGTTTTCAGTCATTTTGTTTTACTCCTTATACTGTTGCTTTGTGTAACGTTGCTGCTTTGCGCTCTGATGCGCGGCAGAACGTCACCATCCTATTAATCCGTTAACTTCCTTATAAGTTCACTGAAAAAACTCAAAGCCACAATCTGAATTTTTACCCCCAAAACGGGAGTTAAAGACACCTTTCTGGAAAAGACTTTATTACAGCCAGCAGGTAATTGGCAATAAACATAGTCAAACCCGAGAGACCAGAAATTGCTAACTAAACTAAAGAAAAGAATCCAAGAAATGCTTGGCACAGAAGCAAACATCGCGCACAAGTTAGGGTTTACGCCAAACAGAATCAGCATTGTCGGTTTTATTCTGTCTTTAGCCTCTGCGGTTGCTTACGCCATCGCGCCATCGCAGCCAGTTCTGTTTCTGGTTTTGGCAGTCGTGTTTATGTTAGCCTCAGGATTCTGCGACACAATGGACGGCATAGTCGCCAGAACGTTTAACCAGGCTTCAACTTTTGGCGCCTTTTTTGATTCAGTACTTGACAGGTACGCAGACGCAGCAGTTTATGCGGGAATAATCATCAGCGGCTTATGCGACCCAGTATGGGGGCTTGCAGCGTTGGCAGGTTCAGTGCTGGTAAGTTACACTCGTGCCCGAGCAGAAGGTGTTGGAATAAAAATGGAGTCAGTCGGGTTTGCTGAACGTGCAGAACGCATGCTAATCTTAGCCCTGTTTACGATTGCTGCAGTGTTTTATTTGCCAGCCTTAAACTATGGCATAATCGTTTTGGCAGTGCTTGCAAACTTTACAGTGATTCAAAGAGCATATCACGTGTATAAGGCGTTAAAAAAGTAAAAAGAAATGTTTAAGAAAAAAGCATAAAGAAGCTTTTAGTAGCTTCTTCTTCTGTAACCTTTTGAGTGGCGTTCGTTTTCAGCACGTACTTTGACGATGCCACGGTGTACTGCACATGAAATACAGTAATATTTAGTATCAACCCAAGAGGCTAAGAATGTGCCTTTTTGCCTAAGCTCCTTTGCCAACTGTGGCTCAACAAAAGACACGCGGCGTGTTGACCKTTTTGCTTTGTCACGCGGCACCATTGCCCCACAGTTTACGCATTGAACAAGACTGCTGGATCCTTTGCTTCCTTTTGCTCTTCCTCGGCTTTTTCGTTTAACTGGCATTATTTTTACCTCTTTTTTCTCTATTGTTCCAAATATTGAATTAACTATCTTATATATCTGCCCGTAACTTTAACAAAGAAGCAAGGTTTGCATTCTGATTTATCTGAGGAATAATTTTACCGCTTGCACTAGTCATCAAAGAAGTCACCCCTGGACCATGCCCAGCAGTCACACAATTCGTATGAACCACCACACCAACGGAGATTGCACCTTGCCGGTAGATTCTGCCAAACGTGTGGTCAGCGTCCATGATAGCTACAAGGTCACCCAACCGCAAATCTTCAAGCCCAAACTGTTTAACCACCAATTCATCAAACAGTTGAATGTCATAATCGCCGCTGTTAACCTGGTTAGCACCCAAACCAGAACCCATAATGGCTGCAGGAATAATGTGCGTAACGGGAACCTCAAGCTTTTCACCGTTAACCTGAGGGTCAATAGCATCAAGCAAACAAGGATCCATGTTCGCTATTTTTATTTCAGGAAAATCAAGCAGTTTTAAACCTGTACCATAAGCTTTTATGAGAATTTGGTCGCCAATCAATAGTTTGTCAAGGATTTCAGGCTTAAAATCTATCAGCACATGTTCGATGCCGCCGTGTTTGCCTGTTACTGTGCCTTTTGCACCTTTAGCGTCGCCACTTGCAACAATCGCCTGATTACCAACGCAAGAGAAGAGGTTGTAAGATGTGTTTGCCGCGTTGCCTGAACGTGCATCACTTTCTTTGTTGTCTGTGCTTACGCCGGGTTCAACGTGGTCTGCTTCCCAGCCGCATGCAGGGTCTCCCACTCGAAGGTTGTAGGTTATTCCGCCTACGCCGGGCAATATGCAGGGGGCGCCTGTGGCTGAAATGTTGTAAATGTTTTTTGTTGTGGGGCTTGCTATTTGGCCCATAACTGAGATTTTGATTAGTTTTTCACGGTTTGTTCTTAACATTAATGTCATCTTTAGCAGTTGGTAAAGAGAATGGAGTGCGATATAAAACTTGCAGCAAACTGTACAAAGTTTTTTGCAAGCATTGTGTAGGCAACTCTTAAATTGCGCTTTCCGTATTTTGAACATGTAAAGGCAAGTTATCTCAGTTGTAGAGTGGATATGGCAATGTCAGAATTTGGATTAAGAACAAAAATGCTAGTCAAAGACGTTATGAGCAGCCCAGTAGTTACCGCAGATGAGAACCAAACAACAAACAAAATTGCAGAAGCAATGGACAGAGAAGGATTAGGAGCAGTAATTGTAACCAACAAAGAAGGAAAATCCATTGGAATAATCACTGAAAGAGACCTTGTAATCAGGGTTATAGCAAAAAACAATAAGCCAGACGAGATTAAAGCCAAAGAAATCATGACCACTCCACTAGTCACCATCGAACCTGACGCCACAATCAGTGACGCGGCAAGAAGAATGAACCGCCTCGACATCAGACGCTTAGGTGTCTTCTATAAAGGCAACCTGGTTGGCATAGTTTCAGACAAAGACCTGCTTGGCGTTATGCCAGAGCTTATTGAAATAATGCAGGAACACACACGTATCGAAGGTTCCGCAGCTGCAATGGAACTTGAAGAGGCGCCACAATCGGGCTACTGTGACCGCTGTGAAGCTTACTCTGAAAGCCTCAAAGAACGCAACGGCCAAAACATTTGCGACGAATGCCGCATCGAACTTGAACAAGAAAAGTAACACTTCATTTTTCTTCTTTTAAGCCCCCCTTTAGGCACTAAAACTTTATTTAATTATCCACTCGCATACACTACCATACTAACGTGGTTTCCTTGATTGTTGATTTAGTCTTAAACAACACTAAAGCTTACTTTAAAGGCGAAATCCTCGAATGCAGCATCGCAGTGGAAGAAGGCAAATTCTACAAGATAGGCAGGCAACCCCAAATGCCCAACGCCGACCAAAAAATCGACCTACACGGTTTGTTGGTTTTGCCCGGCTTAATTGACGAGCATGTTCACTTGCGGGATGAAGAGCGAGCGTATAAAGAAGATTTTATTTCAGGAACATCCGCAGCGGCAGCTGGCGGTTTCACCACTGTTCTGGATATGCCAAACAATCAACCAGTAACTAACAGTGTAGAAAACCTAAAGAACCGTATAGAAATTGCTGAAAGGCGAACGCTGGTCAATGTGGGTTTGTATTCTGAGTTTCCCAAAAACTTGGCTGAGTTGCCACCTATTAGGCGTGAAGGCGCAATCGGGTTTAAACTGTTTATGGGTAATCAAGTTGGAGGCGTAAACATTGACGATGACCAAGCCCTAAAAGATGGATTAAAAGCCGCAGGGGAAGCGGACGCGGTTGTGGCTGTTCATGCAGAGGACAAGAATCAGATTTTAGCTATTGAGCAGAGGCTAAAGCAGGCTAAGCATAATGATGCGAAGGATTTTCTTTTGGCGCACACTGAACAGGCAGAAGTAGATGCTATGAAGCGGCTGCTTAAAGTTAGTGAAGGTTCAAATGTGCACTTGCATTTTTGTCATGTTACAAGCCAGCAGGGATTAGATACAATTAAAGAGGCTAAAAAGGCTGGCAGAAAAGTGACCTGCGAAGTTACTCCAAACCATTTGATGCTATCATCAGCAGATGTTGCACGTTATGGAATGTTGGCGATTATGGCACCACCACTTCGTGACATAACCCATCAAGAAGCCCTCAGGAAAAGCATCGTCCAAAACGACGTTGACGCTGTTGGGTCAGATCATGCACCTCACACCTTTGAAGAAAAATCTGAAAGCAGCGTTTGGGAAGTTAAAGTCGGCGTGCCCGGACTGGAAACCACCTTGCCCTTAATGTTAACATTGGTAAGGAAAAACCAGTTAACCATGCAGCGGCTGGTTGAGTTGCTTGCGGAAAAGCCAGCAGAAATTTTTGGTTTAACCAGCAAAGGCAAATTGGAGCAGGGCAAAGACGCAGACTTGACAATTGTTGACTATAACCTGCGTTGGACGATTAATGCGTCTAAGTTCAAGTCTAAAGCCAAGTTTTCGCCTTACAATGGGTGGGAAGCAGTCGGCAAACCAGTGAAAACTTTTGTCAACGGCGTTTTGGTTATGGATGAAGGCGAGATTGTTGAGAAACCGGGCTGCGGAAGAGTCATCCGGAAAGGAAAACTTGAAGTTTCTAGCTGATGCGATGCTGGGTAAGCTGTCGCGTTGGCTAAGAATGCTTGGACAAGATGTTGTGTACTCCACAGAACTCACCGATGACCAACTGCTTGCACAAGGGAAGGCTGATGGCAGGGTTTTGTTGACGAGGGATTTTGAGTTGTTTCAGCGTGCTTTGAGTCGGGGGCTTGAAGCTTTTTATTTGCAGGGTGCTTTGGAGGTTGAGAGACTTGCGGAGTTGGCGGAACGGTTTGGTTTAAGGCTTGAAATTGACATGGATAAGTCGCATTGTCCACGGTGTAACGCTAAACTGCACGCAGCCGCTAAGGAACAAATCGAGGGTGACGTTGAAAGGAACACTTTTTTGTATTATGACAAGTTTTGGAAGTGCCCAAATTGTGGTCACGTTTATTGGCAGGGTGCACACTGGAGACAAATAACTGCTACTTTACATGCTGCTAAAGAAAATTTTAAGAAAAAAGAAAAAGTTGGTTTATGATAGCCATTTTAAGGGTATGTCTTGGAAGGTTCCGTCAGGCAACGTACGTCTAATGGTGATTGGCAAGATTGCCGCATCCATCTCTTTCATTGCAATATCAATCGGGTTTGAGACCGTTTCGTCAGCGTCAACAAGGATTGGCGCTCCCATGCTGATTTGCAGGGCTCTTGCCCCAACAATTCTAGCCTTCTCAAAACGGGTTACTTTTGGTGGTCCTACAGTTACTTTATTGTCAGACAGTTTAATACTCTCCAGCACCTGGATATCCGCCCATTCCGCCCATGCCACCCATTCCGCCAGGCATTCCTCCAGGTGGCATTGGAGGCGTTTTACTTTTACCTGAGGCGATAACATCATCGATTTTTAGTATCAAAGAGGCTGCTTCGGTTGCGGATTTGATGATTTGACGTTTGACTGCTACTGGCTCGTAAACGCCTGCTTTGGTCATGTCTTGGACTTTACCGCTGTTTACTTCGATGCCTGCCCATGTTTCTCCTTTTTCGTGTTTAGACCGCAATTCGGACAGTATATCAATCGGGTCTAAACCAGCATTTTCTGATAATGTTATTGCAATAGACTCCAAAGCTTCAGCAAAAACCAAAATGGCAAGCTGCTCGCGCCCTGGAAGTGTTTGGGCATACTTTTTGAGGTTGTTTGCCATTTCCATTTCAGGTGCCCCTCCGCCAGCTACAAATTTGGGGTCTTGAATTAAGTCACGTATAACGCAAAGGGCATCGTGGATTGAGCGTTCTGCTTCATTGTTTAAGCGTTCGGTTCCGCCGCGAATCAGAATTGTTACTGCTTTAGGATTCTTGCAGCCTTCGACAAAAGTCATTTTGTCGTCACCGATTTTACGTTCCTCAACCAACGCTGCGCAACCTAAATCTTTTGAAGAAATATCGTCAATGTCAGAAACGATTTTTCCACCTATGGCGCGTGCAAGTTTTTCCATGTCAGATTTTTTGGCGCGTCTAATGGCCATTATACCTTTTTTGGCGAGAAAATGCTGTGCCATGTCGTCGATGCCTTTTTGGCAAATTGCGACGTTTGCGCCTGTGACAGCGATTTTTTCAACCATACTGCGTAACATATCTTCTTCTTGTTGTAAGAAGGCTGAGATTTGGGATGGGTTTTCGATGTTAATTTTTGAATCGAACTCGGGCTTATCATTTTCTAAGGAAGCGTCGATAAGCGCGATTTTTGCGTTTTCAACGCGTTTAGGCATACCAGAGTGAACGATTTCTTTGTCGATGACTATGCCGTTAACAAGTTTTGTTTCGCCCAGTGACTCGCCAGTTTTCTTTTCCACTTTGACATCGTCAACATCGGCTTTGAAAGTGCCATCTTGCTGTTTATCTGCAACTTCAAGCATTGCTTTAACAACCATATCAGCAAGGTATTCTTTGTATTCAGCAACAAGTTTACTTGCCATTGAAGTTACAGCTGTTTTCTTTAGGAAATCTCTGGATTTAGAAAAGTCAAATGGCATGGCGATTTTGTCAAGGGTTTCAAGAGCTTTCTCTGAAGCTTTCTTGTAACCTTCGATTATAACTGTTGGGTGAATGTTTTTGTCAATGAGTTCTTCAGCGCGCCCCAAAAGGTCACCTGCAATAATTACGGCAGAAGTTGTTCCGTCGCCTGCTTCGTTGTCTTGGGTTTTGGCGACTTCTACAAGCATTTTTGCTGCTGGATGTTGAACATCCATTTCATCTAGGATTGTGCGTCCGTCGCTTGTAACGGTTACGTCTCCAAAGTTGTCAACAAGCATTTTATCCATACCTTTTGGTCCAAGCGCGCTTTTCACGCTTTCTGCGACAACTTTGGCTGCAGTAATATTGTTATGTTGTGCTTCTCTTCCGCGAGAACGATTTGCTCCTTCTTTTAATACAAGAACTGGTACGCCGCCAGCTTGTGTAGGTGATGATGACAAATCAGGTAAACCTCCTTTAATGCGAACAACAAGAAAACACCCTTAACAATATAAGTTTTTCTAGCAAACGATAGAAGTAGAAAAGCTACGCTATACAGTTTTTATTGGTTTTGATTATTAATTTAGGTTTCGCCTCTAAAAAACTGCGCGGTCAATCAATAAACAGAAATTTTGGCGACACCTGGAATCTTTAAAATTTCTGGAATTAACTCGCCAGGAATCTTGCATTCCACAATTAAGGTTAGTTTTGGTTCAGGCGACAATTCAGGGTCATCCACAATGGCTTGGCGTATGCTCAAGTTGGCGTTGTTTAACAGGGTCGATGCGTTGGACAGTATGCCGGGGGCTTTTGCGTCTGCAACGGTGAGTTCGACTACGCCGAGGTTTAGGTGTTTGGCGATTTCTTTTAGGCTGTGTCCTGCGGGACGTATTTCTTCAAAAATTAGTTTAAGTTTTTGATCTTCGTTTATGGCGCTTAGGGTTTCGTTTACTGTGCGTCTGTCTACGCCGGCGACTCGGGCTATGCGTACAGGCGGGATTTCGATTTGGTTCAAGTAAATTTTACCATCTTTTGCACTTAGGCCGCTTTCGACTAGAACGCGTGCTACTTTGAGTCTTTCTGGGTAGTCTTCGAAGTGGCTTTTTATCATGTTCCACATGGTTGCTTCGCGTGTATGTTTTTGTGCGTTTAAGTATAAAAGTGTTAATTTGGATTTTGGTTTCAAAGCAAGCAAATGTACAGTTTCGTACGTTCATGTACTGAAAAGCTTAAATAAAGCGTGAAACAACATTTCACAGCTAATCCGGGAAAGAAGAAACATGATAACCCGAAAAATTTTACTAAAAGAAGAAGACATCCCAAAGCAATGGTACAACATAGTACCAGACCTTCCACACCCACTTCCACCATTCATCGACCCTGCAACAAAAGAGCCAGGCGTCGGCATAGTACCACAAATTTTCCCCAAATCAATTATCGGACAAGAAATCAGCCAAGAACGCTGGATAGACGTCCCAGACGAAGTCCGAGAAATCTACCGCTTGTGGAGACCATCACCACTCTTCCGAGCTGTAGGCTTTGAAAAAGCACTTAAAACACCAGCAAAAATCTACTACAAATATGAAGGTGTAAGCCCAGCAGGCAGCCACAAATCCAACAGCGCTGTACCGCAAGCATATTACAACATGAAAGAAGGCATTGAACGCGTAACCACCGAAACCGGTGCAGGTCAATGGGGTTCAGCACTCTCATTTGCTGCTGCTATGTTCGGAATAAAAGCAACTGTTTACATGGTAAAAGCCAGTTACGAACAAAAACCATACCGCAAAATGATGATGAACGCTTATGGTGCAGAGGTCTTCGCAAGCCCCAGCAAACAAACAGCAGCTGGTAGAAAAGTTCTTGAAGAAGACCCAGAAAACAGAGGCGCTTTAGGCATCGCAATCAGTGAAGCCGTTGAAGACTCCTTAGAAAGCGGCAAAACAGGCAAAAAAGCCAACTATACCATCGGCAGCGTGTTCAACCATGTGTGTCTGCACCAAACTGTTGAAGGCTTAGAAGCAAAGAAGCAGCTTGAAATGGTTGACGATTACCCAGACGCAATCTACGGATGCATCGGTGGAGGCAGCAGCTTCTCAGGTTTGATTTGGCCGTTCTATCATGACCGCGTTGCAAAGAAAGCTGCAAAAGAAACACAATTAGTCGCAGTTGAGCCTACAGCTTGCCCCAAAGTCACCAAGGGAGAATACACTTACGACCATGGGGACACAGCAAAACTAACACCACTTGTCCCTATGCACACTTTAGGACATGACTTCATGCCAGCACCAATCCACGCAGGGGGACTCAGATACCACGGCATTGCACCAACCATCAGCGTCCTATCAAAATACAAACAAATCAACACATTAGCAGTAAACCAAATTGAAGCCTTTGACGCAGCCAAAATTTTCATCCGCAGTGAAGGCATAATTCCATCACCAGAAGCTACACACGCAATCAAAGCAGTAATTGATGAGGCACGCAGATGCAAAGAAACAGGTGAGGCAAAAACGTTGCTTTTCGTGTTGACTGGTCACGGATTCTTTGACATGGCAGCCTACGGTGAATACTTCGCCGGAAACCTGCAGCCATGCGAGTATCCAGCAGAGAAAGTTGCTGAGTCAATGGAGAAACTTCAGAAACTTTACCCATGGCTCAATGATGTACGAAAGAAGTACATCAACGGCGGACAATAAAATTCCCCGTTTTCTTAACTTTTTTTCTTTCTTGCCTTTTTGCAGGACTAAACATTTTTTATTGAATAAATAGTGTTTTTAGTTTGTTCATTTTTTTAAGCTCTAACTCTTAGAGCCGCATTTTCTAACTTATAGAACTAAAAAACGGTTTTTCTTTCAAATGTTAGGGCTAAATCACGATTTTGTAATACTGTTTTCAAAAAATGGAGACCATAAAACATGAACTCAAACTTTGAAAACAATAAAACATTAGCCGGTGTGGGCTCAATCTTGCTCTTACTCAGTTTCCTTCCCTATGCGGGTTGGGCATTAGGTATAGTAGGCATCGTTCTGCTAATAAAAAGCATAAAAGAATTCGCAAACTATTATGGCGATCAAAGCATCTACCAAAACACTTGGACAGGCATAAAATACTACATCGTCGCCATAATCGCAGTGGCAATAGCTGTAACCGTGTTCTTAATCGGTTTATTCTCGGCTGCAACATTCCCGTTCACTAGCATATTTGCGTTAACCGCTGGGTTAGGCGTCGGCATAATTGCACCTATCGCAGGCTTAGTCATTGCATTCGTATTTTACGTGCTTGCCGCAACATACCTAAAGAAAACCTTAGAGGTACTTGCAGAAAAAACAGGCGACGCAACACTTGCAACCGCTGGCACACTACTTCTAATTGGCGCTATACTAACAATCATCGGCGTAGGCTTACTGGTGATATTCGTCTCATGGATATTCGCCACAATTGGTTTCTTCAGCATGAAGAACCGCCAATTCCAACAATACAACCAAACCCAACCATACAACTACACGCCACCAACTCAGCCAGCGCAAACTCCGCCATAATCTACTGTAACCATGGGTTCACCGGGTGGATAAGCCACCTGTGAATTCTTACCATTTTTTTAACACCTTTTGTGAATGCAACTTTTTATCGACAAAACAATTCGACTTCTTATTAAGACCACACACCTATACTACAGAGGTTGATACGCATTGACAGCTAACATTCAAACAAAAACCATAGGCTTCATCGTAAACCCCATAGCAGGCATGGGCGGAGCCGTCGGCTTGAAAGGCACAGACGGAAAAGCCATCCTTGAAAAAGCCATAGAACTTGGAGCCAAACCTATTGCTGCAGTAAGAGCTGAAGCTTTTCTTAACGAACTTGCACCGCTTAAAGGTTACATTCGCCTTATCGTTGGCGCTGGAGACATGGGAGAAACGGAAGCAAAAAAACAAGGGTACACTTACACTGTTGTCGGAGAGAAGCGTCAACAGACAAGTTCAGAAGACACAAAGGTCATAGCTCAAGGCATGGTTGATGCTAAAGCTGATTTGCTGGTTTTCTGTGGCGGTGACGGCACAACACGCGACATCCTAAAGGCAGTTGAAACTAAATTGCCAGTTTTAGGTGTACCTACTGGTGTTAAGATGCATAGCGCAGTTTTTGCGGTTAACCCAAGGGCGGCTGCACGGGTGGTTTTCAGGTTTTTGAATGGTGAATTGCCGTTGCGTGAGGCGGAGGTTATGGATGTTGATGAGCAGGCTTTTCGGGAAGGGCGACTTTCAGCGGAGCTTTTTGGGTACGTGCTTAGTCCGTATGAGCCGCATTTAATTCAGGTTAGTAAACTGGCTAGTCCTACAACGGAGGATGAAGTGCGAAATCAAGCAGCCATAGCGGTTTACGTTATCGAGAATATGCAGCCTGAAATGCTTTACATTTTTGGTCCCGGAACCACTACCCGCACTATTAGTGACCTTTTAGACCAAAAGAAAACTTTGCTGGGGGTGGACTTGTTTGTTAACAAGAAAATTGTTGAAAAGGACGTTAATGAGAAGCAGATTCTTCAAGCCCTAAACGGTAAACCAGCCAAAATTATTGTGACTTTGATTGGTGGTCAAGGCTTCATTTTTGGCAGGGGCAACCAGCAAATCAGCCCAAAAGTTATTCGCCAAGTAGGCTTGGATAACATTGTTGTGGTTGCAACGGCAAGTAAAGTGCATAACCTCAAAAGTCTCAAAGTGGACACTGGCGACCCAGCCTTAGACGCGGAGTTTAGGGCTCGAAGGTTCATGGTGCTTGTGGATTACAGTCGATGGGAAGAACTCAGCGTCGAGTAAACCCAGGCGTCTTTGTGAAACCCTAAAATAGTAAGCCTGCCTTCTCCTTTTCTTAAATCTGGTGAGTTAAAAAGTGATTCCGATTAACATGCCTAAAACTGGGGAAGAAGAAGCCCAAGCAGCCTTAGAAGTTATGCGAAAAGGACCATTAACCAACGCGTTAGGTCAAGGCCCAAAAGTCTTAGAATTTGAAAAAAATTATGCTAAATTTGCAGGCGTAAAACATGCAGTTGCGGTTAATAATGGAACCGCAGCCTTAAACGCGGCACTTTTAGCAGTCGGCGTTAAACATGGTGACGAAGTTATTGTTCCAAGTTTCACGTTTGTAGCTACAGCTGAATCAGTAGTTTTTGCTGGAGCGAAACCGGTTTTTGCAGACATTGACCCGGAAACCTACACGCTTTCACCTCAAGACGTAGAGAAAGCCATAACCAGCAAAACCCGTGCCATTTTGCCTGTTGACTTGTATGGTTACTCAGCAGACATGAAGCCACTTCGGGAAATTGCGGAAAAGCATGGTTTGGCTTTGCTTGAGGATGCTGCTCAGGCACATGGAACAACTTATCATGGCAAACCGGCGGGTTCATACGCGGATGCTGCATGCTGGAGCTTGTATGCAAGCAAAAACATTACTACAGGTGAAGGCGGCATGATCACAACTGACGATGACAAGATTGATGAAACGTTGCGGTTGATTAGGAATCACGGAGAAAAAGCAAAGTACACGTCAATTCTTATGGGAAATAATTACCGTATGCCTGAACTTGAAGCCGCCATAGGCATAGTGCAACTGGGAAAGCTGCCTTCGTTTGTTGCGAAACGTCGCCAGAACGCCCAACAACTTTCAACAATACTTCAAAAGTCTAAACGTCTTAAACTGCCAACCGAAACAGAAGCAAACAATCACAGTTGGTACCTCTACACTGTAAAACTAGTTGATGGCACAGAAGAGGAACGCAACCTTATCCTTAAAGAACTAAAACAAAAAGAAATCGGCGCTGAAGCCTACTACGTTAACCCCGTACACACAATGGAGTTCTACCGTGACAATTTCAGAAGCAGAGCCCTACCAGAAACCGAGAAAGCAGCAAAACAAGTGTTCAGTTTACCTGTTCACCCAAACGTGACCAGCGAACAAATCGACTATATTGGCAGGACACTTTTAGCTTTACTTTAATTCTGTTTTTTCCGGTTTTTTGACTTTTTTTGCTTTTTTGATGCTTTTTCTTTTGTTTTGCATTCAACTGGAGTTTTTAGTGTAAGAGTTAAATATGCACCTTGAGTATCAATATACTATTCTCCAAAAAAAATTGGAGGATTTTCTCTTGAGGCTGCATGGATTTGAGTTCCGAAGAAGATATCTCTCGTATAAGAATAAAATTCATCCTTGAAGGTTTAGGTGAAGCAGAAGGCGAATTAGTCAGGTTCAAAGCGCCAAGAACCATCGACATGATTGTAAGAAAACTGCCCATAGTAGGCAGAATAGCTTTGTATAAAGAAGAAATTTATTTTGAGATACCAATCAAAATGGGCGAAGAAAAAGCCAAACGAACAGTTGAAACAGGCACCATCGCATTTTGGCCAATGGGCAGCGCGTTGTGCGTGTTTTACGGGCAATCACAACCCTACAGTCCAGTAAGTATACTTGGAAAAATCACTAAAAACTTGGACTTGTTTAAAAAAGCAAAAAGTGGAACAGCAGTAAAGGTTGAGGTACTGCCAAGTACTGCGAGTCAGGAAAGTCCTTCTTTAGAAGGACAATGAGCTTTCAGCCCATAAATCGAGTAGTCGCTGGCACTCTTCCTTTACGGTGGGGTCAGCAGTTTTTTCTTTTAACGCTTGCAAGAACTCTATGCGTTTTACTACAGAACGTTTTTCTGCGTTTCCCCCATAGTAAAGTTCTCCGTCAAGATACTCTTTCATACTGAAAGCTTTCTGAACCAATAAGCTGGCAGCGTCAACTGGGTTGTCTACGGCGTACTGGTTTGCCCAAATAGAAACCTCTGTCTCCCGGAGTTGCGTTATGCCGTCTATTTCTGTTATTTCTTTAACGTAGGTTCTGAGAAAATCGTAGTAGCCAGCTGTTTTTAGGTGTTCCAACGCTTGGTGTACTTTGGATTTAAAATCAGGGGAGCCATCAACAGATAACTCGTGTTTGTAGCCTTGATTAATTAATTCTTTGGCTGCACATACTTCTTTTGTTGTGTACAGTTTTTGTGGAAAACTCATAAAGAATAACCTACACTCGTCAGTATAGTTAGTATGTAGAATAGTAAGAAGATTTAAGAAAGTTTCGCAGTTTTTAAGCTGCGGCTTTGTAGATTTTTAGGCTGTGGCTGCCTGAGACAAGCTGAATATGACCAGCTGCTTCAAGCTGCTCTAGAAAGTCTTTAGCTGCACTGATACGTACACCGTAACGTGTTGCAACAACATAAGGTGTCAATGCACCCATCTTTTTGACTTCAGCAACAATTTTTTGGTCTTTTACGTCAGGTGGCAGGATTGCTAATTGCTTCTTTTCACGTGGAGGTCCTGCTTTCTCTTTCTTCTTTGCTTCTTTTGCAGCTTTGTCTTCGTCAGTTTTCACTTGCTGCTTTTCCATCTGTTTAATGCCGAGCTTCTTTTTTCCGCCCATAACTTTTTTCAACCTATTAATTTGATATTTCCGTTCTTCTAGAATGGCTGAGTTATTTCAACCTTATGCTGCTCTTTCCATTCTTTGATTGGAACGCCAAGTTTCTTTTCAATTTCCTGACGGTGAATAGAGTTCATTGTACAGAAAGGTATGATGCGGCCATCTGGAACAGCATAGTGGATTAAGCAGCGTTGAACACGTTCAAGGTCAAAGTTGTATGGATCCATGAAGTGCATTGATGTAAGTAGTAAAGATTTTCTTTGCAGGTCACCAAGGGATTTGTAGTCGCCTTTTGTTAGTACACCTAAAACATATTTACGCATGAACCCAAATTTGACATGGCGTGCTGCTCCGGCTAAACGAAGTTTAGCTTCGGTCTTGTTACCTTTTGATGCTAACTCGTAAACTTTTTTCATAGTTGCAACGAATTTGTCAACATTTGCCAGTTTCGTGATTGGCGTAATTTTGCCGTTTTCAACAAGCAGGTAAGTTGCCATTCCGCAGTGTGGATGCGCTGTGAATTCGATGTATCTTCTATCTTTGAGTGCGCCTACTGCTTTTGAGACTGGAGCAACAGTGGGCACTGGGTAAAAGTCTGATGCTTTTACGACGCCGTTTGTTTGCTCTTCAACATTTTTCATGAAGTCAGTTATGGTGATGCGCATTTTTTCTCTTTCTTGGGCTGGAAGGCGTCCACATAGGCTAACTGGTTGAACGTTCACGCAGCGGACAACATCGAAGTTTTTGGCGGCAAAATTAATGATGTCACCAAGTTGCTGATCGTTTACTCCTTTAACAAGCGTGACTACGAGGACAATGCTATCAAGACCTGCCTGACGCAGGTTTTCTATTGCCTTCATTTTTATGTTAAGAAGGTCTACGCCGCGTATGAATTTGTAAACATCTGAAGTTAAACCGTCAAACTGCAGATAAATTGTGCTTACTCCGGCAGCTTTGAGCTCTTTAGCATATTCCACACTTTGAGAGATACGTAAACCGTTGGTGTTTACTTCTACATGACTAAAGCCGAGTTCTTTGGCTTTACGTATAAAATCTGGAAGCTCTTTTCGGATTGTTGGTTCGCCACCAGAAAACTGAAGTGCAGTTGCGGGGACTGGCTTGTTGGCACGCAGGTTTTCAAGCATGCCGTAAACTTGTTCTTTTGTTGGTTCATACACGTAGCCTGCTGCTGTAGCGTTGGCGAAACAGACTGGGCAGGTTAGGTTGCACCTGTTGGTTATGTCAATAATTGCAAGTGCAGTATGTGATTTGTGTTCGGGACAGATGCCACAGTCAAGTGGGCAGCCGCCTTTTTTCTCGGTGCGTGGGTTAGCCATTCCATCTCCGTCGAAACGGAATTTTTCTGCACGCACGTACTGGTCGTAGTCGCCCCAGTAAAGTTCATTGAATGACCCATGTTCTGGGCAGGTTTTTTTAATGAAGACTTTTCCTTCGTCTTCGTAAATTGTTGCATCAAGCGCTTTTAGGCATTCAGGGCAAATGCTTCTTGTAGTTTTGATATCTTTCATTTTCAAAGTGCCTTCTAACATGTAAGCGTTTTTGTAGAAGCTCTTAAGAACCAAAATTACAATAATAATGTTTCCAGAAGTTTCCTACGGTGATTGAGGGGAAAACCATGTCAATTAATGAGAACACACGAACTACACTACATGAGATGGGTTTAAACGCTTACGAAATCGACGCCTACGTCACGCTGCTCGAGGGCGGAGAAATGACCGCCATGGAAATCAGCGAAAAAGCCCAAGTGCCATACAGCAAAATCTACGAGGTCCTCAACTCACTTAAAGAAAAAGGCTGGATAAAAAGCGGAGAATCCAGACCCACCAAATATTACCCCGTACCACCAATAGAAGCAACACGATTCACCAAACTACGCCTGGAAGACAAGTATGTAGGTTGGGAAAACATTGTTGCCGAAAACCTACAGCCGCTCTATGAGCAAAAAGAAATTGTTGAACGCCCCGAAATGCTCATTCTCCGAGGCCAACAAGCAGTTTTAGCCAAACTTGAAGAAATGCTAAAAATGGCGTCTAAAGAAATTGTTGTTGCAGCCCCCGAATTTGCCAAACCCATAATCGCGTTAGCTGACCCCTTGTTTAATAGCCTAAAAAAGAACGTGAATATTCAATTCATGGCTGCAGGTAAACGTGAGGATTGGGTATCTCTTAAAAAATATACTGGCATAAACGAGGTACGGTTGCGTGACCACATGTTTGGAGGCGGCATCATTGTTGACGGCAAAGAAGCTATGTTGTTTTTGGGTGATGATAAACCGAACCTTGTCATTTGGAGTGCCCACGTTGGCGTTGTTGGGTTTGCACGAGAATATTTCCAGTTTCTATGGAACTCCTCAGGAACCATCTAAGCTGAAATGACCGGGTAAACGATTCTTTACCAACCTTTTGGAGCCTATTAGAAATAGTATACAGAAACCTATAGGGGGCAGGTAGAAAAACCCTTTTTCAGGCCAAAAAAGCTGAAAAGGAAGCAGAGGTTTAGCGTAGTTTCATTAAAACCATTTCTGCAGCTAAAACCATTGGCTCCCAAGTTTCACACATTGGCGGCGCATACGCCGTATCTGCTTTAGCAAGCTCTCTCACAGTCATCTGCTTCTGAATCGCAAAAGATAATGCATTGATGCGTTGGGTTACTTCTTCTCCGCCAACGATTTGGGCGCCGATGATGTGTTCGGACTCTTTTTCCACGATTAATTTTACTTTGATGGGTTTTGCTGTGGGGTAATAGTCTGCTTTGGTTTTGCTGCTGATTGTTCCTACTACTACGTCTATGTTGTTTTTTGCTGCGGCTGTTTCGCTTATGCCTGTTGCGCCTGCTTGGATATCAAAGAGCATTGTAATTACTGAAACCAGAACGCCTGTGAATTGGGAGCTGGCTCCGCCAGCGTTTGTGCCTGCAACTTTGCCTTCCCGTACCGCGACGGTTCCAAGTTGAGGACAAATAGGTCTGTGAGTTAAAATGTGCGTGGTTTCGGCGCAGTCGCCAACTGCATAAACATCTTTTATATCCGTTTCCATTTGCGAGTTAGTTTTAATTGCGCGTGTTTCCCCTAAAGGTATGCCCGAGTCAAATGCAAGCTTCGTGTTAGCCCGAACTCCAAAAGCGCTAACAAACATGTCTGCCGTCAAGGTTTCACCGCTTGCCCGTATTGCCGTGACTTTGTCTTCGCCAAGAATTTCTTCGACGATTTTGTTTAGCAGGATTTTCATGCCTTTCTGCTCTAGGTGCTCCTGAACAAGTTTTGCCATGTCCTTGTCAAGCATTTGAGGCAAAATCTGCGGCAACATTTCAACAACAGTCACCTGTAATCCACGCTCTATGAGAGCAACGCCAAGTTCCAAGCCGATTAAGCCCGCACCCATAATAATAGCTGATTTCGCGCCCGCTTTAATGGCAGCATCAATTTTTTCGCCATCTTCAATGTCGCGCAGGGTTAGGATGCCGGGTTTTTCTTTGCCTTTAATTGGCGGCATAAAGGGGTCTGCGCCTGTTGAAATTATTAGGCGGTCGTAAGGTACGGTTTCGGTTGTGCCTTCTGGGGTTTGTGTTGTGACGGTTTTTTCTTTGGTGTTGATGAATGTGGCGGTTGTTTGGGTGCGTAGGTTTAGTTTAAGCATTTGAAAATATGCTGGAGGATAAACTATGAGGTCTTTGAATTGGGGAATTGCCCCTCCGATAACAAAGGGCAAGCCGCATCGGGAGTAACCGGCAGTTTTTTCTTTTGTGATTAAAGTGATTTCTGCAGTTCGGTCTTTTTTTCTTGCTGCAGAAGCTGCGTCAACTCCAGCTGCGTTTGCGCCGATGATAACTATTTTGTTTGGCATTTCCCGTTGCCTTCAGCGTTTATTTTCCTTGGGCTTGAGCTTTGTGCCATTCAACTGCTTGGTTGAAGTTCATCAGGTTTGCGAGTTCTGCTTGCAGGTCAGATGGTTTTATGATGAGCAACCATGCTTTGCCGTATGGATCCTCGTTTAATGTTTCAGGTTTTGAGAGGACTTCCTCGTTAACTTCCACGATAACTCCACTTGCTGGAGCAACCAGGTCAGATACTGCTTTGACGGATTCAAGAGTTCCGTACGGCTCGTTCTGTTTAACTTCAGTGTCTGCGTCAGGCAATTCTGCGTAAACTATTTCACGTAAAGCTTTTTGAGCGTAATCAGTGATTCCGACACGGATTTTATCATCTTCAACTTTTAACCATGCAAAATCTTTCGAATAATACAATCCTTCAGGAACATCGTATCCTTCAACTTTAACCATGTAACTAAACCTTCTAACGATATAATAATTAAGTTAAGCTAAAATCTAAGCTTTCCTGCTTAAAAGTGTTAACAAAAAAGAAAAGAAAAAAAAATTTTACCGTTCGCGTTTACCGGCAATCCAGTCTTCTGTATCCTGACGTGCTTGGCTGTCTGGAACTTGAACTGGTGGATGCTTAAACGCGTACGAAGGCATACTAAGTAGTGCGCCAGAGATTTTGCGGTCCAACGCAATTTTGGCTGCCCTGATAAGGTCAATGACGACTCCGCCGCTGTTTGGTGAGTCTTCAACTTCCAGTTTTGCGCTGATAGTTATTGGACGGTCGCCAAAAGCGCGTGTTTTGATTGACAGGTAACAGATTTTTTTGTTACCAAGGAAATGTACGAAGTCGCTGGGACCGATTCTTGTCGGCAGATCGTATGGTACCAAGCTTGTGACTGCTTCGGTTTTGCTTATACGTTTTGATTTTAGCCGGTTTTCGATGGTCATGTTTTGGAAGTCTGTGTCTCCGCCTAGGTTAAGCTGGTATGTTTCGTCTACGATTGCTCCGCGGTCAAGGCAAAGTTTTACGAGTGTACGGTGGAGAATGGTTGCGCCAACTTGGCTTTTAATGTCGTCACCAAGGACTGGTAAGCCGGCTTTTTCGAATTTTTTGGGCCATTCACCTGAAGCATCACTGCCGATGAATTCTGGCATGCAGTTTACGAAAGCGCATCCTGCGTCGATTGCGCATTGGGCGTAGAAGCGTACTGCGTCGTGGCTGCCTACTGGGAGGTAGTTGACGAGGACTTCTGCTTTTGCGTCTTTTAAGGTTTGGACGACGCTTTCTTTTGTGGTGTTGCTGTCGTCGTAAACGTTGAAGGTTTCACGCATGTGTGGGGCAACACCGTCAAAGATGATGCCTGGAGAAATTTTAACGCCCAAGTTGGGAACGTCGCTGAACTTTTCACAGCAGTTTGGTTTCATCCAAATTGCTTCTGAGAGGTCTTTTCCGATTTTGTCTTTGTTTACTTCAAAAGCGGCTACAAACTTGATGTCACGTATGTGGTATCCGCCAAAGTTAACATGCATCAGGCCGGGAACTGTTTCGCCGTCTTTAGCGTTCTTGTAATACTGGGTTCCCTGAATCAATGCGCAAGCGCTGTTGCCCACGCCGATAAGTGCTACACGAATTTCAGGCATAACTTAACCTTCCAAAGATTAATGGTGTTGAAAGCCTAATGTTACGCTACGCTAATAACTTTTTCTAAAAACATTCCACCAACAAAACCCGCCAAACGCGTCAAACTACCGGTTTTCAACATGCTAATGCGCTTGTTTTCAACCATTAGCACCTACCCCCCTTAGTGTTTTTCGAAAAAGCGTCATTTTAACCTACCCCCTATAGGTTTCTGCATACAACTGCTAATAGCATCCTAATAGGTTGATATGAAAAGTAAAGCAACAGAACAGCAAATGAAAAGCGCAATGCAGTTGGGCACTAGCATGACCCCTTCAAACAAAGCCTACGCCAACCAGTTCACACTCCACACAAAAAACCAAACACCCAAACAAACCATAAAAACAATTTTAGTCTTCAAAAATACCCTTATTAAAGTAGTTTTTTGCTGTTGTGAACTGTTGGGCAAAAATTGGCATTTTCTCAATAGTTATGTGTATACGCCCTTTACTGGTTTGAATATGGACAATTAATGTTTGTTAATGCTGCTTTTTTATTTCGTGTCGAAAAACTGTTAGTCAAGAAAATTTGACGAAAAAATTTAATAAATAAAATATCCCAGAATCAACAGGGTTAGCTATGATTAAATTGAAAACTTACAAAGTTGTGCTATTTTTATCCTGTGTTTTTTTGGTTAGTACAATTTGTTTTCAATCAATTGTTGTGGTAAATGCAAACGCAATAATTCCTCAGATAGTTCCAACAGAAAAAGGTTATATCAAAAGTAACGGTGAAATTTGCCCGTCAACATTACCAATTCAGCGGTCAGGCAACACATTTTTTTTGACTGGAAATATCCTCAATTATAGCCTTGAAATTCAGAAAAACGATATAGTGTTTGATGGACGCGGGTTCACTATGTCCTTGCCATCCAGCGTAAGTGTTAGTTACTGGAAACCTGAATTCACAGCGGCGCCATTGATACAAATAACAAACGCCAGCAACATAATAATTACAAATGTCACGGCTTGCCATTTTTTTGTTGCAATTAGTTTTGTTAACTGTTCAAACATTCAAGTGATGAGTTGCAATTTAGCTGGCGGCCTCCAAGCAATTACGGCCTACAGAAATATCGATTGCCTTATCATCGGAAACCAACTTAACGATAATTTTGACACAGCCTTAACTATGAGGGATTCTGTCAATCTTTTGCTTGCCTACAATAATTTTTCAAATAATTATTGTAACGGCGGCCGATTTTATAGCTTAAATAATTCTCAAGTATTGTTTAACAACTTCCAAAACAGTAGCGGTGCTGCGGTTGACCTTTTAAGTCACAATTGTAATAATCGATTTTTCAACAACAACTTCATTGATAATCAAGTAGGGCTTATGTATTCCGGAGACCCAGAGCTTGCTTGGAGTGAAAACAACACAGTGATCAATAATTTTTGGAGCAACCTTTGGAAAGATATTGTCAATAATTCGGCAGATGCTGCCAGCGGGATTGACCAAGCACCTCTTTCACAAAAAAATGATGTTGCTTTTGAACCCTCAAAGTACTTGATACCTGAAAACAATAATGCGGGCTTTTTTGATCAATTTAACAGTTTTCTCATAATTGCTGTATCGCTATGTGTTATAATTGGTTTATTTAGCGTTTTTTTTATTTTGAAAAAGTTTTGTAAAAATTGAGCAGTTATTCTGCTTAAATTTCCATCTTTTAGGGCTGAATCTGCAAAATTATATATACTGCCTATTATGACTCATGACAGATTAGGATTGGCTTTGGTGAGTTATGTAATGAAATTTAAGTCTAAACTCTTTTCATTAATCCTTTTTCATCAAGTCCAAAAAGTGTAACTATTCAGACTCAGCCGCCGCCTTCTTATACGTTGACTGTTTCAGCGTATGATGATTACTCTTACCAGTGGTTGGGTCCTACGGTTTATATTGATGGTGTTCCGTATTCTGCGTCTTGGCCTGTTAGTGTGACTGCTGGGTATCATACTGTGTCGGTGCAGACACCTTTTGATTATTGGGTGCTTTCCTATTTTAGTGATGGTTTAGGGAACGGTGATAGTAGACTGATAAATTCAAACACAAACATTGTTGCGCACTACTGGATATAACCAGCCCTCTTCTTTTTTTATTTTCAAAGAATTTTAGTCTGTTAACTTTGTTTGTTTGATGGCAAATTACAAATAAACCAGCAACCCAGTATTCTACATTGTAGGGTATTGTTATGACTGATGTCGTGTTTACTTTTGAGGTTCACCAGCCGCATCGGCTACGACGAAGCTTGTTTTGGGAAGGCAAAATCTTCAAACGCTTAACCAAAAAAGAACTTTTCGATTACTACTTCGATAACGAGGGTGACCGGGAAATTTTCAAGCGTGCCGCCCGCAAATGCTATTTCCCTTCAAACCAAATCCTGCTTGACCTCATCGACCGACACAGTCACGAACGCAAACCAGTCAAAGTTGCCTTCAGCCTCTCTGGCGTGTTTTTGGAACAATGCGAAATGTTCGACAAGGACCTACTTGAAACCTTTAAGCAGCTTGCAAAAACAGGCAAAGTAGAGTTTCTTGACCAAACCTATTACCACTCAATCGCCAGCCTTTACCCTGACAAAACCGAATTCATTGAACAAGTAAAAATGCACCGCCAACTAATCCAAGACCTACTCGGCTATACTCCAAGCGTTTTTGAAAACACTGAATTGCTCTACAACAACACCATCGCCAAAACCGTTGAAGAAATGGGTTACAAGGGCATTTACACTGAAGGCGTAGAAAAAATTCTCGGCGGAAAATCTCCCAACTTCCTGTACACGCCAAAAGGCTGCAAAAAAATCCGAACGCTGCTTCGCAACTACAAATTAACAGACGATATTGGTTTCCGTTTCAGCGCACGCTGGTGGCCTGATTGGCCCTTAACCTCCGAAAAATACGCCAGTTGGCTTGCAGGCACAAAAGGCGAAGTCATCAACATCTTCCCCGACTACGAAACTTTCGGGGAGCACCATTGGCCAGAAACGGGAATCCACAATTTCTTGCGGCACATGCCTGAAAAACTGCTTGAATACGACAACCTGAAAATGGTTACGCCAAGCGAGGCGGTTGACCGGCATGCTTCAGCAGGAGAGATTGATGTTCCCGAAACCGAATTTACTGTGTCTTGGGCGGATGTTGCACGTGACTCGACAGGTTGGCTTGGCAACGTTATGCAGTGGGCATATTACACTTCACTGCGGCGACTGGAACCTTTAGCGAAAGAGTCAGAAGACCCTGAATGGCTGCGGCTTTGGCGAGACTTCCAAACAAGCGACCACCTATATTACATGTTCACTGCAGGCGGAGGACCAGGCGAAGTTCATTCATACTTTAGCCCTTACGAGTCGCCGATGGATGCTTTCGCGGTTGCTCAAACACTGCTTAACGATTTTGAATCACGCCTGCGAGGTGCGATTTTAACTGCTAATGAACCGTTCCTTTTCTACACGGGCACAGGCAAAGAATACTACACAGGGGTTATGGCTTGGAGCCTGTACGGATTCATTAAAGCCGTTCAAACAGTGGATGCGGAAGCCCTTGAGTATCACGTGGGCACTGGCGATTTTGAGAACTGGATTAAATATTCCCTTAAAGATGAAGAGTTAGCCGCAAAAATCCGTGAAACCGCTGCTTCAAAGAAAAAGAAAGAAACCCTAAGACGCGCACTTGTTGCTGCTGCAAAGAGCCGTTACAAAACTCTTTCAGACAAAGCTCAGGAAGCTACCAGGCAATTCTAACACGCGCATGTGTTTATAAGAACCCCTTTTCCTTATTTTAAGTGAATTTGAGGTCACGTTATGAGAGAAGAACTTCCATTCCCAGACAAGGTTCTGCAGACTCTCCACAACTTGTGTGCAACCGCAGCTGACCTTTCAAGGCGCAGTGACGAAGTCGCAAGAATCCTGCAGAAAGACCCTAACGAGATTGAAAGCATCCTTGACAAGTACAAGTCTGAAGGTTTCGCGGAAAGCTTTGTTGACAACGAAGGCAAAAAACGCTATTACCTAAACGGAAGAGGAATAATCAAAGTCTGCTCACTCTTTACATAAAGTGACCAAACCATGCGCGTAATACTGTTTTCTTGGGAGTATCCGCCTAGGGTTGTAGGGAAACTTGCTGAATACGTTAGCGCGCTATCTACAAATCTTGTAAAAAACAAAATCGACACAAACGTTGTAACATATCACGATTATTTAACAGGTCAAACTCTGGAAGCTTCAGGCGTAAAGGCTTTCCGCGTGTCCAACCCAGTTAAAACCCACATCGGCGTCCTAACATGGGTTCTAACGCTCAATCAAGAAGTAGAACGAGCCGCCGCTAACATTTATTATGATTCAAAAAAGAAAATTGACTTAATAGACGTGTTTGATTGGCATTTTGTTCCAGCCGCTGTTGCCCTTAAAAACGGTCTTGGAATACCCTTTGTTTACTCAGTAGAAAGCTTAGAAGACCACCGCTCGCTTTCCTCAAACTCGCCATACAACATGGCAATAAAAAGCATCGAGTGGCTGGGCTGCTACGAGTCAAACTGTATCAACGTAAAATCGGAATGGATGAAAGAAGAAATCGTCCGCATATATAATGTGCCTAAAGAAAAAATCAGTGTTATCTCAACTGAGCCTGAAAAGTGGATGAAAAGCGTTCTTAAAACATATCATGCTGTAGGAGGCGCATAACTTGAAGCACGAATTAAGCGTTATGATGCTAACGTGGGAGTACCCGCCAAGAGTAATCGGCGGCATTTCACCACACATTTACTACCTATCCAAAAGCTTAGCCCAACAAGGCGTAAAAGTTTACGTTGCAACCTGCGATTTCCCAGGCGCCCCAGCACACGAAACCACAGTTGACGGCGTAGAAGTTTACCGCATGGACAGCTACAAGACTCCAGCACCAGATTTTGCCACTTGGGTTTACCTGATGAACCTAAACATGCAAAAAGAAACCGCGGCAATAATGCGCAAACTCGGCGACAAAATCGACGTTTTTCACGCACACGACTGGCTGGTTGCAAACGCGGGCATTGGGCTTAAACACATCTTCAGAAAACCTCTGCTGGTAACCATGCACTCCACGGAAATGGGACGCCGTGACGGCACCCACACGACAACAGAGAAGATGATTCATGAAACCGAAGCCTGGCTTAACTATGAAGCATGGAAAGTCATCTGTTGCAGTGACTACATGATTCAACATGTAAAGTGGGCTTTCGGGTTACCCAGTGACAAACTAGTCATGGTTCCAAACGGTGTTAACACAAAAAGTTACGACGAAGCCAACAGCGACATGAAAGCTTTCCGAAACCGTTTCGCTTTGCCAGACGAAAAAATCGTGCTTTACGTTGGCAGGCTAGTGTACGAGAAGGGTATTCACATTCTAATTAATGCGGTTCCTAAAATCTTAAGCAAAGTTAACGCCAAATTCATAATCGTGGGCAGCGGCTACATGAAAGAGCAACTGTTAAACATTGTTCGCAGCATGGGGTTAGAGCATAAAGTGCATTTTGAAGGCTTCATGGATGAGGATAGCCTGATAAAACTTCAAAAAGTAGCGGACGTTTCCGTTGTGCCCAGCCTGTTTGAACCCTTTGGCATTGTAGCGTTAGAAGCGATGGCGGCTAAAAGCCCCGTGGTTGTATCAGACACAGGCGGTCTCTCAGAAATCGTTGAGCATGACGTTACAGGCGTGAAGGTTTACCCTAACAATCCAGAATCATTGGCTTGGGGAATAAACAAGTTGCTACTTGACTCTGCTTACGCATCTAAAATCCGTGAAAACGCTTACCGCACAGTTTTGGAGAAGTATGATTGGGCAGAAATCGCTCAGCAAACCAAACGCATCTACGAGGGCGTGTTGGGCGAGTACTCGAAAAGTTTTTGGGCTTAACCTTTACCCATTCAGTGGAGGCAGTTCTGGCTCGTAAAAAGAACTATATCCCTCTTTTACTTTAAGCAAATACTAGCTAAAATGAAGATAAACGGGTACACCGTTCCAGCAAAGTTTTAAGCACTCAAAAACTGCATCACCAGTTGTTAACAATTCAAAGAAACAAAGTGATGCTTGAGTTCTTAACAGGATAGCTTCTCTTAGCGGAGCTTTTGTTTGGAGGTGAAAACATAAAAGTAAGAAGCATCGTTACCGTTTCAATCCTCACCATACTTTTTTGTTCATTATTGATTTTTAACTTGCAGGCAGGCGCCTCTATAAGTGATGAATTGCAAATATCGCCTGTTTCAAGTTTTCCAGGTCAAATGTTTTCATCCTATTTTGCGCCAAATGGCACTCTGTTTGCAGGCGACATCAACTACAACCTTTACCGTAGCGACGATTACGGCGCCACATTTAGGCTGATTTACCAGTTCCCTAAACCTAATAACCCCGCAACTATGGTTACAGGGTATATGTGGACGATTTTTGTTGATTCAAGAAACAACCTTTTTGTCTCAATTCCCTGTACCAACCGCCTGTACCGCAGTACCAATTATGGCGCAAGCTTTACAACAGTTCTTAACACAAACGGCACACAAAACGACGGCTTCTACATAGCAGTCACTGAGGATTCACAGGGAAACCTTTACACTGCAAGCTATGGCAACAGCATCTACCCCAATCTGCCAGCTTTACTGAAAAGCACCAACGGCGGCACATCTTGGCGGGTTATTGAACAAGCTGCCACGATTCATTATCATAACGTCAAGTTTAATCCTGCAAACGGTTACCTCTACGCATTAACAGGGGAATGGACACCTGGATACAATAATGCGGACCGTGAACGTGTTTACAGAAGTAAAGACCTTGGACAAACCTGGACAGTAATCGTGGACAGAACAACCGAAAGCGAAGAGTACGGTAACACCATTTATTTGCCATTGCTGTTTGACGGCAACTGGGTTTATTTAGGAACGGACCAAGCTTACCGACCAAACTGGATAGACCGCTTCTACGACACAGGCGCAGACACAGTTTTCAAACCGCAAACAGTTTACACGTTTCCCTCAGACAGCAACTGTCCAGTAATCTCCGCAGTTTGGCTGGGCAACACCATGATTTTCTCGTCAACCACCGAATTCTATGACGGCACCACACGTGTGGTTGCAAGCAGAGACGGCGTAAACTGGGAAATAATCAAAGAGGACTACGTAACCCAAAACCTCCACCACACCAACATGTTAACCTACAACCCCAAAGGCATCGTTTTCGGCTCTAACGGTCCAAGCAAAACGTTTGCAATAACAGAAAAAACCGTTCAACCAACACCCACGCCAACAACTCAGCCAACCCCAACAGTACCTGCACAGGAACTTTTCAAGGCAGACTTTGAAACCGGCAGCTTTAACGAATACCAAAGCACCAGCGGTGCAGGCACACATTCAGAAATAGTAGAAAAAAGCAATCCGCATCACGGCATTTACAATGCTAAATTCTCGTCAGGCTCAGCCAGTGAAGGCTGGGCATACAAAACCTTCACAGCTACACCTGTAGCGTACTATCGACAACTAGTCAAAATAGCGTCTTTACCAGCTCCCGGTAGTTACCTGTATTTGGGCAGTCTCCAAAACGCTAACTCCCAAAACACTCTGGACCCATTCATCTACAACAGTAACGGGCAATACTATTGGGGTACGGTATCGGTTGTTAACGGAGCCTTTTACTGGGATAGAGAAGCCACCCCAAGCAACCCACAAACAGGCATATACTATAATGTAGAAATTTGTCGAGACACTGCTAACCAGCGTAGTCGACTCTGGATAGATGGAGCCTTAAAAGTTGATGCTAACCGTCCTCACGTTGGAAACACGAACACTTTGTGCACAGGCATCTCGTACTCCGAATCAGGCGCAACAGTTTATGTTGACTGCGTCCGCGTTAACACAGCCTACATTGACCCTGAAACTTCACCGCAACCCACACCAACCCCAACAGTTACACCGACTCCAACGCCTTCGCCAACACCGACGCCAAGTTCGGCACCAATGCAACAGGCAATACAGGTAAGCGCCAACGTAACCGTAACCGAAGTCACCTTCCGCCAAGCCACAAGCCAACTAAATATAACCATAATCAAAAACGGACCAAACCAAATAGAAGCAACAATCAACAAAAACAGCCTACCAAACATTTCAACGTTAAGCGTTTTCATTAACGGCAGCCAAAAAACCTACACATACACTGACCTGGGCGACTCGTGGAAAGTCACCATCAAAACAACCTAACCCTTTATTTTTCTAAAAATGTGGAGGAAACTATTTGCCGATTACTCGGACATTTTCCACTTCAATCCAAGGAGAAATCAAACCGCCTACTTGACGCTCGTTGCTGCCGACAACTGTGATGTTTTTTAGAACTTCAAAAATGTTGCCTGCAAGCATGACGCCTCGTGAAGCGTGGTCTATTTCGCCTTTTTTGATTTTCCATGCGGGTGTTGCTACGACTGAGAATTCGCCGCTGACTGGGTTGCTGCTGTGGGCGCCTTGCAGGTAATAGACCAGTAAACCGTCGTCAACCTGCCGTACCATGTCATCCGCTGAAGTTGTTCCGGGCAGGATATGGAAGTTTGTTGTGTCAATGCCTGGCGTGGACAAGTAGCCTGCTCTTGAAGCGTTGCCTGTGCTTTCTTTGCCTTCCTTTTTGGCAGTGTAATTGTCGTAAATGAAGTTTTTAAGAACACCCTTCTCGATTATCGGGGTTTTCCTGTGGGGTACACCTTCGCCGTCAAAGAGCCATGTTCTCATGCCGCCGGGGTATAAGCCGTCATCATAAATGGTGAGATTTTCTGAAGCAACTTTTTCGCCGATTTTTCCCTTAAACGGTGACTGCCCCCGTTGCACGCTATCAGCTCTTACCGCGTTAATCAGTGTGTAGGCAAGCAGGTCTTGTAGGGCAAACTGTGTCAAAATCAGTTTAGTGGTTTTGGTTTCTATTGGTTTTGTTTTTAGTGCTGAAACGGAAAGTTTTGCGGCTTCTCTTCCAACCCATGCTGGGTCAATCTTGTAGTTTCTTGCAACGTTAAACTCAAAACAAATTGGCGTGACCTTGTTGCCATCTTTGGCTAACGTGGCGAGGCTGCATTCGATAACGGTGCCCTTGTCGAAACCTAAGACGCCGTTTGAGTTGGCGACTGCGTTGGCGATGTAAGCGTTCCCTATGCCGCCTTCAGCAGCCAACACTTTCTTGTCAACTTGGCTTGCAGAGTCAATCATCGTCTGAGACATGTTAACTAATTCGTCAGAGCCAATTTCCAAGACTTTGCTGTCAAAGGTGTTATCCAAAACGGAAACGTATGGTTTCTTTTGTGTGAAGCCTTTCCAGTCCGCGTCAGGCTTGCTGGCTTTCGCCGCGCCCAAGGCGCTGTCAACGATTTTTTCTATAGCGTTTGGGTCATTTACAATGTTGGTGTAAGCAAATCCTACTGCCTTGTTAACAACGACTCGGATGCCAACGCCTCTGTCGATAATTTGGTTTGTCTTGTTTACTTGTCCAAGTTCAATGCCGATGTTGGAAGCCTGTCCTTCGTAAACGTAGGCTTCAGCTTCAGAGGCACCTTTCACAACCGCAGCTTTAACGGTTTTTTCTGCTAATGTTAACATTTCATTTTTTTCAAGCACTGCCACCAACAACCACCTCACTTACTCTAATGTGCGGTCCACCGTCACCGATAAAAGCGGTTTGACCTTTACCGCATCTTCCGGAATCTATCTCGAAATCTTTACCGACCGCGTCCACGTTTAGCAGGGTTTCAAGTGTGTTACCACTTATTGAAGCATCCCTTACTGGAGCGCCGATTTCACCGTTAATTATTTCGTAGCCTTCTTGTATGCCGACCTGGAATGTACCGTCAAGGTTAGCTTGGCCACCCCTAAAGCTCTTGAAGAAATAACCTGATTTAACGCCTTCTAAGAGTTCTTCAAACTTGTGGTCTCGGGGAGCCATGTACGTGTTACGCATACGAATAATGGGTTCCACACGGAAGTCTTCTGCCCTTGCGTTGCCTGTTGGTTGAGTGTTAAATTTGTGGGCTGTATACCTGTTATGCATAAGCCCCACAACCACGCCGTCTTTTATTAGCAACGTTTTCTGTGCCGGCACGCCTTCGTCATCGTATTTGAATGAGCCAAAAGCTCCGGTAACTGTGCCATCGTCATAAAAGGTTACAAGGTCTGAGCCTATCTTTTTGCCCATTGCATTGAATAGTACTCCGCCTGACAAAGCCAAATCTGCTTCAGCAAGATGCCCAAAAGCTTCATGAACAAACACGCCAACCACGTTTGGACCTAACACCACGGGGGCTTTACCGCCTTTAAGCTGTTTAGCTGACAGTTGCGCAACTGCACGTTTTGCCACTGCTTCCCCAATAATTTGTGGAGTTTGGGTGTCAAATACTTCGTAGCCTAATGTGGAGCCGACTTCTTCACGGCTAAAAGTGAAAACGCCCTTGCTTTCAGCGGTAGCGGTGATTCTGGACCAAACGTACATTTTGTCTTGCTGGATGCTTGTGCCTTCACTGTTAACAAAAAAGCTGGAGCCTGTGAGGTCTAAGTAGTCAACTGTACAGCTTTTAATTCTCCCGTCATAACGCTGGATTGTTTTGTTTATTTCAGAAACATCTTTGATTTTGTCTTCCATTGCTATGTCTGAAGGATTTTTTTTCGCTTTTGTTTCAACGTGGTCTTGTACGGTTTTTGTTGCTGCAAGTTTAATTGGGTTTTTGAGTCGTTGGCTTGCGGTTTTAGCCATAACACAGGCATTTGAAACTGCGTTTAACAATATTTCGTTTTCAAGAGAGCCTACAGAAGCAAAGCCCCATGCACCGTTGACGAGTACGCGCAGGGCAACACCGTTTTCGATTCCTTGTTTGGCTGCTTCTACTCGTCCTTCTTTAAGTGTCAGCATAGTTTTGTAGAGCTTTTGTGCTCTTGTTTCTGCATAGTTTGCTCCATGCTTTTGTGTGGCTGCCTCAATGATTTTTGACAGAACTTCCTGCAAATGTGATCAAACCTTCTGGTTAAAGAAACAGGTTAATAGTGAGTTTTGCAGGGATTAAATTGTTTTGTTTAGTAAATGGGAAAACAGAGGTTGGTTGCTTGGTATGCGTTATGCCTCTATGTTGCCTATTGCATGCAAAATTCTTGTTTGTACGGGGATTGCGCCGCTGTTTAGGCAGTCTTCGAGTCCTTTGGAGAAGGTGTCTAGTTTTGCGCTGAACTGGTTTGGTGTTAGTTGGTAGTTGTTTTCTAAGTATTTGTATATGTAGAAGGTTCCTTTTTCTCCAAACAGTTCTGTTAAGACGTTGTCGATGATTTTGTTTATGGAATCACTAATTTGTCGGTTTAGGACTTCCATACACATACCCCTCATTGTCAGAATCCGACTGCGCCAAACTAATAAGTCTTCTCAATCAACTGTCAAACAAAAAAACACTAATTTTCCCATACCCATCCATGCCTACCAGAAATCAGACATATTCAACTGTTGTACACGTTTAACAACAGGCTTAACCTTAACCGGCGACAAAGACGGCGAATCCAAAACAAGTTGCCCATAAACCCCATCATACCCTGGAGTAACCTTAAGCGCCCCCGCACGCGCCTTAACAATAGTCTCAGCCAACACCAAGTCAACCACAGACGCCAACGCCTCCTTAGAAGCATCAATAAGCACAGAGTATTCATCCCCAAACTTGCCAACCAACGCATAATACTTACCCCAAACAGCCTGAGTAGACGGCGAATCAACACCCAAAACAGTAGCAATAATCTCTGACAAAGGCAACAAATGCATGAATCGAGGTGCTTCTTCACGTTTAAAACCGACTGGTCTATCCGCCAGTTCTTCCACACGTTGCTCCACACCTTTGGTCAGTCTTCGTCGGCAAACTGGACAGATGCCTCCAAACTTTATGGCTTCCTGAGGTGAATACGAGGTTTTGCAGTTGCGGTGACCAGTCCAGTGGTATTTGCCGTATGCTGGGTCAGTTTCAATTGTGAACTTTAACCTTGATGAATCATTGGTTTTGATTACATCAATGATTTGGTTGTAGGTGAATTGTTCAAGTTCAAACACGTTGGCTTCTCTACCAATTCGCCAAGGCCAAAAACTGTGACAATCACTGTTTGACAGCAACGTGAAACGGTCAAGTTTGCTTAGGCGCCAATTCATAGCAGGGTCTGATGAAAGCCCCGTCTCGAGTGCGTGAATGTGCCGTGTCATGTCTTGGTAACAGTCGTCGATGCTGTCAAAACCGCTAAACGCTCCAAACAAGCTAAACCATGGCGTCCAAGCATGAGCAGGAAAAACCATGTTCCAATCCGAAACAGCCATAACCTCCTCGACCAGTTGCGGTGCAGTCATGTTCAAAATTGGTCTGCCGTCCGAGGCTAAATCCCCAAAACGTGCAAGTCGCTCGTTAATTTGCTCAACGACTTCAAGGCTTGGTGACAGGATTACGTGGTGTATCTTTTTTGATTCACCTTTGTAATCGAAGATTGTGCAGACTTCTGTTGTTAGCATGAAGCGTGTTTGGGATTCAGGGTTGCCTACAATTCTAAACAAGCCTGAGTCTGCATCAGGAACAAGGGTTTGTTTTATTTCTTTTAACCAGTCGGGTTGGGTGAAGTCACCTGTGCCGACAAGGTTTAAACCTTTGATTTTTGAGTACCGTCCAATTTCGGTGATGTTCATTTGGCTACTTGTAGCTCGACTATATCGACCATGAATGTGCAGGTCAGCAATTACGCGCATTAGACAAACGGTCCCTCTTGATACTCAACCAGTTGCTGGAGTCTTTAGGGGTTAATATGGTAGGTAATAGAAAAGCGTTGCCTCAGGGCTTACAGACAGCGTAAAACACGGGTTTGTGCTGTTTATTTAAGCAATTTCGTTTTTAATGCGCCAAGTGCCAAAGCGTCACTGATTAATCTTTCAAGAATTTCATAGTCAGAATGCTGCACAGTAACTTCTTTAGACTTTATGTAACAGCCGTTTTTTGCTTCAGTTACCCATTTTTCGAGTTCTTCGTCAAAAAGTCCTTTAGTCAAAATCGGCTTGCCATCAAGTAAACGCAAATAACAGTCAAGGCAATACTCAAAATCAAACTCCATCTTTCTTCCTTTAGAGTTACCTTCACCATAATAAGTTAAATCGCCCATTTTTGAGAATAAGACATCATCGAACTCGATAAACGAAATATGGGTTTTTTTGAGGACATGTTTATGGGTCAAGTCAGCTGCCTCTTTGTTGTGGTTTTTACAGATGAAGGCATTTTAAATAAGGTTAACCTTCTGGAAAGCGGACGTTTTGGGCTTAGCAACTCAGTGAAACTTTCAGGTCAACATACAATTATAAGGCTTAAAGAGTAAAATATTTTTGAAAATCAAACATCACTTTAGTGATTTTATGAGCCAAATTAAGCGTTTTGAGCATGCACGTTCTTCAATACATTTTCCAGTTAACGACTTTGGCGCAGTAGGTGATGGAGTTGCTGATGACACTAAAGCTCTTAATGATGCAATTTCGGCTGCGGAAAATGCAGGCGGAGGAGTTGTTGATTTCAATAAAGGCAACTACAAATGTTTGGGCGTAAAGCCTAAAAGTTTAGTAACTCTACAAGGACGCGGCTGGGGCGAGACAATAATTAAAGGATTTGACAAAAAAACAGATCAGGCAATCATTGACGGAACAGGATATTATTCTCAAACAGCACCATTAACAGAATTTAACATTTATGACCTTGAAATAGATGGCACAGACATGAATCGGGCAGGTTATCATTATAACCGAAAAGGCATAGGAAATCAATGGATGAAAAACTGTGTTTTTCACAATTTGTTTGTTCATGATACTCCTGCGACGGGTATTGGCACCGATTATATTATTAATGGTTATTTTGAGAGTTGTCTTGTAACAAAATGTGGAACCCCAGGCAGAGTCGGCAATGGAATAGGCAGCAACGGTTTCGGCATAGGTGTAAGTGACGCCACCGAAGTGGTTGTGTTCAGTGGCTGCCAAGCAATTGAGATTGCAAACAACGGTTTTACCTTGGAAGCTCAAATAACGCAGGGTGTTGGTTATGCATCAATTACTGATTGTTACACTGAGAAATGTGGGAACTCGGGTTATTCAAACTCTGGCTCGAAAGGAGTAAAGATAGATGGCTGCACCGATAACGCAAGCAACTATGGCGTTTACATAAGCTCTAATGCACACCAACCGGGAAACCAAACAATAATTTCAAGTTGCCAATTTCTAAATCAACCAAGTCACGGAATATATTCAGATCAAGCTGAGAATAATTATCTTCATGTCAGAGGCTCACTTTTCGAATCATGCGGCGGCTGTGGCATCAACAGTGTTGGAAGCTATTGCAGTTTTGTAGATAATTCTTTCAAAGGCTGTAAAAATGATACAATATTCTGCAAACCCGCATCAGGAGCTATAGGCAAAGGCTATCTTATTGCGGACAACATAATAACTGGCGGTGATTCAGTCGGCATCAAAATAGACCCAACAGATCAACCAATTACAGGTTTACTTGTCAAGGGTAACTTAATAATGGACTGCAAAGGCCCTGCGATCCAGGCAATTTGTAAACCAGACACAGAAACGGGTAACTATTTTTCTGCACTTATAGAAGGTAACGTGTGTAAAGGTGACCAAATACCTCAAATTGAGGTAGTGGGGTCCTCAAGTAATCTAATAGTTAGAAATAATATTGCTTAGTTTTTGATGCCGCTCTAAAACCAAGTTGTTGTGTTTGTACAGTAACTCGATTTTTTAAGTTTCAAGAAGCTTTTAGATAAATCAAGAGAATGGTGGCAGAACCTTTGGAATTCTACAATAAATACGACTTAAACGACGATGTTTTTGGTATTGCTAATGTAAAATCTGATACATGTAAACTTACAGTTGGATATTTTTTAAGCGATACCAAAATAACTATTCTACTCCCTGAATCTTGTTATTACTGCCAAAAATCAGGTATCTGCTGCAAAAAGTTTGGCAACCAAATAATTCAAAAACTTAATCAAAAAGACAAAGGAAAAGTCACCTACTTCCTAATGTAAACTAGAGAAAAATAGGCGGGCGATACTTGTTTTAGTTTAGGCGGGTTTAATGACGATTTCTGTTGCCATTTTTGCTTTGTACTTTTCCGCAGCGTTTCCCCGGTTAATAGCGATTTCAAGAAAACCATGACTGCCAACAAGAGCCATGGTATCTTTTGGTTTGGTTTCGCCATAGGTTTTTTTGAGTTTAAGTTTTAGTTGGGTGTTTTGGATTGTTATGTTTAAGTTTTCGCTGGGTATGTCAGCTTTCTTTAGGTTAGTTATTATATTACCAAATGTATCCACGTGTAAAACTCTGCAGATAATACAGCCATTTTCATGTTTTACCTGCAAAAACTCAGGTATTACGGGCTCATCAACTCTGGGACCAAACTTTGCGGGTTTTACACCTTTTTCAAGGTAAGCTGCTGCAGGTGCAAAAACATCTCTGCCGTGGAACGTGCCCGAGATTTCTGGCAGCATGTATTTTGGATTAGTCAATTCGTATATACCAGTTATTCCTTGACGTTCGGCGGCTAAAATCAGCAAGCCATTATCAGGTCCAACAAAGTAGCCCTGCTTGGTAGTAACTAATAGTGCACGCCGTTTGGTGCCAACACCAGGGTCTACGACTGCAACATGTACGGTTCCTTTTGGGAAGCATGACGCGGCTGAAGCCAGCATGAAAGCGCCTGTTTGAATGTTAAACTTGCTAATTTCGTGCGTTATGTCGACTATGGTGGATGAAGGGTTTATGCTTAAGATTACTCCTTTCATTTGTGCAACGTAAGAGTCTGCAAGACCAAAATCACTTGTTAATGTAATCAACTTGTTTTTATCCTCCATGTACAACTGGAATAAACACTACTTCGTCACCGTCTGAAAGCAGCGTGTCAAGACCGTTCAGAACACTGATTTCTCGGTCATTAACAAGAATTAACGCGTTTGTTTTCATAACACCACCTGCTTGCTGGTCAACGATGCTGGCCTCTATTTCTGGCTGGTCTTGAACTAATTTTTTAATTAAGTCTTTTACGGAAAAGTTTACCGAGTAATCTATCGTTAGTTTTGGTTTGCCTGTTACGTGACGTAATGCGCCGACAAATTTCACATTTATAGCCATCACTAACTGCTCTCGTAAAGAGAGAGTAAAGTTGTCACTTAAAAATTGTTTTGATTTTAAAAAATTTATTGTTGATACTTTTCTTGAGTCAAAGTTTCAACTATATCAGTAGCCACGTTAACAAGCGTGTCTGCTTGTTTCATCATTACGTCACTATTAACTTCTTCAACTTGTGAAAGCGCCTGTACAATACCTTCGAGTTCCATTAAAAATTTAAGGATTGAATCGTTGGTTTGAGGGTTTTTTGCAACTTCTTCTCTTAGAAGGATTTCAATAAAGGCAGGCTCACCCAAACTGTAGTATATTGCGTTTCGGGCTTTGCGTATGGCTTCCAAAACAAGGCTTGGCGCCATGTAGGGCATTTTTCGGGCTGCTTCCAGTTCAGCTTTTGCCTCACGAAGATATCTAAATGCCCAGCCTTTCCTATATTGGTCCATCATGGAGTGTTTCTTTTCCAACTATTATTCTTCTTCTAAATCATCTGTGTCTACTTCAATTTCTGAACCAGCTTCTGACAACGCGACAGTTCTTGTGATGTAGCCAGCAACTTTGTTTCTGATACGTGTAGTTGTTCCTGAAGTTAAGCTGTCAACTACTTTTTTGTTTTCATCAAAGTTGCTTGAGAACTTGCTTGGAAAGCGTGTCATGAGTTCTTTGCCGGTTCTCTTTATCTGTTCAGTTTTTACTTTTCCCAGTGAAATTCCTCCGATTATCAACGATTATGTTTTCTCCGACGCTTATAAGCGTAGAAGCAACGTTTCAATAGAATAGAGGCTTAATTTAAGCTTACGCCTCCCAAAAGGGATTCAGAAAAAGAAAAAATGGTTTTAGGGCGTGTTGTTTTTGAGTTTGATGTTAAAGAACACTTCAAAGTTTTTAGCAACCTGTTCCGCGACTTCTTCGACTGGCAGGTTTTTAATTTCAGCAACAGCTTCCACTACTGTTTTGATGTAGGATGGTTTTGTGAGTTGCCCATTGAACGGTTTCTTCCAATAAGTTACAGGACCGTCAGTTTCTGTTAGCAGGTTAGTTAAGGGTGCTTGCTTTACTACTTCTCGGATGCCGTTAGAGTAAACGACTGGTGGTCCTTCAGTAATGAAGTAGCCTTGGTCTATTGCTTTACTCAAGGTTTCCATTGGGTGGCTGAACCAGTGCAGCAAGACACGTTTCACTTTGTAGGACTGCAACATCTCTACTATTTTGTCTGTCGTGCCTCGTGAGTGAATGATAACTGGAAGGTCAAGTTGTTCGGCTAAATGAAGCATTTTGTCGAAGACGAGCATTTGGTTTTCCCAAATAGTTTCGTACTTGTAATCTAATCCGATTTCGCCAATCGCTGCAAGACGTGTTTTCTTGCTTTGTTCAAGGATGAAGTCTACGGTTTGTTGTAGCTCGTCTTGTTTTAGGAAGTTGACGTTCCATGGGTGGATACCGAGCGCAGGGAAAACTAAGTCAGGGTATTGTTCGGCAAGTTTAATGTCGTTTTGGCATGTTTTTAAGTCTACTGCATTAGTGACTAAGGCAGACATTTTAACGGTTTTAGCGTCAGCTATCACTTCATCTAAATGCCCATTGTATTCTGCATCGGAAAGGTGAATATGTGCGTCAACTAGTTTCATTGTTGTCAGCGCCTAATAACGGCGCACCGTTTTTATAACTTTTCTATTTACCCATCAACCCCGCCGTTAAAAGGGTAATTTAAAGAAATAACGTACAACAAAGGTTAAATATTGCTTTAATTAGAAAAAGAGGCTGCAGAGATGTCGTTATGACTGAATTAGAAATAGCTGTAGCCCCCATGCACAGATTATGCAAGAAAGCAGGAGCAGATCGCGTTAGCGAAGCAGCAGCCAAAGAACTCGCAAAAGCACTCGAAGAAATAGGTGTAAAAATCGCTAAAGAAGCACTTGATTTTGCCATGCACGCTGGACGAAAAACCATCAAATCCGAAGACATAGAGATTGCCGCTAAAAAAGTCATGGGCAAGTAAGGTAACGTTCACAAATTAACCAGTTTCCCCTTCTCTTTCTTTTTTAGCCTAAATGTTGTTCAGCCCGTTTTTGGCGTGATTTTTAGCCAATAGCACCTACCCCCTTAAGGGATACTTAGGTTTAGTCTAACACGCTTTTTTATGGAAAAAACACTGTTTATTGGCGGCTTATTTTTTGCACGCCTTCAGCGATGATGAACATGCCGATGAGCACAATAATCAACGGCACCAGCGGCAGTGAGTACCCGATTAAGCCTCCAGTACCTAAAGCAAAAGCAAGAACACCGATGAAAAGGCTAAACTTGCTAACCTTAATGCCAACGCCCAACCGTGTAACGTTAATGGCGATTAATATAGTGCCTACACCTACAGCAACATACGCGCCTGTGTCAATTGAATAAAGTGTTGATGCAAACCAAACCAGACCCAAAAGTATGAAAAATGAGCCCCAAGCCAAACCATCTAAGACTTTATTATCAATAACACTTCTGTTTGCGTTATTCACTGCTTTCACCTTTTATCTGCACCTTTTTGGTGCTTCCTGTTTAATTTGTTAAGAACTTACTTATTTTATTAACCGAACGCTAAACCATTTTTCATGTTCTCACTGCAGTGAATTACAAACGGTTTGTCAATAATCTTATAACATGAAGTAGTTAACTAAGTCTTGGTACAAAAATGAAAACCCTACTAGTTTACGGCACCAGATACGGAGCAACCACCACTACCTCAGAAGAAATAGCTAAAATCCTACAAACAGAAGGCTTCGACGTCAAAATCGTTAATGCAAAACAAGAAAAAATCAGAGATATAACACCCTACGAACTAATTGTTATCGGGACAGGTTTACAGTTAGGAAAATGGACTGGCGAAATTGAAGATTTCGTTAAAAGATTCAAAAACGAGCTACCCCAAAAGAAAGTTGCCCTGTTTATTTCCTCAATGAAATCAGTTCTTGAACGGGAAGGCAAACTTGAACAAATTGAAAAAGACAGAAAAATGGAGATTGACGATAAAGTTGCCAAGTTCGGTTTGAACCCAATCGCTACAGGCTTTTTTGGCGGAGTTTTAAACTTTAACAAAATGAACATTATAACGCGGAAAACCTTTGGAGCTATTCGTCCACAGCTTGAAAAAGACGGCTTCACCGAGTCACCAGAGGGAGTTTATGATTTGAGGAATTGGGAAGAAATCCGTAACTGGACAAAAGAGGTAGCACAAAAAGCACGCCAATAAGCATAAACCCTAATTCACCATCCAAACCCTTTCTTTGTTAAACAAAAAATAAATTCACCATTTGGGCTGTTCTGGAAAGGATTAAGGATGCTTAAGGCGAACTGGAAGGTCAAAGCCTTCTTCATCATAATTTGCATAATGGGCTTATTTGCAATTCTAAGCTCCACAATGTCAAAAAACCCAGTCCTAAAACCATTCGCAACCAGCCTTGACACCCCAGCAGACCTGCTTGGAATAGTAGCTTCAGCATCAACAATACCCGGCATCCTAATCAGCCTGCCCGCTGCGTCGCTTTCAGACATTTTTGGCAGACGCAAAGTCTTACTGTTCGCAGCTTTTGTTTTCGCTTCAGCACCATTTCTGTACTTGGGCGTATCTACTTGGTGGATGTTGGCGCTTGTACGTTTCTACCACGGGTTTGCAACAGCCATTTTTGTCCCCGTAGCTGAAGCGTCAATAGCAGAATTATACCCAACCAAACGTGGAGAACGCATTTCACTATTCAATTCAGCAACCGCAGTAGGCAGAGCTTTAGCACCGTTTCTAGGCGGATACATTCTTTTCGCAACAGACCAAAGCTTCTTCTCACTTTACACTGCAGTAGGCATCGCAGGCGTAACAGCATTTGTTATAGCCCTATTCTTCCTTGCTGAAAGAAAGAATATTCCGCAGATTGTTTCTCGTGAATCCAAGCCTGCACGCAAAATGTTTAGCGGGTGGCTTGAACTCATCAAAAACTCAGGAGTGTTAGGCGTAAGTTTTGTTCAGGCAACTCAATACTACGTTTTTGGTTCAGTCGAATTCTTCTTAGTTGGCTACTTGCAGGACGTTGCCGGTTTAGACCTTTTCTCTATCGGCGTTATAACTGGCAGCCAAATCATTTCTTTGGTAATTGCCCGACCCTTAATCGGGAGAGTCTCAGACAAAATCGGAAGAACTAAACCCATCGTTACAGGCATAATCGCAAGCTGCCTGATTGTAGCTGCAATGCCTTTCACCACTTCTTTCCCTGTGATGCTGACGCTGATTGTTGCTTATGGCGTCGCGTTTGCAGCTGTTTTATCGTCGACTTCGCCGCTAATTAGCGAGTTAGTGCCTGCGGGTTTGGTGGGTGCTTCAATGGGTTTCCTGTCAACCATGATGGATATTGGCCAAACTTTAGGTCCAATAATAAGCGGTGTAATCTTCGCATCGAGCTTACGTTACCTTGGACTGTTCTTTTCTCTAAGCCTGTTACTGGTAGTTTCAAGCGTCATTTTCCTACTATCCAAAAGAGCAAACGCCAAAAAAAGGGCTTAGTTGCCAAAGATTTAAGGCTAACTTCAAGTAAATACCAAGGAAAAAAGAGGCGTATTTAGAAGTGAAAAATACTAATGCGTTTGCATGTTTACTTGTTTTAGTTTTAGCGGCATTATTTACTGCAGCCAGTATTGGGGTTAAAGCAGAACCCACATTGAGCATAAGTTTCTACAAAAACAACGGTTACGGAGCAGGCAAAGACATGAACGGTGAATGGACAATAAACACAGATGTCTCCTCAGATGTTCAGTACGTAGAATTTTTCATGGATGACCAACTTCAGCATAGCGATTCAACTGCGCCATTTAGCTGGAACTTTAACACTGGCAACTACACTGAAGGCTCACACACAATGAAAGTGATAGCATACAATTCTCAGGGCGAAACAGCCACTGACGAGAGGCAAGCCAACTTTGTAGGTTTCCCCTTAACATTCGTGGTAATCATCATCGTAGTAGTTGTCATCACACTGATTGTATCATTTGGTTTTGTGTTGTACCGTGCACGTAAAACTGAAAAAGCACGCAAAACAAACTACTAAACTTTCTTTTTCTCAACAATTTTTTAAAACTTTATGCTGGAATAGGGTAAACCTTTTTTGTGGTCGCCGTCTCCAACGCTACAACACCCGGCAGTTTTTTGCCCATCAAAAACTCAACCAAGGCTCCACCGGCAGTGCTGATGTAGCTGATTTTGTCTGTTAAGCCGTACTGGTCAATTGCGGCAATCGTGTTTCCGCCACCTGCAAGACTAAAAGCGTGACTATAGGCGATTGCTTCAAAAACGGTTTTGGTGCCGTAACAGAATTCGCTGTTTTCGTAAACACCAAGTGGACCGCTTACAACGATTGATTTGGCGGTTGAGATTATGTCTACGTATTTTTGAACGGTTTTTGTGCCGATGTCAAAAATTGGGTGGTCAGAAGGCAACTGGCTTGTTGGGATTTCTTTGCGTTTGCCGTTGACGTCTAATGCGACGTCTATTGGAAGCAGGATTTTTTCTGGATGCTCTGCCAAAAGCGCCTGTATTCCGGGAATGAATTTGAGGAGCTCCTTTTTTGCCAAGAAATCCATGGTTTTTTGGCCTAAATCGACGCCTTTTGCAGCCATGAAAAGTTGTGAAGTTACTCCGCCTAACAAGACGTGGTCGGCTACGTCGTTACTTAGGATGTATTTGCTGATTTCTAAGCTGTCATCAGCTTTTGCTCCACCCATAACATACACGCATGGGTGATGCGGGTCTTCCAAGGCTTTGCTTAAATGTTTTAATTCACGTTCCATGATTCTTCCAGCAGCACTTGGTAAAACTGCGGTGAATCCAACCATAGAAACGTTATCACGATGAGCAACAGAAAAAGCGTCACTGACAAAAATATCTACAAGGGGAGCAAGATTTTGAACCAAAGCGGTTTTTGCTTGCTGTTCTGGGCTTCCTTTTTTGGTTTCTCCATCCCAGCTGCGGACGTTTTCTAAAACAAGGATTTCTCCGCCCTGCAACTGTTTGATGGCTTTTTTGGCTTTTTCTCCGAAAAGGTCATCAACATATTTTACAGGGCAGTTGAGAATTTTTTGGAGAACTTCTGCGTGGCTTTTAAGGGTGGTGTAGTCAGGGTCGCCCCTGCGTCCTTGGTGAGATAAGACAACGGTTTTGGCGCCTTTTTCTGCAAGCTCGTTAAGTGTTGCTAAAGCGTGGGCGCGTATACGGGTGTCATTTGTGACTTGTTTTGTTTGTGGGTCAATTTCAGAGTTAAAGTCTACGCGTACAATCACGGTTTTGTTTTTTACGTCAAAGTCGTCTAAAGTTTTGAAATTCACCATTTTTGCCACACGCTCCATTAGGGATGATTTAGGGGTTAAGAAAAAAGGGTTTTATTTAAGTTTGATTGCTTAACCCAGATTAAAGGTTGGCTTTTTTGCCAACAAGCTCGATTAAGTCAACCATGCGGTTGCTAAAGCCCCACTCGTTATCGTACCAAGCGAAAACTTTGACAAAATTACTCTTTTCACCAAGCACCATAGTTAGTTGAGCATCAAAAACTGACGAGTATGTACTATGCAGGACATCAGTGGAGACGATTGGGTCTTCAGTGTATTGGAGTTTGCCTTTTAATGGCCCTTCTGCTGCTTGCTTCATTGCTTGGTTGATTTCTTCTTTTGTTACTTCTTTACCTAAGACTGCAGTTAAGTCGACGATGCTTACGTCTGGTGTTGGAACACGCAGTGAGATACCATTCATTTTTCCTGAGCAGCTTGGCAAAACGAGTCCGATAGCTTTTGCGGCTCCAGTGCTTGTTGGGATAATGTTAATTGCGGCTGCGCGTGCTCTTCTGGGGTCTTTGTGTACAAGGTCTTGGATGCGTTGGTCGTTTGTGTAGCTGTGGCATGTGGTCATGAGGGCTTTCTCTAAGCCGAAGTTGTCTTGCAATACTTTGCTGATTGGTGCGAGGCAGTTTGTTGTGCAGCTGGCGTTTGATAGGATGTTGTGGTTTACTGGGTCATAGGTGTCCTCGTTTACGCCTAGTACAAAGGTTGCGTCTGGGTTTTCTGCTGGTGCGGAAATGAGAACTTTTTTGGCGCCTGCTTGGAGGTGTTTTGATGCGCCTTCACGGTTAGTGAATAAGCCGGTTGATTCCACGGCTAAGTAAACTCCCAGATCCTTCCATGGGAGCTGTGTTGGGTCTTTTTGGGCTAAAACTTTTAGTTTTTTACCGTTAACAACTAAGTCGTTGCCGTCTACTTCAACGGTTCCGGGGAAACGCCCGTGTACGCTGTCGTATTTTAGCAGGTGCGCGTTGGTTTTTGCGTCTGCAAGGTCGTTGATAGCGACAAAATCAATGTTTGCGTTACGTTCAAGTGCGGCTCGGTATAAAAGTCTGCCAATTCTTCCAAACCCGTTAATTCCAACTTTAATCATAACAAGTTCACTACCAAAACTGTGACACAGCTAAACCATATTAATTTTCTCCTACAAAGCAGACAAGCAACCCACAACGACACTACAAAAACAGGCAACATAACAGCAAGCAAGTTTCCGTGGCGCGGCGAACAAATGCGCGCAGTTTTTAACAATCCCGTAGAAGCTACAGCCTAGTTTTTACCTACCCCCCTATAGGTTTCTGCATACTATTTCTAATAGGCGCCAAATAGGCGGGTTATTTTTAGATGTTTTTAGTTTATTGTACCGCTTACTGATTTCTCAGCTTCCTGGCAAACCTCAGGTTTCCAATTACAGATACCTTCAATTATTCCATCCAAATAATGCGCCAACTCTTCACCCGTAACTTCCTTGGCACAATTAATTTCATAAAAAATCTTGCCCTTTTTACGTTTAACACTAATCTTCACTAGTTCAACTTCACTCAACAAACCACCCATCGATAATTAAGCACGTTCTGAATATAACTTTTAGCAAAAAAGAAACACAATAAACAAAACTCATCAATATTTATTTCAAAAGAACTATTCTCACCACTCATTTTCCAAACAGACTTAGCAACTAATTGCTTCAAAGCGTTTGCCGCACTGACCGAAACTGGCACTCATCTATTTGAAAAAGAGGGTTTCAAACGTGTGCTAGGTTATTTCCAACTTTCACGGCGTCTAGACCATGCTTGATCGCCACTGTCAGAACTCGCACGTCTTGTTTGCATTCGATTGCCCGAGTCGGTTCTTGGAGCTGAGTTTCTGTGCTTAGGTAAACAGTCACGACAATAAACTGGTCTATCTGGGGAGGGCTTAAAATTAACGGTGGCTGTTTTTCCGCAGTCACTACATTTTATTTGGGTTGAAACTTTATCAGACATAACTTTTTGTTCCTGTTAATTTTAAGCTACAAAAATAGCGACGAATTAACTTGGTCTTTAAGAAGTTGCTTTAACTTAAACATTTAGGTAGCTTATGGAGATAACTGCGAGGTGTTAAGGGTTATTTTCCAAACCAACAAAAAGTCAATATTTCTAAAAACATGAGTACGTGTTTTTTCAACGTCACCTTTTGGCTGTAACGTAAGAGAAATATCATGTTCTCTAAAAATGTAAAACGTCATAGGGAATCTTAAAAGGGGAGCGTTTGCTCTTTGTTACCTAACTATTTGCTAGGTGAATTCCATGAGCAAACCTCAAGTCACTGTTTCTTATGAGCCTTTCAGCGAAATTGTTGTTATGGAGAAGAACCATTTCAGCAGCCCTGAGGAGCTTGCACGTTTTACTTCTGTTATTGCAGGAGGTAAACTGGCAGGCTTGTACTGGGCTGATGGGGTAGTGTTCTTGTATTTCCCGTTGCCAGCGTCCACAGCAGCAGTCGCTAAGGAGCTACTTGAGAAACGCAAAGTATATTGGACCTATTTGGGGTATGCTGTTATGCCAAAGTTTGCAGCCATTATTGAAACGAAGGAAAAGATGATTGTGCCTGTTGTGGACATTTCGTCTGACCCGATTCTCAAGGGCGTAGCTGAATGGCTAAAACAGCAGCCACAATAAACACCCTTTTTTGAGGAACCATTTTTGAATACATTAAAGTTTACTGGCACAGTTTTCACTGGGAAAGGACACGGCAAAATCTTTCTGGAAATGCCATGGGTAAAACAGCAACTAACCCAAATCACCGGTTTCCAAGCCTACCCGGGAACCCTAAACCTGCACCTGAACCCAGAAAGCACCAAGCAACGCACCAGCTTAACACCGCAGAATGGAGCGTTAGTTAAACCCAAAAACGGTTACCTACCCGGATACCTCTACAAAGCCAAAATTTTCCACAGCGACTGCTACGTGGTTGTTCCAGACGTGCCAAGCTACCCAAAAGACCTACTCGAAATCATAGCAGCAGGCAACCTAAGAAACCAATGCAACATCAAAGACGGCGACACAATAACCGTAACAGTAACAATCTAAAAAGCAAAAAACAATTTTTTAAAAAAGAAACAAAAGATAAAATTAAAGGTTGGGCAGTAACTTGTGGTTACTGTTTTGTTGTTGCTGCTTTGCGTTTGTTGTATTCTTCGATGTATGCGTCAAGAGCGCCGTTCTTTTGTAGGTAGCTGCCGTATGTGAGCAGGGCTTTCATTGCGTGGGCTGCGTCTTCTGGTGAACTGTATGATGGAAGGCCTAGACGGTCAAAGTGGCTTCTTGTGTAAAGTGCCATTTCGGTTTCGCCGATGTCGCATGCAACAATTGGTTTGTCATATTTTGCCGCGATTTCTGCAACGCCTGTAATGTATTTTTCTTGTAAGCCTGGCATGTGGTGTAAGCCGAGGAAGATGATGCCGCAGATTGTTGGTTCTTGGAACATTAAGTCAGCTGCAGCGATAAATTGGTCGTCGGTAACGCTGCCGGTTAAGTCAACTGGGTTGTGGGTTGCAGCGATTGTAAGGATAGTACCGTTTGTTTTCAGTTCCTCAAACTTTGCAATGGTTGCGTCACTGAACTTGTTAACAGTTAAGCCAACAATTTCACATTCGTCAACGCACATGACACCTGGGCCACCTGCATCAGTAAGAATGCCGATGTTTGAGCCAACGGATGGTTTCATGCTTGCCAAGGCTTTGCCGATGTCGAAGAATTCATCCATGTTCTTTGCACGGATAACACCTGTCTTGTCAAAGGCTGCATCGTAGATTTTGTCGGCACCAGCGATTGCGCCTGTGTGTGAGGCTGCTGCGCGTGCGCCTGCTTCAGATTTGCCTGATTTTATGACAACGACTGGTTTTTTGAGGGTTACTTTCTTTGCGATTCTTAGGAAGTCTTTGCCTGACTTGATGTCTTCAAGGTAGATGAGGATAGCGTGTGTCTCGTCATCTTCCATTAAGTATTCCAGAATGTCTGATTCTGACGCGTCACATTTGTTACCGAAACTAACGAATTTAGATACACCCATTTGGCGACCTGTAAGGTAGTCGAGGGCAGCAGAGCCGAAAGCGCCGCTTTGAGTAATCATTGCAATGTTTCCTGGCATTGGACGTGGAGTAGCAACAACTTCTTTGCCTGTTGACAATTTCTTGATTTCTGGCAAAAAGAGACTGTCTACACCAGTTTTAGCATAAAATACGCCAAGACAGTTAGGGCCAAGTACGCGTATGCCGTGTTTCTTGGCAACAGCGATTACTTCTTCTTCAGCCTTGTGGTTTCCAACTTCTTTGAAACCTGCGCTGATAATAACTGCTGCTTTAGTATTCTTGCTGCCGGCTTCTTCTAAGACGCCTGCAACGGCACCTGTTGGAACAATAATAACGACTAAGTCCACATCGCCTGGGACTTTGCTGAGTGTTTCGTAACATTTGAAACCTAAAATTTCTGGTTCTTTTGGGTTAATTGGGTAAAGTTCGCCTTTAAATACGCCTCGTAGCTTGTTTGTGGCGAAGTTTTTGAAAATAACTGCACCTGCTTTTCCTTCTTTCTTTGTTGCGCCAATGACTGCTACTGAGCGAGGATTAAAGAACGCATCTAATTTTTGTATTGACTCTTCCATGGTAATCCCGGTCTTTTCCTAAAAAGTCTGAGGCTTATTTTTATGTCTTACTATGCAAAAAACAATTCCAGCATAAACAATGTTGAATCTTCCACTAATTATCCAATGATTCATTGCATCGCTATGTCTTTCTGATAATAACTATAGGGTTATGTTCAACTTGCGTAAGCATAGCCCACGTGACACCGTTAACCTGCACGTGAAAACGTGAAGCCATATCCCACACCGTCGCCCCCGACCCGGCACCACGAGCACGGTCAGCAATGTTAGCAATCTTTAACGCTTCCGCAGCCCCAAGCCCACAGCCAGCAACTGCAAGCGGCGTAGAGCTTTTTCGGAGCCTCAAAAACTTGCCAACAACATACACTAACAATGCAAACCGATTAAACGAATGAATCCCCCGAAGCGGACGAGGACGAGGCGTAAAAAAGAAGTTGCCAAACCGATACGTCTTGTCCGTGTCAACAATAACCACGCAAACAGATTTTCCCAGCCTTGCACGGATTTCCCTGCAGATTTGCTCGGCGACTTCAGCGGCATCTTTTAGGGGCAAACTAACCAGCGAATACGGCAGATTTGACCCGTCAATTGCGCCTTCAGAACCAAACATTAATGCCTGACCCAAACCCGCATACTCCAACGCAACCTGCTTGTGCTTGCTTCCTGACTTAGAAGGGTACTGCCGAAGCCGACGGAGCAGGCGCTGACCAAAATGGCACAACACTCCTAAAGGGTAGCCCCAAACGTTTCGCATCCAAAACCCTGCAAGAAACTTGGCGTTTCCTCCAGCAACAATCTTGCTTTCATCCAAAATGTTGCCCAACGCAGTGGAGATTGCTTTCTCCGAAACTACCACGAAGTCGCCGTCAGCCACTTTGCCCGCTACAGCTTTAACGATGCTGGAAAGATAATCTGTTTTGGGTTTCCAGAATGCTGTAGTGAGGGGCAATGCTTTGTATTTTGTCATGGAAAGACACGGTTACCCAACAGTTAGGTTCGCGAGTAAATAAATGCTAAACACAAAGCAACACCTTGACAGGTCATTAGCCCAATTGTCTGCAGAGATGCTTTTGCAGTGTGCCAACGGCCTGCCAAGGCAAACTGAAACAGATGTAAGGTAGCCGCCAAGCTATTTACAAAAACTATTGAGCGGCAAAAGGAAATAAGAATTTCATACATAAAATATTTAGAAAATATAGATTTAAGCAAGCGCAAAGAGGATTTTCTGGAGAAAAATTGTTTTTTAGAATAAGAGTTGATTGGTAGCGGGGAATAGATTTGAACTATCGATCTCTGGGTTATGAGCCCAGCGGGTTAATCCTGGCTACCCCACCCCGCTACGCGTGGTGCAAACACTTTTTTGTTTTTGCAGTCTATTAAACTTAGTTGTCAGGTATTAATAGTTTCGTTTCTACAGTGCGGCAAAAGCATTTTAGTGTGAAGAATATTTAGATGTGCAAGGCAGTCTTAATGGATAAACCATACTTAAGTGTGCTTTCAAATCCGCCACTTGAAAACCCAATCTTTGTTCAAGGGCTTCCAGGCTTTGGAAACGTCGGCAGAATCGCAGCTCATTTACTTGTAAAGTTTTTCGAAGCAAAACCTTTCGCGGAACTTTACTCGCCATCATTCCCAGACTACATCTCAATAACTTCAAAAGGTGTTGCGCACCTGCCAAAATATGACTTCTATTATGCTCCAATGGAGAAAAACAACCTAATCATTATGAGCGGCGAAATCCAACCCTCATTCGACGACGTAGTAGCCCATTACGCAGTGTGCCAAGAAGTCCTGAACTTTGCCGAATCTTTAGGCTGCAAATTCATCGTAACAATGGGCGGCGTCCCAATCACAGAAGACAAAACAGAAGTCTTCGTTGCAGCAACCTCAAACCGCCTCGCAGCTGATTTTATGGAGAAAGGCGGAGTCATCTACAGCAAAGGCAGAATTGTCGGCGGCACAGGCTTAACCTTAGCATTAGCTAAAGAACGCAACCTTGACGGAGTCTGCTTGTTAGGTACGACTTTGGGCTTTAAAGCTGACAAGGAAGCAGGCTTTTTGGTTTTCAAATTCCTCATGAAGGCGTTGGGAAAAGAGATAAAAGAGGGGCTAAAAGAAGACATTACACCAGAACAGTAACTGCTTTTTGGTGTTCAAAATGTCTTATGGAACTATTGAATCTAAATTTTTGCGCGTTTTTTTGATAATGGTTGCAGTGATTTGCATTTTTGGTGGACCCACATATTTTGCTTTGATTTTAAATGAAGTGTTAGGTGTTGGTTTTTCTGTCGCTGTTACTTTAGGGTTTATAGTTTTTCTTGTCGGCGTTGCAGACTTGCTGTTTCTTATTAGAAAGAAAGTAGTAACCTAAAGTTTTGCCTCAGATACCCTAGGGTGCATCATCAAATCAGCTTTTAAGATTCTTCATCGGCGACCTGTTAAAGAGGCACGTATTTTATTAAGTATTCTTTTGCAAAGGATATTTTCTTGCCTATTTTGAAAAATCCAATGGGTATTACTTGATTTCAAACGGGATGGTTAAAATTTAAGGTCTTTAAATTTGATATTTAGATTTCACAATGTTTTAGAGAGGGCTGAAAATGAAAAAACAATTTAATTGGCAGATAGCTCTTGCTTTAATTCTAGTAACTCTTTCAGGCTCTTTCTATTTTCTTCATTACTTGATTTTTGGAGATTTGCATCACATTTTCATTTACCTAATAGGCGATATAGCCTTTCTTTTCATAGACGTGTTAATTGTAACGCTCGTATTGCACCGCTTGCTTGTTTACAGGGAAAAACAGTCCGTCATGAAAAAAATCAATATAGTAATTGACACGTTTTTCAGCGAAGTAGGCACAGATTTACTGAAAATATGCTTAAAATTTGATACCAACACAGATGATTTTAAGAAAAAACTCTTAGTCACAAAAGAGTGGTCAAACAAAGACTTCATAAAAACAAAACAAAACATTGCTCAGCATAGCGGTATCATGGATAGTAAAAGACATGACCTTACGCAAGTTAAGATTTTTTTGATAAACAAAAGACAGTTTATACTAAATTTGCTTGACAACCCGAATTTAGTTGAACATGAGTCTTTCACTAATTTGCTTTTAGCAATCCTCCATTTGACCGACGAATTAGTCAACAGACCCAATTTGACAACATTGCCTCAATCAGACTACGATCATCTTTCTGAGGATATGAAAAGAGCGTATATCCAGCTTATTTTGCAGTGGCTGGATTATGTGAAGCATCTTAAAATAGACTACCCCTACCTGTTCTCTTTGGCTTTGAGAATTAATCCATTTGATGAGAATGCTTTGGTAGAGGTTCGGGAGATTCAAAGCCCGCAGTTGCCCCACAGGTCCATTGATTTAAGGTCCATGTAAAACGTCTACGTTCTCGGCATGATTAGGCTGTAAGTCGAAGTTAGGGAGGTTTGTTACACAAAAATGCGTAAAGCATATTAGGTATGACTTGAGCAATAACATTTATGCAGTCAAGCAAGAAAAAGCTAGAGCAGCCAGCAAGCGAAGAAGCCAAAAGAACCACAATCATCCTAGAACAGGATGAACGCGACTTCATCGACCAACTAATCAGAGACGGCAAAGAACCAGGAATCAAACCATTAATCTCCAAAATGCTTGACATCTACCGAAGCATGATGATTTACGATTGGCGGTTCCCAGGAGAATACTACTGCGGAATCAGCAGAATCGCTTTTGTCAACGTAGAATTAATCAACATCCTAATCCAAAACATTCCAAAAGAAAAATGGCACGACATAGGCAAAAAAATGGGAGACGCCCTCAAAGTCTCAATGGAAACAACCCTTGGCGTTGACTCTTCAAAACAGGAGAATTGGGAAGCAGTTTTCACTAGGCTTCGTGTCCAAGGCTTTGGCGATTTCTACCTTAAAGACAAGTACCTGCTTCTTAAAACACCGTTTCTTAATGACGCGCCACTTTGGGAAGGAATAATGGAAGGATTATTTGGAATCAAGTTGGAAACGAAAAATTCGGTTCCGCCGCTTGTTTTCGAAATAAAAAACACTGCTTAAACATTAGGCAGTCAATCCTTTTTTGAATAGTTAAATATTCTGGAAACAGGTTTATATGCAAGAAACCTGCTAAGGTGTCCTTGAGTGATATATGATGAGGGATTGCGTTCATACAAGGCGATTGCCTTCATTCAGCTTAACAGCAACAACCCCAGCATAAGCAATTTACCGTTTTCTTATTTAGTATTAGGCGCAATCTTTCTCAACAGCATTTTGTCACTAAACAAAAAACCCCTCAGGGTACTCTCTAAAAATTTAGGTGAAAAAATTTATGGATAAAATAAAATTTGCCATTCCAAAAGGCTCTCTACAAAAAGCAACATCTGACTTCTTTGATAAATCAGGATACAAACTTGGCGCAATGGACCGCACATACCGACCATCATTTAACGACCCACAAATCGAAATCAAAGTTTTAAGACCCCAAGAAATCCCAGTGTTTGTAAGCGAAGGCCTACAAGACATAGGCATCACCGGCGAGGACTGGGTAAAAGAAAACCGTGCAGACGTCGCAATCCTCCAGAACCTAGAGTACGGAAAAATCCGCCTCGTGATTGCGGTTCCTAAAGATGTTGTCCAGAAAGACATGAACGAGTACATGGAGTACATTTGGAGTCAAGGTAAAAACTTCCGTGTCAGCACTGAATACCTAAACATTGCCTCAGACTACCTCAAAGCACAACCAAACTACAAGAAACGCTTCGGCGACCAAGACCCAATGCTCGTAACTCCATGGTGGAGAAAAGGCGATAACGCAAAAGCAAAAATTTTCCTTTCCTTCGGCGCAACAGAAGCAAAACCTCCAGAAAACTCTGACTGCATAATGGACGTAACAGAAACAGGCACAACTCTTGAAGCAAACAACCTCAAAATAATCGACACCGTCCTGCGTTCAGCAGCCACTTTAATCGCAAACAAGAAAGCCCTTGAAGACCCCGAAAAACGCGAAAAAATCTTCGACGTAGTTGCACTGCTCAAAGGTGTTGTTGATGGACAGAAACGCATACACATCTTTGTTAACGTAAAGAAAGAAAATCTGCAAACCCTGCTCACAGAGTTGCCGGCACTGAAAAACCCAACCATTTCGCCGCTTGCAGATGAAACTTGGGTTAGCGTAAACACTGTTATCGAGAAAGACTGCCTAATTGAGCTTTTACCGAAAATCCGCAAAATCGCACAGGGCTTAGTGGTTTATGAGCCACGGCAGGTTTTAGCGCTAGATGAGATAGCGCGGAGAAACGAATGCCAATGCAAACCAGAATAGTCAAGCAGTGGACAGCCCAAACGCTGCCCTCTGACTGGTTTAAACGGCAACAGGCAGACCAAAAAGCCACCGCTGAACTGGAAGAAAACGTAAAAGGCATAATAAACAAGGTCAAAACAGAAGGCGACAGAGCACTTATCGAGTTCGCGCAAAAATTTGACAAAGCCGAACTTACCTTCAAAACCTTAAAAGTCAGATCTGAAGAAGTCAAAGAAGCATACAGTCAAACCAGCCCCGAACAACTTGCAGCTTTAAGATTCATGAAAGAAAGAGTCAGCAACTACCAAAAACAGTTACTTACACAAACAGAGGTAAAACAAAACAGCGAAGGCATATCCATTCAAACAGTTCTAAAACCAATGGATAGTGTCGGCTGCTATGTTCCCGGTGGTCAAGCGGCTTACCCAAGCACAGTCGTAATGACTGCTGTGCCAGCCAAAATCGCTGGAGTTCCAAGAATAGTGGTAGTTTCACCTTCAGACGCCCGTGGCAAAGTTAACCCATTGGTTCTAGTTGCCTCTGACATTTGCGGTGTTAACGAAGTTTACAAGGTAGGGGGAGCCCAAGCTATAGCAGCGTTAGCTTACGGAACAAGAGCCATAGCACCTGTGCGAAAAATTGTTGGTCCCGGCAGCAAATACGTGACTACAGCAAAGGTTTTGGTTTCCACAGACGTCGCCATCGACATGCCAGCTGGTCCAAGTGAAGTTCTCATTGTAGCAGACGAAACAGCAGATGCACGACTAATTGCTTATGACATGATTTCGCAGGCAGAACACGGCGGAGACAGCGTTGCTGGACTTATAACAACTTCAGAAAAAACTGCAGAAAACGTTCAAGATTACCTTGCAAAGATTGCTGCGTCCACTCAGAGAGGAGAAAAAATTTCTGAGGCACTAGCAAAGTATGGCTTCATTATAGTCTGTAGTAACGTAAAGGAAATGGTATGTTTAGCTAATCAGTTTGCTGCTGAACACTTAGAAGTTCTAACTGCTAACCCTAGAGAGTTAGCGGAGGAACTTGTTGCGGGCTTAATCCTTCTTGGACCCTACAGTCCTGTACCGTTAAGTGATTACGCTAGTGGAACTAATCACGTGTTGCCTACGGGAGCGTTTGCTCAATCATTCTCTGCGTTGTCCGTGTTTGACTTCATGAGAAGGGTAAGCATAGTTGAAAGCACACGAACAGGTTTAGAAAGAGTTAGAGACAGCGTCAAAGTGATAACCGATGCTGAGAACCTTCCTAATCACTACAAGTCAATAGCTGCGAGGTTCCAACAATGAGCGAAGCCTACCGTAAATGGATAGAACAAAAAAAGCAGAAGCTTCGAGCAATTGACTGTTACTCGGCAGGTGTTACACCCGAGGGGTTAGCGAAGCAACTTGGCGTTGACACTTCAAAGATTGTGAAGCTGAACTTTAACGAGAACCTCTTTGTTGACCGCAGCCGCCAAACACCTTTGATTAAAGAGGTTGCTGACGAGATTGACTTGCGGATGTACCCAGAAGATGAAGTACCTAAACTGGTCAACAAAGTAGCCGAGTACATGGGTGTTCCCGAAGATTTCATAGTCATCGGTAATGCAGGAGATGAGTTGCTTGACCGCATGATACGCCTCTTTGTAGAAAAAGGCGACACCGCAGTCTCATTCACACCCTCATTCGCGATTCCAAGACTCTGTGTGAAACGCCAAGAAGGCGAATATGTTACAGTGCCACTGAAGAGCGATTTTCAGCTTGACGTACCAGCCATGCTCGCATTGTTCTCAGAAAAAACGCGGCTACTCTATTTGTGCTCACCAAACAATCCAACAAGCAACCAGATGAAACCAGAAGACATTGAAACACTCGCAAAAGCATTCCCAGGCATAGTCATTGTAGATGAAGCATACGGCGAGTTTGCAGACTACTCATTTGTGCCACGCATCCGCGAATTCCCAAACATGATTATTCTGCGGACATTCTCCAAAGCATTCGGGCTTGCCATGTTGCGGCTTGGATATGCCGTTGCTAACCCTGAACTCGCAAAAATCTTGACAGAAAAAGCTCCATTGCCCTACCCAGTAAGCGGCTTCACCATCCGTATGGGCGTCAAGATGCTGGAGAACATGGATATCATGCAAACTGCGGTTGCAGCCTTGAAGGCGGAACGGGGAAAACTCATAAAGGCACTTAACCAAATAGAAGGCGTAGAAGCGTTTGGTTCGCAAGCTGACTTCATACTAATCAACACAAAGATGCCAGCTGACGCCGTGTATGAGAAACTGCTGAAGCGTGGCGTTATGCTAAAGAAGTGGGGCAAACTGCTGCAGTATGATAACTGTTTCCGTGTAACTGTTGGTTTGCCAGAAATGAACGCTAAACTAATCGAGTCATTAAAACAAATAATTGAGGAATAAACGTGCGCGTTGAAGAAGTTTACCGTAAAACCAAAGAAACCGAAGTAAAAGCAAAAGTTAACCTTGACGGCGAAGGCAAAGCAGCCATCGATTCAGGCGTGCCGTTCCTTGACCACATGTTAACAAGCCTTGCCACACACAGCCTAATCGATATTGAAGCGTCTGTAAAAGGTGACCTTGTACACCACTGCGTAGAAGACTTAGCCATCGGCTTAGGCGAAGCCCTAAACAAGGCTCTGGGCACTCGAGTAGGCATAACACGTTTCGGCAACGCCGCTGCCCCCATGGATTGCTCACTCGCATTTGCCGCCGTCGACTTGGTTAAGCGTCCATACTTCAAGATTGACCTCAAATTCAAGGGCAGAAAAGTAGAAGAAATGCAAACCGAAGACATCAACCACTTCTACGAGTCCCTAACCAACTCACTGCAAGCTAACGTGCACATGTTTGTAATGTACGGCAGCAACGACCACCACAAAGCAGAAGCCGCAACCAAAGCGCTAGCCCTATCATTACGTCAAGCTGTCGCGGTTGACCCAAGACGCAAAGGCGTACCCAGCTCTAAAGGAGTAATCTAAAATGGCAAAAGCAGTAATCTTCGACTACGGCGTAGGCAACTTACTAAGCCTCAAATGCGCATTGGAAAAAGCAGGATTAGAGGTTTCCATCGGAACAACCTCTGCGGATTTAGAGAAAGCTGACGCCGTCGCGCTCCCCGGAGTAGGCAGCTTTACCCCTGCAGCACAAAAACTTGAGTGCGTAAAAGAAACCATCCAAAACAAAGTCGTAGAAGGCACACCGCTACTGGGCATTTGCCTTGGGCTGCAGTTGTTCTTTGAAGAAAGCGAAGAAGGCCCCGGAGCAGGTTTAGGCTTCTTTAAAGGCAAAATCGTCCGCTTGCAAGGTGACTTAAAGATTCCCCATATGGGATGGAACACAATCAACATGACCAAGTCCTGCGAGTTATTCGACGGCATAAAAGAAGACACGTTTGTTTACTTTGTGCACTCACTGTTTCCAGCTCCAACTGACGAAAGTATAGTGTGTACTAAAACCACTTATGGCACCACTTTCGCGTCTGCAGTGGCAGGCAAAAACGTGTATGGCACACAGTTTCACCCAGAAAAATCAGGCGACGTAGGCTTGCAGATTCTACGCAACTTCGCCAAAATAGTAACGAGGTAACCTAAGATGCAGTTAATTCCAGCAATAGATTTAATGAACAGCAAAATCGTGCGTTTAACACAGGGAGAAGCAAAAACCGCCAAAATCTATGAACAATACGGTGGACCAGTAGAAACGGCGAAACGTTGGCGTGACGAAGGCGCAGGCAAACTTCACATCATCGACCTCGACGCCGCTTTCGGCAAAGGCAACAATCACCCAGTCATAACTGAAATTGCCAAAAACATCAACCTACCCATCCAAGTCGGCGGAGGCATACGCAGCTTCGAAATCGCAGAAAAACTCTTCAACACAGGCATAACCCAAGTCATGCTTGGCTCATTAGCATTCAAAGACTTCTCAGTAATTACCCGATTACAGGACAAGTTCGGCAAAGAATCAGTCGTCGTCGCCCTCGACAACAAGAACGGCTGGGTTATGATTGATGGTTGGCGAACAGCAACAGACATGACTCTACAGGACGCTCTGGAAAAATTCATTGAATTGGGCGTTCAAAGATTCTTGATAACCTCAATTACTCACGACGGTTTGCTTAGTGGTCCAGACCTTGAAACCCTTGCTGAAGCAGTGAAATGTTCAGGCGTCAAAATTTTGGCGGCAGGCGGAATAGGCAGCATAGATGACCTTGCGAACCTTAAAAAAATCGGGGTAGAAGGCGCAGTTATCGGGAAAGCGCTTTATGAAGGCCGATTTACACTAAAAGAAGCTATACAAAAAATAGGGGTCTAAAACTGTGCCACTTGCAAAACGTATCGTTCCATGCCTTGATGTTGACCACGGAAAAGTAGTCAAAGGCATCAACTTTCTCGAACTAAAACACGCAGGCGACCCAGTGGAATTGGCAAAACGTTACAGCGACGAAGGCGCCGACGAACTCGTCTTTCTCGACATCACCGCTTCACACGAAAAACGCGACATCATGCGGCAATACGTGGAAGGCGTCGCTAAAGCCATCAGCATACCATTCACTGTAGGCGGTGGAATCCGCAACGTGGCAGACGCAAGAAACGTCCTATGCAGCGGAGCCGACAAAGTATCCGTCAACACTGCAGCCGTTGAAAACCCCAAAGTGCTCACGGAGTTGGCTGACGTTTTTGGTCAACAATGCGTTGTTGTAGCTATTGACGCTAAACGCAACCGTACCCCAGCTGAAGGAAAAATCACGGTGCAGACAAGTGAAGGACCAGTGTGGTTTGAAGTTAACACTTACGGCGGCAGAAAACCAACAGGCATCGACGCAGTAGCATGGGCACTCCAAGCAGAAAAGTTGGGTGCAGGCGAATTCCTCGTCACCTCAATGGACAAAGACGGCACAGAAAGCGGCTTCGACATCGAACTTACCCGAGCTATCTCTGAACGCGTCCACGTTCCAGTCATCGCGAGCGGAGGCGCTGGAGTCCCTCAACACTTCGTTGACGTCTTCACTTCGGGCAAAGCGGATGCGGCGTTGGCTGCTTCAGTATTTCACTATAACAAGTATCCTGTCCCAATGGTGAAGGATTATCTTCGTAAAGCGGGGGTGACAATAAGACAATGACAACACCTGAAGAATTACTCTCTAAACTTGACTTCGCTAAAGGCAACGGCTTAATCCCAGTCGTAGTTCAAGACGTAACCACTAAAACTGTTTTGATGCTGGCATACGCCAACAAAGAAGCACTTGACCTAACCCTCAAAACCGGCAAAGCCACCTACTGGAGCCGCAGCCGAAACGAAATCTGGGTAAAAGGCGAAACCAGCGGTCACACGCAAAAGATTGTTTCAGTTTCAACTGACTGCGACTACGACACACTCTTGTACGTGGTTGAGCAGAAAGACAACGCTTGCCACACTGGCGAGTACAGTTGCTTCTTTAACAAACTAAAGTAAACCATTTTGGGCAGTTTAGCCCTTCATTTTTTTCTTAAAACATTTTTCAACATGTTTTTGGCTTGAAAAAACGCCAATACGACCTACCCCCTATAGGTTTCTGCAATGATATCCTATTTGGAGCCTAATAGGTTGATATGAAAAGTAAAGCAACGAAAAAGCAGTGCCTACGCCAACCAGTTCACACTCCACACAAAAAACCCAACACCCAAACAAACCACAAAAACAATTTTCACACCAAAACAACCAAACAAAATCAACATCAAACAAAATATTTTATTAAAATTGCAGTTTCTCACAGCCTCTTATTAGATTTAAAAGCGTATCTGTAGCCAAAAAGCTTTAGTCAAGAAACTTTGACGAAAACCCTTTTATAAACTCTTTACCCCAAAACCAATTAATGCAGAGGCAATGAAACTTGGCAAAAAAAGTTTTAGTTATTGTTCTAATTTCAGTTTTATTGTTTTCGCTGACTTGTGGATTCTTGTTTGTTAATTTGGCAACAGCAGGTCCTCTTGATCGTCAATATTTGCCAGAATTAACAATAAAAAGCGATGGTAGCATAACAATTTACCAAGTTTCTCCTTCGCATGAAGAATCTCCAGCCCTTGGCCTGATAAACCGAACTGAAAACATATACACATTAACCGCCGACATAGAAAATTATAGTGTCAGAATTGACCGAAGTAACATCTTATTCGACGGTGGGGGACATACAATAAATGCACTAGGTGCTTTTGATAATTCTGGCTTAGAGATATTACAAGTGACTAATGTGACCGTTAAAAATCTCGAAATAATTGGTGAAAATCCAACAAGCGTTTTTTTGGCCAGTTCAAACTGTTTTATCACTAACATAACAACCCAAAACGCTCTTCGAGTTAACGGTGAGTATAATACTGTAATAGAAAGTAGCATTAAAAAAATATCCTTGTGGGGTGGTGGAAACCATATCTCAAACTGCAGTATTTCTGAAATGTATATCGCTTCTCGGTCAGGTTCAAATATATTTACCGCGAATAATATTTTGCTTAACAATGTATCAGCATCTTTTATAGTCAATACTGCTAATTTTTGGGATAATGGTTCTGTTGGTAATTACTGGAGTAACTATACGGTAAAGTATCCTAACGCTTCTGAACTCGGCAATTCGGGAATTGGCGACACAGCATACGTTATTGACCAGAATAACATAGATCACTACCCGCTCACGTATCCTTATGACGTTGAGAAAGACGAGATTGTAAAGTCCACACAAGAACCGGAAACTCCGTCTTCATTCACACCGGTAATCGCAGGCGTCTCAATGGTAACAGCAATCGGAATAACATCAACTGTATTTTACTGCCGAAGATATCGTAAACCTTAAATTTTGATTTTTTCATCAGACCGCTTAGCGAACGGTGCAAACAGACCGATAACGAACATCATCCGCACAAATTGCACCATCCCATTCTTCATGTTATTTTCAAAAAAATTTAGCCGTTTAACCGATTGGTTGATGGCAAATTGCAAATAAACCAGCAACCCAGTATTCTACATTGTAGGGTATTGTTATGACTGATGTTGTGTTTACTTTTGAGGTTCACCAGCCACACCGGCTTATGGAATTGATAGACCCCCTATAGGTTTTTGCATACAACCTCTAATAGGCTGCTATTAGGCTCCAAATAGGTTGATGAGCGGGTTTTTGGTAGGTTTTATATTCTTTCTATACATTTGCTTGCCTGTAATGATAACAATGAACAAACCCAAACAAGCAGTACTAACAATCACGTTAATCCTGCTTGTTTTACTTGTTCAAACCACTTGTTTAGCAACAGCCAAACCAGTCAACAGCGACTATAATGAGTGGGTAATGTTCCGCCATGACCAAACCCACACAGCTTTTGCAAGCGACAGAGAATCCACTGACTCTGCAACATTGCTCTGGAGGTATCCAACATACCGTGCGGTTTACTCTTCACCCGCAGTAGAGGATGGGCTGCTTTTTGTGGGTTCCAGAGACCAAAACGTGTATTGTCTTAACATTTCAACTGGCATGCCTGTTTGGAGGACCGGTTTAGGTTGGGAGGTTTGGTCTTCCCCAGCAATTGACAAGGAACGGGTTTATGTTGGTGTTGATGACGGCTACGTTTACGCCCTAAACATTACGGACGGAGACATTATTTGGAGAACACTAATTGGTGGCTCCGTAAGGTCTTCGCCAACGCTTGTTGACGGCAGAATCTATATTGGTTCAGGAAGCAGCGGACTTTACTGCCTAAACGCAACAAGCGGCGAAATTGTTTGGGTTGCCCCGACCGATAAGCAAGTTTATTCTTCACCAGCCATTTCGGGGGATGTTGTGTATTTTGCTTGTGATGACTTTGTTGTCCGCGCAGTTAATGCTTCAAATGGCGAGGAACTTTGGAATAAACACACTGGCAGCATACGGTCTTCGCCATGCATATTTAACGATAAAGTGTATGTTGGTTCCGTTGACGGATACGTTGTCTGCCTAAACGCAACAGACGGCGCCATAATTTGGCAGTACCAAACAGGTGACCAATGCCAAGTAGAATCCTCACCAGCCATAGCCTACGGTTACCTTTATGTTGGCTCATACAATGGCTTCTTGTACTGCCTTGACCCAGTTAACGGCGACTTGGTTTGGCAAGCCCAAACAGGCTACTGGATTGTTTCGTCTCCCGCTGTTGCCAACTCAAACGTGTACGTGGGTTCGGAGGACCAAAGCCTCTACTGTTTTGACGCCTTCACAGGAGAGCAGAAATGGCGGTATGAAACAGGCGGGATTGTGGAATCTTCACCAACAATCGTGAACAATACGCTTTACGTTGGCTCAGATGACTTCATAATTTACGCTTTTGCACTAACAAACTCAGGTACAACTTTTCTGCAAGACACTAGTCTGAATTTGAATAATGTCGTTTTTGACGTTATTGCGTTTGTGGTGATTGCTGGATTAATCGCAACATTGCTGCTTGTTACTTACAGAAACCGTCAAAGCAGCCTAAGCAATCAGCCAAACATAGTTGGCAAGCAGTCTTGGCTTAAAGCTCACACAGACTTGGTCTACATTTTGATGATTCTGGCTTTTTCTGTCGCATTTTTTGTGTATTTAGGCAACGGGGCTTTGTGGGTTGCTGACGAGCAGACTTATTCTCAGTGGGGTTTTCACATGAGCAAGTCTGGAGATTATTTGGTTCCTTGGTGTTTTGGAGAAGTCAATTTCTGGATTGCCAAACCACCCCTTTACATGTGGCTAATGTCATTGTCGTATCAACTGTTTGGGTTCAGCAACTTCTCCACAAGACTAATCAGCCCAATCTTTGCCGCGCTCTCAATGGTTATGGTTTACTATTTGGGCAAAAAACTTTACAGCCAAAAAACAGGTTTTGCAGCCGCCATGGTTCTGGGAACTTTCGCTACTTTTTTCATTTTTGCCAGACACGCCATGACAGACGTAATGTTACTCTTCTTCATAACTGCCGGAATATACTTTATTCTTGCAAGCGAAACTGGAAAAAGGTCAAATTGGTATGCAGTGATTGGTGGGGCATTTTTTGGTTTAGCCCTTATGACTAAGCAGATTCAAGCGTTACTGTTGCCGTTGATTATGATAGTTTATTTGGTAGTTACTAAACGCAGTGTTAGGTTCCTGTTTTCTAAAAGGTTCTTGCTGTTTTTGGGTGTTGGGCTACTGGTTTTTCTGCCATGGATAATCTACATGTTGCAACAGTTTGGCTCATCTTTCGGCATGTGGTACTTCGGGTACAGCGGTTTCATGCGTGCAACATACCCAATCGAAGGTCACAGCGGAGGAGTCCTGTACTACCTAACATACCTGTTCACTAGCGAAAATCCTGTCTGGATAGCAGCCTTGCCCTTTGCCATCAGTTTAAGCCTATACGCGGCAGTTAAACGGTCAAAACCTGACACGTTACTTGTCATCTGGATAAGTACCGTGCTTGGACTGTTCACTTTTGCGCAAACTAAACTGTACTGGTACATTCTACCAGCTTTTCCTGCTTTTGCACTTGCCATAGGCAACATGTTTGTTTCGTTGTCAGAGAAAGTGCAGAAAAAAAGAAGAAGCAAAACCGCCAAATAGCAATTTACCGTTTTTGGGCAACAATTACATTCCAGTACGAATTAGGCTTTCTTGAAACCTCAACACCGAAACCTGCAGCTTCAAGCATACCCTGCAGTTCGGTTAACGTGTAAAGTTTGACATGTGTTTTGGCGATTATTTCAGCATGCTCAACTTCGAATTTGCCGTCTTTAGTCATCTCGCTTATGATTAACAGTTTGCCTCCTTGCTTGAGAACACGGTTTACTTCTCTGAAAGCTTTGGGCAAGTCAGGCCAGAAATAGCAGGTTTCAACCGCCGTAACCAAATCAAATTGACCGCCAAGGAAGCTTAAGGCGTCAACAGAGCCTTGGACAAGCTGTATTTTGCCTTCAGCCACCAACTGCTGATTCTGTACCTTGGAAAAATCGACCATGTCACGTGAATAGTCGATGCCAAAAACTTTACCATTAAATGCAAGGCTGGCCAGTTTGCCAACAGTTCTGCCTCCGCCGACGCCTATGTCCAGAACAGTAAAATCAGGTTCTATTTTTACGTGGCTTAAGCCCCAATTGGTTAGTTGGTCGTGTTCTTTGTTCATTCTTGCAGCTATTGTTTTGCCGATTTTGCCTGTGGGGCATTGGAACTGGTTGAGCATGGTATCGGTGAGCTTGGGAGTTTTCATGGTGTCGCCTGACAAAAAAGGCAGTTTAGAATTGTGGTGGCGGGCCCGCTGGTATTCGACAGCCCTGACACGAATTTATCCTGTTGCCGCTTGGTGAATTAACTGCCTGAGTTGACTGTTGAGCACTGAAAGTTGATGGTTTTCTAAGTCTCCTTGGTCTTTGTAGGTTGTTGCACCTTCAGCTAATGCATCCTTAGTTAGTAGCTGGTCCGGGTTCATTCCTAGCGCCCGTATCATTTCCTTAACTGTCTCAAGCTTGTTAATCTGCGTCTTTTGTCTTATGCAAAGACCCGATGCCGTGTAGACGTTTCGGAGTTTGTCTATGCCGAGGCTTTGAATATCATGGTAGGTATCGACTGTATGTCCCATCATGTAGTCAACGTAGTCTCCTTGAACGCCGAGCGCTAGCATCTGCGTCTTGAAGTATTTGCGTAAGCTGTGAACTCTTAGGTCGTACATGCGTCCTCTTTTCTGTTTGATAAGCCCCGCTTGAATGTAGAGGTCATGAACTAGCTTGCGGATTTGCTTTGAGCCAATGCTTCTGGGTGTGCTTGTGGTTCCGTCTCTGAATAGCGGTGATTCTTCGGTTAAGATTTCGGACGGAATTCGTCTTGTGCCCTTCTTGCGTTGCTCAAGATACAGCTTTAGGAATTGGACGGCTTCTGTGGCTAGGAACGTGTCATAGTCGTGGTATTTGCCCTTGGTGATTTCTGCTTCAACGTGGACGTGAATTGGTATGCGGTTGTTTTCTAGGTCTTCTTGGACATGTCGGTACTTGAGTTTTGATCCTTTTTCCCTTTTTTGAGCTATTCTAAACGATATTAGTATCAGATGGCTGGACAAATGAGCAGGTACGCATTAAGCGTGTTGACCATGCTCTATCTCAGAATAAACATTAACTGCCAAGAAGTCAAGGGAAAGCATTAATGTTAGATATTCGAACGCTATGGCGACGTGAATAAGTCAACCGTTGCGTTTCTTCAAGTAAATCAGCAAGCCAGCACCAGCAACGGTAATGATGATAGAAACAGCAACAATTAGCACAACATTAGACGCTGTTAGCCCATTCCCATCAACCGAGGAAACTGAGGACACAGGGGTGCTATAGCCGAAAGGTAAGTACTGTTCAACTGTTGTCATGAAAGGGGTCATAGGACCAAGAGAGCCCCCAATTGCATACAGTACATCATTAACAACTGCGACTGATAGTGAACTACGAGCGGTCGGCATTTGAGCCCCTAACATCCATGAGTCATTATCGATATTATAAATTTGAGTATAGTTGCAGGCGACCATATCCTGCGCTCCACCGACAACATAAATTCTCTTTGGCGCTGATATTCCAGTCGTCGCTCCAGCAGCAGCACTCCGCACAATTTCTGGAAGCGAAGCCCCAAGACTCCAGCTATCTATCAGGGGGTCATAAATCTGAGTGTAACCGACAGGAACACCATGATACAAACCCTCAAACCCACCTATAACATAGATTTTGTGGTCAACAACAGCAGACGCATAACTATCAACCGGATAATGAATTGGCTCCTTGATTGTCCAAGAATCGTTGGCAACATCGTAGACTTCATTTAAACCGACGATCGAAGATGGGCCACCCGTTTGTCCGCCGATTAGGTAAATCTTTCCGTCAACCTCATTGGCCGATAGGGACATTCGGCTGGTGGGCATAGCAGTCTTGGTTTCCCAGCTATCTGTTATAGGATCATAGACTTCGGTCACGTTGCTCGTAACCCACCCTACGTCAGAATTCCACAAGCCTCCACCTATTGCGTAGATTTTATTCTGGCATACAGCGATGCCGAAATATTGCCTTGCAGTAGGCAGGGGCTTTTTGGCGGTCCAATCGTTCTTGGCTGGGTCATAAACATAGTGAATTGAGCCTCCAATAACATGTATCTTTCCATCTACAACAGCAGCCCTAACGCCACCTACCACCTCAGGCAATGGTGTTTTGGTACTCCAAGAATTTTCAGTTGCTTCTGAAGTCGATGCATTTTCGGGAAGAATTGTAATGGAAACTGCGGCCAAAATATAAACAAGCAACAATACTACTGCTTTTTTCATCAAAGTTCCTATCCCTTTTGCGTTTTTCTCCTAAAGTAAAGTACAACCGCCAATACTGACACTGCTATCACGAGGAATAATGTGGACTGGATTTCGAGGGTTTGGTTACCCGTATTTGTTGGTGGTAAGGGCGTTTCAATATTGATTATCTCAACCAGAGGATGATTATCAGTAAAGGCTTCATGTCCTTCGTAGGGCGTATCCCATATGCCTGTGTCCTCTATTTCCTCGGCGTTTGGATACCTTGTTGTGTAATTGCTCCAGTAGTTCCGGTCAACTTTGTTATCTGGACATTGCCTCATAACAAAAACGCTGGAGTTTAAGATGTTGTTTTCCGTGATGATGTTGCCGTTGCCTCCGAAGCTGATACTGATTCCAGATACGCAATTTTCGATTGTATTGTGTATTAGCGTATTGTTGGCAGAGTGCCATATGTAAAAGCCACAGTAGCAGTCTTTCACATAGTTACCGATGAAAGTGTTGTTAACCGAGGGTATGAACTCTACTGCATGACCAAAATTTGTGATCTTTAGGTTCTTCACCGTCACATTAGTTATTTGAGCGCGTGAAGAATCTACTCCATGATAGTTGTTAAGGTCTATTCCGGTTCCTTCACCGCCTCCATTAATTGCGTAGCCTGCTCCGTCAATCACAATACCGCTTCTCTGAACATAAATGCTGCATGAGAGGTTACCCATCAAAGTGTAGGTATCCTCTTGCCGTTGGATTTGGCTTGTTCCCTCTATGCTCCCGTCAGGCCTGATAGTTACGGCTGAATTCGTCTGAGCAGCTAAATTGACAAAACCAACAACCTGTAGTAAAACCAACATTGAAACTGCAAACGTTAAAATGGCAGCTAATGCCAGTTTCCGTTGCTTCATACTTTATCAAAAAGAGGAGATTTTCTAGACTTTTTAAGTCTTTTCGTCAAGTTTCCTTGACTAATCACCTATCATGGAGAGGGGCAAGAACAAGAGACTATGAAGTAGTCAAATAGTTAAGCAAATGTCTAAAGATAACTGTAATGCAACTTATGGGTGAGACTGCTCCTACTCGACGGTTTAAAGTATCTGACTTATTTCTACCCACAGAAATTTGAGTGCGTGAGGGTAGAAAACCGTTTTCACAGGCGCTCCTCACCCATATTACCTATTGGGGGCTGTAGCTATTAGGCTTTCAGATTTGTGCTTGAAGCTTTTAGTTATTGTTGGTCGATTAGTTTCCAATCGGAGAGGCTGTTGAGGATGTTCATGTAGACGAGCAAACTCTTGTCTACGACTAAACCCATGTTGTGCAGAACCACAAAAATCAGTGCTTTAACCTTAATGTCCTCTTCTGGTATGTCTGGGTACTGCTCTCGCATCTTGTGCATGGCGTCATTTATCGCACTGATGGCTTTACTGCTTAGGACATATGCTTGTTGGCCCTCTTGCAGCCCCGTCTCCACGACCATTCCATGAAGCTTTAACTCTCTCATGCAAGCTTCCACTTGCTTGACTTTCGACTTCATAAAATGTTATGTGGGCTAACTGGAAATAAAAAACTTGGCTAACTCAGATATTGCCATCCAAATATGCGTAACCCTGCTGGGAATAAAATTATTTTTTTCTATGTTCTACCTATCCCTTGAAAAATGCTATCAACCAGAGATTAAAAAAAGAGAAGGGAAAGTTTGTGTGCAGGATAAATTCGTTTGGTGGGTGGCGGGCCCGCTGGGATTTGAACCCAGGACCTCCAGCTCCGCAGGCTGGTGTCATAATCCGTACTAGACGACGAGCCCAGAACCAGCACTAAACTACAACCCAGAACTAAATAAACCTGACTCAAACCAAACAACAATTTTTGATTAGCAAGACATTCAGGCAGGATTCCAAAACAAGAAAGCCGGTCAAAAAACAAGAGATACCCCGCTAAATGGGAAAGGGGTTAAGAATGGGTTGAAAGCCAGCTTAGAATCGCGTTAACGGCTTCATCATCAAGCTTGCGGCCTTCAACGTTGTAGTTGATGGCTATGTTTGCGTTTAGCTTCTCGGGGGGTGTTTCTTCATGTTTTAAGACATGGTCAGCATTTTCAGGGTAAACAAAAGATACTTCTGAAGCTTTTTTGGCGTTTTCAAGTGCTTTGCCGTCAGCTTGCCAATTTGCCTGTATGTCTTTTTTGCCTATAACAACCAGTATTGGTACTTGGATTTTTGAAATGTATTCTGAAGGAGCATAATTCCATAGTTCTCGGGTGAAAGGCATGTTTACTGGGGTTTCAAGTGCGAGCAACAGGTTTTTGATGCCGTCGGGAAGTGTTGGGTCTGGATTTATTGGTTCACCTTTTGAGAAGGCATCTATCGAAACATCATACTGTTTTAAGATGACAGCTCCGTTGGGCAAGGGGGCTAATTGATTAGCTAGTTGTTCGCGTGCTACTTCACCAATAGACCTACCCGGAGCCCCAGTTAAAATCAAGCCCCTAAACTTAATTGCAGCTTGCATTTGATAGTTCAATGCGTGAACCGCACCTTCACTGCTTGTTAACACAAAAATACTGCTTTTATCCACGCCTCTTTCTTTGATTAATGCTTCAACAGCGCCAGTCAGTTCCGCAACATGACTCTGCATGCCGACTTTTCCAATCATTTTAGGCACGTTTTCTACAGCATGAGGACCAGAAGCAATCTTGTCATACCGCAAAGTGATGTAGCCGTTTTCTGCTAGGGTTTCAGCCAACAGTTTGGCGCTGCCGTTTTTTCCTGGTAAAAATGGGGAGCACCAGTCTCTGTCTGTTGGACCACTGCCGGCTACAAAAACAACCGCGACGTGAGGGTTTTCGTCTTTTGGTCGGGTTATTGTGCCCCAGATGGGAAGGTTGTTTGCGGTCCATTGTACTTCTTGGTTAATGATGGTTACCATGCTTGTTCACGGTTTAATGATTCTTTGGTTAGAGAATTTAAGGCTAATCACTGGACAGGTTGATGGAAGCTATACCGTTTTTTAGGCTTAGCAGGGATAAGCAAGGTTTTTAATCATGGACGCCGCTATCGTACGAAACCAAGGTGACAAGACAAAGTTGTCAAAAAATTCTCAAGCCCCAGTTAAAAAATCATTAAAAAGCTCCCAAGCAATACCGGCTGTAATACTCATCGTTTGTGTTGTAGGAGCTCTTTATTTTTCAGGCTTTTTCAGTGACATGGGCATAAGCATTCCAAACGTTCTCTCACCAACAAGAGACATCGAGGGAACATGGAAAACAGCAATACCCACCCAATTCACTATAGCCACAGACGCTAATTCATGGTCAATCGAGGATGTAGGCACAGAAAACCGCACAGTGACATTTAAAATAACAGGAACAAGCCAAGAAAACATTGTAAACGTAGAAGTAAGCTACACATATTCAAACCGCCAACTCATCTCAGGTTCAGGTTATATTCCAGACGTTTCACCCATGACGTATAAAGGCACAGTCAACGGCACACAATTAACCATCACACAATCCGACCAAGGACCAATACACCAAATCGGCACTGTAGGCGTTTTCACTTTCACAACTCACCAAATGGAAGGCACATGGCATGACCACTGGGAAGGCGTGTACGAACAAAACGTTTACACCCAAACCAACACGTTAAAACTCATAAAACAATAAAACAAATTTTTCTTTTCTTTAACGCCACTTTTTTAGGCTAAAAATTTGTTTTTAAAACTTTGCTAAAAATAAAAAAAGAAAAAAGAGTTTGGTTTTTGTTTTTGGATGCGTTTACTTCTTTCTGAGCATCAAGCCAATTACTGCAACTGCAGCAATTATTGCAATTGTTGAAGCGGCAATGTAAAGCTCGAATGGTGGCAATGTGATAGTGTTTGTTGTTGGTGTTTCTGTTTGTTGTGGAGCTGCTACTACGCCGACGGCTGTTTCACCGTAAGAAGAACCATAAGCATTGCTGCCCATGAAGGTTGCAGTTACAGTGTATTTGCCTACGTTTTCAGGTTGCCAGACGTAGCTGAATGTTCCGCTCATATCGCTGACTGTATCACCGACGTGAATGTAGTTGCCGTTTGGATCAACTGCATCAATAGAGACTGGTACACCAGTTATGGTTACGTTATGGTAGATTCCGTCAATTGGCATTTGAAGGTGGACATAATCCATCCAAGTTGACATGCTTTCATCGGAAACACATGCGATGCCTTCTGAAGCTGGAGCTTGATCAAGCACTGTACCCGTTAAGACAACACTGCTGCCTTGCGCGACTGCAACTTGTGGTCCTGAAAGGGTAGTCTTGCTTTGGCTCTTGCCTAGCACGTACATGGTTCCGTCATAGTTGCTTGCTGCTGTTAAGTAGCCGTCTGCTGCTGCGCCTGCTTGCATGCGTGTTCCGGAAAGTTTCCATTGAAGCTCTCCAGTCAATGCATCAATACACATCATGCCCCAACCACGTTGTGCTGGCTGGCTTGGTGTATGTTCGTTGTCTGAAACGTATAGTAATCCGCCAATTACTCTGATGTCTTGCACTGTATATGTTGATGCTCCTTCAGATGTGTATGGTGTTTCAAAGGGCATTGCTGGGTCAGCATACTGCCAGACTACTTGACCGTTTGTCTGGTTAATTGCCCAAACCCCTGTGTAGCCTGTTGCGAAAATCAAGTCTTGATATGCAGCTTCATCGTACATCCAGAATTCTCCCCACGGATAGTCATCAATTTCAAGTGTCCAAAGTTCATTACCTGTATGTAGGTCCCAAGCTTTAATGTAACCACGTTCCATTTCAGCGATGTACCTGCCGTCTCTTACCCAAGCGTTAGTTGGTCGATAAGCTGAGGACATTTCATCGTCTGATGAATAATATTCCCACAGGATTTGGCCTGTTGTTAAGTCTTGAGCTACTAAACTGTAACCATAGAAGCCACCGTAAAGGAATCTATGTTGCTGTACACTAATCATTGTTTCATAGTCGATAGCTGCACCGATGTTGCCGTAGTTGCTGGTTTGATAAAGTGTTCTGTAGCTTGTGGGCAAAACAACACTGACGTTGCTGATTATTCTGCTTGCAAAGTTGCTTGTTGAACCTGCTGAAGTCCACTTGATTAAGTAGCCGCCGTATGATGTTGTAACGTTGATGTCTGGAGCCGGAATGTTTGTGGTTGTGTTAACGCCTTGGAAGCTATAGTAGTAGCCATCTCTGAAGAACAATTCAGCGTTACCACCGTTGCCTGAGAAGTTTGGTAGGGAAATGTTTGCTGTCACTGCACCTGTAAGCGGGTTTATCTTGTATAGTCTTCCGCCGCTGATAGTGCTTAGTTCAACTGTTAGGCTTGATGACGCAATTGCACCAGGCACTATTGTGCTGTCTCCGGGATAGATGTATGTGATGTGAGTAGGTGTGACTCCGCCCTGAGTAACTGGAATCGCATAATATAGTTCGCCAGTACGTAAGTCATAGGAAACTGCACAGTTAGTTGGCACACCGTTGATTGTCTCATACCTTGTTTGGTATGCTCTACCCATGTAGATTACGTTTGGAGTTCCTGGACTTGCAAGTGCCGAGTATTGTCCTGTCTCGCCGCCTATAATGCCTGCAATTGCACCCACACGTTTCCAAACAATGTGTGGCGTGTTTACCGCTGGGATGTAGGGGCCATAATAGTTGTCATGCCACGCGTTACCTGTAACGCCGACAATGTTTGCTTCCATCCATGGATAGTTTCCAGAGATTGCGTTCCATTCACGGTTATTTGGTTGGATTGGGCGTGACCAATAATCAGATGGCAAAGGCGAAGACCATGAAAGAACCATGTCTTCTTGCACTGTAAGGTTGGTTACTGGTGATTGCGCTGGTGTACAGTAAACTGATGGGTTGTAGATTGCGTCTGCAAAGTCTCCCGTGCGGGTTGTTGAGTATTTTCCGTTAGTGTAGTATCCTGCTGGGAAGTATTCGCCTGCAAAGAAGAACTGAAACTGGTATGTGCCAACTTTCAGTGGAGTATAAGAAAACCAGCTTGTACCATCTGCCACGTATGATTTGAGGTTAACCTCTTGTTTGCCTCCGTCAGGATCAGTTATGACTACTTTGTAGCCGTTCATGTATTTGCCTTCGCCGGATGGAAAAGTAATCCACAGATTAACCAACGCTTGTTGGCCGACACCAATTGGGTTTGGTGAGACACTGAGGAAGGCTAGGTCGCTGATTGTGTAGTCTGCTGTTTCGCCTGCAGGAACGGTGGTTGGTCCTTCATAGCCGCCGCCTGGAGGTCCTCCTTGTGTGTCTATCTCTCCGCCAGAGCTTTGTGCTGTTGTTGGGGCAGTTGTGAGAAGCATTGTCGCCATTAGCAAGCCTAAAAGTATCATTGAAACTAATGCTTTGTTGTTTTTTGATATTTTTAGATTTGACATATTTTTTACCTGTTTTTCACTCACTTAGCTGTAAGTGATAGCATCCCTTACTGACCTGTTTTGTTATAAAATTTTGTATCACGCCCACCAACAAAGCAAAAAAACCAACAAATTTTTCAAATAAAAAAATATAACACACAAAAATTAAAAAAAATGCAAAAAAACAAAAAAATATAAAAAAAGATACACACACCAGTTTTACAAAAATGAATTGTTACCTCCTACAACAAAGCAAAAAAGAAAAAAGTCAAAAAAAAAGAAAAAGATTTACTGCTTGTTTAAGGCTCTTTGAAGCGCTGCAGAAACATTCTGCTTACCCATAGCCAAAACGTAAGGACCTAACCGTGGACCTTGAGGCGCACCCATCAAAACGGCGTAAAGCGTTTTGAAAAATTCGCCCGGTTTCATTCCGTTGTTTTTGGCGGCGCTGAAAATGGCGTTCTGAATCTTGTCAGGGTCATCAGCAGCAGCCAAGTTTTGAAGCAGTTCTGTAATGGCTTTTTTAGCTTCGGGAGTTAAGGTGACTGCAGCTTCCTTGATTTCTTCAAAGTCGCGTGACCAGTTTTCTGCGTAAGTTATGCGTGTGGCTAAGCCTTCGTCGATTTTTTGGTTCTTTTGCAAGTAACCGTAACTTTGCAGTTTCTCGACAACGTAATCCGTTATGCATTCTTTTGGCGCCATCTTCACAAGGAATGCCAATAAATTGTAGGGTACGTGGATGCTTGCCTTTTCTGGTGGCTTCATTACCCAGCAGTATTGGTAGATGCCTTTTAGTCGTGCAGCTTCCTTGGGGTTTAACTGTTTTTTGCCAAAGTACACGTCTTCAAGATCGTCAAGCTCATTCATGTATGATGGAATGTCTGAAACGTCAAGGCTTCTGGTGCCAACGAACCGTTTAAGCATCAACAAAAGCAGTGATTGGGGTGAACCGTATTGGAACCAAACTTGTGGAGTGAACACGTTACCAGCTGACTTGCTAATTTTTTTACCGCCCTTGTCTAAGAACATTTCGTATTTTGCGTGGCTTGGCGGTTCAAACCCTAAGACTTCACGACTGATACGGTCGTTAATGCGAACTGAGTCGGCGATGTCTTTGCCGTAGGCTTCAAATCTGATATCAAGGGCTCGCCAACGGGCTGCGAATTCGCTTTTCCAGGTTAGCTTGCCGTTGCCGCTTTTAATGTCCATTTCGCCTTCGTGACCGCAGCCAGGGATTAGTTTGCCTTTGATTTCGAGACCAACGCATTTGTAGGTGACTTTGTCGGTTTTTGGGTCAAACTTGTAGGCGCGTGTTGTGTAGAGGTGTCCGCATTTTTCGCAGATTGCAAAATAGGGTAGGACTTCGGTGTATGTGTCTTGGTCTACTTCTTCTTTGACTATTTGACCGACTTTTTGTGCGTTGGTTAGTAGGTCTCGGATTTCTTTTAGTAGTAAGCCTTTTTTGTAGACTTCGTTTGCGGAGTAGTACTTGTACTCTATACCGCATTTGTCTAAGGCGTCAAGTAGGAGGCTGCTCATGTGTTTGCCGTAGCTTTCGTGGCAACCGAACGGGTCAGGAATACCTGAGACGGGGTAACCGAGGTATTTTTCTAAATCCGCGTTTGTTAAGCCTGCGGGAACTTTGCGTAGACCGTCTTTGTCGTCGCAGTAAGCGACAAGTTCAGAGTTGTAGCCTAAGTCTTTTAGGGCTAAGGATACGGCGTTGGAGCGTGCAGCGTCACCCAGGCTGCCGATGTGTGGAAAACCTGAAGCGCCTAAGCCCATTTCTGTTCTTATTAAACTCATGTTTCGGCCCAATTCTTTTTCGCGGTCAATGACTTTTTGGGCCATCATGTCATACCATGTACCGTGACCAATAGTAGTGGTTGTTGTTTCTTCACTCAATTCTGCTGCCTTCTGCATCATAGCTCTGTTGTAGTTATAAAAAAATGTTTAGAGCCAAAAAAGGCTGTGTTAGCTTAATTGACGATTTTTTTAGTTGTTGTAGCCACAGAGTCTCTTAGTACAACAACAATCAATGGTTGTTTGTGGGTTTGTGTTTTTGGTTTAGGTTTGATTGCGGGTTGCTGTTTGGTTGTAACTGGTTCTGCAAGCAGTTAAGCCATTGAAAGGATTAATTTACTTTTTTTATTCACACGTATTTTCCGACAAACGTTTTAATACATCCGAAAGCTGACCCAGCTTTGGCGTAGACGCCTACAAAGCATCAGAGACAGATTTGCATAAATGCGTGGCTTTGTGCAGCGCTTCTGAAGAGAGACATAGCATATGGGGTTGACAGAGCGTGAGCAGAAGATTTTGCGGTTAAACGCAGTGGGATTAAGTGATTATCAAATTGCCAAGAAGCTGAAAATAGAGACACCTAACGTCTACCGCGCCCGAAAAACTGCACTAAGCTTGACCGAGCAAGAGCTGATTTGTCATTTGCTGACAGCCTTAGCGAGAATAGATACACCTATCTGGAAAAAGGTCGTTACTTCAAGTTAGCTGTTTTTTGATGCCTTCTGTAAAGCAACAAACCGATACATAAAGCAACTATTACTACGATGGCAACCGTCATTACTAATAAAGTTGGGAACGCCTCTTTCGCTGGTTCAGATTGAACAGTAAAATTAAGTGTACTTGAACTATTGGTATAGTAAGTGTAGTAAGTGTTGCCGCCCCATATGATTCCACCACCAAACACATCAACCTCTAACTGTTGAGAACCAACTGGTATGTCGGTGAAATTGTAAACGAAATATCCCTGACCGCTTGGAACATCTTCCGTAGAGTTGATTATCAAGATGGCAGGAGTATCAATCGTTGCATTATAAAGCAAAAATGTTTGGTTACCCTGCCAGCTTGCCCTGTAAGAAACTAACGTAAGGGCATTCATCAGCGTTTGTATACCTTGTGGATAGCTGTTTGGGTTGGTAGAAAATTCAAGGGTCATGTTGGAGTTACTATACACAACAGAGTCGTTAGCGGCAGAGAAGGTTATCACAGGACGCAGAGGCAATCCATCGTAATCATGCAAGTCGCCATAAGGATAGTTACCGCCGTATGAAAGGGACATACCTTGGGCATCAGCAAACGGTGAGGCTATTAAAAATACTATGCCTAAAGTAACAATCATGAACTGCACCAATTTCTTGTTTATATGTACCATTATTTTTCCTCTCTTCCTTACACTCTTGCTGATGTTGCCCATACTTGCGGTTAGATTCGATAAGTTATATAGCTTCGTTAAAAAATCCAAATTTACTTCTAAAATGCAATTGAGTAGTTTATTCGAGCTCACGGTTAACATCCTACCGATTACCTGACGTTACATTTATCCTGTTATCGTGTTTAAGCTCTCAAGCCATTAAAGCGAAGTCTCGCTTTGTTTTTGCGGTTGTATTATGTCTCAGGATGGCTCTGGTTGTAAGGAATGCAAGCGGCTTAGGGAACATATAGCTTTTCTTTTGCCTTTCACTGTTCTTGAAGCCATATCGGATAAGCCCTTGAGTATTCGGGGCGTGGCCATGTGCTCAGGGATGAGCTAAAACCACAACAGCTACACTTCTGAAGAACTGTAAGCCTTCACTGACAAACTTACCAATGTACCCGTCTACATCGAGCACGTCGCCGTCCATAACGCTGTGGGCAAAGTCACAAAGACCGATTGGGGTGGACAATAGTTTTTGGAGCAGAAACAAGTGGCAGATCTGACGAAAACAAAAAAGAAGAAGAGTTATTTGTGTCTTAACGCGGCTGCAATTCCAACTGCGGCAAGCACCAACAAGACTAAAGCCAATGCGTACAGGGCGTTGCCAGTGTAGTCAAAGAGGAACCATGCTCCGCCAACTGCAATCATGGACAGCCCTAAAGCCATTGTGCCAAATGGGCCTCGAGCGTACTTGATGGGGCTAGTTGACTGCATGTAAGCCAAGGCCAGCATCCAACAGCCGAACACCAGCAAAATGACTGGGAGAATTAGCACCCAGCTGATAAGTGCAGCTGCATACAGCAACGCGCCTACTGCAATGGCAACTAAGAAGACTGCCACGGTTAAGAGTTGACGGCTGCTTTCATTCATACCAGTCTTTGCCTCGTTTAATCGATTTTGTTTCCACATTCTGGACAGAATTTACTGTTTGCCGGGATGGATTTGCCGCATTTACTGCAGGATATTGCGCCTTCTTGTGGTGGTGTTAAGCTTGTTCCGCAGTTGGGACAGAATTTGCTTGTGGCTGGCACTTTTTCGCTACATTTTGGGCAGATGACAAGTGCTGCTGCAGGTGCTGCTTGGGGTTGTCCTTGCTGGTTCATGATTTGTGGAATAAGCACCATTCCTGCACCTAATGCACCACTGCCGCCGCCTTTACCAAGGGATTCTGCCGCGTTTTTCATTGTTTCCATGCGCAGAACTTCGCTTGGGGCGGTTTTTCCGGTTTTTAGCCAGAATAGGCGTTCTCGGTATTCGGGTGTAGTGTCGATGCCTTCAAAACGCAGGTCGGTTAATTCGATGCCGACACGTTTGAAGTAATCAATGAGGCTGTTTTTGACGATTACGCTGGTTTCGTCTAAGCGTGTGAAGACGGTTATGAGGTCGTAATGGCTAAGTTCATCGATTATTTTTTCGTTCAGGTAACCTCTAAGGAAACTGTTGACTTGGTCGGTTGTGTAAGCGTTTTGACCGCCGATGACTTCGTTGACGAACAGGGTGGCGTTTTCAACTTTAAACCAGAATTGCCCATAAGTCTGCAGCGGAGCTAGTTCGGTTGTTTGTGCTTTTGTTCCCCATTTGCCTGCAAAGACCTTAGTGCTGATGAATATAACTGCTGCTTTGAACGGTTTGTTTCCTCCAAAACCGGCAAGCCGTGTAAGCAGGCCAGTGAGTAGGGGCAAGTTTAGGGTGGTTAAGGTGTGTCTTCCTGGACCAAAGACATCGTAGGCTTTTCCGTCACGGAAAAACACTGCCATCTGGTATTCTTGAACGACTAGTTGGGAACCCCAAGTTATTTCCTCGTTTGGGTACCGGTAAACTATTGATTCTGGTCCAGCGTTAGTCCATTCTATTACTTGTGGCATTATTGTGTCACTCCAATTATTACTTCTTGACGTTTATCAAACGCGTCCTCAAGTGCTTCAAGCTTATCTGTTACGGCTTGAACTTTGTCTTTGAGGTTAGTGTAGTCGCCACTTGCCAGTTGAGCTTTGAAGGCGTCAACAGCGGCTGTTAAGGCGTCTACGTATTCTATGAGTTGGTTATCGAAGGTTATCATGCGGTCAAGGTTTTCTTCTTTAACTTTTACGATGTCAAAGAAGCCGCTGTAACCGTAAGAGGCGTGGTTTACTTTTTCTGTTACGCGGTCGATTTTTGCTGTTAACCTGTCCATGTCGGAGAAAATGTCCATGTAACGGCGATCGGTGACTTTTTGGAAGATGCTGCGGATATCGTCTTTTGCATGGGATAGTTTCATGGATAAGTGGTTACGGATTAGTTTGTCTGATTCTCGGCGTAACTCTTTTTCTTTGTATCCTCTAAAGCCAGGTAGGGCTGCTGCAATGCGTTCAGAAAGCCGCATTTGGCTTTTTGCTTGGGCATATACATCTTTATTCTCGCTCATTTTTGAATTCCACCCTTTTTATTTCCGATATAGAAAAAAGGCTAGCTTAAAAAGGTTATTTTTATAGATATTTAGAACCGTGTTGAGGGTATATCGCCTTTCAACGCGTTACCAGTTGAACCGTCAATAATTAACTGATAGAGATTGCCCTTATATTGGTATTTGATGAACCACACAGGAGCATGCAAATATACTATTTGCTTAAGTTCCAACGTTGTAGAGATTTCTACTACGCGGTCAATGTCTTGCTGGAGCAGAAAACGGTGATGATTTTCGATTTGCTGTTTCGCAAGCTCTTGAGCCTCATCTTTATCGATTTCACTGTTTAGAACTTTAGCGAACCCTTCGATTTTGCGGAAGTCGTATGGAATTTTCCCAGCTAAAGGTACGTCATATTCGCGTGTGGGAAAACCAGATGCTTCCCTTGCCAACACAAGCCAATTGTATTCTTTTTCAATTTGCCCCTCTTTCACTATCGGTGGAGAAATTCGTTCAAAAATGCCTTTGTACTTAGTGGTGGCAACAGCTGAGACAACCCAGAAGGGCAAATAAACAAGGTTTTGCTCAACGATTTTTGATTTTTTAGCTAAATCGCCCGGTTTCATAAAGCCGCTCTTCATCCAGTCTTGGATGCGATTTTCCATTTGAACGGCTCCATAATTGTTTAAAATTAGGGAATGCTCAAAATTGAAGGCTTGCCCGGTTTCAATTACGGTCATGAAGCCGCAGTATTTGCAGGTGGCTACTAATTCTCCCGGTTTGAATTGGACTGGGGCACCGCAATGTGAGCAACGGATTTCTTGAGCCACTGCAGCCATACTGTTTAAGCCTTCAGCAGGTTTTCACGTTTTAGGATTTCTCTTGCAACAATCACGCCTGAAGCTGATGCTTGGATTAAGCCGCGGGTTACGCCTGCACCGTCGCCGATGGTGAACATGTTTTGAATCTTGGTTTCGAGTGAATTGTTGAGTTGTAGGTGGCTGCTGTAGAATTTGACTTCGACACCATAGAGCAGTGTGTCTCTTGAGTGGACGCCGGGGGCAATTACGTCAAGTGCTTGAAGAATTTCGCGGATGTCAGCTAAGTAACGATAGGGCAATACGAAGCTTAGGTCACCGGGGGTCGCGTTTTTGAGGGTTGGTTGAACTACGCTTCTGGCTAAACGCTCCGGAGTGCTGCGTCTTCCAGCAGTTAAGTCGCCGAGACGTTGCACCATGACTCCGCCGCTGAGCAAGTTGGATAAGCGTGCAATGTATTTGCCGTAAGCGATGGGTTCTTTGAAGGGTTCTGTGAATTGTGTACTGACGAGAATGGCGAAGTTGGTGTTGTTGGTTTTGCTTTCCGCTTGGCTGCCGCCGTTTACTGTTAGGACGCCGTCGTAGGATTCCGTGGTTACTTCACCGTATGGTGAAACACAGAATGTTCTGACTTGGTCGTCGAATTGTCTTGAGTAATAGATTAGTTTGGGTTCGTAGAGAACTTTGGTTAATTTTTCCATGGCTGAAGCGAGGACTTCAACGCGTACGCCGATGTCGACGGGGTTGTTTACGGTTTTTAAGCCGCGGATTTGGGCTTCAGTTTGCAGCCATTCAGCTCCGCCTCTACCGGGGGCTATGATTACGTATTTGGCGAAGTATTTGTCGCCAGTTGTTGTTTCTACACCTTGTATAACATTGTTTTCGATGATTAAGCCTTTAACATCTGTTTTTGGTTTGAAAGTGATTTTGCTTTCTAATGCGTTGAACATTCTTTTTAGAACTTCAAGGCATTTATCAGTGCCCATGTGACGGACTTCTTGTTTGATAAGTTTTAAACCTGCAAGGGCTGCTTCTTTTTCTATTTTGTTAACTTCCTCGTTTTCTGTGCCGTAAACGGTTTCGCTTGCACCGAATTTGAGGTAAATTTCATCACAATATTTTACGAGGTCAGCTAATTCTTTGTTTGAGACGTACCGGTTTAACCAACCGCCTACTTCTGTTGAAAGTGTGAGTTTGCCGTCACTGTAGGCTCCGGCTCCTCCCCATCCTGAAAGGATAGCGCATGGTTCGCAGTGGACGCATTCGAAGCCTCGTTTTGAGGGGCATTTGCGTTTGTCTATTTCTTGTCCTCTGTCAATTACGAGGACGCTTAGGTTAGTGTTTTCTGTTAATTCTAAAGCTGAAAATATGCCTGCGGGGCCTGCGCCGACGATTATTACATCATATTTCAAAGAGTACCGCTCCGTGGAAATCCAAAAGTAAATGCAAGCAGTCGCATATATCTGTATGTGAAAAGCAAGCGTGAAATTAGGATTAAAATAAGACAAGAAACAACAGTGTCTTTTTTAGATATATCTAAAAAACATTTAAATCGTTGCAGCAACACACAGTTGCAAGGGCAAAAAATGACAGACAACAACCAAATCAACAACTTAGACGAACTCATCAGCGACTTCTCACGCTTCTACATACTAACCATACTCTACGAAGGCCCAGCCCACGGCTACAGCATCATCAGCCGCTTCAAAAAACGCGTCAAAAAAGAAGTCAGCCCAAGCCTCGTCTACCCATTCCTACAGCAACTAGAAGAAAAAGGCTTAGTAAAACACACAATCGAACCCATCGGAGAGAAAGAACGCAAAATTTTTGAGTTAACAGATGAAGGCAAAGAACTCTGCACAGGATTGTTTAGACGTTTTGCAGACCTCGTGTCTATCGCCATTGAACCCAGTCTTCATGTTTGTGCTCACTGCGGCTGCAAAGTCTATGAAGGCAGCTACCGCGAAGTAATTGACAACAAAGAAATGGCGTTTTGCTGCATCCACTGCGCGAACGCGTACAAGGAAAACAAGAAGCGTTCGAAATAAGCAAAACAAAAATTATGTTAAAAAAAAGAAAAAAGGAAAAGGGTTTTAGTGTTTTCTTAGAATTAGTATTGTTGCGATGGCTATTGCGATTATAACTGCTATGCCCATGCCGATAGTGATTGTCATTACTGTACTGTTGCTTGTAGAATCATTGTTGTCTGAGGTTGTGGGGGTTGATGTGGCTGAAGCTGAACCTACAACTATTCCTGTTGAAGCGCTGGAGCTGCCGTAGGAGTCATCACCGTTAAAGGAAGCTATAATCGTGTATTGCCCTTCCATGTCAGGTGTCCATGAATAAGCGAACGTTCCATAGTAACCGTCCGTGGTGGTTTCGCCGATGTCGATTATGTTGCAGTTAGGGTCAATAGCTGTTAACTTTACTGGAACACCAGTTATTGTTGCGTTGCCCCAGATTCCGCCAATTGGCAGTTGCATATGCAGATATTCCATTTGAGTTGTCATTGAATCAGCTGAAACACATGGCGTGCCTGGTTGAGAGGGTGACTGGTCAAGTACTGTGCCTTCAATCAAAACCTGCGCTCCTTTTGCACTAGTTTTTGGTGACGCTGTTACTGTTGTTGCGCTCTGACCTTTACCGAAAGAATAGGTAAATCCGTCATCTGGGTTGAGGTTGACGAGGTATCCGTCCGCAACTGCACCAGGGCTCATTGCACCGGTTATGTTCCATATGCCCACGCCGGTCATTGCGTCAATGCAGAACAGTTTCCAGCCGCGGGTTCTTGGATAAGATGGCGTGTGTTCTGTGTTGTATGTGTATAGTTTGCCGTCAGCAACAAAGCCGCCTCCGTTCCATGAGTAAACAGCTGTTCCGTTTCCGTCGTTGTATGGCGTTTCAAATGGTGGTGCTGGTGCTATGAATCGCCAGACCAGTTTTCCTGTGGTCCAGTTAAAGCAGTAGACGCCGTCGTAAGCTTCACGGTATAGAAGTCCATAGGCTGATTGTACTGAGTATGCACCGAAGCCTGCGGATGACCATGGATAAGAGAATGGGTCACTCTGCCACACTAAATTGCCTGTTCGTTGGTCGAAAGCGCTGTAGTAGCCTTGTTCCATTAAAACAGCAACTAAGCCGTGGTCAGCAACTAAACATGCGGTGCTGTAACGGGTGTCTTCGTAAGTTTTGTTCCATAAAAGTTGCCCAGTTGTCATATCTATTGCTTGCATCCATGTTCCGTGGTAGACACCTAAAGAGATGGGTGCTACACCGACCATCCAGACCATAATGTTTGTTTCAAAGTCAGCAACGATACCGCTGTAGCCTAAGACGCCTCCGCCCCAGTTAACGAAACCCCATGGTAGACTAACGTTGTTCATGATACGTCTTGTGAAGTTTGTTTCTGTTCCTGCGGTTGTCCAGTTGATTAACCGGTATTGAGTGTTTGCACCTGAGCCGATTGTTTGAATACTAATTACATAGGGATCCATGTAGAAGCCTGTTTGCGAAACACTACCCTGAGCGCCACCTAGCAACTGTGGAGTCATACCTGTAACGTTTAGAGTAACTGCGCCTGTATATGGGTCAATTTTAATCAGTCGGTTATTTGCTAGGCTAAGAAGGGATACGCTGTAGGTTGATTCGGCTATGGCACCTTCAACTGCGCCAGCTCCTGGGGGAGTATATGACACTACTTGTGGTGTTACACCGCCTGCAGAGATTGGAATGGCATAATACTGCTCGCCAGTTCGAATATCCCAACAAACCGCACAACTTGTAGGAACACCGTTGATTGGCACATACATTGTCTGATAAGCTCGTCCTGCATAAATAACGCTGGGACCACTAGTGCCCATGCCTGCTGTTTGTCCGTATTGTCCAGCAGTTCCACCGATCATGCCTGCTATTGCAACTTGCTGTTTAAAGACTATGTGAGCAGTGTTTGGCGCTTGTACGTATGGTACAAAGTTGTAGTTGCTCATGTAAATGTTAGTATCTGCTGGCCAAGTTGGTCCGCCACCTACTATACCGTATGGTGGATAAGACCCTAGTATTGGCCACCATTGTCTGTTTTCAAAGTGTACTGGTCTTGTCCAGTAGTCAGTGGGAAGAGATGTTAAAGGCCAAGAAGCCACCATTTCATTTTGCACAGTCAATGTTTGCCATTCTGTTGAAGCCGGCTCATAATAAGCTGAACCAAGATAGTATGAACCTGTTGTGCCGTTAGCAACTAATTGGTTGTTTAACCATGTACCGTTTGGGAAATACTGTCCAGCAAAACTGAATTTGAGTTTCCATGTGCCAGCAACGTCAGGTATGAACGTGAAATATGCTGTAGCATCAGCAGCGTACGAATTGAATGGTCCAACAGTGAATGTCGTATTATCTGGTTTCATGATTTCAACTGAATAACCGCTTTGGTATCTGTTAGGGCTGATTGGCGGGTTTGTCCACATGTTAACTAGCAATGTTTGTCCTACGCCGATTGGGTTAGGTGCAAAGCTTAGAAAAGCTCTAGTATCAACTGTTTTATCAGGTGTTACGCCAGAGGGCAATGCACCACTGGTACCTGCACCACTTGCTGTAGGCATACCACCCATTACAACGGTGTTTGATTGAGCGTTGACGGGAAAAGCTGCGGGAATAGATAGGAGCATTATTGCTACACTAAAAATAGCGACAAATTTTGAATCAATTTTATTTTTCAAAAACATAATTTTTCTCCTATAAAAAAAGCTACCAATATACCGTTTTAAATATTTCCAAGCCATAACAAAAAAGAATAAAAAGCAAACTTTTTTGAATCAAAAAGTTTGTTTTTTTCACAAATAATTCTACACTTTTTAGTACAATACACACGTAAGTTTTTAGAAAACAAAAAACAACCAAGTTATCGCCAAAAAAATAAAAAAATTAGCAAATTTAAAAAAGAAAACTAATTTTTTTATTTAAATAAATAAATATTTTATAATTTTCATTTAAAAATAATTATTAACTAAAAAAAACAAATATTAAGTCATGTCAATTGATATTGATTCAATTGATGTAAAAATTTTGTACGCACTAATTAAAAACGCAAGAACCAAAGTGAAAAACATAGCCAAAGAATGCAACATATCACCAACTGCAATCACCAAAAGAATAGAACGTTTAAAAAAAGCAGGAGTCATAACAGGCGCAGTGCTTCTAATCGACATGAGCAAAGTAGGCGCTTTGTATCCAGGTTCAATTGAAATTGAAAACATAAAAGAAGAACAATCGCAAAAGGTAGAAGAACTGCTAATTGAAAGAACAAATATTCTTGTCAAAAGTTTTAGCACTGGAAAAAGTGATTTAGGTTTTTTCTTTGTAACCAAAAACAAAATTGACATTGAAAGCTTAAGAGCAGTATTAAAAAAATATTCTGAATCAGGAAAAATCAGAATTGCATTTTGGAATACTCCTTGCTGCCTTAATGAAAACATAATAATTGAAACATCAAAAAGAGCATGAATTTTTATGAAAGATGTCGATAATGAAATACTTCATGAGCTTGTAAATAACCCACAAGCGCCATTTTCATTAATTGCCAAAAAATTAAACATCGCACAAAATACAGTAAAAAAGAAATATGAAAAAATGGTTTATGAGAAGATCATCCTTCATTCATTTATAACTATTGATTTGTTAAAAATTGGTTACCAAGGAAGAGCAAGAATTACCATCAAAACTGAACAAAAGACTTTAACAATTGAAGCCTTAAAAAAAATTCCTAACGTCGTTCTTGTTGCAGAAACAATTGGAGATTATGACATCATAGTTTTAGCAGTGATAAAAGATTACCAGGACATGTTAAGAACCACTGATGAAATAAAAAAAGTACCAACCATCTCCCAAGCAGATGTTTCTTTAGAAAAAATTACGCATTTTCCAGTAAATCTACAATTTAACAAGTTATCTTGGTGAAAAAGAGATGCCCAAACTGGAAATACAATTTTTTTAAAACGAATTTAGTAAAGGGCTTTAAAAAAAATAATGTTAATGTTTGACAGTCACATACCCTTAAATAAAATTCTAAGCTCTTTTCCATTCAATTAAAACGTGATTTTAAGGTTTTATCCATGTTAAGCAAATCAACTGTGCTTATTTTAATTGGGTTTCTCGCAGCAGGATTACTAATCGGCGGCTTCGCAGGCTACTTTTTACAGTCTAACCAGATTAATGTAGCAAGTAACAATTCTGCAACAGAAAACAACTTAGACAATAGCAACAAAGTTTCAGAAATTTACAACAACTCGATTGACTCCGTCGTTTTAATCACAAGTATTACAGACACTGGAACTGCTCAAGGTTCAGGATTTGTTTATGATTATTCAGGAAGATACGTTGTAATCACCAATGAGCACGTGGTAGCAGATTCTAACCGTTTAAGTGTAACATTCTCAAACGGTGAAGGGTATAGTGCCTCAGTTATCGGTTTTGACCCTTATGCAGATTTAGCGGTTCTTTCAGTTGAAGCTCCAGATGAACAATTTAATCCGTTACCGCTTGGAGACTCATCTAATCTGTTTATAGGACAATATGTTCTGGCAATGGGCAGTCCTTATGGTCTTTCAGGTTCATTATCAACTGGAATCGTTAGCGGTCTTGGAAGAACGTTAACTGCAGAAACATCTGGCACAAGCTACGCAATTGCAAACGTCATTCAATTAACGGTTCCAATTAACCCCGGTAACTCTGGAGGTCCATTACTCAACATGAACGGTGAAGTTGTCGGAATAACAACAGCTATTATTGCTGAATCACAAAACATTGGGTTTGCGGTGCCATCTAATACTATTAGTAGAGAAATTGGTTCATTAATTGAAAATGGCACTTATACGAATCATTCATATCTGGGCATTGGAGGCGAAGACATGAATTACTTTTTAGCACAAGAAATTGGCTCTAACGTTACATACGGAGAATTAGTGCAAACAGTAGTGACAGGTGGACCAGCAGACGGAAAATTGAAGCCGGGAGACATTATTGTTAGCATAAATCAAACAAGAATTATGAGTTCAGACGAATTAGCGGGTTATCTTGCAGCTAACACGGTACCAAAAGACAAGGTAATAATTGAAGTAGAGAGGGAAAACCACCAATTGCAGAATGTTGAAGTCGTATTGGGAAGTAGACCACCAGCAAATCGTTAATAAAAAAAATAATTCTATGTAAATTTACGACACAAAATATTAATGAAAAAGAAAATAAAAAAACTAGTCCTTTATGGCTTCTATGAAGCTCATAACGTTCCAAAGTTTTACTCGTGTGTAAGGCGGCATGTTTGGATCTTGCAGAATCTCGTCTAAAAGTGAAACTGCATTTGATGCCTTAACTGCTGGAGTATATTCCGTACCCTGCAGCGCCGTCATTGCGTCTTTTGCAGCACGTCGAATGTTCCGTGGCGTAGTGCTGTCCTCTGAAACTTCACCAAGCACAACTAGGGCTTGTTGAATTTTAGCTTCATATTCCTCAGCTTTTTTCTTCCGCACCATAAATGTTTCCCCTTATAATGGCAGAATCGCAGTAATCAAGTTATATAAGCTTTTGATATGTATTTAACTTTGGGGTTCTTATATGCAACAAGAAAAGGATGACACACCAATCAAACGCATGGCAGATTTGCTGCGGCAAGGCGCAACTTTGACTGACCTTTCATGCCCAGTTTGTGCTTCACCACTATTCAGGTTTAAAGACGGCACGCTTTGGTGCGAACAGGATAAGAAAAAAGTCGTAATTGTAAAAGAAGGCGAACAAGCACCAAACCAAACAGCGCCTCAGACAAACACAGCCTATGACAAACTTGAAGCCACTCTGCTTACTAAGATTCAAGGCATTGAAGATAAAATCCAGAAAACGGAAGACGTAGAAGAAATACAGAAACTGAGCACTGCCTTGTCAGAACTACTAAACAGTTTAGAAAAAATTAAACGCATGAAAACCACTAAACCATAGACGGCACTGCCTGATGCTTGGCAAATACGAAAATTTCCCCTTAAACATTCATTTTTTAGAAACTTTTACTTCGACTCTTAACAGCAAAAAATTTCAAGAAAAGCTTATTCTCACTTTAAAAGATATGAACAGAAAACCTTTCCGTTTTGAAGAAGTATCCATCCCCACAATTCCCAACAGTGAAGTTATTTTTGAATTTGGAATAGCGGAAGGTGAAGGGTTTAATTTTTTGGATGAGCAAGAAACACAAAAAGTCCTTGAAGAAACTGAAAATGTTCAAAAATCTTCGCTGGACTTCTTCTGTGCCATCCGCTACTATAAAATCAGTGCAGAAAAAAAGACGGCGTTAAAATTTGACTATTACATGTTTAAAGCCAGCTTTGCAGCTAAAATTGTAGAGTTTCAAGTTTTTCACAAGCAGGGTCCACGCTACATTTCACCTGAAGAACTTGTAACAATAATCACAGATAGAATAAACAAAACATCAACCAAACGAGTTTTAAAGAAAAACGAGCCAGAAAACGCTGAATTTTGAATATGCTTGATACTGCTTTCCATATTCTATAAACAAAACCTATATTTCGAAGAGAATGTAATCGTAGGCATTCCTAAAAAAATAATTAACACATTACAATAGGAGCAAAAGAATGTTCTCAATAGAAGTAAAAGACCTAAAGAAAAGCTATGGCAGCCTAAAAGCAGTTGACGGCATCTCCTTCACTGTCAAGCAGGGAGAAGTCTTTGGGCTGCTAGGTCCAAACGGTGCAGGCAAAACCACCACCATAGAAATCATGGAGGGCCTTCGTGAACGCGACGGCGGAAGCGTCAAAATTCTCGGCTTAGACCCGTGGAAAGATGGTTACGAAGTTCACAAGAAAATTGGAGTTATTCCTCAAGAATTCACGTTCTTCGAGAAAACCACCCCAAAAGAGGCAATCAAATACTATGCAAGCCTTTTTAACGTCAAAGTTGATGCTGACGCAATTCTTAAAGAAGTATTACTTGACGAGATGGAAATGCATGTTTTCGAAAGCCTCTCTGGAGGTCAAAAACAGAAAACTGGACTTGCCCTCTCACTGGTAAATGAGCCAGAACTGCTTTTCCTTGATGAACCCACCACGGGTCTTGACCCCAACGCTAGACGTGCCATCTGGGAAGTCATCCGTAGACTCAAAGCAAAAGGAAAAACCATCATTTTAACCACTCATTACCTTGACGAAGCCCAGCAGCTTAGCGACAGAGTAGCCATCATGGACCACGGACACATAGTCGCCATGGGGACCACAGAAGAAATTATTCAACAACATGGTTCAGGCGAACGCTTAGAAATCCACGGCAGCCAACAACTTGCAGACTATATTCGGGCAAACACCGAATTACAAGTTGACTACGACACCGCCAAAGAAGTAATTACTATACCACTGAAAAAGAAAATCGATTCATTAGCGGCTTTAGCTGCTGCTGAACAGTCAGGAATGGATTGGGGCGAAATCCAGACACGCCAAGACAGCTTAGATGACGTTTTCATTAAACTTGTTAACGAGCCACTTGGTGAACAAGGAGAAATAGAGACTTCACAAAAAACAAGCAAAAAAGGACGGCATTAACATGGTCAGTGCTAAACGCATTTATGCAGACTTTAAAGTATTCAGTGTAGGATACTTAAGAAACAAATTCGGCCTATTCTTCGGCTTAATTTTCCCAGTTGTTTTAATCTTGATTTTCGGCGCCATCTTTTCCGGCGGCAGCGGCGGACCAATCTACGTGTATGCCCAAAATCAAGACGCAGGCGCCTATGGCCAAAACATTGGCAATAGCTTCCTTACAGCACTAAATGAGTCTTCAACAATCAAAGTTGTAACAGTAAATTCAACCGAAAACTTTGCAGATTACCTGGCGGCGAATTCGAAAGCAGACGGCATATTGATTCCGTCAAACTTCTCGGCGGATTACATAACCGGGCAACAGGTTAACGTTACAGTTTACGGCAATCCAACATCCAGTACAAGCGGTATTGTCAGTGGAACAGTCAGCGGCTTTACCAACTACTTTAACTTGCAACGGTACAACGGCACCACGGTAATAGGCATAAAACAAGCTACAGTTAACACTAACCTGCCAAACTACATTGACCTATTGATTCCAGGCTTAATCGGCTTCTCCATCCTAACTAACCCAATGTTCTCACTCGTCAACATATCAAGCGATTACAAGAAAAACAAACTCTTCAAACAACTCTCGCTGACACCCTTAACAAAAATGGAGTGGCTAACATCAAAAGTATTCTGGTACATTTTACTTTCAACAGCAGGTTTCCTATTGATGGCAGCAGTCGGCGTATTTGCCTTCGGCGCACACGTGACACTGTCGATTTGGCTATTGCCGTTCCTAATTTTGGGTCCAATGCTTTTTGCTTCATTAGGCATGCTGGTAGGCACTGTCGCTAAGAACCCGGAAACTGCAGGCGTCATCGGTAACATCGTTACTTTTCCAATGATGTTCCTTGCAGGCACCTTCTTCCCAATCAGCAGCATGCCAGAATACCTACAAGCATTCGCACACGTTCTACCACTATTCTACGTTACTGAAGGATTAAACAACGTCATGGTCTACAACAACATACCAGCCGCAATGTTTGACATCGCAGTATTAGCCGTAATAACAGCAGTCATATTCGTGTTAGCAGTAAAACTGTTCAAATGGAGAGAAGACTAAACCTTCTCTTTTTCTTTTTGTTTAGTAGTTGTTGCCGAAAAACCGCTATGCACAACAACAACCAACTAAGCCTTCAGAACAAAGACTTTGATTTTTAAACGGTAAAGCAGGCTGCAGATTTGTTGTGTAGTTTACCACAAACAAAAAAAGGGGTTATTTGCGAACTCTTTTAACAAACACAGCAACAGCAGCAATTGAAGCTACCGCAATTGACAACACAACAACGAAAAGCAGCCATAACAAAGAGTCATCTGCAGGATTTACAGAATCAGAGGCAGACACGTCTTCAGTAGGATACGGTGATGAACTACCTAAATGCCCATACTCATAACAGTAAGCAACCTCCCCAGAATCACCCCAAACACCAACCTGAACACCCACAACATTACCAACAGCCCGACCAAAATAAAACACTCCCGTCCACATCGGATACAAAGTCAAAGCATCTCTATCTTTACTAAACTTTACACCTGTACCCTGCTCCAAAAGCTCATTATTAATAGGATTATCATAAATCCGACCAGGAACCAAATTAAAACCTATCTCAGAACGCATACCAGACCAATCAACCTTAACATCCTCAGAAAAAAAAGAACCACAAAACTTTTGAGCTAAATCAAAAGCAAACCCCTCAAACTCTTCCTCAGAAAAAACATTAACTTCGCTAACACTATAAAGCCCAATGCAATCATAAAGAGTCACCCTATCAGTCTCGTAAGATATACGTAAAGACTTGTTTGGAACTTCAACACCATCAACAAGGTAACTAAAACCAATGCTCTTCTTTGACGCATGAATCATCCAATTATCTAAAGAAACATCTACAGAAGACAATGCACTCGCTGGAAGACTACTTGGAACTTTACTAAACAAATCTGAAGCCACAGACATATCCACAGTAGCTATGTCATACTTTTGCGCAAAAGCCATATACCGCTCAAAAACAGCCTGCAACTCGCCAACCGAACCCCTAGGAGGCTCAACAACAAAATAAAAAGAACCATCAACCAATCTAACGGAAACTGAATGTGGATAGCCATTGTAAAAATGACCTCTCACAGTTATCACACCTCCTTTTGCATCAACAAGCTTAAATGAACAACCTTCCACTTCAACAGAACCCCCATACTCATAATTAATAGCAGAACTAGGATCCACAATAGAATACTTAGACAAATCAAGCCCAAAAACATCACTCAAAACAGCCTGCAATTTATCCATGCCAGAATAAACATTACCATCAAACGCAGACGTGCCATTAACTGAAAAAATAAAGAAAAAAGAAAACAAACAAATCATTAATGCCCCAAACATTTTAGATTTTTTCATATATTTTCACCTTTTACATTAAGTTGGTAAGACCATGTTTCCATTTCCATATACTCGAAGTCTACAATAGAACCATTTATCTTCAAAACCCGGGAAATTAGGCTCGTTAAACCATTGACCCGTATTAAGTATCGAAGTACCAAAAGAATAGTTAGATCCAAATGTCAACTCCGCAGCACGATCAAGTGAATCAGTGATTGTCTGGGGAGTCCCAGTCTCTATGCCTAAAGCAGATCTATAGAAGAAGTAAACAAAATAAAGATACTGCAAATTAGTGCTAGTAGAGCCAGCAGGCGGTGTATCAATCATAAAGGGCGAACTATTTTCCCAGCCTATATACGTATAACTCCCAGACGTACTGCTGTAACCATTTATACTCATACCAAGAGTACCCGTCCAAGCATAAGGCATCCCAACAACAGAAGAACCGCTGTTTTTACCATAATTATTGTTTGGATTAGCAGGAACCCATGTAGGCTTCGTAGAACTAACAACAGGACTAATGATTCCAGGAATATCAAAGTAACCACCTGTTGAATTATAGTAAGACGGTGGCCCACCTGATGGATTGGGATTCCAGTAGAGTCCACCATTAGCGCATGTCCACATAAAAGTAAAATACTGCTTACTAGACCCATAAGCGGTAGTATGCGGGTAAATCTGATAATCCCAAACATAGGAATTAGTCACATTAGTAAAGCAGCCAAAATACCCAAAAGGTAATGGATAAGGATTATCCCATGGATGAGTAAAATCGCCAACCCAAAAAGTTGTTGACCAAGTCACACCATTACTTGGATTAGCTACATTATCAAGCACATTATACACATTAGTAGGAGTGGTGGATGAACCATAAGAATTAGCATGCAACCAACTGCTAGAAAACATACTATTAACGCTACTACAAATAGTGTTTTCCCATGACAACTCATTATTAAACCTAGTTAGATTATAAGTCTGCAGTTGATAATTTAGATGACCCCACTGCATAGCTACTTTTGAGGCAGTTGCCGAATTAACAGTAATACCTGAAAAGAGGGCCAAGAATAATGATAAAAGAATGCAAACTACAACCTTTTTAGCCAGCATTTCAATCTTTAATCAATTTAAAGGCAAAAATATATAAAATTTATGCAAATAATCATCTAATGAGCAAAATAATAAAACAATTCAGAAACAACATTAAATAAAAAAATAAAGCCAAATTACAGACAGATAAAAAACCTTAAAGAAAACATCCAATACATTCAAGACTCTCAAATTGACCACATATTCACGGAATTTTCTACACCATACGCTAAACCGATTAACTCACAATAGATTAGATGGTGCGCATGTGATTACTATCGATTTTAGGCATCAACTTTTTTTAAAAAACAAACAACCTCAGCATAAAGCAGCGCCAAAACCTCATTTTTACCTTTAGACCCATCAACCCGTTGAAGTTCCCCTTTTTGGATATATTTTTGGTAAATTTCTTGAACTTTACGTTGAGTATGCAGATTCTCCATTACCGACTTTTTACGTCTAAGCCGCTCCAACACCACCTCAGGCGCAACATCAATATAGATTGACAAGTCGGGTTTTTGAGCGCTAGCGTTTATGGTTTCTATCCAATCCAAGCTCAAACCTGCACTGCCCTGATAAGCCAAAGACGAGTAAACGTAACGGTCGGAAATCACAATTTTACCCTCCTTCAAAGCAGGCACAACAGTATTTTGCACATGCTCGATTCTGTCGGCGGCAAAAAGCAGGGCTTCAACGGTTGTGGGCATGCGTTCTTGTTCAAAGAGGCGTTTGCGTATGAATTTGCCGATTTTGCCTTGGCTGGGTTCTGCGGTGTAAACGGCGTTGTAGCCTTCTTTGCAGAGTTTTTTTGTTAAAAGTTTTGCTTGGGTTGATTTTCCGCTTCCGTCTAATCCTTCAATGCAGATAAATACGCCTTTCATAGTCATGCCTTGCTCACTATAGTTTTTAGCGTTAACCATTATAGGGAGCCCCATAAATATAACTTAACAAAAAAGGGCGCATGGTTTATGCCGAAGGCTTACTGGGGAGAAATCAAAGATCCAGTGCACGGTTACGTGTACATTACGCAGGCAGAAAAAGAAGTAATTGACACTTACCCAATGCAGCGGCTCCGCAGGATACGCCAACTGGCAGGCTCCGAATACGTTTACCCCGGCGCCAACCACACACGTTTTGAACATTGTTTAGGCGTGATGTTTTTGGCGGGCAACGTGCTTGAAAACCCACACATTTCTCAAGTAGTCACTGAAGAAGAGGTGGACATGACTCGAATCAGCGCCTTACTTCATGATTGTGGACATGGACCATTCTCACATATTTTCGAGCACTTACTCTTAAAAGACCATAAGACCCATGAAGACCTCACCACTTGGATAGTAGAAAAAAGTGAAGTTGCCGACAAACTCTCAAAACTCGGTTACAACCCAGCCGTTATAGGTAAACTGGCAGTTGGAAAACAGAATAAACCTGGAAAAGCGTTCCTTGACCAAATCATCAGCAGCGCCGTTGATGTTGACAAGATGGATTTCATACTAAGAGACACTTATCATACAGGCGCCGAGTACGGTTTTATTGATGTTTACCGGTTAATTCACGCTCTTGACGTGTTTGGCGAAAACCTAGCTGTAGAGTTAGGTGCACTTTCAGCGTTGGAAGCTTTCATGATTGCCCGCATAGAATCCTTCAAAAGCATCTACTTCCACCGTATGGGAAGAGCTGCCCAAATCATGTTTGCAGACGCCATGGACAAAGCCAATGAAGAGTTGGGTTTAACCTCGTTTAAGACGCCTGAAGAGTACCTGCAGCTTGACGATTATACCGTTTGGGCTGCCTTGAAAAAATGTAAGGCTTCCAAAAAAATCATCGACAACTTAGAGCACCGCAGAATGCTAAAATGCGCTTACGAACGAACGTTCTATGAAAAAGATGACATGGCGTCTAACTTGTTTGGCGTGGAATCCTACCGTACACAAGTCAGAAGCGAAATCGCTAAAGAAGCAGGCGTAGATATCGAGTCCGTGTATATTGACGTGCCAACAGTGCCCTCTGTGCCATATCATCATACAGTCTTGATGGAGTCCAGCGAAATCCCAGTTTTCACCAGAAGCGCAAAAGGCAAACGTGCCATGCAAAAACTCAGTGAAAGCTCAAAAATTTTTGAAACCCTAAAAGGCTTCATGAACATCATACGCGTTTACACTGACGAAGACAAACGGGAAGCTGTTGAAAAAGCAACCGTGAAAATCTTGGGCAACGTGCCGTATGCTGCAAAAATTTCTTTTTAGTTTTCTCTGTCTGCTTTTCTTATATACTAGTCATGCTTAAGATGAATTAAACATTACAATTTGCAGGGAAGGGGCAAGATTGGCGCAAAACAACACAGCACAACCCGAAGAAAACCAAATAATTCGCGTCCGAATAAAGAAAGGAAAACCTGAACCGTCAGCTGCACTTTACAACGAAAAAGATGTCCGCAGAATCGTTGACGAATTTGTAACTTCATGGATAAGAGGAGACATCATCATCCGTTTCCCAACCGCCAGTGAACTTAGCAAACAAAACCCGTTAAGCATCGCGTTTCCTAAAGACCCCTCTGTAAGTGCCGAACTAAAAATCAAAGAACACTACGTAGATTTGCTTCTAGTTTGCGCAGGCGTAAAACCAGCTTCCAACGAGGAACAACAAAAAGCCATTTCTGAAGTCTTTAAAATGATGCTTATGTTCCGCAGCGCAAACCGCATCGAAGGCAAAATCATTTCAAACGACATCGAAAAACGTGTTGCCGACCTAGAAAAAACTCAGCAGAGCCAAACAAAACTAATCGAGCAAATAACGGCCTTCCTGTTTAAACCTAAGAAATCCAAACAGCAACAAGCTGAGAGCTAAAAGATTGATTTTGGAAGGGTAAGGTTTATTCATAAGAATTTGTATTTTGCTTGATGCTTCTTATTGTGGAGCGCTCCGGTAGTATAGTCCGGTCAAGTATTCCGGCCTTTCGAGCCGAAGACCCGGGTCCGAATCCCGGCCGGAGCACCAAACCCAACCTAAATGCATTTTTTAACTGTTTGCTCCTTGGTTTAGTTCCTATGAAAGCTTAATGTTAGTAGTAAAACGAATCATCAAAATCAAATATCGCCGTAACATTTCGCTTTGACGTTCTGTACCCCATTTTTGGGTAAAATTGCCATTAACGTCCTTGGGCGACCTTGCTATTTCGAAAAGCAAGTCTTCAATCATAGAGTTTATGGCGCGTATGCATTCTTCTATTGCGGCAGAATCTGAACGAAAAGCACCTCCTTGCCGTAACTGACCAAGTTTAAAGAGTGCTTCATCGGAGAGCGTGATTTTCATTGATTTAAAGGGAGTTTCTTCAGACATTGTATTACACCTTTTTAAGAACAAAAAATGTTCCTAAACGGAACATGGGACGCTCATAAGTTAAGTAATTTATGAAGTACAACTCAACTAACGAAAACAGACGTAAGATTAAGCATCAAGTTTCAAATTGAAGGCTTTTGCTAGCAAAGGGTCGAGTTGGTAACGCGCCTGAAGGTTTGATTCTTGGCTGGTTAACACGTCATGGTCTCCGTCAACTCGTATGAAATGGGTTTCTACGCCTACGCTTTGTAGTCTATTGTTAAAGGATTCAGCAACAGGTATAGGAACAATGACATCTTTTAAGCCGTGTACAAACACGAAGGGGGAGTCATCGCTTGAAACGTAGGTTGCTGGAGAGGCTTCTTTCCACAAAGTAGAATTCATCGTGTAGGTTGCTTTGAAGGCGCCTGTAACTATGTTGTAGATTAAGGAAGGATTGAGGTTTTCACCGATGTATTCTAAGTCGGTTACGCCATCATAGTTAATGACCAAACGAATTTGGCTCTTAATTGGCTCCAGCGTCTGCGTTGAAAGGAAGGATTCGCAGCCAGAAAGAGTGCCTACAAGAGAAATCAAATGCGCACCTGCACTGCTACCCATTAACGCAATTTTTTCGGGGTCAACATTGTACATTGCCGCGTTTTCTTGAACATATTCGATTGCCGCGATGACGTCGTTGAGGTCTTGTGGCCAAGCGGTATCGTTTGCGGAGGAAAGAGTGTAGTCTACTGAGAAACCAGCTATCCCACACTTAGCATAAAGCTCGGCTAGTTGGCTGAAATCGCTTCGGTTGCCTTGTACCCATCCGCCACCGTGAACATAGATTATTGCAGGAAACGGCCCGTCTCCATCGGGCAAGTAGGCGTCTAAGAGGTGGTACGGGTTTGAATCGTTTTGGTATGGGATACCGTTTTGTCTGGTGTAGGTGGTGATTTCTGGAAGCAATCCAGACTCATTAGGCGCATCTGGAGCAGCTGGTTTACCTAAAAACAGGGTTGCCGCTATGAGTAAAATAAAGATGGCGGAGATTGCAACATAGCCTTTCTTTAAATCATTCATCCCCTTCAAATGCGAGATTAGTCTGCGCTAACAATCTGCGCCGTCACTAAAAAATTTGTATCAAAACTTGCTCTTCAAAAAAACCCTAAAGTTGGGAAGGTTTTTCCGGTTATTCCACACTAAGAAACCAAACGGAATTATGATAAGCAAAACGGTGATTCTTGTTGCTTGGTAAAGATAGAACATTAAACCGCTTGCAAAGAAGGCTTCGCCTTGACCGAACCCATAGTTTAAGATGATGAAACTGATGAAGGGTTCATAGAGGTAAATTAAGGCGCTGTGGTCAGCGATTTGTTTGCCCAAACCTTTTACGGGCATTTTTATTTGTCTTAGAACCATCAATGCTAAGACTACTAGACCCATTGTAAGGAGTACGCTACGGCAGTTGAAGTAAATCTGTGCTTGTAGCGCGTTTAGGATGGTATTGTAGTTGAAGTATCCTGAGAAGTCAAAAGCAAAAAAAGCAACAAGTGGAACTGCAACAATAGCCATTTTAGGGCTAACTAGTTTTTGGTATAAGCCGAATTTGCTCACGTAGAAGCCGAAGACGAAAACGAGCAGGTATTGGCTGAAGAGTGAATCAAGTTTTAATGGTGTTTCAAACAGCCAGAAAATTGTTGTGAAAACTAGTAACGCGGAGATTGCAAGGAGTTGACGTTTTGTGCTTTTTACGTATCTTTCAAGCACACACGTGATGACCATGAATAGCAGCAGGAAAGGGATGAACCAGAGAGTTCCCCAGTTGTTAGCTGAGTTTATTTGGTCAAAAACGTTTAGCATTGATAATTGTGAAAACACTTGCATCGGGTTTAGTTGTACGCCCATTGCTACTTCGACGGTTAGGTAGAATATGACTGCGACTACAAATGGAACGTAAAGGGTTAATGCTTTGTTTTTGAAGAATTGTTTTAGGCTTTTTTCACGTTTGATGAATGATGAGTAAGCAAGGTAGCCGCCTATGAAGAAGAATACGCTTAGCAGGAACCATTGGACGGGGTACATGATTTTTGGGTAGGCAACAATTAAATCGCTGTGTACGAAGATGAGTAGGACTAAAGCTAAGATTTTGATGATGCTTAGTTCTGATATTGAATTTGACTGCTTTTTGCCATCAAACTGTATTGTGTCTGAAGTCATCATATTACCCAAGTTTTCGGGGGCAAAGCAGCAATCACACATATAACCATTTCGGACAAAAACAATCCACAAACCAGAAAAAACCCTCAAAAGACCAACACCCTAAACAACAAAAAACCAAAAAACCGCCTGTTTTAGTGTACAACAAAACAACTATCCTAAAAAATGCTGACAAAAAAGTCACATAATCAATTTTAATGATTAGAAGCCGAAAGGCTCAGATAAGCATTAACAACCCCCTTAAGCACCTTGTAACCTTTTTCAGTAATCATATAATCACCCCTTTCGTGACGCTGCAAAATCATACCACCATCAACCAGTTTTTGAATATGAAAAAGCAGATTTCCACCCCGCAAACCAGTAAGTTGTGAAAAGTCCGAGAAAGTTTTTGTTTCTAAGGCCACGGCTTTAAGAATTTGGAAACGTTGAATATTTGATAATGGTTCCAATAGTTCAGTTACAACTGCTACCTCATTAATTGCACTAAAACTGGTCTTTTCATCTGCTGAAGATTCATAGATTTGAAGTGACTGCATAAGTTGCACTTGTTTTTCAAAGAGGCAAGAGGCTTGGTTGAAACAGGTTGCGCATTCAATTTTTGGTGAGTTGGCTTCGCGGATTTGCTGCAGTTCAAAACGTTTTTTGGATATGGCACTTTCTTGGATATGGTTTTGTTTTAGTAATGCAGCGTTTTTTTGTAGGAAACCGCCAAGGATTGTTTTGCAGGTTTCTCGTTTTTCGCATGGGCGCGTCATTTTTTGTTCGAGTGTTTGGTTGATGTCTTCGTTGATTTGTCGGATGATTACGTTGGAGTAGTCGCGTTGAAGGCCTTTTAGTACTTCTTGGTTGCCTATTTGACCGGACTGGTTTAGGACGCGTTTTATGTCTATGTGAAGGGCGGTTAGCATTGTCTTTATTTCTTGTATGTCTTGGGCTTCTTTGTCGTTTGGCATGTGATTGTAGTGGGTTTTGACCGCTAAAAATGTTTCTTTTTGTAACTTTGAAGGTTATTTTATTGTATCAAAAGCCTTTCTTGTACAGTGTAATGACGGTCAAGTATATAACAATAACCCGACACGTGTTTTATCAACCAAAAAAGGTGAACAAAAAACATGCCAGGAATATGTGACACCGCAATAGCGGCAGGAAACTTCAAAACCCTTGTAATAGCAACCCAAACAGCAGGATTAATCCCAACACTAAACACAAAAGGACCCTTCACCGTCTTTGCACCAAACGATGAAGCATTCTCAAAACTACCCAAAGGAACCATCGAAGAACTACTCAAAGACAAAGAAAAACTAACCACCATCCTAACATACCACGTTGTCTCAGGAGAAGTTTCTGCTGCAGAAGCATTCAAACAAAAAACCCTAAAAACGCTACAAGGACAAGAAATAACACTTAACCTTGAAACCTGCACAGTAAACGAAGCCAACATCCTTCAAGGCGACATTGCTGCAGACAACGGTTACATACACGTAATCGACAAAGTCTTAATTCCAAAATAAAAAGGGCAAAAAAGCCCAAACTTAACTTTTTTTACAAGTAAGCTTCAGTAACGTACCTTCGCATCATACGGTGACTATTAAAGAAGTAAGCGACTTTTCCGATAGAATTCTTCATCATCTGCGCCCATTCGTCAACCCGTTCATAAAACATTGGCAGAATAACGTAGTCCAACTTGTTGTAAATGTCAGCAACTTCTTTTGCGATGCAATCAGGCGTTTCTAAGCAGTCGTCTGGGTGAGGCCCAATACTCCAGCCTGTAACACATTCTATCCAGCCTTCAAGCCACCAGCCATCCAAAACGCTAAAGTTGGGAACACCGTTGTGGGCTGCTTTCATACCGCTGGTTCCTGAAGCTTCAAGCGGTTTAAGAGGAGTATTAAGCCAAACATCAACGCCAGCCAAAATTTTCTTAGCCATATCAACATCATAGTTTGGTAAGTAAACCATTTTTATGTCTGGTTTCAGCTGGTTAGCGTAGTTGAAAAGTTGCTCAATCAGTTTTTTGCCTTGAGTGTCTCGTGGGTGGGCTTTTCCTGCGAAGATAAGTTGGATTTTGTGTTTTTTGCCGATGCTTCTTAGGCGTTCAAGGTCAGAAAACAGAAGATACGCTCGTTTGTATTCTGTTGCGCGGCGGGCAAAGCCGATTGTGAAAACGTCATATTCTAAGCCAGCGTGAGTTAGGTTATTTACGTAGTCTATGAGTACCTTTTTTTGTTCTTTGTGAGCGTGCCAGATTTCTTGGTTAGGTATGCTGTCAGCAATTCGGGCGAGCAGTTCAGGTTCGTTTGCCCAGCCGGGTAGGTATTGGTCGTAAAGTTTTCTAAAGTTGTCGCCTGTCCAAGTGTAAGAGTGGATTCCGTTGGTGACTGCGTGGATTGTGTAGCCTTTGAACATTTTTTCAGAAACACGTTGGTGCTGTTTAGCTACACCGTTAACGTACTTGCTAAGATTCAAAGCCAAAAGGGTCATGTTTAGGGCATCAGCGCCGCCGTAAGTTTTTAGCACATTCATGTCGGTTGTGCCGTCAAGAACCTCTTTTACAAGGTCATAGCTGAATTTGTCGTGTCCTGATTCAACAGGCGTGTGGGTGGTAAAAACGCATAATTCACGCACTTTTTCGGGACTCATGCCGTTCTTCTGCAGCAGTTCAAGAGCCAAAAAGCTTGCGTGACCCTCGTTAATGTGATATTTGCGGACGTTAAAGCCTAAAGCGTCCAGCATGCGTACGCCGCCTATGCCGAGGACGATTTCCTGTTTTACGCGGTATTTTTGGTCTCCACCGTAAAGGTAAGAGGTGATTTCTCGGTCTTCAGGCGTGTTTCCTTCAACGTCAGTGTCAAGGAATAGTACTGGAACGACGCCGCCTGTTATGCTTTTTACTTGGTATAGCCATGCTTGGATTTTGACTGTGCGTTTTTGGATTAGCACGGTTACTTCTTGAGGCAATACTTTCATGTGTTTGGATGGGTCCCAGTCTTGGTGATGCTCGATTTGTTTTCCGTCCAAGGTTAATTCTTGACGGAAGAAACCTTTTTTGCTAAGCAAAGTTACTGCGACAATTGGGATTTTAAGGTCAGCGCTGGACCGTAATGTGTCTCCTGCAAGTACGCCGAGTCCGCCTGAGTAAGTTGGGATTTCGCTTGCTACACCGATTTCCATTGAGAAATAAGCAATTTTTTGTCCGTTTAAAAGTCCCTGTAGATCATCCAAGTTTACCAAGGCCTAGCAGTTATGAATTAGGCAAGTTGTTTTGGTAGCTTTAATCTGTTACGGATTGATTCTAAATAAAAATCAGGCAACAGGTAATGGGGTAAGCGTAAATCTGGCTTTAGCGGTTGCTTGTTTGTATAAGACTTATTAACGGTTTTATGGTTAAATTTTTGGATGCTGGGGGGTAAACGCGGACTCACAAATTGGCGAGAGCCAACTGCCCGTTGATTTGATTCGAACGTTTGCCATAGTGCTGGTTGTTTTGCTTCACGCTTCGATAGAGCCGATTCCAGCCATCGTTACGCCTGATTCTTCTGCAGTGCTGGTTCAATGGTGGAGTGTAAACCTGTATGACTCTTTTGCTAGACCCTGCGTGCCACTGTTTGTTATGTTAAGCGGCGCATTACTGCTGCAGCCATCCAAGGCAGATGAACCGCTGAGAGTGTTTTTTAAGAAACGTGTTAGCCGTATCGCGTTGCCTTTCTTGTTTTGGATGGGAGCATATTTTGCTTGGGACATCTTTGTTAACCAACAGCCTTTGACCACTCAGACTTTAGTAGAAGGTTTGCTTGGTGGACCGTACATTCATTTTTGGTTCTTTTACATGCTAATTGGCTTGTATTTGGTTACGCCGCTGGTACGGGTTTTTATTGCTCACGCCAGTAGGCGGTTGTTGCGGTACTTTTTTGTTTTATGGCTAACTGGAGTGTCCGTTGTGCCGTTGCTGAACCTTTTAGTGGGGCATAATCTGAACAATAACGTGTTTTTGATAACGGGGTATATTGGGTATTTCCTGCTTGGACTTTACCTATTAGACACGCATGTTAACAGGAAGGTTTTGGTGGCGTGTGTTTTGGCTGGTTTTGCTTGGACAGCGTTGGGCACGTACTGGATAACAGCCACTGTTGGGGGCAGCTTGCAGTTTTTCTTTTATGACTATTTCAGCCTCGGCGTCATCTTGTCTTCGGTAGCGCTGTTTCTGCTTTTGATTTCGGTAAATTACAGAAAAATTAAAATCAAGCATCCCAAGCTTGACCGGTTAATTCATTATGTCAGCATTAACTCGTTAGCGATTTACCTGTTCCACTTTATGGTTTTAGAGACGTTGGAAAACGGGTACCTGTGGGGTTTCAAGATAAGCATGGCAACATTAAGCCCAATCATAGAAATCCCGTTGCTTGCAGGGGTTACTTTGGTGATTTGCCTGTTGGTGCTTTATCCGTTAAGAAAAATTCCGTACCTTAACAGGTTAATCGGCTAAAAAGGCTATATGGGTCGTTCTGGGGTGCCATGCATGTTTTCCCTGTGACGTCTAAGCCCATTTGTTGTTCTAAACGTTTTTCCGCATATGGTGCAGACAAGTTTTCCAGGTTCAAGTCCACGCAGTGGCTCTTCAGGCGGCGCTGGAACTTGGGGCAGAACTACTTTTTTGGTGTTAACTTGTTTGCCGTATGGTGGTTTGTATTCACTCATAAAACCAGCCTTAAGTAAATGCCTCTTTGGGGTTTTCTTAAAGGTATGTTGTTGCTAAAGCGCTACAACAAGAACAAATGAAAAAGTGTTTAAGAATAAAAAATTGAAGTTGGTGTTGAAATTTTTGGGTTTTAGATTTGTTTTCCGCAGTGGGAACAGAAGGCTGCTCCTTGTGCGACTGGTGCGCCGCAGTGTGGGCAGTATTGGGTTCCGGTGCTTGCTGTTGATGCTGGAGGTGGCTGTGCGGTTGGTGGTGGAGTGTAACTGTATGATGGTACGCTTGCGCCAGATTTAAGCATGAAGAATGCAATTGTTGTGAGTATGAACGCTATGAATACTAAGATTAAGCCAATGAAGAACACTATTGTTAATGCTGCGCCGATGAACAGTAATGTTCCTGCTGTGTGGAATAAGTGTTCACCTGAACGGTCTGCTAAAGCATAAAGTGCTTTTCTGAAGTTTAATGCCATCAACAGCATGAAGATAAAGACAACAACAAGAAGCAACAGTATGAGAAAGATACCGCCTATGATTCCTCCAAGGCCCAAGCTGAATATGGCAGTTACGCCAATTGTGATTCCTCCGACTGCAAGTGCGATAAATGCAATTGCTCCAAAGATTAAGCCTTTGAAAGCGTTTTGATAGATACTGCTGTCTCGGTAGTATTCGGACAAACCTTTCAAGCCTATCAAGAGAAGGACTATGCCGACGATACTAATTATGCCACCAACGTTTGGAATGAAACCTAAGAACATTAGTAGTGAACCGATTGCTGCTAAGAGTTTGCTTGACTCGAATGTACTATTGCTCATTTTTTATTTAATTCCTCTGTGAAACCGTGTATTATACCTTAAGATAAAAACCTTTGTAGCCAATTCAGCGCTAACTAAGTAAAATACAGGAATTTAAGGACTTAAAAAATTGTCAATAGTTACCTACTTCGACTAGTAACGAATACTATTTTTAAAAGCATCCAAAAGGGTTGGCGCACCGTTTATTGGCTTTAACAAAACAGTAAATACGAACCCTACACACAAACCAGTAGAGGAAAACAAGTTTGCAAAACAGCATCAAGCCCATTTACAATCAGCTTTTAGAAAAAACCAAAGACAGCATAGTTTTGGGAACTGCTCAAGGCTTAATCCATTGGGACATGGAGACGATGATGCCGCCAAACGCGGTGGAACAACGCAGCCTCCAACTTGAATTACTTAGCCGCATTGGACACCAAATGAGCACAAACCCAGAAATCGGAAAACTCTTACAACAAATCCAAACAAGCCCAACCTACCCAAACCTTGGAGAAGTTGAGAAACGTAACATTTACTTAATTAACAAAAGCTACCTTGAACAGACCAGCCTACCAGAGAAGCTTGTAGCGGAAATGGCAAAACAAGAAACAATCACCGTCAACACTTGGAAAAAAGCTAAAGCCAAAAAAGACTTCAACATGCTCAAGCCAGAACTGAAAAAACTTTTTGACTTAAGCATGCAAGCCGCAGAAATCCTCATGAAGGTTAAGCAGACTAAAACGCCGTATGAAGCGTTGATTGACCAGTTTGAACCTAAAATGACTGCACAGAAAATCACTGAAACCTTTAGCAAACTGCAAGCTGGACTGTGCCCACTTTTAGATAAGATTCAAGAATCAGGCAAACACCCAGACACCAAGATTCTGCACCAACCAGTACCAGTGGAGACTCAACGCCAAATTTCACAGCTAATCACGCAAACTTTGGGTTACGACACCTCGTCGCCTTCGGCTAATGGCAGAATTGACGAAACCGAGCACCCGTTCACTTCTGGAAGCTACCAAGACGTACGCATAACCACCCACTACTACGAAAACGATTACGCTAACTCGGTTTTCTCTGTTCTTCACGAGTCAGGACATGCACTTTACGAGTTAAACGTGAACCCCCAATGGAGATACCAACCCGTCGGAGGCACCTGCTCATATGGCATCCACGAATCCCAATCAAGATTTTACGAAAACCTCGTAGGACGCTCCAAAGAATTCTGGACAGGCTTTCTGCCTAAACTACAAAAAATTGCTCCAACCCTCGCAAATGTTAGTTTGGACGATTTCATTCACGCAATCAACCGTGTTGAACGTTCAAAGATACGCATTGAATCAGACGAAGTCACCTATAACCTGCACATCATAATCCGTTACGAGTTGGAGAGAGACTGGTTTGCAGGCAAAATCAGCGTGGAGGAGCTTCCGCAAGCGTGGAACGAAAAATACGCTGACTATATGGGCGTAAAAATCGAGAACGACTCAGAAGGTGTCATGCAGGATACTCACTGGTCCAGTGGACTTTACGGTTACTTCCCCAGTTACGCATTAGGCAACATTTACAGTGGACAAATAAGTGAAGCCTTAACCAGAGCCTTGCCACAATGGCGTAACCAGCTTGCAGAAGGCAACCTAAAAGAACTCAACAATTGGCTAAAAGACAACATTCACAATCCAAGCGACCTTTACGACCCAGAAGACCTAATCAAGAAGGCAACAGGCAAAAACTTAGACCCACAACCATTCCTAAAGTATCTGCAAAACAAGTACAGTGAACTTTATGGATTCTGAGGCTGGGGCTGAGGCTCACTTGATTCATTTTTTTTATACCAAACATACACGTAAGTAGTTATGTAGAGTAGTATGCCGGCGATTCCAAGGTAAAAACCGCTCCAGCCAACTGTTGCATCGTAAACGTTTGCGCCATACAGGAACAAGCCTATGCCGACAAGGACCATAATTATGCTTAGCCAGTTTAACCATGACATCAAGGTTACCTCTTTTGTATGTGACTATCAAGTCAATAAGACACGGGATATAAAGATTTACGGTTAAACAAAAAAAGCTTCAACCATGAACCTGAAACAGTCAACCGACAAACCGACACATAAGAGGAGCCCAAATAGGCAAATAATGGTTTGCCCGTCCGACACTCTTAAATATTTGGATAAATACAAGTGCCGCAGAAGGTAGAATAATGTCGGGAATAGACGTTAAAAAGCCATCGACTAAGGAAGAATTTATCAAAATAGTTCTTCAAGCAGCCCAAAGAGAAACAGGAGCGAAAAATAAACCGACAAAACCGACAATCGTCGGAACAGCCAAGGAATTAGACATTCATAGAGACACCCTCTATTCTTGGCTAAAAGAATTTAATGTCGATTTTAAGGAGATTGTAGACTGTATGCCAGCCCAAAATAGTAAAGATGAAGAATTTTCAGGAACCACATACTTAATCGGTGAATCACTGTTAGGAGAAGGAAACGAAGTTGCACACGTTGACTTAATGATTGGCGACAAAAACGGACCAGTCGGTCAAGCCTTCGCAACCGGCATGGCAAGCTTATCAGCAGGCCACACGCCACTACTTGCAGTTATTCGCCCTAACCTGCCACCAAAACCACACACACTGATTGTTCCAAAAGTTACCGTTAAAAACATGGAAGACACAGGCAAAATCTTTGGTCCAGCACAAGCAGCAGTAGCCAAAGCCGTCGCAGACGCAGCAGAAGAAGGCATGATTCCAGTAGCAAAACTTGACGAGTGGGTAATCATCGTAAGCGTATTCATTCACCCACAAGCAACTGATTACCGCAAAATCTACCAATACAATTACGGCGCAACAAAAATGGCGCTTCAACGTGCACTAAAGAAGTACCCATCATTAGACAAAATCATTTATGACAAAGACCGCGCAAAACACCCAATCATGGGCTTTAAAGTTCCACGCTTATGGAGACCACCATACCTGCAAATCGCACTTGACGCTCCAAACCTTGAAGGCGCAAAGAAGGTTATTGAACAACTGCCAGGAAGCGACAGAATCATCCTTGAAGTTGGAACACCCTTGATTAAACGGTACGGCACAAGAGTCATAAATGAAATCCGTGAAATAGCCAAAGACAAATTCATCATTGCCGACCTTAAAACTTTAGACGTAGGCAAAGTTGAAGTAGACATCGCTTACGAAGACACGGCAGACGCAGTAGTAGCAGCAGGCCTTGCACCAGCAGAAACCCTTGACGCAACTGTACAGGAAGCCAGGCGTTTAGGTACTTATGCAGTTATCGACATGCTTAACGTTGAAGACGTTCTTGCTAAACTAAAATCAATCAAAGACTTCCCAGACATCGTTATCCTGCACAGAGGCATTGACCAAGAAACAGGCAGAAGCAGCGGACTTGAACGCATAAAAATGATTCGTGAAGCTTTCCCCAACAAGAAATTCTTGATCGCAGTGGCAGGCGGAATCGTTCCAGAAACAGCCAAAGAAGCACTTGATAAAGGCGCAGACATCCTCATCGTAGGCAGATACGTAACACAATCAAAAGACGTTGAAAGGTCAGTTAGAGACTTCCTCGAATTGACACCAAGCATGCGCGAAGACGTTGACTTATACAGAGTCCACACAGAATAAACCTGAAAACTTTGAGCTTTTAAGCTCAATCTTTCTTTTTATTTTCAATTTTAAAAAAAATGATTTTTGTTTTAGGTTGCCAGTTTAATCGCTATAAACGCTAGCAGGAAAAGTACTGCTGCAACCGCGAAAGTTGGAATGTACTGGTAAGTGTCCGCTAGGTATGGTCCAAGGAAGGAGCCCACGGCTGTGCCTAAACCTACGAGTCCGTCGAAGAGACCGCTTTTTCCTTGAGGAATAAGTTCCATAGAAATTGAAATCATCATTATGTAGTACATTGCGTAAGCAAACCCAATACAGACTAGAACAACGAAAGTCATTATTGTTGGGAACAGCACCAGCTGGATAACGCCGATTAATGAGAAAATCAGTAAGCTTCTAAGTAGTACAAATCGGGGCATTTGTTTTCTAATGTCCATGTTTCTTGCGCGTCCGCTGATATAGAAGTAGCCAAATGTGGCTCCGATTGAGTTGAATATGTATGCAACGTAAACCATGCTGTCAGGTAATTGCAAGCCTTGACTTAGAAACACGGGCAAAGGCGTGAAGAAGATACTTGTAGCCAAAGCAAACATTACGATGGCTACAGCGAATACTTTGAAGTTATCCTGTTTAAGTGACCCATCCCAGCGGCCGCCCGACAAAACTCGGGAAGCAGCATCTACTCCGCGGCATGTGAAATCGATGTTTCGTTCAATTCCAACTAGGCGGCGTTCAAAAATCAACAAGGGGTCAGCGATGAGTATTATTGATATTATTAGGGCAACTACGCTTAAGCCGCTGCATAGGTACAATGTGAAAGTTGCCAACTCAAAAGCGGAAAAGCCTGCCGCGAAAGAGAACATGCCCACAGATAAACCAAACCCGATGATTAAACCGATTATAAAACCGATTTCTGTTAACCCTTCATAGAACCCGTAAGACTTCTCCCATTGGTCACGACTATAATGTTCAGCGATTAACACGTTTTTGGGCGCTTCATGCGAAACATGGAGCACCTGCATGATAACGTAGAGAACAACAAAAGCAATTATGTTTTGAGCAAAAGGCATCGTCATTAGGAATAGTATTATTGCTGTCGAAGCAAACGATAGGAAAATGAAGATTTTGTAATGCCGTGTTGCATCGCATAGCCAACCCCAGAGGAATGAAGCGGGGATTGAGCAGAAAACTGCTGCGGAGGTCATTATGCCTAACGCGACTAGAGGTCCGCCTAGGATGCCTGCGTCTTGGAAGCCTATGACGTATAGGGGTATGAAGACGCTTAGTAAACCGAAGGCTATCTCGTGAAAGAAGAACCCAAGTCGCCACATAGCCAAAAATGCATTTCAGGGTAAAATTAAAAGGTTTAGGCTAAAAAGTTTACGAGAGTTTTGTAAATGCACGCTTGCTTTTGCAAATTCAACATTTATTCGCCAAAAATTTATCAATGAACCATCCAACCGTAGCTAAAATGATTTGTAAACTATAAAGCATAAACACAACCTGACTACGGATTTCTCAGAAAAACAACAATAAAGCACTGACTTAAAAGCTCGAGTTTTTTAATACAAAAACGCTTTTTTAGTCCACCCCACCCCATGCAACTTTATGATTTCGCCGCAAAAGCGCAACATCAAAAATTTTCAAAAAAACTGTCTGTAAATTTTTGTCCGCCAACTCCAAACACAGCAAAGTTTGCAATATTGCAGGCACAGTTTTTTTGACGGAAACGTTTTCTTAGCATCCAATTAATGATTTAAATATAAAGGCTTAATAGAGAGTTATTCAACTTCATACTGCGCTGGAGAGTTAATCTTCAAATGGCAAAATTCAAGGTAATCGTATCTGACCCAACAGACGGAAAAAGCAAAGTAGTTGAAGTCGAAGAAGCACGTGCAGCTCCATTCATCGGAAGAAAACTGGGCGAAATCATTGACGGCATCGTAGTAGACATGCCAGCAACTAAACTTCAAATTTTAGGCGGCTCCGACACAGATGGTGTCCCAATGAGAGGCAACGTTCACGGAGGAATCAGACGCCAAGTAATTTTGAGTGAAGGTGCAGGATTCAAACCAAAACGTGATGGAGAAAGAAGACGTAAAACAGTCCGCGGAAACGTCATCACAGACGAGATTGTTCAAATTAACCTAAAAATTGTTGAACAAACCGCCAAAGTTGCTGAAGCAAAAGCTGAACCCGCAGCTCAAGCATAAACTCTTTTTCGCTTTTTCAACAAACAATTCAGCTTTAAGCTGAGTTTCCCTTTTCAGTTTTAATTAAGCAAGCATCAACGCTAAATGCTGGAACTTCATTAGAAGAAAACTTTGGTTGTTGCCTTCCAAAATTTTTGTTGACATAGAAAGGTTAAATTTAAGCATTGAATAATAAGAAAAGCCAGAACTTAAAGGCGTTTGTAAATGGCTGAAAATACTCAAGAAAGAAAATCCGCGCCTATGCCGCGTCAACCAGAAGTTAACATTGGCACAATCGGTCACGTAGACCACGGAAAAACCACCTTAGTGCAAGCCTTAACAGGCACATGGGCATCACGCCACAGTGAAGAACTCAAAAGAGGCATCACCATCAAACTTGGTTATGCAGACATGCCAATCTACAAATGCCCCAAATGTCCACCACCCAAAAATTACACTATTCACGATGTCTGCGAAACATGCGGCACCAAAGCAGAATTCGTGCGAGGCATCAGTTTTGTAGACGCTCCAGGCCACGAAGCTTTAATGGCAACAATGCTTTCAGGCGCAGCAATTATGGATGGAGCAATTCTTGTTATCGCCGCTGATGAACCCTGTCCACAACCTCAAACTCGTGAGCACTTGGCAGCAGCCGAGGTTAGCGGCATCAAAAATATGATTATCGTTCAAAACAAAATCGACATTGTCGATCAAAAAAGGGCTCTGGAAAGCTACAAAGAAATCAAAGCCTTCGTAAAAGGCACAGTAGCAGAAAACGCTCCAATCATTCCACTTTCAGCTCAAAGAAACATCAACATTGACGTCCTTCTTGAAGCAATACAAGAAATCATTCCAACACCCCACCGCGACCCCGAACTGCCACCCCTAATGTTCATCGTTAGGTCCTTTGACACAAACAAGCCTGGAACAACAATCGAAGACCTTGGCGGCGGAATCATCGGCGGAACAATCGCCCAGGGCAAATTCAAAGTAGGCGAAGAAATCGAAATCAGACCCGGCATACCAGTTGACCGTGAAGGCAAAACAACTTACAACCCGTTAATCAGCGAAATCGTAAGCTTACATGCAGGCGACAAAAACGTTAAAGAAGCAACCTGTGGTGGCCTTGTCGGTGTCGGTACACTGCTGGACCCATCATATTCTAAAGCTGACGGTTTAACAGGCAGCATCGCAGGAAAAACAGGCATGCTACCAGAAACCTTAACCGAACTAACACTGGAAACACACATCCTCGACCGTGTCGTTGGAACTAAAGAGCAACTTAAAGTCGAAAAAATTAATCCAGACGAGCAACTGCTGCTTCACGTTGGCGCCGCAGTAAACGTTGGAAAAGTCATCGGAATAAAACAGAACACGATCAAAGTAAAGTTGACAAGACCGATTTGTGCTTTGCCAGGCGCTCGAGTTGCAATCAGCAGAAAAATTACAGCACGTTGGCGTTTAATCGGTTACGGCTTAATTAAATAGCCGCCATTATTTTTTGTTTAAGAACTCGTTTGCTTTCTTTAAGAGTTCTTTTGCGTTTTTGAAGGTTAGTTTTTCCATGGCTTGAGTGTAGTTTAGCCAGATTGACCCTATGTGCTCGAAGGATATGGTGATTTTTTCAGTGTTTGTTTCCATTAGGAAAAATATTACTTCTTTGTGCACGGTTTCGCCTTGGCGGCGGTAGTAGTACTCGATTTTTTTGCGGAAACCTTCTATGAATTGAGCGTCTGTTATGCCTGTTTCTTCCCGGAGTTCACGAACCACGGTTTCTTTTTCGGTTTCGCCCGCTTCAACGTTGCCTTTAACAAAATCCCAGTGGCCAGCTTCATAATGAAGCATCAAGTAAAGGATTTCAGAGCCTTTTTTGAGGTAAACAACGGCACCACAAGATTTTTCGCCAAGCACAAATTTTCACCAATAACAAAACAAGTTTTAGCTAAGAAGTATTTAAAGTAACGGCATAATTAAGATAATAGAAAACCGGCAATAAATGATTCAACAGGCGCTTAAATGTCAAAAAATCAGGCTCAACCCCTAAAAGTAATCATGGATTCTAACGCGCTTTTTGCACCTTTAGAGTTAAAAATCGACATTTTCGAAGAAACAAGACACCTCGTGAAACGTAACGTAGATTTTATTTTGCTTTCTCCAGTTAAGGCTGAGTTGGAGTTACTTGCAAACAAGGAATCCTCCAAACTTCGCAGGCAGGCAAATTTCGCGCTTAGATTGGCTGAGAAGTGCAAGTTTGTACCAGTAGCAGTTTCGGAAAAGTTTACAACAGACGACGCGATAGTTAAAGTAGCCAAAAACTGGAATTGTCCTGTTTTCACCAATGACAGGCTATTAAAGAAGAGGCTAAGAGATATAAGTCTGCCAGTGATTTATGTGAGACAAAAATCTCGTCTAGAGATTGACGGGTTGATATCGTAGATGTTTAAATTAATTACTCTTCAAGACACCATCCGTATTCCGCCGGAGACCTTCGGTAAACCACTTGAGAAGGTAGGCCGCGAACAAGTTAAACAGAAATATGAAGGAATAGTGGATGAAGAATTAGGCTATGTCATAGCCGTAACAGGCATCCAAGTAAGCCCAATAGGAAAAATCATTCCGGGCGACGGCGCAACATTCCACAAAGTAAACTTTTCATTACTCACATTCTACCCAGTAATCCAAGAAGTAGTTGAAGGAGACGTTGTTGAAATCGCCGACTTCGGCGCATTCGTAAGAATCGGTCCAATCGACGCACTCTTACACGTTTCACAATTAATGGATGACTTCATCTCATACGATGAAAAGCAAGGTGTACTGCTAGGTAAAGAGTCAAAACGCAAACTCACCACATCAGACCAAGTTCGTGTACGCATAACCGCAGTTTCACTTGGCAGAGCAGGCAGTTCAGGCAAAATCGGCGTAACAGCAAGACAACCATTCCTCGGCAAACTGGAATGGCTCCAAATGGACCAAGGCAAAGCCCCAGCAGAACCTAAAGAGAAACCACAGGAGTGAAAATAGGCAATGAGTGAAAAAGCATGCGGAAACTGCCATTTTCTAACTAAAGAAAATGCCTGCCCAAAATGTAAAAGCAGCGGCTTAAGCGAAGACTTCGGCGGTCTAGTAGTTTTGTTTGACCCTGAAACATCAGCAATCGCAAAAGCCATGGGCGCTAAAGACAAAGGTCGTTACGCCTTAAAAGTCCGATAAAACGGGCTACCCATCAATTTATAATTTTAATTCTTTGTTTTTTGTCAGCAGGTACCACGCCAATGTCAGTCATCTACACCGTAACACCTGAACTTAGAGTAAAACTCAAGGAGCCTTTTGGGATTCTAGTTAAAGGTTCATTTGACCAGACCATGGCAAAAATGCGTGAAATCAAAACCCAGAACCCACCAAAAATAATCTCCGTCGGCGACACAGTAACCAAAAATTTGCATGATTACAAGATTCCGCCGGACTTGGCGATTATTGATAATCAGTGCATGCGCAAAAAGTTTCAACCAACCATTTACACTTCAAAAGCCGTGAACGTAAAAAACCCGCAAGGAACCATAACACAGGAAGCTGTTGAAGCCATAAAAGAAGCCCTCAAAAGCGCTGAAAACATCCACATAGTCGTCGACGGCGAAGAAGACCTGCTCACACTTGTCGCTGTGCTTTACGCGCCCGAAAACGCGGTGGTAGTTTATGGACAACCTTATGAAGGCATAGTTTTGGTTAAAGTTTCGCCTGAAAAGAAGGCAAAAGCCTCCGAATTCCTGAAAGCAATGCAAATCGGTTCGAAAAGCTAAATAAGAAGAAACCTGTAAGAAATCAAGACTCGAATCAAGTGAAAATTCATGGAGATTAAAATCGTATCAACTAAAGATAACCCGCTTCTTAAACGCAAAGAAGTAGGCTTCACAATAACACAAGGTCCAAAAGAGAAGACCCCCCAAAGACTTGATGCCAAGAGAGCAGTAGCTAACGCAGTGCAAGTCAAAGAAAGCGTTGTCTACATTAAATGCATGGAAACTATGACTGGGACAAACATCACAAACGGTTTTGCCAACGTTTACCAAACTGTTGAGCAAGCTAAACTGGTTGAACCAGAATACATCAGGAAACGCAACAATCCTGAAAAACCAAAAGAAGAGGCGCAAGCATAATGCCAAAACCAGAAGCTGCAAAAACTGACAGCAAGCCAAAAGAAAAAGCAAAGAAAAAAGTTGGCGGCGTTAGTGTAATGTACAAAGTTGAAGGCGACAAAGTCAGTCGTGCACGTCCAACCTGTGAACGTTGCGGTCCAGGATACTTCATGGCAGACCACAACGACAGATATACTTGCGGTCACTGTGGCTTTACACGCTACAAGCAAAAGTAATTTTTATAAGCAGTTTTAAATCCATCAACTGCACTATTTCTTTTTTGACTTAACATGCTTCGAGTAAACGTAGTTATATCAAGCATTTCAGCTGAACGTTACTGGGACATCCGCAAGCCAATTCCGCCAATACAAATCAACACTAACATTAACGTTGTAAACATAGAGAAAAAACCAGACGAAACCTTAGAGGTCCCATTTGTACTTTCAATCGCTTACAACCCATCCATTGCACAGTTAACCATTAAAGGCAACGCGTACGTGAATGGAGAAAAAAGCGAAGTTGACAAAATTCTAAAAGATTATGAACAGAAAAAGCCGCCAGCACAAATGATTGTTCAGTCAATATCAAACGTTGTCTTCCTCGAATCAGTACTGATTTCAAGAACACTGAATATTCCACCGCCAATTCCGTTGCCACAGATTCCTGAAGCCGGCGCAAAACCGCCAAGTACAAAACCAGAAGGCAGAGACTACAGCCTCTAAGTTTCCACATGTTTCCTCAAAAAATTCACACCCTTTTTAGGTAAACAAAAATTAATTAATATTGATTTTTTCGGAATCGTAATCCATCAGTAAGGAAAATCACTGCAGTAGCTATCGTCAGAATTATCATGAGCCAAAAGCCGCCTTCTACTGAAGCACCGACAAGAAGGTGTGGCAGCAGAATAAACATTTCAGCAATCAAAACACCTACAAAAATCAACCCAAACATCAAATAGCGAGGAACTAACGCTTTGCCAATCCATACGTACCCTTTTAAACCAACTTTTTCTTTTACAACATAGTTTCCGTATTCGTCTTTGATGATTAAGCCTAAATCTATGAGTTTTTGCAGGTTACGGTAAGCTACGCTGGGGCTGCTCAAATTTGCGCCTCTCATCACGTCACGGGGTCCAGCTGGTCGGCCAATTCTGACTAGGTACACGTAGGTTTGGAATGTGCTGGCGTTAAGTTCATCCTGCGAGTCCAAGCAATCACACCCGTTTTAAGGTTAGTTATGGGTTTTAAGCATTAAAAGAAGCTTTTGCAAAAACGTGAAAAGCCGATGTTGACCACCAACCTATTAGGCGCCTATTAGTGGTTCTATGTTGAATCCTATAGGGGGTAGGTGCTATTGACTAAAAAACAAGCCATTAACATGTTAAAAACCAGCAACAATTCATAGAAAAACAGTTTCTGTATACAAAAACATCAACAAAACTAACTAAAAACGAAAAACAAAAAATTAAAAGAAGAAAAGATAGGGGCTGCTTACTTTAGCGGCACATACATTGATGATCTGGATGCACCGATACCTGGAGTTCCGTGTCTAACCGGTTTGTTGGTTATTGCGAACTCGCCAAGATAGTGACCGATCATGTCTGGCTTGATTTCCATTGCGACGAATTCTTTGCCGTTGTGTACTGCAACTTTTGCACCAACCATTTCTGGAAGGACAATTAAGTCGCGTACGTGTGTTTTGAGGTTGACTTCTTTGCCTTGCTTTTGTTGTTCTTTTGCGACACGTAGTTTTTCTAGCAGTATGCGTTGTTCGGGGGTTAAGCCGCGTTGTAGACTTCTTCTTTGCCTTGATGGAAGCAAAGTGATGAATTCATCCATAGACATGCCTTCAAGGCTTTGAAGGCTGTGTCCACGGTAGCTAAATTCTTTTAGTGGCATTTTTCATTCTTACCTTTATTTTTTTTATCTTATTGCGCGTTTCTTTTTCTGTCCTGGTCCTCTTGCAGCGATCAAACCGACTTTCTGTCCTGGAGGTGCACCGTGTGAAGTTGTTGTTGTTCTGCGTGCGCTACGTTTGCTGCTACCATAGGGGTGAACAGCTGGAACCATTTTACGACCGCTAGTTCTTGGGTACTTGTGACCTTTAGCTTTCATCAGGTGGAATTTTTCGCCTGCTTTAAGGAACGGTTTTTCCATTCTGCCTGAACCTGCGACGACACCGATGGTTGCCATGCAGAGGTCGTTAATGTATCTTGTACGACCTGAGGGCAGACGGATCATAGTGCCTTGTGGTGTGTGACCGACAACTGTGGCGTATGCGCCTGAGCTGCGAGCCATTTTGCCTCCGTCGCCTGGACGAAGTTCAAGGTCGCACACTAAGGTTCCTTCAGTGATTTTTCCAAGAGGCATAATGTTGCCAACGTCAACTGAAGCGTTGCCGCCGAGGCTGATTTGTTGACCAGTACAGACGCCTTCTGGAACGATACTGTAGTATGATAAACCGTTTTCTAGTGTGATTTGTGAGAGCGGTGATCCGCGTCCTGGGTCATGAACTAGTTCATTAATTGTTCCAGTTACGACCATTTCGTAAACTTCTTTGGGTGACTTCACGAATGGATACTTCGCTGGGGCGACACGTTTGTGAGTTGAAGCCCGGAAGTTTTGTCCACCGCGTCCACGCCGTTGTACACGAATTCGTTTTCCCATAAGTCATGCCTTCTATAATTTTATCAGAGTATTCCAAGTTTGATTGCTACGTCGGATGCTTTGAATTCTGGAGTAAGCTTTACGTAGGCTTTCTTTACGCCTTGGTTGGTAATTTGCAGGTTTACTTTGCTTACTTTAACCTCGTAAAGTTCTTCGACAGCTTTTTTGATGTCAGCTTTTCCAGCTTTCAAGTTTACGACAAAGATTAGTTTGTTATCTTTTTCCACCATGATGCTTGCTGATTCAGTCATGAGTGGATAAGAGATTATTTCGTTATTGTCCATTAAGCGTTTTCTCCATAGAGGATATTTAATTGTTCAATGGCACCGTTTGTCCAAACTGTTAATCTTCCGGGGTGTGTTCCTGGAGCTAACATTTCAGTGTTTAGGTTTGAAACGGTTGTTACTTGAACGCCTGGAAGGTTGCTGGCTGCTGCAACAAGGTTTACTCCGTCGCATACCACGATAAGTGGGCCAACGGCTTGCTTCATTTTGCGTCCTCGGCGTTTGCCTTTTCCTGCGCGGACATTGCGGCTGTCACGTACACGTGTGAGGTCGCTTTCAATGCCTAAACTGGTGAATGCTGCTTCAACATCTTTTGCGCGGGTTAAGTTTTCTATTGCATCTTCAACGATTAAGGGGATTTGAACAGCCTTTTCGATTTCGTGACCACGTTGAGCAACTACGTCTTTTTGTGCAGTTGCTGCAATAGCGGAAGTTAATGCAAGTTTTGCTTCTTTCTTTGGAATGTTTTTGACGATTTTCTTCTCTGCGCGGGGTGGATGTGGTTGTCTACCGCCGACTGTGCTTGGTGCAAAAGCTGCGCGTCCACTGCCGCCTTTTATGCGGGGAACACGTGCAATGCCCATGCCGGTACCGCGTGATTCTGCAGTTGTGCGTTTTCCAGCCATGGGGTCTCTACCTTGCGGTTGGAGACGGTTTGATTGGATTGCTAAGACTGCACGTTTAATCACGTCTGGTCTTACTGGTGTAGAGAAGACACTTGGTAGTGTAATTTTTCCTGTTGCTTTGCCTTGTAGGTCAAAGATTTCTGCGGTTTTTTCTGCCATGGCGTTTCACCTTACTTTCCTTGTGGAGATTCTAGTGAGATATATGTTACTTGTGGTGGTGCTTCTGGGGCTTCTGTTGGTGGACGTGCCGGAACACGGAGACGTAATAGACGTTTTTCGGGTCCTGGAACACTACCGTCAATTACTATGTATGGTCCTTTGATTTCGCCGTAACGGATGAAGCCGCCCTTAACGGTTACTTCTTTGCCGTCTTTGCCAATCTTCATGATGCGTTTGTTGAATTCTACACGTTGGTGGTAACCCATCTGACCAGCTCTTGCAACTGAGTACATGAGGTGGTGAGGATTCCATGGACCTAAAGTGGCGATGCCACGTTTGGTTTTACGGCCTTTGTGTTGAAGTTTAGTAACGCCCCAACGTTTAACTGGACCTTGCCAGCCCTTGCCCACTGTTACACCAGCAATATCGATGTATTGACCGTCTTTGAATACTTCTTCAGGCGTAACTGTTTTGCCTAAAAGCTGTTTAGCGTACTCAAATTGTTGCTGGATGTTACCTCCGCCGATTTGTATTTCGGAGATTTCGGGCTTCTTCTTGGAAAGCCCTGTTTGTGATGGTTGAGTAGCAATAACTGCACGTATTGCAGTGGTTTGGTCGAGGTTTTTCTGGACTTTTTCAAGCATTGCTTCTGTGTCAAAGTTTTCTGGCAGAACCAATGCCCGGTTAAGGATTGCTGGTGGATCTTTCATCCATACTTCGCTGATGTTTTGCAGACCATACGGTGTCTTCATAAATGTTTTAAAGCCACAGATAATGATTGGTGGCGTTTCTAGTATGGTTGCTGCTTTCATGACTTCTTTTCCAAAGTGAGGTGAACGTTTCTTGTCCTCAATTGTGAAAATGTATGTCATACCAGCTTTGTAAGCTGCAAATCCTAAAAGCCTAGGAGAATCTGATTTAATTTCTGGCCAATAGCGTATTCTGGCTACTGGGCTTTTAGCCCGTTTCCTAGGTAAATAAGCTAGTGAACCATGTCTTGGAGCATGAACTTTTCGATGTCCCATTGTACTTCCGCTTCGCGCCTTTAGCAAATATAAAATAGAGTTATAAATGTTACCGTTAAAAAATTAAAACGGTGCAAATTTCTATGTAAAAACAAATAACAAACCCATAGTTATCTCTTACCATTAAAACTAGCAATAGCAATTAAGTTATCGTTTGCAAAAAAATTGAATCTGGAAAAAATCTGACCATTTTTAGGAGTTTTATTTTAACCATTTTGGCCAGGCTAGTAAAGGGTTAAATTGCCAGTTTCTATTTGTCAGTTGGGAAAAAACATTATGGATTCCGCTACAGACAAAGTTGCAAATGCACTTTACGAGTCAGGATGCATTAAATTTGGCTCGTTTAAAATTAAATCAGGCGCATTAAGCCCATACTATATTGACATGGCACGGTTGCTTTCAAAACCCAAAGAATTATGCACAATCGCTGAAGTGGCAGCCCAAAAAATCAGCGAAATCGCAACCTCAGAACCATTCACTAAGCTTGCTTCAATCGAACTAAAAGGCGCATTAATTGTTCCAAGCATCGCCTGCAAAACGGACCTACCATGCGTCATCGTACGAAAAGAGGCAAAAGCCTACGGAGTAACTGGTAGAACGGCAGGCGCAGATGTAACAAACGGCGATAAAATCCTATTTGTTGACGACGTAGTAAGCGAGGGCTTATCAAAAATTGAAGGAATTAAACCACTTCAGGAAATGGGTGCCGAAGTAAAGCACATTTTAGTCATAGTTAACCGTGAACAAGGCGGTAAAGAAAACTTGGAAAAATCAGGCTACACAGTGCATGCTTTAGCCAAAGTTTCCGAAGTAGTAACTTCACTTCAGAAAAACGGAAAAATCTCTGCAGAACAAGCAAAAACAGTGCTTGACTACATCAAAAAATAACCCTTATTTTTTGGCATTTATTACCTCAAAAATTTGTTGTGCAGACTCTTGAGGAGTAAGCTCAAAATTTTTCACGACTACATCAGGGTTTAATGGTTCTTCATAGGGTTGACCGACGCCTGGAACAGTGCTTGCCGTCTTGTTTTGCATGGCTTTTTGATAGATTTGTTTGGGAGCATTATAGGTTTCTTTTCTTTCAGCCTCACGTTTCATACACACTTCGAGAGGGCATTCAAGATAAGCTTCAATGAAAAGGGGGATTTGTTTTCGTGCATCATCACGGTAACGTCTAAGATTTCCAGTAGCGTCAATTAGGACATTTACACCGTTATCTGTTAGCAATTTAGCTATGTAAACCATGGTTGCGTAAACGACGTCGCGTTCTTCAAGGCTGTAAGTTGGCTTTGGCGTGAGGGTTTTGCGCAGTTCATCTGACGATATTAACTGAACAGGTATGCCTTTTTGGTTTAAAAGTTCTATTAGAGCTCGGGAAACCACGGATTTGCCGCTTCCCGGAAAACCAGTTATCCAAACACACCATCCAGAAGTCTTAATCATAAGGTTGTCTTCCACAAGTAAAGGGTAACACTGAGCCTTGTTTAAGTTTACCTATTTACTTAAGCGTTAAGGCAGCAACAAACCTGTAAAGACGTGGGTTTAAGAGATTATTTCTGTGTGGTCTTTTAGGTACCAATCAATTATCTTGGTAACAATTACTTCTGAGTAACCCATTTTGCGTAAAAGCTGAGCTAATTCATCGGTGTTTTCCATAAGGTTTGCTCTCCAATCAAGTTATCGCTTAATACACGTATTTAATGTTACATCCTTATCGGGGAATATGTCAAAAAAAGGAAAATTAGAAGTAAGAGTTAACGTCCATCACATTGAAGCGGTCACGTTGTAGCACGTTTTGTACAAAGTTTAACAGTTTAACACGCACATCAACACTTAAGTTGGGATACCAGATAGGTGAAGCAACAACAAGGCTTCTCCATGCAAAGAAGGGCTGTACAACCTCAAGCACTTCAGAATCACGAGTTTTCTGCAAATAGTTTTCCCAAAAAAGCTTCCACAACCTATCAAAAACACCGTTCAATTCACCATATTTTTGAAGTGAATAGAACAGGTAGTTTATGGTTAAGGCTGCAATATCGTCTGCTGGTTCGCCCCATTCACCTCTACTACGGTCAAGAGCTGTAAAGTCGACGCCTTCACGGAAAAGAATATTCCATGGATGGAAGTCGCCGTGCACTTGGCTTAAGCGGTGGCTGCGTTCTTTTAGTTTCCAACGCCATTCAACGCAAGCTTTCTCAACATCAATAAAGTAAGATTTGTCAACGTAAGCAAATTCTTTAGGGTAACTATCAAGCAAACCCATAATACATTCGCCGTGACCGACAAGGTCGCGGATTCTTCTAACGTATAAGCCAGCTGAGCTATGGCGTGTTTTGTGAATTTCAGCAAGGTAATCCGAAAGCGCTATGCAGCGGTTCATGTCAAGCTCGCTTAGAGTTCCTGTTTCTTTTAGGCGGTCAAGGTCTAAATGGTAAAGTTTTCCTTCAACAAACTCTGTTAAAATGAAGTATTCTTTGCCTCTGCCAACTGATACAAGTTTGCCTGTGTCTTCAAAGCAGCCAGCGTCAACAGAACGTACATGTTTAGGCAGCTTGTTGAATGCCGAGTTTTGCCAGATTAAAACTTGGGCTCGGTCAGAAAAGTGGTCATGTCCAAAACCTTCGCCGGGACGCATTGTTTCAAGAACAACACGACGGGTTTTACCTTCATGTGTGAATTCGACGACGTAGGGGTAACCATAACCGAACCCTTTCAAGTCTGCGGCGGTTCCAGGTGTTTCACCTAAACGCCAAATCCTCTGGACCTCAACTTTTTCGCCGTAAAGAGAACGCATGTAGTCAAGAACAGCGTCTTGTGAAAGATTCAAAGCGGCTGCATCACTCATAACAGTCACCAATTAAGTGAAACAAAAAATAAGAACTACCCATTTAAAGCTTAACAAAAAAATCAAACGCAACCTTGTAGTCTAATCTAAGAGATAAAACTAAATATGTAAGCAGCATCACCCATAAACAAAGGTGCAATACCCCAATGGAAGAATTCCAAGTAAAAGACAAATCATTAGCCGCACAAGGCCACTTACAAATCGAATGGGCATCAAAACACATGCCAGTTCTTAACATAATTAAAGAACGCTTTGAAAAAGAAAAACCACTACAAGGACAAACCTTGGCAGCTTGCCTTCACGTGACAAAAGAAACAGCAGTTTTAATTAAAACTCTTATCGCAGGAGGAGCCAACGTTGCCTTATGTGGCTCTAACCCGCTCTCAACCCAAGACGACGTAGCCGCAGCTTTGGCAGACAGCGGCGTTCACGTGTTCGCTTGGAGAGGACAAAACACTGAAGACTACTACAAATGCATTGAAAAAGTCCTAGCTTTCAAACCCACAATAACAATGGATGATGGTGCAGACGTAGTTGGAATGCTTCACAGCAAACGCCAAGACCTAATTACCAACATCAAAGGTGGAACTGAAGAAACCTCTACAGGCGTAGTTCGACTTAAAGCCATGGAACAAGACGGCAGCCTCAAATACCCAATAATCGCAGTTAATGATGCATACACAAAATACCTTTTTGATAACCGATACGGAACAGGTCAAAGCACAATTGACGGCATTTTACGCGCCACATCAGTGTTGCTAGCAGGCAAAAACTTTGTTGTCGGCGGATACGGCTGGTGCAGCAGAGGCATAGCAATGCGTGCAAAAGGCTTAGGCGCTAACGTTATAGTTACAGAAGTACAGCCAACCCGGGCCCTTGAAGCAGTCATGGATGGCTTCCGTGTCATGCCAATGATTGAAGCAGCACCCATCGGCGACATTTTCGCTACAGCTACAGGCGACATCAACGTTATCCGTGGTATGCACATGGAAAAAATGAAAGAAGGTGCAATCATGTGTAACAGTGGACACTTCAACGTTGAAATAAACATTCCAGAGCTAGAAGCACTCTCTACAGCTAAACGCACGATGCGTCCAAACATGGAAGAATACACTCTAAAAGACGGCAGACACCTTTACTTGCTTGCAGAAGGCAGACTAGTCAACTTAAGTGCTGCAGAAGGCCACCCATCAGAAGTCATGGACATGTCATTTGCTAACCAAGCCTTATGCTCAGAATACATTGCTAAAAGCTCAAAACTAGAAACAAAAGTTTACGTTGTACCAAAAGAGTTGGATGAAAAAGTTGCCGAGTTAAAGCTCAAAAGCATGGGTGTTACCATCGACGAGTTGACAGATGAACAGAAAAAGTACCTGTCTACTTGGGAAATGGGAACAACCTAAGCAGTTCCACTCTTTAATTCATGACAAACTTTAAATGGATTAACAGAATACATGGCTATAAAGTGGTGAAATCACTAAATGGTAAGCAAAGATCAAGCTATAGGTGGAGCAATACTACTCGTTTGCGTTCTCGTTGCTGTATTCTACATCATCGCTGTTTTCGTACCTGACTGGATTATTAATCCACTTAATCTACAGATGAGCGAAAACACATTCAGGTTATGGGTAGTCACCATTCCAGTCTTCATCGCCTTTGTTGCAATCATGTTCATAGGCGCATGGATCGGATGGACAATGGCAACTACACCCCCGCCAAAGCCAATCGAAGAAATCACAACTGAAATCGAAGACAAGAAAGAAGAAAACGCTCCAGAAGAAGTCACTAAGAAAAAGAAATAATCATCTTTTCTCTTCTCATACTTTATTTCTAAAGTTTTTTTACTCTATTTTATCTAACGTCATAAATACTTAAAGACCTAACATTTTAAACCCGAAATACAAGCCCACACAAACAATAGCAGAAATTATTGCTACAGTCATAATCAGTTTAGGCGAAAAGGAAGAGGGTGCTTCTTCACTTTTTGGTTGAACATCATATTCACGTATTTCCCGGGTTAAAGCGCTAATTTTTACTGTTGCAGAAAACTTTTTCATTTCCACTTCAACGGTGAACAGGTCTTCTTCTACGGAGACACGTTTAGGATTCAGGTTACCTCTGTGACCTATTCGTTTAAGAAAAGTTGTGGCTATCGTTGTCACTTCTTCAGCATCTAAAGCTCTAGGCTCGGACTCCACTGAAGTAGCAAGTGCTGGGTCAGTTTCCTGCAGAGTTGTTGACAAACCTGATTGTCTCCTGTTCTGGCTTTCTAAATGGCTGACTAAAAAGTAAAGACAATGTGCGTCACAAAAAAAACAGACGCAGCTTATTCCTCAAGTTGACAAGCCATTTGTGGAGAAGCCAACACTTTCAGATCTTCAACGCCGTCAGCGTAGCCTGAAGCAATTAAAACATCCCCAACCTGAATGCGAACGTCTGCACGTGGTTTCAAGCAGGTTTCGCCTCGTTTAATTGTTAAAATCCACATGCCAGTCTGTTCATGAACGCGGGCGTCTTTTAGAGTTTTTCCTACAAGAGATGAGTCTTCTGCAACACATGCCTGAGTTACTGTTTCTTCAGCTTCAGCAATAGTTAGTTTAAGAACAGGATGAGGCTCAACACCACGCAAGACAACCTCTGCAAGTTCAGCTGCAGCATCAGCAATTCGCTCTGTCGCCATACCCAACCTGATTAAACCTAAAAAGCCAGAAGCTTCTTCAGTTTTAAAGTCACTCTTCAACACTAATAATTCAAACTCTGTGTGAAGCTGATCAACTCTTTCTTCAAGTCGTTCAACTTCATCAGCTAAGTCCCGGTTGTTAAGCAGCAACGCCGAGTAAGCTAACGCCATCATCAATTCTGAAGTATCTTTTAACTCGACAAATCGGTTAACGATTTCATGGAACTTTTCCAGTTCATGATGAGGCAAAGTTCCAAGTTTGCCTTCAGCAAGATCGTGGAACTCTTTGATGCCCATTGGAGCGCCACGCGTAATTAAGACGTCGCCTTTAAAAACACGTTCGTTATCGTCAGGGTTGAGTATCCAATCATGGTTTCTGCGAATCGCAAGAATATCAACACCCATTCTGGCGGCAAGGTCTAATTCGCCGATTCGCTGGTTAACTATTTCTGAGTCGGCTTTTACGGTTACTTTCATTAAACGTTCTTCAACTTTTTCAAAAATTTCCCTGACTAAAGGATGAATACCTATTTTTCTTGTTACAATAGCAGCTATGTCACCTGCTACATCAGAAATTTTGTTTGTTGACGAAGCAACAATCGAGATGCCTACCATATCCTCAGCGTCTTTCGGGTCTCGGGCAGCCACCATAATTTCCATTTCCAAAAGATAAGATAAAGTGTCAATTCGGCTTTCAAGAGACAAAACGTCTTCTGCTAAATCTATGTCGTTATATAACGCTGACGAGTAGGCTAAATCAATCATTAACTCGGAGAGGTTTTTCATTTCAAGTAAAAGGTCTCTAACAGGAATTGGTTTGTATTCTAATTTTTCAAAGCGAGGCATTCCGTAAAGGTCGCTCCAATGAGTGTATTTAGGTTTGACATATTTAATGCTGTTCCCAAATTAAACAGTGACTAGCAAAGCAATTAGCAAGGCTATTGTAGTTACAAGAGCGGCAAGCGAAGTCTCAACAGGAATGACAAAATTGTCCGGGTCTAAACCGCGTTTAAAGGTTAAAATTGAAACTCCAAAGGACAATAATACAATTGCAATTACTGAGATAATGTTTGAAATCCATATTATCAAAAGAAAATTAACTACGTTTGGTAAAGCGTACACTTGGTTAATAGCTAAGGAAATTAATGCTAAAAGGGTAAAAACCAAAAAGGAAGAAAGCCAAGCGGTGAAAACATTTTTGGCATGATTCTTAAGTGAAGAAAACGTGGGCGTAAGCAATCCCAAAGCAAGTTTTGTTGTTGCAGTAGAACCTACAACTGCACCCACATCATCCACTAGATTAATCAATGCAGGGTAAACGATGTAAATTTCTTTTCGTTCATAACTGAAATCACTTATGTTTCTGAAAAACGTGCCAGTTATAGTTATCATAAATGAGAAAAACAGCATCATCGCTAAGGATTCCCGAAGTGTTTTTCGGAATTCTGGTTCATTACGGTCTTTAAACAACAAGTATAATGCCAAAAAAACGTGAAACAGACAGACGATGAGCAGGGGAAATTGTCCGATACTTGTAAGGAAATAAAGGTTTAGCACGCCTATGTAGCACAGAGTAATCAATATGCTAACTACCGTAGACATTATTGGGTAAACTACAATGTCAGGGTCTAAACCGCGTTTAAACGAGACAAACCCAACTTTAAGCGTTAACAGCGTTAAAAACAAGCCTATGGCAAGTGTTGAAACCATCACAATGAGAATTGATGAAAAATCAACAACGCCAACACCCCAAAAAAAGGTACCAAAAAACAGCGAAATCAAGCTTACAGCCAAGCTAGTGGCAAGAGTTAACACGATTACTGCGTCTACCAGTTTGTAGAAGCTTCGGGTGTTTCCAGTAAACCTTGGATAAATCGTCCCAAGATGCAAAGCAGTACTTAACCTGCCGCTAAGCAAGCCACTGATAACTTTTGTACTAATCAATGCAGGATAAAGCGCCAAAGCCCAAGGTGAAAGCTGAAAAACACCAAGTTGATAGGCAACTAAAAAACCAGCGATTAAACCAGCAATATCAAAAAAGTAAGCTACAGACGTCTCTTTGAAAAGAGAAAAGAAACCTTTAGATATGCCTACGTGTGACACTTTATCGCCTCCTGAAAAATGTTAGGTTCTGCCGAAAAAGACAGAAGTGTTAATCGAAAAAGAGAGCAAAGCATCATTTACCTGAGGCAGCAAAGCCTGCGCTGTGAAAACTTCTTTGTTTAGTTTAACGTGGACACACTGCATCATATGCCTCCTCCAGGAACCATTTGCCTGTTTGGCGGTCCACAGCTGCCCTTTTACGCTGTATTCAACCGGGATAAGCCGCCTAAGCCGGCAACATTGAATTTTTGAAAAGACCGTCTACGCTTAAATAGTTTTAGCTTTGACACGCAAGTTTGTTAATGGGTTTCTGACTTTGGCATTGACCTAAAACTGGTTAAAGAATAAAAAAAGTATAACGTTTAATGGCATAAAAAGGCGCCATCATTAACCAATCTGCCTTATTTTTTGGGGAAGTTGTGTGGGTGACCTTTTGGAGCGTTTGCTTTTTTTGAAGTTCCCGGCTGGTAAACACACCAGGGGTCTTCTTTTAGGTAGTCACCTTTAGCCTCAGTGGGCACATGTAAATCGCCGCAGTAATCAATGAAGTCACTTGAAAGCCCATACGCTCGTGCTCTGCATCCGCCACAAACTACTTTGTATTCGCATTCGCCGCATTTGCCTGTTAGGCAGGATACGTTTCTTAAGTTTTTGAAGACTTCAGAGTTAAACCAGACGTCTTTGAAGCTTTGTTCTTTAAGGTTGCCAAGTTTAATTGGCAGATACGGGCAAGGGGTAACATCGCCGTTAGGATAGATACGGCAGTAATGCATACCAGCTAAGCAGCCACGCATCCATTGTCTCATGTCCAAACCCATTCCCTGCGCAATACGCATGAACTGTGGCGCACATGAAGGCTTTACATTGAGCCTGTGCTTGTGAACGTTAGCAAACGCGTTGGTAATCATATCCTCATATTTTTGCGGTGAAATATCAGTTAATTTGACGCCTCGACCTGTTGGCACAAGGAAGAACAAGTGGAAGTTTTCTACACCGATGGATTCTGCCAAAGTCATAATATCGTCTATTTGGTCATAATTGTCATGCGTTAATGTTGTGTTAACCTGCACGAGTACACCGTGTTTTCGCAACGCTTTGCAGGCGTTTACTGCTTTCTCCCAAGCCCCCGGTACTCCACGGAATTCATCATGTTGCGCTGGAATGCTTGAGTCTATACTGATTGAAACAGTGGCGACGCCTGCATCTTTGAGTTTCTTTGCAACAGCATCGTCAATTAAGTAACCATTGCTTCCTACCCCAATCTTTAAGCCTTTCTTGACACCGTATTCGATGAGTTCGTAGATGTCTGAACGCATTAGGGGTTCACCACCGCTAAGAATAAGCAGTGGGCTGCTGACTTGATAAATCTGGTCAATTACTTCTTTGGCTTCTTTTGTAGTTAATTCATCTTCAAGTTTTTGGTCGGTGGCATTGATGTAGCAGTGGCTGCATTTCATGTTGCATTCTCGGGTCACGTTGTAGGACATTACTAAGGGTATGTAGCGTTCTTGGGTTTTTGCTTCTGGTGAATAGGCGAGTTTTAGGTAGTATTCACAGACTCCATCTTTAGCAATAAGTTTTGGCTGCCAAAGAGTGAATGGGAAAGGCAAGACAGTGTCAAGCATAGCTTTGGCGTGGGCAAAGCAGAAATTGTTACAGAACAAGGTTGAGACTTTGGGGTCAACACCACATTTTTCTTGGGCATAGAGGTGACCGCCGTGTATGGGACAGTTGAGGAACTCCATTTTGCCGTCAAGTGTTGAGCCATCCATGGCCATATTGATGTAGTGGTCGGCAAGCATAACAGATTGAAGTTTTTCTCGGCGCATACCCACTTTGAGTGTTACATCAAGGGCAATGTTGACTGTTTTTTTGCCGAATTCGTCTTTGACCTTTTGCATTGCTTGCTCGATTTTTTCGTAGCCAAAAGTTTTTACGAGTTCTGTTAATACAAGCAAGCCTTTTATTGTCTCATACTCTTGGATAAACCGCATCAAGACAACCTGCTGAGCCCAGTCGTCAAAGAGTTGCTCTAATGCTTGGGCTGCTTTAGGGTCTTTGTTGGCTAGTTGGGTTTCAATTTGTTTTTGCCTATTTTTGAGGTTTGTGAAAAGAACGATTTTTTCTTCACTGTTAAGGTGTTTTGCCTTTGCTATGACGTCTGCTCCATAATTTAGTTGCATGATGTTTTGTGTAAGTTTTTTAGCGTCAGCATAGAAAGCCTCATAGAGATTGTTAAGGTCCAAGGTAATTTCTGGTTGCTTGATTTTTAATTCGTCGAGTAGAACATGGCTTTCTGACTCCATTTTGCTAACCATAGCCATGTGATACAAAAGTGAACCAGCCATTCCCGGGTCTGCGTCTTTGCCCATTTTGCCGTTGAAAATTTGGTTCATTAACTGTTTTGCAGTTTCAAAATCGCCTTCGTTAACATCATTTTGTGCTTGGTTTAGCTTCTTTTTTCTTTCTGCCAGAAGTAATGCCCATTTATGGCAGTTTCTCTCATCATAATTGGTCATTCCAATCCTACCCCGATCAAGTTTGGTTAAAAAATGTGTTAATGGTATATAAGGTAGCAGTATATTAGTTGCTAAAAGATTTATCATGTCTATTTAGAGATGAATTCGATAAACTAATTAAGCTCCAGCGTGAACATAGGCAGACAATAACAGGTGAAAATGTTTGGATTTAAGCTTCGACTTGATTTACGCTTTAATCGGTTTTCTCATAATGTTGGGCATACTTGGCGGCATCGGAATAAACAAGCCAAGAGGCATGAGCGTTAAAATGTGGTGCGTAGGTTACCTAGCAGTTGCAGTCGGCTTTGACATTTTAGTAGTCGTCGGCTTAGTAGGCAACTATGCGCCCCTAAACAATCTGCTAATTGGGCTTTCAGCAGGTGCAGCAACAGGCTTAGGACTCCACGTCATGCATCACATCGACGAGGAAGGCGAGCACCCAACCATTATGGGTTAAACACACCCCTACTTTTTTGGGTTTTAACATTTAAGCAATGCAGTAAAAAGCGAAAAATAATCACGTAAATGTTTGATAATCAAAAAGTTTTCTCGCACATACTCTTTACCGTTTTGACCAATCTGCCGAGCCATCTCAGGATTCTTCAACAAACAAATAGTACGTTCAGCAGCCTGCTCAACGGTATCAATTAGAAAACCAGTTGTGCCGTCTTGAATTTGAAGCGGAATCCCACCGACTCTTCTCGCTACTACTGGAATGCCTTTCCAAAGTGCTTCAGTGACTGTTAAACCAAAGCCTTCTCGAGTAGACATCTGTAAAATCACTTGGGAAGCTCTCTGGAAAGCGTTAACCTCAAAATCTTTAACGCCCTTCAAATCTGTAAGCAAATACACGTCTGAGTCTTCACATGCATGACGAGCAGTTTTTTCAAAATACAGCCAACCTTCCGGGTCATCAGCGGCCATCCCTGCAATCAACAGCAGTTGCACATTAGGAATTTCTTTTTTGACAATACGGTAAACATCGATGGTGCCTGAGGGGTCTTTCCAAGGGTCAAATCTGCCAACTTGAGTAAGAATCGGCTGGTTAGGGTTAACACCATAACGTTCCAGCACAGAGGACACTTCAGCGTTGGTTAAATCACGGTTTTTTTCGCTAAGAGGATTAATCGATGGTGGTCTAATAGAAAGGGTTGGCACTGTGAGGCTGGGAACAACATATTCTTTAGCAGTGAAAATTGCAGCGTCATAACGGATAATGTATTGTTCAAGAAAATTCCAGACCGCCAAATTCGGGGTTGACAAATCAACGTGGCAACGCCATATCCACTTGTTGTTTCTGTGTGGAAAAAAATGTATCAACGCTGCAGGTTGATTGTCATGTACCATAACAACATCAGTATCAAGACCAGTAAGTTCGCTATTAATGCGGTTATATTCAAGGTACGTGTGCTCTTCCTCTTTGGAAAGCATTAAGTTAGCGCCCTGCAGGGCATTATGAATTTTTTTGGTTATATTAAAAAAGGGCAAGTCGCCTCGCATTACTTCCCAATGCACTTCTAAACCTGCGTCTCGCATAAGAGGAATCATGCTATGTAAAACTTCAGCCACACCGCCGCCAAAAGCAGTAGAATTAACATGCGTAACAGATTTTCCCTTGAGTTGTTCACCTAAAGCTTTAACCTCTTCAACTCCTGCTTCTCCAACAATCGGAACATAATCATCAAGCGCCATTTTCCTGTTTAATTCAACCCGTAACATAAAAACACCGCAAAGAATTTAGTTAATGCCTTTAAAACTTAGAACACAAAATAATTATTAGTTGCCAGCAATAATAATGTTGTTGGAGTTTTAACGGTAAATAAAACCAGTACATAGTTTCAAGGTTTTTCAGCCATAACCTTTCTGCTTTAGTCTTCGTTAAACTCGCAAAATAAAAAACGGGTAAAACGGATGCACATTGGAGCCGCTTTTAACAAAAACATCTGTGAATTCACAGTATGGGCTCCAAACGCCAAAAACCTCAAACTAATCCTTGAAGAGGACAAACAGTTAGTTGACATGACAAACGCTGGAAACGGTTACTGGACGACTAGGCTGGAACAGGTTAAGCCAGATTTTGAGTACATGTTTCAGCTTGATTCAAAACCAGTTAAGCCTGACCCAGCTTCACAGTATCAACCAAAAGGAGTCTTTGGCCCCTCAAAAGTAATTGACCACGAAAAATATGCTTGGAAAGACACAGCGTGGAGAGGTTTAGAGTTTAAGGAACTGGTTTTCTATGAGATTCATGTTGGCACCTTCACGCCTGAAGGAACACTTAAAGCCATGCAGAACAGGATAGGTGAACTTGCAAATTTTGGAATAAACGCAATCGAGTTAATGCCCGTTACACAGTTTTCAGGCAATCGAGGTTGGGGCTACGACGGCGTCTTCCCGTTCGCCCTACAAAACAGTTACGGCACCCCTGACGACCTAAAAGCGCTGGTTGACGAGTGCCACCGACAAGGCATAGCGGTGTTTCTTGATTTCGTTTACAACCATATTGGACCTGAGGGCAACATCCTAAACGATTTCGCACCATACTTTACCAGCGAGCGTATGACCACTTGGGGACCAACACTCAACCTTGACGGCCCAAACAGTACTGGCGTACGGAACTATTTTTTGGAAAACACACTTCATTGGTTCCGAAACTATCACATTGACGGCATACGATTAGATGCTATACTTTGGATAGAGGATAGTAGACCTAAACATTTTCTTGCTGAACTAAACCAAGCAGTTACACAATACGCACAAGCCGTAGAACGGCGGCTGTACATGATTGCAGAAACAGGTTACAATGAACCAGCCGTTTTAACCCCCACAGACGCTGGCGGCTACGGTTTTGACGCACAATGGTTAGATGATTTTCATCATGTCCTTTTTAGCTTGTTAACGGGAGAGAATAAAAGCTACTACAAAGACTTCACGAAACTGGAATATTTAGCAGACTCTTTGACGGACGCTTACGTTTATGTAAATAAACCCCCAGAATTTAGACGCCGCCGTCCAGAAGAGTCTTTTCGGCATATTCCAGCATACAAGTTTGTGGCTTTTAGTCAGAATCATGACCAAATCGGCAACCGACTACATGGCGACCGCTTATCAACAATTTCAGGTTATGAAGCTGCTAAAGTTGCTGCGGGGCTGGTTTTGTTGTCACCTTATGTTCCACTGCTTTTTATGGGTGAAGAATACGGAGAAACAGCACCATTCTTGTTCTTCTCTGACTATCAAGGCAAAGAACTTGCTGAAGCAATTAGAGAAGGAAGAAAAAAAGAGTTCACCGACTTCCAATGGACCGGCGAAGTACCGGACCCTCAAAACCTTGAATGTTTTACTAAATCAAAAATTAATTGGCAAAACCGCAACCAAGGCGTTGCACAAAAAATCGCAGCTTACTACAAATCGCTACTTGTTTTAAGAAAAAAAGCACCTGTACTCCAAATTGACAAGGACAGAAACATCAAAACAGTGAGCACCCAAGGCAAGGTTTTGCTTATTGAAAAACAGAAAAACTCTTCAAAAGCGTACATAATAGCAAATTTGGAGAAAGAAAAACAAACCCTTCAAGCTCAATTAGATGAGGACTGCAAAAAAGTTTTGGATTCAACCGACCCAGCTTTCGGTGGACTAAAAGCAGGCTTTCCAGAAAAGCTTTCAATACAAATCGATGTGCCAGGTTTTGGTTTTGCCGTTTACCTGAACAAGGAGGGGTCTTACTGAACGGTGAACAATTCATTTGCATTCATGGACATTTTTATCAACCTCCACGAGAGAATCCTTGGCTTGAAGAAGTTGAAGTTCAAGAATCAGCAACTCCTTATCATGACTGGAACGAACGCATAACCGCTGAATGCTATGCACCAAATGCTTTTTCCCGAATAATGGATCCATCATGGCGAATAATTGGTTTAATTAATAATTACTCAAAAATCAGTTTCAACTTTGGCCCAACCCTGCTTTACTGGCTAGCACGCCATAACCCGGCAGTTTACGAATCCATTCTAAACGCAGACAAAGAATCCATGAAAAATTTTTCAGGACACGGCTCCGCCATAGCGCAGGTTTACAATCACATGATAATGCCCCTAGCAAACCGCCGCGATAAAGAAACGCAGGTTAAATGGGCAATCAAGGATTTTGAGACACGCTTCGGAAGAGTCCCCGTGGGTATGTGGCTTCCTGAAACGGCAGTAGACAATGAAACGCTTGAAGTGTTGGCTGAAAACAAAATAAAATTTACTATTCTTTCCCCGCATCAAGCAGCCAAGTACCGAAAAATCGGTGACAAAAAGTGGATTCAAGCATCGGAGAAGCAAATTGACCCAAAAAAAGTTTACCAATGCAACTTACAATCAGGAAAAAGCGTATGTTTGTTCTTTTTTGATAAACAAACAGCCAGTGATATAGCTTTTGGCAGTCTGCTTGAGAGCGGCGAAGCCTTTGCGAAACGGCTCGCAGACTCATTTAAAGTTGAAAACGGCAAGGGCGAAAAAGAAAAAGCCATGATTGAAACGGTGGCAAGTGACGGAGAACTTTATGGGCACCACCATCCACACGGCGACATGACCTTAGCATACTGTCTTTACTATATCGAGGCGAACAAGCTTGCAAAAATAACAAATTTCTCCGAATTCTTGGATAACCACCCGCCAGAGTATGAAGCTGAAATTATCGAGAACACTTCATGGAGCTGCATCCACGGAGTAGAACGATGGAGAAGTGACTGCGGCTGCAAACAAGACCCTAAACGCAACTGGAACCAAGCATGGCGTAAACCACTACGAGAAGCAATGAACTGGTTAAGAGACCAACTTGCAGGCGATTTCGAGAAAGCAGCCGGAGAGTATCTTAAAGACCCGTGGAACGCCCGCAACAACTACATAAACATAATTTTAGATAGGTCAAAAGAGTCAATAGAAGAATTCTTGGCAGCTGAAGCAAAAAAACCGTTAAATGATGATGAAAAACGTCGTGTAATCAAGTTGCTTGAGATGCAGCGGCATGCGCTTTTGATTTTTACGAGTTGTGGATGGTTTTTTGATGAAATCAGCGGTATAGAAACAGTGCAAGTTATGATGTATGCTGCCCGAGCAATGCAACTTGCCAAGGAACTTTTAGGCGTAGATTTAGAAGATCAATATGTGAAGATGCTGGCCCAAGCTCCAAGCAACATTGTAGAATTTCTTAACGGAGAAAAAATCTATAACACTTTTGTTAAACCTTCAGTTGTTGATTTCGCCAAAATTAGTGCCCAAAACACAATTATCACACTTTTTTCACCCGATTTAAACACCAAAATGCTAACCCCACAAATGCCAAACTGCTACTTTAAAGTCACACAAACTGGTCTTGAAGGAAGAGATGACGGCAAATTCCGCCTAATCATAAACCACACCTCAGTATATTCAGGAATAACACTTGACGAGGAAACACTTGGATGTGCAGCGATTTGGCTTGGCGACCACAACGTTAGTTGCGGAGCAATGCCCAACATGCAACAAGAAGTCTTCAACTCTATGAAGACAGAACTTTTAGAAAGATTTGAAAAAGGCCAAATCAGCGAAATCATAATTGCGCTCTCCAAATATTTTGGCGCAAATAATTACTCACTTAAAGACATGTTCAAAGATGACCAACGCTGTATACTGGATTTTATTGTAGAAGGGAACCTGAAAAAAACGCGTGAACTTTACGAGATTGTTTACAGGGACAATTCAGCGTTGATGAGGTTCATGAAGGAGAACAGAATTCCGCAACCGCAATCTTTCCGTTCAGCAGCTGAAATAATTTTAGAAATGGAAATCGAGGAAGCCTTAACCGCTGACACCGTAGACATAGACCACTTACAAAAATTAATTACGAACGCCAAAAGTTTTGAAGTTGCTTTGAATTCAGAACTGTTAGCTTTTCAGGCAAGCGAAAAAATAACCAAAGAATTCAACAAACTCCAAAGCAACCCAGAAGACACACAAAAAATCAAAAATATTGCAAACCTAATCGCACACATCAATGAACTTCCGTTTAGTTTGAATCTTTGGCAATCTCAAAACATAGCGTTTAGGCTTGCAGAAAAACTGTTTCAACCCATGAAACAGCGACAGGATGAAGCTGCAAAGTTGTGGGTTTCAAGTTTTCGGCAGTTGTGCGAGTTAATTGGAATACGGCTGGATTAGCCTTGAACACGCCTTTAGCAACCTACAGAATACAGCTCAACAGAGAGTTTGGTTTTTGCGACATGAAAAGGGCGGTGCCGTACTTGGCCAAATTGGGTGTTTCACACATATATGCTTCCCCAATTTTCAAGGCAAGGGCAGGCAGCCTGCACGGCTACGACATAGTTGACCCCACGACAATTAGCGAAGAGTTAGGTGGAAAAGGCGCTTTTGAGGAGTTAAAACGTGAAGCGGCTAACCATGGGTTAGGTTGGCTCCAAGACATCGTACCTAATCATGCTGCGTATTCACTAGAAAACAAAAGAGTCTATGACTTATTGCAGAATGGGTCAGACTCGCGGTATTGCAGGTTTTTTGATGTCAACTGGAATCATCCCTCACCTAAACTTAATGGACGCATTTTGGTTCCCTTTTTAGCTAAAGAGTTAGCAGAATGCATAAACCAAAAAGAAATAGTGTTGGTGCACGATGGCAGCTTCAAAATTCGATACAACAACATAGAGTTTCCTGTGAATAGCAGGTCAACCAAAGAATTATCACGTGGAGATAATGTTAGGAAAAAGGTTAATCAAATTAATAAGAACCCTAAACGATTAGAAGAACTGCTGTCAAAACAGTTTTACACACTTATGTTTTGGCGGGATGCGTTTAGAGAAATTAATTACCGCAGATTCTTTGACATATTGGACTTAATCGGGCTACGGATGGAGGAGCCAGATGCCTTTGAAGAAACCCACAAGCTAATCTTTGACTTGTTGCGCGCTGGAAAAATAGATGGTTTGCGTGTCGACCACATTGACGGCTTATACAACCCTGACGAATACCTCCAAAGCCTGCGTCAGCATGCCCCAAAGGTTTACGTGATAGTTGAAAAAATTTTAACTGACACAGAAAACCTACCAGAGTCTTGGCCGATTCAAGGCAGCACTGGCTACGACTTCATAAATCAAGCTAACGGATTATTTGTGAAACAATCTAATGAAGCACTTATAGACGGCATTTACAAAAGATTTACCGGAAACCCTCAGACCTTTGATGAATCACTGTTTGAGTGCAAAAACAGGGTGATTGATGACTATTTTCTTGGCGACATAAGTAACCTTTCTCGCCTGATATTACAAACTGCCAACAAGTTAGGACAAAAAGAGTTTGACCCAAACCAAATGCCAGCGGCTATAGCCACATTAGTTGCTTGTTTTCCCGTTTACCGAACGTATTTAACCCCTAAAAACCCAAAAGACAAAAAAGGCTACTTCCAAGCTGCATTAAAACAGGCAAAACAACGCAAACCCGAATACACTAAAGAAGTAGACGCTATAGAATCACTTCTTAATCAGTGTACTGTTAACGCGACAGTTTTGGAAACATTGATGAGACTTCAACAATTTACGGGAGCAGTCATGGCTAAGGGGCTGGAAGACACCACGTTTTACCGTTACTGCCGTTTCTTAGCTCTTAATGAAGTGGGCGGCAACCCAGCCAAATTCGGAGTATCAACAGACGAGTTTCATAAGTTCAACGTTTTAAGGCAACAGCAGGAGCCTTTGACATTAAACGCTAGCAGTACGCATGACACAAAACGAGGAGAAGACGTTAGAGCAAGGTTAAATGTTCTTAGCGAAATCCCTGATGAACTGGAACGGCACCTTTACAAGTGGACTGAAATCAACGTCAAACACAAAACACGAATCAACGACGAATTGGCGCCTGACCGCAACGAAGATTACATGATTTATCAAACAATTTTGGGCTCATATCCATTTGAGCCTTCTGAGGTTGCAGAGTTTACACAAAGAACAGCCGCGTACGTGGCTAAGGCGTTGCGGGAAGCAAAAACCCACACGTCATGGCTAAACCCAAACATAAAATATGAAAACGCCGCAGTTCAGTTCACCCACCAAATATTAACTGACCACAACTTTCTTGAAGATTTTTTACCCTTCCAACATCAAGTTGCCAATTACGGTTTCTTCAATACGCTGTCACAGACTCTTCTAAAAATTACTTGCCCGGGCGTTCCAGACTTTTATCAGGGCGCGGAACTTTGGAACCTAAGTATGGTTGATCCCGATAACCGCCGCAAAGTAGACTACATAAAAAGAGAAAGATTCCTTGAAGAAGTGTCAAAGGTTTCTTCTTCAGGGTTAAAACGGCTTTTGGAAGATTTTACGTCGGGCAAAGCAAAGCTTTACCTAATTTTTAAGGCGTTGCAGGTTCGACACAAACTTAAAGCACTCTTTGAGGAGGGCACATATGTCCCATTAATGGTTGAAGGCGATTTGAGAGAACATGTTTTTGCGTTTATGCGTAAAAAACAAGGCAGTTTTATGGTTGTAGTTATACCTCGATTTTTAGTTGAATTACTAAAAACATCAGGTACGTGGGGTGTTGATTGGAAGGACACAACAATAAAACTGCCACCCGATTCCCCATCAACTTGGAAAGAAACATTTACAGGTTCAAATATACATGTCTCAACAACATTGTCGTTAAGTGAAGTTTTGGAGGCATTTCCAGTGGCGTTACTTATTGGAGGCACAAGCACTTGAACGGTATCGTCAGAGCTAGCGGTCTGCTTTTGCCTGTGGCTTCTTTGCCGTCAAAGTTTGGTATCGGTGACTTTGGACCTGAAAGCCGCAAATTTGTTTCACTTCTCGCTAAGTGCCGCCAACGTTACTGGAGCATTCTGCCGCTTTCACCTACACATCTTGAAGCGGGAAATTCTCCTTACCAAACAAGTTCAGCTTACGCAGGAAACCCCTTACTCATTAGTCCAGAAGAGCTAGCTAAGCAAGGCTTGATTGAAAAGTCAACGTTAAAAGCAGCTGTAATGCCTCAAACCAGCAAAATAAATTACTGCGCAGTTTACCGGACCAAACAAGCTATACTACGTGAAGCTTATGAACACTTCAAGCAAACCCGCCCTATGCTTGATTCTGAAGATAGTTTTGAAGCGTTTTGTTCTGAAAACTGTTATTGGCTAGACGATTACGCCCTGTATAGCGCGTTGAGGGCTAAGATGGGTAAATCTTGGGTTTATTGGCCCCCAGAGCTGCGAAGCCGCGAACCCGAAGCCTTAGCAACCCAAACATGCGAGTTATCCAGCGAAGTGGGTTTTGAAAAGTTTGTTCAGTACACCTTTTTTAGCCAATGGAAAAACCTGAAACATTTTTGCCACAAAAAGCAGGTCAAGATAATTGGTGACATGCCTTTTTATGTGGCTCACGACAGCGCTGACGTCTGGGCAAATCAAGACTTGTTTAGCCTAAAAAGGGATGGAAAAGCTAGGTTTGTCGGCGGTGTTCCACCGGACTATTTTAGCGATGATGGGCAGTTATGGGGTAACCCAGTGTATGATTGGCGGAGAATGGAGAAAACAGGTTTTGAGTGGTGGCGTAAACGCGTTGGGTACAGTTTGAAAGTTTATGATTTTTTGCGGCTGGACCATTTCAGAGGTTTCGTGGCGTATTGGCGGGTCGCAGCGTCCGCTAAAACGGCAAAAAAAGGCAAATGGGTCAAAGCACCCTACCAAAAATTTTTTGCCGCACTGAAAGAAAGTTTTCCCGGTTTGCCATTTATCGCTGAAGACTTAGGCGCAATTGACGAGTCGGTACGGCAAGCGATTAGTTTTTTGGGGGTTCCGGGGATGAAGGTGTTGTTGTTTGGTTTTAACGGTTCAGAAGATAACCCTCACGCGTTAGGCAATCATCCAGTGAACGCGGTGGTTTACACTGGCACACATGACACCAACACAATAAGGGGCTGGTTCAACACGGAAGCATCCGTCGCCCAGAAAACTAACTTTTTTAATCAAATTGGAAAAAAGACGACTGAAGCACATGCAGGCTTTGAAATGGTAAAACTCGCACTCAAATCAAAAGCGAAACTTTGCATTATCCCAATTCAAGATGTGCTATCGCTTGATGCTGAAGCCAGGATTAACATGCCTAGTTGCCCAACAGGAAATTGGGAATGGAGAATAACACCCAGACAACTCAAAAGTAAACATTTTACAACACTATCAAAAGAGGTTAGCCAAGCAGAGAGATAAAATTTCAGAAGTCAGGCATCAATGTGAAGTTGTTTTGAGGAAAAGGGCTTAAGAGCAAAGATTGGTTGTTAAGGGACGTTGAATTAGGAATTGCAAACACTGGCGTTAAGGAATAATTACTAAATGTATGAACGGGATAGAGTGTACAATTACTTGTTTGGAGGGAGGTCACATTTGCATTTTGAAAATTTATGGAGTATGGGAGTTTTGTGCATTTATCCAAATATTCTGACTGTAGATCTGCAAGATTGTAAATAGCCACTATACTAGTAAATAATAGCAGCGTCAACAAGAATATAGCAGATAAAGCTTTTTTGGGGTTAAACTGTGTTTTTGGCATTTGAGGGGTTAAACTGCTGATGTTTCTTAAGCGTTGATTTACTTGAGGATGAGAACTTAAAAGGTTAGGACGCCGCAACAGTGAAGACGTGACTAGTAGGTTTGTGGTCAAGCGTATTGAAACGCGTTCTTTAGGTAATGACTTGAATACTTGATTGATCTTTACAAGTGCACAAACTAGTGCATTGGGATTCTTGAGCTGTTTGGCACCGTTTTCGTCTGCCAACAGTTCACGTTCCCGTTGAGCTGCTGAGGATACAAAATATGTAAGGGGATTGTAAAAGAACACTATTGTTAGAGCAGATGTGAAGGCTTTGAAGAAGAAGTCATGATTCTTTACGTGTGCAAGCTCATGGCATACGACAGCAGCTAATTCTTCTCCAGTTATAGCGTCTAAAAGCCCAGTTGAGAAAACAAGGGTAGTCCCTTTACCGTAGCCCATTGTGAAGGCGTTTGGACGTAAATCTTCGATAAAGCATATTTTAGGTGTTTTAATTTTGAGCTTTTTTGAATATTCAGCTATTTGATTTTGAAGCTCAGGGTATTCGTCGGTTTGAATGCTTATAAAACGGTAGATGTAGCGCAAGATTTTGTCACTTAGCAAAAAAAGGAAAACTAAGAAGGAAATCCCCAAACTTAAGCCAATTATGCAAATGTATCCTGTTATGGAAGGTACATTAATCAATGATGACAAAGTCAAGGTTACTGACTCAGAAACTGAAAAATGAGAACCTTCAAGCATAATCCACTGGTAATTTTGGGACTCAATTTGTGTTTGTGCAATCTGCGTTAAACTAATCTGCGGGGGAAAAAATAGAAAAACCAGCGCCGGAATAATCAGCGGCAACAAGTTCAGCAGGCTTCGTGTTCGATGTCCTATTGAGGTGAATTTTGTGAAAATCAAAACGCAGAAGTAGCAAGCTATAAAGTAAAGGAACGTAAAGTAAAAGTATGGTTGGAAAAACTGGTTTAAAAAGGGTGAAGCATCCATTCAGAAGTCGCCTACACGCTATCATCTTTAGAAGTTTTTTCAAGCATTTTTCTTAGTGCTTTTGAGACTTCCTCGCTTGAAGATGATTTGTCCGTAAGGTAGTTGGCAACTACTTCGCTAAAATTGTCAAGCAAGCTAGAAAGGACTTCTCCGACAGCAGATTTTTTGAATGCTTGCTCTTCAAGAACTGGCCAATAAACATAGTATAAGCCACCTTTACCTTTCTCTACTCTGCGGTCAAGCAGACCTTTTTCGTAGAGGCGATTCATGGTGGACATTACGGTTGTGTAAGCGATTTTTTTGGTATTTTGTAAGGATTCATGTACGTCGCGTACTGTAATGGGGCGTGTTTTTGAATCCCAAATGGCGGTCATTATGGTTGATTCTAAAGGACCCAAGAATGCTTCTAGGTTTTTGCCGTCGATATTGTATTGTGTCAGGTCAGATTTTTTGTCTGTTGACATGTTGCCGCCTACTGTTTACTATCGTCAATAGTAGCTTTTTAAGGTTTCCAAACAAAAAAAAGAGAAAAGAATCGGTTAACCGCCTATTTTTGGGGAGCCATCAAACTGGGCGTCTTTCTTTGAGAATTTTGCCATCCTTCAAAAATAGCAGACGCTGAGTACGTGCCGCTACATGACTATCATGAGTAACCATGACAACAGTAGTTTTCTGGTTAACACACAAGTCAGAGAGCAACTTTACAATTTCCTGCTTATTTTTAGAATCCAAATTGCCTGTAGGCTCATCAGCCAACAGTATAGCAGGTTTATTGGCCAACGCACGGGCAATTGTTACCCGTTGTTGCTCGCCACCGCTAAGTTTAGAAGGCAAGTGTTCTTCTCGTCCTGACAAACCTACAACCTCCAACAGTTCATGTGCTCGTTGTTTGCGATCTTTAGCAGATAACTTGGTACATTCCATCGGCAGTTCTACGTTTTCACGAGCAGTGAGATAAGGCAGTAGGTTGAAGGCTTGAAATACAAAACCGATTTTATCTCTACGTACCTTATAAAGGTCTTTCTCGCGCATTGCCGCAACGTCAACACCATCTATCCGAATTTGACCACTGCTAGGTTTGTCTAAACAACCTAGAACGTTTAGCAGGGTTGTCTTCCCGCTACCACTAGGTCCCATGATTGAGACAAACTCACCTTGATTAACTTCCAAATTCACTTTTGAAAGTGCAGTAACATTACGTTTGCCAAGGGCATATATTTTAGATAGCTCTTGGATTTTTAGTATTGTTTGTGTTTTACTCATATTTCATCGCCATTGCGGGTCTTATTTTTGCCGCTTTCCAAGCAGGATAGAGGCTGCCAAGTGCACCTAGTAGTAAAGATGCACCCATCGATAGTCCAATCAGTTCGGGGCTCAGAGCTACAGTTATGGGAGTTGTTGTCTGCAATGTTGAAACAAAAGTAAGACCGCCGGAACTGCTTGAAGATAGAGGATTTATGTAAGGTAGCAACAATCCAGAAAGGATCGGCGCAACAAAGAAGCCTATACAGATACCAATTACACCTGCAACCGAACTGAGCAGTACGCCTTCTATTATGAATTGGTGCATTACTGCACCATTGCTAAAACCTATGGCTTTTAGTGTGCCGATTTCTTTGGTTCTCTCACGTACTGTGTAGAGCATCACAAAGAAGACAAGTATGCTTGTTGCTACAACGATAATTATGATTTCTTGTCGTGCAGTTACTTGTGTCTGTTGAAGGGTTGCTTGAACGTTGTTTAATATTTGTTGTTGGCTTTGACGAACACTTTCAATACTTGCTAATCGGTCTTTGTAGCTAATTATATGTATATTGGAATCAAATGTTTGGATGACTTCACTTATAGCATCCACGTTGGAAGCATCATTTACATAAACATCAATTCTGCTATACCGCCCTGTTTGGTCGCAAATTTCTTGAGCATCAAAAATATTCATGTAAACCTTTGCTAAGGCACTGCCTCCGCTGGAGCCAAAAATACCAATTATCAAAAAGGCTTTGGTGTTAATAGTGATTGTGTCACCAACGTTAGCATGGAAGTAATCTATTAGGTCTTCAGATATAATCACAACATTGCGGTCGTTTTCTTGAAAATTTCTTCCCGACGTAATGTTTTCCGGAAGTATTTGGTATTTGCTGGTCAAAAATTCATCTAAAGGCACACCTAAGATTCTGTAAGCGGGCTTCTGCATGGTCATGTTCATTCCACCAAGGTTTATGGTTGTTGGGATTGTTTCTTTAGATGAGCACTCAAAAAATGGCAGAACGTCTTTTACATTTGGAAGACCCAATATTTGGTTATATACGTCTTTGTCAATGAAAGGTAACTGTGGCACTGATCCGCCTCCAGAAAGAGTTATTGAGTCGCTGGTTTGATTGGTCACTTCTATAAGAGTGGTAGTTTTGTTGAGTTCGGCTTCTGTGCGTTGGCTTGATTGAATGTATTCATTGGTGATTTTTTGTGTTGCATTTTCGTTTGCGCTTAAGCCGGCGGGGATGGATATCATTAGTGCCATTGATAGGCTCAAGGCTATTATGACTAGAAGAGAACGGGTTTTGCGCCGTGTTATGTTTTTTATTGCACGATTTGTTGTACCCAAATGTTTTACCTCGTTTTAGTAGTTACTATCAATGTTAGTAGCAATTGCTTTTAAATGTTACTACCATAAATAGTAACAACTACACCAGCACAAATAACAAAATTGAGGAAATCAAACAGCAAAAGTCCTGACAGCATTAAGGCATTTTTTGAATCCTTCAAGAAAAGTAAACAGTTGCCCCTCAGGCGCCGCTTCAACAACCAGCAAACGGGTGTTCGCGTGAATACAGCCGTCAATCATCAAATTATCAGTCAAGTCAACCTCTTCCACAAACATGCCGTATTCATCACGCAGTTTGCCGTCAACATCTCGAGTTACTTTTCCAAGAGCCTTAACGGTTCGTTCGGTAAACGGTGTAGCAACGTTAGTGTACGCAAACACTTTCTTGCCAAGAGCATGTGCAAAACCCATCTCGTAAGCTGTGCCAACGTCCACGCTTGGACCACGAAACGGAGTAATATTAGCAATAACAAAATCACAGCTTTTAATCAAACCCTCATTAACTTCGCTGATGCAAAAACCAATCTCTCGCGCGCTTTTACCTTCCACGTTAACCTCATTATCAAGGGGAAAAACGCCTTCAAAACCGTACTTTCTGCATAGGGCTTTTTTGCGTTCGCCGATTTCTTTTGCTTCACGTAAGAAAACTTCTGGGCCTGCAAGGTAAATGCGTTTGGTGACCAACTGAACGGTTCCTCACAGGTATACGTGTTTTGAGGGTAATAAGCAGCACCTAACAGTTTTTGTGTACTAACCTAAAGTGGTGTTGTAAAGTGTAGTTTCAAATGGAAGACTGAACAAGACAAGGTTTGCTTGTCCTTTAGCTGTCACGGTTACGCTGCCGCCGCCAGTAATAATTCCAAACAAAACCGACGAGGCATCTGTAGTGTTAAAGGCCACTGGAACAGTAATTTGGCTTTGACTGTTGCCGTTTACTGTGACAGCACCAAAAGTGCCTGCACCCAAATATTGGTCGTTAACGTAAATTTCAAAACTGCCGTCAGGAATGTAAATGGGAAGCACATTGGGGTTGCCTATTTGAAAATCAAAAGAAGTTTGAACAGACGTTAGGCTAATGTTTTCTACGGCTACATTTTTGAGTTCGAAAGTCAATTTGTGGTAAGCGTCATAATAATAAACGCCCAAACCTGCAAATACAACCACAACAACCAGACAAATTACAATTGTAGCAATTGCTCCAGAACCCACAGTTTTTCACCGCTTAAAAATTAAAAGAGAATCAACATTTTCAAGGCAGGCATTATTATAAAAAGAATTGTTCCCTCAGAAACACAACAACAAATACTATTCTGAAAATGTTTAAACAAGTGTTAACCGCTACAGATTATGTGGCAACGATTTCTAAATACGCCTTCTAAAAAACAGGTAGCCATCGGGAATTCGTATTTTTTCAAGTTAAAGGTGAACAATACTTTTGTCACAGCTCAAAACTGTTAGTTATCAGGAAATTAGCACTGGAGCAAGATACTTGGGTGCAGCGCTTTCTTTGCTAAAATCAAGGCGAAATCATAGACCTTTTTTCTTGGCGCATGCAATAACCTACGCGTGCAATTCAAAATGCAAAACGTGCACTTATTGGCAGATGACGAATAGAAAAAGTGAAGATATGTCGACTGCGCAGGTTTTTAGGCTTCTTGATGAAGCGTACGATTGTGGCATGAGGGGCTATTACCTTTTCGGGGGCGAACCAACCGTCAGGAAAGATATTGGCGCTGTTGTGGATTATGCTAAGAATAAGGGTTTTTTGACGACCATGAACACGAATGGTTCATTGCTTGCATCTAAAGCGCAAGAGTTACGTAACATTGACGTGATGTTTGTTTCGCTTGATTACTTTAATGAATATCACGATTTTATCAGAGGCAAACATGGCTCTTTCAAGGAAGTTATGAATGGGATAGACGAGATTAGAAGGGTTGGACATACACGGGTTATTTTGGTGACTACTATTAGTTCTTTAAATTTTGAAGCGATAGAGCCTATGGCTAAACTCGCGAGGGATTTGCATGTTGGAATTTCGTACAATTCCGTTGAGCCCACTGTCAAGTCAAGTTTTGAAGATGGAAGATCAGAGTCGCCTGTAATGGATTATGGTTTGACTAAACCGCAGTTACAGACGTTTTACATAAAGCTACTCGAGCTCAAAAGGCAAGGTTATCCACTAATGGAGACTGAGGTTGTGCTGAAGCATTTTGTGGAGAATAGAAGCTGGAAATGCGATTTTCCCAAAATGTTTGTTTACGTGTCCGCTGACAACAAAATTTTTAGTTGCACCTACGACCACACGTATGACCTTAATAGAGGCTCGTTTGAGGAATATTTTTCAAGCAACCTTTTCCAAGACCACGTTTCAAAGGCAGAGAATTGTAACATTTGTGTTCGAACCTGTGTCAGGGGCTACGTTTACACTTACGAGTTAAACCCTTTACACGTTTTGAACTTGTTGGGAGACGCAAAAATCCTGCTACAGAACAGATAAACCAATTTTTTTATTCTCGTTTTAGGAATTCTAATATGTCTTGTTGAAATTGGCGTCGGTTGTCAAGCCACGCGTTGTGCCCAAAATCCCTGTAAAGTATCAGTTCTGCATGGGGGATTTCTTGTGCTGTTTTACGAATTGGATAAAAGAAATCAGTTTCCCCACCTATAACGAGTGTGGGCACTTTAATTTGAGACAAGAACTCCTCGAAATTATGTCTGTCTTCTGCCTCGATTGTCACCAGCAAATCTGAAGGCTCAGAAGGCGCCTTAGCCAAAAACCACATCATCAGCTTAAAAAACTGTTTTTTCATTCCTCCCTCGGGATACAAGCCATCTAACATTGCGGTAAACGCTTTACGATATTTTTTCTGCCGAGCCAATTCACCAACTAGCAATTGAAGCTTTTTCCCGTTTTCACTCAACCTGTAGCCTGTGCTTGCTAAAACAAGATGCCGCGTTAACTCTGGATAATCCAAAGCGAAATACTGTGCAATTACCCCGCCTGTAGAGAGCCCTATAACGTCAACAGGTTGCCCAATTTCAGTTTTTATCATGTCAGCGTAATCTTTGGCCATGTCACGTGTAGAATACCCTAAAGGCAAGTGAAGTTTTCGACCCAAAGAGTACACGGTAAACTCTTCAGCGAGGCGCTTGTAGTCTCCCGCTACCAATCGAAGTATAAGCCCAGAAGGCGGATTATTATCAAAGTTTAATCCTTCAAACACAACAACAGTTTTTGACGAGTTTCCAAGACGAAAATATGGAATTCCGTTTGTGGAGTAGCCTGTTGTGGCTTTGTTTGCTTTTTCGTTCAAAAAGTCACCTGATTAATCGGTTAAGGTCTTATGTTTAATAATAATTCTGACAAAAAGCAAAGTTAAAATCCAGTTCAGCTCTAACTATTCTGATTCAAGTCGTTTTTTGGCTGCTTCAATCTCTTTGCGTTTAGTTGCGTCTACTTCGGGGTATTTGATGTTAAGCTGGTAAATGCTGGTGGTGATTATGTCTGCAACTAACGAACGTGCTGCCCACTTGTAGTCTGCAGGTATAACAAACCATGGCGCCCATTTTGTGCTTGTGTTGGTCAGCATTTCTTCATAGGCTTTTGTGTAATTGTCCCAGTAGTCTCTTTCTTTGAGGTCTGACGCCGAAAATTTCCAGTGCTTGTCTGGATTGTTTAGGCGTTCCAGAAACCGTTTTTTCTGTTCAGCTTTTGAAATGTTTAAGAAAAACTTGAGAATCAAAGTACCGTTACGTGAAAGGTAACGTTCATAGTTGGAGATGTCTTGATAACGGTTTTCCCAAAAATCTTTATCGTACCTTTTTGTTGGCAGGTTTTGATTTTCCAAAAGACTCTGGTGTACCTTGACGATTAGGACTTCTTCATAATAGGATCTGTTAAATATTCCAATCATGCCTTTTTCAGGCAAAGCCACTACTTGACGCCACATGAAGTCATGGGAAAGTTCAGTTGATGAGGGCTGCTTAAAACTGGTTACGCGGCAACCTTGTGGGTTAACGCCAGACATGACATGTTTAATTGTGCTGTCTTTCCCCGCAGCGTCCATGCCTTGAAGAATAATCAAAATAGCCCACGTGTGATTTGCATACAAAAGCTCCTGCGCCTTCGCAAGCTCCGACCTGTTAATTTCCAGCAGTTTATTTGCTCTTTCTTTCAATTCGCCTTTACCGATAAACTTCATTTCCTCGTTTTGAGCCCACCCAGTTTCTAAATCTTTCAAACAAATTTTTTTGCCAGGTCGAACTTTGGTGAAATCCATAAACAGTTTCATTCGTTCAGAGCGTTCCACAGTGATTCTACTCCAGGTCTATTTCTTTTTTGTAGGACTAAGTCTACGCATGAAAAACTTGACTATTTCATCAATCAGGATAAAAACGGCAGCAAATCCAAAACAAATCAGCCACTGCATACTTGACAACGGTGTAGTGTTTGAGATTTCGCGTAGTAAAAAGGCGCCTACAAAAAGGAAGAACAAAGACAGAACATATAAACCCAGTTGACGCCACCCCGGCAGCATCTCTTTGGAGAAAATAGTTTGTGTTTCGCTTCTTGAAGTGACTCCAAGAGCTATGCTAAGCATTGAAAAAACAGCGTAGCCCATTGTTATAGCTTGGTTATCGCCTAACGCGCTGTAATATGCTTCAACATACAAAGTTGCAAGGGTTATGATTAAACCCATCAAAATTATGCGTAGCCACCGGTTACGCGATAACACCGGTTCTGAGAGAGGACGAGGTTTACGTTTCATCAAACCAGGCGAGGGGTCATCAAACCCTAAAGCGATGGCAATGGGAACTTGAATAAGAAAGTTTATCCACAAAACCGTTATTGCACCAAATGGGGTACCGCCTAAAATCTGGAAAAACGCAGCCCCAAGAAAAGTTGCAATGAACGCGATCAGGGTGCCCATTTGATAACGGATGTACTTAACCAAGTTGTCATAGATGCCGCGTCCATATTCGACTGCGTTAACGATTGTGGCAAAATTGTCGTCTGTGAGAATCATGGTTGCCGCATCCTTTGACACTTCTGTTCCGGTAATTCCCATTGCTACACCAATGTCAGCTTTTTTCAACGCAGGAGCATCGTTAACACCATCCCCAGTCATCGCTACAACGTTGCATTTCTTTTGAAGCAAAGACACCAACCGAAGCTTATCCTCAGGAGCAACACGGGCAATTACACCAATTGCGTTCAATTCTTTCTCAAGTTCTCCGTCGCTCATCGCTGAAAATTGGGCGCCACTCAACGTTTTACCCATAATGCCCAGTTCGTGACCTATTACGTCTGCGGTTGTTGCGTAGTCGCCGGTTATCATGCGTACCTGTATGCCTGCGCTGTGACATTTGGCGATAGATTCTTTTGCCTCAGTCCTCGGAGGGTCAACCATACCAACAATAGCCAAAAGGGTTAAGTCGTTCATTAAATCCATCAAGTTGTCCTGCGGGTCAAATTTTTGGGGGTCAAAATCTTTTCTGGCTACAACGATTACGCGTTCGCCAGCTTTTGCCATTCGTTCATTTTCAGCGTTTGCTAATGGACGGTTTTCTTCTGTTATTGGAAATATTTTGTCGCCGGGCGTCCAATAGTAGCTGCCGCGAGCGATTAGAACGTCAGGTGCACCTTTGATAAACGCGCGAACAACCGCTTTCCCGTCAACGCCAGTCATGTTGTGGAAGGTTGCCATAAACTTGTATTCTGAATCGAAGGGTACTTCTGCGATTCGAGGATAATTTTTTCTTGCCCCTTCAACACTTATGCCCCCCTTCTCCGCTAGCACAATCAATGCACCCTCAGTTGGGTCACCAATCAAGTTTTCGCCATCCAAAGTCGCGTCAGCACACAACGCCATAGGCAAAAGTATCTCGGTAAGGTCAATTGTGCCGCCGCCGTCCCGTAAAAGTTGTCCCTGCGTGCTATAGCCTTCTCCGGTTATGGTGTAATGATTCTTGCCGGGCACGGTAAATTCTCGAGCAGTCATCTTGTTGAGCGTTAACGTGCCGGTTTTGTCGGAGCAAATTGCGGAAACTGACCCCAACGTTTCCACGGATGGAAGGCGTTTGACGATGGCGTTGTGTTTGGCTAAAATGCGGGTGCCCTCAGAATACAGGGTAGTGACTACTACAGGCATTCCTGTTGGGATAGCGGCTATCGCTAAAGCTACACCTGCAATAAACAACGTTTCAAACGCTTGCCCCTGACGTAACCCAAAAATCACCATCAAAACAAAAGTGATACCGGCTAACCCAGCAATAATCAAAGTTAGCCTATCAAGCTGTTTTTGCAGAGGCGTCTTGTCAGCTTTTGTTTTGTTAAGCATCTCAGCGATATGACCCATCTCGGTGCCCATGCCAGTTGTAGTAACTATGAATTCGCCGCGTCCACGGGTAACTGACGTGTTCATGTAAACCATGCAGTGACGGTCGCCCAACGCAGTGTTTGGTCCAGTAATTGCGTCAGTGTTTTTTGGTGAAGCAACACTTTCCCCAGTCAAGGCAGCTTCTTCAATTTCAAGCGAAGCAGCCACAAAAAGCCGCCCATCAGCAGGAACACGATTACCAGCCTCAATCAGAACGATATCGCCTGGTACCAGATTTACAGGGTCAATTTCAGTCACTTGCCCGTCACGACGAACTTGAGCCACGATTTTAACCATTTTTTCTAAAGATTCTATACTGGCTTGGGCTTTTGCTTCCTGCTTAAGACCCATAATGGCGTTAAAGACTGTTAAACCGAAAAGGGCTATTGTGGTGCCTAACTTGGCTGTGAAGATAAAGCTGATTATTGCTGCGACGACTAAGATTATTTGCATGAAGTCGCGATATTGACGTGCAAAAGCGTGAAAACCTGATTCTTTTTTCTTGCCTGCTAAAATGTTTTGTCCATACTTTTGAAGGCGCTGTTCTGCGTCAGCTACACTTAACCCTTTTTGAAGGTCTACTTCCAGTTTGGCGGCGGTTTCCTCAGCACTAAGCTTGAAAAAGTTTTCTGTTTGGCTGTTAGGCGGTAGCGAGGCTTTCGTTTTTTTAGGCATTAAGAAGCCTCCTCCTTCTGCACTGTAATTGTTTGGTGCCTGCAGAAAAATTTGTTTTCTGGAGCGTTTTGTTAATGCTCAAAAAAAAGGTCTCCATAACGGGCAAGGATTTTAAAAATAGGCTATCTGTTTACATTGAATCTAGCAAATCGGTATAAAGTTTTCCCTTAACGCTTACATTAACAAGTTAGCCCTTAAATAATGTATCATTTGAAACAATATTGAGGTTACATGTATTTTTCAATCACTTAGAAGTTGTGGCGCCGGGGAAGGTATTCGAACCCCAGAGAAACAGGCGATATCGCCAACAAATCAGTTTCTCCGTAGCTACTTTCCTCCTTTTTCTCCATTTAGAGTAGGTTTGGCAGGAAATGAACTGAGTGAACCTGTCGGTTATACGATACGCATCCCAAGGCGCTCAACCTCAGCTGACGAAAGCTCGGATTCCTTAGCCGCGAACATGTTCGGAACAAAAATCGATTTCGAGAAGTCATTGCTAAAGAATCCAACCCCGCTTAGATGCGTTAGCTTTTTATCATGAAGATAAGCCCGAATAGAAGCAACCAATGGCTCTACATCTTCAAAGTCCTCTCCTAGCCCGAAAAGTACCCAGTTGAAACCCTGAACAACTATAATATTCGGGCTGCCCGGCTGGAGCTGTTCGAGCTGTCCGTTGATGTGACGAGTTACGTGTCTGAGGAAGGCATCTGTCTCGTCCTTGGCTGCCTTCGACGGGAAAGCCATCATCGGGTGGATCTCCACAAGTAGGAACGGTGCCTTGTGGATAGAGAACCAGTTAATTAGCTTGCTTCCCTTTTCAAGTTCTCCCCTGCAGCATTGAACCCACCCCTCTAGTGGAGGTTGCTTGATTTGCTCCAATTTCTTTGCATCCTGTGGTAGTACCAACGGTCCAAGTTTTTCCAGTGTAGGCTGAAGACTTAGTGTCAGCGAGATATCAGAGAGGTCAATCATGCCCTCGAACCCCTTCAGTTTGTCTATACAGAGCCGGTCTATTTCGCAACAGATTCTGCTTGTTGATGCTACTTCGTCGATGTGGTCTTGGTTATCCAAAACTATCAATTCGGGGATATTGACCTCCATGTAGACCATTGGCGTCCCGTTTACCTTTGTTCGGAGGTGGGCAGCCGCAGCATTGAGTATCCTTTGGATTTTCTTCTCTGGTGTGCTCTCGCTGAGGTTTCCTAGCTCGATATAGACTATCCTTGCATTAACATTTGCAAGAACGTCTGAAACTTTGCCTGTGGTCAGCTCTGGCTCAAGCGTGACATTTCCAACGCCCAGCTTGTCCACAAGCCACTTGGCGTAGGTGAGCTCAGTATACTTGGTCAAGCTGTCAAAATAGTCGTCGCTGCACAGCTTCTTTTTCAGGGCTTCCCTCCTCTTTAGGTTCCATCCAGGCGCACCGAAGAAAACTAAGGCAGCCTCGACCTCCTTTAATTTCGCCTCGTTTGGGTTGAAAGGGAGGCACCAACGGAGAAAGAGGTTTCCTGTCTTATCGTATTCCTTGTCTTCGTAGCCTGCGAACGAGTCGAACAAGGCATCTAGAGTCTTGAACTCTCTGAGCCTTTTCCTTGCCACTGGTAGGTCAGCCAGGAATTCCTTCTGCAAGATGTCCGTTTCACTGTACTGTCCAAGTAGCGCCAATATTGCCCTTCTCCATTTCTTCCTTTGTACCAATACCGTTAATACAATTATGCTATTAGCAAGAATAGCCAGATTGGGATAATGGGGACGTTTCCTCGTACTTCTAATGTTTCCTTTGATAGTATGATTGCGTTTGGAGAATCAGTTACCTTTTTGAAGTCAATGACACCGAAGAGGTCTCTGCTTGTTATGCTAGGTTGATATTTAACCTCAATTGCTACTGGTTTAGGTATACTTTGTTTTAGTATGAAGTCTACTTCTCGATCTTTTTTTCCTCTCCAATACATCACGGCATCTTCAGAACAGAAAAGCTGTTTTTGTTCACATAAGCGGAATGATAGACGAACCATGTGGTCTGCGGCTATACCTTCTACTAACGCTCCAACTTTCTCTGGGTTTTCAAGGAACTCTAAGGTTGATTCGAAGGGTTTTTTTCCGCTAATCCATGCCCTCATTGCATGTAGGAAGAAGGGATCGGTAAAGTAGACTTTCTTTTCTTTTTGATAAGCTGGCATGTTTCTGTTGGTGTCAAAGCAGTGCATGTAGTGTAGCACGAAACTGTCGCTTAATGTGTCTACGTATTCGGCAACGGTGTTGTGGCTTGCTATATCTGTACCTTGCCTGAGAGTATTCCAACCGATGGGGTTTCCTGTTGTTTCAAGAACTCGGCTTATGACTTGTCTGAGGTATGTTTCTCTTTTTCCCCATTTAGCTAGGTCTCCAAGAACAACGTCAACATAGGTTTTGTAAATATTCTCTGAAATTTCATGATGCTTTAAGTATGCATCCGCAACTCGCGCTATTCCGCCTGTTAGGAGATAATTCTGGAATAAAATTTTGAGCTCCTTTGAAAGGAAAGAAAGCTCTTTTATCTCTGATGGAATTTCACCTTTCAGTAATTCGAGAAAGACATCTTGTCTGTTTTGCCATGAAAGCATCCTCTGTTCTCTTATCGTTTCCCTAACGTCATCGTTTAGGGTCTCAGCATATTCAGAAAATTTCATAGGTAACATGACTTTGTCAAGCAGGTCTTTTGTTTCCCCTCGTCTTCCTGGCAGTTTTTCTGAAGCCTTTTTTATGTCTAGTGTGTGAGAGCCCGTTAAAATCAAAGTAGTTAGTGATAGGCTTCCTTTATCGGCGAGGAACTTAATCGCTCTTTGCCAGTCTTTAACGGATGAAATCTCATCAATAAAGAGGTAGGCGCGTTGATTTTTGTCCGGTCTTACTGTTTCAAGGTATGAGGAAATTGTGTCTGCAAGAGCCTTTGGGTTGTCAATTAGATCACATGTGAAATAGAATATGTCTCGTGCCGGGACATTAGAGTCCATGAGGTCCCTGATCATGCCTTTTATGAGAGTTGTCTTTCCAACCTGCCTTGGGCCTCTCAAGGTATAGACTGCATCTGTATTAAGATCAAATGTATGCTTTATCCTCGGTGTCCAGCAAACTTTAGATTCAGCTAGGGTAACGATTCTCTTGTCTTGTAATATATCCTCAGGCTTTCTCCACCAAGGATTCTGATCAATGAGTTCAATTGGTATTGACATTGTTATGGAATCTTATTGACAGCTTCTTTATAAATAGCTTGTCAATGCACTTCCAGCTTCTATATAAATAGACTGTCCTGAGAGTACCCCTAAGCTATCCCCCAGATAATCCGGGGGTATACCCCCTTGCCTTTTGGATGAATTACTTATGATTCTGGAATAGTTCGTAGTTGACATGGCATTTGCAGATGTATTGGAACGAAGTTTCGAATGGGTTCCAAGATACAACAAAAAAATGTCTTTGTTCCCTTGGTTGCCTCTTTCTTGCTTCAATCAACTCATCACAGACTTTGTCTCCGCGCTCTTTCTGTTCAAAGTACAAATTAACCATAAAGATAATCGTCAAGTCTTTTCCTTCAAAGACAAATTTGGCATCTTCACCGGTGTTCTTTGCCCTGCGTATTGTTGTTTCCATTAAAAAAGCAATTTTGAGCTCGTCAGCTTTCTCTATTTTTACCAGTGTTTCTGCCATTAAATGGCCATCATATTTCAAGTACATTCTTAGTTTCTCTGGCAAAGATTGGTCATCAGGTAACGATTCGACTAATTCAATGAGGCTTTGTACCGCTGGATGAAGTTTAGCCTTCTCTTTTTCTCTTTCACGCTTGAATTCAGCAAGCATAACTTCAAACGTTTTTGATTCCAAAGCCCTGTCTGGGTTTTTGAGCATTATTTTTAGCATTCTAGGTTCTATGTCAGTTAAGGTTGGTTTTTGGCCTCTAATCCAATTATAACGGTCTATCAAGAACTTGTAAAACAATGTGTCGTTTATAACACCCGGTTGTTTGATCTGACCCTTCTCCAGAATTTTTGTGTTGGACCATCATTCTAAATTGGCTGGGTGAATTGCTGAAACAATCATTATACTGGGCAATTTTGAATAGACAAGTGCTTTCTCATTATTGCCAACTACGGTTGAATCTACTGTTCTTAGAGTATACCATTGGAAGTCTGTTGGCATATCTTGCCCCTCAGCAATTTGATCAAAAAAGAAAATATGATGCTCGAATGGGCCGGGATTTAAAGAGCAACCTAGCAGATAGCTTCTCCAAGTTTCTTCCGCTTGTGAGCTGTACTGTAAAAGTTGAGGATAATTCTTTTTGAAATTCTCTTCATTTAAAACTAGTAATCTCCAGCTAAGTGAAACTGCGAATTTGAGAAAGCGATCATCGTAAGTTAACGGTGAATTTTTACCTTCAAGGTAGGGATAGAATATTTCCTTGGCAAAGTAGGTTTCAAAGCCTGAAAGCAGTTGCTCGCAATCCCTGCAAAGCAGATGTGTTTTCCAAACGTCTTGAATTCGTTCATTAGGTGTTCTTAATTCACGCATAAAGCCGGTTGCAGAACTCTCTTTCAACCACTTTCCCACAAAACTTGGTACAATATGGCTAATTTGGAGAGGTTTTTCTTTTTTGCAAAGGGCACAAGAGTTAACCATGATATCACTTAAACTATAATTTCTTTTGAATTAGGAACCAGTAAGTTAGAAGACTCTTTTCTTTGACCTGAAAGTCTGGATGTTTTCTTTTTATGAGCGCCCAAAAGTTTTCGTTATGTTTTCTCTCGATGCTATGCGCTGTCTCATGGTAGATAATGTAACAGATTAGGTCGTCTGGTAGCAGTTTTAGTTGGGTGTTTATGGTTAGGTTGTTGTTTTGGCTGTGGCTTGCCCATTTGGTGGTCATTTTGCGGTAGTAGATTTTGTTGATTTTTGTGTTGAGGTCTTTTTGGGCGGCTTCAGCGTAGTTTTGCACGAGTGCTCTGAGTTCTTTGTCGGTTCTGTCTTTGACCAGCGCAGTACCATTAGCCTGCTGTACCGCCATGTTAATCGTCGCCTGCTTGCGCTTAATCCATTCCCCGTACTTCTCCAGCACCTGCTCCGGCGTCCAACCCTTCTTTGGCAACACAATCAGCAGCGAACCCGTTTTGAATTCGCATCTTGGATGCTTCACATCGCGGTACTCGAAAGT
>JBNIDQ010000005.1:1950-68439 GCA_050108135.1 Bathyarchaeia archaeon | reverse complement strand
ACATGCGCTGAGGCCCCAAACTCCAACTCCGCTGAACCATAGGCGAAGGCAACACCGCCTCAACCATCTGGACAGCCTCAGAGACAGCAATCATCTTCGGCGGGTTCTTGAGCAAACCGCCACCGGGCAGTTGCCTGCGCAAATCTTCAATGGTTTTTTGCGCTTCAGTTAACTTGCTTTCTGTTTGAGAGAGCTTCTCTTGAAGGCGCTTATCCTCGAGCTTTTCCAACACCTGCACGTTGGTCTCGGGAATACCGGGCACAGCCACAAGGCTCAACTCGGCATTATGCAAGCCATGCGGAACCTTGCCATCTACAACGTCGATGGCTTCGTAGTCTGCGCCGACGCTGACGTGCCTGATTAGGCCTTTGCGGATTTTCTCAGCCGTCTCGCCATCGTAAATCTCCGCCTCATACCACAGGTTGTGTCCGTCCCACTCGGTCTTGGTGACTTTACCGATTGCGTTGGGTACAGCAACATGCTCAATGTAAACTGGCGCATTAGTGAGTTTACCTGCGAAGGCTTGCAATTCCTCTGTGGTATAGATGTTATGATTTCGGCTCATCCCTGAGCACATAGCCACACCCCGAATTCGCAGCGGCTTATCGGCTATTTTCTCAAGAACCTGAAAGGGCAAAAAAGTCGATACATGCTCTACGGTGCGCTTGCAACCGTCACACTTGTCTTCCACGTCGTCTTTAGAAGTCTCAGATTTATCCATTTTAAGTCAAGGAATACGTTGCGAACAGAAAACAGAAATAGATTATTAGCCTATTCAGGATAATAACCTATTTAGGCAAATTTCCAGAAAAGATAGCCTGAAATGAACCTTACAGAACGTGAACGCATCATTCTTCAGCTTGCAAAACAGGGACTAAGCGACTACAGGATAGCCCGCAAAATCAACACCGACCCCCCAAGCGTAACACGCTCACGCAAAAACGCACAAAAGAAACTCTTGAAAGCAGCAATAGACCTGGAATGGGCACAGAAAACAGGCTTAAACCTCGCCGAATTAAACACAGGCTTGATTAACAGTCCCCATAACGGGTACAACTTCTTCCTCTGATTCAGCAAAAAGAAAAACGTACTATCGGCTTCTGAATAAACGGCAGATAGAGCGCCCGTAAAAAGCTAATTCAGCGCATATTCGCTTTAAATCTGCTTTTGTTCTCGGCGGTTTCACCTGACGATTTTTCTGTTTTGATACTCAACTCTTCAACATACATGTTGGTTATTGGATCTTGCGGATCAAATTCATGGACCTTTAACGCATACTCTTTTGCCGTGTATCCATCAGGTCCCTTTTCAGCGATTCTGTTTGCGACACAAGCTAAGAAACGGTAAAGCTCTCGTCCCTCCAAATTGTTTATCCCAAGTTTCTCTCTCAAGTTGTTGCCCATTGGCCAAAAATACGTTATCCCCGGAAACCCAGGCAAGTCCTTCTTGAATTCTTTTTTGTGCCCCTCACGTTTTTCAAGATTTTCTATGCTTTCCTCTACTTTTTCTGGGTATAATTTTAGATAAACTCCTTTTACTTTTCCTCCTTTCTGGAGGCTGCATGTTGGTGCTCCATGCCTTCTAGTGGATATCCAAGTCCAGTCTCTATGCCAACCATCCAATTCGCCTATTTTTTCCTCAATAACCGTTATGCCGTCCCTATTCCAAACTAGCGACCCATAAGCAAAAACCCAAGTATCCACCATAGCCCCTCAGCATATCTTGGTAATTGCAAGCGCTAATTAAAAATTCCGCAAGCTACCAAAAAGTATTCATAAAAAAGGGAAGGTAGCTGCGTAGAAATAAGCAGAATTGGCGATGTCGACAACTTGGGCGGGATTCAATTCCCATCCCCAGCTCCAACTTAAAATCTTAAAAGTTAACAGAATTTTAAGAGTTTACAAGCAAAAAGGAGAAATATTAACTTCAATTTAAGGGTAAACTAATTGGGTTTAGCCTTGAACAGTGACTTTTATGGCGTTTACAGGGCAAGACTCTTTTGCTTCTTGAGCATCCTCTACCATGTCATCGTCAAAGTAGCCTTCAGATTTCCCATTGGTTACTCCATTTACAACTTTTGATTTTCTGACTTCGTCAGTTTCAAAATGTGCTGGGTCAACAAGGTAGCATGTTCCGCAAGCAATGCATTTCTCTCTGTCAACTTCAATTTTATAGTTCAATAGTATTCCTGCTGTGCCTTGCTATTTTGCCAACTGGTGATTTATAACACTTTCATATAACTGCTTTTTTGAAGTGTTATATAAGTAAGAAACAATAGATACGCACTTGATTTGATAAGTTAGTTAGCCTCTTGGTTAACCATTCTTCGGGTGCAAAAAACTTTGAATGCTGATGGCAAAAGATACCGTGACGCAATAATCGAGTTCTTACCAGACGCCACATTCGTCGTTGACTTAGAAGGAAAAGTCATCGCATGGAACAGCGCAATGGAAATGCTCACCAGCATACCCCGAAACGAAATGCTTGGAAAAGGCAATTACGAATATGCCCTTCCATTCTACAAAGAACGCAGACCAATGCTGGCAAACCTAATTTTCATGCCTGACTCCGAAATCGAACAGAAATATGACTCAGTCGAAAAAACTGGTGATTCACTTATAGTTGAAATCTTTCTGCCCGATTTCAGGCAAGGCGGGGTATATCTTTGGGCTAAAGCAAGTCCGCTCTATGATTCACAGGGAGAAATCGTTGGCGCCATCGAAACAATCAGAGATATCACGGAGCGTAAACGTGCCGAAGAAGAGATTATTAGGTCACGACGCAGCCTCGCAGACATCCTTAGTTTCCTTCCTGACGCCACGTTTGTCATTGACTTGGAAGGCAAAGTTATTGCATGGAATAGTGCAATGGAACTGTTAACCAGCATACCCGCAGACTCAATGCTTGGAAAAGGCAATTATGAATATGCAATCCCCTTCTACAAGAAACGCAGACCAATGTTGGCAGACCTTGTTTTCGTGCCCGAAGCTGAATTAAAAGAAAAATACGCTAATGTTGAACGAAATGTGGACACTCTTGTTGCCGACGTCTTTATTCCCGATTTTCGGCTAGGTGGCGCCTATTTCTGGGCTAAGGCAACTCCCTTGTATGACCCAAATACAGGAAATGCTATCGGAGCTATTGAAACAATCCGTGACATAACTGAACGTCGAGAACTTGAAGGGCGCCTTGCCCGTTCCAACGCTGAACTCCAGATTGCTGCAGAAATACAGAAAAGTTTTCTGCCAGACTCAATCCCTCAAATTCCCGGCTTTGATATCTCCGCCCGCACTGTTATGGCAAAAGAGGTTGGAGGAGACTTCTTTGACGTAATTCCATACGAAGTTATGACTATTGATAAGGGCATGCATGGACTTCTTGTTGCAGATGTCTCTGGAAAAGGCGTTCCAGCAGCTCTTTTTATGGCTTTATCAAGGATAGTTGTTCGTGTGAATGCTCTTTGGCATCACGACCCCGCTAAAGTAATTTACAGTTCCAACAACAGCATAACTCAAGACTCCAAATCTGGTATGTTTGTAACCCTCTTTTTCGGTTTGCTTAACGAGAAAAACCGAACCCTCACCTATGTTAACGCTGGTCATAACCCTCCAATGGTTTTCAGAAGCCATGACAGAACAGTTGAGAAACTCATGCCAACAGGAATCGTACTTGGAGCCGCCGAGAACATGGAGTATAAATCCCGAAGCATAAAGATTGCAGAAGGCGATGTAGTTGTCATGTTTACGGATGGCGTTACAGAATCACTCAATTCACAGGGGGAACTGTTTGGGGAAACTCGGCTTGCTCAAATCATTCAAGGTACTGCTCATCTTTCGGCTCAGGGGATTCTTGAGCAGATATTAGCTGAAGTAAAAGCTTTTGCGGGCGATGTGCCTCAAGCAGATGATATCACTTTACTTGTTATTAAGGGGACTTGAGAAGGGTATGTCAGAGAAAAACGGAAGAATAATGAAAAGCTTTGAGCTTACCGTGGAAGACAAACTGGAAAGTCTCCCTAAAATAACTGCGTTTATAGATGAAACAATGCAGTACTATGGTATACAGAACGTAAAAGACGTGTATGCCGTCCAATTGTCGGTTGATGAAGCTTGCACAAATATCATTAAACATGCATACGCAAACAAAAATGACGGAAAGATTATGATACGTTGCATGTTGTCCGAGAAATCGGATAAATTTGTTGTGGAGTTAATGGATTGGGGTAGTCCTTTTGACCCAACTACTCTGCCAAAGCCTGATACCGAAAGCGGTTTGCGTGAACGAAAGGAAGGCGGTTTAGGCATATTTTTCATCAAAAAATTCATGGATGAAATAGGGTATCGTAGAAGTGGCGATATGAATTTATTAACAATCGCCAAGTATATAAAAAAATGATTACTGGAGAAAGAAAACATGGAAACACGGACAGAAAAAGACACAACTATACTAGTAATGGTTCCTAGATTTGACGCTTATACTTCCAGCGATGTCGACGCGGCGTTAAAAGAGTTAATTGCTAAGGGCACCAAAAAAATAATCTGCGATTTCGCCCAAACTGATTATGTAGCCAGTGCTGGGCTTAGAGTTCTTCTGTCCTCAGCCAAAACCCTGCAAAGGCAAGGCGGACAAATTCTCTTATCCTCTATGAAACCTTACGTGCATGAGGTTTTTGAAATCTCCGGTTTTACACAAATTTTCAAGGTATTTGATTCCGAAAAAGAAGCACTGCAAAGCCTTAACCAACCTTAACCATCTGAAAAAAGGAGAAACGAGCAGTTACATGTCAACTATAAAATCCGAAGCTGAACGATGCCTAAAATGCAAAGTGCCCAGCTGCTCCAAGGGTTGCCCCGTTGCAACACCTATCCCACAGGTTATGACCTTGTTTCTTGAGGGCAAACTGGAAGAAGCAGCCCAACTGCTTTTCAACAACAACCCCTTATCCGCAATCACCTCCATAGTTTGTCCTCATGACAGAAACTGCAAAGGGCACTGTATACTTGGCAAAAAAGGTCAACCTATAGAATTCTACAAAATAGAACAATACATTTCCCGCTTCTACTTGGAAACCTTCCAGCCCCAGCATGTTGAGAAAAACGGCAAAAAAGTAGCCGTTGTAGGCGCCGGTCCAGCTGGAATAACAGCAAGCATCATTTTAGCGCAAAAGGGTTACTCAATCACTTTATTTGAGGAAATGGACAGCATCGGTGGCGCCATGCGTTATGGCATTCCAGAGTTCAGGTTGCCCCGAAGTATTTTCGAGTTTTACCGCAAGATTCTTGATTCTTTAGATGTCAAGTTCCGACCCAACACCCGTATAGGTACAAACTTTAGCGCTGAAGACATGTTCCTTGATGGCTATGACGCAGTGTTTATTTGCACTGGCACAAATCGGCCTAACCGTTTTGGTCTTTTAGGTGAAACTTTGGGGCACGTGCATTTTGCTGTTGACTACTTGAGGTCTCCTGACGTTTACAAATTGGGCAAAAACCTTGTGATTCTTGGAGCAGGAAATGTGGCTATGGACGCGGCAAGAACTGCCATTCGAAAGCAACACGCCGATGTAACCATTCTTAATTATAGAGGACCTGAGGATGTGACGGCTGATAAAGCTGAAGTTGAGATGGCAACTATTGACGGCGTGAAACTGCTTCACAACTGCCAAGTTGTCCGTATCATGGATAACTATGTCAAATGCGTGAAAGTTGATAAAGTCGTTGCTGAAGACGGTTCCGAGAGCATTAAAGAGGACTTTAAATCAGCGTTTGAATTGCCTGCTGACTCCGTTATCATAGCCATTGGTCAAGGTCCAGGGTCAGACGTTGTAAGTGTTGGCAGTGCCAAGGTTACCCAGAGAGGACTTTTACAGGCGGACGAGTGCGGAAGGACATCTCAAGAGGGCGTATTCGCCGCAGGGGATGTTGTTACTGGTCCTAGAACGGTCATTGAAGCTATAGCTTTCGCGAAAAAAGCTTCAGAAAAAATTGAAGAATACTGCAACAACGCAAAATGACTTCTGTTAGCTCCATTTTACTTCAAGCTTCAAAATGTTTGATGTGAAGGTTCAGTTCACTTTTTTTATGTTATATTTTTTTGCATCTTGGTTTTCATGATAAATGTTTAGTCAAGAAATCTTGACGAAAACACATTATAACGTGTATATTCCCATCAAATTATTGGATGTGTTATGGGTAAGAAAGTATTGGCTTCTTTTAGTTCAATGCTTCTTTTCTTGTTTTTTACTTGTATCCTCTTATTTGCAAGTTTAGCCAACGCAAATTTTACGCCCCTACCCACATTGCCAACGCCAATTTACATTAAAAGCGACGGAACCGTTGAACCTCCAACAGCTCCAATCCATAAGAATTGCGATACGTACAAACTCACTGGAACTATCAACAATACAATAGTAATCCAACGTTCAAGTATAGTTCTTGACGGTGACGGTTACGCCATAACAAAACCCTCAGTAAATACAACTGGTCTTATGATACCTGTTAGCTGGTTGCCTGGCATCCGAGTTGCAGATGTAAGCAATGTGAAAATCGTAAATTTTGCCTTTGATGGCTGTGTTACAGGCGTAGTTGTTGATAACTCAACAAAAATAACAATCACCCATAACACGTTTAGGGAAACATTAACCGGTATAGCCGTGTATAGATCATCGTACGTAAACATAGTAGGCAATAACCTGTTTCTAAAGGAGCAGACATTTGCAACTGGAATCACATTTCAACCAAGTAGCGGTTCTCAGCACGTTCGAATCGAATCAAACTTGATAGTTGGAAATAGTAAAGAATTGCCGAATTACGATATGCAGCCTGAAGAGTATGGTATCTGGGGCGGATTTGAAAATTCAGTGATGACTAAAAACACTTTAACCCACATTAAAGGGATAGCGCTCTACAATATAGGTGCCAATAATAGTATAGCGTATAATAACTTTGAGGAAAACTGCAAAGGTATTCTTATCAATGGAAATCAAAACATTTGGTTTAACAATACCCTTTACGGCAATAATTTCAAGCAGAACTACGAAAACGCGATTAATGCGTTTATTCGAAATCCTCCAGTTGATTTTTGGTACAATGGCTCGGTAGGTAATTACTGGAGCGACTACATTGGGCAAGATAAAAATGCAGACGGCGTAGGTGACAAACCCTACCTACTAAAACTCACTTACGAAGATTACAAACAGCAAAAAAACATTGCACTAATACAAGGCAGAGACAATTACCCTTCTATGGTGCCTTTTAATATACCTGTCTTAGAAGTGGTTCTCCCGCAGCATCCGATTTCTCCCACTTCACAATATTCATCTAAAGATTTAACAAACCCTCCTCAAGTATCAGGTATAGCAACTAATGATCAGTGGTTACTTTCAATTAGCTTAGTTGCAATCGCTGCTGTTGCAATAATAGTGGTTAACGTAATTTTTGTAGCCAAAAAACGGTTGGAGAAAAAACGTTTTTTGACTTATTTTTAGGAAAATAATGAATAGCTTGGAAATTTGTAGATGAAAAATATTTTTTTTTTAAAAAATAAAATTGTGAATAAAATGTTGGTTTGCAAAAAGCGTTGTTTTTAGCTCAAAAGTATGGGTTTTAAGTGAAGAAAAAAAGAGGGTATTTGGTTTGTTGCTTCTTTTTCTTCATTAAGGCTTTCTGTAGAGTAACACTCCGACTATTGCTACAACAACCATTACTGCTATGCCCATAGCGACAATGGTCATTGTGTAGTCTGGAGTTGATGTCTCTTGTTGTTGGCTTGATGGTGTTGGTGATGCTGCACCTACCACTATTGATGTTGACGCTGATGAACTGCCGTATGAGTCGTCGCCGTCAAAGGACGCAATGATTTGGTATGTTCCTTCCATGTCTGGTGTCCAGTCCATGTTGAAGGTGCCGTAGTAACCGTTGGTTGTAACTTGACCAATATTTACGGTGTTTCCGTTAGGATCAATAGCAGTCAACGTAACAGGAACTCCTTCAATTGTCTTGTTTCCCCATATTCCGCCGATTGGGTACGCTAAATGCAGGTACTCCATTTGAGTCGACATTGAATCTGCAGAAACGCAAGGTGTACCGGTTTGTGCTGGTGACATGTCAAGTACTGTGCCTTTGATTACGACGCCACTGCCTTTTGATATTACCATGTCTGGTGCGGTTACTGTGGTTTCACTTTTTCCTTTGCCGAAAACGTATTGGTAGCCGTCGCGTGAGTCAGTTGCTGCAAGATAACCGTCTGCTATGCCGCCGATTGACATTGGATTTGCTATTCTCCATACGAGTTCGCCAGTGGTTATGTTTATGCATAAAAGTCCCCAACCTCTTGTTAGCGGCCAGCTTTCAGTGTGTTCAGTGTTGTATGTGTACATTTTGCCGTCAGCAATTACTCCGCCAGTGTTGATGGAGTATACAGTTGTTCCGTTTTTGTCAGTGTATGGGCTTTCATATGGGCTTAATGCGTAATCAACGAAATGCCAAACTATGCTTCCGTCATCCCAGTCGAAAGCGTAGACACCATCGTATGCTTGACGATAAAGCATTCCATAAGCTGATTGTATTGAGTAAGCGCCGAATGCAGGTTCACTCCATGGATAATCCATTGCTTCTCCTTTCCAAGCTAAGTTGCCTGTGGCAAGATCCCACGCCATAAAGTAGCCACCCATCATTAAAGCAGCGACTTTGCCGTGATCTGCAACAGAGCATGCAGTGCTATAGCATGTGTCTGTAACATTTTTATCCCATAGCATTTGTCCTGTCCATAGATTGTAGCCTTTAACGTTTGTTCCAACCCATGCGCCAACTTCTGGTGGAGTTAGGCTGGTAACTGTAGCACCGTAACCTGCTTGCCAATCAATTAGTGAAGGCAAACTAGAACTTGCATATGATACGTTGTTAAGTATTCTCGAAGCCATGTCACTCGAGGTACCTTTTAGTGTCCAGTTGATTAACCGATAGTTTGGATTTGTCATGTTACCGATGTTCTGTACGCTTAGGACATAACCTTCCATCTGATTGTACAATGTACCACTTGTCAATGGTGCAGTGGAGATGTTCAGTGTCATAGCTCCAGTCCAGGGATTCCATTTGTAAAGTCTGCCGCCAGAAAATGCCACCAATTCGTTTGAATAGGTTTCCCCTGCAGTAGCGCCTGGAACTTCTAACATACCGCCTGTAGTGTAGAGAATCGTGTTTGGTGTTAACGAAGAAGTAAAGATCATGCCGAAGAATGATGACGTGGTAGTGGCTGCTGGTACTTCAAACATCAATTCACCAGTGCGTAAATTGGTGCATCGCCAATATGTGGCTCCGTTTGTTCCTGGTTTTACATAGCTATCATAGACTAATCCGGCGTAAATCAAGTTAAAGCCGCCTCCGCCGAAGGGTCCTCCTCCACCGCTAGTAGTGCCTAATTGTCCTGCTGGTCCTCCTATCAAACCAGCTATGCCGTTTAGACGTTTCCACACTATGTGCCCTGTGTTTGGTCCTTGTACCCATGGATGGAAGTTGTATTGGCTGCTCCACATTGGGTTAGTGTCTGGATATAGTGCATCCCAAACTGGTCCTCCGCCCTGATAGCCTGTGCCCGGATAGTTGCCTAATATTGGCCACCATTCCCTATTTTCTAGCCTTGCTGGGCGCTCCCAGTAATCAGTTGGCAGTTGAGCTTCTGGCCAAGATGGTACCCACGCATCTTGAACAACTAATGTTTGTTCAGGAGTTTCGCTTGGTTCATAGTAACAGGATCCAGGGAAGCTAAAGACGCCTGAACCCATTACCGCGCCGGGATCAGCGGTATAGTTGCCTGCAGGGTAATATCCGCCTGGGAATTTAAATTGAAGTTTCCATGTTCCTACTTGATCTGGTGTGAATTCAAACCATGCAGTAGTGTCTGCTTGATAGGAATCCTTCTTTACTGTTTCTTTTGATCCATCTGGTGCAGTGATTATTATTTCATAGTCTTTTAGGTATCGACTTGCATGTGTTGCTGGATTAAGCCAAACGTTTACTAGAACTGTTTGACCTTTTCCGACTGGGTTAGGTCGGAAGCTTAGAAATGCATGTGTTTCTATGGTTACATCAGCTGTAACGCCTGATGCTAAAGGTCCGGGTGTTGAACCGCCTTCTTGCATGTTTGTTGGATTTGTTACGGTTGGTGGAAGCTGTGTTTGCGCTTGAACTGGCGTTGACAGTGTCATTGTTGAAGAAGCTGCAAGAATCAATATCAATATTGTTGAAAAAATTGCTTGACTTTTAATTTTTTGCATTATTTTTTATTTTCTCCTAAAATTTTTTGATAAAATTCAGTATGTTTAGGTTTGCTTTTAAGCTTTATTACCGTCTTTAAAACGCATATAAGACCATTTTTGCGGTAAATTTTGCAATTAAGACTTATATTAAGCTCCAAATTGTATTTACTCTATGTTTAATGCTTCTTGTTTTGAAAAACTGCAAAGGCTTTTTTATTCACTTCTTGACTGTAACCCTTCTTACCCTTCACTTTCTTGGTTAAAAACCAAAAAAGCACTATATAGTATCAATAGTTTTATAAGATTGGCTCCTGCGTAAAAACTGCCTATAAACCGGGAGAATTCACGGTGAAAAATTTCAAAAACATCCTCGTAGTTGGCGAAAAAAACATTTTCGGCGAAATCGCCCAAATCATCAGCATAGCCGAAGAAACCAACAAGATACTATACGAAATGCTTGGTGAATGCCAAAACGAGAAAACCCTTGACCTTGACATGCAAAAAGTAAGGATGCTGGAAAAACAATCCGATGACATCGCGTTTAAAGTCAATGAGGACATAACAACCGGCGCAGTTAGCCCAAACATTTTAGACCACCTCTTGGAATGCGTAAGCGTCGCAGACGACATTGTTGATGGCTATTATTATCAGAGCCGTCAGATTTGTCGTATGTGTAAAGCTAAATTTCCATATTCAGATGCGCCGCAAGAAGCTGAATGGATGGCTCTATTCAGGACTATGCTGGATTTAGCGGGTCAAGCGTTAGCAAAAGTGAAAACTACCTTGTCAATGTCTGACTTGTCTGATATTTTGCGGCTACGCAAGGAAATAGAAGCTTTGGAACAGCAGGGTGACGATATAAAAGACAAAGGCTTTGACTGGCTATACCATGAAGCCCCACGCATGCATTACCTACAGTTTTACCATTACAGTGAATTGCTCCACAAATTCGACGACATCCTTGACGGCTGTGAAGACCTTTCAGACTTGATTCTGTCCGTTATAACATCAATTCTAAAGTGAGACTGCTTTGATTTTTGAGGTGCTGCTTGTAATTCTGGTTTTTCTTGCCGTTGCGTTAGTGGCAGGAAACAACCTTTCCGCTTGTGTTGGTCCAGCGGTTGGTGCACGGATAATTTCAAAACGTACAGGCGCATTGTTGGGGCTTGCAGGCTTCTCAGCAGGCTTGATTATTCAGGGTTCCGGTATGGCTCGTTCAGTCGCTGTTCTGTTGCCTAATCCTTCGATTGAGCTTCAGGTCGCTGCTTTGCTTTCAGCTACTGTTATTTTTGGTGTTGCACATTTGGCAAGGGTTCCTTTATCTTTGAGTATGTCGCTTGTCGGTTTGCTTGCTGGTTTATCGTTCTCTCAAGGCATCACAACCAGCTTAACTTACATGTCTCAGGTTGCGTCAATGTGGTTTGTAGCCCCTGCTGTGGCAGCACTTATCTCGTTTTACATGATGCGAATCATAAACAAACGAAAAGTTACTGATATTTGGCGTAGAATCCGTTTCTACAAAGCACTGCTGATTGTGCTTTCTTTTACAACCGCTTTCGGGTTGGGCGCTAATACGTTAGGTCTGATCGTGGCAACGGCAGGCTTTAACGTGATAACTGTGGCTGTGGCTGTGGCTGCGATTTTTTTGGGTACTTTCTTCCTTGCTGAAGGTTCAATACGTAGAATGTCCCAAGAATTCTACTTAATGCGGTACTCCAACGCTGTAGTTACCCTTGCAACTTCCACAATCTTAGTTGAGATAGCAGCTTTTCTCAACATTCCTTTATCAAACACACAAACAACAGCCGCTGCAGTTTTCGGAACAGGCGTTTCTTACAAAGCCAAGTTTATGTCGCTTAAACCTTTTCTCGTAATTGTTGCAGGGTGGGTTTTGGCGCCTTTGATAAGCTTCTTGATTGGCTGGATAATTTGATAGACGTTGAGTTCTGACTATAGTAGAAATTGGTTTTAGGTATGGTTATTCAGTTTTTTCTGGTGACTGCTCTTCTTGAGACCAAATATTTTAGGTTCATCACTAATGATAATCCAAGAAATAGGCCTGCTATAAAATCGGTAATTGGAATACTGGCTAATTCAAAATGGATCAATCGGTTAAACAGAATTCCCAAAGTGCAAGTTGTGAGTCCTATTGTTAAGGCGGTTTTATTATTAAGCAACTGATTACACCAACCTAACAATCCTGCGTTTGTTTTATTAACTTTTGTAAACCGGTAACCTATCTTTCAATTTTAGAAGCATTAGTTGTTGAGTTGTCTTATTTTTTGAGCATTTGTAGAAAATCGTCGATTGGTTTCGCTGGCATACTCATGATGTGCACTGTTCCTCTTGAACCCAGCTCGATTGAAACCCGAGTGATGGTGTCATTGTCTGGTGCTTCAACTATGCTGACAAAATCGTACCTGCCAATTGTTGCGTACTGTTCAATAACTTTTGCGCCGAGTTTTTCAATTTCTTTGTTGACTTCTTTAATGCGGTCGGGGCGTTCTTTGATTGTTTTTCTACCTTCAGAAGTGAGGGTGGACATTACAATATAGATTGCCACAAAAACTCCTCAACAAAAATGAGGTTTTAAGCGGATTTAAGGGTTTCCGAAAACTTTTGCGAAGTTACTTTTTAGTTTTTTGGTTAAAGTATTCTTTTAGGGGGTTCCAGTAGAATTCTGTCCAGCCTTCTGTGACTTCGTATTCCTGCGCTTTAGGAACATCAGAGTGTACAAGAGTGATTTCTGTTCCTTCAGGTACAGCTTTAAACGTTAATTCCAGTTTTGATGCGCCGTAGCCTTCTTCCCAATCGGTTGTCATCCATTCCTGAACGACACGTTTTCCGTCTTCAAGCTCACGGAATCTGCCGAAAATGTATCCATCCCACGCCGTGAATTTGCCGCCCACAGATGGTTTTCCTGTGGCTTTGGCGTCTGTGAATATGCTTTGTATTTTTGGGTCTACATAAGCGTCGTAGACCTGTTTTGGCGTGGCGGGTATTGTCACTTCTTGTTTGATTGTTGTGGTTTGGTTTTTCATAAAAAGTCCTATAAGTCTATTTAGTGCTTGTTTAGTTTTTAACTGTGTTGCTTGTGTAGGGATTGTTTTATAAACAAATTGTTTGATAATATATTAATTAGGGAATGTGAGAACTAATTTATTGAGGAAGATTCTTATGGGGATAATTAAAAACTCTAAGAAAGAGTTCCCAAGCGTCCTCGACAGTGCATATGACCAGTACAAGCGTGACTTAGAACGATACAAGCTTGTAGAAGAAATCATGACTCCTAAAGTCATAACAATCGCGCCTGAAGAAACAATGGATAGAGCCGCAAGAATAATGGGTGCTAAACACATCGGCAGCTTAATTGTTAAAAAATACGATACTCCCGTTGGTATTATAACTGAGCGGGACCTGCTGACCAAAGTTTTTGCGCAAAACAGAGAACCCACTCAAGAACTTGTCGAAAATCACATGTCTTACCCGCTTGCAACCATCTGTTATAGTGCTAAGATTAAGGAGGCTGCGCAGATGATGATTCAGAAAAAGTGTCGCTTGGGCGTTTTTGACTGTGGCAGAATGATGGGAATAGTTACGGCTTCTGATTTGATTCGAAGTTTGCCTGATATTCCTGAAACTGAAGCGTTGGTTGACGATTTCATGACAAAGGAAGTAATTACTGCTGACGAAGCCACGCCCATACGTGTAATCGCTATGACTATGGGTGAAAAACGGGTTGGCAGCGTACTTGTCACTAAAAAAGACAAGATTTCAGGAATCTTTACTGAACGTGATTTACTTAATACTTTTCTTAGTGAAGTCGACGGTTTGGAATCAAGCGTTGGTAAACGTGCAACATCAGAGTTAATCTCGATTCCTTCGGGAACTAGTGTTCACAAAGCTGCAACAACAATGGCTATGAAGCAGATACGGCGTTTGCCCATTATGAAAGATGATAAGCTTATGGGAATAATTACTGCCCGCGACTTAGTTGAAGCGTACGCAAAATAACCTTTAAACTGTTGCCTCTTCAACTATCCTTATTTTTATAGGCTTACTCCTTAACTATTTTCATATTGAGGCAACCGTGTTGGCAACTGTAGACTTATCCAGAAAATACTCCTCCTTTATAGCGCCAAAAAACATTATTCGCATTAACCAAGAAAACCTGCAGCAAAAATTCGGCATAACCGCCACTACACTAACCGCAGAATTGGCAGTTGGCTTAGTGCCCAAATTCAGCTTTACAGTTGATGACCCGCAGGCTAAATGGGTAAACACTGCAATGTTTGAACCACAAAAACCCGTTGAAATCCAAATGGGTTACGGCAACACGCTTGAAACTGTCATGGTTGGGGAAGTTACGACTGTAAAAACCGTTTTTTCATCCAGTGCACCCAATATTGAGGTTTACGGTGAAGGCAAAACCCTTTCACCTGCAGTGCCTGCTCCGGTTTTTGGGCTTGAATACGGAAAAACCCTGTTAGATTTTACTTCAACCCTAACTGTAGCTAACCTGCGTTGTGCCGCTATATGTATTGGTTTGCCTGACATTAAACCTGGCGTAGTTTTGGCTTTAACGGGGCTGGCTGGTAGGTTCAACATGAACTATATTGTAGAAAAAGCGGTTCACAGTTGGGATGGCGTTTACGGTTACCGAACAAGTTTTGAAGGCAAAGCTTTGCCCAGAACTGTCGGGGTTTTCCGTAAAAACATCTAAATCTTAGATTGGGCAACTAAAATTTGTGAGCAAAAATGGGTAGATGCACTAAGACTATTGGCGAACGCAGGCTTGGCAGAACCATTTACAAGCTTGGAAACAGCGTTGAATTCAGCAGCAAAGAATGCCAAGCCAAAAAGTCGGAAACAAAAACCAAAGAGCAAACTCGGGTTGAGCAAGGTTACACGGATGATTCACCAGTTCAGAACCTGCGTGACCCTAAAAACCATAAAAAACAGCCATAAACTTTTTTGTTAGTCTCAGGGATTTTTTCTTTTCTGTAGTGAATTAACTTTATGTAGTTTAATATGCTTTGAGTTGTAACTAAGCACGCACGGTTTACCTAACCTAAACTGTCTGGGTGAAAAAAATTTATGACTGAGACACCAACAACTCAAGCTTCTAGCGGGGAACAGCCAATAAAAGCGTCGGAACTTGACCCCAAATTCAAGTATGAACTTGTAAAGATGCATGGAAGCGAAAAAATCTTAAGATGCTTCCAATGTGGCACCTGCACCAGCGATTGCCCAGTAGCCCGCTACAGTGACAGTTACCGTCCACGAACACTCATTCACATGGCACAACTTGGCTTAAAAGACCGCGTGCTCAAAAGCGACACCCTCTGGTTATGCGCAGCCTGCTTTACATGCACAGACCGTTGCCCACAAGACATTGAAGTAGCCAGTGTCATCCGTGTATTCCGGAACTTAGCCGTAGAAAACGGTTGTATCCCTCAAGTCTTCAAAGACCAACTTGGGTCAGTTCTTGAGTCAGGTTACGCTTACAAAATCCCCGAATTACGCGTAAAAAAACGTGAATCACAAGGTCTTCCACCACTGCCAAAAGGCAATGCAGAAAGCGTTCAAAAAGTCCTTAAAGGCATAAAACTGGTTGATAAATTCCAAAAAGGAGAAACCGCAAATGTCAACCAACAATAAGTACCTAATTTTCTTAGGCTGCGCTATTCCTTACCGCGTTTCCAGTTACGAAATTTCTTCACGAAAAGTCCTCGCCAAACTCGGTGTTGAACTTGTTGAGATGCCTGAATTCAACTGTTGCGGTCTCCCCCTTGACCCGGTCAGCCATGAAGCTATGCTTGTTTTGGCAGCAAAAAACTTGGCGCTCGCCGAACGGGAAGGCTTAAACATTCTCACGTTGTGCCCGGGTTGTGGAGGAACACTTAAGAAAGTTAACAAAATTCTAAAAGATGATCCAGCTTTAAAACAGAAAATTAATGAGCACCTTAAAGAAGCTGGTTTAGAATTAAAGGGCACAGTCGAAACTAAACATTTGTTACAGTTCCTTAAAGAAAACGTTGGCGTAGACAAAATCAAAGCCGCCGTTACCAAACCGCTTACAGGCTTAAAAGTTGCTGAACACAATGGTTGTCATCTTTTGCGTCCGAAACAGTATATTGGTTTTGATGACCCCGAAGACCCTGTAACTCTGAAGATGCTTGTTGAAGCAACCGGAGCCACGTGCCTTGATTACGTTGATGAAACCGAATGTTGCGGAGCACCAAGCGTCGGAGTCAGTGACAAGGTTGCGTTGTCGCTTGCAAGAGACAAACTAAGCCACTTAAAAGACGTTGAAGCCCAAGCAATGATTACCATTTGTCCCTTCTGTCACATAATGTACGACACTAACGAGCTCAGGATAGAGAAACTTTTCAATGAAACCTACGGCATTCCCATACTGCATTATCCGCAACTGCTCGGGTTAGCTATGGGCATGAATCCTGAAGAGTTAGCATTCAAAGACCTCCGCGTTGACCCATCAAACATTCTAAAACAAGTAGCTGAAAGCCCAAACAAGCAACAAGCTTAAACTCTGCTTTTTACCATCTGCCGCCTGCTCCTCCGCCGCCTGAACGTCCGCCACCGATTTTTCCGCCACCTAAAACTGGCACAAAAATGCCTAAAACAACCAAAACAATAATCAGCCAAAGCGGCATGCCGTAAAAGTAGTAATCCCAAAATGGCGGTTCTGTTTGGACGGGTTCGTCTGTGCTTTCGTAATAGTATATGCCTCTGGCTGGCAGATTATTTGTTTGAGTTTGCGGCGGAATTTGTTCGCCAAGCGCGATTACAGTGTAGTATAAGCCTTCGCCGTAGTTACCCTGCTGGAACGCTGGAACCAAAAACTCTTGTGCTATCAGGTTAGCTTCCACATCGGTGATGTATCCTTCAAGACCGTAACCAACCTCTATACGCCACTGACGCTCCTCCAATGCAACCAAAACCAGTACGCCGTTGTCTTTACCGCTTTTACCGATGCCTGTTTGTTCTCCATCCAAAACCTCCAGCGGCTCATCATTAAGAATTTTAACTCCCAATTGGACGATGTCAGTGATTTCTTTGCCAGAACTGTCCATAACTTCGTGACCGTGAAGTGAAGGCAGCACGCAAACCACTATTTCGGCGGTGGTGTTTAGGTCAACTGCGTAAGCGTAATCTTCTATATCCGCTATCCAATCGTACTCGATAATTTGTGCTTGGCATGGGTACGCAAAAAATGCTGGGGCTGCAATTAGGAAAAGCAAGAAAATGGGTGCTAAATGGTTACTTTGCAAACCCAGCCGGAACCTCAAACCTGTTAAAGGTTAACTTTGGGCGCTGTGTAAGCGTTAACTTGCGCTTCAAAGAATGCTCTGCTTTCAAAACCCCAACCGTTTGCCCACAGGTTAGCGGGAAACACTTTGATTGCGGTGTTGTAGTCGCCGACTGCTTCGTTGTACCGCATGCGTTCAGTGGATATCCTGTTTTCTGTGCCTTCAAGCTCGATAATTAACGATTGAACTATGCTTGAGGCTTTTAGGTCTGGATAGGCTTCAAAGGTTACGATTAACTGGGATACACCTGACTCCAAAGCGCCTGTTGCGCTGCTAATCTCGTCAACGTTGCCGCCTGCTACTGCAGCGTCCCACTGAGCACGTAGGCGTGTAACGTTTTCCAGTACAGAGCCCTCATAAGTCATGTAGGCTTTAGCAGCTTCTACAACATTAGGTATCAGGTCATAGCGTCTTTGCAGTTCCTGATCAACCTGAGCCCACTTCTCATCAACAGTAACGTTTAACCCGACAAGGTTATTGTAAGTACCATAATAAAGGGCGGCAAACCCTGCAACTGCTATAATTGCAATTAAAGCCACAGCTAATACTATAATTTTAGTTTTCATGAAAGGCATCTCTCCCCTGCTACGGCTAAATCGATTCCCCAATATTTACTGTGCGGTAAAAAAGATGCAAAAACACAAATAAACAACCACAAAAGCATCAAAACAACAGGTCTGCAGACTTTTCAGGTCCAGCAAACTTTTTCACCATACGCCGCAGCCTCTGAACCTGCTGTTGCAAATTAACCACCAACGGCACCTGCTGACCGTGAGGTTCACAATGACCCTCAACGATGGCTTTTGCTATTGATTCCACAGTCTGCTCTTCAGCGTTGATTGTTGTGTAGGCGTAACCGATTTGGGGACCATAATGTGCATCAGTGCCTGCAACTTTGGAAAGCTTGTACTTTTCAGCGGCTTTCACAGCTTTTTTGACGCTTCGACCAAAAGGGAACGCTCGAGCATTAATAATCTCGATGGCGTCGAAATCAGCGCAGACCGCATTGTTTAAGCAGCCTTTAAGGAAAACGTACGGATGACAAGCAACTGCAACCCCGCCAGCCTCGTGAATGCGCTCCACGGTTTCGGCGGCGGTTAAGCCTCTGGGAATAAGCTCTTTAACATTCAATGCGACAATATGTCCTTCGCTGCTGGAAACCTCCATGCCCGGTATGACAAGAAAATCTTTTGTTTCTTTGGCAATTTTAATAGCGCCGTTAAGGTAATTGTGGTCGGTAACTGCAACAGCGTTTAGACCCTTCTTTTTAGCGTAGTGAATGAGGTCTTTTGGGGTAATCAGTGAATCACTTGAGTAAGTGGTGTGGACGTGGAGGTCAGCGCGGATTTGCATCCTCTATTGCCTCATTTAGGCTGGGTTCCCATTTTTTCGCGTACTTGTGCCAGTTGCTCATCCAGTTTTGCTTCGTCAGTTTCGATTTTATGGAACAATGGCTTGGGTTTGGCGATTTTGTGTCCAGCCTCAAGCGGTACGGTAGCGTCGCTCCATTTTGAGACTTTTCCGGGTAACTGTAGGGTTTGCCATAGTTGCTCGGCGGTTTCAGGCATGAACGGTGCAGAGACGACTGTTGCGGCTTTCACGACTTGAGCGGCTACGTAAAAGATTGTGCCTGCTTTCTCTTTGTCTGTCTTCATTAGGTTCCAGGGTTCTTTGGTGTTAAGATACTGGTTACCAATCCGGCTGATACCAATGAGCGTTGTGGCAGCTGATTGTAGCCATCCGTCTTCAAACTCTTTGCTTGCCTGGACAACTTTTTCTTTGACTGCATCGAGGACTGCTTGATCGTCGGCGTCAAGTTTGGTTGGTGCTGGTATAGTGCCTTCAAATTTGCTGGTTATGAAGCTGAGTGTACGGTGTATAAAGTTGCCGAAAGTGTCGTTTAGGTCTGCGTTGATTTTGTCTGAGAAGGCGTTCCATGTGAAGTTGGTGTCTTTGCTTTCGGGGCGTGTGGCAATGAGGAAGAAGCGCCAGTAGTCTACTGGGAACATTTCGAGGGCTTCGTCTATCCATATGCCTACGCGTTGGCTTTTTGAGTATTTTTGGCCTTTAAACTGTAGGAATTCGGTTGCGGAAACGTTCCATGGCAGATTGTAGCCTTGACCAGACGCGAGCAGCAGGGCGGGTAGGATGATTGTGTGGAATGGAATGTTATCTTTGCCTACGAAGTATAGGGTTTTGGCGTCTTTGGTTAACCAGAATTCACGCCACTTCTCCGGTTGCTGCATGCGTTGGCTCTGTTCTATGGTTGCTGAAATGTAGCCCATGACGGCTTCTACCCAGACATAGATGGTTTTGCCTTCGGCGCCTTCGAATGGTGCAGGAATCCCCCAAGCTACATCGCGGGTTACAGCGCGGGGTTTTAAGCCTTCTTTAATCCAGTTCAAACTGAAACTTTTCACGTTCGCTGGCAACTGCTGATTACTTTTTATGTATTCGCACAAGGGGTCAGTTAATTTTGAAAGGTCAATATACCAGTGCTTAGTGGTTTTGGCTACTGGCTTGTTTTTGCAGAGTATACAGTAGGGTTCCACAAGTGTTGTGGGTTCGAGTAGTTTGCCGCATAAGTCGCATTGGTCGCCGCGGGCTTTTTCGGCGCCACAGTAGGGACATTTTCCTTCCACAAAACGGTCAGGCAAGAAGCGTTGGTCATGCTCGCAGTAGAGCATTTGGGTTTCTTGTTCAAAAATGTAGCCGTTTTTTTGGATTTCAAGCAGGGTTTTTTGGACGAATTCTTTGTGGACGGGGCTTTCGGTGCATGTGTAGTTGTCGTAGGATGCGCCCCAGCGGCGGAAGAGTTCGGCAACTTTGGCGTGGTTGCGGTCTGTTAATTCTTTGGGTGTAATTCCCTGTTTTATAGCCTCTACCTCTATGGGGGTGCCGTGTTCGTCGGAGCCGCTGACAAACAGGACGTCGTCGCCTTTTAGGCGGTAATAGCGTGCTGTGACATCCGCGGATAATACGGAACCGACTAGGTTTCCAAGGTGCGGTGTCACGTTAATGTAAGGCCACGCTGAAGTAACTAAAACTTTATCTGGCAAACTATGTGTCTCCAACAAATCGTTAAGTACCCACCTTATTAAAATTGCTATCCACTCAAGACTTACTCTTTAAACACGTTTTTGGTCGCCGTTTGGCAATGCTTAAATTGGTTTCCAAAATACACTCTACAACAGGTCAACCTTATGCCTTACTGCCGAAAATGCGGAACCAAACTAGCCGACGACGCACAATACTGCTACAACTGCGGCGCCCCCATCGTAGTTCCAACAGAGCAGACGCCGCCACAGCCAAGAAACTATGAAAGCCCGCCAAATCGACCGCTGCGAAAGAATCCCCTGTTCATTCCAGTCATGGTAATAATCACCATCACCTTATCCGCATTGGTAATCGCCGCTTTTGCTGCAGCGCCACTTAACCCAGTCAATTTCAACCAGCAAAACAAAATCGACCAGTCAGGCCTAAACAAATTAAAATTGGATTTTCACGCTGACATCGGCGACATCAACGTTTACACAAACCTTACCGACGGCATGGTGCGTATGGATGTTTCAGCAACCGGCGCCACAAGCCTTTTCGAGTCAAACCAGCCTGTAACATTCAACGTTCAAAACAGTACAGCAAACGGTACTCAAATTGTTACTGCTGAAGTTTCTGCACCAATGAATTTCCCATTCGCCGAAAACCTTCACGTGGTCTGTAACATTTACGTTAACCCACAAGCTGACTTAACGCTTAATGTGCGTTCAGATGTTGGAGAAGTTTACATGGATGCTCCTTCAAATGCAAAAATCTCTTCACTTTGGCTTGAAGCAACCACCGGTAACGCTCATTTAGACTTGCAAAAAGGCGCCGCTTTAAATGGCGATGTAACGCTGAAAACCGCCACTGGTAACGTGTGGTTAAACATGAATGAAGCCGACATAAACGGTAACTGTACCATCGAGTTACGTTCAGGTGTGGGGGATGTAAACTTGAATATAACTCAGACTGTGAAGTTCACGGGTAACCTGCAAGTTAACGGCCAAACGGGTACAGGCGACATTAACCTTGACAGTATGGAAATTGATGGTGAAGTCGCCGCAAAAATACAGTCCAATACGGGTCTTGGTCAAATCAGACTTGACGTAAAGAATTTCAACGGTGGACAATCATTAACCCAGTCAAACAATTACCCCTCAACATCCAACATTAACATGAACTTTAACACTGGTTTAGGCAACGTCAACCTAAAAGCAACATACAAGACAAGCATTCAGCCTACAATTAGAGTTTAAGGGTTTAGCGCCTTAACGTTTAAAACAAACCCCTTACTATAAATTTTAGTGAAGGTGCATTTTTTTGGCAGAAAGAAAAATTTCTAAACAAGAGTTAGAAGAGAATAATGGTAAAGACGGTAAACCAGCTTATTTTGCGTATAAAGGAAAAGTCTACGAAGTCACCGACAGTTCAATGTGGATGGACGGCGAACACATGGGCATGCATCAAGCCGGCAAAGACCTAACCGAAGACATGGACATGGCGCCTCACGGTGCAGAAAACGTTGAACGCGTAAAATACATCGGCGAATTAGTCCAATAAACACTGCAACACGCTGTCAACTCTACGTAAGTCGCGGATTATTTTTTCTTTATCTTTATAACCAATTTTCTCTTTAACACTCCAAAGTTCAGTCACGTTTTTCTGTAGGGCGTCAAAAGCTGTTTTTGTATCTAAATCACTGTTCATGGCAGCTTCAAAACCAGAAACAATCCCCTCCGAGAGGTCTTTGACCACGGCTGATTCTATTTGCATTGCAGGTTGAGCGTTTTGCAGGTCAGTAATCATCGCTTTTAGGTTATCCAACTTTTTGGCTGCAGCATCAAATTTTTCGTAAGTAAAATTCAACGTGTCATGATAACAGCCAGAAATCAAAAAGAACCTTATCTGCCCTCCACTGTACCCCTTAGCCTGCAGGTCTTTAGGGTAAAACACGTTACCTTTACTTTTAGACATCTTTTGCCCATCCACATACAAGTGGGCACCGTGCAGCCAGTAACGCGCAAACTGCCGACCTGACACTGCCTCCGCAACAGCAATGTTGTAATCGTGATGCCTCACAAGATTGTCTATTCCACCGCAGGCAACATCAATCTCAAAACCCAAATGCTTCGTTACGACTGCTGGGTCTTGAATGTTCCATGCTGGCCTGCCAGTGCCAATCGGGGTTTTGTAGCAGATGTCGCTTTCTGGGCAGCCATGCCACAAGATAAAGTCTCCCATGTTCCAAGGCGACCCCGGATACGTGTCCTTATGGAAACGGCGTTTTTTCTTAGGCCACTTGCTCATGTCTATATGCGCCAACTTACCAAACCCATTGAACTTGAGAGGGTCAAAATACACGTTTTCTGCGCCTTTGTAACGGTAAAAGTAAGCAACTCCAGCATCGAGGAGTTTGGAAATAAGCAGGGCAGCTTGGTCAACCGCTGTGGATGCCCTAACCGCGAAGTCGGGCCTTTTAATTCTAAGCAGCTTGAAATCGTTGAAAAAGATTTTTTCGTTTTTGCTTGTCAATTCTTCAACGGTGATGCCTTCTTTTTTGGCTTGTTGGATGGCTTTGTCTTCTACGTCTGTTAATGTGATTAGGCGGGTGACTTTGTAGCCTAAATATTCCAGGTACCGTTGCAAGAGGTCTTCGAAAAGGAAGGTGCGGTAGTTGCCAATATGTGCCGGCTGATAAGTGGATGGCCCGCAAGTATACATTTTAACTTGCCCTTCTTCTCTGGGTTGGAACTGTTCCTCTTTGCCTGTTAGGGTGTTGTAAATGTTTAGCAAGCTGGCTTTCTCCATTTGCTTTGAATGAAAAATTTCGTTATCAACAAGAACTTGGTAACGGCTATTATCCTTTTCGCAGTGCTTTATAGACTTGGAAAATTAGGTTTTTAAGCGTCATGTGTGTTAACCAAAACACAGGCAGACCATTATGGAGAAAAAACTAAACATTAACGGTTACAAATGCCCCGCCTTAATCAACAAGGTGCCGGGTGTACCAATTGTTTTTCTTCACGGCTTATCCTACAACATCGAAATCTGGCAACGCATAGGCATAACCGACTTGCTCGACGAAAAACATGTTCCATACCTCGCTTTAGACATGCCTTATGGCATTAAAGGTAACTGCAAACCTCAAACTCGTGACCCAGAAAAAAACGTAACCTTCGCGTATGATGCTATTGAAAGCGTTTTTGGTGGTCCGGTTCCACCTGTTCTGGTTGGCGCAAGCATAGGCGGTAACATGGCGCTTCACTTTGCGTCAAGGTTTCCGGTGAAGGGTCTTGTACTGGTCGGTCCTGCACGGGCGCTCGACGAGCAACTGGTGCAATCCTACAGCAGTTTCAAGTTTCCTTCAACTATTATTTGGGGTTCAGAGGACACGATAATTGCAAGTGAAGACATGCGCACTTTAGCTGACAAGTTGCCTAACTCCAAACTGGTTGTCTATCAAGGGGCGAAGCATTCAGCATACAAGGATGAACCGGAAAGGTTCAAACGTGACTTGCTGGAGCTTTACATAAAGGCTGAAATTTAAAGGCCCTTTCTTGCCAGTATCAAGTAATGGTAAGGTCCAACATCAAAACTACACTGAACCATTAATCCTTGTGCACGCATAAGGTGTGCCACCGTTTCTTCGCTGAATTTAACATCCAACGGGGGACCAAAGGGTATGTCCTTTTTCTTCCAGTCTAAATCAGCAATTAAACCATCCATTTTTGCCATGTCCCGAGCGTTAGCCAACACTTTTTCTGGGTAATCAAAATCATGCAAATCCATGCTGAAAAACACGATATCCACGCAGTGTTTACAGAAAATGGTATCTTCTGCTTTGCCTGCAACGGCAACTATGTTGTTAAAGCCTTCTTCTTTTGCTCTTTTTTGGACTTTTTCAATTGATTTCGGGTCAATATCAACTGCGTAGACTTTGCCTGTTTCGCCTACGATTTTGGCTGCTAAAAACGTGAAGTAGCCGTCGCCGCAGCCGATGTCTGCAAAAGTCATGCCTTCTTCGAGTTCAAGTGCTTGCAGGATATCGTCTGGGTTGTACCATGAACGACGTTTTGCTTCATCTAAAGAAAATCCGCCATGACAAGTCATAATTTTTGCCTCTTACTGTTTTCCAAGCGTTTCTTTGATTTGTTTTTCGTGTGTTTGCCGCGTTGTTAACGGGTAGACTTCGCGTTCGCATTCGAAAAACATTGGGTCTTGCCCTATAATCTTCGATAACGTCTCGTCTGAGTCTGCGTTGACTATTAGCATGCTGCCCTGCTGCCCAATCAAGTGGTAGCATGTGTCTAAAATTTGGGCTTTTTCAAGTGACTCAAAATATTTGAATTGCAGTGGAAGAAGTCGTGACCATTTTTCTATGGGAACTTCTCGTTTCACTTTTTGAATAATCAAGAATTTCAACTAAAATTACCCAGTAAGCAAAGAATTGATTAGTTTATAAAACATTTTGGATAGGTTTTTACTAAGAAAAAAGGTTATTTGGTTCTTTTTTTAAGAACCACTGATGTCACAACAATTAATGTTGCCGCTACTACTGCACCCGCCATTAGAGTCAGATAAAGCCATCCAGCTGAATTATCAGATTGTGAATCAGTTGGAATTGTTCCACCATAGCTGATTTCATGGCAATAGTTGATTGCGCCTGTATCTGCCCAAATGCCCACAACAACACTGCTTGCCATATCTGAGATTACTTGGTCGCCGACATGGATCTCGTTAATTGGAAGTTCAACACGCCACATTGGGTACAAAGTTGAGTCTTCTCGAACTTGCATGCTTAAAGTTGCCTGAATATCTTCATCGTTTACTGTGAAACTGCTTACTTCAACAGCGGTGGCTGGGTCTGAACCAATTGTCCAGGAGAAATTTTTTGCCTGATCTAAAGCTATGCTGATTGCTTTTTGTTGATCTATGTTTTGGATTGAACTTCCAATAGTGAAAAGTGCTCCCTGATCATTGAATGTCTCAAGATAGCCATTGTAAAATTCTATTTGTAATGTCAGTACCTCAACGCCATTATATATGGTTGTCCATGTGAAACCTTTAGCTAACCCGTCTGAATATGTTGTTAATTTTGTATCACCTAAAACGACTGTAGAGTCTTTGGTATAATCAATCAGCTTTAGCGTGTCCTGCATAGCTTGATACTTCGAAGACCCAGTGTAGCTCTGGTACTGCTCTAACAATTCATTTGCTTGTAAATATAAGTCGTCAGTTGCTTTTTTAGCGAAAATAGGTTCTCCCGAAAGTACATATATCGTGCACCAAACAAGCTTGTCATCTTTAAACATAAATGTAGTGTCTAAAGTATTGTTATCGTTTTTAAGATTATACCGTATTTCATGACCACCGTATGCAGTATTATAAGCCACTTGGTCGCTTACTAACGTTGAATTGTATCTTGATAGATCAATGTTAGCTACATTTGTTAGAAATGTCAAGGCATTTTCCTTAGGTTCTGAGGCAACAACATTGCTAATTGGTAAAAACTGAAATAGTAATAAAAGTCCGAGTGTTAAAAAGGAACCATAGTAAATTTCTTTTTTGTTGTTTTTCACAATTTTTCCTCCTTAAGGTAAGACCATGCTGGAATCACCGAATACTCTTAACTTACAAGTATTGCCTCCATAATCGTAGCCCGTATAGATAGAACTGTTACTGAAAGTTGATCCCAGATAATTCAATGAAGCTTGATTCAACGCGTTGTGTACATTATAATAATTACCTGAGGCGCCTGTGGCGTAATAGTAAAACATTGTTCCAAAAGTCTGGTATGTGTATGAATAGTACCCTGTGTAATCCGTCCATGGCTTTGAATATGCTTGGAAGCCAATATAGCATTTTCCAGTGTAGTCAGGATTGTTATAACTGTCAAGTTGTAGATTGGTTGTGTGTAGCCACGCTGGGGCCATGCCATAAATGTCGATTCCGTTGATTCCGCCTATTTCATTTGCCATAGAACACGTCCAAAGAAACGCAAAGTGATATACGCCTGTAGAGGTGTATTGCCCTAGTACTTCATCCCATATGTGATCTGAAAGACCGCCATTATAAACGTCAGAATAAAGCCAATAAATGTTATGTCCATAAGTGTTTGGCGATTGATATGGCTGAAGAAAGTGTGAGTCCCCTTTATAGAAAACGGTTGCCCAATCATACGGGTAAGTTGTCATATAGTTCGCAACGCTGTATACCGTGTTATAATTTGTATTGCTGCCGCAATAATTCTGTAGGTATATGTATTGATTGTTGACAGAAAAATAGTATCTTATCGAGGAGCAACCACTACTTGTTGCTTGGGCTTCGGCTGTACTCATCTGTCCACTATCGGGTGAACCGTATATTACGCTTCCGTTGAGGGTTGCATTTGCAATCGGTAGTGCTGTCATAAAAAGAATGCTTAAGAAACATATTACGGCTAGATTTATTAACATTTTTCTTACCATTTTTTTCCTCTCCTACCGTATAATGGATAGTAATTGCAAAATATTTATAAAATTTGCTATAAAATAGCGAAAATGAAACTAAAACTACTAAAATACAGCCTAACTTTCAAAATATTAAAAAGTCAATTAAAAAAGGAAAAAGCTAACGATTTTATTGGTATTACTCTTTCTTTTCGTTGCTGCGCATCATTTCCGGAATCTTGGAGCCAGCCTTAGACATTGCTTCCTTGACTACATCCATCAATTCGTCATTAACTTCCATTTCTATTGTGAGCTTTAGTTTTCCGCTTTTTTGTGGCGTTGCTGTTTCAGTCATGGAACCACCTCCTGAATTGTCGAAGCTGCTTTGGGAAAATGTTGCCAACAAGGCGAATTGCCTGTTTGCCTGTAAGGTCCAAATCCATGGAGATGCGGTAATGGAATTTGCCCAACCGTTTCGTGTGCGCTTTGTAGCCGCATATTTCTCCTGACTCCTTGTAACGGTGCAACCGTTGGTTAACGTAAAACGTGATTGCAGTAGGCGCTAACGGTTCAAACACCAAAACAAGTCGAAACATAACCCGTGTCACACTTTCCATTAGCGACTCAGAAACAGACTCTTCAATCAAAACTGGCTTCCTCACAAAAAATTCAGTTCAGCACTCAAACGTTGAGAAACTGGCTACAAAACTCAAACTAGTTTGAGGGGGCGCGAATTTTTTAAGGTTGTGTGACTGTCAATATGCAACTACAAGACGGTTGGCTGTTTATGTCCCTAGAAGAAATCAGCATTCAAGTTCAAAACTGTAAAAAATGCCGACTTTGGCAAACCGCACAGCATGGCGTTCCAGGCGAAGGACCCGCTGACGCAAAAATCATGATTGTCGGGCAAAACCCGGGTGCAGAAGAAGACCAGACTGGGAGACCCTTTGTGGGCAGAGCAGGCAAATTCTTAACAAAAACCCTTGCCGAATACGGGATAAAACGTGAAGACGTCTTCATAACCAATATTGTAAAGCATACTTCTCCTGAAAACCGCAAGCCGTTTGACGACGAAGTCGCCGCCTGTGTTCCATACCTGAATCAGCAAATTGCCATAATCAAACCCAAAGTTGTTGTGTTGCTTGGGGCAAGCGCAAAAGAAACCCCCCGTGTGCCGGGCATTGAATATTTTGAGATTGTCCATCCTTCAGCAGCTATGAGGTTTACAAAGATGCGCGAAAAATTCCGTGCCCAAATCACAGAACTCGTAAAAAGAATCCAACAACCAAACTAAAACCGCCAACCTATCAGGCTCCAAATAGAGGTTCTATGTTAAAACCTATAGGGGGTAGGCTGAAACAAGCCTAAATCATGATTATTTCATTGGTTGTCTAATGATGGTTTTTAGCTTCTCTGGTGCGACTTTGGCTGCGTTGTTTAGGTATATTTCGTGGTGTTTGCCGCTTAACTCGTGCCCTGTTTTGTGGATGTAATCGTGGATTTTGGTTACTGTTGGGCCTTCCGCTGAGTATGGGCCAACGTAGAAGATTTGTGCTGCCAATCCCTCTTTGAAGTTTTCGAACCTGACTTTGTCAATTGCCGGCAGGTCCTTCTTTTTGTGTGCTTGCTCAATGGCGGTTTTCACGTCTGCTTCTTTGACGTATTCTGGCTGCATTATCATGCTTGTCCATTTCCACTCGTCCTTGCGTTCTGTGCTGAATTCCTTCATGTTGTCCATCCACCACAAGCCTTCAAGCGGCATAACTGCGTAGTCGACGCCGCTGCCTTTTTTGACCATGAATTTGAGGGTGTAAGAAACCGTGAAAAGTGCTTCGATGGATTGCATGTACTGCGGTGAAGAGGGGGCGCCTTCGCCGTCAACCATTAAGAAATTCATGGCTGGCACATCAACGGTGCTGACTTCTTTAGCTGACGGGTTATACAGGTGCTTTAGCTCCTTTTTCAAATCAACTTTGGTGCTCAATAACTTGGACGCTCCAATTTTCTGTAGCTTAAATGAAGATAAAAACAAACTGCACTGGTTTATGCTAAAGCGGCGAAAGCAACTCTGTAAGCCAGCCTTCAACTTGCTTTGACGTTGTAGCCAGTTCAGCCGATAAGCCTTCGCCGAACTCTATGTTTTTAGGTTGAATCAAAAGCATTGCAATCTTGGCGCCCGTGGTCTCTTTAAGGTAGTCACTGAAAACCCGTAAAGGCAAAACATGCGAACTAAACGCTGAAAACCCCGCGACCTGTTCAGGAAAAACAAGCCGCGCCTCCCCAGGCGTTAACTCCAGCAGAGCCGCGTCAATCAGCAGCACATGCGAGGGTTTGAATTCTTCAATTTCAAGAATGAAGCTTTCAGGCACAGTTTCACATTCAATTAACTGAACGTTGCCGGAGAGTTTGTTTTGGAGTTGCTGGACTATTTTTGTTCCCACATAATCGTCGCTGCGTATTGGGTTGCCGATGCCTGCTATGACTACGCGGTCTGCGCCGTTTAGCCAGTCTTTAAGTTGCCTGTAAACCTCTGGGGGCATATACTTCACAAAACCATTAACTGTTACAAGAGAAGAAAAATGTTGCTTGCCTATTCTTCAACTTCTTTGCCGATAAAGCGTCTTATGGTGTCAACGATTTCTTTAACTTCTTTAGGTGTCAATGGCGGGTCGTAAGGGATGCGTAGGACTTCCCATCCTTGTAGTTCAAGTAGCTCAACGATTTCTTCGTCTTTTTGCAGTTGTTTATCTTTCTTGTGAACCTGTCTGCCGTCAAGGTAAACAACTTTTTTTAGGTTAACCCAGCAGAAGTCAGGAATAGTTGCCTTTAGGATGATGGGTTGCTGTGTTACCATGCCTGTGGTTAATCCTTCAGCGCTTAAGGCTGAGAAAACGCTGATTTCGCCTTTGCTGACTTTTGGATGCATGCGTTCTTTGTAACTCACCGTATACTACCAACGAATGCATGTGTAGCCTATCCTTAATAAACAATCAATCTGTGATAAAATCAAAAGTGATGATGTAAAAGGGGGAACTAAAAGGAGGCTTGGACAAGTCGCCCCTCGTACCAAACCGCAGACCAAAAAAAGCCCCGAGCAGTTAGGTCCACCAGTCCTGCGGCTTGCGTAACAGCTGACCTGCCAAGCGTGGGTGTATCTCTTGGATGGCTATTTCTCTCGCAAATAAACAACTATTCTGCAGGTATAAATGGAGTTGTGACTGTGTCGGTGCAACAACAAGCGTGTAAGCTCTATCGTAAGTGACGCAAAAATAAGGGATAGATTTTGTATCCTTACTGCGCTAAGATTTCCTGTTCTTCCTCAAACGGAATAGCGCCAATGGTAACGTGGTCTTTGGTTTGCTCGGTCCTGCCTTTTTTCTGATAAGTTGATGAACCCTGCCTGCCGGTGAGGTACATTGCCCAACCTGCCAGAAATATGCAAACGATCACTGGAAGAAGCAAAACCATCAATGGCTTGTTCCGTTTAACCTTGCTTAATGCAGCCAACTTCAAACCCAGTAACCCCTTTTCTTTCTGTAATAAGATAAGGTTTACTTGCTTAAAATCTTAACCATAACTACATACGACACGTCACAGAATAACAAAAAAGCAGAGTGGCAATTCTTAAGGTTCAAACGTTTTTTCCATGCCAAACGGGGCAAAATGCCTAAGCCGCTCCGCCATAACCTCCAATTGTTTATCAACCAAAAAATTCACTGTGCCCTCTTCAAAACTGCCATCCTCACGCCGCACACCCGCAGCTTTACCCGTCAACACTTCAATACCCTCATCAATATTTTTAACAGAGTAAATGTTGAATTTGCCCGCCTTTACTGCTTCAACAACTTCTTCTTTAAGCATCAAATTCTGAATGTTGCTTTCAGGAATCATCACGCCCTGCTGTCCCGTTAAGCCTTTGAGTTTGCAGACTTCAAAGAAGCCTTCAATTTTCTCGTTAACTCCCCCGATGGCTTGAACTTCACCTTTTTGGTTCACGGAGCCGGTGACGGCAATGTTCTGTTTAATCGGTAGCCCAGATAGCGCGGAGAGGATGGTGTAGAGTTCGGTGCTTGATGCACTGTCGCCTTCAACGCCTTCATAATTCTGCTCAAACACGAGTCGGGCTGAAAGACTCAAAGGCTTGTCCCGAGCATATTTGTCATTAATGTAGCCGCTGAGAATCAAGACACCTTTGGTGTGGATTGGACCGCCCATCTTAGCTTCCCTTTCAATATCTATGACGCCTTCCCTGCCAAGACCAATACTTGCAGTAACACGTGAAGGCATACCAAACGCGAAGTCACCCAAACCAGCCACAGACAACCCGTTAGTTTGACCAACCCGTTCCTCAACAGTGTCAATCAAAAAGAAGCCGCGTTGAATCATTTCCTGAATTTTTTCCTGCACAAGCTTTGAACGGTAAATCTTTTCTTCAATCGCCTTCTGTACGTGCTCGCCAGTGACAAATTCTGAGTTGTCTTGGGATGCGTAAAAGCTGGATTCCCTTGCCAAATCGCCGATAAGTGAGAACTGGGCGGAAAGCTTGTACTGGTCTTCAGCGATGCGTGAACTGTACTCAACCAGCTTTGCCAAGCCTTCGCCGTTGAAGTGTTTGAGGTTTTCTTTTTCGCAAAGCATGCAGACGAAAGCGGCGTATTGTTTGACGTTTTCGTCGTTGCGGTTCATGGTTACGTCAAATTCGGCTTTAACTTTGAAGAGTTCACGGAAATCTGTGTCCATGCTAAACATCATTTGGTACAGGTATGGGGTTCCGATTAGAACTATTTTGGCGGTTAAGGGGATTGGTTGGGGTTTTATTGTTTTGATGCTGATGAAGCCGTAGCGTTCTTCGGGTTCTTCTACTGTGATGGTTTTGTCTCTGATGCTTCGTTTTAAGCCCTCGTACGCAAACGGGTTTTTAAGTAAATCTTCAACCTGCACGATTAAGTAGCCACCGTTTGCCCTATGCAATGCTCCCGCTCTTATCATGGTAAAGTCTGTGGTTAAAGCGCCGAATTGAGCCTCTTTTTCTGTTCTGCCAAACAGGTTACGATAAGTAGGGTTAACCTCCATCACAACCGGCGCACCCTTCACGTCAGAATTGTCGACTATAACGTTGACTTCATATTTTTTGAATGCCTCTTCCCGCGTCCAAGGCAAAGTAAACGGAAGCTGCTGTTGCTGGTCGAGAGGTTTGATAAACTGTTTAAGGTTGTCTAAAATGTCGTTTTGTACCTCTTTAAGGTAGATTGTTACTTCTTTGACTTCACGGTACTTCTCCATCAAACTATCAATTTGTGAACCTGTAGCGTACAATGCTACTTCCCTGTTTAGTTTGCGTAGGGCTTCACGAATTTGGCGTTCCATGTCAATTAGTTGCCGCATGGTATTTTGCATTTTAGTTTCTAAACTGTCATGCTTTTCCTGAAGCTTCTGCTTTGTCTCTGCTGGAAGCGCCAACAATTCTTCTTCCGTTAAAGGTTTACCATCCAAAACAGGAACAAGCAAAAGACCGACAGGCGTGGGTTTGATGATGAAGCCTTCATTTTGCGCTTTGGCGTTTAACTCGTCGATTATGTTTTTGCGTTGAATTTCTAAGCTTCTAATGGTTGATTCTCGGCGTTTAACGTAATCTTCACTTTCAAAAGCTTTAGGCAAAGCGTTTTTGATGCTTTCGATAAAGTTTTTCATGTCATTTTGGAATTCTTTTCCTTTGCCTGCTGGTAACTGTACGGCTTTTGGTTCATATTGGTTGCCAAAATTGTTCACGTAACACCAGTCAGGCGGAACTGGTTGAGCTTTGGCGGTTTCGTCAACAAAACTTTTCACTGCAGTTCTTCTGCCAGTGCCGGGGTAGCCTGAAACGTAAATGTTAAAACCATGATTCTTGATGCCTAACCCAAACTTTAAGGCTCTAACGGCGCGTTCTTGACCAACGATTTCTCCAAGAGGTTTTAGGTCTTTGGTTGATGTGCATTTCATAAAATTTGGGTCACAAACGTTGCGTAGTTTCTCCTGTGGCACTTTAGTTACCAAAACAGAAAACTCCTTCGAGTAAAACTATCGTGGACTTACCTTTTATGCTTTAACCTACCGACTAACCGCTGAAAGAAAACTGTTACTTTTTTAGTTCTAAGAACCTTTTTAGGATTTCTTGGTTTCTGACTTCAGGATGAAAAAGCACGCCGTAAACGCTTTTTTCTTTATGTTTGAATGCTTGAATGCAATTGCCTGATTGTGCCAGCACCTCAAAAGTTTCCGAAGCAGAAACAGAATAATTATGCAGTGTGTAAACGCTAAAGTTGCCTTCAAACAGTGGGTTGTCTTTTACGGTTTGGATTTCGGTCATTCCAACCTGCAAGCAAGGTTTCAAAGGGTTTTCAAAGACGAGGCTGATTGTTTGCATCCCCGCGCAGACTCCCAAGATTGGGCGGTCAAAAGTTTTAATCCAGCTAAACCTGTCCAAATGCTTGTGGGTTTCGTGGTCTTTTAGGGTGTTTCCTGAAAGTATGATTTTGCTTGCCTTATCGATGTCGGCTGGTTCAAGTTCCATATAATGCTTAACCGTGCACTCTTCCAGTGGCTCCACTATGGTGACTATGGATTGGACAAACTCGTTAAACGCCAAAGAATCCCGTTTCCAATTCATGTCAACAACAAGAATCATTTCTGCACACACCGCGCCTTTTTGATTACATAGACTCCTGAACTATAATTCCACAACACGTCAGACTCGACTACTTCGATTTTCTGCTTAAACAGCGGTGCATCCAGCACGGTGGTTTCGATTTCGCCGCCCTCGCCGGTCACGCTGATGCCGTATTTTTCTGAAAGTTCTGAAAGCTGCTTAATCATGTCTTGGTTTAACGGTTTGCCCAGCCACGACTCATTAAGTGGGTAAGCAAAAACCCCAGAAATAATAACTTCAAAGTGGCGTTCAAGCAACGTTTCAAGCAGTTCTTTTTGATTATGCTTCCATAACGGGTTAAAACACCACAGGTCCAGCTTGTTACAAATCCTCTGTACCCTTGTTGCCTGATAAACCGACTCCACAGCGCCCGTGACAACGCCTTCGATGCCGTACTGGGTTTTGGCTTGCAAAATTGCCCGTTCTAAATCGGCAAGCTCCTCCTCTTTACGACCTTGCGTTTCAACCGTGACCAGCGGCAAATCCAAAGCTTGTGCCTGAAGCTGCGTCATGTCAACGTTGGGCGTGTGAAACATGTAGCTCTCCTTGTTGACGGAAACCACGGTGATTAGGCAGGCTACCTGCTCTTTATCCGCAGCCATGTGCAGGGCAAGCGTGGAATCCTTGCCGCCTGAAAACAACACGCCAAGCTTCATTTGTATCCGTTAACAGGCAAACTTGCATATACACTTTTTTAGGCAGCCTTTAAGTTAGGTTTCCTGTCCATTCGTCTAAGATGATGCTTCCTTTTGAGATGGTGATTTTACAGACAGCGTTATCTAAATTGACGTTAAGTTCAACCAAAACATTGCCGTTAACAACTTGGCTTTCTCCAACATCAAGCCGCTGTATTTCCGTAACACCTTCATGACCAATTTGAGCACCACTATCTTTGTCAACAAACTGGAAAGTCGCCGTCAAACCGAAAAGAGCCACAGAGTCATTATTCACAACCGTAACGTTTGCTGGGTGACTAACTGTCACACCACCTATAGGGCTCCATCCAAGGCTGCCGTGTGCCTGAGTAATTTCCACCTTAAGATGCCTCTCAAGCGCCAACTGGTAGGTGAGGTCACTTGCACGGTCTTGTTGCTCCTTGAATTGCTGTTGAAGGTTTTTTAGTTGCGTTTGCAGGGTGCTGTTTTGGGTTTGCAACTCCATGTTTTGGGTTTCAAGCTTGCTTACCTTTGCCTGTTGCTCACTAACTTGACTATACAGGGCAATTGACGTTACAGACAACATAACTATGATTGCGGTCAAGACGGCAGCTAAGGTTCTACTTTTCATACCTAAACCCGTCTAAACCTTGACTTAGATGCCGTTAAATCGTTTTCTGTACCGACTCAATTTTGGCATTTAGAAGCCTTTAAGCAGAACAAAAAATTGTTTATCTGGCTTCACTGTTTTGTTGCTTTACTTTTCATATCAACGTATTAGGCTCCAAACAGCATATCCATGCAGAAACCTATAGGGGGTCTATAATTCCAAGTAGGGGCAGACTAAACCTAAATTTTTTGTGTTCTTTTTGAAGAACATCCTGTTCTTTTGGGAGAGCTAAATTGCAGAAGTTCCAAACTTTTTTAGGGGTTGAAAATTGAGCAGAAAACTGGTTATGGTGTTGTTGCCTTTAGCTTTGCTTGCAAGTGGGTTATTACATCCATTTAGTTTGGTAACGGCTGACACTTTTCTGCATACTTCTTTACAATTTAATGTTATTTCACCACAAAATCATGCAACCTACAATACAAGCCAAGTTCCAGTAGTTTACAGCGTTAACTCAGACGTTAGGTACTCCTACTACGTTTTAGACGGTCCTTCTAAGTCTACGCATAATTGGCACCGTTTTGAGGGCAACATGACGCTAACACAGCTTTGTGAAGGCGCACACAACATAACCCTTTTAGTAAGAGTAACCGACAACAACCTGTCCCCCAGCTACGCGAAGGAAACCATATTCTTTAAAGTAGACCTAAACAATACGCCCTCAACATATACGTCTGCGCCGTCTCCAACAATCCCCGAATACTCCTCACTCATAATGCCCCTCATCATAATTGCAGCTGTCTTTTGGGTCGCCGTTTCAAGAAAGAGAAACCTCACCGCAGAACACTAAGGGGGGTAGGTGCTATTGGCTGAAAAACACGTCATTAGTATGTTGAAAATCAGTGCTTTTCTATTTAGGGCAAAACCGTACTGTATAGAAGTTGTGGGTTAATTTTTTTTACTAATAGTTTCAAATAGGTTCTGAGGTTTGGTTTTCCTTGGAAATCGTCGTTTTGAACGGCGCAAGAGCCAAAGACGCCAAGGTCGACAAAACAACAGAGCTTTTACAGTCCACCCTCTCTAATTTCGGGCAAGTCGCTGTTTACCGATTACGCGACTTTAAAGTGGCTGACTGCCTAAGCTGCTTTGGCTGCTGGATAAAAACACCCGGCAAATGCGTAATTGACGATGATGCCCAACAAATAATCCAAAAGATGCCGCTAAGCGACTTAATCGTTTACGTTACACCCGTCGTCTTCGGCGGTTACTCTTATGAACTTAAAAAAGTGTTAGACCGCCAAATCTGCGGTATTTTGCCGTTCTTCAAAGACATTAACGGAGAACTTCATCATCCTCAAAGGTACGAAAAAGTTGGCAAGCTGGCTGCAATCGGTGTTCTGCCTGAACCTGAACATAGAAGCGAAGAAATCTTCAAAACGTTGCTTTACCGCAACTCCCTAAACAAGCAAGCATCACACTACGCAACTGCATTTGTGTACGAAAAAGACCATCCCAAACAGGTTCAACAAAAAATTGAGTTATTGCTTAACCAAGTGGAGGTTAAAAATTGAATCATTCTGCCCTGCTTTTAGTGGGAAGCCCACGAGGTTTCAAAAGCACCTCAAATTCGTTGGGTACATACCTTCTTTCTAAACTTGAGAAAGGCGGCTACACAACAAGCAAACAGTGCATTCAAGCAAACCTCCACAAGCCCCAACAGAAAACCCTGCTACTATCAGCGGTGGCTGACTGCGACCTTCTAATCTTAGCCTTCCCACTATACATTGACTGCCTGCCAGCACCTGTAATTTTGGCGTTAGAAAAAATCGCTGAGCAACGCAAAACTGCCAAAATAATAAAGCCTCAACATCTGCTCGTCATCGTTAACAACGGCTTTCCAGAAGCTTACCAAAACGCCACAGCCATAGCAATCTGTCATCAATTCGCAGACGAAGCGGGTTTTCTTTGGGCTGGCGGATTAAGCTTAGGCGGCGGAGGCGCCATAAACGGTGCATCCCTTGAAAAAGCAGGCTACTTAGCAAGAAACATCCGCAAATCCCTCGACATAACCGCAAAAAACCTGCTTTCTGAAATGCCAGTTTCTGAGGTTGCAGTGCAGTTAATGGCTAAACCTGTAATTGCCAAAGCCTTCTACGTTTTTGCTGGAAACCGCGGCTGGAAAAGCATGGCAAAACAGCATGGCACAGAAAAGACGCTTTACGATAAACCTTTTGAAAATTAAAAGAAGGGAAAAAAGTCCCTTAGAATTTGACGTTGCAGACGTTTGGCACTGCTTTTAGTTGTGCAACAATTTCTGGCGTAACTTGATGGTGCAAGACGTAGACGCTGATTGCGTAACCTGTGTTGATTTGGCGACTGTAGTTTGCGCGGATGTTAATGTTGTTGTCACCGAGGACTTTGTCAATGTTTGCGAACACGCCTGGAATGTCTTTGTGGTGAATGAATAAAGTGAAAACCTGTTTTTCTTCTACTTCAATGCTTTCGCCTGCGTTTACGGCGTTGGTGAAGTCTCCACCTTGAAGATAACCTGTGAGGACGCGTGCGATTTCAGTTGATGTTGCAACTTGAGCTTCAACAGTTGATGCACCCAAGTGACTGCTCAACACGACGTTGTCAAGTTCTTTGAGTTTATCATTGAACGGGTCATTTTCAGCTTTTGGTTCTTCTTTGTAAACGTCTGTTGCGTAACCGCCAATCTTCTTCTCTTTAAGTGCATTGTAAAGGGCTTCTTGGTCAATGTTATTGCCTCTTGAAGTGTTCACGATAAAAACGGTTGGCTTCATCATGGCAAGTTCCGCTGCGCCGATGATAATGTTTTTGCCGCCTGTGTGAATGCTAAGATAATCTGCTTTGGCGAGGACTTCTTCTTTTGTCATGAATTTGATGCCGCTTTCTTGGTTGGGACAAATGTCATAACCGATGATTTCCATGTCAAAACCGCGTTTGGCGATTTGGGCAAGTTTTTGTCCAATCCTACCGCAACCGATGATGCCTAAAGTTTTGTAGGCAAGCTCGGTGCCTTCAAGCTTCTTTTTAATCCAAACACCATTTTTCAGAGAATGGTGTGCTTGAGGAGTGTTGCGTGAAATAGAGAGCATCAAGTCGATTGCTAATTCTGCAACCGCGTTTGTGCTGCCGTAGGGCGCAATTTTTACGACGATGCCGTTTTCTGAGGCTGCTGCTGCATCAATGTTGTCAAAGCCGACTCCTGCGCGTCCAATAATTTTGAGTTTACCTTTTGCACCTGCTTCTATAACTTCACGTGTAACTTTTGTGGCGCTTCTTACTACTAAAGCGTCAAATTGGCCTATTTCAGCGATTAATCCGTTTAAATCGCGTTTTTTAGTGTCTGTTTCTATTCCCGCTTCCTGGAAAACTTTTAGGCCTTGAGGTTCTAAACCGTCATTTAAGAGTACTTTCACTACAAGAGTCTCCTTTGAAGAGTTAACAGAAGGTTGATTGTACTTGTTTACTAATAAAGTTCTCTGAAAACAGGTTTGTAGTTTTACGTTTTAGGCTTAGCTTTTGGTTGGCTAACACGTGTTGAAGCAATATCAAAAGTGTTCACTTGGTGACAGTAGGGGCATTTGAGGCGACGCCGGTTTCCATAACGCAGAGCGGTCAAAGATGCTCCGGGAACCCAATGAAAATTAAACGCTTTTTTGCAGTTTGGACAAACCAGTCTTGACTTGTAATGTGGACCGTACCTTGGCAGCAGTATAAAGAAGATAAAGAAGCCAATAACCACGACTGGCATGAGAATGTAAATTAGGTCCATGAATTTTCAGCATCAAAAACAATGAATAATCTAATTAATGTTTAGGATGAAAAACCCGTCAGAAACCTGAAAACAAAACAAAAAGGAAAAAGAACGTTTGGCTTTAAGCCTGAACGTATTTTAAGGCTTCTTCAACACTTTGGAAGCCATACTTTACTTGGCTAAACTCTTTCTTAAGCGCCATAACGTCCAACTTGACCTGTGCTGGAGTACGTTTACCTTTAATTACGTCCAGCATTAAGTCACAAAGATGTTTGATATCGCCTTCACCCATGCCGTGGCGTGTAACGTCTTGGAAGCCAACACGTAAACCTGCAGGGTTTTCTTTGTCACTTTGGTCGTCGTATGGTAGCAGGTTCTTGTTTAGGATGATGTTTGCGTCTTCAAGGTCTTGAGCGATTTTGTTACCGCCGCCAAAAGCTCTAACGTCAAGCGCGATTTGGTGTGAACGAGTAAAGCCCTTGTGTTCAGCTACTACTTTAACGCCGTTCTCATACAGGTATTGACCTGCGGTTTGAGCGTTTTTGACTATTTGAGCTGCTAACTGTTGACCAAACACCTTCATTTCAAGGCAAGCCATACCTAAAGCTGGTAATCTGCCAAGGTGAGTGCTTGAAGCAGTTAACGGGAATACTGCGCACTGGATTTTTCTTACAGCTTTCTCTTTGGCTGGAGTATCTGGAACACCCATGATAACGCCGCCTTGGGGACCTGGGAAGGTTTTGTGAGTGGATGCAGTGATGAAATCTGCGCCTTCGCGGAGAGGGTCTTGGAATTGACCGCCTGCAATCAAACCTAAAACGTGCGCTGCATCGTAAGCAACGTATGCGCCTACTTCGTCACAGACTTCTTTTAATTCCTTTATTGGATGTGGGAAAAGAAACAGGCTACCGCCGAAAGTGACGATGCCAGGTTTAGCTGCACGAATAACGTAGGCTGATTTTTCTGGGTCAATGTTAAACTCGTTAATGTCATAAACATGATTAATGTTGTCTATGCCAAGGATGCTGCCTGCCAAACCAGTGTAATCATGGCTAATGTGTGCACCGCAGCTTAATGGAGTAACAACCATCTTGTTGTTTTTTGAAGCTAAGGATAAGCCCTTAAAAGTGGCTGTGTTTGCGTGAGTGCCTGAAATTAAACGGACATCTGCCCATGTAGCACGAAACAGGCTTTTAACTGCATCAGTAGCGCAGTCTTCGATTTGACTCATGAATTTTTGGCCTTGATAATAGCGCTTTTTTACGTGACCGTCTTTGTCGTTTTCGCCTTCTGCGTAACGTGTGGCAAGGTCATGTGCCATGTCGAGCATTTGGCAAACAGCGGGTGATTTGATTCCTTCGCTGGCGATCATGTTTATACATTCTTTGTCGCGGTACTGTTCGTGTTTTTTTGTTGCTTCTATTAGGTCTTGGACTATGTTTGGCAGGTCTTTCATTTTTGGTTCCCACGCTGATTACCCAACGGATTGGGGTTTGCAGTATTTAGCCGTTACTGGCAGGTGTGGATTGTTCAAAAGGTGTGATTTTGAAGTTTTTATTGTTTGACGCGTTTTAAACTTTTTTATGAAGCAAACTTTTTTAGGTGCTCCTAAATGTTTATATGCTGGAAAACCCAACCAATTTAGGTGCACCTAAAAACGAGTGTGCAGGCGAAAAGCAAATGCAACAAAAATCAACACAAGACTACCTAAAAGTCGTCTACAGCCTATCCAAAAACGGCGACTTAGTAAGCAACACAGACATTTCACAAAAACTAGCCGTAGCACCAGCAAGCGTAACAGAAATGCTCAAAAAACTCTCAGAAGAAGGCTACATAAAATATTCCCCCTACCACGGAAGCACCCTCACAGAAAAAGGAGTAAAAGAAGCACAAAAAATAACCAGAAAACACCGTCTACTCGAAAGCTTCCTATCAAACGTGCTACACATCGGAAAAGACAAAGTGCACGTTGAAGCCTGTCAAATGGAACATGCCCTGTCAGATGAGGCAGAAGAATCGCTTTGTCGTTTCCTACAACATCCTGACACGTGCCCTGATGATGGAAAAGTCATTCCTGCTTGTGATTTGCCATTTTCAAGCTGCGAAGAATGCATCCAACTGCACAAAAAAGGTTTAGAACAAGTTGGGCGAAGAGACAAAAACCTCACTTCAATTCGTGACTTAAAAGATGGTAAGTACGGAAAAATCAGTTTTATTCGGGGTGAGCATAAAGTGCTTCAACGGCTTTTGGATATGGGGCTTACCCCTGGAACACGAATCCGGGTTGTAAAAGTTGCGCCCATGGATGGTCCAGTTGAAGTGGCTGTTCGAGGCTCAAAACTAGCCTTGGGTCAAGACATAGCCTGCAACGTCTTCGTTGAAGTGGAACCAACAACAGACTAAGGAGGTTCAAACCTGTTGTCATCAAATACAAAAACTGTTTCAAACAGTGAACAATCCACCATTAATCAGTCAGCGTCAGCAATAAATGGTAAGCACCTGACTTTTGCTCTTGCAGGAAACGCAAACGTTGGCAAAAGCGTTTTTTTTAACCAACTGACCGGTTCAAACCAGATAATCGGTAACTGGCCAGGAAAAACCGTGGACCGTGCAGAAGGTACCCTCAGCTTTGAAGGTTACGAAATAAAAGTAATTGACCTCCCAGGCATTTACTCTTTTTCAACGTTTTCTATGGAGGAAATCGTTTCACGAGACTACGTTGCATTGGAGAAGCCTGACGCGGTCATTAACGTGGTTGACGCTTCAGTTTTAGAACGTAACCTGTTTTTTACTTTACAGCTTTTGGAAATGAACGCCCCGCTCGTGCTTGTGCTTAACCAGATAGATGTGGCAAAAAGCAAAGGCATACTCATCGACAAGGACAAGCTCTCCGAAATGTTGGGCGTTCCAGTTGTTTTCGCCACTGCCACTCGTGGAGAAGGCATTTATGAAGCTGTTAAAGAAGCCGTAAAAGTAGCCACCGTCAAACCTAAACCAAAATTCCTAAAATACCGAAAAGACCTCGAAGAGCAAATCGAAAAACTACAAGAAACAATTGAAAAAGAAAACCTTGGTTTGAAGTATCCGTCACGTTGGTTAGCTATTAAACTACTTGAAGGCGACACTGAAATCCGTAAGCTTGTTGCAGAAAAATCAACAGCAGTCATTTTGCAGACAACGTTGATATCAACTGAGCTTGAAAAAAACTGTCAGGAGAAATGTTTCTCCGTTATAGCTTCTGAACGGTATTCCCTTGCAAGTTCCATTGTCGCCTCAGCTTTACAGCAGGACGAAATTTGGCATCCATTCACTGACAAATTAGACTGGTTTACCACTCACCGCGTATTTGGTTACGTAACCGCTATTGGCGTGATTGGTGGTTTACTTTTATGGACATTTTTTGTCGGTAACTGGATTTCTGGTTTAATAACGGAAGGTCTAAACCTAATCCAGCCAGTAGACCCAACATTATCGGCTTCCTCGCCACTCCTAAGCATTATCCTTAATGGCTTCTGGGGTGGACTCAGCGCAGGCTTAACGTTGATTATCCCGTTTGTTATTCCATTCTACCTGTTGCTGGCAGTAATCGAAGACTCAGGTCTCCTAACCCGCGTAGCTTTCATGATGGACAGTGCAATGCACAAAATCGGGCTCCACGGCAAAGCCTTAATCCCAATAATACTCGGCTACGGCTGTAGCGTTCCCGCCATTCACAGCTGCAAAATCATGGAAACCCGCCGCGAACGACTCCTCGCAGCGTTTGCCATAACCTTTGCGCCCTGCTCAGCCCGTACAATCGTGCTTTTTGGCATGGTTGGCTTATTTGTTGGTGTTCAATGGGCGCTGCTGCTGTACGTTGTTAACCTATGCATAATCTTCCTTATGGGCAGAATTGCAATGAAAGCTGTTCCTGGAAAATCCACAGGGTTAATCATGGAAATGAGCAGCTTCAAACGACCCTCAATGAAAGTTGTCCTAAAACAGACTTGGACACGCACTAAAACAATCATTTACGTTGTCTTTCCCATATACATCGTCGGCAGCGCACTCATACAAACACTATACGTTTACGACATACTTACCCCGATAAGCAACGCGCTTTATCCTCTTACAGTGCTATGGCTGGGTTTACCCGCATTCGCTGGCGTTCTGCTATTACTTGGTACAGTACGCAAAGAACTCATAATCTTAGGTTCAGTAGCAATACTTGGCACAACCAACCTGCTTGTGGGCTTCACTCCAGTACAACTGGTCGTGATGGCGCTGGTAGCAATGCTGTACATTCCATGCGTTTCAACAATGGCGATACTTGGCAAAGAATTCGGTTGGAAAGCCTCAGCCGTCATCTCACTGGCAAACATTGCTGTAGCGTTAGTGATTGGAGGCTTAACTTTCCATCTCCTAAACCTTTTCGTCTAAAAGAATATTGGCTGGCTCTTTATGGAGCCGTTTATTCGTCTTTTTTCTGGTTTTTAGGAATAACCCAGTAATCAATAATGGAACCTTTCATCCATTTTCCGCCGATGCTCTTCACTGTATCATTAATGTCTTCCCACTCCGTTTTTAGAAACTGGATTGGTTTAACAATCACGTAGTCACCGTCAGAAGTGAAACGGAGCACTTTACGTTGTTCTTTAGTGAATTCTTCTTCAAAACCACAGGTATCTTGGTTTGCTTCAGGTTTAGGTCCCAGAGTTTTTACTCCTGTGCCTATGCTGGTTGATGAGGACGGCTGGGTTGAAGCTGTTAAGGTTTGAATTAGGGACCTTTGAGGTGCCGGTGGTGTGGGTGCTGGTTCTGGTTTTTTTGATGCTGCAACTGGTGTTGGAGTTGGAGCAGGTTCTGGCGTCTGAGTTGGCGGTTCATGAGCAAGTTCTGGTATCTGCATGTTCTCGGCTACGTCTTCAAAGGCTTCACTTCGAACTACTGCGGCTACTTCTTTGGTAAAAGCGTCATATTTTATGTCTACAAGTTCCAAGTCTGCAGGTAAGTTCATCTGGGTGGGTTTGCCTTGGATTGCTCGTATTAGCTCTTCAGGTGTAAGCTTTAGGATTCTTTGTTTCATTTGCGGTTTACCTGTTACTTCTTTTTAGGGTTTAGCGCTTAAAAGTATTATTGCACATTGCCTGTCTAACGGTTAGATTAAGAAGGTTTGGGTTTAGATGGCTAGTAATTCAATCATTTTCTTGTTCACGTCAATTCCTGAAACAACTCCTACGAGTTTTCGGTCTTGATCAACAACGAAAACGTGGTCTTGCTGTCTATCCATCATCACTTGCACCATTGTTTTCAGGTTTGTTTGAGCTGGGATTAAGGTGGCTTTATGCATTACACTGTCTGAGATGCTCATTGATTGTCGGTAAACGTCAACGTACCCTAAATCTTCCAGTTTAACAACTCCTACCACGCAGTTGGCGTCGTCAACAACTGGAAACACTCTGAATTTAGTGCCTTCAAAGAGTTCTAACGCTTCCTTAACGCTAGCGCCTTTATGTAAAACAACAGGATTCTTTGTCATAACATCTGAAGCAACTGTTGCTTGTAATTTTTCTGGGGCTATTTTTTCTGCTTTAATAAAGAATCTTTCAAGGGCTAATTCTTCTGCTTTTAGTCTTGTTCTGGGTTGAAGTGAATAGAATGAGTATTTGCCTGAAACAACGTAGCTTACGCTGTTGGCTAAAAGTGCTGGGATAGCAAATAAGCCGCCTAAGGTTTCAACAATAAAAGCGATGGGTGTTAACAATATTTTATGTGTTCCACCTAATAGTGCCGCCATACCTACTGCGATGAACATCACTGGGTAATTAGCATTAAAGACCTGTGCGAATATGCAGCCTATGCCCGCGCCTATAACGATTGATGGGAAGAATAATCCGCCGCTTCCTCCAAAATTCAAGGTGAACGCTGTCAAGAACGTTTTCAACACAACCACAACGACAACCAAAGCTAAACTAAGCGAAGTGGTCTGGATGATTGCGCTTGTAAACGTTAAACCTATACCAATTGTGTAAAGTGAAATTGCGCCAGAGAGGCTTAACAAGAGTGCGGCTGCAGTTATGACTGCTTTAGATCCGTATTTTTTCCTGATTTTTATGCCCAGATTTCCTGTCCAACTAAAAATCTTAGTGAACAAGATAGCATAGAGTCCACAGATTAAACCTAACAACAATGATAACACAATTTCTGTCCATGAAATTGTTGCGTTTAATGTTAAACCGAAAAGAGGTTCACTGCCAAGAACACTTACTGAAAGAAGATAAGCTGGAACTGACGCTGCAACAGCTTCAATGAAGGTTTCTCGGTCTAAATCGTTTTTGTAAGGAATCTCCAACGCGAAAAGAATGCCTGTTAAGGGGGTTCGGAAAGTTGCTGCTAACCCTGCAGCTGCACCTGCAACAAATAAGCGTCTGCGTACGTCTGTTGGCATGTGAAAACGTTTGGATAATGCTGACGCGACACCGCCGCCCGCAAGCAGACTTGGTCCTTCAGGTCCTGCACTTCCGCCTAAACCTATTGTAAGCATGCCGGCGATGGGTTTAACGATGGTGTCTCTGAGGCTGATTTCGCCGTTTGTTAAGTGGTATGCTTCAAGCACTGTGTGGGTGCCTGAACCGGTTGTTTTGGTTTTAGCGAAGCGTTTTACGATGAAATACGGTAGCCCGATGGCTAAGAAGGATAACGGTAAAATGATGAGTATAGAGTAGCCTAAGGCTTGCTGAGTTAAACTCCAAATTTCTTGATACAGCAAGTAAAAACCAATTGAAACAGACGCTGCAATTATGCCGACTCCAGCCACCAAAAGGTAGTATTGAACGCCGTCGCTGTATTTACTCATGTGGAGCGCACAAGTTACTCTATGTCTTATAAGTTTAATGTTTCAAATGTTCAATTTAAAAAGGTGTTCTAAGCTATGATGCCTATTTTTTAACAAAAGAAAAAATTGAAAAGTCCGCCGCGTTGCTACTGGTTTTTAAAAACAAGCCTTTTTGAAGCAGGTTTATCTGAATCTGTTAAGTGTTTCTTCTAATTCATCAAAACTTTTGATTATAGCATCTGAATGATATTTAATCCATGGGCTAAGGTGTTCCATGTCTGAGACTACAATAACTGTTTTGCCTTTACGTTTTGCATAAAACATTTCCATACAAGCTCCCGCACTTAGTTTAGGCAGGTAAACCACCATTATGTCGCAACGGTCGGCGTCGTCAAGGTCACGTTGCACAAAATCGTACTTTTTGTAAGTGCTCCACCAACATTGTTCTTCGCCTTTGTAGAGGCATTTTTCGCGTTTCCATGGGTCTATAACTTCAAAGCCGAGTTTTTTGCTGATGGTTGTGATGGCGTTTCGGTAGTAGTCTTGACTGTTTTCCATGCCAAGGATTGGGCCTGAAATAAACACTTGCTTTGTCAATGTTAACCCTGTTGTTGATTGAATTAGGTCTGTGTTTAATTTGTTTTTCTAAAAAGGAAGGTAGCTTGTGGTAGATTCTTTTTATTTTGACCTCCCTTTAGTGTGTACCTGTGTTTTTCTCAAAAATGGCTTTTTAATTTGGTTTTTTCAAAAAATAGGAAAATTTTTGCCTTTTTTTGGCTCATAAAAAGTGCTTTCAGATTTATTTTTAAAATTTAAGTCTTATTGAAGCTTTTTTTGTAGTCATTCTAATATAGTCCGCAGAACAACTAATGTGTTAAGGATTCTTTAGAGAAAGAGTTGCCCTTTGCTATTCCCGGCGCTTACTTTTTCTTTAATTTATTCTTATATTGGCAAAGTCAAAAATGGGTTTATCTATATGTGTGGAAAAAAATACAAGTCCTTACAATGCAGGTTTTGGTTATGATTTTGAAATGTCTAGAATGTGGAAATACCTTTTCACGTGATGTAAAGGATGGCGAAATAATTTCTTGCCCCATTTGTGAAGCTGCATTTAAGGCTACAGTGAGAGATGGAAAAGTGCGTTTAGAGGAAAATTTCGAAGAAGATATGGGTGAACTGTAGAAACAGGTAGTTTATTTTGGATTGTAAACTAAAAATCTTGAAGGTAGACGCATACAAGGACGGATTTCGAAATAATTACCGTTTTGCAGTAGTGGATTTCGAAAGGTCACAGAGTTATCCTTCAAACTTTGTTTGTATGTTACCTCTAAAGATTGCAAAAGGAAAAAAGACAAACGTTTTTGAACAAGTTTTTGGAGATGACAGTTTAGTTAAAGCTAAACTGCTTTTAAAGGCGTCTTTGAAGCGTGAACATGATTTAGCTGTTAAAGCCGAAATAAACAGGCGACTCGTTTTGCTTGAACCTAAACAGGCGAGTCAAGTCATCTGTAGTGGGTGTGGGAAAAAGTTTGCGCCTAAAGGACTGCGAAAGTTTAAACGACCTTTCTGTTCAAAGTGCCTTAAAACCAGATTCTCAAAGTAGGCTTTTTGAAGTTGCTTCTTACTTGAATAGAAAAAGTTCCCTTATGATATGTCTTTTTCCGTGAATTTGATTAAAGAAATAGTGCGGTTCAGGCTTGAAGAAGTCACTTTGCAATGAAGAGACTTTCCGTTTTTCTATGATGTGGTTGATATTTGGCAATCACATAATGTTAAGTTATTTCAAACTAATTTTTTATTAGATTTAGACTCTCTTGGAGGTGACTTTTTTTTATGCCTGATATTGTAGATACCGCCGTTTCTGCGGGTTCATTCAACAGGCTTGTCGCGGCTGTTAAAGCAGCTGGACTGGTTGACACGCTGAAAGGGCCTGGTCCATTCACAGTTTTGGCTCCAAACGACGCCGCATTCAATCTGCTGCCCCCTGGAACAGTTGGTAACTTGCTAAAAGACATTCCAAAATTAAAGTCGATTCTAACTTACCACGTAATCCCTGGAAAAGTGTTATCTAGTGACATAGTGAACCTGAAAACTGCAAAAACAGTTGAAGGCGAAGACATAAGAATTGATTCATCGCAGCGGCTTCATAGGAACATTAAGGTCAATGAGGCAGAAATCATAAAATCCGACATAATTGCTGACAACGGCGTAATTCACGTTATTAACCGAGTCTTGATACCGCCGATACAGATGGCTCACTAACACCTTTTTCGTTTTTTCCTTTTTTTCTTTTTGAATTACATCTTTTTCATCATTGCTAACAAACAATGATGTTGAAACATGCTTCTTTTAGGGTGCAACTTTTAGGAATTCTTGCAGGTTTGTTTCTCCAACATGCATTTCAGGAAACGTCTGCATCACCTGTTTTGCTAACTCAGCAAGTACCTGTTTTACCCCGTCAGTTTTTTCCACTTCAAATTGTGGGTAAAGCCTAACAACCACGCCGTCTTCTCTGCCTGAAATTAACGTTAAAAACACGTTTTTTTTGCCTTTCTCAATAGTTAATGAATCTATCAGGATGTCTTTTTTGTTCTTTTCAAGGTACGTTTCTTTTGTTTTTAGAATAGTGTCTTGATTTCGGATGAAAAGCGGGTTTATTTTTTCGAAAATTTCTTCTATAGAAATTTTGCCGTTCAAAACAACATGAGGCAATTTTCGCTCACAATAATAACGAGTGTCTGGTGATTATTAGATTTATCTTTCTACTCTGTTTTTTGTTTCTGCTGTGACTTTTGCCTGTAGAAAGTTACGGTTGTGACAGGAATGTTTTATTAGCCAATTCTATTTTTAGAGTGGAAAGTGAAGCTTTATGGCTGAATCAATCAAAAAACGTGTACAAGAAGCACTCGATGTCATTAGGCCACAAATTCAAGGTGACGGCGGAGACGTAGAACTAGTTGCAGTTGAAGGCGACGTAGTTAAGGTTCGTCTTGTAGGTCACTGTATAGGTTGCCCAATGGCACAATTGACGCTTAAGAACGGCATTGAAGCCTACGTTAAAGAGCAGGTGCCAGAAATCAAATCAGTTGAATCAGTCTAATCGCTGAGTCAACTTTCATGCGCTTTTCTTAAGCATTTTTCGTTAAGCTTTTCATTTTTTATTTTTAAACAGCTTGTTTTTGCGTGTTTGATTTATCTAAAAATCTTTAAGCATTCACATATTATACTTGTGTTCTAAACTGAATTGGATAGTGGATACTCAACCCATGTCGAATTCGTCCTCGAAGTATTTCCGCTTAAAGCTTTGGCAACGCGAAACAGGTGCACTCTGGCTGCCCTTTGAGCACGAAAGAATAAAAGAATTTTCAAACGTAAAACCCAACGAGCAAGTAACTTTAAGCGGATACGTAAAATGGGTTAACAGTGCCGTTTTCGCTTTGGTGCCCACACCATTTTCCAACCAAACTTTTCTCTCCTGTATCAACTATTCACAATCTTGCCCCGCAGAAAACGAGTACATAACCGTCACGGGACTTGCCAAACTCGCCAATTACAGGCCATTAACGGCACATTCACGCCGTTTTAACGGTGACTTAGTGATTGAAGTCTACAATTGGGCAAACGACAAACCCGCCATGGAGCTTCCGCAACTGCCTTTTGATTATAAAAACTTTCGTCAAGGGTTAACCTCCCGCATAGAAGGTTTAGAACCACAAATTCGCGACTTCATAGCATTCTCAGCCATTAGTTCACCTGCTTTTTTGGAAAGCGTTGGCGGATTAAACATGACAATATACGACTCTACAAAATCAAATTTGCCCCAAAAAGTCGTACGTGAACTCAAAGCAGTAATACCTCAAGACATGGGCTCTGTTGAGAGGGTTGAAACTCCTTATGGTCGATTTCAACTGCGTTATAAGTACGCTTTTGTTTCTGAGGACGCAGATAAACCGTTATCGCCGCAAACTGCTGCTTTACTGAGCCACAAAAGCTCCAAACTTTTGTCTCCAGACGCTGAATTATCCATGTCTCTTTACAGCAAAAACAGTCAACCTACATCCATTGAGGACCCCCCTTGCAGTCTAAGTGATATTCCAACTGTGTTGCCTGAAGACACAAGCGTTAACCGTTTAAGACCCGTGATTGACCAGTTTGACGCCCTCAAATTCATGATGGTAAACCACATGAAAATTCCGATAATTAATGATTTAGGAAATTCGCAAGAGCAAATTGTGGACGGTTTAGAGAAACTGGTTGACAGCTATGGACTTGACCCAACGCACTTGAGCAAGTACGGGTTTTTAAACGCCAGTTACAACGCTAAACCGCAATCAGTACTGCGTCAATCACTTGCTTACGCCAGAGCAAACGATATACAAGTTGCAGGTCCAGACATAACCTCTAAAGTGTTTAGGGAATTTTTTGAATGGAACTTCAAATATGTCTACGAAATTTGGGAAGACCTGCTTGCCACAAAAATAACCAGCCAAAAACGCTTGGCGTCGCTTAACATCAAGTACCGTGACATAATCCGAATCATCCGAAAGTACCACTCCAGCCGTGAACCGGGTGCAAAAAAAGTGTATATACTAAAAGAAGCCAAAACTCCTCCTCACGAAACCGAAAAGCTCCTCAAAGAATGCTTAAACGAAGGTATCATTTACGAACCCCTGTTTGAAGTCTACCGTTTAACAAGAGAACTTGCTTAAACAGTGCACAAAAAACCAAACAACGCCGCCGAAGTCTTATATAGCTCCCAAGAATAGGGCAGACGTTATGACTAGTGATTACGTTATCGAAACAAAACAGTTGCGAAAAACTTTTGTTTCAAAAGAACATGGCGAAAAAAAGACGCTTGAAGCCGTAAAAGGCGTAGATTTAACTGTTAAAAGAGGTCAAATCTTCGGTTTTCTTGGTCCGAACGGCGCCGGAAAATCAACCACACAAAAAATGCTTTCCACTCTTATGCGTCCAAGCAGTGGCGAAGTCAAAGTATTAGGTTATGATTTAGTTGAGGAACAAGACAAGATTAGGCAAAACGTTGGTTTTGTTAGTCAAGCTGGAGGAGCCGATTTAGCTTCAACAGGAACAGAAAACCTGATTTTACAAGCCCAACTTTTCGGTATAGATGCTGAAACAGCCAAAAAATCTGCTGAGGAATTTTCGCAACGATTCCAAATGACCAGTTATGTCGGTCGACCTGCATCCACTTATTCAGGCGGGCAGAAACGGCGTTTAGACATTGCGCTCGGCATGATTCATCATCCACAGCTACTTCTGCTAGATGAACCAACCACAGGTCTTGACCCTCAAAGCCGCGCGTATCTTTGGGTAGAAATACAGAAACTCAAAACCGACGGTATCACCATATTCTTAACTACACAGTACATGGATGAAGCTGACAAGCTCTGTGACACAATCGCCATTATCGACCATGGACAAATCATTGTTCAAGGAACCCCTGACGAGCTAAAAAGTTCGGTAGGCGGGGATACTATTGTTTTTGGTTTTGATTCTTGTGAGGTAGCCCAAAAAGCTGAAGCGTTGCTTAACGAGCATGTTAAATTGGAGCGGCTTCAAGTCACCGATAGCTCAGTCTACCTTACAATTAAGAATGGCGAGCGAACCTTGCCCGATTTGTTGCGTCTGCTTGACGGATCAGGTATGCAAGTTCAAGGCGTAACGCTTTCTCGACCAAGCCTTGACGATGTTTTCCTAAAATACACTGGTCGTTCACTAAGAGAGGATGGTAAAAAGCAATGAAGCTACTTCACGATGTACGTTTAATGTTCATGACTAACCTGCATCATACCCTAAAAAGTCCAGTCTTTATCTTCGTAAACCTGTTTCAACCATTAATGTATCTTATCTTGTACATGCCCCTGCTAGGTGGTTTAGGTAGTGTTCCAGGCTTTACAGACGGAAACACAGCTAACGTTTTCATTCCGGGTCTTCTGGTTATGCAAGCCATTTTCGGCTGCGCTTTTGTTGGTTTTCCATTAATTGATGACATTCGTTCCGGCGTAATTCAACGCTACCTTGTAACTCCAGTAAGTCGTTCAGCAATTATGCTGGGCAAAGTCTTACGAGACGTGGCAGTTTTGCTTGCCCAATGTGTCCTGATAACTGTGGCTGCTATCCCGTTCGGTTTAAGCATAAACGTTCCAGGTTTTCTGCTATCTCTAATAATGTACGCTTTGATAGGCACTATAATGTCCTGTATTTCATACTCGTTTGCTCTCATATACAAAGTAGAAGACTCACTTGCACCAACAATGAACACAATCACCCTGCCAGTTGCGTTGCTGTCTGGCATCTTTTTGCCTTTGGCACTTGCACCACTCTGGCTACAATACCTCTCAAAAGTTAACCCATTCTCCTATGGTGTAAACGCAACAAGGGATCTGTTCGTCGGCAATTTCCAAAGCATCGGCATACTTGAGGGCTTCATAATAACCAGCTTAATTGCTGTTGTTGTGTTCTATTGGAGCTTGAAATCGCTAAACAAGATGGCACAGTAAAAACTGGCATCCCGCTCCTTCTTTATTTTTAATCAATATCTTGTTTTCATAAGGCTTTACTCTTAAACTGCCGTGTAAAGTAGGTTTAAGCTATGATGATTTGATGGTGTTAAGTCATCATAGCTGCACTTCAACTTCAAACAACAGATAATCACTAACGTGAACATGTCATGGCAGAAAATAAACCCAATAACGAAACAACAAAAAAATCAAGTTCCTTTAGAATTATCATAGCCGCCGTTTGTGTGGCTTTACTTCTTGTGGTGGCTTTTGTAGGCGTATGCTATTTGATGCCGTCCGGTAATGAAAGCAAGTCCTCCAATAATGTTGTTACTAATTTTAGTGATGGTGCATGGGCGAATTATGCAATAGAAAGCTATAATGCAGCCGGAGTTGCTAAAGGTCACGGCATATTAAACAGCACAATAGCTCCTGGATTCTACGCTGAAAAAGCCTGCTGGGTTTATCTTGAAAATTACACCTTTACTTATAACAATGGCACAGTCGTCCATGATTTGGTAACCAACTACATAGATAAGTTAACGTACTCTAACCTGCAAATATCTCAACAGCGCTTTATTAACGGTGAATTATCTTTCAACGAGACTTGGGGTCCTGAAGCTGTTGACTTCGTTGATGACTTATCATTGTACAGTAATATGTCAGTCAATGCAACAGGCCAATCGGTATCGGTTCCTGCAGGTACTTTTGATACCAACGTCAGGAAAGGGCAAGTTCCCGATGGTACACTTTTGACTATTTGGTTCAACAATGATGTGCCCGCATGGGGTGAAGTGAGAAGTCAATATAGTAATGGTGACCATGTTCTTTGTGTCTATCTGCTGGAGTCATACGGCAACTAAATTTAAAGACTGTTTAATTAACACAAATTCTCAATAATTTCCACCTTTCATTGGCTGGCATCAAAAACGTTTTTGCCAAAAAAAGTGTGTTACGAACATGTTGGGCGCCCGCCGCAAAATAAGCTTGATTTTTGAATATTATTGGCATGGACATATTGGTGTTTGCTGTTCTATTGTTCTACAGGTTGCTACGTGTAGTTTTTGGGTACGCTATGGTACATTTTGTATGTTAATTTTGTTTTTTTGTCGATGTGAACTACAGTTTGTATGTGTTTTGATATGCTTGGGTTATGTCTGAGGTTTTATATGCCTGTTTATGGATTAGAAATACATACGATAAGCTCGCTTGAATGCTGGTTTATCAAACAAAAAAATTAAAGGGAGAAAAATAACGTGACAAACAACTGCCAAAAAGAAATTCAAACAAAACTAGCAAAAGGCTTGCTAGATATGATTACATTGCAACTAATAGACCAGCAGCCAATGCACGGTTATCAGGTCATCACAAAAATCCGCAAAACATTTGGTATCTATTTTGGTCCAAGCACAGTTTATCCACTTTTAGCTAACTTGGAAAAGAAAGGGTATCTTAGCAGCGAATGGAACATGACTTCTGAAAAGCCACGCAAGGTATTTACAATAACTACAGCAGGTCAGACAATGCTCAAATTCACAGAAAACTCGTTGGGCTTGATTTGTAGAACTCTGCAGTCAGTTGAGAATACAGCCAAAGGTGCAGTAGAAATCAAGCCAATCGGCAACCCTAAACTTGTTAAAACTGCCCGGGTAGCCTAATTCAGGCTGCTTGGGGCATATGTCTTTTCTTGTTCATATATCGAAAGCTAAAATAATTATTATATTAAGACTTGCGACTTGCATGTGTATCTGAGTGGTTCACATATGCAGCTAAAACAAACGCAACAAAACCAAGAACCAACATGCCTAATTACAATAGGTGCACACAAAGAAACAAAATCAACCCATTTTGAAGCCATACTCAAACAAGCAATAGACGAAGCTTTTAACTCACTAGGCTGCAAACAAAACATTTACCTAGAATTAGAAAAAAAATATGCTGTTCATCAACAGGCAATTGCTGAAAACCCTGACAAGTTCGAAGCTGCTTTAAAAAACATGTTCGGTGAAGCTTCCCTTTTGGTTGAACTAAAAATCATGGGTTTGCTACACAATAAAGTTCCACAAATCAGGTATCACCTGCGATCAGAAGAAGAACTCACTCTCAGCAGCTACATAAAAAACATAGACAAATTCCTTTTTTAGGTAAACAAGCAAAACAAAAACAAAAAGTTTAGGGCTCAATCCCGTTTTTTTAAATCACGTTAATAGTTGCTGCCACAAAATCTGTGTCCCCCACTATTATTCCCTGATGCCCCTTTCCTTTGGTGTCCTCAATAAACAGTAAGTCGCCTTGACCAAAAACACGTATCTCGCCATCGCCAACGGTAATTTCTATTTTACCTTCAATAATACAGAAGAACTGCTTTTTATCTGCAGAATGCAGGTTGGTTGACGTGCCTTGTGGGATTTTGGCAAAGAAAATCTGCGTTGCAGACATGCCTTTTGACACTTCTGCTGTGGGTGCATGTGGCAGATTTGCTTGGTTAAATTCAACCGTTACATCTTTAAAGTGACTTATGCCGTTTTGGTCAGAGCAAATAGCTGTGTATTTCAAAATATTTCCCCTATTTGGGGAAACATCAGCATCCAAGCAGTATTTATAACTAATCTTTAGTGCCGATTCAAAATTTGAGTTGTTAGGTCTAAAGGTTTTTTACTTTTTCTGCTTTTTTGAGTGAATTAATGTTGTTGCTATAAAATGAGTAATCCTAATAAGCGCCTGATTACTCACGGATTTTTTAGGGTTACGTAATTGATTCAATTGCGCTGTTCACGAGCCAGAAACGTATCAGTGGCATGTTTTCTTGTTTTGTTTTTTACGGCTGGTTTTGTTTTTTCAGTAAGCAATATTGTTATAGCTGAAAACCTTGCCGCTTCTCCTGCTTCTGCATCAACTATAACCGAGGTGGCTTCTGCTGAGCATTCTTTCCCTATACATCATTCCCTAACTAAACTACCAAACGGTAGCATTTGTACAATTTTTCTTAGCAGGGACATTGAACCAGACATCGTTAACGGAGTTTACGTCAGCCTTAGCAGCGACAACGGTGTCACTTGGTCGACTCCTCATAGAGTGTCTACTCAAAATTTTTGTTCTCAAGGTTATGCGATAGCTTCGGATTCGCAAAATAATGTGTATGCTGCTTGGATAGGTAATGATGGGTTAGCTAGTGCTAGGGTGTTTTTCTCAAAATTTGATGGCGTAGTTTGGAGTTTTCCGGTTGATGTAAGCGTTGGTATTGAACCTGCAATTTACTGTGTTTCTGTTGACATGTGCATTGATGGAAACGGTAATGTCCATTTGGTTTGGGATACCTCACGGAGCGGTAACTCAACCCATGACTACATGCGTAACCAAATTTACTATGCCAAATACGACGGTAAGTGGAGCAGTCCTGTCCTGATTTCTAACCATTTTGATTCTACACCATTTTTTCAATTAAATCCGTCAATAGCGGTGGATTCAAAAAATAATTTGCATGTGGTTTGGGAGGGTAGTAATTATCCTTCAACTGCCGGACAAGTTTGGTATGTTAAAAATGACGGTTACTGGCATTACCCTACACAATTGGCACGGTCAGATATTCCTTCAATGTTTGGCATGTATGTTCAGGCTCCAGTTATAGCAGTTGATTCAAACGATATATTACATATTGTTTGGCAAGCTGCCGCTGACAGTAACGTTAGAACAAATCAAATTTGGTATTTGAGTTACAGCAACAGTACTGGACCGAGCATTCCAAGAGTGATTAGCAATGTTCCCCTTTCCAGCACTTCTGACCAAGAATGGCCAACCCTATCCATTGATGCAGCAAATCGAGTGCATGTAATATGGATGAGCACACGTGAAGATGCCCTATATTACTCTCGATACGACCCTTTGCAGTCATGGAGCACTCCAGTTCAAGTTGAAGAACCAAACGCCATTTATCCCAATTTAGCTGCAAGTCCCCTTGGTAGCGCAGAAACAACAGAATTAGGTTTCGTCTTTACCAGTGGCTCAAAAATCCTGTTTAACACTGTTTTGGTTGATTCACTTCCGGCAGGTCCCGCGTTTTCTGTTGCTGTCTCTCCTTTTTCAGAAATTATCGGTGTTGGCCAGAATCTGCGGTTAACCTGCTCAGTAACGGCAGGCATAGCCCCCTACAGTTATCAATGGCGTCTTAACGGGTCAGTAATTTCAGGAACAAACCATTCGTTTTGGCTTTTTACTGAGTCAAGTGTTGGAACCTATCTTGTTTCGGTAGTGGTCACTGATGCAACTGGCAATGTTGTTTACTCCCAAGACGCAAAAGTAAAAGTAACAAACGAGTATATCAAAGGTCATTTCGGGTGTATTGAAAAGGGCAATGAGGCAAGTGGTCAAAGTGGAGTGTTTGCTTTTGGCACAAAATACTCTCTAAATGTTAATGCAACAATTACTTCCATGTCCGCTTACCTGACAACATGGCGGGGACAACAGCAACCTTCCTCCTTTAATTGCCGTTTTGCAATTTACAGCGACAACAACGGGTACGTAGGCAACCTCATAAGTCAAACAAAAATATCCACGTACAACCTCACAGATGGCACGCGCCTATGCAAAGCAATATTTGACACTCCAGTAACCCTAAGCCCAGGAAATTATTGGTTACTAGGCGTCTCAGACGCTCCTGGTGTAGGGGCCTGTAATCTACAAACAAATGATTACAACCAAAGCGTCATATTCGACATGAGCGACTTGAATTTTCCAAGCACAGTGTCAGATAACCCATTTTACGGAAAAATTTACTCCATTTTTGCTTCTTGGGAACTCAACCGTCCAAGTGACCTTCAAGAAGTATTCTCCATTTCCTCCAATTCTACGGTGTCCTCTTTGGTTTTTGACGCCGAAAGAAACCAGCTATTCTTCACCGTTTCAGGACCATCAGGAACAGTCGGCTACGCTGACCTATACATTTCCAAAAGCTTACTGGATGACGCAAGACTTTTGACTGTGTTTCTTGATGGTGCCAGATTAAACTTCACTTCAACATTTCAGGATGATCTCTGGATTCTGCATTTTGTTTACAGTCACAGTACTCACGAAATAACCGTAAACTTGGAGAATAGTGCTCAGGAAACACCAACAGCGCCAAGTGTAATTCCTGAAATTGCAGACCTTAAAATATTAGGTTTAATTGCTGTAATTCTCACAACTGCTACATTTACACTTTTGATAGTTTTCAGAAAAGGAAATTGTGAGGGCAAAATTTTTTCTTAACCGGTGCTATTTTGATTGGAACTTGATTCTTGGATGTTCTGCTCCACAACGGCATTTGCCGATGCCTTCCACGCGGATTCGCCTGCCCGTCCTGTACCTAACCAGCGGCAACGCCTCAGCAAAAGTCGTTAACACTAACTCGCCTTCAATGCCTACACTGGCTTCTTTTAAGAGTTGAGCCGTGTTTTCTCCGTCAGGCAGCACTTCAGGGATTGAACTGTCTAGCCATGCGTGGATTCCGTCGTGACTTTTACATTCTGACCAAAACGCCATGTGCTCAACTGGCGAGTAAACCTCAAATGTTTCTGTCGCCGCGTAGGGTTTTAGCTGGTATTTTGAGCCTTCTCCAAAGAACACAGCGACTCGCAACTCTGGTAAAACCTCCTTAATCGAAGTGCCCATCTGTTCCAGTTTATCTGCAAATGCAACCGCGTTCCTTCTTGAAGCCAAAATTGCAGTGGGGCGCCTTTTCTGGATGAAGGTTATCCATGACATGCCAAGGGAGTCGTACCATTCTAAGGAACCGTTAATGAATTCCAAACCACAGTCTCTTGATTCCTCGGAATACGTCCAAAGTACCGGAATGAATGATGAGATGCGTGGTGGTGTATCGACAACAGTCAGCACTACGTCGCCGGCATGTAAACCAACGGTGCTACTTAATCTTGAAAGAGCCGGAGCAATGCCCAAAAAGTCTTCATTGCTGTAAGGGTACCATTCGTGGACGTCAAAACTTTTGTGACCTAAAAACCAGTGACCGATGGGTGCAATGGCGGTGCTGCATGTTTTTGTGCGGGTGGCTTCAAAAAGGCTTTTTCTGGTAAGGTATGGTATGTTGTTTAATTGGCTTGTGCAGCTGAATTCTTCAGGTTTGAAGTCAGCTGTTTTCCACAAATTCTTGTAAAGCGGTGATTGTGCTGCTTTGATGAGTGTTTCTTTTAGTTTTACTTCTTGCTCTAATGCTTCTTCGGCTGTGAATTGCTGCCATTTTTTCGGTGTTTTTGTTTCGCTTGTGGTCATGGTTATTCGCCTTCAAAAATTATGCTGCCTGCAGCAGTTGCCTGTTTGCCTTTGAGCAGTAATCCTTCAACAATTATTTTGGGTTGAGCGAGAATTTTGTTGTCAAGCCCCGTTTTAATCACTTCAATTTCTTGCACTTTACGTGAAATTTCTTCACTGAATAGTTCTTTGCTTTTAATCTCATGACTGGGTTCAAGCCGAATCGTGATGTGTGGTCGGTGCCCTTCCCTTCGGATTTCCAACTGCCAACGATCAGCTTGCCCGTGTCTGGTTTTTGATAGGACTTTTTCTTCCAGTTGTTTGAAGGGGAAACGGATTGCGCCTAAACTGACAACTGAAATGTCTGCGCGTCTGGGCACTTTTATACGTGGATGAGTGTGTCCGCAACCGCAGGGTTCAGTGCCAACAATTTCTATCAGGTCGCCGAACCTGTAACGGACGAGAGGTAATGCTTCTCCGAAGGTTGTAAGTACATATTCGCCGCGTTGACCTTTTTTTGCTTTCCAAAGCGGTAACGCCTTCGGCACATAGGTGCTGTTTGCGCGTTCTTTTTCTAATTCTTTTTCAGGTATGATTTCGGGCAGGCAAATGTCGAGCCATAAATGCATTCCTTGATGCATTTTGCATTCAACAGCGGGAGGCATGAACTCTGTGAAAGTGTACATTTCGTAGGGTTCGATGCCGTACATTCTGGTTAATACTTCGCGATATGGGTCTAATGGTTCGCCGCCGAATAATCCCCACGTGAACTTGGAGAGGTCTTTTGGATGAACCTTCTTAACCCGCGTGATTAAGTACAAAAGCATGTTTTTGGCTGTTTTATGTTCGCTGAATTGTTTTTTCATGGCGTCTGGGGCTGTTTCTTCGATGATTTCTGCAAGGCGTGCGGCTAAACTGGGAAAAGCAAGCATAACGTTTGGTTTGGTGTCAAAAGTGAAGTTGAAAATTTCTTCATCATCCGTCTGTGTCAAGGCAATGGTGATGCCCTGTAGTGTGTTCTTTTTTTCCATGCCCCGTAAGGTGTTTAGGATTGCCAAGCCGTCTTCAATGTATGGGGGTGGAGCAGTGATGGTTACTAATCGAAGTTCGTCTTCGGTTGGTAGCATGTTGTAGAGTCTATCACGGATTAGCATGACGGCTTCAAGGTCTCTTCTGCCATACGGCAACCATTTAGAAAGGCCTGTTGTGCCTGTGGTTGAGAACCAATGGACCACTTTTCCGCATAGAATTTGGTCAATGGGTTGTTCATATATGGCTTGCCTGACTTCTTTGGTTGTAGTGTACGGAAGCTGAGCGAAGTCCTCGTAGGTTCTGATTTTTTCTACGTTAATTCCTGCCCATTTTGCCTTGTAAATGCTTGATTTGCTGGCTCGTTGGAGTGTTTCGTACTTCAGCAGGTTGTTCATGCTTAATTTGGCTAGTTCTTCGAGCGATAAACGGAGAACATCCATTACGGTTTCGCCATGTTAACATGATTTACTTTGCAGTTCAAGGGTGCTGTTTCAACTTTTTGGGGTTGGGGCAGGTTGATACTGTTCAATGGTAATGACCGTGAGTTATTCCCTTTAACCCGCATCTGAACTATATAAGTCCATATCTGGACAATAATGAAAACGTCAGGGATTTTCTTTAAAATCAATTCGTATTTAGAGATTGTTGCTGGTGGGGCTCCCCGGATTTGAACCGGAGTCTATAGAGCCCAAGTCTACAAGCCTAGACCAAGCTAGCCGAGAGCCCCAATAGCTTAATGCTGAAAAGATAATTTCATATGCGCAATAAAAACCTATTCCAACCAGCCGCGTAAAAAAGTCAAAAAGCTGCCTGTTCCTGACCTTTTTCCTTGATTTTGCTAGTCTATTTGGAGCCTATTAGGCTGCTATTAGTGGTTCTATGTTGAAACCTATAGGGGTAGGTAAAAACCAGCTTTTTTCGGAATCACTAAGGGGGGTAGGTGCTATTGGTTGAAAACAAGTGCATTAGTATGTTGAAAACCAGTGCTTATTGGGTTTAAGCAAAATGTGTCTTCTATTTTCTTCGTTGACTACACTGCAACGCTTTGGGGCAAACCAGGCATTCTTCTGGTAACGAGCCGGCGCCATACATTCCGCCGCCTAGTCCGCCGCTGAAATGTGCACATTTGGCGGGTGAATCAAAAACTGTTGGGTAATCCATTGCTTTGACTTCAGTGATTTTCATGTTATGAGTGACTATTTCGAGTTTTGAATTGCAGTGTGGGCATGCAAAATGTGTTTGACGTGGAATGGTGGACGCGTCTGTTATAACGCTGGGCTTGTTGAAGGTTTTTTCGCAGCCTTTGTATGGACATTTTAGTTTGCCTCCGCTATCATCGTCATTGTTGTGTCGGCTGAATAAGCGCATTGCATCTCATCTCCTGACGATATCGGAACATGTAAGATTTAATAAAGCTTTCCGCCTACACGCACAACAAAAATACATGACCAAAAAGCTCCAAAAAGTCTGCGCCAACAGGGTTTGGCAACCATTAACTAAAAAAGCATGGCTGATTTTTGTAATTTATGACATAAATCGGCGATTTTGAGGCTGAAATCTTTCTGATGCACGGCTAAAAAGCTATGGATAAAGCGCTTTCCATGTCTGACTTGTTTTCGGACATGATTTAACCAGTTATTTCTGTTCAACACAAAAAATCTGGAAAACATTAACGCCTCAATTTAAATACCGAAATTAAAAGATAGTTGAATTATTAAGAAAACAGATACTGGTGTACAAAAATGGCAAAATTTGTTAATGGACCACTAATGTATGGAATAATCATAGTAGTTATAGCGATTGTGGTAATTGGTAGTCTTGTTGGTTACACAATTCTTAATCCTCCTTCTCCGACTACTCCACCTGCTCCTTCTACATCTCCTTATCCATCAACATCACCAACCCCATCTGAGGTAACCGACGCCACGCAGACACAGGCTCGAGACGAAACCATGACTTACATTGAATGCAATCACCCTGAAACCGAGCAGTACATGCAGGACCTTAACTGGACTGGTGGAAGAATAGAAACCGGGTTAATCGGTGCAGAAAAATACGTTTACACAACCCTTACAGATGCACTTGGCAGCGCAGGTTGGACAGTAGCGATGAGCTATCCCGTTGTGCCCAATCCACTCTACACAATAATTGTTAACTACACTCAAACTGGCGTACAAAACCCTGTAAACATTTCATGGAATGGCACATGGCAAAACGGAACAATCACTGAAACAGGCTATTCCTCAAACATAAACGTGGAAACCTCTCCAGTTCAAGAGCAAGTGCGAAACGAAACAATGAGTTACATACAAGCGGTTCATGTTGAAACCAGTCAATTYATGCAAGACCTAAACTGGACGGGCGGACTAGTAGAAACAGGTTTGGTGGGCTCAGTGCAATATGTTTACACAACCGTTCACGGCATGATGGGCGGCGCATGGTGGACAGTTGAAATCCACAACCCCGTCATTCCCAACCCAACCTATATAGTAAGTGTAAACTACACCCAAACAGGAGTACAAACACCATACAACGTTTCATGGACAGGAACATGGCAAGACAGCAAAATCAATGAAACAAGCTACAGCTCAAACATACCCGTAACAACAGAACAAATACGTGACTCAATAATGAACTACATAAAAATCAACCATAACCAAACCGCACAATTCATGCAAACCTTGACCTGGAGTGGAGGAAGAGTGGGAACAGGCCTCATCGTCGGATCTGAAACATACAACTACACAACCCTTACCACTGCACCTGGAGCTGCAGGATGGACTATGATATTACAATACCCAGTAGTCCTCAACCCCATCTACACTGTCAGCGCCAATTACACCCAAACAGGTGTCCTAGCTCCATACGAAATAACGTGGGCAGGAACATGGCAAGCAGGAACAATTTATGAAACAAACTACACCTACGTAAGTCCTTAAATCTCAACAAAACTTTTTCTTTTTAATTTTTTTCAAAGTTTTCAAAGTTAAATGACTGCAATTAAACGAATTCTAAACTAGTGAATGGAGCCTCGAGCGGGCTTTGCTCCCGCGGCCTGCTGCTTACGAGGCAGCCGCTCTGCTGGGCTGAGCTATCGAGGCCCACAAGCGTCTTGCGTATTTGAAGGGTGCCGGATATTTTTAAATGTTGGTTTTGTCCAAACCCCTGTTTTTAGAGGAGTTTATTTGTATCTACTGTTACTTGATGCTTGGAAGGTCGGTTGGTTTGGCTGACACAAGTCTTGGCGAACACGAAATCATACGTTTAATGCAAAAACTGTTAACAATAATGCCAAATATGCCTGTGCCTTTTGGAGACGACGTATCTGCAGTTCCAATCGGCATCGAAGGCGAAGTAGCAGTTCTAAAAACCGACATGCTAGTCGGAGCAACCGACATGCCCCCTGGAATGAGCCTTTTTCAAACTGCAAGAAAAGCCATCGTAATGAACATCAGCGATTTCGCCTCCAAAGGCGTATTGCCTTCAGCAGTGCAAGTCGCGCTTGGCATCCCCAAAAAATATGCAAAAAAGAAATACATTGTAGAAATTGGTGAGGGGTTAAACGCTGGTGCACGTGAATATGGTTGTTATGTTGTCGGCGGTGACACTGGAGAAGCATCTGATTTGATCATTTCAATATCGCTGTTCGGAACTGCTAAACAAAACAATCTGATACTGCGCAAAGGCACAAGAGCCGCTGACATTTTAGCTGTTACCGGCATGTTTGGAAAAACCGCTGCTGGCTTACGCATACTGATGGACAATTTTTCTGCATCAGGTGATGTGCGGCAAGTGCTGGTTGATTCCGTTTTTAATCCAAAAGCAAGGTTGCGTGAAGGATTGGCGCTTCGCGGAAGCGGTGCTGTTACAGCATCAATGGACAGCAGTGACGGTTTGGCATGGTGCCTTCACGAGTTGTCGCGCAAAAATAGGGTGGGCTTTTGCATCGATAACCTGCCCATTGCTGCTGAAGTTAAAGAATTTGCCGCCCAAAACAATCTCAACGCTGCAGATTTGGCTTTGTATGGTGGAGAAGAATACGAGTTGGTATTAACAGTTAAACCAGGAAAATGGGCTGAAGCAAGTGAACTGGTTAAATCTGTTGGTGGCTGCTTAATCCCAATAGGAAAAGCAACGTACGACAAAAGAGTTGTTTACGAGGTTGCAGGCCAAAAACACGCTATTGCCGCTAGGGGCTATGAGCATTTCAAGGCTCCGCCTTAGCTTTCTGATCCAATGTGTAATTAATTATTGTAATGCATGACTTTGCCAAGTATGGTGTCTTGCCAAGACTGATTTTTTCTCCAAAACGCAACGCGAAAGACTCCGTTTTTTTAGGAAGCCCCACATGGTCACCCAAAACAAAAACCGGTTTCTCCCCGAACTCGACGTCTTTAAGGTCTTTACCCCCCTCCTCCAGCACATAAATGCTGTGACCCTCCGCCTTAGACTTTAGTAATGCTTCAAAACTGGTCTTATCCTTGCTAATTCCGGGGTGCTGCTTGCCCGATAGAGTCTTTTTTATAATGCCTTGCCAGGTTTCCATGTCTGTACGAACGTCATACAGGGTTTCACCGTCAATTTTGATGTGCACTGGCGGGTTTGGTGGACCATTTAGAATGGCATGAAAAGTAACGTCTCTACGTAAGCCATGAGATACGAAGAGGCTGCTGATTATGCATTCATGTGCAATATCTAGTCTTCCTGCATCATGTAAATTTTTGAAGTTTGGGTCAGTTTGGCCTATGCGTGAAAATAGGATGAATTCGCGGGTCATTTCTGCTTTCACTTGTTAGTCTTAATTGGGTGGGCTTATTTTAAGGGCTTTCGAAAAAAAATTTTTTGTTTACCGCAAAATTGAAAAACCCTTACGTCCATAGTGAAAAGAAAACTATTAGTGGGCAGTGGTAATGATGAAACTAAACAAGACTGATGAAGCAGTTGTTAAAACATTAAAAGCTGAAGGTAAAAATGGGTTAAGTCTTCAAGAAATAGCTGATAAGTCTGGACAACCCCCCAAAAAAGTCTTCAAATCACTCAAAAAACTTTTCGAACACGAAATGGTGGATACCCAAGCACGAAAATACACGCTTCTGACTGATAAAGTCCCTACCGGAAAAGACGCTGAAGCCGCAGAATCAGACGACGAAGAAGAATAAGCACATTTTTTAACTTTTTAGATTGTTTGAGAGCCTCGAGCGGGCCTTGATCCCGCGGCCTGCTGCTTACAAGGCAGCCGCTCTACCGGGCTGAGCTATCGAGGCAATGCAAATCATTTTTACACCAACACATAAAAACTTACCCAAATAAAGTTAACTGATGGCAACGCAAGATTTTTTCCCTTAAGCAGCCTTGAATATTTCCCTCTTAAATTTGTTTTTCACTTTTCTGTGCTTTGTGAATTGATGTGGTCATCGCCTTTTTCTAAATCCGGGTGTGCACACTTCTAAAATCCTTGCATCCGGCTATTCTATAGTTGTTGTGTCCTATGGGGTGATTTTAAATTCAAAAACCATGTTGAAAACGCGAAAAATGTTGTGAGTGCGTGCAAGTGACTGTTTTTGTAGTAATTTTTTGCCGCTCGCGCACTTTTCGGATGGTTTTTTCTTAAAAATCTGAAAAAACTGTTTGAACTTGCGTGATGCACCACACAAAAACCTGGGTTGGAAGCTAAAAATCTGTGAAATTGGTTTTTCAGGGGGGCATTTATTTCTTATGCGTAATCCTTTTATCCATTGTTTCATTCGTTATATAATTCAGTGAGACCAGCTTTCCATTGAATACGATGCAAACTGTCACTTAGCGATGGTCATCGGGGCTTTGGAGGGCATAAAGTGTTTCGTCAAGAAACTTCGTTATCTGAAACGATACACTTATATTGCTGATAGTCGCTTCTAATGCAATTCAGCAATTATGGGCGAACCATAAAACTGCGAATCAATAGATGCAACTCCCCACCTAATACGTGTGGAGTGAAGGGTGTGACAAGAGCCCACATAGTCGAAATGTGCACGCTCACAATGACACCATGCATAGGCTAATATAACGACGCGCAACACAACAAATGTATACTATATAGTAACGTATGTGGAGAAAACAATTAGGTTTTCACCAAACGCCAAACAAACACTACCATTGGCCTGAACATGTTACGCTGTCTGGAGGATGGCTCGGCTTGAGAGCCGAAGAAGGGCGCGGCAAGCCGCGATACCGCCTCGGGTAAGCGCAAGCAGCTTTAGAACCGAGGATACCTGAATGGGACTTCCTAGTAATGTTCCTTTACGGAACGGGAACTCCCCGAACGGAAGCATCTTAGTAGGGGAAGGAAAAGAAACCAACATGGGATTCCCTTAGTAGCAGCGAGCGAAATGGGAATAGTCCAAACCGAATCCCGCAGGGAAACTTGTGGGAGATGTAGAGTTAAGGGTCTGAGTTCTTCTGCCCTGGCGAAGTTGAAATGGCCTGAAAAGACCTGCCAAAGAGGGTGATAGCCCCGTAAACGCAAGCCAGAATGAATTATGCTCGGATACCCAGATTACTGTACCCTGGCTTGGGTGCAGAAAGTTGGGAGTCACCAACTTCCAAGACTAAATACGCCTCAAGACCGATAGCGCACTAGTACGGTGACGGAAAACTGAAAAGTACCCCGGAATGGGGGTGAAAAGTGCCTGAAACCAGACAGTAACAGACGTGTGTGGCCCGAAAGAGTAGATCCTTTCCAAAGGAAGCCATTGTGAAGTGGTTGTACGAGGAAAGGGGATCAGGGTTACACGTTCCGTCTAGAAACACGGGCCGGGGAGTTTGTTGCTATGGCAAGCCTAAGGATGAACAGTCCGTAAGCACAGGGAAACCAATACGCGCGCAACTCCGCAAGGAGCGAGGCGCAAGGTCTGAAAATGCCTGGAGTCATAGCGACACATACTAGAAACCAGACGATCTAGCCCTGGGCAGGGCGAAGCTAGGCGAAAGCCTAGTGGAGGCTCGAAAGGGTTCTGACGTGCAATTCGTTCCCCAGACCTGGGGCTAGGGGCTAAAGACCAATCTAGTCTGGTGATAGCTAGTTCCTTCCGAAGTGGGCCTGAGCCCAGTCC
>JBNIDQ010000005.1:0-680 GCA_050108135.1 Bathyarchaeia archaeon | reverse complement strand
CAGAGTGTAGTCGGGAGCCGTCGATCCTGCGTTCTCCGGGACGTGGGGGAGGCAACAATGGAACACCGACTTTCTGTAACCGTGTTTCTCACCGGCCCCTTGCGGGCTGGAACAACGCTAGGTGGGCAGTTCGGCTGGGGCGGCACGCCCTTGAAAAGATATCAAGGGCGCCCTAAGGTTGGCTCAGGGGGGACAGAAACCCTCCGTAGAGTGCAAGGGCAAAAGCCAGCCTGACTGTATCCCAAACAGTAAGGGATGCAGAGGAGAAATCCGGGCTTAGCGATCATCCATGCCCCCTTTGGTGGGGGCTGGATGTGTCAGAAAAATTACCCTAGGGATAACAGGCTCGTCGCGGGCGAGAGTCCCCATCGACCCCGCGGCTTGGTACCTCGATGTCGGCTCTTCCTATCCTGGCCCTGCATAAGGGGCCAAGGGTGAGGCTGCTCGCCTATTAAAAGGGAACGTGAGCTGGGTTTAGACCGTCGTGAGACAGGTCGGACTTTATCTGCTGGGAGTGTTGGCTGCCTGAGGGGAAAGGGTCCCTAGTACGAGAGGAACGGGACGCTGTAGCCTCTAGTTAACCGGTTGTCTGATAAGGCAGTCGCCGGGCAGCCACGCTGTTGTGGATAAGAGCTGAAAGCATCTAAGCTCGAAGCCTCTCCCGAAAAGAGGCAGCCATT
>JBNIDQ010000004.1:0-119761 GCA_050108135.1 Bathyarchaeia archaeon | reverse complement strand
GAAGGCWCCCATAAAAGATGGGTTTGATGGAGCTGGGGTGTAAGCTAGAAGACTTCGGTCGACTAGCTCAGCCTGCGGCCACCAATCGCCTGAGTTGTCAATCAATGGTAGTGTTTGAGCGATATTTGGTGAAACCTAAAAATGCTCTCCACAAATGTGTTGTATCGTAATGTTAGCCTATGCATGGTTTTACTGTCACAAGATTCGCAATAAATTTTGTTTTTTTAATCATTTATTCTGTCTGTTTTGTTTTTCTAAAGATTAAACAACCTTATTTTGACCCCCCTCTATAGGTTTCAATATAGAACCTCTAATAGGCTCCAAACAGGTTGACTTGTTTTTCTTAGTTAATAGGAAATAGATGTTGAGTGGCTGTTTTAGTGTTTGTTTAGTTCTTTTAGCAGTTCTGATGCTTGAGCTGGTAGTTTTGGTTTGCTGTTTTTGCCGATTAACAGGAACATGGCTCCAATAAAAATTAGGGCGCCCCCGAAGAACGCTATGCTTTCTTTTGGCAGAAACCCAAAATTGATTCCCACCGTGAAGCCAAGAATAGCTGCTCCCATGATAACCATTATCCAATTGTTCATTGATGCAGTAGCGTACAAGGCAAACTCTTTTTTTCCCGTATCAGTTACAAGGAAGTAGCCATGTTTTTCTTCAATCATTCCTGCATTCAACAGGTAATTCCAGTCATAATGAAAATGTCCATCAGACTTGTAGCCTAACGCGGAGCTTATGTTGGATTTGACGCCTGGTTCTGCTTTGATTTTGCTGCCCTGTGCGGAGTAAATGAAATAGAGCAGTTTTGTGCGGGGTGACTGTAATTCTGAGTTTATGCTCCGTGACTTTTTCAAATGCATCCTCACCTTGAGGTTATTGCAACGGAAAAGATAAACCAAGCTCTTGTTCCATTGCTTTTTTGGTTTCGTGTTTCTTTTTTAGTAGTTGTTGCCGCAGAACCTCTTAGCACAACAACAATCAATGCTTTGTTTTGGGGCGGCTGTTTTGTTTTTTGGGTTTGATTTTGATTGGTGTCTGGTTGTGGACGGCGCTAAAAGCAGGTAGATAGTCAGTGTGCTCGACTTTATGTCTTTACTGTAACATAAAAAAAATAAAAAAAGAAAAAGGCAAGTTCTCATTCGTGGAGAACTACTATGTCACCAAATGTGCCTGTTGAATTGTATGTGTAAACTGCGGTATATCCATTGGCAACTCCGCCAAGATGTGAATGCGTCCAATCGATGTACAATGCTCCATCAACCCAAACTTTACCGTTATTTCCAATGATTGAAACTGCCACGGTGTGCTCAACATACGGGTCTAAACCAGTAGCAGAAGAATCGCATTGTTGATGATCTCCTAGGTACCAAGCTGAAAGCTCTGCATGACCATCCTTTCTGATTAAAGCATAAATTCTGTTGTTTCCATCGACGGCAGAAACGATCAACCAAGGGACATACCATGAATAACTGCCAGATGTTGTAAGTGTCTTCATAGACGCTTTTACATGTCTGTTTGTAGAGAATGCTGTATTTATGTGCATGTATGAATTGCTTTGTGTTGATTGAAGCTTCCTATTTATTACTTGCCAACTGCCTGCGTCAGAAGTCCAACCATCCATTGTGCCATCGTCAAATGTGTCTATGAAGGTGTCTGCAGGGGTTACTTCAAAATTATCAAAGTAGCCTGTACCAGGTGTAACGGCACGGTTAGATTTTCCAAATGCGTAAATGTAGCAGTCTTGTATGGGTAAAGCGTATGGTTCAGCGTACTTCATTATGTTATTTTCGAAGAGAGCGATCGAGTTTAGGCTTGTTGTTATTTTCAAGTTTCCAGTGGCTGTGTTCCACGAAGTATTTGCTTTTAGCCCCTTTGTACCGTATTGACTCCATGCAGTCCCAATTTTGTTTTCTACTATCAACTTATTGGTACCGTAGCTTGTGCTGCGACCTTTTATGATTCGGTACCAATTGCTTTGATAATCTGCATCTATTGGATCCGCATTAATGGCTTTAGTGTTGGAAATCAGTAGTCCCATTTCATCTAATACACTGTTAGTGTTTACATCAACTTTTGCTGTGAACCCCTGTTTAGTCCCATAAATCTGTCTTACATTATGCGCGTATTTACTAACGAAGCCTGCATAAGCATTACCAGATCCGCTTGGGATACTAGCTTGTAACATATTACTTGTTTCAGTCGTTACTCCACCACTTGCTTCTAGTTTGTCCCAGAGTGACGTATTTTGGCTATTATCATTAAAATTATCCTGCCAATTATTAGTTGTCCTATACACACGGTAAATGTTTACTCTTCCAGGTTCGTTTTGGTCATCTCCATCTAATAACCATAATTCTGCACCTGAGTTGTTGGTTAATGTAACTGTATTTACTGCGTTTGGGGTGTCGTCATACCACTGCGATTTCGCTAAATCGACACTTGCTGCTTGAGTTGTGTATGTATCATCATCATTTACCTTTTTTGTTTGATAGAAAGTTGCAATTGTATATCCATTTAATGAAACTGTGTATTGATTATCATCATTACCGGATTCTGTTTTAACGACAATGTTATTGAAATTAAATAAACAAGAGAAGGGACCAACGTAGTTACTAGGAGTTTTAGATGGCGGATTTATAAAAGTCCAACTTTTTTGTGAGCCGGCAACACCTGAGGCATAAAGTATTTTGCCTTGTCCACTCTCTGCTCCAAAACCTGTGAAACTATATGGGCTCCCACAATTTTCGCAACTACACGGATAATCCTCTCGTTGACTATCTATGCTGCCTGTTAGAGTACTTGGAAGTCTAACTTGTTCAGGACCTGGGTCATTAATCTCATGTACACAATCCCATATTGAATAGATTCTGATAATGCGCAGATTTTTGATTGAAACTCCTACGTTAGTGTTATTTGCAAAAGTTAACGTATTCGTGTTGTCGTCATAATAAAAGCCGTTAGGTGCCTCAACTGAATCATAATGATAGGGTGCTAAATCTAATGTTTCTGTTACATTATGACCATATATTTTGCTATGTATCCTATCACTAATTGAGTGGCCATTTAATGTACATGCTATTCGTACGTCATCACCTGTTTGTAGATTCGAATCAATCTCAATATCCCAAGTAACGTTGCAGACAGCTGCGCCACTGGAGTTTTCGGGGTATCCTTTTGGGTGAGTGCCTGTAAAGATTATAGTTGCAGTTCCGCCGTTTGCCGCCATGTGATAATTATTTGTGACACATGCCCCCCAGAGAGTTATCCCTTTACTTGCCGGAAAACCCTCAGGCTGGTTTGCAGCGCAGTTGTAATCATCTGCCAACAAGTTTTTTCCTCTTCCTTTGAATGCAACTATACAACCAATCCACGGCCTAATTCCATAATCGTGTGGATCTGCGCAATATGTTCCAGTACCTTGTGGGGCAACTGGATCATATACCTTTTTTTCCAAGTATGCTAAAGAATTGTAATTGCTATTTCTTTGACCATCATATAGTGCAAATTCATTTAGCGGTGTATTTTGTGGGTAATCGTATGCAAAAGTTGCTGCAACTATTAGTTCATTACCTCTGCTTGGATTTGCAGTTCCGCTTGATGGAGAGTAGGATGTATCATAAGCGCTACTGGTGCCATCGACTTCTGTTGTTATTCCGTTATATTCAAAGATTTCAGCTATTATTCCCTGAGATGTTGCATTGCGTAAAGTTATCGAGATGCTTGACGAGGGTGATGTGGAAGTCACTTCCCCAGCCCAGATTTCTATATCAAATACTTTGTTGTCTGTTTGTCTTCCTGCCTTATACGTCCACGTGACGCCACCTTGAGTCATACTGTAGACGCTTGCATCGATATTCCCATACCCATTAAAGGTTGCAACGGCTGCAACAAGCACATTACCTTTTTTAGGTGTCTGATCGAGTGTTATCAACAAAGACGAGGCTGTAGGATCAGATGTTATGTGCGTTTTAGATTGAATAGAATATATTCTACCACCCATTTACATCCCTCCTTCCTTCGGTTTACTTGTGTACTTGCTATTTCTATTTTGGTTTTCAAACGAGTTCATTCTTAACATGGTATCACTCGTTTCTTCATTTGCTCAAGTTGGAAATAAAAAAGACGAAGACTTACAGAAAGTAACTATTTCAACTACACGATAATAACAGATTAGAAAAAAATTAATTTATGATAAATAATCACGTTTTTATCGCTTTTATAACAGGGTGGTTGTCTCTGTTTTTTGTATCTATTATATACGGGGTATTGTATGTGTCTGTATTGTTGTTCTGAGTTGCATTTGGATATCTATCCTGAAAGTCACTCCAATAATTGCCAACTATGCCATTATCCCAAGAAATAGTATCGGTGCCATTTGAGGTAAATTTTCCTGGAGTTGTTGTTTCAACGATAACTTGTTTCTGATTGTCAATAACGTTATTATTGAAGACGATATTATCGGTGCCACCAGACGTTTCGAAGAATTGATAATTTGATAGGTCAACTCCAACTTGGTTTTGAGTTATATTGTTATTGTATACTTGAGAGTGGCTGGCACCTTTATATAAGATGCCAGTTTTAAGGTTTTGAAGAGTGTTTCCATATACTTTGCACGATCCTCCTGAAGATAGAACAACTCCGCCACAATAATAGTCTGCAGTGTCGATTTTGCCATTAATAATAATGTTGTTTTCGATTGTCACATTATTTCCATTTACTATAATCCCACTCTCACAGTTTTCGATTGTATTATCTGAGATCAAACAATTATTGCCGTAACAACTAATTCCCGTAAGCCAGCTTTCACTGATACTATTTTTAGTTACCACATTGTTTTCACCATTTATGGCTACACTGGTCGTGTATCCTTGTATATTGTTGTTAGTTATCTTACAATTTGTGCAGTTATCTGTAAGGGCTATTCCATAGCTGCTTCCAGTGATTTTACAGTTCGAAATTAAAACATTACTTGATTGTATGGCGATTGTACGAAATGAGGATCCTTGTCCAGATAAGCCTTTGATTGCTGTGTTTTCTGCGTTTTCTCCGGTTAAGTTTAGTGGTTTGTCAATTAATAGTAGCTCGTTGTAGTTGCCGTTGCGTACGTGGATTGTGCTTCCGGGTGTGGCGTTGCCTATTGCCGCTTGTATGGTTGGGTAATCGTCTGGAACAACAATAGACATAGGCATCACATAATGCGTGAAGTACTCAACAAGAACAGCGCCTGACGCGATTGATAGAACAAATGTTAATAGTATTGCCCACTTGCTTCTTGACATCAAACCACTGTTAACCTAAAAATATGTCTGTAGATATTAATTTGCCGTTTATTAACTCTTGATATACAAAAAAATGCTTTTAGGAGAAATTAACTAACATTAAATTAAAGATGGCTTTTATTTTGTTTCGGCTTTGTTTCTGTATTCTGGGTTAAGAACCTTGTTTCCGCATTTGGGGCACACATAAGCGCTGATTTTTAGTCGACAACTTTGGCAATTGCTTTTTGGCTTCTGCGTTTCTGGCGGTTGCAGGCTGGCTGTGGCGTTTTTCTGCAAACAGATTAGCTGCGCTGTTTTAGTTTTGTGTTTTGGGCGACTCTAACCTTTAGAGTCGGATTTCTAAAGCTTCGAAGCAGGCTTCTAAATGTTAGGGCTATATCCAAACCAAGCATAATAGGTTTTAAAAAAGTCGGAGGATAAAAACGGTATGAACGTAAATTTCGAATATAGCAAAACTTTGGCCTGTGAAGGTTCCATCTTAATGTGGCTGTGCTTTATTCCATACGCAGGCCCCATCTTAGCAATAATCGGTTTAGTCCTACTCCTTAGAAGTTTGAAAGAATTCTCAGGATATTATCAAGATGAAAAAATTTACAGTGAAGCCCTAAGAGGCATCAAATACTACGTAGTCGCGATAGTTGCTGTGGCTATAGCAACAGGTGCAATGGTTGCAGGCGCTTGGTCGGCAACTCACTTTACAGACGTTTTCATATTTACTGCAGGATTCGGTGTTGGTTTAATCGCCTTCCTTGCTGGGCTAGTGATTGCGTTTGTGTTTTTCCTGCTTGCCGCTAACCACCTAAAAACAACATTTAATGCACTTGCAGACCACTCAGGTGAACAACTGTTCCGAACTGCCGGTACCTTACTGTGGATCGGGTCCATCTTAGCAATCATTCTTGTTGGTTGGCTAATAATATTGGTTTCTTGGATAATCGTTACAATTGGCTTCTTCACAATGAAGAGCCGCCAATACCAACAATACAACGCCCAAAATAACACTTGCACTCCTACAACTCCGCCAACACAGGCAAACGCTATTAACCAAAATGGTGTACAAGTTTAAACCAAGAAGGAGCGAATGTTAATGGCTGATGCTTTTGAATCTCAAACAGAAACTGATTGGAAACGTTTTATAAGAAAACATTTGGCAGTGTTTGCAGTGTTTATTGCAGCAGCAATTTTAGCTGCAGTCGGTGCAGTCTACGTCTTCGTTTGGTTCGTAGGAGACGCCCAAACAACCGGCTTGGTCCCAGCAATTCTAAGCATGTGGACTATGAACAATTTAGTGCTGTTCATTCTGCATGCGGTTTTCTGGGAACTTGTGTTGATTGGTATTCCCGTGGCTGTCGCTGCAATAGCTGGTTGGATGTGGTGGAGAAGGCAACCTAAATATGAGAAGCCTCGGTCAGGGAAACACCGTAATTCCAGAGATGCAGGCGGGGCTTTTTCGCTGTTCCTGTTCATCGCGTTTGCAATCAAAGTCTATGTTGATGGTTACTGGAATACTGCTATTGCAAGCTTTAGCCTTGACTACGTTGTTGGTTCGATGGTTACGATACTGATCTGGATAGCTGCAATATTTGCAATACCTGCAATAGTTGGGCTCGTCTGGTGGCTAGTCAGCGGGCGCAACAAACACCCTTAACCATTTTTTATTTGTTGTAATGGTTTGTAGTCACATACTGTTTTAACTTGGTTTTTGCATTTTTATTCGGAAAATGAAGTTTTTGTCTGTGTCCTGTGACGGCTTTTTTCTAAGAGTTTTGTGTGATGCTTCAATGTTTTAAGGATAAATCAAGCATTATACTTGTAGAAGGTTACGTTTTCAACAACACTGTAAAATCCCGCCAGTGTAAAGACTGCAAATCTATAAGCGAGGTTTTGGTGACTAATTATAGTAATCCTAATTTGCTGCTTTATGGCTGCAAAGACTCTAAATGCAAGAACAGGCTTTTACGATTAAGCTTTGACGAGTCATCTATAGCAACTGATTTTAAACCTAAACCTGTTGAAAATTAAGCTTATGTTGGTAGTTTTACTATGAAGGTCGTACCTTTTCCTGATTCGCTTTCAAAAGTTACCGTTCCGTGAAGTGCCTCAATTAAGCGTTTAACAACTGCTAAACCTAAGCCTTGACCTTTTGCTTTTGTCGTTACAAGTGGTGTAAAAATTCTGGGTTTAATTTCTTCAGGTATTCCTTTGCCCGTATCTGAAACAGTTATGGTTGTTTCGTTGTCTGTTTTATAGGCTGCTAAGGTCAGTTTTCCTCCTTCAGGCATCGATTGAATGGCGTTGTTAGTTAGGTTTGTTAAGACTCGTTTTATGAATGTAGGGTCTGTTTTAATTTCTGGAAAAGCATGAATGTTTATTTTTACAGTTATTTTTTCGGGTATGTTGATTGTTTGAAAAACGCTTGTTATTAAATCTGAAAGTTTCACAGTTTCATATTCAGGGTTTAAGGGTCTTGCGTAGTCTTGAAGGTCAGAAACTATTTTGCTAATGTAGTCTGTTTGTTCCTGAATTAGGCTCATGCTTTCTAAGGCTTCCTTTGTTTCTTCAGATGGGTAGGTATTCATGGCTTGTCTTGCTATGAATAATTCATTGATGATTGCTTGCAGGGGGTTGCGGATGTCATGTCCTATCATGCCTGCGGTTTCGCCGATAGCGGCTAAACGTTCTTTATCTTTTAATTCTCTGGTCCTTTCCTGAACTAGTTCTTCTAATTGTTTTGCGTACTCTTCGAGTTTTTTCTGTAACTGTTTTCTTTCGGTTACGTCTCTTATTCCGCCAATAATGTGAATAGAACTGTTTTCCCTGAGAATTTTGGCGGTGTCTTTAACCATTATGTAATGACCTTTTTTGTGCTTTAGTCGGTATTCTAGAATGTACCCTTTTGCTTGTTCATCTTTAAGGGCTTCATCAAGTTGGACTCGGAGTCTTTGTATGTCTTCTGGATGAATCTGGCTAATCCACCAATTATACGTGTAATTAACTTCATCTGGTTTGTAGCCGGTTAACTCTTCAAGTCCTCTTGCCAACTTTACTTGTCCTGTTTCCCTTTGATAATCATATACGAGAACGTTGGCTGCTTCAGCGACGAGTCTGAATCTTTCTTCATTTTCTTTTAATGCAGCTTCCGCTTGTTTGCGTTCAGTTATGTCTTCAAGGAAGGACACAAAATATCCGTTTTTTGGACAATATGCGGAAACGTTAAACCATTTATGTTGGTATTCCCTGAAATTTTCAAACATGATTGGTTGACCCGTTAAGGCTACTTTTCCATAAATTCCAACCCAGTTAGCCTTGTCAGCGATTAATTCAGGAAATAATTCTTTTGCGCTTTTTCCAATAATGCTTGACCTTTCCAACTGAAATGTTTTTTCAAATGCCTGATTTATTTCAAGGTAAATCCAGTCAACTGGGTTTCCTTTTTTGTCTGTTACAATTTTGCAGTAAGCGAACGCGTTAAGCATGTTGCTGAATAAGGCTGCTAACTGTTTTTGGTCGGTGCTAAACGCTGTTGCCCATCTTTCACTTATTTCGTCACGTTTCTGTCCGATGTTTTGTCTTGTTAAGGCAATTAGAAAATATAATCCTCCTATGTAAAAAGCGATTCTTGATAACCAACTGTGAATATCTCCGACTTGCATCTGGAATAAAAAGCTGAATTCGCCCATGGCAAATAGTAAAAGTGCTAATGAATACCAGTACAGGTTTTCTGATTTTGACTGAAAATACTGCCACAAAAACAAGCCGCCACTTATGGCAAAGAAGAATATGCTTGTTGAGGAGAATAGTTGGCTTATTATTGTTGCTCCGTCGCTCATGAAAAAGGTTGGCAGCACGTTAAACAAAGCCATGGCTGTTAAGAAAATTACGAAAGCGATTGTAACTGTGTAGGCTGCTGTTAAAGCGATTTTGCGTTGTATGTTTTGGCTGGAGCTTGTCGTTGTTAGAGTTACAATTGCACTCATAACTTGCAGTCCTGCTGATGTTAGCAAGCCTATATCTAGAATTGTTATGCCGTAATTTGCTGAAACAGCGCCTGTTATGCTCCCTATCACTGATACTAAACCGCTAATTATTAGCGCGCAGCTTAACAGTAGCAAGTTTAGTGAACCATTTTTTAGAAAACTGTTGCCCGAGATTCCTGCGACAATTAAGTTTAGAACTGTTATGAAAAAAAAGTTTAGTACAATGATGCTTTCCGTGGCTATAAGGGCATGTTCGCGGATTGGGGTTAAATCTAAGGAAATAGTTACTGCTAACAAAACAAGTATCGGAATCAAGCCTAACTTGAATCGTGATTCTATATTCTCAAACCGCCAAAACAACACAAATCGATTTATTTTTCTAAAAACGCTCTACAGCAAAGATGCCTTTTTTAAAAACACTCAGCAAAGCTTCCACATTTTACTGAAAAATCCTTGCCGATTGATGTTTTCACTATCAATTATGCTTGATGAATCATATACATTTTTTCGTTTCCATAAACCTTGCGCAATCAATAAATGGTTGGCAAAAGGATGTTTGATTAAGGTTGACTGCGTTGAAGAAGCTTTGTGCTTCATTGTGCCTCCTAAGCTTGATTGTGTCTCTTTGCCTATTACAATTGCCTATCTCGTCAGCACAACAGGACCGTTCAGGTTTTACCCTTTCAATGCCCGTCGAATACGTGAATTACACGATTGTGTCAGTGAACGGTTCTTTGTGGGCTAAAATTGACGGTACATACCCCATGTATATAAACGGCGACGTGCCCGAGGTGCTTCCAATGGTTTACCCTACGCCGCCCCAAACCACCAACATCACTGTAACAGTTGACGGCAAAGAATTAGTTTACAGCAATTACACTGAAACTTACCCTTATGCTTTGCATCATACTGCTCTTGGTGACTGGGCAATGGTTGCTGCAGTCATAAACCCCGTTTCTAAAGCGTTTACCCTTGGTATTCATTACGAGCATCCTTTGCAGGTGGTGAACGGCAGTTATTTGTTTCTTTACGACTTAAATATTAGTCCGTATTTGTCTCTGGAAAGCAACAATTCAACAGCATACTTTACTGTGCGCATGGAAGCCAACGTTACAGACGTTAAAGCGTTTACTACAGAAACCGACACAAAATGGAACCCCATCAGCTATACCCTGAACAAAGATGGAACCGTGGACGTTGTTTCCATCGTTATGTATTCACAATACGATAAGCCGCTTCTTGGAGATTTAGTTGTGAAACTGTCAACTCCTGAATCTGTACCCGAATATAACGGCTTCGTTTTTGTTTTTGTATTTATGATTTTTTTGAGCTTTAGCCTTATTGTGGTCGCTAAAACTGCACGGCGCCGTTTTTGTTGAGCATAAAACCTAGTTTGGTGCATTAATTTCGAGTTTTGGTAAAGATTGCCAGTTTTTTATCTGGGTTCTTTCTGCGGGTCTGATATTCCAACGTGACGTTTTTTGTAGATTGGAATTTCAAACTCGAAGAGTGGAGTTTTCTTCAAAGCCTTTCCTCTCCAAAAGGTTTTGGAACAGTAAGTGCTTAAAACTTTTTCCATGACCTATAACGTTTTACATCATAAAGTTGTCCTGAAATTGATATTTATTTGAAACATTTCTGAAAAAATGTGACTCATAAAAAACATGGTGTTGTAGGTGTGTCATTTGGGTAAATGTGTTCTGCGTTTCACGGCGGCTACGGCAATTAATGCTAAACAAAAATGTTACAACTGTTAGGTTTACCCAAAGCAGGTCATCTTGGTTTAGGCTTGTTGCTGCTGGTTTAGGCTGGAGTTGCATACTTATTTGTGTGCAAGTTTGACTAAAAGCGCTGACATTTCTGTCCTAACAGCCCATAACCCTTATTACCTTACAAAAAAGCAAGTACTTCTATTCGGTGAAAATTATGCAAAAGAAAATTTTACTTTTATCCTTATCACTTTTGCTTGTCTTGTCCTTTGCAACAGCGGCGCTTTGTGCTCAAACATTTACTGTTCCCGCACTTAGCCAAACAACCCAAACCTTTACTCTCAACCAAGGCGATGTAGTTGAAGGAAACATAACTGTAACCGGCGGTTTAACCAACGACATCAACTTTAACGTTACAGACCCCAACGGCAACACAATCGTCAGCTTGTCCAGAGTTACCCAGTCGCCCTTCAGTTTCCAAGCAGGAACTAGCGGAACTTACACTATGATTTTCGACAACTCCTTCTCTTTGTTGACAAGCAGAAGTGTAACGTTTGATTACCTTGTTAAACCCGCAACCCTTGGCATCCCACTGGACATGTTGCCAGTTGTGGTCGGTTCAATTGTTGCAGTTATTGTTGTGATTGTTGTGGCCGCAGTTTTGGTGTCAAAGCACAGGACTCCCAAAGCTGCATAACACCTTTTCTTTCCAAGACCCCATGTAAACATTTTGTGCGAATAGTTTTTGTTCACCAAGTAAACAATACAATACCCGTGAACCTTTGTGCCTTTGATTTCAAGTTTTGACCCCTGGCAAAGCGGCTTATGCACCTGCCCCCCAAAATTAACTTTCAACCCTTACACTGGATGCGACCACAAATGCATATACTGCTATGCCTCAAGCTACATTCCAGGTTTCAGCGAATGCAAACCCAAAAAAGACTTGCTTGAACGTTTACGAAGTGAAGCTCCAAAACTCAAAGGCGAAATCATTTCACTTTCCAACAGTTCAGACCCTTACCCGAAAGCTGAACAGTACGCAGGATTAACCCGGCGTTGCCTCGAAATTCTTGCTGAAAGCAACTGCCGCATCCAAATCATAACCAAAAGTAACCTTGTAGCCCGTGATGATGACCTGCTAAAACAGGTGCCCTCAACTGTAGCTTTCACCATAACCACCGATGACGACCAACTTGCCAAAACTTTGGAGCCGAACGCGCCCTCCCCAAGCCAACGCTTAAGTGCAGCACAAGATTTAATCAGCCAAGGCATACCCGTCTCCGTACGCATAGACCCAATAATTCCATACGTAAACGACCAACCGCAAAAACTCATCAAAACCCTTGCCGCTATGGGTGTTAAACACATAACCAGTTCAACCTATAAAGTAAAACCTGATAACTGRAAACGTTTCACAGAGGCGTTGCCGAATGTTGCAGAAAAACTCAAACCCCTCTACTTCAAGGAAGGGGAACGCGTGGGTGGAAACATCTTGTTGCCTCGGGACATGCGCCAGAAAATACTGAATGGTGTGCGAGACATTGCAGACACTGAAGGTTTAAAGTTTGGTTGCTGCAGAGAAGGCTTAGAACGTTTAAACACTGCCACATGTGACGGGTCGTGGTTGCTGCCTAAACCTAAAGGAGCCTAAAATATGGTTCAAAACCGTGTTGTCATGCTTGCCGATTTTGACTATTTTTTTGCCCAATGTGAAGAACTCAGAAACCCCTCTATCAAAGACAAACCCGTCGTGGTTGGAGTTTATTCTGGACGCACTGAGGAAAGCGGCGCAGTATCCACCAGCAACTACATTGCCCGCAAGTACGGCGTAAAATCAGGTTTGCCCTTGTTTATGGCTAAACGTAAACTCGAAGGTACCGACGCTGTATTTTTTCATGTTGACCATGAGTATTATGAGCAGATAAGTGACAAAATAATGCAGATATTCCGCGGCTATGCAGGTAGCTTGGAGCAAGTTAGCATAGATGAGGCTTACTTGGATGTTACTATGCAGGTGGGTGGCAGTTTCGAAAAAGCCCGAGTTTACGCCGAAAAAATTAAGCAAGACGTCAAAGCTCAAGTTGGTATTTCTTTATCCGTGGGTGTAGGTCCAAACAAGCTTGTAGCCAAAATAGCATGCGACAGTCAAAAACCCGACGGTTTAACCGTAGTTTTGCCTGAAGACGCAGCGGCTTTTCTTGCTCCTTTGCCAGTTGACCGACTTCTTGGTGTTGGCAAAAAAACGTGTGTACGCATGGAGAAAATGGGCATTAAAACTGTTGGGGACCTTGCACGTTTTGATGTTCAAAGACTACTTGAGGTTTTTGGCAAAGTCTTAGGCATCTATTTTCATAACGCTGCAAACGCAGTTGACAACGCGCCTGTTACTGAGCAAGGTGAAGCTGAATCCATAAGCAAAATTGGCACATTGAAACAGGACACGCACAACTTGGACTTTATTCTGGAAAAGACTGATGAGCTAACCGAAACGGTCTTCAAAGAAGTAACCGAGAAAGGATACAGCTTCAAAACAGTCTCCATTTACGTGGTTAACGTGGATTTATCAAGCAAAAGCCGCTCTGTAACTCTTGAGCAACCCGCTAAAGACAAGGAAACAATCAAAAGAAATGTTTGTTTGCTTTTAGAGAAGTATCTTGCGGAGTCAACGCTGGAGATTCGGCGTGTGGGCGTTAGGGTTTCAGGTTTTAACAAAGAGGTGCCACAACAGAAACAGTTAAGCGCTTTTTTTGGATAGCAACAAAAAAATAAAGATTAAGGAGGATACGAGAGAGAAAAGAAGAGTTCATTGGCTTATTTAAGTGCCAATATGCCTGCTTTAACTTTTTCTCCGATTGGCGCGCCCAAGACAAGTTGGGTTCCGATTTGGCACCATTTTGCCAGTTCGTCAAGGTCGCCTTTTTGAAGTGCTGCGGGTTCTTTTTTGAGGTGCGCCTTGCATTGCCTGTCAAGGAATCCCTTGGCAGCTGGACCCATCTGTTTGGTGAGCACGTCTAAGACTTGTTGTTCTACTGACATTTTTACGCTTGCTCCTCTTCTTGCATTGAGTTCATGGCGTTTGACATCTTGAAAGCGTTAATCATTCTTTGGAATGCTTCGCCTAAGTCGCCGATTTCGTCTTTGCTGTCAATCTCAATTTTATGTTCAAGTTCGCCCATGCTCACTTTGCCTGCAATGTCTGTAAGTTTCTTTACTGGTCTTGTGATGCGTCTGCCCATTATGATAGCCATTACAACTGATATGACTGCGATTGTTGTGATGCCTACTGCTGAAAGCATTACGCTAAAGTTTGCGTACTCTTTTGCTTGGTTGGTTGCTGCTTCAACTTCTTCGAGTGCTAATACTTGGAAGTCAGTCATGCTTTCTGATACTTTCGTGTAACCTTCTTGAATTATCATGTATTGAGCTGGGACTTCTTCATAGCGGTCAGTTAATTGGTTGTTAATGATTTCATCTACGATTGCGTCTGCTGGGTTGATGACGTTGTGCATTAGGTCGTAGCTTGTTTTGAATTCAGCGTATAATTCTGTGCCTTGTGGGATGTTTTCAAGTAGATAATTCTCTGTTGCGGCAATCAATGCTTCTGCTGTTGCTTGATCAGCTTGTGCGTTAGTGACATCTAAGAGTTGGCCTTCTAAGAAGCTGACTCTTTGAAGGTCTATGCCCTTTTGGTATACTGCTGCGTAGTTTTCGATTTCTACTTGTTTGATTGCTTTGTCTTGCAGTTCGTTCATTTTTATTGTGTTTAAAGTTATGGCTGTACCGATTGCAGCAAATAATGCTACAATTAACAGGTATGATAATAGCATTTTAGTTCCAATTTTCATGTGGTTCTCTCTTCCGTTTATGTATTGAGATATCATACTTGCAAAAATCAACTATATTGTTTATGAAATCAAAACATGAATACCAAAAAATATTTGTAACATAATAAAACCAAATCAAAACATCACATTGAAATATTGAACAAAACTCAAAAATGCTGCTGATTTGCTATTGTGCGTAACATTTATTCAAATGCAAACAATAAAACGCGCTATCCAAGAAACTTTATTATCCATTCATTAATAACAATACAAATGGTTTTTAACGTGACTTCTGAACAAGAGAAAAGGCTACCTCCTGATCAACAACCCATTAAACGACTTCTCCGTTGGGGTATCGACCATCCAGGCATCAAATCCGAAAACCCCAAAATTAACATTGACTCCTATAAACTCACTATTGATGGTGAAGTAGAAAACCCTGTAACCCTAAACTGGAACGAAGTTGCAGCATTGCCTAAAACGGTGTCTGTGAGCGATTTTCACTGTGTTGAAGGCTGGAGTGTTCTGGACTGCCGCTGGGAAGGTGTACACATAAAAGAAATCGAACGCATTGTCAAACCCCGAGAAGCCGCTAAAGCCGTCACATTCACCTGCGCAGACAATTACACAACCTCACTTTACCGGGAAGAACTTGCCCCTGCTGATGTGCTTTTGGCTTACAGGCTTAATGGTGAAGTGCTTGAGGAAGGTTATGGTTTTCCGTTGCGGCTTGTTGTTCCAAGCAAGTATGCTTATAAAAGCGCTTTGTGGGTTGAAAGGTTAACGTTTACGCGTGGCAAAGAGTTAGGATTCTGGGAGCAACGCGGCTACAGTGACAGCGCTGACGTGTGGAAAAATGACCGTTTTAGACGTTAAATTGCATTTAAAACATTTTGCTATTAAGAATATTTATTTTATGTGCATAACAATCTTTATATTCAAAACCTGAATCTTTTTTGTGACGTTTAAGCGAGGTAGTAAAATATGTCTCAAAAAGAACAAAAAGTAAGGCGCCTTTCAAACTGCAACCTTTCAACTGACATGCCCGAGAATGCAGTTGTAATATCTGCAAGTAGTCAAGAGGTGTCTTTAAAGCAAAGAAAAGAAGAAGCAAGCAAAACACTTTACATAACAAGAATCTAAAAACGCTTTTCCTTTAATTACCGCAAAAACTTACTGTTAATCTTGAATTCTTTTATACTTGATTATCTTTTGCTAAACGTCTAACCTGTAAGGAGCTAAAAAGTTTGGATTACTCGCAAGCTAACATGGGCAGAATATTTATCCTAAGATTGCAAGATGGCGAAATCGTTCATGAAACCTTAGAAGCATTTGCCGAAAAAAACAGCGTCAAAACCGCATTATGCCTGTTCTTGGGCGGTGCAGAAGACAAAAGCAAACTTGTTGTGGGACCAAAAGACGGAGAAGCCCTGCCAGTTGAACCGATGACCGCGTTGCTTAAAGGTGTTCATGAAGGCTGCGGCGTAGGCACAATCTTCTCAGACCCACAAGGCAAACCCAAACTACACATGCACGGAAGCTTCGGAAGAAACGGCGACGCTACCACCGGTTGCATGCGGGCAGGCGTTGAAGTTTGGCTTATCGGCGAAGTAGTAATGTTTGAGTTAACCGGCAGCTCTGCTAGACGTGAAAAAGACCCAAAGACAGGGTTTGAAATTTTAGAAACCCGTTAAGACTCTATCTGAGTCTGGTTTTTATTGAATGGCACAAGGAAAAGCCTGTGCGGCATGATTCCAAAGAATGGTTGATCTTGTGGGTCTCCAAATCTTTGGGTTTCATAAATCATTGTTGTAACGTTGCTTATTGTTATGGTTGTATTGTAGAATGGCGTGTTTGCTCCATAGTCATAAAGCACTATGTATTTTACGTTAAGTTCTTCACATAGGCGGACGAATTCTGTTGCGTTAAAATCAAGCTGATATGTGTCAACTGGAAGTTCTGGGTATTGATATGCGTTCATGTTTCTGTGGGAACTATTCGCCCAAAGGTAAAACCTAAACATGTCTTGGCTAAACAGGTTAAATGGGCAAACAAGCATTATTGACTGATTACCCGTCATATGGTCTGCAGCGTAGTTTGTGGCTTCATCAATTGGCATCACGATTTCGTCGTTTGAAACCCAACTGTGAGCATCATTAACGCTGAAAAACAATCCTGCTGCCAGAAAAGCAGTCAACAAAACCGCAGCAACCTTTGTCATATTTTTCTTTTTAAGCGGTACATTGCTTTTCAAAGTTTTCTGCATTTTCTCGTAAGCATGAACAATTAGACTGGCTGCTGCAATCGCCATGACTGGAAACAACGGTACAACATACCGCCAATGCTTATTTGGAATCAGCGTAAAGAAAACAAACACCACTATAAACCAAATCAGCAGGTACTTGTCTTCAGGTTTTCTCCTCCAAGCCAAAAAACCCAAACCCGCTAAACATGCCGCGTAAAGCAACAGCGAGACTGGGTGAACATTGGGGTATGGCCAAACCATCTCTATAAAGTAAAAAATGGTGTAGGAAACGGGAACGCTGAAACGGATGCTGTAAACTGACTTTTCAGGATTACCCATCTGTAGAGCGTAAATCCACTGGTCAAGCATGTTAGAGGCGTATGTTTGGTAAGCAATGAGAATCCACGGAACCGCAACCAAAATAACCGCAATCGCTAAAATCGTTATTTTGCTTAAATGAATTTTCAGTTTATTTTTTGCTAAAAACAGCATGCTTACAAGCATTACCACACCTGCAATAATTATCTGGTATTTAGTCAAAAAACCTAAACCTAACGCTAAGCCAGCGAAAACCAGCCACAGGTTTTTACGGTTTTTCAGCCACATAAAAAAGCACAAAAGTGACAGCGTAAAGAAGAAGACAAGCATAGTTTCTATCATCGCCATGCGTGAAAGCCAAAAAAAGCCCGGCATAACACCAAACAGGACACTGGCAAGTAAAGCAACTTTTTCGTTAAACATTTTGTAGGTGAACTCGAAAACAACCCATATTGTTAGAAGCGAAAACACAACCGCTACTAAGCGTCCGGAGAAGACGCTGACTCCAAGGAGTTTAAAGAAGACCATTGTTATTACGTCAAACATTGGTGGGTAGAACGAGTTTAACCCCATGTAAGTCTCGTATTCGCCGCGGAGCAAAAAGGAGCCGCCGTTTAGATGGGTAATTTCGTCCCATTGAATGGCTGACTTTGACAGGTTAAACAGCAAAAACACTGCGTAGATTATTAGGAAAATTAGAAGTGCCACGCGATACCTATTAAATCCGTTTTTTACTCGGTTCAATAGCGGTTTTACAGTACCCATAGCAGCCTCAGTTGCCTCGCAGTATTCAGGTAGTGTACAAAAAACCATATAAAAGCATCTAAAAATCGGTGGCCAGAACACTTTTTTGGTTAAAGGCAAAAATTCTAAAACATTATAACTCAAAAAATAATCATTAACTGTAATCCGTGCGTATTTTTCATGAGGCAATTTTTATGCAAACTCAGCCTTTTGACCTTTTAATAGTAGGTGCAGGTCCCGCGGGCTTAACAGCCGCCATCTACACAGCTTGGCTTGGACTAAAAACGCTTGTCTTAGAATCAGGCATCCCCGGTGGTAAAGCTTGGACTGCCCCAATGATAGAAAACTTTCCCGGATTCGACGAAGGCATCAAAGGCAGCGATTTAGCAGAAAAAATGCAACGACAAGCAGAACGATTGGGTGCAGAAATTGTAACTTCTGAAGTCGCTGGTTTAGAGCTTGCAGGCCGTGTTAAGCATGTTTTTACCCGAAAACAAACCTACGACGCTTACGTTGTAATTTTGGCGACTGGAACCCAAAAACGCAAACTCCATGTTCCCGGCGAAGCCGAGTTTCTTGGGCGCGGTGTCAGTTACTGTGCAGTGTGTGATGGGCCATTCTTTAGGCGAGCTAGTGTCGCTGTTGTGGGTAACAGTAATGAAGCAGCAGTTGAAGCCCTAAGTTTAGCAGAATTCACTGAGCAAGTTCTGCTTGTACATGATGGTGACCTTAAAATTGAGGGCACATTACTCAGCAGGTTGAAGTATAAGCCCAAAATTGAAACAATCCAAGGTAAAGTAACAGCCATAACTGGCGACAAAACAGTAAACGCAATCAAAATCCAAACCAGCACCGCCCCAGTTGAACGAGAAGTGAAAGGCGTCTTTATCGCGTTGGGCAGTGTTCCCTTAACGTCGATTGTTCGAAACGCTGGAGTAGGCATGGACGCGAACGGTTGTTTGATGGTTGATAGGCAGCAACGAACCAATATCGAGGGCGTGTTTGCAGCTGGCGACTGCACCTGTGGTGGCATGCAAGTGGTTACAGCGGCAGGGGAAGGGGCAGTGGCTGCTATGCGAGCGTCTAAATATGTCCGAGGTTTGGAACGCTGATTTCAACATGTTAATGGCTTGAAAAACCGTTAATAGCGCCTACCCCTCTTAGTGTTTTGCGCTAAGTTGCAGTAATAAGGTGATTAGTATGCAATTTTTCTGGCGTAAATTTAAGCAATTTGTTCTATTTGTTGGTTAAGTTTTTATTTTGCCTTTGCAGTTGCTCTTGTTTGAGAGGGGGCAAAGGGTACGACAAGCATAAAACGGCGGTTAGACCACTTAATAGACCAATTATCCCGCATTGGTATTGAACCTGATGAGGAAGCATCCAGCAACGTGGCAACCCAATTATCCATAATCTCAGGCGCGTTCAAAGAATCAGCCAAATACCCCATATGTTGCTTCATTAACGATTCGCAACATAGGCTTTCATGTGACTCTTATGGTCCATTAATGCGTGAAGAGTTCATGGAGAAATGCGTCAAATGCCAAGCAAAAATCAAGATGGCGTTATCTTTTCTCCAATAGCCTCTTTTATTGTTGCTGTTTGTTAGCAGTCACACACGCTTAAGCACTTTTTTGTATCTATAAAATCGGTGATTTTTTAGTGCAGAAAAACATGCAAAAATACTTGGTTTTAGTTAAGCTTAACCCGCTAAAAACAAACGCTTTCTTTAATGACTTCTCAAACCTGTCACAAAACCCTATTGAAGGCGTAAACATTTCTGGTTCCTACAATGTTTTCGGTAACTGGGATATCGCAATCTGGTTTGAAGCAAACAGTAACGATAACGCGCTGCATTTTGTTGGTGACAAGATTCGTGCAATGGATGGCGTGGTTGATACTCATACGATGCCTGCAACGGCAATCAAGGAATACTTGAGTAGTAGCAGTTCGAGTTCAAGTAGCAGTAGTAACATGTAAGGTTGTGTTGTGGGGTTGTTGACCCTGCCTGCCCCTTTTTTTTATGATTTTTGATTTGATTTATTTTTTTTTAAAAAAATGGTTTATGTTCTTGTTTGTGCAGCTTTTTTGTCTTTCAGCTGCTCTTTTAAGTGTCCTTTAGCTGTTTGACTTTTTTTATGTGCTACATGTTTTTGGGTTGAAAAAACGCAATTTTACCCTACCCCATTAGGTTTCTGCATACTATTTCTAGGCTCCAATTAGGCTGGTTAAAATCTGGGGAATTTTAGTTTTCCTACATATCGAAGAATCCACTTAACCAATTTGTCATAAGTTTCTAATCCATGCACCGTCAAAACAATGTTGCCTTCATCACTGATTTTTAGTAGGTCTTCTTGGTTCATCCACTCCAAATATTTTTGGAGTCTATCGTAAGCAACGCCTGTTACGCATGCAAGTTCCGTTCTTTTTGTACTGCCCCTCTCTTTTAAGACGCTTATGATGCGTGCGACTACGTAGAGGTCAGGCTTGGAATTCGGCTGTTTTGAACTCACTGTTGAACCACCGTAGCTCCCAGAGCAAAGCGTCCAAGGAGGTTACTTGTTGATATTTTTTCTGAAGGTCTTTGCTGCTTAATACAAGAGCAAGGATTAGAGATAGACCTGCCAAGAGGTATATGTTTAGACTGGTGTGAATGAAAGTAAGCCCAAAACCAAAGACGATTATGAGACTTATTGACACAAGAATCCAATTGCCAACCACTTTCGCAACAGAGTAAAGTGCATATATGACTTTGGAAGTCTGGATGTCTTGAAGAATGCTGTTCCAGTCGATATCTTCCAGAAGCTTGAGCGCTCCTGGAAAGCCTTCTTGGATAGAGCTTTTCCAAGTGTTTACTTCAACCTTTTTTAGTTTGTAATCTACCCATGCAACTCCAACCAGCACCCCCAATCCAGGAATCAGTATTGCAAAAAGATTGTTTTGACTAGAGCTCATCAAAGATCTTGTTGTTAGTGTTGTTAGACCTTCGAAATAGCCCTCAAAAGCCCCTGATAAGTGCAAAAAGTTGACTACTATCTGCAAAGCTAAAAAAGCTACAACAGATGCCAGTACAATAACTATGAAGTCAACCATTAACTGGGATAGTGCTTTGTATTTTTTAACTTGGTCAAGTGACTGCATTAATTCTTCAACTTTTGAGACTACCGTTTGTTCACTCATAATGCCACCCCATAACAGTCGACAGAAACGAATGCATCCCCATAGACGATGAAGACAAGTGTATCTACGTTTGAAGTATGCGATAGAGGCGACTGGTAATTCTCAACATCACTTACGTTAGTGTTTATTACTAAACTCAAAGGGTTTTCTGTTGAAAGAGAAATTTCTCCACTATCGATTCCAGTGTTGCCTGTTAAACCGCCTGTTCGCGGAAAACTAAACATTTGCGTAAACGTTTGTGAATTAGAGCCAAAACTGATAGGTCTAGTTAAGTTGACGGTTTGGCCGTCGGGAAAAACAATTTCAACGTTGCTTCCTGGACTTGGGCTAACTGTTAACTTAACGATACCTTCAACATAATTCAATTTACTAACAGTTACAACGGCATTGTTGACTGAAAACTCCGTTGCATTTACCTGATGAAAAAGTGATAATACAATTATTTGACCTGTAATGCACAGGATTAGGGCAAGGGCTATCCAAGTTTTTTTCATATGCACTATTTGGGGCTTACTGGATATAAGGCAAGCTCACACGGAGTGAAGCTAGCACTGTTTGCGTTTCCGAATTAGTTTTTGATTAAAATTGGCGCCGGGAGGGGGATTTGAACCCCCGCGGCCCCGAAAGGCCACAAGCTAACAGGTAAACACCCCTGAAGAGTGATATCTCCAGGCTTGCTCCCTGCCGGGCTAGGAGACCCCGGCACAAAGAACCAGCATGTGTTTGGCTGGTTTGCACCTTTTCTCTGCTTTCTGCGGCATTTAAAGGTTTACGGTGGATTGTGTCTTGTTTGGTGGGTTCTTTGTGTTTTGTGGGTTTGTTTGTTGGTTGGGTGGGTGCTGTTTTTGACTCCGATAATTTTGGTAAATGTTATATACTTCTTTTATCTGACAAATAGTAACCGTTTGTCTGCCAAACAAGGGTGCCCAAGAATGAAGCAACAGCAACAATTCTACACACTACAACCGCTAAAACGATGCACATACCGAACAAACCACATCGCATGGTGCCGAAAACTCCAAAAATTCTGCGACGCCCCAGCCGAATACCGCCGCTGCACAAAATACCAACCAAAAATGGAACTGCCAAACATGGGGAAATACTAAATGCAAGCAACCTCAAAAACCCCTGACAGCAGCACCCCAAAAATAAACCTGGTCGGCACCAAAACAGGACAATGCCAAATCTGCAAACAAACCAAACAAATTCTCCTCCTAAAATACGGTTTCAGCCTTTGCGAGGACTGCTTGAGCGTTTGTATAGGCATTTTAGAACACTTACAGAATGGAGCAAACAAAAAACCCACAAATAAGCCAACAAGAAAGGCATGCCCCAAAACCTCCAAAAAACCCCCTGTAAGAAAAACAGCCGCCACAAAAAACGCTCACGCTTCCACCAAAAATTGAGGCAAAAACAATGACTTCTCAAAATTCAAACAAAATTTTAAAAAATCCAGCCAAAAACCAAACACCACTGCTTGACATACCAAGCATGCTAAAACAAGGCGGCAAACGTTTCCTTTTTAAACTAAAACAAAAAGCTCTTAGAAGCAACAACACCTGGTACCGAGTGTTAAGTTTAGACAAACGTCGCTTCATTGACGCCGTGATCCAAACTGTTGACCGGATCAAAAGCATACTTCTGCTTAAACTGATGACTGAACTTGCTGAAAAATTGGTTAACGCCATCGGAGGAATCCCTGCTTTAATAGGTAGCATACCCTACGGAATGATAACCTATGGTGCACCCCTAGCAGAACGAATCAGCGCTACAGCGCAAGCTTGGGGAAACAAGGCTGCAAAAACTTGGGTTAACGATGAAGTGTTCATTCGTTACTTGACAGTTATCGACCAGAATAATTTACCAATGTTTCGGGTAAGCACTATACTGTGAACAAAAATCCATATCCCTTGCTCCAATGCTTAGTTGAAGGTGTGACAGGGTTGAGCGGTAGTTTTCTTCTCCTTTCCCTTGTCGTGATGACGCCCCACAAAACCATTCACCAAGCCTAAAAATGCAAGCAAACTTTACAATTGACGCCCTGCAGAGCCCCATGCATAAACCGGCGTCGATAAGCAAAAGTGACGTAACCGTAGTAATTCCAGTAAAAAACGAAGAACTCGCAATAAGCCTTGTCATAGACGAATTAACCCATGAAGGATACGAAAACATTCTTGTGGTTGACGGTTACTCAGTGGATAACACACTAAAAATGGTAGAAACCAAAAAAGGAATAACTACACTTCAGCAACACGGCAAAGGCAAAACAGGCGCCATAAAAACGGCTATCGAAAACGTTTCAACACCATACCTGATTATACTCGACGGCGACTACACTTACCCCGCAAAAGACATACAACGCCTACTCGTCTTCGGCGAAAAGTATGCGCAAGTTATAGGTGTGAGGGACCGAAAAAACATCAGTATCATTCACCGCTTTGGAAACTGGGTAATAACTAACGCATTTAACCTTTTGATGGGTACCCACCTTTCCGACATCTGCTCAGGCATGTATTTGCTTAAAACGGATGTCGCCCGAAACTTGGAACTTGGCTCAAAAAACTTTGCAACCGAAGTCGAAATTGCAGCCCAAACAGTAACTGAAGGTGTGGTAATTGAGGTTCCAATCGGTTACCGTCACCGAATGGGCAAGGCAAAATTGTCTTGGCGTAACGGGTTTCAAATACTTTCTGCTGTTGTAAATTTGGCCAGAAAATACAATCCTGTGTTGCTCTTTTCAGTGTTTGCTGTTCTTTCAATTGTTCCCGCGGTAGTTATATTAGGTTGGGTAATTCTGAGTTATCTGTTGCTTGGAATTTATCATAGTGGCTGGGCGTTACTGGGTGTGATGCTTCTACTTTTTGCATCTCAAGCAATAGTAGTTGCTACAACAGTGCTATTGTTAAAACGAAGCGAAAAACGAATCCTCCGATATATTGAACAAAATAACTCGGCTTGAAAAATGGATCCCCCTAAGCGTGTGTTTTTTAGGACGCTGAGGTTTTTCTTGAAAAGGGATTCTTTTAACAGAATTGAAAACGATTTGTTGATTATAAATGCTTTATCTTTTGTGCTTGTGTTGACTATTGTTTTTGTTCCCGATTCCCAGCTGAGAATTGTGTTGGGTATTCCTTTTGTTCTATTTTTCCCCGGATACACTTTTTTGAGCGCTTTGTTTCCCCGAAAAAAAGATATGGGGCTAATTGAAAGATTGGCTTTAAGCGTAGGATTAAGCTTGTCAATTGTTCCATTAGTTGGTATGGCTCTAAACTATACTTCTTGGGGTATCATGCTTTGTCCACTGGTAACTTCACTGTTTGTTCTGACATTGCTTTTTTCATTTGTTACAAGCTACCGGCGATCTAAACTGGTTGCTGAGCAAAAACCCCGTTTTGCATTTCCCCAGATGCCTCAATGGAACACAATACATAGCACTAACAAATTGTTTGCCGCAGGATTATTGGTTGTTATTTTTCTGGTTGGTGGTTTTGCTGTTTACCTTGCATCCGCTCCAAAAATTGGTGAACGTTTTACTGAATTTTATGTGCTTGGTTCTAACGGTACTTTATCTGATTATCCTGTTAACCTAACGCTTGGAAAAACTGGTGTATTAACGCTTGGCATCAAAAATCATGAATACACAAATATGACCTATAGAATCGTTGTCAGTTTAAATAACCAAACTATCGGCGAAATCGATAATATACAGTTGAGTCACGAGGCTGGTTGGAATCAAACTTTTACTTTTACCCCTGAAATAACTGGAGAAAAATTGAAACTTGAATTTCACTTGTATAACCCAGATGAAACCCAAGTTTACCGTAATTTGCAACTATTGGTAAATGTGCGACCTCCAGAATGAAATTATTTCAACAACTAAATTTTTTCATTTTGTATCTTTTCTTAATTATTGTGGCTGAGGTTGTGACTTCACTTTTTACTCCTGTTTTCGGTCTTTTCTTGCACTCAATAATTCTCTTAACATTGTTAATGATGTCTGCCTTCTGGCACAATGAGGTCAATACCTCTAATCTGTTTCTATGTCTCTCTATTGCTCCTTTAATACGGATTTTCAGTCTCTTTTTGCCTTTGGCATATTTTCCATCTTACACCTGGTACTTGATAGCTGGTATACCAATGTTGGTAGCTGCAGTAATAATAATTAAAATTCAACGCTTAAAACTAAATGATGTTGGACTTAACATCAAGAAGCCCTCTGTCCAGTTTGCAATAATGTTTACAGGTATCCCTTTTGGTGTCCTCGAGTACTATGTGCTGACACCTGCTCCAATAGCCTCAGATTTATCAATTGTTGGTTTTGTCCTTTTAGCAATCGCGTTCATTTTTGCTACAGGGTTTGCTGAAGAGCTGGTTTTTCGGGGAATTCTTCAAAATAATGCCATCAAACTTTTTGGTCCTAAAGTTGGGTTAATTGCTGTTTCTGCTGTTTTTGCAGCACTTCACATTGGTTGGTTGAACCTTATGGATGTAACGTTAGTTTTTGTGATTGGTCTGATTTTTGGCATTTTTATGTATAAGACTGGTAGTTTGGCTGGTGTTAGTTTGTCTCATGGTTTGACTAATGTTTTTTTGTTTATTGTCATGCCTTATTTAGTAAACCTTATAAATGGCTTGTCATCTAGATAGTGTATGGTTGTCTGCCATGATATCAACCATAACTACAACAACAGTAACAACAATCGTAACCTTAACCAGTGGTGCCTCATTAGGGATGTTAGCCTCAATGCTACTTATTGCACTACTAGGCACAAAAGAAATTGCTGCCGCTAATCTAACAAATCAAATTGCCCCAAAACGAGCCTACATTCGTTCTTTCAGCAAAAACCTAAACCTTGCTATACTGCCCTTATCTGTTACATTTTTGTTAATAGCAACGCTCAAAGTTCTAGAAGTGCTCGGATAAAAAATTAAATGCCAGTCTTCTGCTTTTAAAAACCGCTTTCCTTACTAAACACTACATATCAATAATGCACCGAGTTGCTGCAAATTTCACTTAACAGGCCTTCTCAAGAGTGTACACTGCTAACTGCTTTTTTTTAGTCTTAGCTAGAAATCGAAAGCATGTGGAAGAAAAAATAGATGAACTAAAAAGTATGCAAATGCCCTTCATTATAATCTCTGGTGAACAGTTTAATCATCCTAACGTCATCTACAGAAAAGCAAGCGGTAAATGGGATGCAATAAACTTCGGCGCCAAATTTGTGCCAAAAGAAGCCCAACTGGTTGTCTTAAATGATGTTGACACTAGTATACACAATTTTGAATACGCTTTTCACTGTTTGAGTAAAAACACTGATCTTGTTTACTGCCGCGTTAAGGTACTTGAGGGTCCACAAACAAAATTTTACAAAATTTTGGATCCAATACGGAAACGTTTTCACATTGCCGCAAGTGGAGAATTGATGCTTATAAAACGTAATATATTTGAGCGTATAACGCCGATTCCTCCATGCATTGCTGAGGATACTTACATTCTTTTTAAAGCCCTTGAGCTAAGATGCCGTGCTTACTTTTGTACTAAAACCTTTGTTACAACAAACCGAACAACAAATGCAACTCAGGAAGAAGCCTACAAGATAAGGACAACTCTGGGAATATATCAATCATTAAAACACAGTAAACCCCCTCTGGCTATACGAATATTCTATGTACTGCTTCCCATAACGGCAATGTTTCTTGTTATTTGGGGAAAGGATGGTCGTGCATGGATGAATGGCATACAAAAAGCTGTAAAACATAGAGCATCAACCAGTCAACCTACAAAGTTCTAACTTCATGAAAATATTAATGCTTACCCCCCGGTATTACCCCTTTATGGGTGGGGTCGAAAAATTCGTTATGCTTCTAAATGAAAGATTGATTGAAAAAAGAATAGCTGTTGAGGTTTATGCAACTGACCCAAACCTTGAATCTCAAACCATTGAACGTACAATAAATCGAACTAATGTAACCTTTTTCAAATCAATAGCCCCTAAAGAATCCTTGTATTTTTCTCCTTCACTTTTTGCAGCATTAAAAAAGGTAGATGTCGACATAGTGCATGCACATGGTTATAGAGCTCTTCCGATGCTTGAATCTGCGTTTGCAAAAAAATACAATGGTGCTAAACTTGTTGTTACAACGCATATTGGTTTTTCGAAGCTTGGTCGTTGGCTGTATGACTTTTACAGTCCGATTTTTGGCAAAGAAATATTCAACAAAGCCGATAGAGTACTTGTGGTTTCGCCAACTGAGTTATATGAAGTACCGCATTTCATGAGTTTTTTAAATAAAATCCAATATGTTCCCATAGGAATACCGCTGAATTTTGAATCCACAAAAAAAAGCAACGATAAACTTTGCTTACTTTATGTTGGTAGAATTGAAAAGCAAAAAGGCTTAGATTTTTTGCTTAGACTGTTTAAACTGCTGGATGAAAACAAGTATGAATTAACTATTGCTGGTGATGGACCCTACAGGGATCAATTAATTAATGGAATTCGTGAGTCAAAACAGGGCAACATAAAGTATGTCGGTAGAGTACCTGAGGATATGCTTAATGAATTATACACAAGTTCAGATGTCTTCTTATTATTATCACAACATGAGGGTCACAGTGTGTCCTTAACCGAGTCGATGGCTCACGGCATAGTTCCTATTGCTACAGATGTAGGTGGAAACAAGTTCATCGTTAAAGATGCTGGTTTTCTTGTACCTTACCCAGTAAATATCAAACATATTGCGGAGTTGTTAGAAAATCTGTGTAACAACAGACAATTATTGAATTTCTTAAGCTTCAAAGCAAAGGAACAAATTGCTGCTCAATTTGGAATAGACCGCGTATCTGACATGCATATAAAAATTTACAAACAAGTTCTCAAAGAGTAATCGTTTGCTTTTTAATTTATTGAAGGTGTTTAATCTCTGCGAGTTTTGATGATTACCCGTAAAATGGTTACCCATTTTTCTGCACCTCGTTATGTTATAAAACTCTCAGAGCAACTTGCCAAAGAGCATGAGGTTTATGTGCTCAGTTCAGAGCATTCCAAATTAGAAAATGTTAGTGTAATTCATCTGCCAAAAACTCTAGCAAAGAGGTCAGTAGCACCCATAGCTTATTCGTTGGCAGCTAAGCTGGTTAAACAGAGAAAAGCAATACAGATTGTTCATGGCCAAGGCTACACTTTTTCAGACGATGTTACTACCGTTCATTTTTTAAGACGCCCTTTTGCTTATTGGTCCAAAGAATTTGGGTTTGAAACTGCAGGGTTATCACTTGATTTGGAAACAAAATTTGAAGAAAGGCTATTTCATTCTCAAAAACGCTTAATCGCTGTTTCAAGTCTTGTTAAGGAAGACCTAATGCGTTATTACAAAGTTGATGAATCGAAAATTTCTATAATCCATAATGGTGTTGATACAGAAGAATTTACTCCCCCTGCGCAAGAAACAAAGGCAACGTTGCGCCAAAAAAACGGATTCAGCGAAAACGACTTTTACATATTATTTATTGGAGGGCCATCATGTGAACGGAAAGGTTTTGGTTTTATAGTAAAAGCGTTGATTGATCTTCCAGAAAATGTTCACTTAATAGTAGTTGGCGCCAGTTTTGAAAAATACCGCACTTTAGTATCACAACTTGGCTTGGTTAATAAAGTCATTTTTGTTCCGTACATAGATGATATAAGGGAAATATATTGGATTTCTGACGTGTTTGTTTTACCTACGATTTATGACCCGTTTCCTTTGGCAGCATTAGAAGCCATGGCATCAGGTTTACCTGTAATAGTTAGTAGTCATGCTGGAACTAAGGACATCATTAGTGACGGCCAAAACGGGCTGTTACTTAGTAACCCATCAAACGTTTCTGAGTTATCTGCCCATTTAAGAACATTAATCCGCAGCGATAAAACAAGGCGTACAATTGCTGCTGAAGGCAGGCTTATAGCTGAAAAGCTATCGTGGGAAAACATGTCCAAAGAAGTGCTAAGATTGTATAATGACCTTTAATAGCATCCAAATGGTTGAGGTTTTTCTTGTTTAACTTAACATTTGTTAGCGCCCTGTTCATATTTGCGATATGTTTGACTTTGGTGTTTTTGTGGCTGCTATCAAAAAGGACTGATGCTGCTCCAAAATCCGCAAACCCGACTCTGCAAAAAGTGTTGATTTTTGTCATCCTTTGCTTTGAGGTCATTTCGATAGTCTTTATGTTTAACTACCCATTCAAAGAAACTCTCTACTATTCTGGTTTAATGCTAACAATACCCTGCATGCTATTGTTACTTATTAAGAGCTTAAATGGTAAGTTTGTTGTTATCCTACTTTCTTTAGTACTGGTTTTCCATTTTATCCTATTATATGAACCCCTTACAAGCATATTTATCAACGAAGGCGGTACCAATCTTGCCAACTTAGTCAAAACTAGCCATTGGGATACCAGTAATTCAATTAATTCTATTTACGGGCCTTTTCCGATGTACTTAGGTTTAGACGTTATGTTTTCTACAATAACCAACATTTCATACATTAGCCCGTTAACTGGTTCAATACTTTCAGTATGCTTAATTTTTGCTTTCGACCTTGTTCTTTACTGCTTAACTTATCAAATAACTAAAAATCCTGCTGTTGGTGTTTTTGCAGTTCTCTTATTTTGCTTAACACCTCCTGCTAACTTAACACTTCACATGCCAAAATGGACGGGAATTCTCCTGATGCTGATTTCTATATCTGCCTTGTTAAAAGTCCTTGAGACCAAACAATCCAAATACTGCTTAGTAATAATCTTAAGTTATGCAGCAGCCATTTTTTATCATCCTTCGGCATTTATTGGTACAATTCTATTGACAAGTATCATACTGACAAGTTATTTGGCTGGTTACATAGGACATAAGAAAACTTGGGTTTTTTTTTCAAAAAATGGTTTTCTGCTTACAACATTATTACTGTTTATAGTAATTTCAGCAACCAGAGCCATGTACACCGAAGGTTACTTAAACACTTCATTGTCTCCCTTGCAGCACTTTATTTTTACAATGTTTGGTGAAACACCAACTTTAGAATTCATACCAGTTTATGAGACGTCAGTAAATTGGTATAATTCATATGCTTGGGTTATTGTTCCTGCAATGTCGACAGCTTTTATCACGTATGCTCTTTTAAAAAGAAAATGCTCTGAAAAGCCATTGCTCCTTTTTTTGTATATTTCTGGAATTTTTTTCATATTAACCGGTTGGCTTTTTGGTGTAACTCACGCTGTGTATGGAAGCTTTAGAGGTGCTACGTATCCCGCTTTTGCTTTATTAGCTCCTGTTGCTGCATTCTTAGCCTGGAAAGTGTTATCATCTTCCAAGACTAAATCTTACCTTTTAATTGCATTAATTGTGGTTTCAACAGGAGTAGCATTAACTGACCCAATGATTTCTCGAGTCACATACGCGAAAACTGGTGCACAAGATATTGCAACCAATGAATACGATTATGCAGAAGCTCTGCTGTTAATTGATATTCTTCCACAAAACAAGAGTCTCTTAGCTCCATCTGAATTACAATCGTCTTTTGGTTATTTGACGGTGCTCAATGGCAAACCTTCTTTTTTCTACATAGGAACGGGTGGTGCTGAACGTTTAAGACAGACAATAAATAGTGTCGCCGAAAATAAGTCATTGGTTTCGGAAGTAGTTTATATTTGGCCTCCCAGATGGGGATCTGAACTTGTGCAGAACATCAGTGATGTGACCAATCAGTATTATGATAGTGGAAGATTTGTTATTTTCGAAGAAGCAACCTAAATTGTTTACGATGGTATTTTCATCAATCATTATTTTTCAGTCTCTTTCGCACAACTGTTAGATAAAAAATGAAAAAGCCTGCTAGTTATCAACCTGTAACTATAGGTATAGTTGTTAGAAATGCCAAAGCAACTATAGACGACTGTTTAGCAAGCATAATCAATTGTGATTATGAGAAACACAAACTGGAGATAATAGTTGTAGATGGTGAATCAACCGATGGTACTGTTGGTATTCTAAGAAAGTATGCAATGATAGCCGAACAAAAACGTATAAGGTTCAAAATATTAAGCGATAAAAGGCGAGGTCTGGGTTTTGCTAGACAGTTGGTAGTTGAAAATTCTTCCTTTGATTATATTTGTTGGGTTGATAGCGATACTGTAATTACTCCTAATCTGTGTAAGCTTCAAATGGCTTTTGTTGAAGAAAAACCGTTAGCAGGTATAGTTGTTCCTTTAGTATTATCTCGGGGTAGGAGTTTCATAGAAAGGCTTCAAGAGTATGTATGGTTAATGCCAATGGTAAGTGCTGTTAAAACGAAGCGAACCCCTTACATAACAATGCAAGGTGCTATAACTCCTGTACGTGCTTTAAAGGCGGTTAACGGTTTTGACATCACCATCAAGGGTGCTGGCGAAGACAACGACATAGTTAGCAGGTTGAAGCTCAAAAATTATGCTGTACTAGTTAATGGAAAAGCATTTGTATACCATCTTATGCCCAAGTCTTATTCGTGTCTTCTAAGACATATTGCTTGGTATGGGCATACAGAACCAGAAAAGCGGACTAAAATCTTGATTAAAGAATGCCTGTTTCGATTTTCATTGTATATTAAATTGACTTTGTTGACAGCCCGAACATTCAGGGATGTCGCTTGTGTACTTGTTCCTTTTCACGTAATATTATTGAACACTGTTTGGTTTTTATCACATTTCACCTCAATTCGGGAAAACTGTTGAAGCAAAGAAATTTTAGAACAGCGTTTAACAGAAGCAAAAAATTTTTCAAAGAGGGCATTTTTCCTTATAACCTGCTAAGTTCTTTAGATTACTATGGCTCTGTTAAGATTCATGAATATCCCGTTCTACATCTGCCAAATGGTTTCAAAATCAGAGTTCCTAAAAGCTATCTTTCAAGTCTTTTATGCTCAATCAATGATGTATATGTCAACAGAGAGTACGAACTTTTAGATGGTTATAGGCCGCCAATTGGAGGAATCGTTTTTGACGTCGGTGCGTACATTGGCGTGTGCACTTTAAAATACGCGTCATTTTTACGTAGAAAAGGCATGGTTTATGCAATTGAACCCTCGCCACAGAGTTATAATATTCTTTCAAACAACATAAAAATAAATAATCTTCAGAATGTAACGCCTGTAAATGCTGCTTTGATGAGTTTCAATGGCGTTTCCCATCTGTATTCTTGCAATGGTTTTGCATCAGTTAATAGTATCTCTGAAAGGCATATTGAAGCAGGAGGCGGGCATGCTAGTAGTCAATTCACAGTAAACTCGATCACGTTAGATGCTTTGATAAACAAATTCAATGTGCCCCGAATTGATTTATTAAAGATCGATGTAGAAGGTGCTGAACTGAATGTTTTAAATGGTGCTCTAACTGCTCTTGATAGGGGCATTGTTGATCGATTGGTAATCGAGGTACATCAATCAATCGTTAATTTGAGCGATGTATGCATTTTTCTGGAAGACAAATCCTATAGTGTAAAAGGTTTATTTGTTCTTCCCGACCGTAAAACAATGTTGTATGCAAAACTCAAGTAACCTTTTTAGTTATGAAACGAAATTTAAAAAAAGCTTTTATTAGAAGCATAAAATTGTTGAATGCCGGCTGCTTTCCTTACAATATCTTGAGTTCTTTTGATTATTACGGAGCTATGAAAATCTCTGATTCACACATTGGTTATCTTCCTGACGGGGTAAAAGTTGCTATTCCCCCTAATAATTTCGCGAGTTTTCTTGGTTCCATAGATGATGTGTACGTAGACAAGGAATACGAACTTCTCAATGATTTTAAGCCATCTAAAAGTGATGTAGTTGTTGATGCAGGTGCTAGTACTGGTGTTTACGCATTAAAATGTGGTTCAATGGTTGGCGAGAAAGGCAAAGTTTATGCAATTGAGCCTTTGCCTTTAAGTTATGTTGTACTTTTGAATAACGTACTAATTAGCAAATTAAAAAATATAATCCCAATAAATGTTGCATTATTGAATTCTGAGGGTTATTCGTGGTTTTATTCTTGTAAGGCATTTCCATCGGTTACAAGTATATCTGAGAAGCACGTAAAGGCCGCTAGAGGACAAAACTACAAGCAACTTAAGGTTAAAACTTCTACTTTAGATTCCATAATTGCGAAATATCAAGTAAAGAATATTGATCTTTTGAAAATTGATGTGGAAGGTGCTGAATTAAATGTTTTAGCTGGTGCTGCAGAAGCTCTTGACCGAGGCAATGTTGACCGTATAATTATTGAAGTTCACGAGTACGTAGTAAACTTGAAAGAAGTAGTTGCATTCTTACATGATAAGTCATACAAAGTGGCAGGCATATTTGCTTGTCCCTACCAAAAAAAGATGCTATACTCAAAGCTCAAGCGGTAACCGCTTCAGTTAGCGACTGCGTCAAATGAGCCATAGTAGAAGTAAAAAACTCTTGCTGATTGTTCCTTCCATACGCGGCGGTGGCGCTGAGAAAGTAGCTGTTTTTTTGGCTCAACATTTAGTTAATTCCCCTTTTCAGCCTATAATGGTTAATTTTAGGACACCTGACGAGACTTTAATGTCACACTTTCCTTTAATTAGTCTAAATATCAAGGGTCGAACTTTTTTTCAAATCCCCCAAATCTTCATAGGTTTAGCAAGAATTATCCAACAAGAAAAACCTGAAATAATTTTGAGCTTTTTGACTCATTGTAACCTTTTAGTCACTTTAGCAGCTATTTTTTACCGTTCAAGAGTTATAGTAAGTGAACATGGATTATTAAGTGGTCAGCTTAAGCTTGAACACGTTTTAGTTTCTGGTGTGAAATCGGTTTTTGTTAGGATTCTTTACCGGTTCGTATCTGCCATCGTGGTTGTTTCTGATGGTTTAAAGGCTGATTTGGTTAAAAAATATGGGTTACCTCCAAATAGAATTGTTGTTATCTATAATCCGGTTGATTTCACTGAAACTTTACACATGTCTCGAGAACCTGCTCCAGTTTCTCCTTTTAAAGAAAATTTGCCCGTAGTAGTAACGGTTGGACGTTTGTCACCTGAAAAAGGTCACCAGTACCTTTTTGGTGCTTTTAGAATTATTAGGCGTTCCTATAACTGTAAGTTAGTGGTTATAGGTGATGGACCACTGCGTGGATCACTTTATAATTTAGTGCAACAACTTGGGATTAGCAATGATGTTACATTCTTGGGCTACGTAAATAATCCAACTAAATTTGTTGCTAACTCAAAAGTTTTTGTTCTTCCTTCTTTACATGAAGGTTTTGGACTTGTATTAGTTGAAGCCATGATTTGTGGTGTGCCTGTGGTTGCTACTGCCTGTTCTGGAGGAACTAGCGAGATAATTCAAGACAAAGTTAACGGTTTACTTGTTCCTCCTGCAAACGAAATAGAAATAGCCAAAGCTATACGTCTAATTTTAAGTGATAATGTTTTTGCAGAAAGACTTGCAGAAAATGGTCGAAAACGAGCAAAAGACTTCGATACTACGCCAATCCTAAGGCGATATAAACAACTTTTTGAAAACGTTTTGAATTCACGTTTTTAAATAACGCTATGAATTAATCAAATTTGCCCTGAAAAGTGCTAGTTAACTATGGTTATAGGTGTTACTAAAATAATAGACGGTAGCTTTCAGAAAAATGCTTTTAAAATATTATATTTTGCGCTTTTTTCTCAAGTGTGATACTTTTTTGATACTTTGCTTTTTTGGGCCTGATGGTTCTGGCAAGAGTTCTATCGCTCAAGTGTTAATTAAAAGTCTTGACAGTCAGGGTTTTAAAGTGAGGCTTTCTTGGATGAGAGGTACCCACACGGTTGCTTCAGTTATTGCAAGGTTCTTATCAAAATTCAATGTTTTCAAAGGTCCAGATAATTTGTACTATAATATTTCTATTCCTAAATCTTTAAGGCGTTTTTGGCAGCTTCTTGAGTTTTTTTCGGTTTTACCTGTTTTATTAGTTAAATTCTTTTTTCCAAGCATGGTCGGTAAAGCCGTTGTTGCTGAAAGGTATTTGCTTGATTTTATTACTTGGGTGTCAATTGAAACTAACGATTCAAATTATCTTAAAAGTTTGGAAGCCAAGTTTCTTATTGCTTTAGTGTTAAAAACAACGGTTAATGTTTATGTTACGGCGGATTTTGCTGTTCTAAGGCAAAGACGGTCTGACTCGTGGGTTTTTATTCAAAAGCAACTCACCATTTACGACAGTTTAGCCAAATCTGTTGGCGCGTTTAGGCTTGATACGTCTAATAAGACTGTGACTGAATCTGCTAAGATAATGCTTACTTTACTGGATCAAAATTTGATCCTTCATCCTGATGCTTGTTGACCTTCAATATGTGTGTAATAAAATTTACTCATGAGTTGTTGCATAAAAATAGGGCTTCTTCGATTAAGTTGCTTTTACGTTCAGTTAATTACATTTGTGTAAAGATGCTTTTACTGTATCCTCTAAGAAATTACCGTGCGGCATTGTACAAAAAACGGCGAATGCCTTTGAAATTAAACATTGGTTGTGGATCAATAAAATATGCTGGGTGGATAAACATCGATAACCTGATGTTGAATGCAGACCTTTTGTTAGACGTTACAAAGGGGTTGCCTTTTGATGATAATAGCGTTAGTTTCATTTATAGTGAACACTTTTTAGAACATGTTACAATTATCCAAGCCGAAAAAGTTCTAAAAGAATTTAAAAGATGCCTAAAAAAAGGCGGTGTAATACGAACTGCCATGCCCGAACTTGATTATTTCATCCAAAAATACAACATGAAAGACTGGAGAAATCAAGAATGGTTATCTCAGCCAGAATACAAATTCATTAAATCAAAAAGTAGAGGAACAATGCTCAATTGGATTTTTTACGGAGACATGATTTACACTCCAGTTTCTGACCCCGGACGTCACAAATACATATACAATGAAGAAGATTTTCGAGATCTTCTGCTTAGAGTCGGCTTCAAAACAGTTGAGCGGTGTGAATGGAAAAAAAGTCGTCAAAAAGAGCTTTGCGGTCTTGAAACCCGAACGGAATCTACGTTAATTTTAGAAGCTCAAAAAGAATGATGGGTCTTCACATTTAGTTCTGAATGCCTGTTTGGACCAGCCAGTTCATAATGGCAAAAAAGTTAGGGCGATTTAAGGGGCTAGTTATGGGTGTTCCTTGTGTTTCAAGTGATAAGAATGTGTTAATGATTTCTGGAGTGCCAGGTTCAGGAAAGTCCACAGTAATAGTTAGCCTTGATAGAGCTTTAAAAGAAATGGGTTTCAAAGTTAAAATCGTCAACTTAACTGGGTTTCATGATATAGTTTACGTTTTTGTTTATGTTCTGGCATTTCTGACTTACGGTAAGCCTGATTTTCATGAATTAGTAAAAGGACATATTCATCCAATCACTTTGGTTAGCAAGAGCATTCTTAATAAATTTCTTAAGATACTGCAGGTGTTAGAGTTTTTTAGTGTAAATCTTATTTTTTTAACAAAAATCATAATTCCAATCCGGTTAAAACGGCAAATAATTATACTAAATGAAGGAACAATAAACACTATTGGTAGCTATATTGCCACTTTTTACAATGGCTCAGACAGCAAGGTATTCTGGGCATTCACCTTAAACATCTTGCGATTAACCAAGAAAATTTCGTCTGAGACTTCTCTTGGTGTTTTCTTCCTTGACGCCAATAACTCTGTACTTGCTAAACGATGGCAATCAAGAGGTTATCCTCCGCAGTTACAACCACCATTTACATACGAGAATTATTTTGCGTATTCTGAATGCCTGCGGAAAGCTGAGCATTTGTTTGAGCAACTCTTAAACATTGACGTTGTCCGACTAGATACTGCTTCAAACAAGCCTTCAACCATTATCAACGTGATTTTAAATGAGTCGGGTTTTAAACATTAAAACTGAAAATTTTCCTCTTGCAACAGTAATAACAGTCAATTATAACTCTGGAGCAATTCGTGATATAGTTGCTGCGTCCATAACAGGCATAATCAACTTGACTTATCGCCCTTTAGAAGTTATAATAGTTGACAATGGTTCCAACAAAGGAAGTTTCCAATATATCAAAGATTTAGTTAATGAATTAGCCCCCAAAGAAATAATGGTAAAGTTTTTGGAGTTATCCAAAAATTACGGCTTTGCAATAGCTAATAATATAGCCTTTGCAGAGAGAAGCCCGAATTCAAAATATGTTGCATTGATTAACAATGATCTTGTGCCTGAACCTGATTCTCTTAAAAAACTTGTAAATTACCTCCAAGAAAACAGCACAGTTGGTGGTGTTCAGGGTTGTATTTTGTGTTGGGATGGACTAAAAATTGACAGTGCTGGTCTTTTTTTAACAAACTCTTGGTATTTTTACCCTTATGGATACGGTTTAGATATTCGGTATACCAAAGAATCTTTTGTGACTTACATTGACGGTGCCTATTCTGTGTACAATATTAATCAGCTTAGGTTTGGCGGATTATTTTTCCCCGATCTCTACATGTATCACGAAGATATGGAGTTAGGCGTAAGGCTTTGGCGGAATGGTGTAAAGGTTGTTTATTTACCCATCAAGGCTGGTAGGCATTACCGTTCAGCTACTGCAAAGAAATCTAGTGATATCTTAACATATTTTCCGTGGAGAAATGATGCTGCATTGATAATAGCTTATGACAATTTTTATTTCCTTAAAATATTAACGCGAGTAGTTTTGTATGGTTCAGTTGCTTATGCATTACATAACCCCCTGGTAATTCGCGGATTTTTGGACGGATTAAAACTTGGTTTTAGACTCAAAAAATGGGTTAAAATAAATACGAACATAGCTAAAACCTCGCAAGAACCCCGAATTAACATCTCAGTTTTGAAATGGTACTTATACCTGTTTAAATGCTACTTAAAACACGGTTCCAAAGCTACACATGTTTCTTATGTACTGCTTTCCGTAGCTCTAACGCGTCATGTCAACAAGTCAGGCATCAAAAATTCAACTTTAAATCCATTAAAGGGATAAAATGGCTATGCTCTCTTGTTTCCTTCCTAAATTGTTGACGTCTCTTACAAATTCTGGAATTTGATTAGTACTTGTCAACAAGCCAGCTTATGGATGTTTTAGAAAAACAGTTTGTTCCTGATGCTTTAGTTGTTGATAATTTACAAAAGTTGGCAGTTAAAAATAAAATTCTTCTTCAATTTTTAACGAACCTCAAAATAGGTGGGTCTCTTAGGGTTGAACAAGAAAAGCGTTTTAATCTAACTGTTCAGGCTGCTGGTGTTCTTTCAGGTTATCTGGCTGATTTTAATTACGCTTTTTTCAAGTTTGTTAAGCCTGTTATGTATGTGCCTGCTGACATTGATTTGTTGGTTAGTTTGGAAGACTCCTATGGGGTTGTTAAAAAGCTTGAATCTGGGGGGTATCGTGTTGTTGTGGAGGAACCGTATTGTGTTACTCTGGTTAAGGATGCTGTAATTGTAGATGTTTATGTTCACCCAACTATTGGTGGAGTTGTCTATTTGGATGGCGCACTTCTTTTGAAGCATGTTAGGTCTGTAGAGTTTAACGGATTGAACATTCCTGCGCTTACGTCATATGCCGAAGCATTGGTTGTAGCAGCACATGCAGTTTACAAAGAAAAATTGTACACTTTAAACGATTATTTTACAATCAAAAACTGGATAACTCCTAAAAGTCGACAGTTAGCAAAAGAACTCAACTGTGAAAAAGCTTTAGATTTGATTTTAAATTTAAACGCTAAGATACAGCATCAGCAATTAAACATGCCTTATAGTTTTCCAACACCTTTTTGGTTAACACTTTTATTTCAAAAAGCATGTAACGATAACCTTACACGGTCAACTTGTCCTAAATTTTTGCAGGCGCTTGCTGATAAACGCTCAGGTCTTCAAATTGCATCAAAACTCACCAGAGAAACCTACTAAGAGGGCTGCTGTTCTTTTGTGGCGGTTAGGAAAACTGTTTTGTTTCTATGGGTTCAAAGAATTGGCTTACGCAGCGGGTTACCAATTTACTGTGTCTGTTGCTATACTACATTTCCATTTGGTAGAAATCCTGACAACGAATATTCCAAATAACCATTCATAAGCTGCCCAAAATGTCTGCCCTTTGTTACAGGCTGTTTTTCCGTAAAAAATGCGCCTTCACAGCGATTCTTGCCTTAGCTTTTCTTATAGCAATTATCTCTTCGATGACTGCGATTGTCAACTTTATAAATTCACAAACAACCTCTGTAGGGCAACTTGCAAGTGTAGGCAACAAATACTTGCTGCTAAACAAAAATAGTGCGTCTCTATCTGACAGTACCCTAAACCCTCAAACAGTTGATGTCTTAAACATTACAACTGTGAAATCGTGTTTTTCTCAAAAAATCCTGCCTGGTTCAATCAAAACTGGTTCAGGAGTGTTTAACGTTTCTATTCGGGGCGTTGACGATGTGGGCGCTTACTTGAAAGTCCAAGGTGCAACCATGAATGGAACTGTTGCTAAGGCTTCATTTGAAGTTAATTTGGGTTTGTTGCTTGCGGCTGCATGCTCTGTTGACCTGCAAGATTACATCAATGTTAGTGTTGGCAGCGTTAAACTGAACCTCCAAGTAGTTGGCATTGTACGAACCTTAACGCAGTTAGATGGCGAATTGGTTGTTCCTCTTGAAACGGCAAACACGTTGGTTGGTAACGATGACTTGTCTTTTATCGAGTTTACCTTTAAGGGCGACGTTAACCGACAGAACGCCCTGAACAATTTATCTGCTGCTTTGCCTTCTAACGTAGCGGTGGTTAAGGTTCAGCAAACTAGCCAGTTTATGCAGCAGTCTGTTGGGGAGACACTGAATTTTTTGTCTGTATGGTCTTTGACGGTTTATTTGGTGGTTGCCGCTGCGTCGTATGTGGTTTCTACACGGTTAGTTATTGAGTCAGATTACGAGTTAGGCATGCTTAGAGCTATCGGCGCTAGAAGAGGCAAAGTGTTTTTCTGGGTTTTCAGCTTTTCTGTGCTTATCTCTCTCGTTGGTTCTGTTTTGGGTTTGACAGTTGGTTTGGTTGGAACGCAAGTTGCTTCTGCTGGGTTACGATGGTTTTGGCAAAGCGTTCAATTGAACACTTTTCTTGAACCCTTGCAGGTGGGGCAAATCCTGTTTTTCACGGTTGTGTTTTCAGCGGTAGGTTGCCTTTACCCAGCTTGCAAGAGTGTACAGCATGTATGAGTAAACTTTTCCGGTTCAGTTACCTGCGTTTCAGATACATGCTTGTTTTAGTTTTGATTTTGTCTCTGGTTTCAACTCTTTTTTTAATGACTGCCACAAGTTTTTTGGGGTTTTATAAAAGTTTTAATGCTTATCTGGGTGAAGGAGTTGACGTTGTGGCGGTTTATGACCGTCAGAGCAGAACGCCCTTTACAGGTTCAATTCCCGCTTACCTATCAGAATCATTGAGTCAAATCGAAGGTGTTTTGGTAAGTAGCCCTGAAACCATAACTCCTTGTATCATCAATAACCAGTCAGTTTTTGTTCGTGGAGTGTTGCCTGAAATATTTTTTCAGATTAATCCTGCCGAATTTTTTGACGGAAAAATCTTGAATCAGTCCGATTTTGGTTCGGCTTTGGTTGGTAAACGTTTTGCTGACCGATTGAATTTGCGGGTTGGCGATGAAGTTCTTGTTTTCTCTACGTTGGCTGATAGATACTTGCAGCTTAAAATTGGTGGAGTTTACGTTTCAGGTTCCAGTATGGACGATGAAGTTTTGGTCTTGCTGAATGTTGGCCAATGGTTGCGTTTTGCTGATTATAATCATGTTACTTTGATTAGGGCTAAAACAAATCCTGACATAGTTTCAACGGCAGGGGTGTATCAAGAACTGGTTAAATTCGTGCACCCCCAAACAACTCGCGATACCAATTCTAACTCTTCCAGCCAACACATGAACTATCAAAACATTATCTCTTGGGCACCAATTGCCTTCAACGTTGGGCAACTAAGTGTTACTGGCACTCAGAACTTAATGAAAAGCTACCTTGACCGTTACGGCGTAACAAAAGAAGCACTTGCAATATTATCTACGTTGGTTTTCTTGCTTTGCAGTTTAACCGTTGTTGTGGCTACGCAAACCTTGATTCGTCAACACAAAAATACTGTTGAAACATTGCGGTTCGTGGGTGCTTCAAAAACACTCCTTAAACTTGACGTTTTGCTAAAACTTTTGCCTGTTTCTTTGATAGCTTGCGGTTTAGGCACTTTGCTGGTTTATGTTTTGCTGGGTTGGTTTAACAATTATGGGTTATTGAGGGTTCTTTCTCATGGGTTGAGTTTGAGTTTTGACCCTTTGATTTTAGTTATGAATTTTGGCTTGGTTTTTTTGCTTGTTTCTATGAGTGTTTTGCGTAGCGAGTTTGAATGAGACGACACGTTTACTTGCTTGTTTTGATTTTCGCGTTTGCCTGCTTAATCAGATTCTATCCTGCGTTAATTAGTGGGTTGCCGTTTTCTACTGACGGTTGGAGCATCATCCGTAATAGCGAGTTGCTTATACAGTATACGCCTGTATCTTTGAGCAGTTCAGTGTTTGATGGTTACAACAGTTTTTGGCCTGCAAGCAGCCTTTTCGGTGCAGTCGTGTCTGAGGTTACTGGTGTTTCTCCTGTCGACGTGTTGGCTTATGGTGTTCCTTTTGCCAGCGCTCTAACGGTACCCTTGTTTTTTGTTTTGGTACGCAAAATCAGCGGAAACCTAAAAGTGGCTTTGATTTCTTCAGTGTTGATTGCAACCGCTTACCCATACGTTCTGTTTACGTCTGGCGTTACTAAGGAAACCTTTGCCAACCCCTTTTTTGCGGCGTTGCTTTTGGTTTTTTTGATGCAGCCTTCGATGGGGCGAAACTTACTTTTTGGTTTGTTTTCTGTGGCTTTGGTTTTGACGCATCATTTGTCCGCCTTTATTGCTCTTGCAGTATTGGGAAGTCTGCTGATTGGTTTCTGCTTTAGTAGAAAAGATGGTTCAACTTTTTCTTTGCGGTCTGGGGTTTTTCTGCTTTTGTTTTTTGCAGCTCTCTTAATGGCCTATTTTGGTTTGTATGCTCATGCAGGCTTGTCCTATGCTTTTTTGGTTAGTGATTTCATAAATATTGGTGCTTATCAGGTTCTTGTTTTTTCTTTGGTCCTGTTTTTTGTTTTTAAACCTAGTGCTTTGAATATGCAATACTTAACGTTTAGGAAACGGTTGGTCTTCTCTATTCTAACTTTGGTTTTGGTTTTTCTATGTGCAGCTTTTGTTACTCAACGCTCGATTGTTGGGGGCGCGCCTGTTTTGCCTTTTCATTACCTGTTTTACCTTAGCCCCTATTTTGTACTGTTTCCTTCTTTATTCTTTATCTCCAACAATTTGAGTGAACGCAAACGTTGGCTTCTGTTTCCCGCTTTTTGGATGGTTCCTCTGTTTGGTCTTGAGTGTTACGCTGTTTTCGGGGGGTCACCGTTTGGTTTAACGTTGGTTGTCAGGTTGCTGAATTTTTTGGTTCTTCCTTTGTGTATTCTTTTCGGGTTAGCTTTTGGTCAAATTCACGCTTTTTTTAAGGATACACCTAAAAAGAAAATTGTGGCGGTCGGTCTTGTCACAACCCTGTTAGCTGTTTCATGTGTCAACTGTTACAGCGTTTACGCTTCAGTTTCCCTTCAGGAACCCTACATGGGCTACTTTTGGCTTTACCGATTACCTGAAGATGCCGCTTGCCGCTGGATTTCACTTCACATTGGCAATCAGCCAGTTGCTGGTGACATAAAAATGGCGTATTTCCTTGGCGATTACTATAATGTGACTGTGGATTCTTCTACAGGTCTGTCTTTTCTGGGTCAAGATGGTTCTCCACCAGATTTACTGATTGTTTATCCTGAAATGTCCACTAACGGATACGTAATTTACGGTGGCACCGCCTTACCGCTTCCCGACAGCTACGAGACAAAACTTTCCAGTCTTAATCATGTGTACTCAAATAACATGGTGAACTTGTATGGTTCATGAAAATATTATTGAATTAGTTGAAGTTTCAAAGAGTTTTGGTTCTACAAGTGTTCTTAAAGGCGTAAACTTGCAGGTGCAGGCGGGAGAGTTCATTTCCATTCGCGGCAAATCTGGTGTGGGCAAAACAAATCTTTTCAAAATCATTGGACTTCTAACTACTCCAACATCGGGTTCTGTAAGGTTGTTTGGAAAAAATGTTGAATCCCTTAAAGATGCTGAGAAGACTGATTTGCGGCTCAATCATTTAGGTCTGGTTTTTCAGTTTTTCAATCTGTTGCCTTCTTTGACTGTTCTAGAGAATATTGAATTGCCAATGGCTTTAACTGGTCTAAAAAAGCGGGACAGGCAAGAGCGAGGGCTTGAGCTTCTGCAGTATTTTGGTTTAGGGTTTTTGGCTGAACGTTTTCCTGAAAGTTTGAGTGGCGGCGAGAAGCAGCGTGTTGCGGTTATTCGTGCGTTGGTTAATGAACCCGCTGTTTTGTTGGCGGATGAGCCTACCTCAAGTTTGGATGATGAAAATTCAGCGTTATTGATTGATTTGCTTAGCAAAATAAGTGTGACTCGTAAGGTGGCTGTGTTGATGACTTCAACTGACTTGTATGATAAATTGCCTACAGTCAAGGATTATTTGTTAAAAGATGGGCATCTTTGTCTGTGTTAATGTTTTAGGATTCAGTTGGTGTTATTTGATTTTGTCTTCAGTTTTACATTTTCTACTATTTTGTTTTGAAATCACAGTAATAGGAGAAAAAACATATGCGTGAAGTAATTAGGCAGTTCGTAAAACTTTGTGCAGAAACTTTAACCTTAGACGAACCGATTTACGAATTTGGTTCCTTTAAAGTGCCAGGTCAAGAAGTACTTGCAGATCTTAGACCATTTTTTGCTGGCAAAAAATATGTTGGCGCAGATATGCGACATGGACCTGGTGTTGATGTGCTGATGAATATTCATAATATAACTTTGCCCTCTTCCTCAGTTGGCACTGTTATTCTGATGGAAACGCTAGAGCACATCGAGTTTCCTTTTAAAGCAATTGAAGAGATTCATCGCGTATTAAAACCAAATGGAACCCTTATAATGAGTTCTTTAATGAACTTTCCAATACATGATTATCCATCTGATTATTGGCGTTTTACACCTGAGGCATTCAAAAGCTTGCTTAATGCTTTTTCTTCAAGTTTTGTTGATTATGTGGGTGAAGACGTTTTTCCTCATTCGATTGTAGGGGTTGGTGTTAAGGGTGGTGTTATTCGTAACTTTGATGAATTTTTACGAAACGAAAAAAATTGGAAAAACACTTGGGATAAAATGCCTGCAGACATTTCGTATGGTTGGCGGCGACTTGTTAACCCCTTTGTTCCGCCAATAATCCTTAAGCTTAAGAAAAAGATGCTTCACACATAAAATTAGAAAATCTAAAAACAACATGCTTAATTGCTGACGTGCAAGGATTTTGTGTTGCGGGAGGGAAACTTGCCAGATTTATTGCGTAATGTTTAGTTGTAAACCTGATTTGTGAAGCTCTAATTTTTAAATAGTGAACATTAATACTCCATAAGTGTTGATGCTTTACGAGTAAACCCAAAATCTCCACCCGCCTAATGTTAGCAGCCGTTTTTGTTTTAGGCATAATCTTTTGTGCTGGCGTCTATCAGGCTTACGGGTTGCTTGAACCTTCATTTTCGCCTAAATTAACGCTTCACCAAATGTACCAAAACGCCATCGAAGACGCAATGATTGCAAAACCCGCTGAAATTAGCAACAATCTCACCCCAATTGTAGAGTCAAACTCTGATTTGGTTTGGTCTGGTGAGGCTGGCAACAAAAGCGTGCTTGTGGTTACTTTGACCAAGTACGCATCCAGTTACCCCGTAGGCGAAGAGGTTACAACTTCTTGGGGTGAAACATGGGTTACCGTTGTGCCTGAAATCCAAACATTCTTCCAAAGTAACGTGGGTTCGGATGCTAATTTGACCCTTAGAACCCTGCAACTTTTAGGTTTGCCGCCAAACAGCAGCAGCACTTATTTTGTTGAAATGTGGGTTTCGCCTCAATCGCTGTTTAGGCCAACGCCTGACAGTGAAATCACCGACACCACCGTACAACTTGATTTCCCTTCTTCCGCAACCTCCGAGTATAAGGACTGGTTTAACGGTAACATTGTTTACTCGTATTATCCTGAACGGTATCCATGGACGCGTCTCGGCTACACCTACGATTGGGCTGACACGGCTTCGCATGTGGGTTTAAGCGAATTTGTTCTAAAACAAAACTCAACTGTAATCGTACAAGCGGTTTACACTATAAACGATTATCTTGGTGACTAAAATGAAAACAGTAAAACTCTTAGTAATAATCTTGGCAGCTGCCCTAATCATAACATTTGCAGTAAACATTTACCAGTACACGTTAAACCTTGATTTAAGCAAGCAAAAAGACGAAGTAACCACTCAGTTTGAAATGAAAAACAGGCTTGCCCAAGTCCAATCCCAAATAAAAGGTGAACTGCAAACTCTTGACGAAGTACTACTTGATGCATGCATACAGCTTTCATCTACAGGTTTAACTGGCACCCAAGCAAGAGAAATCCTCTCAAATGCAGTAGCAAACAACTCTTTGATTGTTAACGCTGCAACCGCAGATGCACATGACATTTTGTTGGCTGTTGAACCTTCAAGTTACGCAAGCATCGAGGGCGAAGACATCAGCAGCCAAGAACAGAACCTCTACATGCACCAGACAATGCGGGCAGGAATGAGTGACATGATACCATTGGTTGAAGGCTTTCCAGGCGTGGTCATGGTTGGCCCGATTTTTGATGCGGACAACCAGTTTATCGGCAGTTTAAGCCTTGTAATTCAACCAAGAGCCTTAATTGAAAAATACGTTACTCCAGCCATTGCAGACGGGCTTTATTCAATGTGGTCAATGCAGCTAAACGGAACCCTCATTTATGACCCAGACCCAGCGCAGCAAGACAAAAACCTGCTAACCGACCCAATCTACACAGATTACCCAGAAGTCCAAGCCTTCACCCACCAAGTCGCAGAACAACACGCAGGCTACGGAACATACAGTTACTACGACAAAGACCTATCTGACTCTTCAGGCAAAATAGTCAATAAAGAAGCGTACTGGACAACAATTGGCCTCTACAACACACAATGGCGACTAGTAATAGTTCATGCCTTAAACTGATGGAGCCGCCAAAACTATGGTTGACCTTTCAGCTTTAACAAGCACAGTTGCCCTCCTAAGCACAGCATCCCTAATCATCATAGTAACCCTAATTTGTCTACGTGCCAAACCCTTCAAAAACCCTGCCAAATCTGGGATTTCCAAAGTCGCTATCGGTTTACTGCTTGGATTGCTTGCAGTGTTTGCCACTTTAATGGGCACCAAACTCTCCGACGGAACAATAATCAACGTTAGAGAACTCGCTGTGATGATTGCCGGTGTGGCAGGTGGTCCTGTTTCAGGTTTGATAGCCGGCGTCATCGGCGGTTTGCACCGTTTCACTGTAGGCGGCGCCACAGCATTGCCTTGTACCATCTCCACTATAGCAATAGGCTTAATCAGCGGGCTGGTTTGGACGAGAATTTCAGGAAAAGCCTGCTTGCTTAAGGCTGCCTTGCTTGGTTTAGTTTTAGAGTCCGCAGCTATGGGGCTTATTCTGGTGCTGGTTCAACCGTTGGATGTAGCAGTTGGGATTTTGTCTCAGATTGCAGTTCCAATGATTTCTGCTACCGTAATCGGGATGGTTTTATGGGTGTACCTGTTTAACGCCCAAAAACGGTAACTATTTAAAAATCAATAAAAATGGAGAAAAAACAAAATGATTGACATATCGTACCTAACAAATACTTTAGCACTATTAAGTACTGCATCATTAATGATCGTAGTATCTTTAGTTTGTTTCAACCTTAAACCCTTTAAACTTCAAGCAAAAAACTTGACGCTTTTTAGGGTGGCTGTAGGCTTACTTTTTGGTTTGCTAGCCATATTTGCAACTTTAACCGGCGTTAAACTTCCAGACGGAATAACAATTAACGTTCGGGAACTTGCAGTTGTGATTGCAGGTGTTGCTGGTGGACCCGTTTCCGGCTTAATCGCTGGACTAATTGGCGGGTTGCATCGCTTCACGCTCGGTGGAATCTCGGCTTTGTGCTGCACCATTTCAACAATCCTGCTAGGTATGATCAGCGGTTTAGTTTCAACGAAAATTTCAGGCAAAAGCATACTGTTAAAGGCTGGTTTGCTTGGTTTGGGTTTAGAATCCTTTGCAATGGCGCTTCTTCCGTTGTTTTTGCCTTGGGATACGGCAGTGTCGGTTCTGATTGAAGCCGCTGTACCAATGATTGCCGCCACCACAATAGGGTTAATGCTTTGGGTTTACCTATTTAAAACCCAAAAATCCTCCCCCAAAAATCCCTAACCCTTTTTCTGTCAACCTATTTGGGTACTATTAGGCTCCTGATAGAGGTTATATGCAAGAACCTATAGAGGGTCTATAAAATCCTAAGGGGGGGTAGGTCCTATTGGCTGAAAAACAAGTCATTAGCATGTTGAAAACCAGTATTTTGCCGTTCCAACTCTGGAATATTCCGTTCCCTAAATAGAGCTAAAAGCTGCAGAAAACACCTGTTGCTTGGTGCCCTGGTGAAAAAACCTGATGCTTTAACTGTACTTATCCTTTTAGTTGCCTTCTTTTTGTCATTGTAAAATCAGCATGCTCAAGTAACCTGCAGTCTAGACATGGGGCGAAAACCCCTCTCTTTACCTTTTGTCCCTGTTGAGGTAACCAGGAATATGCAAACGGTACAACAGAAAAAGTGGTATCGCAGACGGCATCCTATTACATAATTAGTGGAGAATCGGTTTTGCCAGAATTGCTACAGGGTTTGCACAACCTGGCAGTGTATGAAATATGTGAACGTAACGGTGGTGGTGCAAGCACAAGTTGGTCTGCGTTACTGTTGGATAAAGCATTTGTGATTTTCATGATAAATAAGCCGCAGAACAGTAGTGCAGGAACTAACTGGTTTGGAAATAAATAAGGAAAACCCAGAAATTAACAACTTGGTTAGTTATCTTTAATAGTTGACTGCTTGATTACCCTCTCTGTTTTTGCGGTTCATAAAATAAGCGTTACTTTTTTTGTAAACAACTGGCGTAACAAATCTTAGCAGCAAAGGCGTTATCAGCACGGTTACCAGCATGTTGCCAAGTAACCAATTGGTAAAAAGCCCCCAAAAGTCCTCGTAAACGAATTGTCCACTCAAAACAAATAAGCCGCTTCCCCACAGTGCGCCTACAAGATTGTTCAAAACTACGCCAAACACCAAGAAAACGCCAAAATCGCGCTTGGATTTTAACGCAATGTCTGCTTTCAGAAGCATAAACGCTAAGAGCGGAATCAGAACTTGCCAAAGGTCTCCAAGTGACCAAAAAAGGTTTACTTGCCATGTTAAACCTGCGGGAATTCCTGAACCAACAAAACAGCCAACGTAAGCAGCAGCGACACCTAAAGTGCCAAACCATAATGCGAAAGGAATCATAAACACAACCGCGAAATAGAATGTAACAACGCCTGGTATGTTTGAAATGCTTAAAGCGGCGTATCTGGCGAGTGCCATGTTGATGATGCTTATGGCGAGGAATATGGCGATGCGTTTGGTTGCTGAATACTGCCTCATTTTTTACTTGTACCTGAAAAATAACTGGGGCTTATAGTATTAACGTTTGTTCAAAAAGAATTAGAAATTAAGAAAAGGGTTGGTTTATTCTGGACTATAGTAGCCCTTGTCAATCTTGACGAAGATTAATGGACCTCTGCTTTGAGACATCTCACGAGCTTTACGCAAAGCAGCGTTAACAACAGTGAAAACGCGGTCTTTGTCGCCAAGGCTTTGTGCACGTTTCTCTCCAAGCTCCATCTTTAACAGGTTTTCTGCCAAGATTTCGGTGCCGCAGATTTCTCCGTTTTTGAGCAGTGTGCCAACGACTACTTCGGTTAGTTCTTGTTTGCGTTCAATTTTTCGCCAGTATGGTTCAGCGCTGCTTAAGGTTTTGGAAACTTTGCTCCATTTGTTTTGATTTTGGTCGCCAATTAGCAGTTTGACGCGTTCCTTCCATTTCTTTAGCCACATGCCAACCCAAATGGTTAGGAATGATTCAAGTTCCGCTGGGTTTTCATGGAATTGTTTTTCAAGTTTCTCTACAAGCTCGCATTGGCTGGCTTCTTTTCCAATCAAGTTCCAGTGAAACTTGAGGTAGTTTGTGAAGTCTTGGCATGCTACTTGTAGAACCTTGCGGTCAGAACCCATGACGTCTAACGCTGGGTCTGCATCCTTTAATTTCTCCCCTAGCATAATCTCTATGAAATTCATACTGATTCCCGCTCTAAGCCCTCTCCGATAGTCTGTTAGTTTGAGGTTTTAATTAAACTTTATCAGAACTTCGCCATATAACTGCCTTAGGCGGGTTTACGGAATATATCAGAACTGGAAATACCTAACTTATCACTTCAGGAAGCCTTGTTAGGTCAGGTAAAATCATGTCTGGGTCTTCTTTGGCAAGTTCTTCATGATAGTACAAGCCTGAAAGAAAACCAACCGTTTTTACTCCTGCAGCTTTGCCGGCTTTGATGTCGTTTACTGAGTCGCCAGCCATTAAACAATCATTAATGTCAACGTCAAAATTTTGTACGCATTTGAATATGGCTTCAGGTGACGGTTTAGGTTTAGTCGTGTCAAGAGCTGTCATGACGCTTGCAAAATATTTGCCTATGCCAAAACAGTTTAGTTCTTTTACGATAGCTTGGTTGGGTACATGTCGCATTGTTATTAACGCAAGTTTTGCCTTTGATGAAAGTGTTTGGATTGCTTGGGAAACGTCAGGTAAAAGCCGTGTTTTCTCCTCAGTGAGTGATTGATAGGCTTTTAGGTAGTGGGGAATGAAAGCTTTTGGATCGCATCTGATTAGGTCTCTAAAGTCTAAGCCTTGCTCCATGCGTTTGGGAATCTCAAGTGCGATTTTCATTTCTGGTGGTTCTTGCCCTATTGCTTGAAATCCGATTTGTGCCGCTTCAAGATATGCTTGGCGTGAATCAACTATTGTTCCGTCAAGGTCTAAGAAGATGCATTTGGCTTTGAACTTGTTTTCTCGCATAAGCAGGAGACTCTGTTCTGAATGTTGTTTTATTGCTGGTCTAAAAAACGTTTCTGGATTAAACATACTTTTTTGCCAAAACGCCTTCACTATTTATTCTATATATTTTATTAAGAATACCTCTATAGGATAAAAAACCAATATACGTATTGAAGGTAGAGGTGACAAGAGAAATATGCTTTCAAGAGATTGTGATGGCTGCAGCCAACTAAAAATGTGCAGCAAACGCTTCAACAAAGTCAACAGAGGCGACAAAGTGTACTGTCCAGATGGAACAGCGCATTTAGTGGATGATGCAAGCGAATGCGTTCCAGACTTGTACTTTGTTCATTTAGAAGCGTTCCAGTAAAAACCTTATTTTTTGTTTTAATCTAAAATTTGTTTTTAAAAATTGTTATTTTATTGTATGAATTTTTATCTTTAAAACTTTTTTTGTGTTTTATTGTTATTTTCTAGATAGTCTATATGTTGATATTTAGTTTATGATGGCTCCGTATATTACGTTGTTTTCTATAATGCCAGTCAGAGGAAAACAATTATGGACAATACTCAAAAAATCGTTCTAGGAATAATAGCCATCGTAATCATAGTCGGTGGCGCAGCAGCTTACATTTACCTTTCACAACCTGCTGAATCAACACCACAACCAACAGCAACCCCTACACAAAGTACTTCTTCAACTCCAACCCCAACAACATCCAACACTCCAACGCCAACAACTTCAACCTCACCCACTCCTACAACATCAGTAAATCCAACTCCAACACCAACCGTAACCCCAATCACAGCATCCTTAACAGGTGCAGGCGCATCATTCCCATACCCACTGCTCAATGACATAATAACTGCATACCAAACAGCCCACTCAACAATAACCGTTAACTACCAATCAATCGGCAGCGGCGGGGGCATCTCAGCTTTGCAAGCAAAAACAGTTGACTTCGCAGCCTCCGATGCACCACTAAGCGCAAGCGACATGGCAAACATCCCCAACGCATTACACATTCCAGAAACCATCGGTGCAGTTACAATTGCCTATAACGTTCAAGGAGTTTCAAACGGCCTTAAACTAACCGGGCAAGTTATTGCAGACATATTCCAAGGCAAAATCACCATGTGGAACGATGCAGCAATACAAAGTTTGAACTCTGGCGTAACATTGCCCGCATCAGCCATTAACGTTGTCCACCGCTCAGACGGCTCCGGAACAACATTCATCTTCACAGGATACCTTAGTGCAGTAAGCACCTCGTGGCAAACCGACATTGGTCAAGGTAAATCAGTCGCATGGCCAGTCGGCAGCGGTGCAAGCGGCAACACCGGTGTAGCATCAATCGTAAACACTACTGCAAACACAATCGGCTATGTCGAATTAGCTTACGCATTAGAAAACGGCATGACAGTTGCTGCAGTCCAGAACCCATCAGGACACTACATTATGCCAACACTTGAATCTACAACCTCGGCAGCTCAAGCAGTAGCCTCTTCAGGTCTGCCAAAAGGCAACGAAGCATGGACAAACGTTAACCTGCTCAACGCTCAAGATGACGAAGCATACCCAATAGTTAGCTTCAGCTACTTGTTAGCCTACAAAGAACTTAACGTAATCCCCGGCATGACACAAGACAAAGCAACAGCACTCGTACAATTCCTATGGTACATAGTACACGACGGTCAAAACCTTGCACCAGCACTTGAATATGCGTCATTGCCATCAAACGTTGTAGCACTTAACGAAGAAACACTGCGGTCAATAACCTTCAACGGTCAAACCCTAATCTAAACCAACTTCTCAACTTTTATTTTTTTTAGAAACTTGTGTTATTGCTATTTTTGTTCTGTTAAAAAATTTAAAACTGATTTGGGCTGCTTTAAGTTTTTCAGAATTTTTAAATTAAAAAATTGTTGGCTGTTTAGCTCAGGACGGATTCAACTGTCATGTTCAAAACTACTTCAGATATGTCACTTGCGTATTCCGCTATGCGGCGTACGCTTTCAATAAGCAATCTTATGTCTACCATTTCTTCACTTTTAAGACTTTGAGTCAGAAGGATTGCTTCTTTCTCAAACTTGTGTGCCTGGTTGAGTTTTTCAATCACGCTTTCTGCCAAATTGAAATCGTGTTTAAACAGGGCTTCCATAGAGTTTTCAAACATTGTGTTGGCTAAAACGCTTAGTTGGCTGACTTTTTCTAAAAGTTCTGGGTTCACGGGCTCTTTTAGGAGCAGGGTGTTTTCAGCCATTTTTGTTGCGTGGTCAGCAGTGCGTTCAACTGATTTCGCAATCAATCGGTAGCCGATGCATTCTTTTTGCGTATTTAATCCGATGTCTTTTACGACTCTGGGGTTTGAAACGGCCAGTTTGAGTAGTCTTACAATGTAGAGGCCAAACCGGTTTACTTCGCGGTCTGTTTCGATGACGGCTTTGGCGCTTTGATAATCCAGATTGTTTAGGGCTGATAAGGCTTCTTTCTGCATTGATGATGCAATGATTGACATTCGGCTGAGTGCGTTATGTACTGTTAACTCTGGATAGTTTAGCAGCACTTGAAGTGTTAACTCGTTTGGGGTGTCGATAACGATTTCTGTGCCAACGAGGTAGTTTCGGGCAAAATTTTTCAGGTGATTGCGTGTTTTTGAGCTTAACACTTTTTGGCCTTGTGCGCGTATGTGGAGTATGTTGTAGCCGTTTAGGTATGCTGAGATTGCGGTTCTCATGATGCCGTCGGGGTTGTCGTTGGGGTTTGTTTTGATGTATGCTTCGTCTCTTTTTTCTTTCTTTTCAAATCTTGTTGGTGAAATCGAGAGTGTGCCGTCTTCTTCTTCTCTTAGGACCATGGAGCTGCCGCGTTTTAGTTCGTTTCGGGTTGCCCAGTCTTTTGGGAGTGATAAAATGAATGTGGATCCGCCTGTAACCTGTAGTTTTCTTTGTTCTTCGTTTAGCTTTTCAGCTGCTTTACTTGTCAATTTTGACTCCAAGTTACTTTCTTTGTGTTCCGTCATTATATTAGCTATATCTATATAGACTATAAAGTTTATGGAGATTCACTATATAACCTATGGCCATTTTTTAGTTAAAACAAAAACGAAGGAAACAAAATATGAACACTAAATATACCATCGTAATTGCAATAGTTGCAATCGCCATAATCGCAGGCTCAGTAGTAGCATACACTTACATGAGTCCCGGAACCGCAGAAACAATCATACTTAACGGTTCAGGTGCAACATTCCCTTACCCACTTCTCAATAGTATCATAACCGAATATCAAACTAACGTTAAACCTAACGTACAAGTTAACTATCAGCCAGTAGGTAGCGGCGGAGGCATCTCAGACCTACAAAAAACCATAGTTGACTTTGCAGGCTCAGATGCACCATTATCAAGTACAGAAGCAGAAAAACTGCCAAACGCACTACACATTCCAGAAACAATTGGTGCAGTAACTGTAGCTTACAACATTGAAGGAGTTTCTTCCGGTCTAAAGCTATCTGGTCAAGTTATTGCTGACATTTTTCAAGGCAAAATTACAATGTGGAATGATGCAGCAATCCAAAGTTTGAACTCTGGTGTAACTTTGCCTGCTGTAGCTATTAATGTTGTTCACCGTTCAGATGGTTCTGGTACTACTTTCATTTTTACTGGTTATTTGAGCAAGGTTAGCACTTCTTGGGCGACCGCTATTGGTCAAGGTAAATCTGTAGCGTGGCCAGTCGGTAGTGGTTCAAGCGGTAATACTGGTGTAGCATCCATCGTTAACACTACTGCGAACACAATCGGTTATGTTGAATTAGCTTATGCGTTGCAGAACGGCATGAGTGTGGCAGCAATACAAAACCCATCAGGCAACTATGTTCTACCAACATTGGAATCTACTACTGCGGCAGCTCAAGCAGTAGCTTCTTCAGGCTTGCCAAAAGGTGATGAGGCATGGACAAACGTTAACTTGCTTAACGCTGACGATCCAGATGCATACCCAATAGTAAGCTTCACTTACCTCTTAGTGTACAAAGAACTCAACGTTATTCCCGGAATGACCCAATCGCATGCAACAGAACTTGTTCAGTTTCTATGGTACATTGTACATGACGGGCAAGACTTTGCTTCAGGCTTAGAATATGCACCATTACCATCAAACGTTGTGCAGCTTAACGAAGCAACTATTCGGTCAATAACATTCAACGGACAAACACTTTCAATACCTTAAGGTGGAAAAAGTGAAACAGTCCAACCCTCAAACCCTTTTTTCAAATCTTAAAAACTTTAGATTTACAGGAGATAACGTTTTCAAAACATTAGCTGCAGTAATTGCGGCTTCAGCAATAGTAATTTTACTAGTTACTGGTTATACTTTAGCAGAAGGTTCCGTGCCTGTTCTGCAAGAGTTTGGTCTAAGCTTCTTTTTTGGTCAAGCATGGAATCCCGCTGAAGGGCGTGAAGTCTTCGGCGCGTTACCTTACGTTTTAGGTACACTTGTAACTTCAGGAATCGCGTTAGCAATTGGTGTACCGTTAAGTCTTGGCATCGCAATTTTTCTAGTAGAAATGGCTCCCAAGTCGCTACGAGTTCCCATTAGTTACCTCGTAGAGTTGCTTGCGGCTGTTCCAAGCGTAATCTACGGACTTTGGGGATTATTCGTTTTCCGTTTCTGGATACTAAACTACATTGAAATTCCATTAAACACTTATCTCGGGTGGATTCCCCTCTTCGGCAGTACACCCACCGGCATGGGTGACTTTTTCACGGCTGGAACCATTCTTGCAATCATGATTATACCCACGGTTGCTTCAATTTCAAAAGAAGTAATATCTGCCGTGCCTAACTCAATCCGTGAAGGAGCCTACAGCATAGGCGCCACAAAATGGGAAGTAATCCGACACTGGGTCCTAAGCTATGGACGCTCAGGCATCTTTGGCGCAGTAATCCTCGGATTAGGCAGAGCTGTCGGTGAAACAATGGCTGTTGCAATGCTTATCGGTAACGCAACAGGTCCAGCCGCAATGCCCACTTCACTGTTCAAATCTGGACAAACAATGGCTTCATTAATTGCCAACGGTTTTCTGGAAGCAACAAGCACACTGGAAATTTCAGCTTACGTTGGTGTAGGTTTAATTCTGCTGTTAATGAGTTTGCTGATTAACGTTGGAGCACACTTGGTAATGACACGTGTGTTCAAAGTTAAGGGAGGCGCAGTGGAATGATGAAAAGTTACGGTTTTAGAAAATTCAAAAACCGCCTCTTCTTCATCATATGCGCTGTCTGCGTTGCCATTGCTATAATTCCTTTAATCAGCATACTGATTGAAGTGGTCGTTAGAGGTGCTCCACAGTTAAGTCTTAACTTCCTTACTGCAACAACCACTAACGGGGGAATAGGTCCAGCAATTCAGGGTACTCTGATACTGATTGGGTTAACAAGCATCATCGGCATCCCCATCGGCGTACTCTCAGGTGTATATTTGTCCGAGTTTGGAAACAACAAATACGCTCAATCAATGCGGACAATTAACGACATCTTAACAGAATTCCCATCAATCGTAGTAGGCATCACAGCCTACGGAGTAATAGTAATCGCGCTTGTTGGTCACTACTCAGCAATAGCAGGCGCAATCGCGTTATCCTTCATCTTAATACCCATCGTTGCCAGAACAACCGAAGAATCCCTAAAACTAGTACCAAACAGCATACGAGAAGCTTCACTGGCGTTAGGCGCACACAAATGGAGAACAACTCTAAGCGTGGTACTTCCATCAGCCAAAAGCGGACTCGTAACAGGTGTACTTTTGGCAGTAGCCAGAATCGCCGGTGAAACAGCACCCTTAATCATGACTGTCCTTGGAAACCGGTACTTCTTCCAAGGCTTAGACCAGCCCATGGCAGCGTTGCCCCTTGAAATCTGGAGAGACTCCTTGCAGCCTTACCCAGAACTGGTAGCTCAAGGTTGGGGTGCAGCTTTGATACTAATCTTAATCGTGTTAACAATCAACATTGCTGTCAGATTAGCCAGCAGGAGTAGAATGAAATCATGATGACAATACAAGAAGAAAAAATGTTTAAACAAAAATCAAACCAGTCTCCACAGGCAATAGATGCAGCCGCCAAAATGCAAGCTATCGACGTTGAAGCCTGGTTCGGCCAAAAACAAGTCCTAAAATCAGTAAACTTGACTGTGAAACCAAACACCGTTACCGCAATCATTGGACCATCAGGATGCGGCAAATCTACATTCCTACGATGTTTCAACCGCATGCACGAACTCGTCCCCAACTCAAAAATGACTGGACAAATACTGCTTGACGGTCAAAACATTTATGACCGACAAATGGACCCCGTTCAGATTCGAAGACGTGTTGGCATGGTTTTCCAGAAGCCAAACCCGTTTCCCACGATGAGCATTTATGACAATGTCGCAGCAGGCCTAAAGTTAACTGGAACAAAGAAAGGGAAAAACCTTGACGAAATAGTGAAACGTAGTCTGGAGCAAGCTACGCTTTGGGAAGAAGTTAAAGATGACCTCAAAAAACCTGGTACAAGCATTTCAGGTGGTCAACAACAGCGACTTTGTATTGCTAGGGCTATCGCGTTGCAGCCTGAAGTTATCTTGATGGATGAACCATGTTCAGCTCTTGACCCTATCGCTACCGCAAAAATTGAAAAACTCATAATTGAACTTAAACGAGATTACGCTGTGGTCATTGTAACCCACAACATGCAGCAGGCGTCGCGTGTTTCAGATTACACTGCTTTCATGTATCTGGGTGAACTAGTTGAGTTTGGAGAAACCAGACAAATTTTTGAGAATCCCAAGAAGGATTTGACTGAGAAATACATTACTGGAGAATTCGGTTAAACATGAGGAGAGATAATGTATGAACAGACTTATTGACATTGGATTAGAAGAACAATCAGTACTGCTTACAAGAATGGGTGAATTAACCTACCAAACATTGTCAGTGTCAATCAAAGGCTATATTGACGGCTTAACGGTGCAGGGACAAGTTCGAGATATGTCAGACCGGTTAATGCTTATGGCTGACAAAGTTGAAGACAGAACCTTCGAACTCATAGCTCGCTTCCAACCAGTAGCTTCAGACCTACGCACAATCAAGTCCTACATGAAAATCGGTTACGACTTTGCACGATACGGCAGATATGCTCTTGACATCTCTTTCATTAGCGACCAAGTAAACGGGTTAAAAGAATGCGATGCAGCAACCAAAGCATACCTTGAAGAAATGAGCGAAAAAGTCCTGCAAATGGTAAAAATCAGTGTTGACGCGCTACGCAAACATGACATCGCTTTAGCAAAAACAATCTCGCAAACTGAACGTGAAGTAGACAAAATGTACCTCAACCATCTAAAACGGTTAATAGATGAAGAGCAAGCCAGCAGCAAATGCGTAATCTCCAGTGCACTCATGACACGGTACCTTGAACGCATCGCAGACCACGCAGTGTACGTTTGCGAATCAATACTTTACATTGTAACAGGCGAAAAAACCAGCCTACGCTAACCTTTTTTTGTTTAGCCAAGGGGAATCTCCAAAATAAAGGTGGTTCCATTTTCAGGCTTTGTTTCAAAAGCTATGTAACCGTTTAAGGCTTCAACAAGTTTTCTTACCACTGCCAACCCGAAGCCTTGTCCTTTAGATTTTGTGGTAAACAAGGGCTTGAAAATTTTATCTACAACTTCTTCAGGTATTCCAACCCCAGTGTCCGAAACAGCAATAGTCACAGTTTTACCTCTTTGGAAAGCGTAGATTGAAAGTTTTCCGCCGTTAGGCATTGCCTGCAACCCATTTAGCGCTAAATTAGTTAATATTCTTTTAATGAAAGAAGCATCCGTTCTAAATTTTGAGAAAGGGTGTTCAACAAAATATGAAACCTCAACTGTTTCAGGTACATCTAAGCTTGAAACGGCGTCTTCAATTTCTGCCTCTAAATCAACCTCTTGGAACAGTGGCTGGAGTGGTTTAGCGTAATCTTGCAAGTCAGTAACAATCTTGTTGATGTAGCTGGCTTGTTCCTCGATTGAATTGATGCTTTCCGCGAGACTGCTTTTGCTTGAACCTTCAGGAAACTGGTTCAGTTCCTCCTTAGCTAAATACACTTCTCCAATGATGGACTGCAATGGGTTGCGTATGTCATGTCCTATCATTCCTGCGGTTTCGCCGATAGCTGCTAACCGTTCTACGCCTTTTAGTTTCTCTGTTCGATTTTTCACCAGTTCCTCAAGATGTACTGTGTACTGTTCTAACGCTTGCTGAAGCTTTAACCGTTCAGTTATGTCGCGGGCAAACACTGAAATCCCATTGCCCGTGGGGTAAACACGCATCTCGAACACGCAATTTTGGTTACCTTTAGGCAGTTTATCCGTGAACGTTTGAGCTCTTCTTGTGCGCATAACATCCATAAAAACTCTAACCGCCTCTCTGCTTGTCTTGGTTCTGCCAAAAACTTCGTAAACTCTTCTTCCAACAGCTTCACTAGAGTTTATTCCAGTATATCGTTCGCTTGCACTGTTCCAATACGTGAATTTCAATGACGAATCAACCGCAAAGAACAAATCAGTTATGCTGTTTGCAAGTTTTTTGTATTGTTTCTCGTTTTGTTTTAGCGCTGATACGGTTTTTTTGCGTTGAGTAACATCTTGAAGAAGTACAGCCACATACCCGTTTTCTGGACAGTACACTTGAGCAGCAAACCACTTGTCAAATTTCCCAACATATTTTTCGAAGTTCACAGTTTTTCCTTTAACAGCTACAGTACCCAAGATTTTTTGCCAGTCAGGAAAAATCTTTTTTAAAACTGGAAAGGCTTCACTTACTTTTATGCCAAGAATCGGCTTATCTTTAATGCCTGTTAACTTTCTAAAAGCGTAATTAACATCTGAAAAACTGCAGTCAGTTGGGAACCCGTTTTTGTCAAACTGCACTTGGCAGCAGGCAAAACCGTCAGTTAGGTGCTGAAACAGGTCGCTGTACTTTTTTTGGCTTTTTGCAAGTGCCTCCTCTACGCGTTTTCGTTCAGAAATGTCTGTGACGTTTAAAACTAGGCTATCAAGTTCTCCTTTTTCCCCGAGTATTTCAGATGTTTCTACTAACGCATAAACTGGTGAGCCACCGTTGTGCAGAAACTCAAGTTCTAAACGTTTATTCTTGAGGGTTTTAAATGGTAGTCCTGCTTCACGTGCAATGGCTTTGGCGTGTTCATCTAAAAAATCAAGAAAATCTTTGCCGACAAGTTCGTTTGTGCTGTGCCCAAGCATGTTTGCCATTTTAGAGTTTGCATGAGTAGTTACGCCTTGAGCATCCAAAACTAGTATGCCATTTTCTGAAGCAGATAACTGTTTAATGTTTTGTGCAGCTAAACCTAATGCAGCTTCAAAATGTTTTCTTTCAGTTATATCTTCCATTAATTCTAAAAAAAATCCTTTTTCAGGACTGTAAAGGCGAAAGTGGAACCATTTCTGGAAATGTTTAAGGAACCTTTCTGACTCGGCTGGTATGCCTGTTAAGGCTACATTTGCAAGGATTTCTATTCGGTCAGACAGCTTTTCACTGGGGTCTTGTGGTATAACTTCTGAGAAGCGTCTGCCTATAACCTCGTTTTCACTACATCCTGTGAGTCTTTCGAACGCTTGATTCACTTTTAGAATTATGTAGTCTACTGGTTGTCCATCTTTTAGACATACCAGTTGATTGTAAGAGGCAGCGATGCCTGTTTGGTTAAATAGTTGACTAATTTTGTCAAAACCTCTACTTACAGCCTGCTCCTTTACCGTGAGCGTGTCAGTATTTTTCATTCTACTTTTCGCTCTCTCTCTTCACTTTAAACGGAACAATTCAAGTTATTCAGTTTTTTAAAGAACAATTAGTTTACCCCAGTTTTGCCCCTTGCTGGGTTACCTAAACTTATGCATAGTTTGCCTCTTTAGCTTTTCTGTTTTTAATAGGACACGCTGTTTCCATCGGAAATGCAGGTGAAGTGGGGCAACATTCAAAAGCCTCATGACGCCCACAATTATAACTTAATGATACCAATCCTGAATGTCGATTGGCATTTTCTGCCCACAGGCTACTCTTTCAATGAACGCGACACTGACGTGCTTTCGCTCATCGAAAAAGAAGACCTGACCATGTTTACTTTTGACGGGCTGAAACGACGCTGCGGCATTCACCCAGAAACCCTATCACGCATACTGACGCGTCTTGAAGATGAAGGTATCATCAAAAAAAGTCCACAAGGTTACAACGTAACCCCAAAAATTACCAAACTAAAACTCAACCCCGACCCACAAGAAGAGAACACTTCAACACTTCTCCAGACTTACTTGCCATCAGACTTGATGACGCAGCAGGTTATTGATGACCTTAAAGGACGCTGGTTCGGACTATTGCGTTGGCTAGGCATGTCAGAAACTTGCAGGGGAGTCACCTTGAAATGGGTAACTGATGACGGCGGAATTCAAATCGCTGCAGACATCCAAGGCGCACAACTAAACATTGAAGCCAAATTCTTGACAAACAACAACCTTAACTTGGCGTTAAAAGCAGCTTACCAGTTAATGAACAACATTAGCAAACTTTACCAGAATTCAAAAGCCGCCAAACGGACAGCAACATATTTGGGTAAGAGCAATTTCATGCCGCCAGCATAAAGAACTTTTTGAAAAATTTACGGCTCCAAATAGGATATCTATGCAGAAACCTATAGGGGGTAGGGTAAAACGACGCTTACAAGCCAAAAAGCTGGTGGGAGGGTTATTCGCCTCTGTAGAAAAGCAGATAATGGTTTACTGTGTAATTCAGTGACCCGCCCATTCCTGCTGTTGAGTAAGAAAACAAATGCCAACCATGCTGTTCCCAATTCATAATTGTAGGACCTACATCGTTATGATGCCCAACTAGTACGCTAACCCATTCTTTCATTCCAAATTCACCTTAAAATGGTTGCAGTGTTGGCGATATAAAACTTAAGTCCCTGCTGCAGTTTGAGTCACCTTTTTGCTTGGGTGAATTGTTGCATTAACTTTAATAGAATTCCAACACAATTTTCGTTTATGCAGCCATTAATTGATGATATCGGCAGTTTCCCACTTCCAACAGGAGTAAAACGGGACATATTCGCTGAAGCTTACCTTAAAACTCGAGAGGCAATCATAAACGGTCAAGACCCCACCGCCGACGAATTTACCCAAAAAAACTTTTGCCAACCAGTCGTCGAATCTTTCCGGAAAAAACTCGCCACTGGACTTGACGTAATTAATTTTCCACAACAGTTTAGCGGTTTAAGACAGGTCGGTGACGCCGTTCATGAAGCAATGGCTAATGGCTCTTTTGTTGTTGACCAAAACAAGGCGGTTCTGCCTGAAGTTTATGTGCTTAACAAGTACGCTAAAGAGTTAAGTGAAGAATTCGGCAAAAAAATCCTCCTTCGCGTTTCCATTTTTGGACCTTTAGAGCAGTACCTGCATGAGGTTGGTGCCATAGCTTACCCAGACGTTTTGGCAGGGTTTGCAGAAACAATCAACCGTTTCGCAAAAAACTCGATAGTAAACAGTAAATACATGGAGACACGGGTAATTTCGATTGATGAACCCAGTTATGGTCACACTAACCTAACTGCCACGTCGGAATTGATTGTTGAAACCCTGCAGAAGGCTTACGATTTTCAAGGTCCAACACGGCAAATCCACCTACACTTCACCAGTGGAATCCGCAACCTGCTTAACGTAAAAGGTTTAGACGTCCTCTCTTTCGAGTACGCTGCGTCACCAAGAAACATTAACGACGTATCCAAAAGTATGCTTGAAGAAGCGGACAAGCAGATTCGCGTCGGCATAGCACGCACAGACATCGACGCAATTTGGGCAGAACAAAACGAGAAAGGCTTCGAAAAACCCACAAACGAGCAACTTGTAGAGCCAGTTGAAGCAATTAGGAAGCGTTACTTGTTTGCCAAAGAAAAATATGGTGAACTCCTGACCTTTACTGGTCCTGACTGCGGTTTAGGCAGTTGGCCAAACCAAGATGTCGCCGCAATGGTTCTGCAACGTTCAGTTGAAGCAGTAAAAACTGCTTAAACCCTAATTTTTAGCCTTTTTGTTCAGTAATCCACGCCATTAATTCTTTGGAAAGTTCATCACGTTCCGTAACCGCTTCAATGAGCGTGAAGCACTGCTGTTTCTGTGCATCTTTGAGCGCTTCGTAGAGTTGTTGACAGTTTTCCACGCGGTATCCTTTGCCGCCCCAAAGCTCAGCTAACCGTGCATAATGCCAATCTACCAGTTCATTGAACCGTGCGTCAGGATGGAACAGTTGCTCCATACCCCAACGCCTATTGTTAATTACAATAAAGATAGGGTTAATTTTGTATCGTGGGCAATGACAGATTTCTTGTCCAGTCATTTGGAACCCGCCGTCACCAACCAAAACCAGCGGACGCTTTTGGGTTGCAAGCTGATATCCGATGGCAGTTGGAACAGCAAAACCCATCGTGCCATAAAATGACGGCGCTACAACTGCGTTGGTTTGGATGTTTAGGGTTGAAAAGAGGCAATCCCCAGTGTCTGCTATGACGGGCATTTCTCCATATTCGCCAAAAAGCCAATTAACTGCATCGATTATTTCGCCAATTATGAGTGGTTGAGCGGTGGTTTTGCATGTCCTGTTAACCTGCAAAGGCGCTTTATTGGGAAAGGAAGCCTGTTTTTTCTCAACTTTGGCTTTTTCAAGCTCCAAAACGAGGCTTCTAAGCGGAACACAAGTTATGGCTTTGTCTTGCGTGTTAACCTCTTGTGCAAAACACCAAACGATTTTGCCACGTTTAGTCGAAGCAAGTTTCGCTCCTAAATTAACGTCTGAAAGCATTTCACCCAAAATCAAAACAAAATCTGACTCAGCTACAAGTTTGTCAGCTGTTGAGTTGCCTGCGACTCCCAAGTAAGTGCCAAAAAAGTTTACGTCGTCATTTGGCATGTGGTCGCGTGCAAGCACGGTTGAAACAACTGGCAAGTTAAGGTTCTGTGCCCATTGCATTATTTGGGGTTTTAAGTTAAAACGTTCAGTTTCCATGCCCATCATGACTACGGGTTTTTTGGCTTGGCGTAAGCTTTGGGTAATCAGGTTTGTGGCTTGTTTTAGTTTGCTTTCGTTAACTGCCTTTTTATGTGGCAGCTTTTGTAGATTAATTTTTTCGTTTACCATGTCTGCCGGGATTTCAATGTAAACAGGAAGCATTTGCTCTTGGCATACCGTTAATGCCTCTGCTATTTCGGCTTGAGCGGTCTCTGGATTATCCAGTAGCACAGCTTGCCCAGTAATTTGAGAAACTACGTTAAGCATTGAGGTACAGCTTTTGACTGTGTGATGTAAAAAGAAGTCGCCACCTCGAGCACTTAACGGTGGACCCCCCACAATCAACACAAGCGGCGTCCGCTCAGCATAAGCACAAGCCACAGCATTAACCACATTAAGCACTCCTGGACCATAAGTAACCACGGCAACCGCTGGTTTCCTTAAAGCTCTTGCTTGTCCTATTGCCGCAAAACCAGCAGCCTGTTCATGCGAAAAAGTGCAAAGCTCAATCTCGTTGTCATCCTCAAGCAGCTTGAAAAACTTGATAACCATATCACCTGGAATGCCGTAAACTCTGTGTGTGCCTAACCTTTTAATTTCATTAAGAAGGTGTTCGCCGATTGTTAAAGTGTCTGACATAAGTTGTCTATATGGAATTTGTTTGAGCCTTAGATATAGTTAGCTAACCAAAAAAGAGGGTTTAAAGAAAAATTGAAGCTTCCCTTTTACGCGGCGTGTTTAGTTCCAGTCGTCTCTGATGAAGAGGCGCAGTGATGGGCGGTCACTGTGACCATTAACTGGCAAGTTGTTGAAGAACTGTACTGTCGCAGTTGGGCTACGTCGCAGTGGTGGTGCTGGCAGGTGTTCTGGTGGGTCAAGTTCTAATTGTCTGTTCAATCCATGTTCCCTCCGTTTGTTGTTGGTGTGATTGTTCCTTCGAGGAGTTTTTCTCGTCGGATAATTGTTAGGTTAATTTCTTTGTTGACTACGTCTTCAGCAAGTAGCCGTGGCAAGTCGTAAAATTCGGTTACTGGTTTGCCGTTGAATTTCACAAGAACGTCACCCATGGTTAATCCTGCTTTACGAGCGGGCGATTCTGGTTCAACACTGAAAATCATTACACCTGTTTCCTGCTCTAAACCTGCTTGCTCGGCAATTTCTGCTGGAATAGCTACGGTGTTGGCGATTATGCCTAAATAGGCGCGTTGCTGAGTTTTTCCAGTCATTAGGCGGTCAGCGATGGTTTTAACCTTGTTTATTGGGATTGCTATGCCTCTTTGCCACACGTAAGCAGTGTTTATGCCGATTACTTTGCCCTCTACGTCAATTAGTGGTCCCCCGCTAAAGCCTGGGTTAAGCTGCGCGTCAGTGGCGATTACGTTTTCGAGTTGTGTTGCACGCCAGCCGCGGATTGTGCTGTTTGTGTTGGTTACAATGCCTGTGGTTGCTGTGAGTTGTGGCCTGTTAAACGGGTTTGCGAGTGCGAAAACGTATTGGCCTACGTTGAGTTTTTCTGAATCACCCGTTTCTATCGGTGTCCATTCCCCTTCTGCTTTAAGGAGTGCGATGTCGTTGTATGGGTCGGTGCCGACGATTTTGGCGCTAAAAGATTTTTCTCCCTGCCCAACCTTAACGTTGCTACATCCGGCTAAGACGTGGTTGCAGGTGACGATGTAACCGTCTTTTGAAACTACTACGCCTGTTCCGTGGGACATTTGGGCTCTAACGCTGACTACTGACTTGGCTGTTTTGCTAATCAGCATGCTGGTTGCTTCTGAAATTGACTTTAAAACTTCAAGTGGGTTTGCTAATAGATTGCTCATGCTATTTTCCCTCTCTCTGAAAACTGAATGGGCAAAACGGTATTTGTTGACTAAGGAACACATAAACTCGGTCAACCCACGTTTTCAACATACTTTTGGCTTAAAAAACCGCCATTACCACGTACCCCCTTAAGTTTTCAGAAGACTTCAATTCTGGTTTAAAACCGCAAATCCGCCCTGTTATTTACATGAAACCTCCAAAATACGCCTGTTTTAGCACCCCTTTGTTTCCTGTAGAAGCACTTGTTGTAGGCACAACGCAGTCACAACCTACCTACACTTTTTAGCTCCAAAGCTCTATTTTACCTAACAATCTTTAAAACTAAATGCCTAATATTCCAAAGTGACGAAAATGCATCCAATCAGAGCCATTACCCACGGCGGCGTAAACTGCTACCTAGTAAAAACGAGCAAAGGCTTCTGCCTAATAGACACAGGCTTCTCCAAAAAACGTTCAGAAATAGAAGCCGACCTGCAAAACGCTGGATGCAAACCCGGAAATCTTAACCTAATAATTCTTACTCACGGCGACTTTGACCACACAGGAAACGCGGCATATTTGCGTCAAAAGTATGGGGCAAAAATTGTTATGCACCAAGCCGACGTTGGCATGGTTGAAAACGGCGACTTATTCTACAGCAGAAAAGCCAATTTTCTAATGAAGGCGATGGGCAAACTGATTCTGTTTCTACTTAACACGAACCTAAAAAAAGCTGACCGTTTTACGCCTGACTTTACGGTTGACGACGGTTTTGACTTGGTTGTTTATGGGTTAGATGCTAAAGTAGTCTATGTTCCAGGGCACTCTTTGGGTTCAATCGGCATTCTCACTGGCGAGGATGACTTTTTCTGCGGTGACTTGCTTGAAAACAAAAAAGAACCCACAAAAAACGCGCTCATCCCAGACAAAACAGCTTTTAAAGACAGCATAGCAAAGCTAAGAGTACTCAAAATCGGTACAACCTATCCTGGTCACGGAAAACCCTTCGAATTTGTTTTCCTAAAACTTTAACGAAATTCGTCTTCTACTTTGTCTGCCTGTTTTTGCAGTCCCAACTGGTAGTTTTCCAACTGTTTTTCAGTAAAATCCTCTTTTTCAACGTTGAATGTTTCTAGAAATTGTTTATCATTTAGTTTTACGAGTGCTTCGGCGAGTTGGTTGATTTGTCTGCGGATTTCAGCGAGTTGCACGGCTATGATTTTAAGTTGTAACTTTTCTTCCTCTGTTACGACTGTTTTAGCCAACCAAGCCACCAAACAAAAGATTACCTTACAAAGGGCTTAATGCTGTATTAAAATTTCACTATAATGTTTCTTTTTTGTTTGGGTTAGCTTTTTTAAACATAAGGTTAAAAATGTCTCTGCATACCAGTGAAAGAAGAATCTACATGAAAATAGGAAACGTCGACATACCAAGTCAATTCGTTCTTGCACCCATGGCAGCCGTAAACTGCACCGCCTTCCGCATGCTTTGCAAAGAAAACAAGGCAGGCTTAGTCTACACCCAAATGTTCGACGTTGAACTTGTCAAAAACAAAAACAGGCGTGAAGTACAAGAACTCCTAAACATACAAGAGCCCGAAAGACCCGTAAGCGTCCAACTAATCGGCAACAACGAAACATCCCTGATTAAAAGTGTTAAAGCGGTTGAAGAATTCGCTGACATCATCGATTTCAACGTTGGCTGCAGCGAAAAAGAAATCCTTGAGCAAGGCTACGGCGCTTTTTTGTTGTCAAATCTGCCTCTTCTGGAGAAGCTTGTTACAAAAATGGTGGCTGCAACTGAGAAGCCTGTTACTGTAAAAATGCGGATAGGCATGGATTCTCAAAACATCATCGCTGTGAAAGTTGCTAAAATGTTGGAAAACGCTGGAGTAGCAGCTGTTTGTGTTCATGGTAGGACTGTTCAGCAGAAACTTGCAAAACGCGTTAACTGGACTATAATGAAGCAGACTAAAGAAAAGCTGTCTATACCTGTTATGGCAAACGGCGACGTAACCAGCTACGACGAGGGAATTAGCCTTTTAGAGCGGACAGGCTGCGATTTTGTCATGATTGGCAGGGGCGCAAGGGATGCACCGTGGGTTTTTGACCCAGAAAAACGGCAGATTGACAACGAGGGTATACGCAAGCAGATTCTGCGTTTCATTGAACTTTACAATGAATTTGAAAACAGGGGGTCTTCTCAGGAAGTGAGGGAACACGTTTTTTGGATGCTAAAAAATTTTGTTACGAAACAAAACACCCGAAAAGTTCTGAACTTCAGGTACATTGAAGACATTGAAGGTTTTGTCCATTCTCTTAAGTAGCAGAGTTAAAGCACCAAATTTTATTTAAAGTTGAAAAACAGATATTTTGTTAAAGGTTGTAATTGTGCAGAACAACGATTTTGGTTATTCAGTAAAGCTTTGGATGGTAAATAAGGATAAACAAGCCGTTTTTGGTGAAGGTGTAGCCCGTCTTTTAGAGGAAATTGATAAGCATCGTTCGATTGTGAAAGCCGCGGAATGTACGAGTATGTCTTATCGTTATGCACTGCATAGGATTACACTTGCAGAAAAGCGCCTCAATCAACCGCTCGTTAAAAGAAGTCATGGCGGGGCTAAGGGGGGTTCTTCTGAAGTTACGCTTTATGGTAAAGAGGTAATATCAAAATACCGAAAGGCTCAGTTTGCCATCAATAATTTGCTAAAAACTTTGCCATGAAAATGGTTATAAGTCCTTCTTTCTTTGCAGAAGCCTTATAAAAAGCGATGTTACCAAATAGTAATACCGATGCCTTATGAAAATTGAAACGGTAACATGGCGAAAGCACGGCAAAACCGCAACCATAGACTTAGTGACTATGGCACTTTTCGCAAGTTTAGGCATCGCAACAAAAAACATCATTTACCCCCTGGCAGCCACAATTACTGGACCACTATACATCCCAGCCGGCTCGGTAGCAGGAGGCCTTTTCATGATTTGGCCAATTATAGCCTACGGTTTAGTAAGAAAAGTCGGTGCCGCCACCACAGTAGCCCTCATACAAGCCAGCATCAGCCTACTAATGCCGTTTGGAAACTTTGGACTCCTGACTTTTATTGTGTACCTTGCACCCGGCTTAGCAATTGATGGGGTTTTTTTAGTTTCTAATCATAAAGCTTGCTGCGCGGGATGTTGCCTCGTTGCGGCGGCAATAGCCAACGCTGTCGGTACCCTCTTAGTAGGATTGTTAATTCTAGCTTTGCCATCAATTGCCTTATTGTTTACTGTAATGATAGCAGCGATAAGTGGCGGCATAGGTGGCTTAATCGCAAATGTGCTTTTACATAAAACCAGAAAAATGGGAGTCACTATAGAATGAAAAAATCAACCAGAACTGTAATCATAATCTTTGCCCTATTAATTATTGCCACAGTACCAATCTATCTTTACATGCGTCAGAGTGTAGGTTCAAAAGATTCTTTACAAATTAAGGGTGCAGTATCTAATCCCTTGAACATGACGTATAGTTTCCTTAAAACTTTGACGCCTGTAACTGTGCAAGTTACGTTAACTTCAAGTAAAACACCTGCTGACAATGGCGTCTTCAATTTCACGGGTATACCTCTTTCAATTCTGTTTGAACAGGTACAAATATGTGAAAACGTTTCCTCCGTGTATGTTCAAGCTGCGGATGGCTACGGAATAACTGTTCCAATTGAAGACGTTTTGCATAATGAACAAGCTATTGTGGCATACGAACGCAATGGAGAACCATTAAAATCAATAACAGAGGGCGGAGATGGCCCGTTTAGGTTAATCATTGGCACTGACGAATATGCACAAAGATGGATCAGAGGCGTTGCAGTTATTGAAGTTCGATAGAAATGTATTTGTTAATAATGTTAACGTACTTTCTGATTAACGAGGACTGGTTATGGCACGTTTTGTAGCGGTAGTTGGCGGCAAACATTCAGGTAAAACAACACTTATTCAACATTTAATCCGAGTGCTTAAGAGTCGAGGTTTTCGGGTTGCAACCATCAAAGAAATGCCTAACACTGCTACTGTTGACACACCCAGTGAAACTCATGACACCTGGAAACATGGCGAGGCAGGTGCAGAAATAGTTGTAGCTTCACCACTAAACGAAACTACGCTGTTTATAAAAAGAAGGCTTAGCCTAAATGAGATGGTGCCTTTTTTTCAAAATGAAGACTTTGTGCTTTTAGAAGGTTTTGAAAAAGAAAAGCTGTTCGCCAAAATAATTACGGCAAAAACTGTCGATGAATTGGCAGCATACTTGGATGGTCTTGCCGTCGCTATTTCAGGTATTTTAACAGAATCAGCTGTGGAGACAAAAAATGCTTCTAAGCTACAGTTACCGGTACTTAACGCAAATACTCAAGCAGAACAACTTGCTGACATAGTTGAACAGAAAGCATTCACTATTTTACCAAATCTTGTTGACTGCGCAAAATGTCACCCTGTTGGCGAATGTGGTTATGTTACATGTTATGAGCATGCAAAGGCGATAGTGTCGGGGAAATCTAAAGCCCTTCGTTGCCCGCTTGATTTGAAAGAAACATTTTTGTTGGAAGTCAATGGCGTTCGTATACCTCTGAAGGATTTCCCGCAAACAATTGTCCAAAATATCCTTATTGGCATGACTTCCTCATTGCATGGGGCTGAGGAAATTAAAACCTTAAGAATTGAAATAAACCCCTCTAACCCCAATTAATCGGGGCAGCTTTTTTTTTAAAGTCATTATCACGTTTACGATATTTAATCCGCCAGTCGGCGGACAGTACAAATGCTTATCGGGAGTGGTGCTACGGGCAGGATTTGAACCTGCGAACCCCTGCGGGAAAGGATATCCCATCCGTTCGGGGCCAGACCTGCCGGCCAAACGTTGATCTTGAGTCCTTCACCTTTGACCTGGCTTGGTTACCGTAGCCCAAAAAAGATTCAGGCAAAAACAAAANCTGCGGGAAAGGATATCCCATCCGTTCGGGGCCAGACCTGCCGGCCAAACGTTGATCTTGAGTCCTTCACCTTTGACCTGGCTTGGTTACCGTAGCCCAAAAAAGATTCAGGCAAAAACAAAAAGTCAACTCCTCCTTATAATATATTACCCTACAAACAACCTGCTTAACTGCGTTTATTCTTAATATAAACTACCGCACTGAAAGCTGCCACTACACCGATGAATCCGGCGCCAAAGATTAGGCTGTTTTTCTGGATAATGTTAGGTTCATTAGCTGTGAATAGTATTATGGGACTGTTTGTTTCGTAGATTTTGCTGTTTCCTTTGTATTCTGCTTGGGCTGTCCATGTGCCTGTCGCGTTTGGCATAAACTGTGCGGTAAAGCTTCCGTCGGATTCGACAGTGGCTTCGATGGATTCAACTGCAGCTGCTGACATAAGTTGAATGTTTATTGTTCCACCTGCAGCTTCTTTACCTATTTGTCCTGTAAAGGTAATGTTGTTTCCAATCATTACCGTGTCTTGCGTGGCGCTAAAACTGGTCATTTTCACGTTCAACTTGACAACGTAATCGCCCGTTGCAGTCAAATTGTTTTCAAGCAGGTCCAGAGCAGTTATTTTGTACTTTACCGTGGTGCCTGCTGGTTGTTGCGGGATTGTAGCGTTGCATGTTTTGTTATCCACCGCCATTTCTATCTCGGTAAAGCTTTCCCAGTCATCTGTTGAATACTGCAAAAACGCGTTACGCAACGGGTTAGTGTCTGAAGCATAACTTAATGTGACTTCATCGTTAGGTGTAATTTTTAGGATTTGGCTTTTTGCTGTTAAGCCGCCGCCGAAATTGGTTTTAACCAAAAAATCGATGTTTCCCCCGCCGACTTCGCCCATTAAGACTAAATGGAACAGGTTGTTTGTTCCATTGTATTCTGTTGGCAGGGTATATTTCATGTACATGTCTTGTCCAAGGTATTCGCAGCTTGCGTATGCTACTCCACGGTAGCCTTCGCTTTCAAGGTTGTAGCCGCCCACGATGCTTCCTGTGGTGATGTTTCCGTAAATCCCCAGTTCCCAAGGTAACGGAATGCTGTTAATGCAGGTGCTGTTTAGGCTGCTCATAAGGTACAATCGTGCCTCGTACATGTCCAAAGTGTCTGGAACTTTAACGTAAACCTCAATTTTTGAACTATTAGTCACGAATTCGTATGCCCAACTGGTTTGCAGTTGCGGTTGGCTCCCGCTTTTGCCTTGTACTGTTTGGCTGTACCATGTGTCGCATTCTAAATGTTGGATTATCATGAATGTTGCTGGTTCTGAACCTGCGCTTTCTCGTGCATCATTGGTTAGCACGAAGGTGTAGTTGCCGCTTTGTTTAGGGGTAAAATAGGGGTCATCCACTGTGGTTCCGAGGTGTTCTGGGAGTCCTGCGGCTTCAGTGTGGACGCTTTCCAGGGTGCCTTGAGGGTTGTAAACGTATATGTCGTAATCAGTTTTAGGTTCTGGACCTGTGTGTACCCAGTCGCCGTAACAGTACACGTGATAAGTATAATCAGCTACCAAGGGGCAAATGATTGTGTAGCTTTGGCCTACTGGAATGGTTACGTTGCTTATTTTTATTGGAAACACGGGTTTCTCAATGTAAGTGCCATTTCCTGAAGCGTTCCTGTAGTTGTGCACAAATTTTTGGGTTTCAACCGATGTTTCCGTAGCGTACCCAGATTCAACTGTGAGCGTGAATGTCAGCATAGCTACAGCTAAGAAGACAGCTAGTAACTTTCGGGTTTTATCCCAATCCGCATTCACTTCTAATCGCATGACAATTTTGAGTGGTCGCCTAATGTATTCCTTATGAAAGCAAGATACTGATTTTAAATCAAACAAAAAACCGCAAAAACACCAGTTGCCTTTTTCATTTTCTAACTAACAGGTTTTAACCAAAAAACATTAAGCAACAACTACCCACTTTATTGTCAAGATGCCCCTTGCAGACCCAACACAAAATAATCATAGGCAACAGCCAAAATATGCCTGAAGTCGCCAGCCAAAGCGTCCACTTAATGCTAACTTCGCCGCCTTACCCAATGATTCAAATGTGGGACCAACAATTTTGTAAAATCGACAAAAAAATCGGGCGCCTCTGGAAAAAGCTGTCTTCGCCTAAATCAGTTGAGGTTGTTGGGCAAATTTATGATTTAATGCATGAAAACTTGGCAAAAACGTGGCAAGAAACCTACCGCGTGCTGGTTGACGGAGGAATTGCAGCTATAAACATTGGCGACGCAACCCGACGTTTAGATGGCAAATTCCAGCTTTTCCCAAACCACAGCCGCATCATCGAGATATGCGAAAAAATCGGCTTCACCACATTACCCTACATTTTATGGAAAAAACCCACCACCAAGCCACACTACAAGGGCAAGGGGGCGTTTTTGGGTTCGGGTTTTCTTCCTCCAAACGCTTATGTAACTTTGGATTGCGAGTTTATTCTTCTTTTCCGGAAGGGTGCTCTGCGCAAGTTTCCACCTCATGACCAAGTAAGGTATGAAAGCAAATTTACTAAGGCTCAGCGGGACGAATGGTTCAGCCAAATCTGGACCTTGAAAGGCACCCGTCAAACCCTTGATGAACTTGAACGTAGAACCGCTGCTTATCCGGATGAAGTTGCTGAACGGCTAATCAAAATGTTCAGCATAAAAGGCGATACCGTGCTTGACCCTTTCTTGGGTTCAGGAACAACAATGACAGCTGCAATCAAAAACCAACGTAACTGCGTTGGATTTGAAGCTGAAGAAAGCTTGCTGCCCATTATAAACCAAAAAACAGTGGAAAAAGCTGCTGACTCGGCGTTAGTGCAAATAATTAAACGTTAACGTTTCCTACATAGTACTGGGTATGCCTATGAATCCAGTCGTTATCTACTCGACCCATCGCGGTAATACCGAAAAAGTTGCATTAGCAATAGCTCAAGCCGCCAACTGTAAAGCGATAAAATTAACAGAAAACTTTGAAGCTTCAACCCTGCCTTTGGATGGCTACGATACGGTTTTTCTCGGCACTGGCATACGAGGAGGCGAACCATACGTCGAACTGCTTGATTTTCTTAAATCTGCGAATTTGGGGGTTGGCAAACGGTTTCTGTTGTTTATGACTTGGGCTGGAGGCGGCGCAAGCAACAAACTTACATATGAACTCGTTAAAAAGACGCTTGAAGCAAAAGGTCAACTGCTGGAGCCAGATTATTTTATTTGTTTGGGGCAGTTTGGTTTCACTCGTCGTGGGCATCCCAACATGGCTGATTTAGCAGAAGCCAAAGCGTGGGCAACAGAAAAGTTAAAGTAAACATTAACCAAGCAATTACAAACAAAAGGTTACACTAATTGCCTAAAAAAGCCTCAACCGACAATAGACCATACGGGTTCGGAAACACAAATAGGCGTTTTGCTGAACCAGCCCGGAAAACGGCAGGCAAGATTGCGCGTGACCGCTTCGCTTTTGACCAAGCCATGAAAGGCAATGACTGCACTAAAATCCGTAAAGGCGGAGACTTTGTGGTTCAGGAACGGGACTTTTTTGGCAACGAAATCGGCAAACCCAAAGTTTACCAAGTAAAAACAGGCAACTCGAAAATAACTGAAGCTGAAGAAAAACGCAAACGCCAACTAGGCAGAGACAAATACAAAATTGTTAGGTATTAGTTGGTTTTAATAGGTCTTTTTTGTTCGGTTTTTTGTTTGTGAAAATTGTTTAAGGGGTTGTTTTGGTTTTTGGGTTCTGGAAAACTTTGCGTTGGAAGTGAGAAATGATTTGTGGTTTTTGAATGGGCTATGATAGTGTCCGACTTGCATTGTACTTTTCGTTGCTTTACTTTTCATATCAGCCTATTAGGCTCCAATAGAAATTGTATGCAGAAACCTATAGTGGGTAGGTGGAAACTGGAGGGGTAGGCTTTACCTGCACCTTGCAAACCGCAAATTCACTAAGGGGGGTAGGTGCTATTGGTTGAAAACAAGCACATTAACATGTTGAAAACCAGTAGTTCCAACTTTTGCGTAGTTTGCCCTGGTCTAAACCACAACACAAACCCTTAACCAGCGGTTTGTTGCCGTAAAAGTCTTTGATTGTGCTGTTTGCGGGGTCTTTGCCTGTTTCTTGTGCCTGTTTGTGGTAAAGATGCGTTTTTGTTTGTTGCGTCCGCGTTTTGAGCGTTTCACGCATGCCAAAAGAGTTATTTTCATGTATTGACTCTATGAAAGTTTAGTCAAACCACAGTTTAGACGCATACGTTATAACAAAGTTTATAAGTAAGCTACGTAGCATGTGTTTGTGCTCTCAGAAAACGTAGGAGAACCTTTTTCACGTGAGAAAGACAGGCTTAGCAAGGTTTCACCCTCACTCGTTTAACCTGATTGGAGAATGTTTAGTAAAATGACAGAAATACAGAAAGAAGATATACACTTATTATTGAAGGCATTTTTCAACGACAAAGGCCTAGTAAGGCAGCACCTTGACAGCTACAACGAATTCATCGACCACGGATTACAGGAAGTCGTGGACGAAGTAGCTGAAATCCCAATCGAAGTCCCAGACAACCCATACAAAGTAAAACTTGGACAAATCTGGGTAATCGACCCACAAAGCAGAATCACAGGTCCCTACGTAACCGAGGTCGACGGAACAAAACACGAAATCTACCCAATGGAAGCGCGACTGAGAAACTTGGCATACTCAGCACCCGTAGCCCTCGAAATGACTCCAATCGTAGACGGACGCGAACAAGACACAGAACTTGTATACATCGGAAACATCCCAGTCATGCTGAAAAGCAAACTTTGCTTCCTCAGCCAACTATCACGTGAAGAATTAATCGCGGCAGGCGAAGACCCAGACGACCCGGGAGGATACTTCGTTGTAAACGGTTCCGAACGTGTCATCGTAGCCATGGAAGACCTCGCACCAAACCGCGTAATCGTCGACATAGACGACAAAGGAACCAGCCCAGTCTACCAAGCAAAAATCTTCTCAACAACCGTTGGTTTCCGCGCAAGAATTGAACTTAAACTAAAATCAGACGACGCAATCTACGTAACAATGCCCGGTGTACCCACCGAAATACCATTCGTCGTCATCATGCGCGCATTAAACATGGAAAAAGACAAAGACATCGCAGAAGCAGTAAGCCTAGACAAAGACCTCCAAGCACAGCTTGCAGCTTCATTCGAAAAAGCAGTCGGCGTCGATACACCATCAGACGCAATTCTTTTCATCGGCAACCGTGTCGCCCACGGACAAGTCGAAGAATACCGACTTCAAAAAGCCGAAACAGCACTTGACAAAAACTTCCTGCCCCACTTGGGTCGAACAGAAGCAAACCGCAAAGAAAAAGCCATCTTCCTAGGCGAAATGGCATACCGCGTCATCCAACTAAAAATGGGTATACGCCAACAAGACGACAAAGACCACTTCAAAAACAAACGTCTACGCCTTGGTGGTCCATTGCTTGCAGACCTTTTCCGTGTATCATTCCGCAACTTAACACGAGACATCAAGTACCAACTTGAACGCATCGGCGTTAAAGGCCCAATCATAACCGTATCAGCAGCCGTGAGACCTGGTATCATCACAGAAAGATTCCAACACGCTCTTGCAACAGGAAACTGGGGCAGAGGAAGAGTCGGCATCACACAACTGCTTGACCGAACCAATTACATTTCAACCCTTAGCCACCTAAGACGTCTCCAGTCACCCCTCAGCAGGAGCCAACCAAACTTCGAAGCCAGAGACTTACACCCCACCCACTGGGGCAGACTCTGTCCAAACGAAACCCCTGAAGGCTCAAACTGCGGTCTCGTTAAAAACTTGGCTTTATCAGCCACAATCGCAGTCGGAGTGAACCCTGACAGAATTAAACAAATCCTCTTCGAAATGGGCACCATCCCAGCTGCTGAAGCAACAATCGAGCAAAGAATGTCCGGCGCGAAAGTTTTCGTTGACGGAAACATTATTGGCTACCATAATTCGGCACAAGCCATGGTTAAAAGCTTCCGCGAAAAACGACGCGCAGGCGAAATCTCAACAGAAGTAAACATAACATACTTCAACAAGTCACAAACCTCAACCGAAGAAGTCCACGCAAACTCTGACGAAGGACGCGTTAGACGCCCATTAATCATCGTCGAAAACGGTGTGCCAAAACTACAGCCTAAACACATCGAAAAGATTGGACTCGGTGAATGGGCATGGGAAGACCTTATCAAAGCAGGTTACCTTGAATACCTTGACGCTGAAGAAGAAGAAAACGCGTTCATAGCCATCAGCTACGATGATATTAAACCAGAAACAACACATCTTGAAATAGCCACATACACAATCCTTGGCATCTGCGCTTCAACCATCCCATATCCAGAACACAACCAGTCACCACGTAACTCTTACCAAGCAGCAATGGCCAAGCAAGCCCTAGGCGTCTACGGAACAAACTTCCACAACAGAACAGACTCACGCAGCCACATCCTACACTACCCACAAGTACCACTTGTCCAAACAGAAAACATGGAAGTCATGGGCTACAAACAACGCCCAACAGGCCAAAACTGTATCGTCGCCGTGCTTAGCTTCGAAGGCTACAACATGGAAGACGCCATCATTTTCAACCAATCATCAATTCAACGTGGATTATTCCGTTCAACATTCTACCGCATTTACGAGGCAGAATGCCGTCAATACCTTGGTGGATTAAAGGACAAATTCACAGTTCCCGAAGCTGGAACACGCGGCTACAGAGGCGAACAATACTACCGCCTGCTCGAACCAGACGGAATTATCAGCCTTGAAAGTCAAGTAGTCGGCGGAGACGTCCTCATTGGCAGAATCAGCCCACCAAGATTCCTTGAAGAATACAAAGAATTCGAAGTAAAAGGTCCCTCAATGCGTGACACCAGCGTGGACATGCGTCCAAGCGAAACAGGCATCGTCGACGGCATATTCATCACTGAATCCGGCGAAGGAAGCCAACTCGTCAAAGTCCGCGTAAGAGATCAAAGAATTCCCGAACTCGGCGACAAATTCGCAAGCCGCCACGGACAGAAAGGCGTTATTGGTCTGATTGTTCCACCAGAAAACTTACCATTCACAGACGATGGTATAGTGCCCGACTTAATCATTAACCCGCACGCTATTCCCTCAAGAATGACCATTGGTCAGTTCATAGAATCACTTGCAGGAAAAGCCGCCGCAGCAAGAGGCAAACCAGGCGACGGTACACCATTCTCAAACGAAGGCCCCACCGAAGTCCGCAACAACCTAGTAAAACTTGGTTTCAGTCACACAGGAAGCGAAGTCTTCTATAACGGAACAACAGGCGAAAAATTCGTCGCAGACGTTTTCGTCGGGGTTGTCTATTACCAGAAACTTCACCACATGGTTGCAGATAAAATCCACGCAAGAGCCCGAGGGCAAGTCCAAATGCTTACTCGCCAGCCTACTGAAGGCCGCGCAAGGGGTGGTGGTCTCAGATTCGGAGAAATGGAACGAGACTGCCTCATTGGTCACGGCGCAGCTATGCTGCTAAGAGACAGGTTGCTTGAGGAATCCGACAAGTACACATTATTCATTTGCGAAAACTGCGGACAAATTGCCTTTTTCGACATGAAACAAAGGCGTTATGTCTGCAAGATTTGCGATGAAAAAGCAAAGATTGCCCCAGTCACTGTATCTTACGCTTTCAAACTATTGCTGCAGGAACTGCAAAGCCTCTGTATTACACCAAAATTAAAACTTAAGGAGAAAGCATAATCATGGCATCGGAAGAATTAATCCACAAAGTAGTAGACGAAATCTCATTCGGTCTAATCTCACCAAAAGACCTCAGAAAACAATCAGTCGTTGAAATCCAAACACCAGACACCTACGACGAAGACGGCGCACCAATCACCGCAGGACTCATGGACGGACGCTTAGGTACACTAGAGCCAAGACAACGCTGCAAAACATGCGGAAACACCGCGATCCGATGCCCCGGGCACTTCGGTCACATCGAACTCGCAGTACCAATCGTCCACATAGAATTCACAAAAATCATCTTCGACATGCTCAAATCAACCTGCCGCAGCTGCGGTCGCATCTTACTATCTGAAGATGCATCCAAGAAAGCACGTCAAAGAATCGAAAGATTTAACGAACTGCTCGGCACAATTCCAGACGAAGTTTACAAAGAAATCATGGCTGACATTAAAGCTAAACAATGCCCCTACTGTGCCTCAGTTCAATACAAAATTACGTTCGAGAAACCAACCAAATTTGTTGAAGCAACAGAATCTGGTTCCGAGCCACTTACTCCAAGCATGATCAGAGAAAGACTTGAACGTATCAGCGACGAAGACCTTGAGGTTCTAGGTTTTAACCCCAAAGTTGCACGTCCAGAATGGATGGTTCTGCAAGTTTTGCCGGTTCCACCAGTCTATGTACGTCCATCAATTACTCTTGAATCAGGCATTCGTTCTGAAGATGACTTAACTCATAAACTTGTAGACATTATCAGAATCAATCAGCGTCTGAAAGAAAACATGGAAGCAGGCGCGCCAACACTTATTATTCAAGACCTCAGCGAACTGCTACAATATCACGTTACAACATACTTCAACAACGAAGCCTCAGGCATTCCTCCAGCAAGACACAGAAGCGGCAGAGCACTAAAAACTCTCTCTCAACGTCTGAAAGGTAAAGAAGGCAGATTCAGAAGCAACCTGTCAGGCAAACGTGTTGACTTCTCAGCACGTACAGTCATTTCACCCGACCCCAACTTAGACATTAACGAGGTCGGTGTACCACAAGACGTAGCCATGCGCCTATCAGTTCCAGAAAAAGTTACAGCCTGGAACATTGAAGAAATGAAAAAATTCGTAATCAACGGTCCAGAAAACTATCCAGGCGCACTCTACATTATCCGACCAGACGGCAAACGTATCCGCCTTGAATTCGTCGTTGATAGAACAAAAATTGCAGAAGCAGTTGAAACTGGCTTTGTAATTGAACGTCACCTAAAGAACGGAGATATCGCAATCTTTAACCGACAACCATCACTTCACCGCATGTCAATTATGGCCCATTTCGTCAGGGTTTTGCCATACAAAACCTTCCGTATGCACCTATGTGTTTGTCCACCATACAACGCAGACTTTGATGGCGACGAAATGAACTTGCACGTTCCACAAAGCGAAGAAGCCAGAACCGAATCACTATTACTCATGCAGGTGCAAGACCAGATTCTTTCCCCACGATTCGGTGGCCCAATCATTGGCGCAATCAGAGATTTCGTCACAAGCGCCTATTACTTCACACGAAAAGGCAACTACGTTAACCGCGAACAAGTAGATCGCCTATTAACTACAACAGGTTACACTGGCGAACTTCCAGAACCTGAAATCAAAGAACCCCAACCAATGTGGTCAGGCAAACAAATCTTCAGCTTATTCCTGCCAAAAACACTCAACTACGTCCTGAAAGCAAACATTTGCCAAGGCTGCACCAAATGTGAAGAAGAAGAATGCAAACATGACGCTTACGTAGTAGTACGCAATGGTCAACTTGTTTCAGGTGTTATTGACAGACGCAGCATAGGTTCTGAGCAATCCGAAAGCTTACTTCACAGAATAATCAAAGACTACGGAACACAAGCAGGCAGAGCCTTCCTCAACAACGTAACCCACTTGTTGAAACTGTTCATTTCAATGAGAGGCTTCAGCTACACCTATGACCAACTAGTACTCTCACCAAAAGCACGTAGCCGCATGGCAAAAACAATGGACCGCACACAAAAGAAAATTGACGAACACATTGCAAACTATCAAAACGGTACCCTTCCACGTTTACCTGGTCAAACTTTGGAAGAATCATTCGAAATTTACGTCATGCACGAACTCTCAACAGCCAGAGACGAATCAGGCAAAATTGCAGACGAAGACTTTACACTAGAAAACGCAGGCATCGTCATGACTCGAACTGGCGCAAGAGGTTCAAGTCTCAACATTGGTCAGATGGCTGCTTGTGTTGGTCAGCAGTCAGTCCGTGGCAAACGTATCCTTAGAGGCTATGCAGGACGAGCATTACCTCACTTCAAAGAAAACGATCCAAGGCCAAAAGCAAGAGGCTTTGTATACAACTCTTACCAGACTGGTCTTGATGCAATCGAGTTCTTCTTCCACGCTATGGGTGGCAGAGAAGGTCTAGTCGACACTGCAGTGCGTACTCAACAAAGCGGTTACATGCAGCGCAGGCTCATTAACGCGCTTGAACACATCCGTCTGGAATACGACGGCACTGTACGTGATTCTGCTGGAGACATCATCCAGTTCCGTTACGGTGAAGATGGAGTGGACCCAGCAAAAAGCGACCACGGTAAAGCAGTTAACGTTAGCCGACTCATCGAACAAATTAAAATCGGTGAAGGCAAAGGTGAAGCAGCTCCCGCAGATTTCATCAAGAAACAACTCAAAGGCGTTGAAGACCAGCTTACCCCAATTCTGCTTGACCAACTGAAAAGCACTCTTTCAAAGAGCAAGTTAAGCAAGAAAGGTGTTGAAAAAGCAGCAACTTTAACTGCAGAACAATACAAACGTGCATTAATGGAACCAGGCGAAGCAGTAGGCATCGTTGCAGCTCAATCAATCGGTGAACCAGGTACACAGATGACCCTTAGAACTTTCCACTATGCAGGTGTCAAAGAACAAAACGTCACCTTAGGTTTACCACGACTCATCGAAATAGTAGATGCACGTAGAATCCCATCAACACCAATCATGACTATTTACCTAACTGGTGAGCACGCAAAAAGCAAAGAAGGCGCCGTCGGAGTAGCAAGAGATATCATATACACATCACTAGAAAACTTGGCATCAGCAATATACGAAGACCCAGTCAAAGAACTCATCGTTGTCGAACTCAATCGCACTATGATGGACGACCGCAGCATAACAATGGATGAAGTAAAATCACGCCTCGAAACCTTAAACGCTACCGTTACAGTAATTGATGATTCAATTGAAATCAAACCAAAGAAGTCTGAAGCACTAAAACGTATGCTGACAAAACTACCTGCGGCACACATTAAAGGTGTTCCAGATATTAAACGTGTACTAGTTACAGAGGAAAGCGGCGAATGGGTAATTCGCACTGATGGTTCAAACCTTGCAAAAGTCTTAGAAATCACTGGCGTAGACACTTCAAGAACAACAACAAACAACATCCATGAAATCGCGAAAACCTTAGGCGTTGAAGCAGCAAGAAATGCATTAGTCAACGAAGCAAAAGGCGTACTGGAAGACCAAGGCTTAGACGTCGACGTTAGACACGTTATGCTTGTAGCAGACATGATGACAACCACAGGCGATGTACAACAAATCGGCAGACACGGCATCAGTGGCAAGAAAGCAAGTGTCTTAGCTCGCGCCGCGTTCGAAATCACCGTTCCAAACATTGTTGAAGCGGCGGTTAAAGGTGAAAGTGATCCTTTAGCTGGAGTAACAGAAAACGTTATAGTTGGGCAGTCAATACCAATCGGCACAGGCCTAGTTGAATTGTACATGTCCACTTTCGAAAACCAAGAAAAAGATGGAGGAAAAACTGAAGCATGATAAATATAGATAAAGCGATTGCATCAGCCGTCAAGACTGGCAAAGTTTCTTTCGGCGCCAACTCGGCATTGACAAACGCTAAAACTGGTAAGGCTAAAATGATTGTTTTGGCCTCTAACTGTCCAAAAGACATAAAAAATGATATCGAAAACTATGGTAAAATCTCTAAAGTCCCCGTGATAACCTACAAAGGCACATCAATGGATTTAGCTGAAGTTGCAGGCAAACTGTTCATCATCTCCGCATTAAGCATCAGGGAATCAGGAGACTCAGACATTCTCAAAGTAACTGAAACACAAGAGATTGAAGAAGCAATTGGAGGAGAGCAATGACAACCGGCATAAAAATCACATGCGACGAAATGCGTTATATCGCATTGTTTGAAAGCATAAGCGGCGCAAGCGTGAAAGACTGCATAATTGACGAAGAACAAGAACGAGCCATTTTCATCGTAAACCAAGGTCAAGTGGGCGTAGCCATCGGCAAAGGCGGGAGAAACATCCACACACTTGAACGAATGACTGGGAAAAAACACGAAATAATCGAGTTCAGTGAAGACCCAGTACAATTCATGAAGAACGCCCTTAAACCAGCCACAGTTCGCGAAATCCGCGTCACCGAACGCACCGACGGCAAAAAAATGGCAGTCATCACAGTAAACCCAAAAGACAAGGGTGTCGCTATAGGCAAAAACGGCAAGAACGCCGAACGTTTGCGCTTTTTGGCAAAACGATATTTCGACATTCAGAACGTCAGCATCACCTAAGTTCAGTCCGCGAATAACGGCTGACTAGGCGATGAAACGTCGCTTCGATTACTGTAATGTTTAGTTTTCTTAGTGTAAACGTCTTAATCTTTAAGGGTTGGTTTCTCCATCTAATCCTTGTTTTCTTATGTCTTATCGCAAGATTTTGTAATTTATTCTGGAGCTACTAATTATTTTTTCTTTTACTGCGAATATTATGGTGAAAATTTATAGCTTTAATATGCTATTTCAATGTGGGGTAAAGGATGGCAAGTACTCCTGAAGACGAAATATACTCGATAATGTTCAGTTCACTTAAGCATCCGATAAGACGTAAGATTCTCCGTATGCTAGGCTCCAAACCAATGACTTTCATGGAGCTCGTTGAAGAACTCGGTATTTCAACACCCAACCTGACTTATCACTTGGAAAGCCTCGGCGAGTTAATCACAAAAATGGATAACGGTCAATACAAATTGTCCACTTTTGGTAAAGCAAGCGTTAGCGCAATGAAGGGCGTGGAAGATGTGCATGGTGCTGAACCTAAACGCCGCTTATCCGCTTTAAAGGAACGAGCCGTTTTAGGTGTGCTGCTAATTACAATCGTGCTATTAGCAAGTTTTTCTGCGATTCAATACGTCCAAAATGGTCAGTTATTACAATCTCAGCAAGCGCTTGCTACTGAAAATCAGCAGTTGCTCTCTTGGGGGTTAGGCGCAGATAAAATTAACGCTTTTTTACGTAATGTAACCCATATTGACACCCGTAATTACACAGTAGCATTACTTACGAATAAAGTGAATTGGCGAACCGATCTTGGAGGTGTTTCTGAGGAAGAATCTCAGTACTCGCTTACGAGCAGTACCAGCGACCTTAACGTGCTTTTCCGTTACAGAAATGGTCATTTCTCCTATTACGAGTTGACAATGATTGAAAGTTCCCCAATCTTCACCCAAAATGAACCAAACAATCTTATCCTTAATGCACACGGAATTCTATCAAGATATAGACAAATTTCAGGTGACGCATACCTAACAGACATGCTAAACATTTTAGCCAAAGTTAACTCGTCACGAAGCATGATCGTTTCTGAAGGTAATATGAAACTTCGCATTTCCGTTTCTGGCGCTTCTGCAGATTTACTTTGGATGTACACTGAAAACGGTATAGATTATCAAGCAAAAGGCTTACAGATGACTTTCCAAAATAACATTCTGCTCACAATGACTGATGGCTATTACTTGTACAAAATAGGTAGCAATGCAGTCTCTGTCAACGAAGGCAAAGCAGTTGAAATCGCAGAGAATTATGTGAAAACATTAAGCTGGACCATTGACGGTAAACAGGTTTCAGACTTCAAAACTGTAAGTCCACCCTTATCTGTAGAACTTGTTCCTCACGCGCGAGGCAACTCGCTAGATTTAATCCCGTACTGGTATGTCCAGTTAGGTTTTGACCAGATATACAGTGGAGGTATAAACAAAGTTGGTATAGGCATTTATGCTGACACTGGTCAAGTGGCAAACGTGCAAATGCTCACAGGAACAATAGAAATCCAGTAGTGACCCCAAATTGTGGTTTCAATATTTCTTTTTTGGGTTCTGATGCTCCGTTTTCATATGCATGTTCAATTCTTCTTCAGTACTAAACGTTTTACCACAAATTTGGCAAGTATATTTGCTGACATTTTCAGTAACTAATGGAGGTGGAGGTGGCGGTGAAGGCGGTGCTGGTGGGTATTCCATTTCCGGTGAAACGTAGGCTGTTTCTTCTGGTCTGGGTTTTTTGGGGTACGGAAAATCTGGTTCACTCAAGTTAATACACCCAAAGAGGTGTAGATTTAGCATTTTTTCTTAAATCTTTGTGACTTCTAAGAAACAGTAACAAAAACGCTGGTATTTCGATTTTTGAGAAAAATGGGTTTTTGTGGTTACGGTTCAGCTGACTGGGTTTGATTTGACATTATACTATTCATGTCGTTAAGCCAATTGTTTGTTTCATTTTGAATTTTTTCTTGTAGGCTTCGTATTTGTTCAACTTGTGCGTTGTTTTCTAAGCTTAATGTTTGTTCTGAGATGACGACTGCAAAACCAACCACTACACTTGCTAAAGCGACTGCGGAAACAATCATTAACAGTGAAGTTAATTGTGTCTGCACTGTTTTTTCCCTTCTCCTTTTTCTGAGATACAAAGAAGTTGTCTGGATATAACTCGGTTATTCTAAAAGTTATAATATTCCTGTAAGCATTTCTTCCTTTTTGAAACTGTAAGCTGCCTGTTTAGGGTTTGGGCGCGAACTCTTTATATTATTCAAAAAGAGAATTCATATCAGGATTATTAGGAGTGTTATGATTTGAGTCAACCTTTTCATGTTACAGACGCCAATTTTGAAGAAACCATAAAAAACAATAAACTTGTTTTCATTGATTTCTGGGCAACCTGGTGTGGTCCCTGCAGGGCCTTAGCACCAATAATCGAGGAATTGGCACAAGAATACGCTGGAAAAGCCTTAATCGGTAAACTTGACGTTGACGAAAACCCATCTACAGCCGAAAAATTTCAGGTTTTCAGCATTCCAACAATGATTATATTTAAGAGTGGTCAAGAAGTTGAAAGGCTTGTAGGGTTATGTGCTAAAAAGAACATATCTACCCTTATCGACAAGCATTCACAATAAACCCGGGTTTTTCTTTTAGTTTTTCATTTTTTCAAACATTTTTTCAAGAGTCCAGCGGATGCTTGATTTTAGCTCTTTTAAGCGTTCATCGTCAACGTTGTGTATGATTATTTCGCGGATTAGGTCTTCTTCTTTGACAATGTCAAATGAGAACGCTTTGTTTTGTGTCAGTTGGCGACTGCGGACAAGTTCAGCGTCTTTTTCTTTCATTTTAGCGAGCACTTTCTCTACCAAAAAGTTTTGGAAAGGTGGTGTGTTGGCGTTGAAATGTTTGCTTTCGTCTGGCAGGACGTGTATCGAATCTTTTTCAAAGCAGATTAACGCTAATGGTTCATCGTTCATGGTTTTTAGCGGAATCACGGTTTCTCGGTCTTGAGGTGGCGTGGTTGCTGCGGGGGTTGAGGCTGGTCGTGTGTCCATTGGAATTTCAAATGGTTGTTCCTGTTTAGGTAGTACCACTTCTTTTGGCAGGTTCGGCGGCGGGACTTCTTTTATGTCTCCACGTTTAAAGCCTTTTTCAAGCAACATAGTATTTATCATGTCTAATGCTGCTTGAACTTCTTTAGTTTCAACAGTTAACGCTTCCAGCCTGTCTTCTAAACGCTTCTTAAACGCAATAATGGTTTTCATCTTTTCCTGGTCTAAAGACACAAACGTTCCCTCGCTTACTGCTTATCTTAGCGTTTGAAGCTTATCAGTTTTTAGCCTCACTGCCAATTCTTTTTTAGAAGTTGTTGCCGCGAATTTTTTATGCACAACAACAACCTTGGCTTATTGTTGAATAACGCGTTTTTTGTTTGGCTTGCTTTTTGGTTTGCGTGTTGGTTGTGGCGTTTTTTGCAAGCAGATGGGTTTGGGGTGGCGGCACGGGCGGGTGTGCGGGAAACTGTTTTTTGGTTAGAGTTCCATGTTCTGCACTTTGTACCCTCTAAGCGTTGACTTGCTCTCGTACATTTAGCGATAAAAACTACATGCTAATGAGGTGATTCTACGCCAATACGGACCTACCCCCTATAGGTTTCTGCATACTATTTCTAATAGGATCCAAATAGGTCGATATGAAAAATAAAGCAACAGAACAGCAATGAAAAGCGCAATGCAAATTGGGCACTAGCATAACCCATCAAACAATGCCTACGCCAACAAGTCACACTCCACACAAAAAACCAAACACCCAAACAAACCACAAAAACAATTTTCACATTCAAACAACCAAACAAAATCAACATCAAACAAAATATTTTATTAAAATTGCAGTTTCTCACAGCCTCTTATTAGATTTAAAAGCGTATCTGTAGCCAAAAAGCTTTAGTCAAGAAACTTTGACGAAAACCCTTTTATAAACTATTTGATCAAAACCAATTAATGCTGCGGAGGTAATGAAACTTGGCAAAAAAATCATAGTTGCCGCTTTAGTGTCTGTCTTGTTACTTTCATTAACTTGCTCTTTGCTGTTTGTTAATTTGGCAAAAGCGAGCCCTCTTGACCGTCAATACTTGCCAGAATTAACTATAAAAAGCGACGGCAGCATAAGCGTTCCCCAAGCCTCTGACTTGATTACTCGAACTGGAAACGTCTACACCTTGACTGCCAACATAGAAAACTACAGCGTCAATATTGACCGAAGCAACATAGTTTTTGACGGGGCAGGACATACCATAAATGCTTTAAGGGGTTTTGCTAATTCCGGTTTAGCGATATTACAAGCGACTAATGTAACTGTTAAAAATCTTATAATTATTGGTGAACAGCAAACAAGTCTTTTTATAGCAAGTTCAAAATGTTACATCGCTAACGTAACTGTTCAGAAAGACATTCGAGTTAATGGAGAGGCTAACATTATTACTCAGAGTGACATGAAAAGACTAATCTTGTGGCGCGGTGGAAGTAATTTTATCTCAAAATGTAATATTTCTGCGTTGTATATCGCATATTGGTCGGGTTCAAATGAATTTAGTGCGAATAGTTTCCTGTTTAATTATACTGACGATGAGTCTTTTAGTATTAATACTGTTAATTTTTGGGATAATGGTTCTGTTGGTAATTACTGGAGTAACTATACGGTAAAGTATCCTAACGCTTCTGAACTCGGCAATTCGGGAATTGGCGACACAGCATACGTTATTGACCAGAATAACATAGATCACTACCCGCTCACGTATCCTTATGACGTTGAGAAAGACGAGATTGTAAAGTCCACACAAGAACCGGAAACTCCGTCTTCATTCACACCGGTAATCGCAGGCGTCTCAATGGTAACAGCAATCGGAATAACATCAACAGTAATCTACCACCGTAAATACCGTAAATGAGGGTTAGGATTTTTATTCACATTTTTGATATGTCCACATGTTAATTGTTAAATAATACAATTTTTGATCGAATTAAGATGATACTTTAGGTTTTTTAAATGTGATAATGGAAAAAATTGTTTTTTTTTTTTGAAAAACTCATCACGTGGTAATTCATTTAATTTAACTGATGATGTCATTTCAAAATTTCGTCGTTGAAACCTTTATGTTAAAACAAAAAGACGGTGGGAATAAAATTTTGATATTTTTTACCTGAAATTTTCTATTCAAAACAATCGATATCTTGTTTGCTATAAACTTGAGACTTTATGAGAGGTTTTATGATGAAAATTGTAAGAAAGTTATTCACAATTCTGCTTTTACTTTTTTTAATTTCAATCGTATCCATGTCTTTAGTGCCCACTGTTCAAGCAATAGAGCCAGATTTTGAAACTAAAAACTTGACCGTTCTTAATGACATTATAGGCATTAATACAGACGCCTATTCCACAAGCAACATCGCTCAAAGGGATACTGATTTTTTGGGGTCTTCACAAAAAGAAACTGATATGCAATTAACCTCAGCGCAAAGCAGCATGAGGGTAACATGTTTCTATGTAAAAGACACAGTAAAACTTGTTTACCTGAGCGACTTAGAAGGGGGGCTTTCATTAAAGCAGCCAGCCAACAGCACGGTTGAGATGACAAAAGGTTTGCTAGAGAGATACCAGCACTATTCAGGTGTTTCTGTTTATGGCGAGTTTGCGTCAATGCTTGACGGTGTTGTTCCAAACAAAGAAAGCATTAAGTACTCAGAGAATGTGAAAATGGAAGTCTCAGGTTCTGAACAGAATCGGATAAGTTACAAGTGGACGTATGTTGATTCAAATGGAGTGCTTGCTGAAAAGAAAAATGTCATACTGATCTTTGAAGGCGGTGTGTTTAAGGGGTTTTTTAACAATTGGCCTCTTTATACTATTGTTGATTCGAAACTGAAGGTTTCTGCTGAGCAGGCTACAGAGTTGGCGATTAAGGCTTCTGGGAATTTTTCTTATCCAGTAACATATGATAATGGCACTAAAATGACGGTTTCCGGATTTAGAATAGCTCCTGAATCGTTGGGTGAGGCTAAGTTGATTTATGTTAATTCTGTGGATCAAGAGTTTGCTCGGGGAGGTGACCCATTTAGGATGTATTTGGCTTGGTATGTTCCTTTGGGTTTTGATAGATTTTATCCTGGCGATGTGAGCGGTATGACGGTTATTCTTTGGGCAGACACAGGTGAAGTATGTAGCATGGACAGGGTTATTGTTGATAGCGGATATGGAAAAGTTTTTGATAACCCAAACGATGAGACTGAAACTGTTCAAACGTCACAACTGCAACCATCTGATTTTTCTACTCAAGCAATCGGGATTTCAGTTCTAGCTGCATTAATTTTTGTTTCATTGGTTGCAAGTCGAAAGATTATACAAACAAGTAATCTCAGTATTCGCAAGTTTTTTGGTACTTTTTTCTGTGTATCAATCGCTTTGAGTCTGATTTTTGTTTCTTTGCCGAGTGCTAATGCCGCCTCAGTAACTGGTAAATCAAGGGTTTATTCATCTGTTGGCACCCGAACAGGGTATAACAATACAGCTGCTGATGCAGCAGAAGAGAATGCTACTGCAGTACTCTGCAATTTTGTCGGAAATGCCTCACTTAACGCAGGCTATTATACTTCTAATGTCTATTCAAATACTATAAATACTCAAGTTGTTAGCGATGCCGGATCAGATGAACAAAACTATTTGGGAACAATGGTTTTTCATGCCGGACATTTTTCAATAGAAAACCAAGCTTATCAGGACAGTAGTGGAAATCTAATAAATGCCAGTAACATATACCCCCAAACTGGTTCGAGCAGGCATTTCTTTACCTTTTTATGGGTCTGTGTTCAAGCAGAAAATTCAACATCTGGAATGCCTAGAGCCTGGACTCATAGAGATAACCTTAGTCAGTTTGGATTTAACCAATCTGATGGTTTGGGTCAATGCTACATAAGCTTCTATGGGTTTTCACCAATGCTAAGCACGTATGTTAACCAGTCTGGAGGCTACTATTACAACTTTGCTGGGGTTGGCAGTCCCGGTCCTTGCTATTGGTTTGCTCTTAAATTCTATTACTATGCGCTGTATGAAGGTCACTCTGTGCACAGTTCTTTGGATATAGCGTCAGAGGAATTTTTCGGATGCGACTATGAAAATACTGTATTGAATAAGGGGTACCATTCTTGGTGGCCCGGCGGCGATTTTTCGCCGGTGTGGTGTGAGGAACATCAAGTTTTCCATGAAAATCCACTATGTAATTCGGGTTATTATCCTAGGGATTTTAACGGGCCATTCTCGCAGCATCCTTGGAACAGACTACCGCGTGATGCTAATAGGATGCAGGTTTTTGGTGATAGCAACATCTATCTAGCTATGCCTCAGCTCACTTTGACTTCAAACTATGGGCTTTCACCCACTTTTTCTTTTGATGGTAACGCTGTTAGTACAGGGACTGTAAACATATTACGGGATACTTACTCTGTTGGCACTAGTGTTCCTTCTGGCTACACTTTTAATCGTTTCACCTATGGCGGCAGCAACTATTATGGCAATCCATCTAACATAGCGATTAACAATGATGGCTATTTTGATGTATACTTTGCGCCAATTTCGTATCGTTATTTAGATGTTTGGTCTGCTACTGGTGGTTATACTAATTATGCTGTGGGATCGCACCCGTTTATTCAGGGTCAGACAGCTTATGTTTATGCATACGAGAATAGTGGTTATACTTTTAGCTACTGGATTGTAGATGGTACACCTGCTGGTTCCTCAAATCCTATAGGCGTCTCAATGAACGTTGACCATTATATTCAACCGGTATTCACTGCTACGCAGTATGCGCCTAGTACGCCTTCTGTTGGTGGTCCTTCTTCGGGTTATGTAAGTCAGAGCTATCAGTTCTCGGCAGTATCTACTGATGCTAACGGCGACNCGCAGTATGCGCCTAGTACGCCTTCTGTTGGTGGTCCTTCTTCGGGTTATGTAAGTCAGAGCTATCAGTTCTCGGCAGTATCTACTGATGCTAACGGCGACAATATCAGGTATACATTTGATTGGGGTGATGGAACTGATTACACTACTGGCTGGTATTCAAGTGGTTCAACAGCGTATGCTTCCCACACATGGACCAGTGCAGCTCAATACTCAGTGACAGTGACTGCTCAAGATTCTACAGGACTTTCAAGCGGTTCATCAAGTCCACACAGTATGACAGTTCAGACTCAGCAGACGTACTATTTGTTGACTGTTACTGCTAGTGATGCTTATAATAATAATTTGGAGCCTCCAGTGTATATTGATGGCGGTTATGTAGGGTTGGCTGGAAATACTTTTCAGGTTACTGCGGGTGCGCATACGGTAGCAGTGCATTCGCCCTTTATTTATTGGACTTTTGATCAGTTTAGCGATGGCTTAGGTAACGGTGCAACCAGACAAATAACAAGCAACACCAACTTGCATGCATGGTACACCTTCTAAGGGCACACCCTTTTCTTTTTTGTATTTCAAAAGCTTGCCAACTTGTTTCGTTGATGGCAAATTAACCCAGTATTCTACATTGTAGGGTATTGTTATGACTGATGTTGTGTTTACTTTTGAGGTTCACCAGCCACACCGGCTTATGGAATTGATAGACCCCCTATAGGTTTTTGCATAAATTAGATATTAGGACCCACATAGACCGATTCGCCCTACCCTCTATAGGTTCTAACATAGAACCACTAATAGCATCATAATAGAGTGGAAAATACGATACTTTTTAATGGAATAATTAGAAAGCAAAAAATAGTGTATTGTTACTTTTCTTTGTTGTGGTAATAAAATGAAGTGTACAAATTGTGGCAATAATCTTGAAGAAAATCAAGTTTACACTTTTCAAGGAAAAACCGTTTGTGAAGACTGCTGTTTTGACTTGATGAATCCACCAAGAGTATGTGACCCAACCGCTGTGTCCCAAACGTTGATGATTCGTAAAAATTTGGGGCATTCAGGAACTGAAGGTTTATCGGATTTGCAGAAAAAAATTTTTGATACCGTTGTTGCAGCTGGTACGATTCCGCATGGAGAATTGTTGGCAAAATTAGGCTTAAATGAAAACGAGTTCCAGAAAGAGTTTGCTGTTCTACGACACTGTGAACTGCTGCGTGCGTTTAAGGAAGGCAACGCGGTTTACTTGGCAAAATTCGAAAAATAAACCCCATTTAAACTTTTTAAGCCCGCCAGAGCTTATTATCAGATTCAATGAACGCTCAAGTTAAAGGTAAAGCGCCATTCATTTTAGTGGTTGCCGTAGCCTTTTTTGTTTATCAGCTTCTTCTTTTAGCTAACTCTTTTGAAGCAGAATACCGCTTAATCCAAAACCTTTACGCGCCAGCTATAAGTGGTAATCTGTTTGCTTTAAGGTGGCTTTCTTGTGAATTAATCGGTGAAGTAGGCGTTATCATCCGTTTTATCGGTGCCTGCATTTTCGTGGCGTTCGCGGCGTTGCTGCTGTTAAAGAAAACATTTTCTGTTTCTTTACTTCGAAAAAGTGTGCTGCTTGAAGGTATCTATTACCTCTTCAACATGCCCTTCATAATCCACCTATTAACTGGACCAGTTTCAAACGCAACCCTTGGCGCAGCCTTATCCTATGCTGGACAATTACTCCTTGTAACACCAATATTCCTAAAACTCTACTGGACCCTAAGAAAACCCAGTTTCGAACCTCTGCAAGCTGCAAGATGGATTGCTTTGGCTATAGCTGGCTTCACGTTTGCGTTGTGGGTGAAGCATTTTGCTTTGGCACTTTACGCTTTGCCCGCATTTAGCTTGAACGATGCGGTTTTGATGGTCGGGTTTGTTAATTCAACGGTTACTTTGCTTGCTGCAGGATTTTTGATGGTTGCCGCGTTTATGCCTCTTATCAAGAAGCAGGGTCTTTTCTTTAAGGGTAAATGGTTTGGGGCTGCCTTAGTTTTGATGGGTCTCTACGTGATAATTTTCCTGATTGTTTCTGCTTTGTCGCCTGCTTATTGGACGTGGATTAGCTTGGTGGACTGGTGGATTATCGTCATGCCCATTTTAGGTGTAAGACTGTTAATCGAAAAATAATTTATGTCCATTCGTAAATTGTGATGTTGAAGTCCTGCCACATCGGGTCAAGTGCTTGAAACTCTACAACAGCAATCAAATCATTCATCCACGCCATCTTCTCTGAAGCAGTCATAAAACTCCACAAGCCAACGCTGATGGTTTTGCCTTCCGCCATTTTTGCAAGGTCCAACCCTTTGATAACGCCCATTTCGCCTGTGGTTGTTCTGAAAATTCCTTGGTCTTTAGCCATGCCTACACCTTTCGGGGGTGTCATGCCTTTCGCGGTGACAGAAATCATGCATTCAACCCCTGCTGCTTTGCCCATGCCCTTAACGTTTGCATTCCAAGTGTACATTTGCGCTATGCCTTCCATTCCAACCCATTTTATAAATCCTGGTCCACTTTTGCCTTTGCCTTCAAACAATTTTTCTCCTAAAACCAAACTTTTTCACCAAAGATTGGAACCTGTGAGGCTACCTTAAAGTTATGTGACTGGTGATGTTCAGCAACATAAAATTGGTTTAGGCTGGGTTAATTGTTATGGTTACTTCTTTTGTTGGACTGTAGTCGAAATCGCCATATAGGGTAACGGCAATTTTGTAGTTTCCTGGTTGTGTAAAGAAGTTATGGTCATTTAATTGAATGTTGGTAATGGCGTGAGGCGCAAAATCTGATTGGTAATATGTGTCTCTAAATCCTTTGTTTGTTTGATTGCTAATGAATCGGTATATTATTTCTGATGGAGCAGGAACAGTCCAATCGTTATAATTATTTACTTGAACGTTAATGTGCACTTGTTCACCTACTGTGTAAGATGGTTTATCAGTGTTTACTGTGACTTCAACTTGGCCAGGACCTATCGGTGCAGAAAAAAGCGTCATAGCAACCAAAGCAGCTAAAATGATCGTTCCCAAAACTGCGGCTCCATAAAACATGTATCGATACACTTTTCCTTTTCGACGTAGCTTCCAAAGAGCAAAAGTTATTGCAACAACAAAAACAACTGCGAAAAGCTGGGAGATCGGCATGGGGATAAGCTGAAAGGCCATAAGCAAGCAATAGCCCCTTTAACGTATATAAATTTAGCCAGAATAACAGATTTTGTTAAAAAAAGAAAGAAAAAAGGTGTTGTTTTATTCCTTTTTAAGGTCTTTTTCTTAGTAGCATTACTGCGATTGCGATTGCAATTATTATGGCGATACCTGTTGCAACTAAGCCTGTCATGATTGTGGTGTTTATTGCGTCAAAGTTGATTTGCTGTGTTGTTTGTGATGGTTGGGCTGCTTGTTGTACTGCGATTGTTGTTTCAGCGTATGAACTGTAGTAGCCTGCTGTGCCTCCAAAGGTAGCGTATACTCTGTATGTGCCTTCAAGTTCTGGTTGAACTACAATGCTGTAGTAGCCTGACGAATCAGTTGTTGCATCGCCAAGGTGTACGTAGTTGCCGTTAGGATCAACCGCATCGATGGATACTGTAACGCCTGTCATAGTGGATGGTTGCTCGAACTGTTTGTATACGTATAGCATCCAGTTGCTCATGCTTTCGTCTGAAACTGCTGGAACACCGTTAGGGAACCGCATAGAAATTGCTGATGATGTAGTGCCTGGTGAAACATCCATTACTGTACCAGCGATTACTACTTGCGAGTTGACGGTTACACCTGCCATTGCTGTTTCAACTGTAGTTTGGCTTGGACCTCTTCCAATTGCGTAGACTTGTTGAGTGTACGTGTCTTGTGTTGCAATGATTCCGTCGCCCATGATTGCGCGTCCACCCCAGCAACTTTGCCGGAATCCTCCATCAATTTCCCAGATTAGTGAGCCGTCCGTAGCGTTTACACAGTAGAAGGGTGCGCCTCTTGGTTTAGGGTCAAGTGAGGAGTGTTCCATGTGTCCAAGATAGATTTTGCCGTTATTGAGGAAAGTTGGTACTAGCCACCAGTTGTTGCCTAAGTATGATTCAGTGTACTTGTCTGTTGCTTCAAAAGTCCATTTTAATGTGCCGTCTTGGATGTCGTAGCAGTAAAGGATGCCTCCGACTGTTGCTGAGTAGAGGTTGCCGTAAGCGATGAGTTTTTCTGGGTCATAAGATACGGAGCCCCACGCGTCTGAGTAGATTTGTGGTTCTGTTTGCCAAAGGAATTGTCCATTATCGAGGCTGAATGCGTAGTTGATTCTGTTTTCTTTGGTCCAGAATATTGCGACATGTTCATCTTTGCTGAATGCACCCCATCCCGCTTGTCCCATGCCGTCGATTGTTATGTCTTTCCATGTGCTGGGTGCTGTCCAAGTGTTGCTGAACAGTACTGTGCCGACTGAACCTGAGGCTAAGCTTATGCCCCAAAGTGTAACGCCTGCTGCGCTAGAGTTTCCACCGATTACTCTATCGCCGGGGAACACTTTTAGTATGTTAAAGCTTGGCAGGTTACCTGTAATTGAAACGTTGATGTCGTATCCACGTTGTGTTGCATTGTATGTTACGCCTAACGTTTGGCTGCCCCAGCTTTCAGACATGCCTGTTTTGCCTTGAGTAACTACGTAGCTTGAGTTCCAACGAAGCAACCGTCCATTGCTGATGGAGTACTTGAGAATTTCGCCGTTTTCACCGTAATAGTTAGTTCCGCTTGGAACGTTGGTCATGTTGTATTTAAGATCGCCTGTTAACGGTTCAACACCGTACCATTCAGTTCCTGAACCGCTGGCAATCCAAAGGTAAGAAAACGCTCCACGATAGTTAAGGCAGTCCCAGTACAGTATTTGTCCAAAGGATAATCTGCCGTTGCCGAACGCGAACGATTTTTCCCATAGTTTTTCTCCAGTGTGTAAGTCTATTGCTACTACTGCTTGTTGTGGTGAAGCGCTTGAGTATTTGTTGTAGTAGAGTACTCCGCTGATGATTACTTCGCCTGACCATTTGCCTTCGTAAGCGTCGCCTGTGCCGTATCCGTGGTCTCTGGTGTCGCCGCCTGTTAAGCCGCCCATTGTTTCGCCGATTGGTGTGGTCCAGAGGATGTGTGCTGAGTTTGGTGCATCGTTGTATTCTGCGATTAGGTTGGGTGGTGCTGCTACCCAGCTGCCTGCAACGGACCACCATTCACGAAGCTGTGAATCAATTGGTCTAGTCCAATACTCGGTTGGCAATGAGTGCCCGGGATAAACCGAAGTTGGCTCTTCTGTTACAACTAGTTCGTACGGTTCTGTTTCGCTGGATGCCATGTAATTGCTTGTTGTTACGGGTCCAAACCAGCCTATGTATGACGAGTTGTACCATGATTCTTCAAATTTGCATTTTAGCATGTATGTTCCGGTGGATTCTGGTACGAAGCTGTAGCCGACTGTGCCTGTTGACCACGTTTTTAGTGGACCGACTGTTTCAAGGTGTCCGTCGGGGTGGGTGATTTCTAAGGTGACGTTCCATCCGTCGCCGTCCGTGTTTAAGTAGTTTAGTAAGCCAAGGTTGATGAGGGTTCTTTGGTTTACGCCGACTGGGTTTGGTATGGCTTCAACAAAGGGGTATGTTGCGACTGCTGCTGGAGCTGCTTCTGCAATGTTTGTTTGGGGAAAAAGCGATATTGCCATTGATACTACAAAGAGCATAGCTAATGCTGAAGATAATAATTTTTTACCCATTCTTTACTCTCCTTAATTGAGTGGATAGCCATCTGATGGGTTGTTGTTTTAAGCTCTTGTAAAGTAATTCATCTGTTACAATTTTGAATGATAAACAATTTTTTTCTAAAAAAATTATCAAATTTAATAAAAATAATTCTATCATTTTAGTTGCTTGGTGAGTGTCCAGTTCCAACAGTTTTTGCAACATGTGATACTATTTTTTGATTTTTGATTCTTTTCTTTCCTTAGCAATGTACTCGTCTTTTCCGAATGGGTGCCCACCAAAACCATGCCGCATAAGAGCTACTGCCCTTGCTGCATCACTAAATTGCTGTCGCGACCTAAAAAGTTCAAGCACCGATTGAGTAATAACTGGAACAGGAATTTCCTTCTCAATAGCCTCCCCAACCAGCCAATTAACCTCTCCAGTATCCTCAACAAAATCAGGAATCTTGTCCAAACTTTCTTGCTCACTTAACCCTTGAGTCATTAACTCTACCAGCCACCCTCTAATCACTGAACCGTTTGACCAAACCTTAAAAACATTAGACAAATCAAGGGAATAATCACAATGCTTTAGCAATTCTACTCCTTCACCGATTGCTTGCAGCATCCCAAATTCTATGCCATTATGAACCAGCTTAACATAATGCCCGCTACCCGGTTCACCCACATGTAAGAAACCGTTTTCAACGCACAACCTTTTCAGCAACGGTTCGCAGATTGCGACAACTTCTGGTTTGCCGCCTACCATAAAGCATGCTCCATATCGAGCGCCGTTTATCCCTCCACTTGTTCCGCAGTCAACAAAAAATATGCCCTTTTCTGAAAGCTCAGCTTCCCTTCTAACGGAATCCCTGAAAAACGAGTTGCCACCGTCAACAATAACGTCACCTTTTTCAATGAACGGCAGAATTTCGGCGATTACTTGGTCGATTATTTTTCCTGCAGGCAAGTACAAGCAAATGACGCGTGGATGGTTTAGCGATTTGGCAAATTCTTGGAGGGTTTTGGCAACTTTTACGCCTTTCTGGGTTAACTCTGTTTTGTCGACTGTATCGTATCCTGTGACGGGTATTTGCTTGTCTACACATTGAAGCGCTAAATTGCTGCCGATTTTTCCAAGACCTATAATTCCCAAACTCACAAGCTTGCACACTCAACAAGAAAGCAACATTGATGAAACATATAAAATATGTTGACGGTCTTGTTCATTGTCAAGGGTTATTTTCTTTTTTGTATTGTTCAAAATCGTCGTTCACATCACTTTTTTTAGTTTGCTTTGTTCTAAGTTGTCATTTTTTCTTATCGTACGATAGAAAAGTGCATTAAACTAAAAACTATAGTTTATTAGGGAGTTTTGAGATTGTTGCGTTGCAATACACTGTATGCGGTAATAGTACAGCTTGGTTAGTACATAGGCTTGCCAAGTCTAGGACCCGGGTTCAAATCCCGGTTACCGCACCATCACAAATTCTGATAAAACAAAAACTGTTTTTCGGTTGATTTTAACTTGCCAACTGTCGTTTTAGTTTATCCTTATTTTCATCCTTATGTTGATACTTCTATCTTTAGATTTCCACCGTTAGGCTTAGGCTATATTGCAGCGTTTTTACGTCAAAATGGCGTGACAGTAGAGATTGTGGATTGCACTTTTCTAAGTCAAAAAGATGCAGTCAAAAAAGTTCTAAAAGCTAAACCCCTCATAATTGGTATTCAGTCAATGTATTCTATGAGAGACAAGTCTCTTGAACTTGCCCGCCTTCTCAGGCCCCATTGTGAACTTCTTGTAGCTGGGGGTGCTCTTCCAACTTTGCAGCCTGAATCTTTTCTGAAAGATTTTGATGTTGTTGTAATTGGAGAAGGCGAACAAACCATGCTTGAACTTGTCACCCATTTTCTGAATAAGCGTTCTTTTTCTGAAGTTAAAGGAATCGCTTACAAAGACGCAGATTCAGGTCAGTTTATCTGGACTACTCCACGTGGGCTAATTGAGAAACTGGACTTGTTGCCTGCTCCTTCTAGGGACTTATTTGATAATGCCTCTTACAAAAAGTATTATTCCCGGCGGTTTGGCTACAAAACTACGGCTATTATGACTTCTAGAGGTTGCCCCTTTGAATGCGATTTCTGCAGCAGACCCGTTTTTGGCAACAATTTCAGGGCAAACACAGCAACTAAAGTTGCTGATGAAGTTGAAGAAATTATTTCTTTAGGTTATAATCGCATCTGGTTTGCTGACGATTGTTTTACATTGAACCGCAAAAGGCTCATAGAAATATGCGACGAGTTTATTCGTCGAAGACTAAAAATCGGCTGGGAATGCCTATCAAGGGTTGACACCGTTGATTTGGAAACTGTCGAAAAAATGAAGCAAGCGGGTTGCGTGAGAATGTTTTTTGGAATAGAATCAGGAAACGATTCAATTCTTAGACTTATGAAGAAACAAATAACGACGGAGCAAGCATTTTCTGCTGTTCACGTTTGTAAATCAATTGGAATAAAAACCGGCGCCTTCTTTATAGTGGGGTATCCTGGAGAAAATGAAAAAACAATAATGGATACCATAAGGTTTTCGTCTTCGCTTCCATTGGATTACCTTTCTTTCACGTTACCTTATCCTATTCCTGGAACGCCATTGTTTAAAAAATTGAAAGGAGCCTTCGTTTTAGATGAATATTCGGAGCCTAAGAATATACGGTTAATCAAACATAAACTTCTTTTCAACTCTCCAGTAAGCGAATTCAAGTTGAAGTTTGTAATTTTCAAGGGCATGACCCAATTTTATATCAGAAAAAACCTAAACGAAACTGGCTATTTGTTCTTGGGAAAACCTTTTGAGACTGTTACAGACAAGATTTATTCTAAAATCAGATGATTTGTGGGTTTGGGTTGTTTTGCTCCTTAATGAAGCATAATTTTATGATTCACCTTTAACAGTACCATTATGGGAGTGTGTCCCAATTCGTTGCTGACGAATGCAAGTGCAAATGTGTTGCTTCTTTAGTTAAACTTAGAATAGAGGTTCCTGAACAGTTTTCCATGGAAGGATTCAGGGAGAGGGTTCTTGAGACCCTTCTTTACCCTGGGCACTGGATAAGCAAAAACAAAGACAACACTTACGCAATCGAGGATGAATCAGGCAACAAAATCAACAAAGTTGACATTGAAACAGTAATTGAATGTAGCTTCAAAGAAGAACAAACAAGCCTCAACATCGACTACATTAGGCTTGAAGGGATGCCTGAACGTATAGCTTTTAACGAGATACTGCTTTACAAGCCTTCAACAAAAGAAACAAGCATCATAATTCTGTAGCTACCACCTGTTGGTGTTCTAAGGTTTATATCAATCAAAAAGACTAGGAAGAATGCGGCTGATTTTTATGCACCACAAATTTCTTTTTACGTTAGCTGGCATATTTTTAGCAGTGGCCTTTATTGTGTCAACTGTTACTTTTGTTTTGCAGGCTCAAGTTGATGTGGAAAATTATTCAGGACTGATAAATGATCCGTCTCAGGTAACTGCTCCAAACGTTACTTATCCTGACCCTTTTGAGTTGGCTGCAAGTCATTCAAGCACAACTATTTTTGTTCTGGTTGTAGAAGTAGTTTTCATTAGCCTGTTTGTTGTCTGCCTATATCTTGGCATTAACCATTATCATGGACAATATGAGAAAAACAAGAACACTGTTGAGTAAAAGTTTGTTTGGAAGGTATCTTGGTTATACGCTGGCTTTGTTTGTGTGTAATGGTCTGCCGCAGTGTTTACAGTAAATGTTGTTTTGGTTGTTTTCGGTTCCGCAGTAGCTGCAGTAAATTTTTTCTGAACTTGGTGATGCTGCAGGTGGATAGGTTGAAGTGATGGGGGCTGGTTTGGGTTGAAGCTGCCGGTAACCTTTTGCAGCGTATATCCATGCAATCCACACTGTGATTATGCCAACAGCTATAATCATTAGAAGAGTGCCTATTAGGTACAGTAGACCTGCTGTTTTGAAAGCGTCTTCGCCTGATTTCTCGCCCAGTCGGTTAAAGCCTGTCCAGTAAAGAATCGCATTTATTATTCCGCAAACAAAAGCTACCGCAAAAACAGCTAAGAATAGTATCATGAATTGTGCCATTATTGGTGCCACATTTGATGCTGTGGGTGTTTGGGGAATTTGGGTTACAATTATTGCTATGTAGCCGAATTCAATGATGCATGCAATAACGGCGCCGATGATGGTTACTATGAAACCGTAGATGGGGTATCGAAAGATTGTTGGTTCATTGTAGTATTGTGCTAGACGGTACATTGCAAGGAAGAAAAGGATTAATCCGATGATGCCGGCTGCAAGTATCACTACGCTGGTGCCTGCGAAAACCCCTGTCAAGAACGGTGACCCCCCGGTTGGGCGAGCAGTTAAAAGGTAAGTAATCATGCTCAACACTAAAACTACTGCGACTACGGGCATTATCACGTTTATTATGCTGGCGGTAAAACCGTATTTTTTGCCTGATTCAAGAGACACCACGTTTGACCCCCTCACCATAATAAGTTAGTGTTCGCTGAATAAGCCTTTCCTAAACTTTTTAAAATTTATAGCTTCTATATTCAATATTTAGAAAACAAATAAAACATAAAAACTGTATATAGTGCTAAACAGAGAGGAAAAATAATGGCTGAGACAGCTGTAACGGCAAGTGACGCCAGTTCATACCGCGTAAAATTTGACCGAGAAAACTTTAAAGAACTCGTGCGGATAGCGAAACCTAAAATCATTTACCGCAGAAAAAACATGTACTTCTTCGCTTACGACGGATTTGTAATGTATTGTGACCAAGCGGAACCCATAGATTTTTCACAACGCATAACTGATGCAATCGAGTTCTCAAATTGTCAATGGAGTAAATAAGGCTCCAGTTTTTCTTAACACTTTTATCTATGAATTGCCTTCCTATTTTTTCTGACTATTCATGGCTAAAACTGTTAACCAACAAGCCCAATACGGCAGTTGGGTATCAAAACCCACCATTTACGTCTCTCTAATTTTAACCTTAATTTTTGCTGTTCCAGCAGTTTGGTTCTGGCCCCTCATCATTCCTGCTGCTTTGTGCTTTGTTTTCACCGTCTATTTCACTTACTCAAGATACCTCTTTTCTCCAAAAGGCAAAAACGTGCAAAACCAAATCTGGGACATAGCCGTTTCTAAATTGGCTTGGAATGGAAACGGCAAAGTATTAGACATTGGCTGCGGAAACGGAGCATTGACCATAAAAGTTGCAAAAAAATTTCCCAAAGTGAAAGTAACGGGCATCGATTACTGGGGACCTAAATGGGATTATTCAAAAAGTCAATGCGAACAAAACGCTTCAATTGAAGGCGTCAGCGATAGAGTCGTTTTTCAGAAAGCAAGTGCTTCCAATTTGCCTTTTGATGACGGCTATTTTGATGCCGCCGTAAGTAACCTTTGTTTTCACGAAGTATCTGATACTAAAGACAAACGAGAACTCATTCGTGAAGCATTAAGGGTCGTTAAGAAAGGCGGTAAATTCTCTTTTCAAGACTTGTTTCTTTTCAGACAAGTATACGGTGACGTTGATGAGTTGCTGGAGGAAATCCGCGGTTGGGGTATAGCTAAGGTTGAGTTAAGTGTTACTATGGATGCAGAGTTTATTCCCTCAGCGTTAAAGCTGCCTTTTATGCTTGGTAGAATCGCAATTATTGCTGGCGAAAAATGAGTTTTCTTTAACTTGTCAAATCTGTTTTTCAACGTTTGTCTCTTTCGTTTTGCGTAAATCTCTTGTAAGGTACCATGCAACCGTTAAGGACGCTAAGGCTAAAGCAAAGAACAGCACTTCAAACAGTATTGGGGAGTCTCCTGCGAAAGGTACTAAGAAGTCAATTAGTCCCATGGGCAAGGCGATTAGAAAGAGCATTATTTTATGGTGGTATGCTGCCATGAAGCACAGGTACCCCCATGCGAAATGAATAATAATCGATGATACTCGTTCAAAAACTGCGATAGCAACTAAACCGAGGGCTTCTTGATTAGAAACAAAGAGTGCAGGTGCATTAGTCATTAATTGGTCATAAAGTTGTTGTGCAAAAGGCGTGTCAGACGAAAGAACACTATAATATGTGATGTAGTTGATTAGAAGTAAAATCCCCAGCAAACCCGCGTTTTCCCAAAAAGCTAAACCTGACGCGTAACCTTCAGAGTCTTTACCGCTTAATTCCCTGTAACGAAGGGCAATTAACGCAACCAGGAAAGCTAAACCTACCTCAAAAACCATGGTTTGAACGCCATAATACGCGCCAAGCACCACTGGACCTGCACTTCTAACGGCATCTATAGTTGGAATTTGCACAGCATCCTTAAGTGCAATTGCGCCTGCGTAGGCCGCCAAAGAAAAAATTGTTACTGTCCAACGGAAGTGACGTTTACGGTACCAGTAAATCATCAATGCAGAAGAAACTGTGATAACAATAATGGGTGTAAGAAAAAACAAAACGTTGATGTTCTGCATAAAAAAGGTTAAGCGGTTGTTTACTTAAAAAATTTTAGGGTAAAAAAAGAGGTTTACTTTGGCCATTTACCCTCTTGCCATCTGGCAAAGGATGTCGGCGTTATTTTTACAATTGGAAGGTCGCCCTCTTTCCAGCCGCCATCTTCTGTTCGGTATTCTGGAAACTTTTCTTTAAGCAGTGAATGTGCGTACTGGTATTCTTTACCGCTCCACATAATCTCTGCTTCGCCTTGAATACGAACTCCCCGAATTGTTGACCAATTGTTTCTGTCGTAATCATCAAAAACTATTGAAACTTGCGGATTTGCCTCTATTTGTTCAAGTTTTGGCGTATCAGGGTCTGACGCGAAGTAAATGTAGACGCCATCATAAACAGACCATACTGGGCGGACTACGGGTTCGCAGTCTTCAGTGGCTGTTGCTAGATGGCATACAGGTAATTGTTGTATGAATGTTTTATCTGATTTTGTAAGTTTAATTCCCATCTTTTCACCAACATGACTTGTTGCATGTGTATTGGTTTTATCTGTTAATGTATTCTGCCAATAAATAGTAAATAAACCTTTAAAAAAATACTGTATTGTGACTCGTAAGTTTGGCCAGCAAATAGCCTGATTTAGCCTGTCTGGTTCCAGCAAACACAAAACCTGACTGTAATTAGAAACAGGAAACGCTGAATCATCATAGACTATGTCAAGTTTTTCACTATAAACTTCGTGAGCGTGTTGCAGAACTCCACACCTGTGCAATTCTATCGTCCGCTTGTAGGCTATAAAAAATCAGGTTTTAGGGGTAATTTTCTTTGAAACGTTAGCTGTTTCCTTTTCAGGCATGCGAAGACCTGTTATTCCAGCCCATACAATAAGTAAATGACTGAACAAAACCAAAATTCCGATAGTAGTGCTAATTGAAATATTAACTTGCAAAAAAACAAAAAGCTCTAAATTACCAGTAAAAATCAGAACTGGTGAAATCAAGTAAATAATCAATAAGACAGGTATCACAAGTAGCGCCCATTTAGGAACGTGCTCGTTTTTCAAGGCAAACCCCAAAAACATCAACATAACCCCAACAAGAGTGATCAATGAACCAACCCATGGTACATCCGCTGCATAATCGGTTAAAACTTGGTTTGAACCATACGGAAGCAAAAACCCGATTGTACCAAAAGATAATCCTGCAAAACTAAGAAAGGGAACCGTGTTTTTGTGTTCACAACAGACAGAAAACAGGCCGAGTAAACCGCCAAAAGATGAAACAAGGAGTTTGACTGTGAAATCGTTAAAGCTGAAACTGAGCGGTTGAATAGTCACAAAATGGGGTGCGTTGGGAAGCAAAAAGTTTGACCACTCAGCTGTCACGGTAATGTAAGCTAATCCCGGAACAAACGCGGATAACCCGCCTAACAGTAAAGCAATAACGGAACCTATCAGAAGGATAAAATGTTGGTTGTCCAAAAAAACGCATCTAAACTATAGAATAAGTTTCGATTTTTAAATCTTGATGGATTTCAAAACCAACAACTGCTAATGCGTCAAGGCGTTAATGTGTTCCTTTAATATTTGTCCGTCACGCATTTCAAAAACCCGACTGGTCATACTGGCAACAGTGGGGTCATGCGTAACAATAATGACAGTCGCGCCTTCACGACTAGATAAGTCATGCAATGCCTGAACGATTTCTTTACCTGTTTTTGAATCTAAATCTCCTGTAGGTTCATCAGCAAGCACAATTGAAGGCCTATTAGCTAAAGCACGAACAATTGCCACTCTTTGTTGTTCTCCGCCGCTTAACTCGTCAGGACGGTGATGGATTCGGTCAGATAAACCAACCATTTTCAGTAACTCTTTTGCACGGGCTTCACGTTCTTTGCTTGGAACGCCAGCTATCAGCATGGGTAACTCAACGTTTTCGAATGCGGAAAGAACCGGAATCAGATTGTAAAATTGGAAGATAAAGCCGATTGTGCTACGTCTAAGTTTGGTTAAATCTTTTTCTTTAAGCAACGTTAAATCGGTGTTGTTTACAAATATTTTGCCTTTACTTGGTCGATCTAAAACTCCTATCAGGTTAAGCAGCGTTGTTTTCCCTGAACCTGAAGGACCTATAAAAGCAACAAAATCGCCTTTGTTTACATCTAAACTCACGCCTTTTAACGCGTGAACCTTATTTTCGCCTAAACGGTAAGTTTTTTCTACCTCAACAACTTTGACAGACAAAGCAGGTCTCTCCTAAAAAGTTTACAAAACAAGCGTTTTCTACAAGTTAATTTAGGTAAGCTTGCATTAAAAAAGGTTGAGGACGACCCAACATGCGCACGTCCACGGTAGCCTCTTTTGAATTTGCTTTCATTCTTGTTTTCGGAGTTTTTCATTTTGCTATACCTTTCCTTTTACCTCCAAACATTGCAGGCGCTGAAACTTCTGCTGCTTTTTCCAGTTTACACATTACAGATTTTGTGCTTCCTGGCGCTTTTGCCTTGGCAATTCTAACCCTGATTTTTCTTTACACCAGGAATCTCGTTTCTGCAGGGTTGTTGGCATTTCTCTATTTTGGCGGAATAGTTCTGCATTTGTTGTTCTTTTTGGGTATTGTTCCAGCGGTGCTTGTGGTGCCTTCGCCTGCGCTTCTTGTTGGAGGCATTTTTCTTGACGCTTTAGCTATAGCGGCTATCTATGACATTTTTAGGCGAGGCAAAGTTTAGTTTCGTATTGCATCAACAATGTCAAGTTTTGAAGCCTTATCCGCAGGGTAAACCGAGCTTATCACTGCAGTTGCAATCGCTAACACCAAGATTACGGCCATTGCGTCATAAGGCATTATGAAAGCCATTGGGAAACCTTCCAGCCGCATGTAACTAACAGTTACACGGTGAAACATTAACCCGACAATTATGCCCATTACAAAACCAACTACGCCAAGAAAAGTGGCTTCGCCCATTATGCTTGTGACAACTTGACCTTTGCTCATGCCTTGCGAACGTAAAATACCGATTTCCCTTTTGCGTTCCGACACGTTCATAATCATTATTGCAGCTACACCTATGCCCGCGTTAGCCACAGCAAAAATTACGATAGAATAGAGGATGTAGAAGATTTCGTCTATTGAGCTTCTTACTCTTTGAACAGCGTCGTCGTAAGTGGTAATACTGAGTTTGTACTGGTCCCCGTAGGCTTCTATGAGGTTGTTTTTGGTTTCTACAATGTTGGTCCCTGGGTTTGCTTTTACGAAAAATAGGTTGGCGGTGTTGTTGTAGTTTTTGTTGCTGTTTGGGAACGTAGCATTTAGGTTATTGTATGAAATGTATGATGCTTCAGAGAGCATAAAGTTGCCAAAAGACATGATATCCAGCCATGCCCCCTGTGCAACTCCAACAACCGTATAGTTTTTCCATTCTAAAACAGGAACAGTAACATGGTACTCAATAGGCTCTGGCGTAGGCGCTCCCGGCGGCAAAGCGGTTCCAACTGGGACTTCAACTTCAACAACCTTATCCTCATAAGCTATGTAACGAACATTTATTATATCTCCGACAGAGGCATTCAGCGAGTTTGCAAGAGGCGAAGTAAGGATAATTGTGCCTTCGTCGTTTAATCTTTCAAAAACATCATTTGGTGTGTCATCGCTGAAAGTCATTGACATTACAGAAGAGTAAGAAGCCGAGTCAATAGCCAAAACTGTGGTTGAAGAATTAAGCGGCGAATCAGCCTCCGCGTTTTGAAGAATCGTTTTATCAGGCACAACAAGCACAGGTGTAGTCGAGTTCACACCCTTAGTTGCCGTAATGTTATCAGAAAAGCCTATACTAACGACATTGTCCGTCATAACCGTCAAGTCACTGCTGGAAAATGAGCGAATCACGTTTTCAACACCTGCAACTGTCCCAATTTGAGCACCGCCCATAACAACCACTAAACTTAAAGAAATACCAATCAACGCAAAACAAATTGTGCTCCGCATCAAGTTACGCTCGACATTTCGCGAGATTATTTTCCTTGTTTTACCGAACGCGTATAAGCCTCTTTCAATTGCTGGACCTCCACTTCGTAGCAAACCAGCCGTAAGCATAGTTACTCCCAGCATAGCAATCGGTGCCAGAGCAGAAACAATGTACAAGCCCACGCCAAACTGTGAAAACATGTCGTACCAAACAAAAATGAATGCCCCAAAAATTGTTAAAGGTAAACCTCCAAGAATTAGCTTAAGCGCAGTCCTCTGTTTACCTGGTTTGCGCATAGATGGTCGCAAAGCGTTGAGAATGTCTGTTTTGCATGCGGATAGGGATGGTAGCATTCCGCCGATAGTAACCGTAGCCAAACCTGCCACAACCCCCAAGATTAAATGGTTAATTGTGCTTTCTGGAAACGCAAAATGAAACGCTACGCCCGGTGAGAAAGGCTGAAAAATTCTTGAAGTGAAATAGCGGAAGATGTCTGTTACAAATAACCCGCTTACCAGCCCTATTGCGACTCCGACTACACCTAAGATAAGGCTTTCAGAAAAGAATATCCAGAAAACCTGCCGTGTTGAGGCGCCTTGTGACCGTAAAATTCCAATTTCGTGGGTACGTTCGCCAATGTTCATGTACATGGTGTTGAGAACTATTACAATTGCTACGCACAGCGCCATCACAGACATGATTTGTAAGCCGCTTTTAAGCCCAAACGTAGCACGATTAACAATATTTAAAAGGCTTTCCTTGACGGGGTTAACAACGTAATCATTGCCTAAATCGTTACTTAACGTTGTTACGCTATTGCTGGTCTGTTCGGGGTCTGTAAGCTTTATGCTGACACTGTTAATCTCTCCCTTACAATCAATCATAGTTTGCGCTTTTGCTAAATCCACGTAAATACGGTAACCAGTGTAGCCTTCACCGAAAATCCCGCCGTACTGGTTTTCAAAAGCATTTGAATAAAAAAACCCTGCAACAGTCAACGTATAGTTTTTTGTTTCAAAATCAGGGTAGTCCCCCGTTTGAACCGCTACGGTGAATTTTTGTCCTAAAGTATAATTTAAGCGACTGTCAACAACAGCTTCGGAACTGTTTAAACCAAGTTCACGTTGCCCCGTAATGTTAGTTACCGATGTGTCGAGATAGTCAAAATCTGCAGTTGAGTTTACTCCAATTAAGGTGGTGCTAACCCATCCTCCCTTTTGGGTAGCGTTGGCTTGACTTGTTAAGCGTCCATAAGAATCTGCAACGTTTTCTGTACTGTTTACTGTTGCAAGTACAGATTGGTTAAAAGGCATGTTTAAGGCGCTGCGGACGCTGACGTCTACGTTTCCTACAGCTTGGTTTACGGTATAACCGAATTGGTCATAAACACTGTCAAAAGCTATGTTGACGCCTACGATAAGTGTAACGCCTAGAATGATTGCTAAAACTGTTAAGGCGTTTCGCAGTTTGCGTCTTGGAATGTTTCGTAAAGCTATTGATGTAAAAGACAAGGCTTAATCCTCAAAAAAGCGTGCACCAGAAACAAGTGCTTCTTACACAAATACGAGTGGTCGAAAGTTGTATTAAAACTTAATTACTAGATGTTTATTTATAGTTGTTAGGTGCAAGCGCGAAAACGTTTGCCCCGCAAATTTTTAGGTTAAAAATTGTTTCAAAAAGAAAGGATTGTTTTTGTATGTTAACTAGCCTTAAAATAAAAGGTTACGAGTTTTTAAGCCACCAAGAATTTTTCAAACAAAGATATCTGAAAAAACAATGGCGTTCTATAGCTTTAATGGATTCGGATTGCACAGCCGTTGAAACCGTAAGCAAATGCCCTACATGGTTTACCTCTCTTGTTTCAGGAGCAACCAATTATTTTCTCAGCGGACAAGGCGTTGCTGGCGTTACGGACTTAGCTTACCCTATGCCCAATCAAATATTTGGCGACTTATTTATTAACCAACTAAAAATTGGCAAAGCAGAAAACACCCATCTAGTACCCAGTTATGTACCTCTTGCCATAACGGAAGTTAAACCCAAAGAAAAAAGCGTCGTTGTCTCCTACAAAGGCATAGGCGGTGGACCAGAACTTATTCGGTTGTGGTCAAGCGGAGCGTTACGATGCACTGAAAAACCTGCAAACCCCAAAGGCAGAGCATTCGATACCGAGTATCCTCTTTACAGAAAAGTAGTAATCGGCGTTGACGACACTGACTCATCTACAAAAGGCGCAACCTTCAGCACAGCACTGCAGTTAGCCTCTATTTTAGATCGTTCTTCAAGTGACTTCAAGTTTTTACGATTAACCCTGTCACTTAACTGGCCAGCTAACCCCGCTAAAACCACAAACAACGCAGCATCTGGACTCGTTTTTGCAGTAAAACCAGGACGAGAAAAAGCTTTAATCGCCTCTTTTGAACGGCTAATTCGAAGAGCTACAGTTTCAAAACAAACCGGCATGGTTGTAATGGAAAAAATACGTTCACCTGATGTCCTTAAAACGTACGCTCGAAAAGTGAAACGTGAACAAGTAACAGTTGACGAAGCTTTCAAAGCTGCAGAAGATGCAGGTGTGCAAGCTATACCAATAACTGGCGAACGCGGCTTAATCGGTGCTTTGGCAGTCGTGGGTTTGGTGGATCATGCCCAGGAAGCCGTAACTCCCGTCAACCTTAAAGAAGAAACAGAAACCGTGGGTATTGCACGATGAGGTTTCCAAAAGGTAAATGGCTTGCCTGTGGGGTGATTTATCTTTCTTGGCAAGTTGGCTTTGCAATTCTTGTTTCGCCACTTGTGCTGGGATTTTTAACGGCTGAACAAATGGGTTTTACGCTTGACACCGCTTTTATGGGTTTGTTTGTCGGCTCAATTGTTTTGATTGTCACAACCCTTTTGGCTCGAACCCGAATATCTTACGGCTTGTACGTTAAAGGATTAAGTTACATTAAAACCCGTGAAGAATTTGAACACTTTTGGAGCACAACACTGCGCGGTTGCGATGATGGTTTAATTGCTGAAACTCATTGGAGCGGCGTGGTTCTCCCTCTTTTTCTTGTTGGTTTTGTAGCAATTGGTATTCCATTTCCGTTCAACGTTATACCTGCAATATTTGCTCGATGGGCTACACATGTTGGGGCACACATGTTGTTTCCTAAAGAAAAAAATGGTGAACGCATGTTTGGCGGCATGAACTTTATCGCAAAAGGGCTCGCCTACGAGGACACTGTGGCTTCGATTAGTTTCTTGCTGTCCGGAAGTATCATTGCACCAGTAATGTTGCACCATTTAGGCGCGTACATTTCTACTTTTGCAGGTAACAAGGAACGAATCGCAAAAGCACTCAATTTAACTCCATTGGAGACCAAAAAAATTGGTGTTCATTAAGAGCTGTAACGTCTTCTTTCTTATCGTGCTTTTAGCTTTGAGCAGCCTAATCCTGATTGCTCAACCTATTTGTCAAGCCCAAACAAAAATCGTCACCCAAAAATTCTATTTCCATAATCACGAAGTAATTCAAAAAGACAACAACGGCTCCTTCATAGCTTACAACGGAGCCGACAAAAACGCTCCAACAGGAATCGGTTCACAAGTTACTTTGCAAAGCCAAATTACAGGCACACGTGATGGTTGGAGCTACTACAGTGCCGCCGCAATATGGGCAACACGACTCGAAAGCGATCTACACGTGAAAGGCACTGTAACCATAACCGCCTACCTAAGCAGCAATTTTAACCTCACTGGGCTTTTCAGCGGAGGCAGCTACGGGTTTGGAGTAGTTGACATAGATGAGAATAACAATGAAGTAACTGAGTTCATTTCAGAGGGTCCTATATCAATCGGCAGAAACCCATTCACCAAAGAACCCGCACAATACAGCCTCAGTATCTCAGTAGATTACACTTTCAAAAAAGGTCACGCAATCGGCTTCGCAGTTGGGTTTGGAGCAACCACAAAGGGTTTTGATGCAACAATCTATTTTGACTCGCCAGACACAAATAGCGTCGCTACCGTCCCATTGGAAGAAACAATCACAGCGACACCAAGTCCCGCAATCTCGACGCCTGTAGCTTCTGAATATCCATCTTCAATCATTGTTCCAGTTGTTGCCGCTTTATGCTTAGTCTCTTTGGCGGCGATGTTTTTACGTTCACGAAAAATAAATCATTAATTTCTCGTAAAGTGCTTAAAAAAGGAATATTTTGATTAATTTACAGTAAATTCTATAACTTACTGTCGTCAGTAAATGGTTTGGTAGAGACGGTTCAGTTGAGCCTACTGGCTTTGTTTGTCAGAAAGGTTTAATTTGCCTACAGTAATATGATTGGCTAAAACCAGTAGTGCAGGCAGTTTAGCGCGTGCGGGATTCCCCAAGCCTGGTATGGGGCAGGCCTGCTAAGTCTGTGGTCGAAAGGCCGCGTGGGTTCAATTCCCACATCCCGCGCCATTATCATCTAAGCAGTTTTTGAAGCAAAAACATTTTAGAATAATGAAGCCCTTGTCATTTTCAAGAAAACGCTCATAGGCAATTTTTCATGACCAAATACGACACAAAACCATCACTAACAGCTGAAGACGAAGAATATCAAATGTTGCTTGAAGTCAGCGAAGAATTTGAAAAACAAAAAACTGACAAATCAGTCCGCGAGAAGTCAGGAAACCCAACTGAAATAGTAATCAGAAACCACCTGCTTCAGAGAAAACTGAACATTTCACTAAACTCTGCCGTAACAGTGGAAGGTTCAAAAATCGAAAATGACTTGCTCCTTTTAAAGCCCAGTGTAGACCCTAACCAAAAAAGCTATGCGCCAGACGACGTGAAAATGGTGATAGAAGTAAAAAACAACTCAACGGGTTGCAAAGTTTTAAAGAGCGGTAAACGGGAAGACTCTAACAAGGCTTTGCGACTAAAATTTAATGAGGTTGAAGCACTTACAAACGTCAAAAACTATGCCCTGATTGTACTTTCTGAAACTCTTCTTTCCCCTAAAGGTCCTTTCAAATGGCGCTTTAAAGAGGAAGCAATTGGAAAACCAAACTGTAAAGTCTTCACTTTAGTTGCTCGTCAACTGTACCCACCTGGCGGACTCTACAGCAAACTCAATGTTGAAGAAATGATGCAGAATGGTCAGATGAAAAAGACTGGCGAATTTGAAAAACTGATAAAATACCTTCAAAATGTGTAGCTTGTGGTTTCCCGGTCAAAATTTTTTATTTAACGGAAAAATGCTTAGAAAACGGAAATTCTAATTAACCTGTAATATTCAAAGAAAGGTCAAAACGGTTTAATGCACGAGGTAGTCGTCAAATTGTTGAACAATAGTATAATTGAAAATTTACGCTTTAGCGCTTCCTTAAAATCTAAGAAAATGATTGACATACATAAAATTGAAGCGTACCTCAACTGTGCCTTGAAAAAAGAGCCTTCTACATTGTGCATCAGTAAAAATGAGGTTATTCATGTTTCAAACGTAAGTCACGTAGGCGGGGGGTACATTAATGAAGTTTTTTCTTTTTTACTCACTTGTCGTGATGAAAATAGAATAAGACAATTTCCTATGATTTTAAAATTATATGCTAAAAATATTGATTTAATCTGTAAATCTTACAGGTATGACTCTGAGTTAAGATTATGCGCTAGAGAATGGGATGCATTAACAAATTTAGAACATTCGGGCTTCCAGGTGCCAAAACCGTTTTTCCATGAACTTGATCCAACTATTTTGGGTTACCCTTTTCTTATAATAGCGCAAATCTCACATGCCATAGAAGTCCCCTTTGAAGAGGAGACTAATGGTTTAGCTTCTTCATTAGCTGAATTGCACAATTTACCTGTTGACTTTAATAATTTTTCTTCCATAAAAGCTCCAATAGATGGATATGAATTTGCAACACGATTGTGTTCACATTTCAAAAAAGCTCTGTACCTTAAAGAAAATCAAAGTCAACGTTACAAAAAAAGTATTGATTTAGCTTTAAAATGGCTTGAGAAACATGCCAATGAAAATTATTGCCCTAACTACAGTCTAATTCATGGCGATCCTAACGGCGGTAATTTATTGTTCACAAACGAGGCTAAACCTACGTTAATTGATTGGGAATGTGTGGATATTGGTGACCCAGCATATGATTTAGGTATTGCATATCATATGATAAAATTTCATTGTGATCCAAAAAACCCTGATGCTTTTGAAGCGATTGGTCAAGACTTCATTTCTAGATATATGCAAGAATCAAAGATAGATGTGCAAGCAAGGCTCAAGTTTTATGAAGTTGTCGGGGTTTTAAGATGTGCGATAATGTTTAATTCAGTGCTTTCTTCTCCAGTCAATATATATCGTGAACAACATGATAAGATATTGCAGGCAGTACCTCCTTTGAAAATACCTTTAATTATGTTTTCATTTCCATTTTTACGTGTACCGTTTGTTGCTCGACAAATTGGCTTAGATCGACTAATTGATTGGCTTGATTATTTTGAAAGATTCGTAAAAACCACGTGTACCGCCTAATTTTTTAAATAAATAAAATGGATGTAACAAAGTTCTGAAAATTTCCTTTTTCCATGAAGCTAAAAGAGGAAGTATTGTTCGTTGTTTTTGTGATTGTCGTTAAATTTTTCTATTATTTGTAGGATGAAGTCGTCTTCGCATGCTTCGATTCTGTCACATTTCATGCAGGGTTGCGGTGTGACAAGAAAAATGGCGTAATTGGTGAGAAAGTATTCTATTCTCATTTTACGTATGCGACATTTTTTGGTTGCACTGTTAGGCCGCACTAATGCTATTCCAAAACGTGCATCAGAATCAATTACGCCTTTAATAAATTCCAAAAAACGTCACAAGTATCATCTAGTAATGATGATTAATGAATGTTGTTTTTTTTAGTAAACTGCTCTTTTTAATTTATTTTTCTTCTTCAGGATTCTTGCTTAATTGGCGTCTTACTTTATCGTGTATTTTTTGAGGAATTTCTGGCGCTTCAAAATCCACTGAATCCCAACGGGTACGGATATTTTCCATGGTGGCTTCTAAATCGTTTTTATTATTCATAAAGCAAAGTAGTTGCTCGACTTCTCTTCGTAGATTTCCGTATTTGACTGCTGCTGTTCGGTGACGTTCCGCTAATCCTCCGTAATTGAGAAAAGTGTATAGGCTTGAAAGTGCTGCGGCTGCCATGCTCAAAAGTCCTGCCGTCACCTGTAATGCAATGGAGCCTTGACTGTTTGCGGCGATTGACGTGAAAACGGCGGTTCCAATAATAGTTGTTAAGATTACAACTGGAACTCCAAGCATTCGTCCACGTTGGGTATAATATGCTGCTGCTCTTAGGTGTGAGTTGTGTGCTATTTTTATGCCGTTTCGCCATTTTTGGAGGCGTTCCTGTTGTGTTTGCGTTGACATGTTTGTTTCCTTATTTTCATTTAAGTTGTTTTATGTATTTAAAATTTTAAAATAATGCATATGAGTGTCTTTTCTAGGGTGGAAAAGGCTATTTTTGGTTCTTGTTTTCTTTAAGCTGGAAGCGTAACCGTTCAAGTTTTAAGGGCTGTTACAGGTACATGTCAACCACATAAGTTTAAGAGCGTTATTTGGCTTACCACAAATGCTGCTTTTCCCAACACTAAAGGAGGTGGATTACAGGATATGCCCAAAGAGGAAAAAGCGAAAGGAAAAATGTCAGTTTCAGAAGCCGGACGACGAGGTGGACTGAAAACTTCCAAGACTCATGGAAAAGATTTTTATAAAAAAATTGGCAAGCAGGGCGGAAGCCGTGTTCGAGCCCTAATTGAAGCAGGGAAAAAACGTGAGTCTCCCCGTACCGTAGAAGCTTAGCTGTTTTTTGGTTTTATTTTTTCAATGATTGTTTGGTTAGCCGTGGCTATTTTTGTTTTTGAAAAATTTTAAAAGTAAACGGTTGCAATACAAGTCAATAAGCGTATTCTTGCTTGGGGAAGAAGGAATGTTTAGCCACAAAATAGTTGCTTTAACCTTTACTATGCTGTTTGTTTTGTCAGCTTTTACCGTTGTTGTAGCGGCGTCTGTTGAATGCCCACGATGTCATGGAACAGGTCATATTACAAGTTCAACCTGCCTTCGATGTGGTGGTTCAGGTCAAATCCAGCCAAACATAAACAGTGGTCATCTTATGGTAGGTTCTAGCCCAACACAAACGAACCTTTCAAGAACTTATCATAACAACGAAAACGTTGACGTTTACGCAGTAGCCACAGCAACCATAAACACCCAAAAAACAATTCTAACCGAAACAAGCAACCGTACACTTTTAAAAGCCAACAGTTACACTACGATACTTCTGACTTTTGATAAGCTAAAAGACGAAAACTACTTCACCCACCAATTCGAATTGACCGCTGAACCCATAACTTGCCCCGACTGCAACGGTTCCGGCGCAGGCTCCCTAATTGTCTGTCCTGACTGTGGTGGAACAGGCTACATTTCCGAAGCTGCAGCAAACGGCGGTTTTGACTTTTCAGGCATAGTGCTTCCAGCTGCAGGAGTAGCGGCGGTGGCTGCTCTTTCAGCTGCAGGTGTTTTGGTCGTGAGAAAAAGGCGGTTGACTGAAGAAAAACTGCGCATGTTTACGTCTTCAGAGTTTTTAAGGTGGGTTCTTGGATGTTTACATGGTAATGAAGCGTCAATTTTGGATTCTCGTAAGGGAATTGACGGTTTCACTGGTGACGGGTCTGCATTGGTTGCAAGACAAGCGGATAATGTTGGTAAATCTCAGATTGACGTTTTTCTGAATTCGATTATGCAGGTTAAATCGCGGGAAGGCGTTTTTGTTGCGTTTAGTTTTAGTAGTGACGCGTCTGCTGCGGTTGTTAGGGGCAGAATTAACTATCGCATTGACGTGAAGCTGATAACGGTTAAGGAGTTGTTAACTCGAAAAGGCGCGGTTTATACTTGACTTAAGGTTAAGCGGTTACTGTTCGCCTGCAAACTTCTTCCATCATTTTAAGCATTGAGGGCACAGCAAACATTATGTCAGTATCTGAAACTATGCCGACCAGTTTTTCATCTCTAGTTACAGGTAAATGTTTTATTTTGTTTCTTCGCATCTGGTTAGCTGCTTCTTCCACTGTGACTTCTTCATCTATTGTGATGACGGGGCTTGAAGCTATCATTTGAGCTGTTATTGCGCCTACCGGTAATCCGTATTCGAAGCTACGTACTAAGGCGTCGCGGGTTGTAATTATCCCGACAGGTTTATCTGGTTTATCGTTTTGAACAACAATTAGGGAGTTGATGTCGTACTTGCTTAATGTGGCTATTATTTCGCGCATGCTGGTATCTTCACGCACAACCCTTGGGTTTATAGTCATAATATCGCGTACAATAGCGTTGCTTGCCATAAAAATTCACCAAAAAACTGCTAATGTATGTGAGGGGAAACGTTGTTTATCAACGTATTGTTTTTAGTTTTTAGCAGGTTAAGTTTAAAGGCATCTTCCTACGGTTACTTTTTAGAAGGTGCTTATTCTTGGATGTTAACCAACCAGATGTTTCTGACCGTTTTCGGCAAGAATTAGACAATGCCAAAACATACGCGGAAGTATGGAAAATCGTCAAAAGCACAGTAGAATACTCAATGTGTAAACGACGAGGCAGCATGATGCTTTTCTTGGACGATTTACCCTTGCAACTTGGCGCCTATTACCCAGTAGGCACAAACAACATCGTTCTCAACCGGGCTTTGGTGGATGTTATAGAAACAAAAATTCCTTCAAAAGCCACAATCAACGCCCTCGTTTACAACCTTCTCCTTCATGAATACCTGCATGCACTTGGCGAAATGTCTGAGACCGCCGTAAGAAAGCAAGTAGTAGATGTTGCTAAGAAAAGCTTCGGTGAAGAACACCAAGCAACAGTGCTGGCGCGAAAATCACCTTGGATGCTTCTCAAGGATTTGCCGTTAGGCGCCCTTGTTGGACCTGCTGCACCTAAATGTAACATGGAAATTGTCAAAGACTTTGAAGGCTCAGACCGGTACATTGTTTAAAAATGGCTGGTTCACCTTTTTGGGTTGGCTAAATATGTTGGTATGAAAAATAAAGCAGCTGAAGGCAGAGACAGCACAATGCACATGGGCACTAGCATGACCCGTTAGGATTGATTAAAACTTGGATTTCACGCTCCGAATACATAAATAACAGTAAGGCGTGTGCCCTATAAGCAATTTAGCGCCTAAAAAACAATTATTTAGAAAACATTTTTAATTAGTTAATACTTTCTAAGGAGGCTAAAATTAACACTGAATCTCAACATACTAATCGACGCTTCACAAGTCTATACAGATCTCCCCCTTAGCATTCTAGCAAATTTATTATTTTCCAATATCTGCCTGCTGAGAAAGCGGGTGATAGTCAACATTTCTTTGGGCAATCACATATTCACCGTTTCCGCTGTAATCACTCCAATAATTGCCTATTCCTGCTTCAGTCCATGAAATAATGTCAGTGCCAACGTAAACATTTGCATCATACTCCCCCATGCTTACAATGGCAACTTGCTTTTGATTACGGTAAAAGTTGTTGCTGTAGACTTTGTTTTGTTCTCCAATAGTGTACTCAGGATGAGGTGGAAACTGATCAAGTTGAATTCCTATTCCATTATTGTTAAAATTGTTGTAATTAACTGTACAGTTGCTGCATCCAGGTGCAAATTCGATGCCGACCGAATTATTTGCTATTATATTTTGGTAAACCTCGCAAGTTCCATGCCAAGCGTATAGAGCTATATTATTATTTGTTAGGGTGTTGTTGAAAAAAGATACGCGGCCATTCCATATGTATAACGCCCTTTCTTTATTATTGGCAAATGTGCATCCTGAAACTATCAGGGGTCTGGCTCCAGTTCTAATGGCCATTATTCCATAGTCGTTACTGGTAAAATAACACGATTTGATAATACTTTGAGAATTATGAGTTAATTCCATTTTAATGCCAACTCGACCAATTAACGTAAATCCTGAAACGGTGATGTTGGCATTGTTCTCATAAATAACTGGCGCATTGGCGTCATATGGATATAATCCACTGATTATTGTGTTTTTAGGGTCTTCGCCAACTAGATTTATTGATTTGTAGATGTTTAAGCTTTCATTGTATGTTCCGCTTTTAACAAATATTGTGTCACCTTCGTTTGCGTTGTCAATGGCTTTCTGAATTGTTGCGTAATGCTCTGGAACGACAATTCGACCATGCGGCAAGCAAAAATATAGTATGGTTGCTGAGGATAAAACCACAATTATTATCGATAATATTGCAAACAGGCGCCTGCTGGAACGTCTTGCTACTATGCTTTTGAATGTCTTATCCATGCTTGGCTATAGAAGTAGTTGTTAATTAAGGGTTCTCGTAAAGGATTCTTTACTAAGTCTCGTCAAGAAATCTCTACTAACCAAGCTATTGGATCCATTTTTAGCCAATAGCACCTATACACCTAACTCCAACATGTTTATGTTTCAAGTTAGGGTTTTTCGATTCGATACCTAAATACTGCAATAACAGAGAAAACTGAAAGAAGCAACGGCAGAATCACCAACGATAACAATTCTGGCACAGTTGGCGTGTGAGTTGGGTTTATTGACTCAGAAATTGTGACTTTGTCGTCAGGTACACTCACCGTCTGTACGTCGCTCCATCCGCTTGATTTCCCAATGTAAGCGTAATAGGTTTCAAGAGCAAACGGTGTTGCATATTCTGATGCGCTCGTTTATCCAATGAAAGCCTCTACTTTACAGTGAATGTTAACCAAGCGATTAAAGCAAATTATTCTATCGAACCTGAAAGTGATTCTATCAAAATTCTAAGGATGATTCATTTATTTTTTTGTCTTCTTTTCTTAAAATATGTAGACTTGTTATTGTTGGTTTGTTTTTTTGGCGGTGTTTTCTTTGTATTTTTATAGTGCGCAGCGTCTGAGTGGCTTTGTGGGGCTTCTTATGCGGCTTTTTGAGTTTTCAAAAATTTGTGTTGGTGGACCGTACCGGAGTTGAACCAGTGATCTTCGCCGTGTGAAGGCGACGTCCTAGCCAGGCTAGACTAACGGTCCCCTGTTTATGGGATTCAAAATATGTAGTTTTCCTTCATAAAGGCTTTCCCTGTGTTGCTGCATAATTGGTTGCGTGTAAGGCGAAAAAGTATGGTTCGTGTTGAAGAAGACGAGTTTGTTGAGCATAAGTATGATGGATTTTTGATTTTCTTATGTTTTTTAGGCAGCTCCCTGGTAGGTTACGTTATAATGAATCATCTCGCGTTGCTGGGTTTCTAAACCTTTTTTTGTTTAAAAGCCTGCTAATGCCTGTTTTGTTGGTGTTGCAACTGCAAACATTAATGGCGTTGACCGTTACGGTTTTTCTTGTATTTTAGTTAGCGGCGGCTACAAAAAACGTTTTAGCTTTCTTTATTTGGTGTTTTAATCAGTTTCTGTAATTTAGTTAAACCCTGTTTTGTTTTCAGAAACCTTTAAAACTGCATTATTCATCTTTGTTTTGAGTGTCCCAGGATTTGTGCCGAGGTAGCTCAGCCTGGGAGAGCGCTCGGCTGAAGACCGAGTTGTCGCATGTTCAAACCCTGCCCTCGGCACCACTCCATACTTACTTATCATCGGTGCAAAACACAACTTTTAAGGACACTTCACTTTCTCAGTGCGCATTTGAGATTGTTTTAGGCGCCTTAAAACGCCATAAAAGAACGGTACCAGCTACTATAATTATGGTTGTAGCAGAGGCAATAGGTATCAGCGGGGAACTTGTAGGAGCTTGCTCTTCATCAGAGGGTACTTGCGTTTCTTCAGGTGGTGATGTTTGCGGATTTTCTATTGTGCCCTG
>JBNIDQ010000003.1:0-9927 GCA_050108135.1 Bathyarchaeia archaeon | reverse complement strand
CATCAAGTCCACACAGTATGACAGTTCAGACTCAGCAGACGTACTATTTGTTGACTGTTACTGCTAGTGATGCTTATAATAATAATAATTTGGAGCCTCCAGTGTATATTGATGGCGGTTATGTAGGGTTGGCTGGAAATACTTTTCAGGTTACTGCGGGTGCGCATACGGTAGCAGTGCATTCGCCCTTTATTTATTGGACTTTTGATCAGTTTAGCGATGGCTTAGGTAACGGTGCAACCAGACAAATAACAAGCAACACCAACTTGCATGCATGGTACACCTTCTAAGGGCACACCCTTTTCTTTTTTGTATTTCAAAAGCTTGCCAACTTGTTTCGTTGATGGCAAATTAACCCAGTATTCTACATTGTAGGGTATTGTTATGACTGATGTTGTGTTTACTTTTGAGGTTCACCAGCCACACCGGCTTATGGAATTGATAGACCCCCTATAGGTTTTTGCGTAGAACGGCTATTAGGTTACAATTAGCTGCTCTGGGGAAAAAATTTTAAGAGGAATGCCAAAAGCCCAAATGTCTTGCTTGTTTAGGATTGGCTGATTTGCTTAAGCTGTCCTTGATACATTTCCACGATTTCTTTAGAGTTGGTGGCGTCTTGTGGGCTTTTGTCGGTGCGGTATTTGCCTGTGAATCTTGGGAAACGTATTGCTAAGCCGCTGCCTTTTCGGATTGAATCCATTGCAGCCATGTGTATTGGGCTTAAAGTGACTTCGGCGCCTAAAACTTCAAGCACGACAAATGGTTCAAACCAGACGTCAGCTTCCAATGTTGAGGAAACACGTGAATGTTTGCGTGGAATAACATGTTTTTGCAGCATCTCATGTAAGTCGGCTATGTCTTTGTCGGTGAAGCCTGTGCCGCATTTTGTTACTGTTTCAAACATGTCTGTCTGTGGATTGTAAGTTGCCAGCAATAGCGCCCCGTATGCTCCTGCACGTTTGCCTCTGCCATGAAAAGCGCCAACCACAACCAAGTCTACGGTGTCGGTCATTTCGCTCTTGTAGTCGCGTTTGTATTTTATCCATAGCCAGCCTCGGTTTCCTGCTTGGTAAACGGATTCTTTGGTGATGGATTTGCACATTACGCCTTCGCAGCCTTCTTCTATGGCTTCTTCAAAAAAGTCTTCAAGCTCCTTGGGGTTGTTAACGACTTTTTGGATGGCTAATCTTAGGCGCTCGTTCTTGTTTAACGCTTTTTCTAAGGCTGCCCGTCTGGCTGTTAGGGGTTCAGGGGTTAAGTCTTTACCATCAACAAACAGCAAATCAAAAGTGAACAGCGAAATCGGGTACTGTTCAACCGCGGCTTCTATACCATACTTACGTCGGCGATGCATAAGCTCTTGGAAGGGGCGCATGTCACCAGTTTCTAAATCCATAGCCACACATTCAGCTTCAAAAATTGCTTCCTGAGCATTCACCTGTTTTTTAATTAAATCAACAACATCTGGGTATTGACTGGAAATATTTTCCAACCGTCTCGAGTACAGAATAACATCATTGCCTTGCTTGTGAGCCTGAATACGCTCCCCATCATACTTGTATTCCGCGAGGCATTTGCCGTTAAGTTTCTCCAAAATCTCTTCCGGCGATGGCAATCTTTCCGCAAGCATTGGGCGTATGGGTTCAAAAACCATCACCTGCATCTTCTTTACCGCATCTAAACCGTCACGGACAAGGATATCTGATACTCTGCCAAGGTCTGAGCAGATGTTGTAGGCTCGTTCGATTGGTTCACGGGCTTCTTTTCCGCCGCCATACGCAATTGCTAACGCTTCAAGCACTGTCATGTCAGCGATGCCTAACCTCAAGTTGCCGGTGACTGTGCGAACAAGGTATTTTGCTTCTTTAGGGGATGCGTCAGAGAGCAGGCCCGCGAAAACCGCCATTTTCGTGTCTACAGCGCCTGACCCTGTTGTTTTTGCCATTTTGTCAAGCGTGTCATAAACATGCTCAACGGTTAATTTTTTGGAGAAGAATGTGGATTGCTTCTTTTTGGTTAACTGGATTTCTGCGGTTTCGCCCAAGTCGCCGGTTTTTTGCAGGTCAGCTAGGAATTCGCTTTCTTTTCTTCCTGACGCGCGGACGAGGGCTTTTATGGCAAGTTTTTCTGCTACACCGATTTCTATGCCCATAAAGTCGGGGTACAGTTTGCCTTGTGTAAGGTAAACAACTTTGGATATTGCTTCTTTTGGTGTTTTTTTTAGCAGGTTAACCAGGTGGTCTGTCATTTCAAGGCGTTTGGTTGTTGCCTCAATTTTCTCGTAAGCATCAGCGATAACTGCGTAATCCATACTTTTTCGCTCTTCAACATTACTGATTTGCTGACTTATTAAAAATATCACCATAAACGTGTAGAAGGTTATATATGGCAAGTCAGCCTTAACCCGATTTATGAACACCGCAGTTTTTTACATGTCCCGCACAGGAAACACTAAACGCTTCGCTCAAGCCATTGCTGAAGAAACAAAAGCGCCTCTTTACGACATAACCTCAACCCAACCGTCAGAAACAGCCAAATTTGACTTAATCTTTCTTGGAACACCCGTTGAAGGCTCGAGTCCAACAAAAGAAATTATGGCATTTATAGAAGCAATGCCAACCGTAACTGGCAAAAAAGCAATCTTGTTTACAACCTACAAAATTTTCGGCAACAAGCATTCAATGAAAAACATGGAGAAAAAGTTAAAGGCAAAAGGTTACGAAACCCTTTCTATGGTTTCAAAGAAAGGCATGAAACCTGAAAACCCTCATGTTGACTTCTCAGAAGCTTTAACTGAAATCAAAAAAGTAATCGGGTAAAACACAAGAAAAAAGAAAACAAAAGCTAATTTCTTAGCTAACTCTATTTTTTTAAAGTACCTTCTTTTGGTTGGTTTAGAATCCATCTATTAGATGGGCTGTTCCGTCTGGACAGTAAACTTTATCGCCTTTGTAAGCGACAACAAAGCGTCTGCCGCATGCGCTCATTTGTGAGCAACCGTCGCAATCGCGTGATAACATTTCCTATTTTTTCCTCCTATTGATTATCTTTAACCTGAAAGAAGCATTTGCGCTTGAACTGGCTCCTACCTGTTCGCACATATGCCCCTTGGTATTCGGAAGCCACATTGAAGTGCATAGGGCTCTTTTAAATTTTTTGATGGAAATAATTGTACGTCTAAACAGTTTAATATTTCAACCGAAAAATGGGTGCCCTGCTATTGGTTTAACCTGTAAAACTATCGTATTTATTATTGTAGTTTGAGTAATTCTGTTTTGCTTATTCTTGCCCTTGTCACCTTGTCGCTTCCGTCATGATGTTTGATGTTATGCAGTTTGATGTGGTCTTGATTGTCTTGGTCGCCAAAAGGGGTTTTTATGGTCCAGCCGCATTTTGGGCATGTAAATGTTTTCATTTCATTGCTCACTTTTTGCTCCTCCTCAGGGTGCATGTGTTTATGATTTTAATAAATTGAAAACCTGTTTATTGCCTTTTTATGGCTTGTCCTCCTTACCGTTTGTTTGATCGTTAGTTTCTAAAATTTCGATAGTAATTTTTACTTGGGAATTAGGTTTCAAAATTTTTCTAAGCTGTTTAGGGATTGAAAAACGGTAGTCTAAACCTACCGTACCCTCCAAGATGATTGTTTTCCCGTTTGCTTGTAGGATTGATACTTCCCTTTTCGGCATACTTTTCCACCTATGGACCTGTGCTATTGGTTGATTGGTCTACCGGGAGGAGTAAGAATGGGGCAGTGCTGTTGCCTGACGACCAATAAATCGGCAGCTTACCATCCCATCCTATAGCGTAAAGATATTGAATGTACTCTGGGGTTAACTGAGCCTGAATTATCTCGACTGCTTGAGCGGTTGCGTTGGCTGATATTATTGTTGCGTTTGCGTTTGCTTGCGCGATAGTAATTATTGCGGTAGCATTTGCGTTTGCTTGAATGACTTGCTGTTGTGCCTCGTAACCTATTTGTTCCAGCTTGTTCTTTGCTGCTAAAGCGTTTTGTTCGGCTGTTACTTTTGCTTCAATTGCCATTTTAAAGGACTCCGAGAATTGGAAGTCAGTGATGGACACCGAGACGACGTTAATGTGGTATTGGGTTAGTTTCTCTTGTAGTAGGTTAAGGAATAAGTTTTTTGCGGCTTCTCGTTGGGTGATTAGTTCGCTTGCTTGGAACTTTGCGGTTGCTGCTTTGAGTGCGTCTTGCATTGCCGGAAGGATTACTCGGCTTTCGTATTGGTCGCGTAGGTTAGTGTAGATTTCTCTGGCATAATTTGCATCCAGTTGATAGTTTACGGTGACTGATGTTGATACTTCCTGTAGGTCTGATGATGCGGCTGATTCTTGGGCTGTTACTTTTTGAACTTGAATGTCTACAAGTGCGATGTCTTCGGCTATTGGGGTGATTAGGTTTAGTCCCGCTCCAACGCTTCGCACCGGATTGCCCCATTGTAAGACTACACCTTGGTAGCCTGTGGGTACTGTTTGATATGCGCTTACTAGTATTCCAACTGAAACTAGCGCTACCATGACGATTATTATTACTGTTACTATTTTTCTTAGTAATGCTTCCATTTTTTATTGTTCCTCCTTTTTTGGTTCTTGTTTTTTTGTTTTGAAGAGGTCTTCCCAGAAGATGGCTAAGATTGCTCCGAAAGCGAATACGGCTATGGCTAAGGCTTCGAAGATGTAGTTTTTGGCTGATGTTCCGAATATTATCAGGATTGCTCCGATTATCCAGCAGGTGATTACTTCTTTGGTGATTTTCGTCGGTTTTGCCTCTTATGGTGTTTTTATGCCTTATTATTGGCATATAATTGGTATATGTGTGCCAAAGATTTAAGGGTTGCTATCTAAAAACCCTAACTTAACCCCCAAGCAAAAAATCCTCAACAACTTAAGCATCAACCACTAAATTTTTACCAAAAAATAAAATGAAAAGCCGCGGCACTTTACCACAAACCTATGCAATTTAGTTAAATAAGAGACTATTCAACTACTATTTTCTCAGTTTAAAGAAGGCAATTTAGTCGTAATGCTTATCCAAGAAGTCATACTTGAAAATTTCATGAGCTACGAATACGCCCGCGTACCCTTCAAACAAGGCGTAAACGTAATCGGCGGACCAAACGGCGCAGGCAAATCCTCACTGCTTCTCGCTATATCCGTGGGCTTAGGGCAAACCTACACAGAACGGTCACGTAAACTTAGCGATTTAATCCGTTGGGGCAGCGACCAAGCCCGAGTTACCCTGATTCTGGACAACAGTAAACAGGGTGGCAGACGTCCAGTGCCCAAATACAGCAAAGACCAGCTATTTTTAACCCGTATTCTGCGCAGGGATGGTAAGTACTGGTTTGAACTGGAAAACCGTTCTGCATCCAAGCAGGACGTTGAAAGACTTCTGGGCAGATTCGGCGTAGACCCAGACAACATGCTAATCATCATGCACCAGAATATGGTTGAACAATTCAGCGTGCTTTCAAACATTCAAAAACTGCACATGGTGGAAGCTGCTGTTGGTTTGGAGCCGTTCCGTGAAAACGTGCTTTCAGCCAAAGAAAAACTAACCAAAATCTTAAGCCAAGAAGAATCCGTTACCAAACTGCTTGAATCAGCGGAGCAAACGCTGAACTATTGGCGTGAACAGTACGAGAAATTTCAGGAGAAAAAGCAGCTTCAGCTTAAACGCCGCTTCTTAGACCGCGAACTCGCATGGGCAGAAGTAGAACGGCGGGAAAACATGATCAAAGCTTTGGAAGCCAACTTTTCCAAGCATCAAGACAGCCTTGGCAAGATTGAAAAAGAAAAACAATCATTCAACGACCAACTAAACGAGCAACAAAACAGCGTAGCTAATCTCAAGAACCAAGAAAAAGCAGTTTTCAACGAACGCATAAGCCTCGAACGGGGAATCGCAGAAAAAGAATCCACAATCACATTTATCGGTGAATTGCTTAAGGAAGCTCAAATTCTTGAGGCAACAGTGCAAAATAAGGCTCAGTTTAAGTTGCTACGGAGCGAAAACCTGCAGGCACTGATGGAAAATTCAAAGAAGCAAATCGCAGGCATCTCCGAGCAGGTTAAGGGAATTGAAGAAAAACTCGCTGATTTGGACCAAGCCAAAGATAAAGTTAAAGACGCTGAATTAGACAAGCGGGTGCATTTGGCGCTTTTAGAGTTTAAACGGGCAAACGCAGTTGTCAGCCTAAAAGAAATCGAAGCCTCGCTTGCTGAAGCTCAAGCAAACCTGAAAACTGCAGAAGCCAACGCACGAGCATACGGGGAACGTGTCGCAGTAGCAAAAGGCGCTTCTGAAATTCAAGACGAAATCCGCTTAACCGAAGGGCACTTGGCGGCTCTTGCAAACGTTTCTGAAGATATCGAAAAAATGTATGAATCTTACTCAAAACTTTACTTAGAACTTAAAGAAAAAGCCCAAGTGGTGGCTGAGAACCGCGAAAAAACCTTAGAGGAACTCAAAGCTCGCATGGGTGCATGGCGTAACGTGATGCAGAACCTGCTTGAACGTGTCAACGTCGAGTATCAACGGATTATGGCTCAAACCCTTGCGACTGGTGAAGTGCAGCTTTCTAACATGCAGGACATCGAAACCGCCGGTATCGAAATCTACGTTGGCTTTAAAGGCAGCAAACCTGTTGCACTGGATGCTTTCACCCAGAGCGGCGGCGAACGTACAACAGCAACCATGGCTTTCCTACTAGCGCTCCAGCAACACGTCCGTTCACCCTTCCGCGCCGTAGACGAATATGACATTCACATGGACCCTAAAAACCGTGAAATGATTGCAAAAGTCTTAGTTTCAATGATAAAAGATGCTACAGCACAGTACATTGTAATTACGCCCAGTCAAATCACTTTTGCCCAGCAAGATGCCAACGTGATTACTGTGCAGAATCTTGAAGGCAAATCAATTGTAAAAGAGGTCATCAAGTAATGGCGGCTAAAGAGCACAAGCGTTTGGGCAAAGAGAAACTGCAACGAGTAATCGAAATGTGCATCGCAATCGAAAATCACACCGTTGACCCTTTCACGCTTAACGTGGAAGAAATCATTGGCGTTGTAAAGGAGTATTTTCCTGATTGGACGCAGGCGGACGAATTAAACCTTGACGCCCAAGCCATTCACCACCTTGCAACAGTTATTAAAATGCAAAGCGAATGGGTAAAGCAGCGTTCTACCTCGCTTTATGCTGACCCGTTTGTTTTGGAAGAAAAAATCCGCAAAACCAGCCGCAACGGCATGGTCGACGTCTTTCTCGGCGCTTGGCATCCTATAATTGCGCTTGAAAAACTGAACCTGCGCACCTTAGCGGATGGACTGCTGTATTGGGAGGCTTTGGCGCCGCTTAGTGAACGTTGGAAAGATTTCAGTGTGGAACAAGTTGTTAATGGTACAACCAGTTATGCTGAACTTGTTAAAGCCCGCGTCTTGGGCGATAAAGAGTTTTCTGAGGAGCTTGATTGTTACTGGCGGGAACTCAGAAACCGTGTAGCCGAAACCGGTGTTGATGGAAAAATTCATTACTGGAACTTCATTGGCGCTGACACTTACGAAGAAACCGTGCAACGCGCCTTCTTGGTCAGTTTCTTGGTGACTTACGGTTTTGCCACCTTGCACATTGACCGACTTGAAGAAATCACATTAATCGAGCCGTTTGATGAACCACGGACTACGGCGGTACGTGCGCAGGGTGCGTCTGTGCCAATCGCGGTTAGCCTTGAAGATTGGCAAAAATGGAAAAGAGGCGAATTACCATGACCAAAAAAGGAATTTACGAAAGCAAAATCAAACGTGCAACCCAAATGCTACTCTACAAGCGCCACCAGAAACCCGGCGTGAAAGGTTGGGAACTGCGCAAAGCGTTAGGTTCAGACTATTCTAAAGTGCTCGACGTTCTCGATGACCATTTAGAAGCGTTGGATTTAGAAGTTAAAACCGTGTACGAGGAAGACATTAAACCCTCTGAGAAGCCAACTGAGGAGGAACTTGACAAAGCCCGATACTACATAACACTCCGCGGTGACGCTAACCCCAAAGAGAAAATGATAGGTTGGCGCATTGACGACCTCGCCGGACTCGCCATAACCATCAGCTACATCGTAGCCAACAAAGGCCAAGTTTCCCGCAAAGACGTAGAAAAACTGCTATCTGAGAAGATGCCGAACTGGAAAGTCGGCTTAAACGTTGACCGCTACATCCGCTACGGCTACCTACTACAAGATGACAAGGGGCAAATGTTTCTGGATTGGCGAACCCGCGCCGAAGTTGACGAAAAAGCACTGCTTAACATGCTGTTAAACGCCAAAGAAACCCCAGAAACAGAAACACCGCAAGAAGAAACATCCGAACAGCAATAACTACTTGTTTTCAACATACTAATGATGTGGTTTTCAACCAATAGGGCCTACCCCCCTTAGTGATTTGCAGGTTAAGGCTTGTTTTTACCTACCCCTATAGGTTTTTGCATAGAATTCCTATTTGGATCCGAAGGGTGTGCACAATTAATTTTTTAACCAAAAGCTCACTAAGTAATCTTTAGCAGTCTGGGATATTGCTCGGTTGAACCATCGGTTTAGGGTTTAGCGGCTCCAAATTGAACGTTTAATTGAGCCTAATCCCAGTACTTGCTTGCCTCTTTCAACCCACAGTTATCCTCAAGCAAAGCCAAAACCGCATTAACATTAACACTTATCAGCCCCGCCAACACCATCGACGCCTTCCTAAGCAAACCTTTTGGCATAACCCAACAACCCCTAAGCACATTACGCTTACAATGACCATTAAACTGCTCCACAGGCCAACGCCGACCCCCAAAAAACACAGCATTAGACACCTTAACCTTCTTGCCTTTACGACGTGGATTAACTGCGATAACCGGAACTGCGCCCATATCCTTAACGGCTTGAATGTTCTTCAGCGAATGATATCCTGCATCTGCAAGCACATAATCAGCTTCCAAGTCATGAATTAGTTTGGGCAGAAGCGGCGAATCAAAACAGTTCCCTGCAGTCACGATGGCTCTTAGCGGCAAACCAAGCTGATTAACAGCGACATGAAGTTTAAAGCCTTTGACTGGTCCTCGACTGGTAAAGCCCCATTTAGCTTCCATGTCAAACATGTCTTTAAGGGGAGTTGAATCCACTATCAGGTGGGTTGTGTGAATGTTTGTTTTGATGATGTCTGCGATTTTTGTCATTACTTCTTCTAGTATTGGGAGGTAGCGGGTCCACCAGCGGCCTATGGTTGTCCTGTCAGGTATAGTGTGTAGGCCAAGCTTTTGGGCGTCCTGTTGATGTCTTTGTAGGTGTCAGGTTATGCGTGTGTCGTTTTCTAGTCCTTTTAGGCGTGAGTAGACAAGTACTCTGATAGCTGTTTTGCGTCCGTATCCTGGGTTTCCTGCTCTTTTTGACTCGGCTGGTATGGTGACTTTGTTGAGGAATAGCCTGACTAGTTCACAGGCTTCCATGAAACTAAATTAGCGGTAACTAGATTTAAAATTATGCACACCTCTCGGATCCTAATAGGTTGATATGAAAAGTAAAGTAGTAAAAAGAAGGGTGTTTACGTTATTTGTTCCAGTAGTAAACGTTAGCGTATTTGCCTTCAACTGGAAACGCTGGGTCATCGTAGACTATGTCAAGTTTTGTGCCATACTGCCCAAGCTTACCCTGCAATTGACTCCAAATTTTCTGCGAAGTGTCATCAGGTTTCCATAAACCCCAAATCTTGTCATCCTCAGTGCGCATTCCCCAGCCATAATCTTTAGGCAAAACCAACGCTGCTTCAGCTTTGACGCCGCCATGAGTTACAGCAGAGTTTTTGACTACATCATTCCAGAAACGTTCCAACGCTTGGAAATGTTCATCCTTTAAAGTACCGTAAGGTCCGCTCATG
>JBNIDQ010000002.1:0-222631 GCA_050108135.1 Bathyarchaeia archaeon | reverse complement strand
GTTTACGTTATTTGTTCCAGTAGTAAACGTTAGCGTATTTGCCTTCAACTGGAAACGCTGGGTCATCGTAGACTATGTCAAGTTTTGTGCCATACTGCCCAAGCTTACCCTGCAATTGACTCCAAATTTTCTGCGAAGTGTCATCAGGTTTCCATAAACCCCAAATCTTGTCATCCTCAGTGCGCATTCCCCAGCCATAATCTTTAGGCAAAACCAACGCTGCTTCAGCTTTGACGCCGCCATGAGTTACAGCAGAGTTTTTGACTACATCATTCCAGAAACGTTCCAACGCTTGGAAATGTTCATCCTTTAAAGTACCGTAAGGTCCGCTCATGTCTTCTGCGTAATTAAAAACTATGACGTATTTTGCGCCGCATTCATAGGAGGCTTTCATTTGTTGATATATTTCGTCTCCGCTTGCCAAGTAGGGACTATGAGTATACTTCCAAGTGATGATAGTTCCCCAATCTTTGCCCTGCAAATTCGCGGCGCCTCGCACCAAACCGATTTCTTGAGCAACCGTGTTGTTCCAGCCAAGCTGTGCAAAAATCGTGTCATAGCTGCCTTTGTAGTCATACCAGTACAAGGCATAGTCGGAAGTGAACAGTTTAAGGTCTGATTGGTTGCGTACTTTGCTTGCTGCTGTTTGTAAAGTGTTTACGTATGCCGATGCTACTGTTTCTGAATCATTGACTGTTTGGAATGGGCGTGAATCCCAGACTTCTTGGTAGGGCTCAAGATTAAACTGAGAAATGTCTCCCTTGCCTGTTACCACAACTGGTGTGTTCATGCCTGTTTGGGAAGTGACGGTTCCGTTTGAGAAATAAGTTAATGCTATTCTTTTTTCAAAATCTCCCACATTATTGCTTATTTCGTGTATAATTGTTCCATCCGGAGTATAAAGAGTAAAATTATTTGTTGTTGAATCGGTGCAAATTATGCTAACCGTGCCTGGATTCCAGCCGGAAAGCCTGAACTCTTTGACGATGCTGGTGGAACCATTGGTTTGGCTAACTGTTAGACTGCCGCCATGTTTTCTTACGTTCCCTATATTGGCAACATTGCCCAAGTCAGTATATGTGTCGCTGTCTCCGTCAAGCATTTTTCCTCCAGGCTCATCTCCAAAGTATGTGCCTAAGAAGTGGCTTCCCCAACGTTCCTCCGCGATAGCGAGGAAGTCTGTAGTTGTCGAGGCTTGGGTTTCGTAGGAGCCAGAATAAACGATTATGTCCAACCCTGCTTTAACAGCGTAATCGCACGTCTCTAATAGCGTGTCGTTGTAGTTATACTGAAGAATGCCTGATGCTATAACAAAGAGGTTAGTGTAGCCTTTTACTTTGTCTATTAGCGTTTTAGCGTCTTCGACGTTGTCTCCGCCGTAGGTTACTCCGAAATGGATGGGTTTGTTGTCGCTGTTTTTACTTAGTGAAGTGTAACTGATGGCGGTTAGTACGCCGATGGTGGTGATGAGTATTATTATGATTGAGAGGATTTTTGCCCTTTTCATTAAGTCAGCCTCTAAAGGCTGACAAATCATGTAACTTACTTATCTACTTTTCTGTTTTCAAGCGCTTGCTCATCCCCAAGCGTTCACTGCAGCATTAAGCCGTTCCATTGCCGGGCGCTGTAGGGAAATAGAAGCAGTCATCCGTTACAGTGATGCCTTCTAAGGTTCTCAAAACAGCACGATATAAAATTGGGTGCCAATAATGTGCCCAATCGGGCGAGGTCGTATCTTTGCCGGTTAACCACTGCACTTCAACTTTCGGCAGCTCAGTAAGATTGTAAACTTGAAAATTAACAAACCCCTCAGAATGTGCCCCTAAAGTAAATGGACCATTTATTACTGCAAAGAGATTGTCCGCAAGGTAAAGCTCTATAGACGTTATAGTCAAATTTTTTTCTCCATTATTGACAATTTTTGCTGTAGCATTGCCCAAATCGCCATTTCGATAACCGGAAATACAGCCAAACTGGAGAATATCTGAACTGGCGTCTTGAACGGATTGGTAAGTGTCATTCACGTATTGGTAGGTTACGTTTTGTATGTATTTTGGGCCTTCAGCCAAGTTGGCAACTGAAAGAACAACACTTGGCGCCACCAGAGCACCCGTTTGTCCAGCCATCATACTGACACTAAACAAAGGTAAACTCGCAAAAAGACTCACACTTAACACTGCAAAAATTAGGCTGCCTGCAATGAGCTTTTTGTGCCCGTTTTTCGGGGGTTCGGGGGGCATTCTGCACCAATTTGCGAAATGATTGTCTGTGCTCATTCTTTTTCACCTGTTATTGCTGAAAACAGTTTGTCTGCGTAATCCGATGGCAAACAGTCTTCGGGAACGGTTAGATTGCGTTCTTTAGCTTCGGCGAGTAGGGTTTGTTTGCATTCTTTTAGTTGGTCGCAGTTTTTGCAGTCGCCTTCATGCTTGTACCATACTTGGATGCCGTTTTTGGTTGAAAAAGTGATTAAGGTTTTGGTTTTGAAGTGCGAGCTGTATCCGAGCAGGAAGCCTTTTACTGGGTCGATGGTTTGGATTTTTATTTTGTTTATGTGTGCGGTTTCTTGTAGGGATTCGGCGATTTTTAGCTGCGCTATGTCGAGGGCTTTATGTATTGTTTGGCGGCTAACTTGAAGTTCCCGTGCAATGCTTGCTTCTTGAAGGCCAGTGCGTTTGAATTCCCAAATCTGCAGCTGTTTGGGTGTTAGGTAACCTATGCTTAGGCTCATTTTGCAATGCCTCTCTGTAAGCATTACAAGGCTTACAACTGTATTTAACTTTATTTAAAAATTCAGTTAGCCTTAGCAATCTTGTCTTGAGAAGAATCTAAACCAACTCACTCCTATTGGTTTCAATAAAAATTCTAAGAGCCGCCAATTAGGTCGGCGACAACATAAGCGAGCTTTTAGGTTCCTATCAGTTTGAGCAGTATTGCTTTGGCTGAGTATAGCCTGTTTTCTGCTTGCTCATAAATTACGCTTTTTGGGTTTTCAATCGCGTCTGCGGTGATTTCGTAGCCGCGGTGAATCGGCATATCATGCATAACGTAAGTGTTTGTGCCTTTGAGTAGGTTAGCGTTAATTTGGTAAGGCATCATCAGTTTAATGCGTTTTTCTTTTTCCTGTTCGTATTTGGGGTCTGTGAAAAACTCCATATCAACCCAAGTGTCAGTGTAAACAAAATCTGCGTCAGAAACCGCCTTTTTCAGGTCTAAGGTGGCTTCCCAGAGCCCTGTTTTTTCGGCTTCTTTGAGCAGTTCGTCATCTCTGGAGGCTTCATTAAAAATGGGGCAAACAGTGGTGATTTTTGCACCTGTTTTGGTGCATGCCTCAATGAGTGAGTTGGCAACGTTATTGTGTACGCCGACGTAAACCAGTTTTGTGCCTTGGAGCGTGCCTTTTTTTTCTTTCATTGTGATTAAATCGGCTATTGCTTGGCTGGGATGATATTTTTCGTCACATCCGTTAATGACTGGGACGCGAGATGCTTTTGCCATTTTGTTTAGGTCTGAATTGTAAAGTAACCGTGCCATGATGCAATCTACGTTTCTTGACAGGTACCCGATTTCGTCTGTTGGGTCTGCCATTGAGAAGTTGGTGGCTCTCCAATCCATGAATAAGCCGTGACCGCCAAGTTGTGTCATTGCTACTTCAAATGAGACGCGTGTGCGTGTGGATGTTTTTTGGAAGATTAAGGCTGCGGTTTTTCCTTCGAGGGTTTTTGCGTATTTTTTTGGGTAGTTTTTGATTTCTATTGCTGTGTCGACGAGTTGTGTTAGTTCTTGGTTGGGTAATTCTTTGAAGTTGAGTAGGTGCATCTTTGAGCCTTCTATTCTTGTTACTGCGTAACCGGTTTAGCAATTATAAGGTTTATGCAAAAATTTTTTCTTCATTACGGCTTCTGAGGTTAAATTTGGCTACTAAAATTTTAATTTAGGATAAGGTTTTTCTTTAAGCGTTTGCTTACTACACTTGTAAGTTTCAGGGCTAAAGGAGCAAAGATGCTTACACGCGAATTCTATTACTACGAATTATACAAAAGAAACCTCAGTTTACCACAAAACGCGTTAAATCACCTGCAATTCAAAAAAACCAAAAAAATCCTCAAACACGCATACGAAACGGTCGCCCTGTATCACAGAAAACTCAAAAACGCACACATACACCCCGAAGATATCCACAACTTTGAAGATTACACAAAAATTCCCACAGTAACAAAAACTGAAATCCAATCAACCCCCATACGAGACCTTCTAAGCAATGGCGTGGTTGAAAACAGGCTTGTTTGGAGGTCCACAAGCGGGTCAACCGGGATACCGTTAAAAGTTGCTCTTAACCAGAAAACGTTAGAGTTTGAAGGCGCAATTTGGTATAGAACTCTTTCAGAAAACGGTTTAAAACTTGGCGATAAATGTTCTGTAGTAAGTGACCCTCGAAGTTTTCCCAAAAATAAGAATTCACTTGAGCGTTTGGGGCTGCTAAAGAGGCAGTATCTCTCAATTTTTGACGATGCTGACACGCAACTGAATCAGTTGGAGTGGTTTCAGCCTGACTTAATCAAGGCTTACCCTTCAAGCCTTACAATTTTAGCAGATTACAACAGGGAAAGAACAAGTGCTCTTAAACCCAGAATAGTTTTTACAACCTCTGAAATTTTGGACAATCACAGTAAAAGCTACATTAACTTTAGTTTTGAAACAGAAGTTTTTGACAATTACTCCTGTAACGAATTCGCGCTTTTAGCGTGGGAATGCAAAGAACATCACGGCTACCACATAAACACGGATAGTGTGCTGCTTGAGTTTGTTGAAGAAGGCGAAACCGTAGATTATGGCGAGCATGGCGAAATAATCTGCACTGGACTCTTTAACCAAACTATGCCTCTGATTCGTTACGAAATCGGTGACGTCGGCATACCCATAAAAGACTCGTGCCCCTGTGGCAGAACCCTTCCATTAATGCAGGTTGTAGAAGGTCGCGCAGACGATTTCTTGGTAGCCACCAACGGCAAAGTTATCTCGCCCACAGTCTTTTTTCCGTACCCCTTCCGTGACTACAATGGAATCCAACAATTCAGAGTAATTCAGCCGCAAAAAGAACACGTAATTATCCAAGTTATTCCACGACGCGGCTTACAGAACAAGCAACAAATTTTTCAAGATGCAGAAAGTAACATTAAACGACTTTTTGGGGAATCAATGCAGGTTGAATTCCAAATGCTTGACAAAATCGAACGAGACCCATCGGGGAAACTACGAAAAATCGTTTCAAACGTTGATTTTGGCAACTACGCCTGCAGACACTACAACTAAACCTTCAAAACCTTGCTTGACTGTGGAAACCTTTTTCTGCAAAAAGCCTGCACCATCAACTGATAAACATGATTCTGCTGGTTTCCTCAAGCAAAGACCCTGCAAGCCTAAACATCGCCAACCAAATCCTGCAAGCATACCCCTTTCAAGAGACTGCAGAAACTTTCCAAAATAATCCTGTTTACACCGCAAACCTGAACCAAAAAAAGGTAATTTTCATCAAACTAAGCGTGGAGTCAGTTAACGCCCAAAACTTGCCTGACATTTTTCCAGAAGCAGAACTCATAGTTTTCATCTCACGTCACAGCAGCCAAAGCGGTACACCCACTTTAACCGTGCATACGCCCGGAAACTTTGCAGATGCAGGCTTAGGAGGTTTGCCACGGACTGTTTCTGTTGCTCCGGCTTGTGCCATGAGGGACGCGTTAAAATCGCTTGCGTATTATCAGAAAAAGCTTGGGCTTGAGTATGAAGTTTCTTTTGAGGTTACTCATCATGGACCCTCTTTAAAAGTGCCCACCATGTTTGTTGAACTCGGCAGTTCCCAACTACAGTGGGACGACTCCAAAGCTGCCAGCGCCGTTGCCCACGCAGCAATTTCTGCAATAGAAAACTTTAACCCTAAACCCGCACAAAAAGCAGTTATCGGAATCGGCGGAACTCATTACAACAAAAAATTCACCCAAATGGCACTGAACGGTGAAGCAGTTTTTGGTCACATGATTCCCAAATACGCTATTGCAAACGTGGATGCTGCAATGCTTCTGCAGTGTGCTGAACGCTGTTTGGAGCAGGTTTCTGAGGTTTTTCTGGATTGGAGTGGCGTAAAAGGCGCCGATAAACGGGGTTTGATTTCGGCTTTGGAGGCGTCGGGGCTGGCTTACCGTAAAATCTAACTTGTGACCTGAAAGTTTAATAACTTAATTGCTGTTAAGGTTTCAACTCTTAAAAGTTACAGCAACATTTATTATTCCAGAAAGAAATCATGAGTGTGCGGTAAATATGGGTATAAAGTCATTCCTAGCACAATGCGCGAGAACTTTAAAATTAGCAGTGAAACCTGGACGTGACGAGCTTTGGCTCTCAATAAAAATCAGCGTTTTAGGCATTGGTGCAATAGGTTTAATCGGGTTTGTAATCAAATATATTTCATATGCTTTGGGCGGAGTTTAAACATTAACTTGGAGATTTTTTGATGCAGAAAAAAGAAGAGCAGCAACCAACCAAAATTTTCGTGGTAAAAACAACCACGGGTCAAGAACGTAACGTTGCACGTTTAATTACTGCAAAGGTTGAAATGACCCATATTCCACTGAAAGCTCTTCTGATACCTGACACATTAAAAGGCTACGTGTTCATCGAAGCAGATGGACCCCACCTTGTAGAAGAAGCCATCGCAGGCGTCAGGCACGTACGCTCCCGAATTCCGGGTTTAGTAAGCTTTAGTGAAATTGAACGTTACATTGTACGTAAACCAGTTATGGAAGACCTCGGCGAAGATGACGTCGTAGAAATCACTGGTGGACCCTTCAAAGGTATGCGTGCAAAAATCACTCGACTTGACAAGTCTAAAGGCGAAGTTACCCTTGAGCTTCTCGAGGCAACATTCACTTTGCCAATCACAGTACATTCAGACTATGTAAAACTGGTAACAAAAGCATAAGGTGAAAACAAATGGCAGACAAAAAAGTTGTAGAATTAATCGTCAGCGGCGGTCAAGCTAACGCAGGTCCTCCACTTGGTCCAGCTCTTGGCCCATTAGGCGTCAACATCGTGGCTGTTGTAAACAAAATTAACGAAGTCACAAAAGAATACGCTGGAATGAAAGTTCCAGTTAAGGTCAGTGTTGACACTGAGGACAAAACCTTCGAAATTTCAGTTGGTACTCCAACAGCATCCGCATTAATTGTTGCTGAACTAAAAATCGAGAAAGGCTCAGGCACACCCAACAGCGTTAAAGTTGGCGACCTGTCAATGGAGCAAATATTACGCATCGCAAAAATTAAAGCTCCACAACTGTTAGCAACAAACACTAAAGATGCTACTAAAGAGTTGCTTGGCACCTGTGTCAGTATGGGTGTAACTGTTGAAGGCAAAGATCCGCGTGATGTACAGAAAGAAATAGATGCTGGCACGTACGAACAGCTATTTGGTAGCCAATAATGTTAGGCGAATATTTTTATAATTGGGTTCCAATCCCTCATTGGTTCGAGGCTTAAAAATGCCCTTAGATAACAAGACAATATTAGAAGCAGTAAAGCAGGCAAAGACGCAGTCTGGCGGCAAAAAATTCAACCAGACAGTAGACATGATACTGGACATTCAAGAAATTGACATGAAAGCCCCAGAAGGTAAAATCCAGGAGGTTGTTGAGCTTCCTAAACCAACTGGCAAGCCAAACAAAATCTGCATCGTTGCTCAAGGCGAATTCGCGCTAAAAGCACGCAACGCTCAAGCTGACATCGTTATTGAAAAAGCTGACCTTGAAGGGTTAGCAGGTAAAAAGAAGGAATTACGCAAGTTAGCGACAGACTACGACATATTTGTGGCTGAGGCACCTTTGATGCCTTTGGTCGGTAGGATTTTGGGTCCAGTTTTGGGTCCAAGAGGCAAAATGCCAATTCCAGTTCCACCAAACGCTGACGTTAACGCAATTCTTGCAAGAAACCGTAAAACGGTTGTTGTCCGTATGCGTGCTCAACCAATTATTCAGGTTTCCTTTGGCACAGAACAAATGAGTGATGAAGAGCTTGTAGAAAACGCTCAAGCTATCCTTCGTGTCCTGGATACAAAACTGAAACGTGGCCTTAAGAACGTTAAGTACATGTTCATCAAGACATCCATGGGCGAACCTGTAAAGATTAAACCATAAAACTGAGGAAAACAAAAATGCCGTCACAACAAGTGTTACAACAAAAATCGTCTGAAGTAGAAGAAATAGTCGATGTACTAAAGGATTGCAAGTCAATCGGCATCGCCAGCTTACAGAAAGTACGTGCTTCACAACTACAAGAACTTAAAAAGAGCATGAAAGGTCAAGTTACCTTTAGAGTTCTAAAGAACACACTGGTAAAAATTGCCCTTGAAGAAATGAAGAAACAAGAACTAAAACCACTCGAAGACTACCTCGAAGGACCAAACGTTTTCCTATTCACAAAATTAAACCCATTCAAACTGGCACTGTTGCTTGAAAAAGGCAAAATCAAAACCTTCGCTAAAGCAAACGACATTGCAGCAATGGACGTTGTAATTCCACAAAGCAACACAGGTCAACCACCAGGACCAGTCATCAGCCAATTAAACGCAGTAGGCTTGCCAACAAGAATCGAAAACGGCAGCGTCTGGGTAAGCAAAGATACTCTCGTCGTTCGCAGAGGCGAACCAATCAACGAACGCCTTGCAGGTGTCCTCTCAAAACTCGGCATAAAAGCCGTAGAATTAGGCATATCCATGCGTGCAGTTTACGACAACGGCGTAATCATTGAAGGAAACCAACTTATCGTTGATGTTCCAGCAACCAAGCGAACCGTTGAAACAAGCCTCCAAGAAGCATTCGCGTTAGCCCTTGAAATCGGTTACGCAAGCAAAGACACAATTAAACCATTACTGCAAAGAGCCCACCAAAAAGCAGTTGCATTATCAGTCGGCGCAGCAGTTCCAACAAAAGAAACCATCGGCGACCTCATCCGCAAAGCAAACGCAGAAATGACAAGCTTAAGCGGTGCAGTCGACAAAGCCAAAAAAGCATAACAACTTTTTTCCTTTTTTAATTAATTTTATTTTTAGTTTACATTTGTTTATTTTCGTTGTTCTTGTCATTTTGTGTTTGTTCTTTATTTTTCGTAGTTGCATTCCATAGTCTGCCGATTGAAGCTGTGATTAAAGCAGTTATCATAAAGGTTAACCCTGTCAAGAATAAGTCTCCACCAGTGAGGAACCAAACGGTTATTGATGCAACAACTGCTATGGGAAAAGCAAACAGGAAACCCAGGACAACGATTGCTATTAAACCTATGACTATTAAAACGATGAGTAACCACAAAATTTGGGTGGGGTCAGCTGGAATAGTAGTCTGTAGTGCTGACAAAAACGTTTGCCTCTAATAGAAATCGAAGTTTCAGCGGTATTTAAACAATTTCAAGAGCGTTTTTTAATTGATTAAGCCTTGTTTAGGTGCACATTGTTTTTTGGTTGTTTAAGGTTAACCGTTGGCAAATATATTGTGAAGGTTGTTCCTTTGCCTTCTTGGCTTTCAAACGTTAATGACCCATTTAACGCTTCAGTTAACCGTTTAACAACGGCTAAACCTAACCCTTGACCTTTAGCTTTAGTAGTAACTAAGGGCGTGAACATTTTCTCCTGCACTTCTTTAGATATGCCGACGCCTGTATCCTTAACGGTTATCTCGATTTTTCCCGTTTTTCGATTCGGGCTTGCGTAGACGGTTAATTTGCCGCCTTCCGGCATCGCTTGTATGGCGTTAGTTGACAAATTCTGCAAAATACGTTTAAGCATGGTGGGGTCTGTCTTGAGTTTAGGCAGTTTTTCTTTAAAATCAGCTGAAACTTCAATGTTTTCTGGAACACTAAGCGTAGTTAGCGTGCTAGTGATTAACTGTTTTAAGTTAACCTCTACAAGTTCAGGCTTTAAAGGTCTTGAATAATCTTGCAGATCAGAAACTATCTTGTCAACATAATTTATCTGCTCCTGAATTGACTCTTATTCGCTGGTGGCATCCTTTTTTTCATTACTTATTGGCAATTCATCTAAATCTTTTTTAATTAAAAACATGGATGATACAATTGACTGTAGTGGGTTGCGGATGTCGTGTCCAACCATTCCGGCTGTTTGACCTATCGCCGATAACCTTTTCGTTTTTTCTTCAACAGTTTTATCCTCAACAATAATGATGATTCCCAAATTTGATGGGTACGTAGAGATTTCAAAAATAGCTGGCTGCCCTGTTTGCCTGCTGACCGTATTCATCATGAAACGGGTTGGCTTTTTGTTCCTTAGGTCCTCATAATAAGGTGTCACGTCGACTGCTGACATTTCTGGGAGAACATCGTAAACTTTTTTTCCCAACGCATCTTTTGCAGCAATTCTTGTGACTGCTTCAGCGGCTTTGTTCCAGTGAATAATGGTTAATTCCCAGTCAGTAGCTATGAAGGCCTCTCCGAAACTTTCATACAGTTCACGGTAGCTTTGTTCGCTTTCCAGAATCTTTCTGGTGCGTTCTTCCACTAGTTGCTCCAAGTTTTTTGTGTATTCTTCAAGTTGTTGCTGAAGTTTCTTACGCTTTGTTATGTCTACACCGTATACTGTTATTCCGCTTGCAGAAGGAAAAACTGCGAATTCACGCCAACCAGTGTTTGTAATGATTGTTTTCCATTCAAAATGCCTGATTTCACGTTTACTCATTACTTCTTTGAAGACTCGTTCAACATCAGTTCCTACGAATTGGGGAAAAAGGTTCCAAAAATTTTTGCCAATAAAATCTTCAGGTTTACAACCAAAATCAGCGGCGTTTTTCTTGTTAGTGTAAATTATTGTCCAGTCTCTGTCAAAAGCCCAGATGTAGTCGTCTATGCTTTCGAGTATATCAAAGGCTATTTGGAGTTTGTTTCTATTTATTTTTTCAAGTTTTTTCTCCAAATTGTCGTCAACAGCAGAATCGTCTTCAGAGGCTTTACCTGAAGAATTAACCAAAAATTTTTCCCTAAAAATTATAACCGTTTTTATGAAGATAAACGTTCGTTGATGTTTGCTTTACTTTAACTGACCTCTCCACTGCCCCTCAAGGTTGTTTCAACACCCTGTTTTTATTCATAATCCCATAAAATGGGTTTCCAGTGGACATTCATGACTAAAACCCAAACCCAAATCGCATTCAAAGAAGACCTGCATGTCGACCTAACATTTCACGATTTCTCTGTTGGTCTGCTCGAAGAGTTTGCAGAACGCATAGTAAAACCATACTTTAAAGGCAACACTACACAGGCAATACAAAAGTTAATGGAGAAAGCGTTAGCGGAAGAAACCCTGTTTAATCAAGCAGCAAAACAATAAAACTACTGTTTTAACCCTACCCCTATAGGTTTTCTGCATAAATTGGCTAGCTCCAAATAGGTTGGCAAAAAACGGGTGGGTTTATGTTGATTCTTTTTTGTTTTTAGAAGTTTTGTTAGTTCCTTTTTGTCCTCTGCAACTGTCTTACTGGCACTTGGCTATTTGTTCCAGGTTTTTCCCAAAACCTCTTGCTACGATAAGGCGCCTCCAATCTAAACATCCTTTAGCGGGTTAGCGTCTGCGGGTCGCTGAACTGTAAATCTTTCACTGAAGTATTGTGTTCTATCATTTGGAGTGGTGGGTTGTTTGTTGGGTTGTGGGGGTGTAACGTTAATTAATTGGTATTACTTTTTTATAAATTAGTGTTACTTGGGTTGTTGCCATGAAAAACCAAAATGACTCTATTACAAGGAACCAGCTAAAAGAACGGCAATTCGCCAGACTATTTGACGAAATTGATGACGAAATGACTCTCTTGGTGGCAGAAGCAAAATTCAATTTTGCAACCTGTAAAATCGACGAAAACACCCTGATACTTGCGCTTGCATACATAAACGATACAAAGAACATCGTAAACGTATTAAAAAATCGAATCAACTTATTAATGAAAACAACAAACTTCGGGAACACTCCTAACTTTTCCCCTTAGTCTCCTTACATTAGCCTGTTTGGTTATTGGCTGTTTGTTTTTTCTTTTTTCAAAAAACAGCCGAGCATAATCGCTTATAAAAAGTTGTGAAAGAAAAACAGAAAATATTCGTGGTCTTTGCCACGGTTTTTAGTTGGTTTTGGTTTTGTTCTTTTTGAATATTATGCCCTTAGGGTCTTTAAGTAATAAAGCTCCTTCCCACACTGCAAGTCCCACAACAAGCATGACGCCACTGAGGACTGTCGCTTCAAGTGATACTTCAAAGAATTCTCCGCCGCCTTCCATTATATAGGGCACTACATGATCAACAAGTACCATTATTGTGGTTCCCCAAAGTATCAAACTAAGAAACTTCAACATGTACTTGTCATTTTCAGCTTGCGTGTACCAGATTGCCGTGGCGATTGTTGCAGCGAATGCTAGTATTATTAGCCACATATCCTTTACCTCCGTCACGCTTATAAATAAGTGCTACTATATTTAAATTTAGTGTTACTGACAAACTGAGGAAAAAAGAAATGGCCTGTTTTCTAGCACCAATGGCTCTTGCAATAATAATGACAATCTTTCAAATAGCAACAAGACACAGCGACTTACCCCATAAACTAAAACTAAGCACACTAAACTCACTACTCTGGGGCGGCGTGGTACTGCTCGCAGCTGAACACGTCTATCACGGCGAAATAACTGCTTGGGCACCATACCTAACCGCCATGTCCAACCCCGCCGACACAGCCGTAATGTTATCTGAAATAGCTACCATCGGAGGATCCATGACTGCAGCAATATCCCTTACTTGGGTAGGAACACTTGCAGTAACTTCATTGATGAACAAGAGACTTGCAATCAAAAACCAATTGAGCCCACTAAGTAACCCAATAACCACAAGAAACTAAAACCGTAAAAAACGGTTTAGTTTTTTCTTTTTAGCTTACTCTAAACTTGGCCGCACGGTTAGCGATCAAAGTTGCCATTGCTCCAGCAGCGACACCTGAATCAATGTTCACAACCGCCAATCCAAGTGAGCAAGACTGCAACATCGCCATCAGGGTGCTTACGCCTTTTTCGCCAAAACCGTAACTGTTAGAAGTAGGAACCGCAATCACTGGTACGTTAACCATGCCTGCCACAACCGAGGACAAAGCTCCTTCTCTACCCGCAACTACAACAATAACATCAACATCTTTGATGACTAAATCTTTAAGCGGCTCAAGCAAACGGTGAAGCCCTGCAACGCCCAAATCGTATCCCGTGTAAACGGTGCAGCCCATTTCTTCTGCTATGACTTTGGCTTCTTCGGCAACAGGGATGTCTGAAGTTCCCGCTGTAAGCAATCCAATTTTGCCTCCGGTGCTTGCAATGGTGAAGTCTTTCTTTTTGACGATTACCATGCGTGCTTTCTGGTTGACTTGGCAAACCGCTTCAGTCGGCACAGCAGCACTTAACGCTTCAATATGTTGGGGTGTGCATCTGCTTACGATTACTCTGCCGTTTGCTTCAAACATTTTATGGGCAATTTCAACTGTGTCTTTAACGGTTTTGTTTTCCGCCAAAATAACCTCTGGCACGCCTTTACGGTGCTCCCTGTTACAGTCAATCTTCGCTATGCCTTCCAGTTCAGCAATAGCCTGCAAACGCACAAGTTTTTCCGCTTCCTCAACACTCAATTCTGAACAAGCGGTTTTCTCCAAAATTTCCTTAAGCGTAAACATGCCGTTCTTCCACATTGGCTCAAGAACCACAATCAATATATCGTTTTTGCCGTTTTAAGAATAATCATAGGCGGTCGAACCTTAAATGACTAAATTTTCTTCCATAGTAATATTTGATTGCCAAATTGCTGGCGTTGCAGGAGACATGATTTTAGGTGCACTTCTGGATCTAGGCGCAGACCCCCAGAAAGTCACAGATGCCATAAAAAGCCTCGAATCCGCCGAGTACGGCTACTCAAACATAAAAGTCGACATTAAACATGTCATGTGCAAAGGTTTCCAGGCGACTAAAGTATCAGTCTCAGCTAACGATACCGTCAATGACCATGTGAATCGTCATGGGCATCATCACAAAGACGGTGAAGACTTAATTGAAATCATAGAAAAAACCGCCCAACGCCTTAACCTTTCCAATAAAGCAAGGCAGTTTGCCTCAAACGTTATCTATTCACTCGTAAAAGCTGAAGCCAGCCTACACGGGGGACACTTGCATGACGTACACCTGCATGAAGTCGGTTTAGTAGATACCGCAGCAGAAATCATAGGCTCCGCCGTAGCCATGGAAGACCTTGGCTTTTTTGACGCAAAAATCTACGCTACACCCGTATCTGTTGGCGGTGGCACATTCAAGTTTTCACACGGAATAACCTCCAGCCCCTCACCTGCAGCCTTAGCCATTTTTCAATCAAAAAATTTTCCAATTAAAGGTGGACCTGTAGAGTCAGAACTTGCTACTCCAACTGGCGCCGCAATTCTAGTGAATTTAGTTTCTGAAGCCACACGTTTCTATCCTGAAATCGCTCCCGTAAAAGTTGGTTACGGTGCTGGCGACAAAGAATTCGCCGACATGCCTAACGTTTTACGAATAACAATGGGTAAACCCTTGGAAAACCCTTTGCTTTGTGACCAGATTGCAGTTTTAGAAACCAACGTGGACGATGCTTCAGGTGAAATCGTTGGTTACGCCGTTGACAAACTGTTTGAGGCGGGCGCAAAAGACGTAAGTATTCTGCCCATTTTTACTAAAAAGAACCGGCCTGGCCAAATAATCAAGGTTATAGCCGACCAAAAAGACGCCCAACGCCTCTCCAACGTGTTAATTGAAGAAACAGGCACCTTAGGTGTACGAGTGTACTACTGCGAAAGGCACGTAATTGCAAGAGACGTTTCATCAATTGACTTAACCGTAAGAGGACAAAAAGAGACCGTAAAAATTAAAATCTCAAAAAACAGTCAAGGCAAAATAATTCGTTTAAAACCCGAATTTGATGACCTAAAACGGTTAGCAGAAAAAACCGGTTTGCCTCTACGGGAGCTTTCCGAATTAGCATCAGCTAAAGCAAGAGAGACTCTTACGTGAATAGTATGGAAACGTTAAATCAGAAGCTTGACTGCCTTAAAGGCTACATTGCTGAAGCTGGTAAAGACGGTGTTGTTATTGCTTTTTCTGGGGGCGTAGATAGTGCAACTTTAGCCGCCATAAGCCGAAAGATTCTGGGCGAAAAAGCTGTCGCGGTTATAGCAGAATCATCAACATACCCGTATGAAGAGCTTGTGGACGCCAAAAAAGTCGCCACAGAAATAGGCATAAAACTTTACACAATACAAACTAATGAGTTAGAAAATCCTGATTTTAACAAAAACCCAGAAAACCGTTGCTACTACTGCAAAAAAGAACTCCTCACACGCTTACTCGAGTTTGCCCGCCAGTTAGGGTTCAAAACAGTTTTTGAAGGCACAAACTACAGTGACCTAAATGAGCATCGACCAGGCTTCAAAGCAGTACAGGAAACCCCTGGCGTTTATAGTCCATGGGTAACAAACAAGTTCAGCAAAGAAGAAATCCGCCAAACAGCCAAACAACTTGGCCTTAGCATTTATGATAAACCCGCATTAGCTTGCCTTGCATCAAGAATATCGTATAACCAAAAAATCACCCAAGAAAAACTGGCTCGAATAGACCGTGCTGAACACGCCGTTAAGGCTATTGTGGGTGTGAAGCAGGTGCGGGTGCGTGACCATGACGGGTTGGCACGAATTGAAGTTCCAAAAACTGAATTGCCGCTTTTGTGTGACATAGCAGTTTGGGTTCAGATTGCCGAAGCGCTGGAAAAGTTGGGTTTCAAGTATGTTACTTTGGATTTGCAGGGTTACAGGTCAGGTAGCATGCTTAAAACGCTTAAAGATTAACGGGTTTCTTTAAACTCTGTTCCGCAGCTGTCACAAGTGTAGTTTTCAATAGTGAAGTAGGTGTTTTGAATTTTTTTGTTTGGGGTGTTTAGCGTTTTTCCGCATGTTGGGCAGATAGCCATGCAAAAACTGCTCCTTTTTTAAAAGGTAAGGCAAGGCAACATAAAAGATTGTGTTGTATACATTATGCTACAACAAACTTGTGACCTAACTTTTTGGCGTGTAGTTGTTTTGCTTCAACCACAAACTTATAACTAAAACTCACTTGTAACCTACTGTAGGTGTTTTTTATGGCTCAAAACCAATCAAGCAACGCCTGCACAGATATTCTCGGTACACTGCCTTTTGAGGTAGGATTCCACTTCTGTCTTGAAGGAGGCAACTACACAGGCATAACCGCAACCAGCATTCACGAATTCACTGAAAAACTGCAAACCATCGACCAAAACTCCATAGACTTCCACATGAAACGAAAAGACTTCCAAAAATGGATTCAAAACGAATTTTGCGACAAAGAACTGCCAAAACAAATAGACCAAATAAACGAAGAAAAAGTTGCCAAAGAACAACTACGACAAGAACTGCTAAGCACCATAAACTCGTACATCAAAAAATGGCAAAAACGCTAAGTTGCACACTATTTTGGTTATCCGCCTTTTCTTTTTAGGGAGGGCGGTATTGATGACTCAAAAACGTGCTAAAAGTATGTTGAAACTGCTCCAGCCGCAAATATTCCTTGTCTGCACGCTTTTTTCATGGATTTTCCACAAAGTTTTCGCCCCCGCGCTTTTTTATGAAATCCATGGACTTTTCATAAATGCGGGGGGACATGGATGGAGGCGCGAGCCGCACGGATTTTACGTGCTAAAAAAGTGGGTGAAAATAGTTTGCATATTCAGTCATTTTGTGCCTGTTATTGTTAAATCATGTTATGATGGATAAAATTTAATGTTTTTAAGACAGTAAATGCATATACTTTGATGTCTGCGGCTACAGTTTAACTTTGGCGATGGTTTCCATCAAAAAAGCTTAAAACAATAGCTTTTACCATCAACAAAAGGAAATGTTTATATTTGATACTGTGGCTTCAGATAGAATTCAGCTATAATTGCGCCCCGCAATTAAAACATATGGCGGCGGCTCAACCCCTACCGAAACGGCGATTGCCTTGCAGGAATGACGGAGTTGGCCTCCAATTGCGGGGACATGTATGTGGACCTGACTAATTGCTCAGTTAGGTCTGAATTGGGCTTTGACGTATAGAGTGGAATGTTTCTCCCTCCAAATCCAGTTAAGCACAATAGTGCGAGAGAGAATGTAGTGCATAATATTCGTACCACACAAAAAACATATAGTTCCGACAGAACAAATCGGGGTGCATAACTCCGGTTGATCCTGCCGGACCCCACTGCTATCGGGATAGGACTAAGACATGCTAGTCGTGCGCTTCAGCCAAAACGAGGCGCGGCATACAGCTCAGTAACACGTGGCTAATCTGCCCTTGGGACGAGAACAACCCCGGGAAACTGGGGCTAATTCTCGATAGGTGAAGAACTCTGGAATGAGTCTTCGCTTAAAAAGCTTCACGTTATGCTCGTGAGGTCGCCCAAGGATGAGGCCGCGACCGATCAGGTTGTTGGTGAGGTAATGGCTCACCAAGCCTTTTACCGGTGCGGGCCGTGAGAGCGGGAGCCCGGAGATGGGCACTGAGACAAGGGCCCAGGCCCTACGGGGCGCAGCAGTCGCGAAAACTTTGCAATACACGAAAGTGTGACAGGGCTATCCCGAGTGCCATCCGCTGAGGAAGGCTTTTACCCAGTATAGATCGCTGGGGGAATAAGGAGAGGGCAAGTCTGGTGTCAGCCGCCGCGGTAATACCAGCTCTCCGAGTGGTGTGGATGTTTATTGGGCCTAAAGCATCCGTAGCTGGCTAAGTTAGTCCCTTGTTAAATCCACCGAATTAATCGTTGGATTGCGGGGGATACTGCTTGGCTAGGGGACGAGAGAGGCAGACGGTATTTCCGGGGTAGGGGTGAAATCCTATAATCCCGGGAAGACCACCAGTGGCGAAGGCTGTCTGCTAGAACGCGCCCGACGGTGAGGGATGAAAGCTGGGGGAGCGAACCGGATTAGATACCCGGGTAGTCCCAGCTGTAAACGATGCAGGCTAGGTGTTTGGACGGCCACGTGCCGTTCTAGTGCCGCAGGGAAGCTGTTAAGCCTGCCGCCTGGGGAGTACGATCGCAAGATTGAAACTTAAAGGAATTGGCGGGGGAGCACCACAAGGGGTGAAGCTTGCGGTTTAATTGGAGTCAACGCCGGAAATCTCACCGGGAGCGACAGCAGTGTGAAAGCCAGATTAAAGGTCTTGCTAGACGAGCTGAGAGGAGGTGCATGGCCGTCGCCAGTTCGTGCCGTGAGGTGTCCTGTTAAGTCAGGCAACGATCGAGACCCGCATCCTCTGTTGCAACCAGTTTTGTGCTGGGCACACTGAGGAGACCGCCACTGATAAAGTGGAGGAAGGAGCGGGCCACGGCAGGTCAGTATGCCCCGAATCTCCCGGGCCACACGCGAGCTGCAATGGCAGGTACAATGGGTTCCGACCTCGAAAGGGGAAGGCAATCTCGAAAGCCTGCCGTAGTTGGGATTGAGGGTTGAAACCCACCCTCATGAACATGGAATCCCTAGTAATCGCGTGTCACTAGCGCGCGGTGAATACGTCCCTGCTCCTTGCACACACCGCCCGTCGTTCCACCCGAGCGACTCTTGGGTGAGGTGCCGTCTTTGATGGCGGTATCGAATCTAAGTTTCGTGAGGGGGGAAAAGTCGTAACAAGGTGGCCGTAGGGGAACCTGCGGCCGGATCACCTCCTAAGTAAAAATCTCAAGCAGTAAAAGCTTGATTGGAGGAGCAAGGAGAAAACATCAATAGGCCTCTATACGTCAAAGCCCAATTCATAACACATAAAAAGAGCAAGAAATAGCTGGCGTTTTCTAAATTTGTTCTTATTTCTTCTTAAGCTTGGTTTTTTGTTTAGTAGTTGTTGGCTGAAAAACTTCTATACACAACAACAATCAAGAGGTTTAGATTCAGCGTCTGTTTTAGTGTTGGCTGTTTCGGTGGGTTGCAGGCTGGTTGTGGTTGATTCCGCAAGTAGAAAGCACCGAAAATGAGTAAGCAGTAGCTAACTGATTTTTTCTGCACTGTTTTCAAAATGGAGTAGTCAGGGTATACTTTCCAAGCGATTTTATAAGGTGAAAAGCAGGTATACTTTTTTTGACCGAAACTGATTGTTTCGGAGACCTGTCACCATATAGTCAAGTTAGGGACAATAGGTAAAAAAGGATGATTCAGAATGATTAAAAAACTAGAAAAAAAAANTGTTTTTGGTCTTTTTGTTTGATAGCGGTGTTATTGCTTTCGATGGCATGCTTTGTTACTTTACCTGTAAGTGCTACAGATTTAGCGATGCAGTATGGCCATTTAACGCCTGATTATGATCAAGATGAAAAAAATATGGAAGCGTTTGTTTGCGATTATATTTATGAGTTGTTTTGGGAGGACATCTGGAGTCACTATGAACCGATAAATTCCTATTGGGCTTTTACTAACCAAACATGCTTAGCAACATGCCTCGACTATCAACGTTCTTACTCTGGTTATGTAACAAACTGGTGGGTCGGAGATTATCATGCAGACCCAGGTCCGACACCAAGCCCAGGACCCTATGGACATTTATGGTTTTATGGCGAGGGCGATGATGTAAGCGACGATTTCGTACATGATCACATCACTAATAACGGTGCCACATCAAGTAATAGTTACTTTAGCTTCATTTGGACTTGTGCAAATGGTGGGCGATATTGGAATGATGCATATGGTGGTTATTATCCTATAACAGGAATTACTGTGCCGGCGTCACCAACTCCACTTTCAAGCCCTCCTATCAATACCAATACTAAATATGGATTTTGGAATCCTTGGAATACCAATTATGGAATGCCTTTTGCATGGACAGGTCGTCTTGATATGTCTCTTGATGGCTATAATAGCAATACTGGTGATTATTGTTACATAGGCTTTGAAGGACCATCACCTTTTATGCTGGACATTCTCAATGGTAGGGATACATCTGCATGGCTCTTTCCTATCAAGTTTTACAGTAAAGCACTTGGATTCGAAGACCCTGACCCATACTATCTACACCAAACCGTGCACGACAGCCTCGATTTTGCATCGCAATACTGCTATGACGAAAATTTTGACGACACTGAATTATACCAAGGCTATTGGCAACAGAAAATTTATGGTTGGTTTTACGTGCATATGCGAGTTAGTGGTAACTCAGGTATGATTATATAAGGAGTGAATGAAAATGAGGTTAGTCTTCAAAAAATATTTAACAATTGCTTTAGTCATTTCACTGTTTGCTTTAATAACAGCTGATGTATCGTCTGCATATTCGTCTGAGCCCAGTACATTGGATCAGTCAACTGTATTTTTATCTAGCGTTGTTGGACTTGATATGACAAAATATTCGTTAATTCGACCTTCGCCTCCGTCTGGCAATGAAAGTCTTACGTCGCCAAACAGTAGTGTCAATAGTTCCTTAGAAGTTGATGGTCTCATAGAAATCAAAGCCCCTAGCTATCGTTTCGAATCAAATGAAGGTATTCTGAACACTATGGGTACATTCTATAACGGTCATCTGACATTTTTCAATATTAATTCTCAAGGCAATTATACATATTCTGACTTGCCGCCAACCGATTTACTGAACCACGTTCGAACTTTTCTTCAGAAGTACGAAATTTTCTTAGCAGAGACATCTGGCAGTGACATAACAATTATCAAACCCGTTCAAAATATTCTTAATGATGTTAAAGACTTATTACCCACAAGTGTGACTATTGGCAATATAACCTTCAGAATGTCTATTGATGAAGGCAACACTCGGCTTCAATGGATTTATACTGAAAATGGAATTGTAATGGATCGGAAAAGATTAGATATATCATTCCGTAACAATGCTTTGGTATCTTTTAGGGATACTTTGACACTTTATAAGGTTGGTGGTCCTAGTCTGATTTCCTCTGAGGAAGCAACAAGAATAGCCTTAGAGGCTGCGCAAAAAGTCGAGCTACGCATAGGTCATGGTGACGGTACGATTGAGACTGTCAAAGTCCCTAATCTAGCGAGTGCACCTTACGACGTTAGCTTTACAATGCTACCCTATCGCGGAATAGGAAATATTACGAGTACACTATCGCGAGACCCACTGACGTTATTCCCTTACTGGCAGTTTCATTTCTATTTCAATGAGGAAATAGGTGGTTGCATTGGAGTTCAAGTAGGTGTCTGGGGAGATACAAAAGAAATTGCTTACTCATCTGGTTACGGAGTCCTTGGAGTACAGGATTTGTCTGATGATAAGGTCTTAGAAGAGCAAAAACAACCTAGCTCTTTAGAGTCCTCGGTTATAATGGTTATAATCATTGCAGTAATACTCTCGATGTCCCTCCCAGTAATTGCACTAAGACTTAGAGGTCAGCAAAAACGCTGAATAACTATATAACCTCTCTTTTTTCATTTTGGATTAGATTATCGGTTCTTAGAAAAGAGATTATGAGAAAAACGTATTTTAATTTGTCCAGACTTGAATATGTGCTTGATATTGGTGTGAGGAAAATTAATTTAGCGCTAATTATTTTTGTTTTTTTAATAGCGCTTTTTTCAACTGGAGAAAACTCTGCTCTTGGGAGTGCAGTTCTTGAGGATTCTTGGACAACAGTGACATCTCTGCCAATACCCTCTGATTTCATAGGTGCTGCGTCTTTGGATGGAAAGATATACTGTATAGGATACAATCGAAGCGAGCGATATGACCCTGACACAAATTCATGGTCGTCAATAGCTTCACTGCCAGTTTATACAGGGAGCGCCGTTGTTGCGTGCAAAAACAAGATTTACGTTATAGGTGGAAACCCCACCCAAGTATATGATCCCACAACCGACACATGGGAAAACAGAACTTCAATTCCTAAAACAATTTACCGCCAACAGGCTAATGTTATCGGTGATAAAATCTACGTGATATTTGGGCAACAGTCCTCTCCATTAGGCATAATTAATCCTTCCGATGTAAACTACGTTTATGATACAACAAAGGATTCATGGACAACTATGGCCTCTATTCCTCTGGCCGTTGAGGGCTATGCCTCCGCAGTACTAGACGACAAATTGTACATAATCGGAGGTGGAACGGGCACATCTATTCCGAATAAAGCCACTATCGTAGTTCAAATTTTTGACCCTGAAAAAAACCAGTGGAATAATGGCAAATCCCTTCCTACAGGCGTTTTTCACGCGGCTGCATGTTCTACTTCAGGTTTAATAGCACCAGAAAGAATATATGTTGTCGGTGGGTCGCTTAGTTATGATGGCGGCGGTCTTTCAGTTGATACTAGTTCTCAAACAGCTACCAATATTACTCAAGTTTACGACCCTATAACTGGAAGTTGGTCTTTAGCGGCTTCTATGTCTGAAAGCAGGCGGTCTTTTTCATTGATAACTATTAATGACATTCTTTATGCGGTGGGTAATATAGATGGTAACAATTCAGTTGAGGCGTACATTCCCGTAGGGTACGATGAGTCTTTGCTACCCACCGATATCCCGAGCCCAACTTCACAAACTTTTGCGCCAGAAGGCTTAACCGTTAATCTTTTAATAATTACCGTCGTTATTTGCATAGTAACTATTGCTATCGTAATATTGATTACAAAATTAAAAGGAAAAAAGTTAAGGCTATAAGTCTCAAGCAGTAAATGCTTGATTGGAGGAGCAAGGAGAGCATATATCCAGGATATACGTCAAAGCCCAATTCTTAACACAAAAAGGGCATGCAAGAAATAGCTAATATTTGGGTTTCAAATATTCTTATCTTTTAATTTTTAAAGTGCTTTTGTTTTGTAGCTGTTTTGGGTTGTTGATTTAGAGGTAATTTGTTTAGAGTAATGTTTTTTGTTTTTTAGAGGAAACAAGGTTGGAAACCCGTACGCCGACAAGACGAATTTTTCGGTTAACTATCAGGTTTGCCAAGAACATTTCTTTGGCGTTTTTTTCAAGGTCATGCAGTCTACAGGTCAAGAAAGAAAGGGTTTTGCTTCGGGTGTGGGTTTCAAAGTTTTTGTAACGTATCTTTAAAGTGACCGTTTTGAAAAGCAAATGTTGCTTCTCAACTTCTTTCTGTACTTCAACGCAAAGCCCAAGCAAAGCCTTCAAAACAGCGTCTCCATCCGCTGTGTCCTCATCAAACGTGGTTTCGTGGCTTACACTTTTAACGCCGCTTCTGGTTTCAACTTCGCTTTTGTCGATGCCTTTTGCCATTAAGTGCATTTGTAGACCCATGACTCCAAAATGCTCTGACAAAACTGTGGAGTCAAAACTTGCCAGTTCACCAATCGTGTTAACGCCGAGTTCTTTGAGTTTTGCTTCAGTTTTACGTCCCACCCACAACAGTTTCCGGACGGGCAGGGGAGCCAAAAACTTTTCAGCATCTGCTTCTTTCACGATGGTTAAGCCGTCGGGTTTTTGGTAGTCGCTGGCAACTTTTGCGATTAACTTGTTTGGGCCTACACCGATTGAGCAGGTTAAGCGTGTTTTGTCTTTGATTTCCTGTTTTATCTGTTGAGCTAATGGTTCGGCTTCTGGTGGGGTTTGGGCTTTGTTGCTTACGTCCAAAAATGCTTCGTCAATGCCCCATTGTTCAAACTTGTCAGCGTACTTGCGGGCGATTTGCATTATTTCATCTGAAACTTTGATGTATAATGGAAAATTGGGTGGCAAGAACACTGCGGTCTGGCAGAGTTTCCATGCGTGACTGATTGGTATGCCTGAACGGATGCCGAGTTTTCGGGCTTCATAATTGCTTGTGCTCACTACGCCTCTGCCTTTGCCTTCTTTTGGGTCGGAGCCTACAACTACGGGTTTGCCTTTGATTTCGGGGTGTTCCCTTTCCTCAACGGCTGTGTAGAAGTGGTCCATGTCTAAATGGAATATGACGCGTTTTTTGTCAGGCATAAGGCTCATGAAACTATATGTTTTTGTGGATTTAGTCTTTGTTTACATGAATGTGTAGCAGTGGTCAATATTTTGGCTTCATAAGTGCTTAAAACAAAACCAGCTAAATTAGACTAAAGGAGACAAAACAAGTTGCCTCAGGTATCAAAAGAATCAGCAGGACAAGTAGTAGTCAACTACATCAAAAAGCAAAAGAAAGCCGACAAAGTCGATGTTGCACTAATTGAAGTAAAAAGCGATGGTTACGTTGTACGCGGCATTACCCCAATTAATGTTGAAGGTCACAACTGGGCAGAAAGATTCACCGTGCAGGTGGATAATAAAGGTAAAGTCAAATCCGCAGATTACGCCCTAATTTAACATTTTTTTAAAAATTTATTTTTAGCAGGCAAGCTTTTACAGTTGCGAGTTAACCATATAGCTTCTACTGTAATTTTGTTTGAACAACCCGTTTTTTGCGCAAACCCATAAATACCAAGACTGGGGCATTAAGGCTTATTTGTCTTATAGGAGAAAAAATTGTATGGTTTCATTAAGAGCTTTAGCACCCTCCTTAACAAGAATAACAGTTGCCGCCGCAGTTGGCGCAGCCTATCACATAGGTCAAGGCGACTGCGATTTAGTCGACGCAAAAGCCGTTGAATTCTCAAGAGCCGTTCTAAATCAAAGCGATATTCAAGGCGAAGTTATCTGCTGTGAAGGTCCAAAAGACCACGCTCCAGCTTTTGAACGCCGCGAAAAAGTCGGCACAGGCGACGGTCCAGCGCTCGAATTTGTTGTTGACCCCGTTGACGGTACCACCGCAGCAAGCAAAGGCAGAAAAGACTCCATTAGCGCACTTGCTTGTGCCCCAAGAGGCTGCTTCCAAGTATTGCCTGATGATGGTTACTACTTCAAACTTGCAACGGACTACCACAGCAAAGGCTTGCTCTCCATGAATATGACTACCGAAGAAATCGTCCGCACAATTGCCAAAGCAAAAAATATTCCAATAGAAAAATTCACTGTTATTATGCTTGACCGTGATAGGCACAATGACATCCTAAAAGCGCTCAGACAAATGGGTGTAAGAATCATCCTTATTCCCGACGGTGACATCGCAGGCGCAGTAGTAGCAGCCACTCCAGATTCAGGCGTTGACTTGCTCATTGGCGCTGGAGCTGGACCGGAAGCAACCATTGCCGCTACAGCAGTAAAATGCCTCGGTGGAACAATGCTTGTTAAAGTCTGGAACCCCACTCATGATGACGCCCGCGTTGAACGCCTAAAACAATCAGGCGTAGACGTCAACAAAACCTACGATGAAAATGAACTAGCAAAAGGCGACCAACTAGTTTTCGTTGCTTCAGGCGTAACAAAAGGTGAACTTCTTGATGGTGTACGTTTACGCCCTGACGGCGCAACCGTTTGCTCAATTTGCATGCGTTTGCCAAGTGGAACTATTGAAAAGTCTGAGACAACCCTGCGGTTCAAGGGTCACCCAGTCTATAAACAGTTCATGCCAACAAACTAATTTTTTCTTTTCTTTTGTTTGCTTTTATAAGCTCCGTTAACATTGGTTTTACTTGTTGACTTTTTGAACATGCCCTTAGGCGGTTTAATTGATGGACATCAGCAAAGTAGCACCAGAAAACCATACAGAGTTAATAGGCGAGGAAGAACGCTACAAGAAAACCTTAACATTGTTCGCTGTTTGGTTGGCTATAACCATCATAGTCGGCGGCATTCTTGACTACTTTTTTGGTGGGGTGCCCCTTGGCTTCACAATACCATTGTTGAACATGGAAGCAACAGTTTCGCTGTTTCTATACTACGCCGCCGTGTTAACATCCGCATTTTACATTGGCTTTGTCGGAATAAAGGAACTTGTAATCGAAAAACGGTTCAGCGTCGAATTCTTAATGGCTGTTGCCGGTTTGGGCGCGTTGTATCTGGATTACCGATTTGAAGCCGCCACCGTACTGATGCTTTATTGTATCGCAGAATACTTTGAAGGTTATATTCAGGACCGTGCAAGAAAAACCGTTGAGAAGCTTTCTAAATTTATGCCTGAAGTTGCGCACGTAGTGTTTGAGAATCAAGTTAAGGATGCTTTTGTTAACGCCGTGGAGCCTGGCACGGTTTTGATTGTGCGCCCCGGTGAACGTGTCCCTTTGGATGGCAACGTGATTGATGGTTTTTCTCATGTTGACCAAGCCCTTGTTACGGGTGAATCGGTGCCTGTCCCCAAAAAAGTTAGTGATGTTGTTTACGCTGGAACATTAAACCAGACTGGAGTGCTCAGGATTTCTGTAATTAAAAAAGCCAGCGAAACCCTCGTGTCCCGCATCGTACAGCTGGTTATCGAGTCTGGGAAGCATAAAGCTTCAATTGAACGCCTTGTGGACAGGTTTGCCCGTTTCTATGTACCCATTGTTATTGGGTTAGCGGTTTTTACTGCTGTTGGGTTGCCTTTTCTTGTGGGTGGCTCATTTGACACTTGGTTCTACCGTTCACTCATACTTTTAGTGGTGTCTTGTCCCAGCGCTTTCATAATTTCTGTGCCCGCAACAATTTTTGTGGCGATTACTGTTGCAGCCAAAAAAGGCGTAATCATTAAAGGCGGCGTTTTTGTTGAAAAACTCGCCAAAATCAAACAAGTAATCTTTGACAAGACTGGAACTTTAACTTTAGGAAGACCAGCGGTTCATGAAATCCGTAGAGTAGACTCCACAAAAGCTGAAGAAGAATCTCTTTCATACGCTGCCTCGCTCGACCAGTACTCAAACCATCCAGTAGCCCAAGCAATCACACGACGAGCACTAGAGAAAGGCATTGACTTAACAAAATTCAAAGTCACCGACGTTATCGAGGTCCCCGGCAAAGGCATAGTTGGTCTAGTAAACGGTCAACATGTAGCTGTGGGAAACATTGAACTTATGCGGGAATTCGGTTGCGATTGTACGGAAGCTTTCGAAATAACCGCTGGTGACATTCACACTTCAGTATGCGTTTCTGTAGGAAAAACTGGTTTAGCCGCTGTTTGCGTAACTGATGAAGTAAGAGAAGATGCTTTGCGTGCTGTGCATTCATTGAAAAAGGGCAACATTAAAACTGCTATGTTGACTGGGGATAAAGCTTCGATTGCGAAGGAAACCGCTCAAGCCTTAGGCATCGATGAGTTTCATGCGGAACTATTTCCTGAGGATAAGTTGCGTCTTGTTGAGGAACTTGGTGGCGGGGATGGTTTGGTGGCGATGGTTGGTGACGGCGTTAATGATGCTCCTGCACTTGCAGCCTCYGACGTTGGCATCGCTATGGGTGCTAAAGGGGTTGATGTTGCGTTAGAGTCAGCGGATGTTGTTTTAGTTAATGACGAGTTATCGCAGATTCCCTATTTGATACGGTTAAGCCAAAAAACAATGGTTATTGCTAAACAGAACATTGCTGCTTCGCTTGTGATAAAATTCGTTTTGGGTGCGCTTGGAATGTTGGGTTTAACGCCTTTGTGGTTCACGGTGGCTTCGGGTGATGATGGTGTGACTATGCTGCTGTTGTTGAATACGTTGCGGCTGGAAAAAGTAAAGTAGCAGGGTTTGCCGGGCTCCACTAAAATTTAAGGAGAAACGAATGAAAGACTATAGCCAATACAATCGATACAAGTGGAGTCATTCAGCCCCTGTTTGCTACATTTTGTTTTTTATACGCGCCCTTAAAGGTAAAGTGAGATTTTATTCAATTATCAACTTTAATATACGATTGTAGGTAGCGGGGCTACCACCATAGTTTTATGCGTAAAATGCGTGCTTTCAAGGTGCTAAGCTGAAACTGTATGAGAATGTCAAGTTTAGCATTGCAAGCTAGTGAACTTCAAACACTTATGAATTTGGGGCTTGATGGTACACAAGCAAAAACCTATTTCAAACTAGCAAGGTTTGGGCCTTCAAGCGTGGCTGAAATAGCTAAAGAGCTAAGAACCAGCCATTCAGACGCTTACTGCATTATACTTCAACTTCAAGAGTTAGGCTTAGTTGAAAAGACCCAAAAATCACAAATAACCAAATTCAAAACTGTTTCAGCAGACCAAACTCTCAAGTTCTTAATGCAACTAAAAAGCCGTCCTCAACAAGAAACTGCTGCTCAATCATTGTTTGATGGGGGAGTCAAAAATTGTGGGGTAATATTAGTTCCTTATAAGGCTCAAATTGTAAAGAACATAGTTAACGCCATTATTAACGCTAAAGAATCAATTGACCTTGTATTTTCTTGGGACTTCTTTTCTGATTTTGTTTACGACGTTTTTCCAGAAAAAATAAACTCTGCAGTGACTAAACGTTGCGTTATTGAGCAGCCCAGAAGAAGTAAAAGCTTGGATTTGATAAACAAAATCAAAGACTTCTACACTCTGCGGTACATTCAAACTAGACCTAAAGCTTTGTTTGCAATTGTTGACAAAAAAGAAGCCGTAGTAATAGAAGACCCAATTGACCTACGTGATTGTCCCGCATTGTGGATTACTAACCAAAACATGCTAACTATGGTTAAGACATATTTTGATAATTTGTGGCGTCAATCCACTCTGGCGCCTGTTCTAAAAAGACCTGTTTAATCGTCAATTATTTCAATCATCGGTTTGCCGCAGCATTCTGGCGCTTTTTCCACGTTGCGCTTCACGTCGCCAGTGCAGGAAATGTCATATTCAGTTCTTATTTTTTTGCCGCATTTGGTACATTGAAAGATTGGCATAACCCAAAAAAGTGTGCATTATGCTAAAAATGTTTTTTATTAAAAAAATAGTAAAATGTTGGGGTTTAGGTGGATTCCCTAAACGTGTAGTTGCAGTTTGTGCATCTTAAGAATTGGGTTGATGATTCATCGGAGCCTCGGGTTTGGACTTGCCAAACGTTTGCGGTGTTGTTGCCGCATCTTGGGCATTCAATGTGTACTGTTGGCATCGTGTTTAACTGGTCTTCTTTGCCTATTACTGCAACAAACTGTTTTGGATTATGTTCGATTACTTTGCCAGTTGTTCTGATAATTTCTTCTTCAGATTCAGGTTTCTTGTACTGGCACTTGTTGCATACAAGCATCAGCATAACTTGGTTTCCGGAACTTATTTTTCTTGGAACAAGACGCGAACCACATTTTTCACAGAATTCCATCTTTTATGCACACTTCCTTCTCCCACATTTTACATGTAGAAACACCGAGTCAGCGTTACTGTAAACAGCAAGGGTACGGAAGAGAGAGGGAATAACCTCTTGCCGCTTGTAGCTCCGTTGACCGTTGTTTCTTCATTCGATTTTGGACTTGTTTAAATCCACTTTTTATTATTACTCATAAAGGGCGTTTGAGAAATAAAAAAACTTGTGACTGTATCAATACAACAACACTCTTCAAAACAGATGTTCTGTTTTAATTGTTGCGGTTTGACAATCACATAGACTTTTTGTGCTCTCCATGACAATACAGTTCTGACAACCGCGTTTTTAGCAACCGCGAAGATTACGTCAAACACTGTAGCCAAGCACAAATGCAAAACTAACGATAAACCCAAAGTTTCCCGTTTTTGTTTTTAGTTGCTTCCATTTTGTAGTCACAACCTTTTTTATTGTTCAAAACGCGACACATTATGGGTGTTCAGATTGTCCAAAGAGGAGTCAACCCAGATTATGAAAGCGCACACAGAAATCGAAGCTGTTAATCCAACTGACTCTGCTCTAATGATTCCAAAACCCAGTGGGGTATTATCAAAAACCGGTCAGCTTTTAGATTTAACTGAACTTGAAAAACGCCATAAATAAAAATTTTAAAATGGAAAACGTGACCAAGTAAACGGTCACTTTTTTCACGGTTGAGTTTGCGTAGCCTGAATTTGTGGTTGTTCTTGTGATGGTTTTTCAGTGATGTTGACCAATACGCCGGTTAACAGTACGGTTAAGGCTACTCCCGCAATCATTACTACGGCAAAGGTGTTCACATCCAATGCAACAACCGTTTTAGTGACAACATCATTGTTGATGTCGATAAGTGATATTGTTCCTAAACCTGAAATTATGAGCAATAGTGCTATAACTACGGCTGACAAAATTGTTGGCAGAATAATTTTTATCCATCTATTCATAGATTCAAACCTTAAACAGTGTATGCTGTAGTAAGACACTATTAAGTTTTGTGAAGCCCTATTTCTACATTTTTTGGGTTGAAAAAACGCCAATAGCACCTACCCCCCTATAGGTTCCTGCAATGATTAACTATTAGAATCCAAATAGGTCGGCAAACGCTTCTTTCTAAACGGGGTGGTAGTTGCAGAAGGGTTCTTCTTCCAAAAAGTCCTTCCGCACCGAAAGTGCACGGGCACGGCATCCTCCGCAAGCAGCCTTGAAACTGCACAAGCCACATTTGCCTTTCAAAAGCGAGGGGTTGCGAAGTTGCTTGAAAAGTGGCGAGGTTTGGTAGATTTCTTGGAGGTTCTGTTGCCTGATGCTGCCTGCTTTGATTGGTAAGAAGCCGCAGCCAAAGACTTCACCGATGTGACTTATGAAGCAGAAACCGTTGCCTGCCATGCATCCTCTGCCTACGTGTTTGCCTTTGTTTTCTGGTTTGTCTTGTGCGTGTTGGGCTACGATTCGGCTGTATTGCGGAGCGCAGGTGACTTTGATTGGAATCGCCGAGGTTAAACTTGCCTGATAGACTGACTGTAGTGTTTCTTCGTATTGCTTGGGCGTTATTTCCATCTGGATTTTTCCTCTGCCTGTGGGTACCAGCATGAAAACGTCCCATTCCTCAGCGCCAACCTCAATTGCCAGCTTCAAAATGTTTGGCAAGTCGGCAAGGTTGTGCTGGGTGACGGTGGTGTTGATGCGAAAAGGCATCTGATTTGCACGAGCCAACGCCATGTTATGCATTGCCAAATCGAAAGCACCTGGAACCATGCGGAAACCGTCATGAACCTCAGCGTTTGAGCCGTCCAAACTTAGCGAAATCATTTTCACGCCTGAACCTTTCATTTTTTTGATGCACTCTGAGGTTATGTTGCTGCCGCTGGGAGACATAACAACCCGTAAACCTAGGTTAGACGCGTATTTGGCAACTTCAAAAATGTCTTCTCGAAGCAAGGGGTCGCCGCCGCTGATGATAAAGACTGGTTTGCAGAAAACCGCGATTTGGTCAACCATAGCGAAGGCTTCTTTGGTGGTTAGCTGGTTTGGGTCGGCTTGTTTTTGGGCTTGTGCTCGGCAGTGTTGGCAAGCGTAGTTGCAGGCGCGAGTGGATTCCCAAGCAATTACGCGCGGCGCCAAAGAGTTAGGGTTTGGGTGACTTTGGGGGTTCATGGTTTCAAGCCTGCTTTTGAGTTTCTTCTTTGGTCAAGTAGCAGGCAGGGTCTGGTGTCCAAATGTCCCCGTAAACTGCTTCAGCTCTAACCCGCAGGTTTCCATTGCAAATATCCAGAAAACGACAGCTACTGCATTTGCCCGTTAGGTGGTCTTTTCGGTGCCGAAGTTTGCTCAGCAATGGTTCGGTTGTGTCTGTCCAGATTTCGCTGAATTTGCGTTCCCGGATGTTGCCAAGGCTGTAGTGTTGCCAGAACTGGTCAGGATGTACGTAACCGTTAAAGTCTACGCAGCCAATTCCGTGGCCTGAACTGTTGCCGCCGTTAAGCTTCAGTAACTGCATAACTTGCTCAGCCTGGGCGGGGTGTTTTTCTTTGATTTTCAGGTAAATGTATGCGGCGTCAGAGTGATTGTCAACTGTGAGGATTTCGGTGCCCAGTCCCTTCTTTTGGAATTCTTCAGCTTTGGATAGTAGGGTGTCCATGAATTGGCGTGTCTGCTCATGTGTTAGGTCGTCTTTGGCGATGCTTGTTCCCCTGCCAACATACGCCAAATGGTAGAAACAGACTCGCGGAATCTTTTTAGCTTCTATGAAATCAAAAATGGCGGGAACATCGGCAAAATTGTATTTGCTGACGGTTAAGCGTAAACCTGTTTTTATGCCTGCGTTTATGCAGTTGCGGATGCCTGCAACAGCTTTTTCAAATGCGTCGGGGGCGCCGCGGAATCGGTTGTTTGTTTCGCCTATTCCGTCTAAGCTTACGCCGACGTAGTGGAAGCCGACTTGTTTTATTTTTTCAGCTGCTTCTTTGGTGATGAGTGTGCCGTTTGTTGACATGACAGGGCGTATGCCTGAGTCAGAAGCAAGTTTGGCTAGCTCGAAGAGGTCGCTTCTCATCATGGGTTCGCCGCCTGAAAACAGCAGGACTGGCGCGCCAAACTCGGCTAGGTCGGCTATGAAGTGTTTTGCTTCTTCGGTGGTGAGTTCGTTTGGGTAGGTTTTGTTTTCTGATTTTGAGTAGCAGTGTATGCAGTGTAGGTTGCATTGTCTTGTTGTGTTCCAAACTACGACTGGGCGTTGGTGTGCGGTGTGGCTGTAACGGAGTTGGTCCATGGAGCCGGGTTGGTTGCACCACAGTTTGGTAAGATTTATCATTGTGCCTTCTCCTGTGTTTTGCCGTTTTTGAGGTCACGTTTACTATACAAAATAACATATTCGTTGACGCCAACGGTTTCAGCAAGAAGTTTTGTTAGATGCTCTATCGTTTGGCGTTCCTGTGCATGTAAAACGGTGTAAAGGTTGTATTCCCAACGTTCCGGAACCGTTTGGCGTTCGTAACAGTGCGTTACCTCTCTAAAAGACGCAAAATATGCGCCCACCTCATTTACCCGCTCAATAGGCACATTCCAAGCGATAACAGCGTTTGCAGTGAACCCTACATCGTTTGGTTTTATACTTGCTCCAAACCGCCTAATCACGCCCGCTTCCTTGAGCTTCGTCAGCCGCGCCAAGACCTCGTCAGGTGTGACTCCGATTTTAGAGGCTATGCTATTGAATGGTTGAATGATTAAGGGGATTCCTTGATTTAACTCCAAGAGTAAGGTTTCATCAATTTTGTCCACAAAAGTTTTCTCCTAAAAATTGTTGGTTAATTGGAAGTTTACGTTGATTTTGAAACGTTGCGCGGTTGGGAGGTTCAAAACGTCATTTTGGCTTAAACCCGTTTTTTGTAGTATCTCGTTTAATGTGTCTGTTAATTCTTGGTTGTTTTTTGTGACTAAGGTGAACCAGACGTTGTATTCGTGTTCGCGTTCGTAATTGTGGGAGATGTTGTTGTACTGGTTGATTACAGTGGCTATGTCGTCAATTTTGTTTTCGGGAACGCGCAAGGCAATTAGGGTGGCTGCCGTGTAGCCAACTTTTGAAGGGTCAACAATGGGACCGATTTTCTTTATGACGCCTGCTTTGCAGAGGTTTTCTATGCGGGTGACGAGTTGGTTTTCGGGTATGCCTGTTTTGCTGCTTAGCTCTCTCCAGGGGTGCTCAACCAGTGGAAAGTCATCTTGGAGTAGTTGTAGAATCTGTTTGTCAGTGTTGTCTAACTGGTGTGTTTGGGGTTTTTTAGAGCCTTCGCTAAGGGTTGGTTTTGTGGTCATGAATTTTTCTCCTAGAGTTTAACCGGCAGCGTTAAGTGGGTTAAACTACAGTAACGTGTGTACTTGTATGTATTAATCTTGCGGAAGCAACGGCTTAATAACAAATTTTTTGCTGAATCAGCAACATCATAACGGGTTAAAGCTCAATAGCCGGCGCAAACTTTAGCATCTTCGTCGTAACCGACAAACGCGCATCCTTAACACCCGCAATCATCTTACTTCGTTTAACCAAATCATTAAGATGCTCCATATCCCGCGCCAAAATCATAGAAACCACATCATACTCCCCAGTGCTCCGGAATAGGTACTGGGTTTCCTCAAAGGATGCTAACTCTTTACAAGCCTCTTCTAAATGGGACGGGTCTATTTTAAACAAAATCGCGCCGCCCACAGTTAAGCCAACCTTTTCTGGATCAAGCAGGGCAGCGAAGCGTGTGATGACGCCGCTTTCAACGAGTCGGTTAACGCGGAAGCGCACGGTAGTTTCAGCAATGTCTAAGTTGCGTCCTATTTCGGCAAAGGACAGCCTTGCATCCTTTTGAAGCAGTTTTAGGATGCTCTTGTCTAAATCGTCTAATTCCACTGAACCCATCGTATTACCCTTCAAATGATAGCACGTTATGTCAGCATATGAAACTTTTGCCTATAATCTTTTGCCTACCAGTTGACTGCTTAAGAGATTTTTGATGTTTCAATGGTTGCTTGCATGATGGATAATCTTATTAGCACAATGTATGCAAATCATTTTGAGGTTGCTTTATTGTCAAAAGAAGATGAAATGTTAGCTGAATTACGAAAAATCCGTGAAGCAGTTGAAAAACCAGCACCACCGCCACCCCCACCAAAACAGAATTTGTGGGAAGAATTCAAAGAATTTCTGTCAAAGTACAAGATTTTTGGTCTTGCGGTCGCGTTCATTATCGGCTTGTATGTTGGTCAACTGGTTCAAGCATTGGTCAAAGACTTGTTGTTACCTGCAATTGGTTTGGCAATTCCGGGCATGGATAATTTGGCTGCGTACGTTGTTGGTCCATTTGCCATCGGTGACTTCTTGGTTGCTTTGATAACCTTCCTGATAGTAGCTTTGATTGTGTTCTTTGCAGTTAAGGTTGCTAAGAAGTGGGGCGTCGATTAATCGACGTCTTAACTGACTATTTTTTTATTTTATTTGACTTGTGATAAGCACGATTGGTGTGTTTTGCTTTGTGTTTTGTTGGTTGTTTAGGTGGGTTTTTAGGTCTTCGATTATTAGGTATTCGATGAAGTTGCTGCGTTTTTCTCTGCCGCGGATGTTTTCTAGTTCTCGGAAGAGTTTTTGGTCCATTGTTATGCTGATGTTGTGCTTCATAATGTAAACCTCTTACACCTTGTATACCAAATATACAGAAAAGACTTATTAGCTTTCCTATCACAAATACACATGGTAAACTCCATGAAAACTTTGCGAATATCCGACGACGCACACCAAAAACTAACCGCAATGCTAGGCGAAATAACCGCCCAAACAATGAAAATGCAAACCTACACCGACGCCATCGAAAACCTCCTCTCCACAAGCGTCAACCTGCCCCCACAACTACTAAACGAAACCCAAACCTTCATCGAAACCAACCCCCACCTCGGCTACACCAGTCGCGAAGAATTTATCCGCGACGCCATCCGTACCCAACTCCGCTTCGCAAAAGACGACAACACCTGCATCGAAATACCAACCACCGAATACGAACGCTTACAGCAGGCGCTGAAAGATTTAGACACAGGCTACCTAAGTGCGGATGACTTCATAAACAGCCAAATTCGCAGTCTGCTGGAGAAGCATGATGCTTACCTTAAGGCCCGTCAAGACGCCAAACGATAACCCCACAATGTAAAAGCATACGGGTAAGGTGCTTTTTGGGGCTTTTTTGAGCGACTGATTTTTATTAAAGATTCAAAATTCATAAGTTCTTTATTAAAAAACGAGGTATGTTAAGTTAAAACAAGAGCGTGCTTTACCATGACAAAATCGAAGTTGGAAGTTTACGAGGATGTGCTAAAGATTCTCTTAGCTAAGCCTTTGACGCTTGACGCCATCGCATTTGAAGGCAACATGGATTGCATGCTGTTAAGCAAAAAACTCGGTTTCTTGCTCGAATACGGGCTCGTCGAACAAGTCGAATACAAAGGCAAAACCGTTTACGCCTTAACCTGCCGGGGTCAAGCAACCTACAAAACATTGAAATTAACAAAACGTTTAGAACGCTTGCATGCTGACATTTCAAATGTGACTGTTGAAGCTCAACCCGTTCACGCTTGCCCTAAAGAAGTTTGGAAGGCAAAACGAAAGCAGTAGAGCACAAATTTTAAAGCAACCCTCAAAGTCATTTAGACTGAAAAGCATGTTGCCTTCTTCTGTAGAGCATATTTGGCACTTAAACCAGCAAGAACTCCAAGAATTTTTAGATTCAAAAACGCTTGCAAACCGTCAAATTCGTTTCTACGCGCCAAGCTTCACCTACTACAGAAGCAGCCTTTTCTGTTCGTCACAAAAAGATTTTCCAACAATCTCCATTACAGGTGCTGGTTGTGCTTTGAATTGTAAGCATTGCGGCGGTAAAGTGTTAGCTACAATGCAGCAGGCAGTGACTCCCGAAAAACTGTTTACGTTATGTTCACAGTTAAAGCAGGATGGGGCGGTGGGTTGCCTGATTAGCGGCGGCTGCTTGCCCGACGGATCTGTTCCCCTTAAACCGTTTACCCAAACGATTGCTCGGGTTAAGAAAACGTTGGGTTTAACAGTTTTCGTTCACACGGGCATCATAGATTTGGAGTCGGCTGTTTTGCTTAAGCAGTCAGGGGTTGATGCAGCATTAATTGATGTCATTGGTTCCCAAGAAACTATCGACAAAGTTTACGGGCTTAAAGTTACGGTTCAAGATTACGCTGATTCTCTATTTGCACTCCAAAACTCGGGTTTGCCGTTTGTGCCGCACGTTATTGTTGGGTTAAACGAGGGCAAACTGGATGGCGAACTGGCGGCGTTGCAAATGATTTCGCAAACAAAACCCTCTGCAGTGGTTATTATTGCGTTTATGCCGATTGCTGGAACAGACATGGCAAAAGTTGCGCCTCCAAAACCGCATGATATTGCAAGGGTTGCCGCTTCCGCAAGGGTACTGTTTCCTGAGGTTGCTGTGGTTTTGGGTTGCATGCGTCCAAAAGGCCGTATCCGCGGAGTCACTGACGTTTTGGCGTTAAAAGCAGGCGTTGATGCTGTTGCTTTTCCAAGCCAAGTGGCAATTGATTTTGTGCAAAAGCAAGGTTGGGCTATTTCTTTTTCACCGTATTGTTGCGCCAAAATTTATGTAGACTATCCTAAAAGGTGAAATTGCACCATAAAAACTGAATTTCAATACTTTTTTTATTTAGAATCAGGAAACTTTTTGTTTACTTGCTATTTTTTTTTTCGCCCATAGTAAAATATGTATATTGAAGAGACAAGAAGTGTGCAAAGAACTGTTGCTATAACAATATTTTTTTCTAGTTCGTTTTTTTCAGAAATTGTGTTGTCAATAGTGAACGTGACAAATTCGCCAATTGATATACCACTGTGATATTTGTCCTGTGCAACTGCTGAAAGCCAAATCTTATGTGAACCATTTGAAAGATTAGTCAACGTTATGTTTCCAGTGATGCTGTTAGATTCACTCGAGTCAAATTTGTCATCAATAACATACTTTGCGTTTCTGTACTCTTTGTTAACTGAAAAAATTAACGGGATATCGCTTGTTGAGTAGGTCGTGTTTTGGGGCGAAATAATGATTAGTGCTGGTGAAGTATAGCTTGAGTCTACTGTGAAGATTATCTCTGTTGAAAGCATTTCTCCATCAATATCCGTTGAGTATGCTTTAAGGTGGTGGTTTCCTTCAGTCAAATTTTCAATTGTTGCTCTCACACTCAACGTTACGCCTAAAGTGTCTGGTCCAGCGTAGAATTTGCCTTCGCTTTCAATTAGGTTTGTGAGTGTAATGTTGTTTTTGTTGTCTATGCTATATGAAATGTTCTTAATCTGTGGGTTGTAGCTGTTGGGTGTGTCCGTTGTTAGTACCCTTACTTCAATTGATAGTGGAATCGAAGTGTTATTGTAGCATGTGACAAAACTTGGGGACGGCTGCGTAATCGTAATTGCTGGTGTCTCAATATACGGATTGGCACTAGATGTATCCCATTGTAAAACAAGTAAAACTGTAACTAGTAATAACAGGGCAGCCAATACTTTCTTCATCTTAACCAATTTAGTTTCCATTCAATATTTCATAAAAGGGTTTCCGTCAAGAAACCTTGACTAATCTCACCGAAAATTCTTTGTTTAAAAATGCCTTTCTTATGTTTTGGCTGTTTTGAGTATTTTGTAGCTTACGAAGATTACCCAGACGGAACCTGTTAAGCCTGAGATAGTTTCGGGTATAGCAACGTTAGGCACGTAATGAATTGTGTAGTAGAGAATCCATGGCGCCGCCGCTATGAAAGAGGTAACCAACGTGAAAACGGCAAGCTTAACTTCATGTCGTCTGTATAATGCTGCGGTTATAATCCAAAGCGCAATCGGCAGAGTTGCAAAAAACAGCACTGACACGATAAAGTGTGTAGGACGGAAATTCTCGTTAAAAATGCCAATAGCCATTAACCAAACTGTTGCTAAAGCGAAAGCTAATGCGCCAGCTTTTCCTACCGGGGCGTTTTTGAAGTAATTAAACAAGCCTGCAACGGAAAAGATTACGCCTAACAAGCCTGCAGTAAATAAGCCTACGTTAAAGACCGGTCCAGTTATGCCTGGTACGACGCCTAAATCGCTTAAGGCGTTATTTGTCCAGCTGAATTCAGCGTAAGACGCAATAGCTGTTGCTATGCAGCCGAACGCGACAATGGGCACTGCAAAACCGCAGGCTGAACCGATTTTCTGGTAGAATGCTTGGGTTGGCATGATTTGGTTCCTTGCTTGTGGTATCAGCTTTTGTGGCTTTAAGAGTTTTCCTTTAAGCTTAAAACAAAAATCTTTCTTGTCTCCACTTTTTTGTTTCGTTTGTTAGTTTGCTGTAGGGTTTTTGTTCGGTTTTTCAACTTTTTTGTGGTTAGTTTTAAATTAAGCGGCATCGACTAAGGAAGTCAACGAGAGGGGAAAAGTCAATGGCAAAAGGAGCGAACAGCTTAAGACGGTTCGGCGTTGACCTTGTAGGTGCAATTCCATGGGGAACACATCTTTGCCAGTTTTACGATACAAAACAGGATTTAATCGAAATCTTGGTCCCCTATTTTGTCGAAGGCCTAAAAAATAACGAGTTCTGCATGTGGATTACTTCGCTACCGCTTGAAGTTGAAGACGCCAAAAAAGCTCTCAAATCACAAGTGCCCAACGTAGATGATTACATCAAAAAAGGGCAAATAGAAATCATCGATTACAACCACTGGTACCTCTCAGATGGACATTTTATTTCCGCTAAAGTTTTTCAAGGATGGGTTGATAAAGAAAAATCTGCACGTGAACGCGGTTTTGAAGGACTGCGACTGTCAGGAAACACGTTTTGGGTAGAACATGAAATTTGGGACAGTTTTGTCGAATATGAACATGCCATCAACTCAATTCTAAAACAGCACAACATTATTGCCCTGTGCACTTATAACCTAAAAAAATGCAGTGGATCTGAAGTTTTAGATGTTTTACGTAACCACATCGGCACTTTAGTTAAACATAATGAAGGCTGGTTAATGCTTGAAGACGCCGCAAGACGCAAAGCAGTCAACGGTGCCCTCAAAGTAAGCAGGCAAAAATATAGTGCCCTTTTTCAAAATATGGCAAGCGGCTTTGCCTACCACAAAGCAATCTACGACAAATTCGGTAAGCCCACCGATTACGTTTTCCTTGAAGTCAACGATGCCTTTGAAAGAATGATTGGACGCAAACGGGACGAATTTGTAGGCAAAAAAGTCACCCAAATCCTTCCAGGCATCGAAAATGACCCAGCTGACTGGATAGGCGTTTACGGGCAAGTAGCATCCACAGGTAAAACTGTCAGATTTGAAAATTACGATCAAACTTTAAATAAGTGGTTTTCAGTTTCAGCGTTTAGCCCTGAAGAAGGCTACTTTGTAGCAACATACGAAGACATTACCGAACGCAAAAAAGCTGAAGAAGCACTAAAAGAGAACGAGGCAAGACTCAAAAAACTAAACCACACCTTAAGAGCCATAAGCAACAGTAATCAAGCCATAATGCGTGCCACGGATGAAGAATCTTTCTTACGTGAAGCCTGCCGAATTGTAGTTGAAGATTGCGGTTACAAACTTGTTTGGGTTGGACTTGCATTAGATGACCCTGAAAAGACTGTTCGGCCTGTGGCTTTTTCAGGTTTTGATAAAGGCTATTTAGATTCTTTAAAGATTACTTGGGCTGACACTGAACGCGGGCAAGGTCCATCTGGGCGAGCTGTCCGCACTGGTCAACCGCAGTTTTGCCAAAGCATGGCAAACGATGGACTTTTCAAGCCTTGGCGAGAAGAAGCCCTCAAACGTGGGTACGCATCATCCGCCGCTTTACCTTTAAAAATAGACTCTAAAGTAATCGGCGTTTTAACATTATACTCAACAGAGCCTACAGCGTATTCACAGGAAGAAGTTACTCTTCTTTCCGAGTTAGCCAGCGATTTTTCGCAAGGAATGAAAATTTTACGTATACGCAAAGAAAAAGAACAAGTTGAAGAAGAAACCCAGCGGCAAGCGGCGCTGCTTGATTTAAGTCCAGACGCCATTTTTGTTCGAAAACTGGATGGAACAATCACTTTCTGGAGTAAAGGTGCTGAAAAGAATTATGGCTGGACGAAGGAAGAAGCAATCGGACAAAACTCGAATAGCCTTCTTAAAACCACGTTTCCTAAGCCATATGCGGACATAATTTTGCAGCTAAAACACACAGGAAAATGGTCTGGCGAACTTTTACAGGCAACTAAAGATGGTAAGCAATTAACCATGCAAAGCTTTTGGCAAGCAATATTTGACGTTAACGGTGAAATCGCTGAATTATTGGAATCCAACGTGGATATTACTGAACGTAAACAGTTTGAAATGGCTCTTGAGAGAGCAAAGGTTGACTGGGAACGTACCTTTGATAGTGTGCCTGACTTGATTGCTATTCTTGACAACAATCACCGAATTGTACGTGCTAACAAGGCAATGGCGCAAGCATTGGGAACTGACCCTGAAAACTGTATTGGTTTAAACTGTTTTGAATGTGTGCACGGTCAACAAGAACCGCCTCTTTTCTGTCCGCACATGTTGGCAATGATGGATGGAAAAGAGCACACGGCGGAAGTGCATGAAGAACGCCTCGGTGGAGACTTTATTGTCAGTGCTACACCGCTAAAAGATGAGCAGGGTAACCTACTTGGTTCAGTGCATGTGGCCCGTAACATTACTTTGCGTAAGCAGATGGAAGATAAGCTTGAAGAATACTCAAAAGAGCTTGAAAACCTAGTTGAGGAACGGACAAAGCAACTCCGTGATTCTGAACGTTTAGCCGCAATTGGTGCAACAGCAGGCATGGTTGGACACGACATCCGTAACCCTCTACAGGCTATCGCAAGCAGCTTGTATTTAGCAAAAACAGATTTAGAGAATGTTTTAGACAGCAAAACCAAGGAAGCCCTACTGGAAAGTATTTTAGAGATTGAAAAGAACGTTGATTACATTAACAAAATCGTGGTTGACCTTCAAGACTTTGCTAAACCCCTTAAACCACTTTTCTGCAGTATTGACTTATCCGCGATTGTTCAAGACGTAATAAAAAGTCGTGTAATTCCAGAAAACATCAAAGTCGAATACAATGTTGACCCTGCCGCAAACTGTTTTATTGCTGACGCAACCTACGTTCGACGCATGCTGAGCAACCTTGTAAACAACGCAATGCAGGCAATGCCTAACGGTGGAAAACTAACCATAAAAGCCGCCTGTGAAGGCGACAGCGCATTAATACGTGTTGAAGATACAGGTTTGGGTATACCTGAAGAGGTCAAAGCCAAATTGTTTACGCCTTTGTTTACTACAAAATCGAAGGGTCAAGGCTTCGGTTTAGCCGTGGTTAAACGTATGTCAGAAGCATTAGGTGGCAGCGTGTCATTTGAAAGTCGCCCTGGGAAAGGAACCACTTTTACAGTGCGTTTGCCCTTCAAAAAATAAACCCCTTTTTTAACTACCATGATAAAGTCCAGTGTTATTGAGGCATTACAGTCACATATCATTATTTTTCCAAACGTAAACATGTACAATGGACTTTATGCCTAACATAATAACGGTCGAAAATCTAAAGATGACTTATGCTGATGGAACAAAAGCCGTAGACGACATCTCATTTAATGTTAAACAAGGCGAATTTTTTGGTTTTTTAGGTCCAAACGGCGCCGGAAAAAGCACAACCATCAAAATCTTAACTACTCTTCTTAGAAAAACCTCCGGCGTAGTCACAATTGCAGGACACAACATCGATATTGGATCCTCGGAAATTCGTAGAATCATAGGTGTTCAGAGTCAGGAGACAACTGTTGACGGTGACTTGTCTGGCAGAGAAAACCTGATGCTTCAAGGACATTTTCAGCAAATGCATGGTTACGAGTTAAAGCAGCGGGTTGACGAGTTGCTTAAGCTTGTGGAGTTGGAGGCGACTGCGGATAGGCGTGCAAGAAATTATTCTGGTGGCATGAAGAAACGGCTTGATTTAGCTACTGCCCTTGTGCATAGGCCTAAACTGTTGTTTCTTGATGAACCCACCACGGGGTTAGATCCCCAGTCCCGTTTGGCTATTTGGAGTTACTTGCAGCGGTTAAACAAAGAGGAAGATACAACCATCTTCTTAACAACTCAATACTTGGAGGAGGCTGACAAGCTCTGCGAACGGTTAGCAATTATTGATTTTGGCAAAATTGTTACCATAGGTTCTCCTGCCGAGCTTAAAAGGGAAATCGGTGCTGACTCTATTAAACTGTCAATAGACAATTGTGAACGTGACAAACCAAAAGCCAAAGAGCTTCTAAACAGCATGGAGGGCGTAACCAGCGTTATTGATTCTGCTCCAGAAGAATGCTTAAACGTTTATGCTAAAAACGCTGGTCCATTAGTCGCCGACATTGTCCGCGCCTTTGACAGCAGCGACATTAGGCTTTTGTCAGTAACATTTTCTTCACCAACGCTTGATGACGTTTTTCTTAAGCACACTGGCAGGCGAATACGGACAGAAGAGCTTGTGAAAGCCAAGTCACCGGCAAGAATGATGGGAGGCAGAGCCTAAATGTCACTTTTCTCCGATACACGTTACCTGTTTGTTAGGTCGCTAAAAAAATTGATTCGAAACCCGATTTTGCTGTTTTTCTCCCTTTTTCAACCAATTATTTTTCTTGTGCTTTTTACTCAACTTTTTTCTGAACTTGGCAATTTTCCAGGTTTTCTGCCTGAAGGCGTGAGTTATTTAGAGTTTGCAACTGCAGGCATCATTTTGCAAAACGCGTTTGGCAGTTCATTGCAGTCGGGGACTTCTATTGTTTTGGATATTGATTCAGGTTTTTTGCAGAAGATGCTTGTTACTCCTGTTCGGCGTCCCGCCATTTTGTTGGGTCGGCTTACTAGTGATGCTTTTCGAGTTGTAGTTCAATCAGCCATAATTCTGGTCCTTTCTTACCTGTTAGGCGGCTACGTAGTAACCGGCATCGTTGGGGTGCTTCTAATCTTTTTTACAATCGCGTTTTTTGGGCTTGCATGGTCAGGAATATCTTTAGCTATAGGTTTGAAGACACGTAGTTCTGAAACAGTTTTCGCCATAGGCGGCTTCATAACGTTTCCTTTGCTGTTCTTAAGCACCGCTTTGGTGCCGTCGGCGTCGCTGCCAAGCTGGATTAACACTGTTTCTCAATTTAACCCAATCAGTTATGCAGTAAACGCTATTCGTGCGCTTATGATTACAGGGTTTGATTGGCCAACAATACTTGCCGCTTGGGGCGTAATTGCTTTGATAGCGGTGGTAACATTGGGGGCAACCCTGTACCAATTCAGAAAAGTAGTAAGCTAAAAAATCAAACTGAGTTGAGGGTTTGAATGGTTTCGTAGATTTCGTTCCAACTGTAAACCCGTTTAGTGAGGTTTTTAACGTTTAATGTTCTGTTCCATGGCTGGTCAAAAAGCAGTACGTTCTTGACTTTGTGAGTCCATTCCAGTGCGTCTAAAAGGGAGTCTTCAACAATTAAATCAATCTGTTCAATGTTAGCCCGGTACTTTTCGCCGACATTTAACATGTGAAGTTGCGTGTATGGTACGCCTTTTTCTTTAAGCCACGACTGCGTAATATCCCGCAAGTATTCGTAGCGTCCTGTTAATAGCAAAATGTTGTGTCCGTCGCGACTGAGGCGTTCAAGGGTTTCTTTGGCGCCTGGGTTGAGTGGTAAATCTTTTTTTAGGGTTTGGTGTATGAGTTGGTTGCCTTCGTCTTTGGTTATGCCTAAGACAATGTTTAAGTCGAAAGTGTAAATGTCGCTGGTTTTTAGGTTTACGCCGTAGTTTTCTTTGATGACGTCTAGAAGTGGCTGTGTAAAGTTGGCGATTACGCCGTCTATGTCAAAGCCTAAATTCAAATGCCTGCTTTCCCCTTAATTCCTTTCTACTATATGTAACCGTGACTTTAAAGTTAAACTGTAAAACAGTCAACAATTGGATATAGATTTTTCTTTTTTATCCCACCTAACGCCGACTGAGTTAACACTAAAGCATCCTTAACAAGTCTGCCTTGGTAATGATGCCTATGACTGCGCCTTTTTTTGAAACAAGCACTGCAGGGTACGTTTGCAGAAGGTTGGTGATTAGGGTTAGGGGTGCGTCTTCGTTAATTTGCGGAAACGCCTCCTCCATGATGTCGCCAGTAGACCGTTTGGAGATTTCTTCCAAGTCTTTGCCTGAAAGTATCTGCCGCAAAATCGTTTTTTCTGATATGCTTCCCACGGATTGTTTGCCTTCAAACACTGGAATCTGCGAAAACCCGTGCTCTTTCATGAGTTTGACAACTTTTGATGTAGGTTCGTGTCGCTGGACGCTGACTACGTCGTTGTGGATGATTTTTTCTGCTTGAATCTTGTTTTTGAATTCCAGTTTTTCGAGCACGTTGAAGATGGTTTTTGCTTTGGTGTATGATGGTTCAATTGTTCCTGATTCCAGCTTGGCGATGAATGATTGGCTTACGCCTGCCATTTTTGCGAGTTCTGATTGTTTTAAGCCTAATTGTCGGCGGCGTTTTGCTATTTCATCAAGTGGGGGAAACATTACGTTTTATTTAGGATTTTCTTGTGTATATGTTTTGAGGTTTTCTTGGTTTTGTGTTGATGTTTTTTGGTTGTTTGGTAAATACCTTAATTACTTAGATTATGCAACTGTTCGATTGTGAAACTAAAATGCCTTCGGTAACAACTCAACAATGCGCCCACGAAATACTTGAAGTCGTTCCACTCATCATGCGAGACATCCGTACCCAAATGCGTAGCCGAAGAACAAACGACTTAACCGTTCCACAATTTCGAACATTAACGTACATCGACCACAATCCTGAAGCTTCTCTTTCCAACGTCTCAACCCATTTAGGTATAGCATTGCCCTCAACCTCCAAACTTGTTGACGAACTAGTAAAGAAAGAACTCATAACACGTCAAGACCACCCTGAAGACAGGCGACGAGTACAACTTACCCTAACAAACAAGGGGCTTTCAATATTGGACGCATCAAGACAAGGCGCGTTGGAAGTCCTTTCTGAAAAAATTGCGTTCTTAAGCGTTGAAGAACGTGAAACAATAGCTTTAGCCATGCAAACTTTGCGTTTAGTTTTCACAGCAAACAAAGCAAACACTAATTGAAGTGACAATATGCCGATTTTAACAACAAACCATTTGACACGCCAGTTTGGCACTTTTAAAGCGGTAGACAACCTAAACATAGAAGTTGATGAAGGCGAAGTTTTTGGTCTTTTGGGTCCGAACGGTGCAGGCAAAACTACAAGCATAAAAATGATGATTACTCTGCTTTCGCCCACCTCTGGAACAGCAACCGTCGGCGGTTATGACGTGGTGCGTAATTCTTCACAGGTTAGGCGTCTTATTGGGTATGTCCCCCAGATACTTTCAGCTGACGGCGATTTGACTGGATTTGAGAACCTTTTGATTTTTTCAAAACTTTATGATTTGCCCAAACAGGGTAGAAAAGAGCTTATTTGGGACTCATTGGAGTTTATGGGGCTTGGCGACGTTGGAGATAAACGGGTTAAAACGTATTCAGGCGGCATGGTTAGACGTTTAGAGATTGCCCAGTCAATGCTGCATAATCCTAAACTGCTGTTTCTTGATGAGCCTACCATTGGTCTTGACCCTGTAGGACGTAAAGCAGTTTGGGACCACATACAAAGGCTTCGTGAAAATCTTGGCACCACCATTTTCGTCACCACACATTACATGGAAGAAGCCGACCAGTTATGCTCTCGTCTGGCAATAATGAATCATGCTAAAATGGTTGTGTCAGGTACCCCCTCTGGTTTGAAGGCTTCAATAAATAAAGAAGCTGCCACCTTAGAAGACGTTTTCAATTACTACGCGGGTGATGCGCTTGAAACTGGCGGATCCTTCAAAGAAACCTCTCGAGTCCGCCGCACGGCAAGGAGGCTTGCTTGATTTGACGCTTAGCCTTCAACAATTTTTTTGCTCAGTTAACCAGTTTATTAATAAAACGTTAAGCATAGTGGAGCTTGAAGTGCGTAAGCTGCGTCATGACCCTGGCGAACTGTTTACGCGTGCGATTCAGCCTGCGCTTTGGCTACTGGTTTTCGGCGAAGTCTTCACACAAATAAGGGTGATTCCCACTGGCGATTTGTCATACCGTTCGTTTATGGCGCCCGGTATTTTGGCTCAAAGCATACTGTTCATATCAATTTTTTATGGGATAACAATCATTTGGGAACGTGACTTAGGCATTATTCACAAATTTTTGGTTAGCCCGACGCCGCGGGAAGCTTTGGTGTTGGGTAAAGCCTTATCCGCTGGTGTAAGAGCGCTTTCACAAGTAGCCATTATATACTTACTTTCCATCCTTGTAGGCACAGACCTTATTTGGAATCCGCTTAACTTAGCGCTTGTCACTGTTGTTGCCATTCTTACAGCTGCCTTGTTTTCGTCCCTCTCAATGGTTATTGCTTCACTTGTAAAAACCCGTGAACGTTTCCAAGGTGTAGGTCAACTTCTAACGATGCCGCTGTTCTTTGCAAGTAACGCTATTTACCCAATTTCAATGATGCCAACTTGGTTGCAAATAATTGCTACGGTTAACCCGTTAACGTATGCGGTGGATGCATTGCGGAGTTTGATGATTGCCGGAGGCGTGAGCGTTTATGGTATCGGCGTGGATTTGCTTGTTCTTTCGGTGAGCATGACTGTTTTGGTGTTCATAGGTTCTACGCTGTATCCTAAAGTGGTCCTTTAACCCTCTGCTGGTTATTGTCAGCGCTGGGTCACTTATTTTTTTATTCTTTTTGGAATATTTTTGTCAAGAACCAATATAACGCCATTATCGACTTTTTGGGTAAACAAACAATCAAAGGAGCAAAACAAAAATGACAAAAAGAAATCTTGACACCTTAGCCGTACACTCAGGTCAAGAATCACCCGACCCAACAACAGGTTCACGTGCAGTTCCAATCTACCAAACCACCTCTTACGTATTCAAAAACACAGAACACGCGGCAAACCTGTTCGCACTTAAAGAACTAGGAAACATTTACACAAGAATGAACAACCCAACAAACGACGTTTTTGAGAAACGGGTTGCAGCCATCGAAGGTGGCACCGGTGCTTTGGCAGTTGCGTCAGGACAAGCAGCCATCTCCATAGCATTACTAACAATCACTGATGTTGGCGACGAAATCGTTGCAGCAAACAACCTCTACGGAGGAACCTACAGCCTACTCCACTACACCTTCGCCAAACTGGGACGTAAAACCATTTTTGTTGATTCTCAAAAGCCTGAAGAATTCAAAAAAGCAATAACCCCAAAAACACGCGCCATCTACGCAGAAACCATAGGCAACCCCAAACTCGACGTACCAGACTTTGAAGCTCTCGCCAAAATTGCACACGAAGCAGGCATCCCCCTGATAGTTGACAACACTGTAGGGGTGGGCATTGTGCGTACAATCGATTACGGCGTAGACATAGTTGTTGTTTCAGCAACCAAATACATTGGCGGTCACGGCACAAGCATCGGCGGCGTCATCGTTGACGGCGGCAAATTCAACTGGAACAACGGCAAATTCTCAGAATTCACAGAGCCTGACCCAAGCTACCACGGCGTCAAATATTGGGACAACTTCGGGAACTTCCCAGAACTTGGAAACGTTGCGTTCATTTTCAAAGCTCGCGTACAACTGCTTCGAGACCTTGGTCCAGCATTGAGCCCCTTCCATTCATGGCTTTTCCTGCAAGGCTTAGAAACCCTTCCGCTCCGACAGCGTAAACACTCCGAAAACGCCCTAAAAGTCGCCCAATTCCTAAAGCAGCACCCCCTCGTAAGCTGGGTAGTTTACCCCGGATTGCCAGATAATCCAAACCACAAAATAGCCCAAAAGTATCTGCAGGGTAACTACGGCGGTTTAGTCGGTTTCGGCATCAAAGGCGGCAAAGAAGCTGGACGCAAACTAATCGAATCGGTAAAGTTGTTCTCGCATCTGGCAAATATTGGCGACGCAAAGAGCCTCATTGTGCACCCAGCTTCCACAACACATCAGCAGTTAACCCGAGCTGAGCAGGAAGCAACAGGCGTAACCGAAGACTACATCCGCCTCTCAATCGGAATCGAAGACCCAGACGACATCATCGAAGACCTTGACCAAGCATTAAAAGCCTCAACAAAACCCTAACATACCACTTTTCCAACGGAGGACACCACATGACAACCAACCAAAACCCTGACCAAACACAATTCTACACGTTAGCCTATCCACCAAACCAGTTCACACTAGAATCCGGAGAAAAACTTGGACCAGTAACGCTTGCCTACGAAACCTACGGTAAACTTAACAAGGAAAAATCAAACGCGATCCTGATCCTACACGCTTTTTCGGGTGACGCTCACGTGGCAGGGGAAGAAGGCTGGTGGAGCGCCCTCGTTGGACCCGGCAAAGGAATAGACACAAACAGGTACTTCGTAATCTGTAGCAACGTGCTGGGCGGATGCAAAGGCTCAACTGGGCCATCCTCAATTAATCCGCAAACCGGCAAACCATATGGTCTCGGTTTTCCGTCAATCAGCATAGCCGACATTGTGCACGCTCAACGTAACTTGATTGACCATTTAGGCATAGACAAACTGCTTGCTGTCATCGGGGGCTCAATGGGTGGCATGCAAGTCCTCCAATGGATGGTTTCTTACCCCAACCGAATCCGCGCGGCAGTACCCATAGCAACAACACTAAAACATAATCCCCAGCAAATCGCATTCAACGAAGTTGGACGCCAAGCAGTAATGGCTGACCCAGACTGGCGAAACGGTGACTACTACGAAACAGCGGCACCAGCCAAAGGCTTAGCAGTAGCCCGAATGATTGGGCACGTAACCTACATGAGTGATACTTCAATGGCTGAAAAGTTCGGCAGAAAAACAAAACCTGACAAGAACCCTTTCAAGTTCGCCGCAGACTTCGAAGTAGAAGGTTACCTACGTTACCGCGGTGACAGTTTTGTAAAACGTTTTGACGCAAACAGCTACCTCTACCTCACTAAAGCTATTGATTACTTCAATCTGCTAAATGGGCACAGCCTAAACGAAGTCTTCAAGGGACTAAAAGCCAAAGTGCTCGTCTTAGCCTTCAAATCTGACTGGCTTTACCCAACGTATCAGTCTCAGGAAATCGTGAAAGCCTGCAAACTCGCCGGTGTAGACGCAAGCTACTGCGAAATCAACAGCACCTACGGGCACGACGCGTTTCTGCTTGAAATCGAACAGGAAGCCGAACTAATCTCGCATTTTCTTAACGGCGTAGAAAAAACAAACGGCAATGGTGGTAACCACAATTGACTTATGACAGAAAACTTGAACATAAACTCATAGCGGACTGGATCATTAGCGGAGCCTCTGTTCTTGATTTAGGCTGCGGCGACGGGGACCTCTTAAGCCTGCTTGTCACCGAGAAAAGTGTACATGCACAGGGTATAGAACTTAATGACCACGCAATCCAAAGATGCGTCGCGGCTGGTCTTAACGTTTTTCAGCAAGACATCGACACCGGCTTATCTGAATACGGTGACAAAAGTTTTGACTACGTCATTTTGAATCAAACGCTTCAGCAAGTAAAAAACCCTGAATATGCCTTAAAAGAAGCGTTGCGTGTAGGCAGAAAAGTCATCGTTGGCTTTCCAAACTTTGTTAACATTTCAGCCCGCTCACAGATTTTCTTTAAGGGGCGCGTTCCAGTCACTAACGCTTTGCCTTATGAATGGTACAACACGCCCAACCTGCACTTCTTAGGCATAGCAGACTTCAAAGCTTACTGCGAAAAACGTGGCTTCAAAATTGAGGATTCAGCGTTTATAAGAAAAAATGGTAAGATATGGTTGTTTGCTAATTTGTTCGCTGATTTGGGACTGTTTTTGCTGTCAGCTTAGCTTTTCTGTTTTGACGCCACTCGCTAAAGCTACCAGAGTAGTTTCCCCAACTTTTCAGTTTTGGAGTTATTGCTCGTATCAAAGCGGTGCAGGTTATGATTGCAATTGGCAGGTTTAACGCGTAGGTTGGTGGCAGAGCAAGTTGTGCGATTTCGATTGGGAACACGCCAAAGATTGACAGTTGCCATAGGACATAGCTTGTACCAGCTAGGAGCGTTACGGCGTATACTGCTGCGAGGGTGATGATGCTTTTTGTTGATTTTGCTTCTGTTGCAAATTTGGGGATGAGTAGCCAGTTTAAGCCGAAGATTATTAGAGCACAGATGGATTCGGCAACGGCAAAGTGCAGTGGTAAGCCTTCGACGAAGACGCCCCCGATGTATGCGCCGATCATGCTGCCGACTAAGCCGCTCCATCCGAACCAGAGTGGAAAAACACCCAACAAGATGATTGGCAGGTAGAGTAGTGTGAAGTTTGGTATTGTTATTGAGTATGATATTGCGAAAAATACGGCGTAGAGTGCTGCTGTCATTGCCATTATGGATGCTTGTTTTGCGCTTGTTGGTTTTCTTTGGACGTTCATGGTGTTTGATCCTGTATTTTGGTTGCAATGCTGGTTGTTTGAATAAAAGCATTGCCGCATGTATTACAAGTGTAATACGCATTGAAAAACAGGAAAAAGAAAAAGGTGTTAATTGTGTCTAAGCAGCTTTTTCAACGGCTTTAGGGATAACCCAGTTAACCAACGCTTCCTCTATGGTTTTTCCCTCACAAATCTTCATGTTATACGCTGAAGCATAATTCCGCGCGTTAACTGTCATGCTTGGAATAACAAAAATTAACGCTTCACAGTCCACGTCATTTATCATGCCATAGATTCTGGTGATTTCTTCCAAATCGACACGTTTATTTGAGATTAAAAGCTCAATGACCGTGTTCTCATTTTCCTTGCATGTACAGGCTGCTGCCTGTTTTTGTTGTGTTTGGTTGCCTGCTCCGACGACACCGACTTTGCCTAACACCAGCATGTCAAAAAGGTGCTTAGTTTCAGATTTTCCTTTCACACAGGCAGGTGCAACCACTTTGTAGCCTAAAGCCCTGAAGAATTTGGTGCAGACTTCTATGGGTTTGATTTGCTGCATATCTTTTAGAGGCAAATCTGAGTTAGCTGTGTACTTGTAAAGGTAAACTTCAGGTTCCTCGTCAAGCTGGGCAGTTGTGCTGCAATTGTCGCATTTAGCAACCAAAAGCGGTTCACTGCTTCGGGCATTACAGTTCAAACACACATAAGATGACGGCAGCAACCTGTAATCTTCATCAATAGTTTGCAGTTTAACGTTGCATTTAGGGCAGACTAAGCCGCCGTTTGGGCTTTCAAAAGCTGTTTGCCTATCAATAGCCCCACAGGTTAAGTGTTCAATAAGTACTTCTTTTCGCAGCCGCAGAGAATTGCATTCTGGGCACAGTTTTTTGATTCTCACGTTTGCTGAGTCACATGCGGTGCAGGTGATTACTTTGTCAACAAGTTCCGATTTAAGAAAGCCTTTATGGACTAGCGCATCAAGGGTTTGTCTTGTACGTTTTATGTCCCAATCCAGTTGGGGTAAGCCTTCAAAACTGTAGCCTTCTGGTTGCATCGCGTTAAGATTAGGCGTGATCTGTGTAATTTTTTCGTAAAGAAAAAGTTCCATAATGCTCTGCTCATCTTTCCTCAGCCCCTGCATATCAGCAGCTAAGGTTTCCTCTTGCGAGACAGCCCCATTAACGGGTTCTTCGGTTTCATCAACTGTTTCAAGGTCTTGGCAAGGTTCAACTTGCACTTCTTCAACTTTTTGAGCCGCAACTGTTTTAGCCTTTTTCCTTTTTTTCATGTAACCGTCGACTATTTCTTCAACCGCAAAACATGCAATAAGGCTGACTTCGAAAAGGCAGATAAGCAGAACTATCGCTGCAAGCTCAGCGCCGCCAAAAAAATTTGTAATCACCGTTGAATCTAAAATGTTTGAGAAGTTTTGGAAGTAAACGATTGATGCAAGGTCACTGCTAAAGGCTGTTGACAGGAAATAACCTACAAATGCTGAAGCCGCCATGAAAACAACTACGGCGATTGCTTTGTATTTTCGTTCTTTTATAGGCGTAAAAGTGAAAACTGTTCCTAATATTATGCCTGCCGTCAGCATCAGAACTGGTGCAAATGCCAAAGTAAAGTCTATTTTAGCTCCCTTCTTCTCTTCCGTATAAGCTACAAACACGCTTGCAGTTTCGTTGTCTTTGCAGCATTATTCAAGTCCACCATCAATAGCTTGATCCAAAAAAAGCCTTGTTGAGAAGACCACTTGCTAAACCTTGCAAAAACATTTTTGACCTATGCGAAGCCCAGTGTGCAAAGAAAACAAGCCAAAATCAAGCATTTTAGCAGTTAACGGTTGGTTTGGATGGTTTTAGAACAGCATTGAACAGGCTTTATTTTATTGTTTAATTGGCGCCATTCTCTTTTCAATACATGAGGTCTTGTTTTTTGTTTCTGCTTTTTCCCACAATTCCTCAAAAAAAGCGTTTATGATTTTCATAAGCTGAGGATTTTTTGAGCCTAAATCCTGATAGTTATCTTCACTTGGGGATACGCATAATTGGACTGCTTTTTTATCGTAAATTGCCATGTTAACTGGCGCAGGCGTTGATAAGTATCTGATTTCAAATAAGGGGTTGCTCTCCAAAAACTTCATTTTTTCTGTTAAGACATGTTCTTCTTCATGTTTTTCTGTGATTGTCCGAATTCTTACTCCTCTTTTCAATAAGTCAAGGTAGTCTTCAAAGCAGTCATAAAATCTGGTTCTGGTAACTTTCCATTCGCCTATTGCGTCTATTGTTTTTTTTGTTAGGGTGTCTTGTTCTTTGAACCTTTTGAAAACCAGAGTTTTCGATGTGGTTATTACAAAAGTTTCTTCTTCTTTTTGATGTGATAGATTAAAATCAATAGCGTTTAACTTCTTAACCATCTCGGCAGTATTCTTGTGTAATTTTATGTATTCCTTTTTTTTATTATCCAACAAAAGATTGACGCCTTCTTTTAACGGGGTGGCTTTGTACATTGTTGGATTGTTCAAAATTTTTTCTGCTAAACCTAACTTTAGAAGTGACTCAATTAAACGATAAACATCCTGTCTTGCAATGTCTGCAACTGTAGCTACTGACTTGATTGTTGCAGTTCCCATTTTTGCCAAAGAAACGTACAGTTTTGCTTGTAACTGTGTCAGCCCTAAAGACTTCAATGTTTCAATGGTTTTATCGTCAAGCATACCATGGGGGCGATTTCTTATTATAAAATCGTTTTCCCAAATTGTTTCCAATTGGGTCTTTGTCTGAAGTGCACCTTCTTGCTAGTGTTTAAGTTGAACTTTTAGTTTAAACGTCCACTTACGGAGAAATAAAATGAAAAATTTAAAAAACAATCAAAAAGTGCTATCAATTTTTGCTTTGATTCTGATGCTTTCTATGGTTATCTCTATGTTTGCATTACCTGGTCAAGTTTCAGCACAATCAACATCCACAATCACAACTTATCCATTTGTTGACGCTATTCCAAATCCAGTTGGTGTTAATCAGAAAGTTTTGATTAACTTTGGTCTCCTCAACTATCTTAATGTTGATGGTGACGGCTGGAACGTTACAGTAACTATCACTGATCCTGATGGCGAAGTTTCAACCATTGGTCCACTGAAAACATGGTCAACCGGAACAGTCGGTCAATACTTTACACCAACAAAAGTCGGAACATACCAATTACAATGTCATTTTGAAGAAACTGAATACTACTATTCTTACTACGGTACACAAATGGGCGGAGTTTACGCAGCAAGTGACAGCGACGTACTCGAATTAGTTGTACAAGAAGACCCAGTAGCAACCTATCCAGGCGTCTCTTTACCAACTGAATACTGGAGTAGACCAATTGATTCTCAACTTCGTGAATGGTGGTCTGTTGCAGGCAGTTGGGTAGCAGCACCAGACAATCTGTATGCACCTTACAATGATGCTCCAGAAACAGCACACATTCTCTGGACCATGCCACTTGGCGACACTATGGGCGGCTTAACCGGCGGCGACACAGGCGATGTAGGTTACCAGAACGGCGATGCTTACGAAGGTAAATTCTCTGGTGCAGTAATCATCAGCGGAGTTCTATACTACAACAAATACGCAACAAACTTCTACAACCCATCACCACAACAAGCAATCGTTGCAGTTGATCTACACACAGGTGAAACCCTATGGGAAAGATCATATGACTTCGGTGGCGGCAGATTATCCATGGGACAAACCTTGTACTGGGACTGTCTAAACAGCCGCGGTGCATTCTCATACATATGGATAGTCAGTGGAACAAACTGGTGGGCACTTGACGCTCTAACAGGCGACCTCAAATACAACATGACCAACGTACCTTCAGGAACAAACTATTACGGTGAAAACGGTGAAATTCTGAAATACTCAATCGTTAACTACGGAAACTCTTCAAACCCAGACTACAGATTACTCAGATGGAATTCAAGCTATGTCGTTGCTAAAGGCAAGACCGGCATGTCAGAAAGCTGGGGTAGCCAAATCCAAGGCAAAACCTTTGACGCAACAGAGCGCGGATACGACATAAACGTTTCAATCCCCGCATACAACACAGCAGCAGTCGGAACATTCCCAGCCAGCGGCAACACAACAATCTCCAAAGTGTTCGTTGGTGACAGAGTAATTTGTACCAGCGTATCATACGAAACAGTGCAAATCTGGGCATTCGACTTAACCTCAGGCAACGAAGGCAACTTGCTATTCAACACAGTTAATGACGCACCCGCAGAATGGGAAGCAGGCACAATCACTATTAGCAGCATCGGTCAAGCAGGTTGGTGCGCATGGAGCCAAGACGACATGGTTGGCGTTTTCTTCAGCAAAGAAAACAGAGTTCACTACGGATACAGCCTTGAAACAGGTCAATTCCTCTACGAAACAGAACCACAAGTCTACGCAGACGCATGGAGCGACACAGTAACGTCATACGGTCCAGACCGTGTCATTGCGTACGGCAACCTTTACTCAGCAACAGTCGGCGGCATCGTTTACTGCTATAACGTAACCACAGGCGATCTCCAATGGACATATACAGCAGACGATCCATTGCACGAATCATACCTTACAAACAACTGGTGGATCATTCCAGTAATCGTTTCTGACGGTAAGATTTACTTTGGCAGTTGTGAGCACTCTGCACTCGAACCAAAACCAAGAGGTGCACCGTTCTTTGCGCTTGATGCAGAAACAGGTGACGTAGTTTGGAGAGCAGATGGTCTATTCCGTTCAAGCAGATGGGGTGGACGCGCACTAATCGGCGACAGCATTATTGTATCACAAGACACATACAACCAACAAATCTACGCAATCGGCAAAGGCCCAAGCCAAACAACTGTCAATTCGATAACTTCAGCAATAACACTGGGTTCATCAGTAGTCATATCCGGCAGTGTAACCGATATCTCACCAGGAACAGAATCTTCATCAATAGCAATGCGCTTCCCGAACGGTGTTCCAGTGGTCTCAGATGCAAGCATGAGTGACTGGATGCTATACGTGTACAAACAATTCGCCCAACCAATGGACACAACCGGTGTCTCAGTCTCTATCGATGCAGTTGATCCAAACGGCAACTACATACACTTAGGTGACACAACAACCGACGCATCAGGCTTCTACAGCTTGAAAGTCACTCCAGACCTCGAAGGCACATACACAATATACGCAACATTCGCAGGCACAGCAGCCTACTACGGTTCATATGCTGAAACAGCACTCGGCGTCGATCAAGCAGCAGCATCACCAACCACAACTACAGAGGCATCTGCAATTGAACAATACTTTGTTCCAGTAGCAGGCTTAATCATCGTAATCGCCCTAATCGGCGTTGTACTAAGCCTCTTAGTTCTGCTGAAAAAAAGACCATAAAATGACCAACAAACAAAACAACCCATCTTCCTTTTTTTGGTAGGCTTAAGGGGACTGAAAGGGACACCAATTCGATAATCTTCAATTTTTCTCTTCTCTCCATATTTTTTGGTGTCCCCAGCAAACCCCTAAAGCCGCCTTTTTTTGCTCGTCAATTCACCCAATCGTTTTAAGTTTGCTTTATTTTTCATATCAGCCTATTAGGCTCCTCCAAATAGAAACTCTATGCAGTAACCTATAGGGGGTAGGTCATATTAGCAAATTTTTTAATCATTAACATGTTGAAACTCGACAAGAAAAATGTGCCCGCATCACCTGAATGCGACAGCTTCCTTGCAATAATCCATAAATCCCCACATGCACCCTGCAACTCTTGATGAGAAATGTTCCGAACTGGCGTCGCAAACCTTCCTCTGCACGGTGGAAAAGCTCCCTCATGGTTAACAGGACGCATGCGAAAACTTGCACACGAAATCGCCAGCATCATGATAGAAGAGCAGGGAACATCCAAGTTTCTGGAACGCCTTTCTGACCCGTACTGGTTTCAAGCCTTCGGCTGTGTACTAGCGTATGATTGGCACAGCAGCGGCGTAACTACCGTCGTAACTGGCGTGCTAAAAAATGCGTTGTCACCCGAAGAGCATGGGATTGCGGTGTGTGGTGGGAAAGGAAAAACCAGCCGAAAGACACCCAGTGACATTGCGGAAGTCGGCATCAAATTTGATTTTTGTGAAGAAACCATCCAAGACTTAACATACACCAGTCGCATGACAGCTAAAGTTGATAACACCGCCATCCAAGCTGGATACCAACTCTATCACCACGCTTTTCTTGTCACTGCAGAAGGTAAATGGGCAGTTATCCAACAGGGCATGAGCAGCCAAGACCGTACAGCAAGGCGTTACCATTGGCTCAGCGACAACACGCGCCACTTCGTAGATGAGTCTCACAATGCTATTGTCTGTAACGTTAAACGTGAAAAAGCCCTAAACATGGTAGCGCGAGCCAGTGAAGAATCCCGCAAAGCCTCCGTTGATCTATCCAAGGAGCCGCCCAAAAAGTTGTATCGCCTTCTTGAAGCCGCACAAAGGCCAAAAAACCAGCAGTCCCTTCAAAACTGGATGCCCAAACCGTTAGACCCATGGCAGCAAACCATAGATACGCTGGACATGCCCAGAAACATTAACTGGGAAACGCTTGAACGCCTCTACAATTTTCAGCCAGACAATTACGAGGAACTGCTCAGCGTTAAAGGTGTTGGGCCTGCGACGGTTCGGGGTTTGGCTTTGGTTGCTGAACTCATGTACGGTGAAGAACCCTGCTGGGAAGACCCTGTGAAATTCAGTTTTGCGTACGGCGGAAAAGACGGCGTGCCTTTCCCTGTGCACCGTGAAGCAATGGATGAATCCATCCAAATCTTGCGGCGTGCTGTTGAGGACGCAAAAATCGGTGAAAACGAAAAGTTGCGTTCACTTAAAATGCTTAGGCAATACGTGCCCGCTTGATCTTGAAACAAAAAATTGTAGAGTTAGGCGATTTGTAGCGTTTTTACTTGTGTTGTGTGTGGTTTTTTGATTACTTGATGGTCTAAGCCGCAAACGGGGCAAAACACGATTTCGTAGTTGTCAAAAATTTCTGTTTGTACGTTGAATTTTGTTGTGCAGCCGACGCATTTAACCTTCAAAGTTTTCACCTTTAAGCGATTATTGTAGGGTTTTTGATTGGAGCGGTCGAGGTGAAGCTGAAGGCTTGTAACATCAAGGTTTGGTTTTTTTTGATGGTCATGTAGTTGGTTCCGCAGATTGGGCAGGGGACAAACTCGTATTCGCCAACTTGGTCAAACTCGAAGTTTTCTTTGCAGCCTGGGCAAGTTAACGTTACTGTTTTTGATTTTTTCATTTTTGCTTTCGCTCTCCGTTAATAATTTGGGTGTGTTGCCAATTAATGCTGTCTAGTTAGTTTGTAGATACTATATAGAAAAACTGCGGTTATGTTAGAGTCAATTCAGGTTTTTTTGGCTGAAATACGGGTTTAGATTTTTGTGTTGGTTTATCTAATTAGCGGTAACTTGTTGCCGAAATCTATAAATGACAATTTTTATCTCCTTTTTAGGTGGAGTGTTTATTTTTTGAAGAAAATTGTAGAATTAGTTCAAGAAGCTGATTGGAAAGTTGAGAAACATGTTCCAGTTATTGACTGTGCAGACACCATAACTGCAGACGAAATGTTTGAAGTTAAAGCATCAATAGGCAAAGAAGTTGCACATCCAAACACGACGGAACACCACATCAGCTGGATAGAAATCTATTTCTTGGCAGACGGCGAAAAGTTTCCACAACTAATTGCCCGTAGCGAATTCGGCGCTCATGGGGCTTCAGTGCAAGGACCAAACACAAGCACAATATACACCAACCCTTCAGCGGTTTGCATGATGAAGACAGGCAAACCGGGAACTTTGATGGCTGTTTCCATGTGCAATATTCATGGTTTGTGGCAGTCCGCAAAAGAAATTAAACTGAAATAAACTTTTTTTGGGTTCTTTTCACCCCTTCTTCATTTATTTTTAAAAATTTAATAAGGCAGGTTCAGGTTTTTCTCTAAATCTTGCATAAATTTTGGGATTGCAACGTTTTTGTTTGTTTTTTATAAGTTTTTTGTTGTGGAAGCGGGCCCGGAGGGATTTGAACCCTCGATCTCCGGCTCCGAAGGCCGACACCTTAATCCGTGCTAGGCTACGAGCCCCAAACATTCGTTATCTGACAAGACAATAATGGAGTGGCACATAAAGATTTATGAAAACTTTTAAAAAGCCATTCAATATCTTACTTGTGATACCCCAGAAAATGTGGGCCGGTAGCTCAGCACGGCTGGAGCGTTCGACTGATAATCGAAAGGTCGCCGGTTCAAATCCGGCTCGGCCCACCATACAACCAACCAAAAACCGCCATTCTGCTGAATTTCAACATACTTTTGAGCGTTTTTTCGACCAATAGCGCCTACCCCCCTTAGTGATTTGTCAGTAAAGAATTCTTGACTTAACTCAGTAAACAAGTCTTTACGAGAACCCTTTAATTCCATCCTCAACTCAACAAGTTTTGGCGACCAAGCGTGGGTACATCTCGCAAACCATTAATTCTGGCATTTATCGTAGTTTTAGCAGCAAGTTTTTTGATGGTTGAAGTTGCCTCTGCAGTTCAGCCAATCCTCAACCCCTCACCATCACAATTTACGGTTTACCTATTTAACAGCCCCTATGAAGTGCCGGCTACAACTCCAGTCGTCACCGTTGACCCTTATACGGGCGAACAAAAACAAGTAACACTCGGCACTGCAAGCTACACCGCCGACAACGTTACCATTCAACTGTGGATTCTAAACGAGCAACCAACCTACAGCAACGGCACAACAAACTTTACGCCCCCGCCCACAACAGAAGAAAAGCAACATGGACACACGACAGACAAAGAGGTAACAGAACCCTTTATAGAATCACATGTAGGATTCAAATATGTACGCTTGTCAATGCTTTTTTTCGTATTTGTTTATTTGTTGGTTTTTTCTTTTCTTGTTTGTAGGGTAGGTGATTTTTTGTGGTGTCGCGTTATCTTTCTTTTGAGGACCGTACGGGTGAGATTGCTTTTGCTGTTTTGATGGTTATCATCATTAACGGGTATGTTGCTCTTTCGGATTTGAACAGTGGTTTCGTGTATATTGTTGCGGTGAACCTGGGCGCCTGCTTCGGGTGGGGCATGATAGACGGGCTCGTTTACGCCGTTTCCAGTTCTATCGAACGCAACCGCACCCGAAACAAACTTTTAATGCTTAAACGGTGCGCGGAATGCCATGACACACTTGACAAAGTCACAAAAAGTTTTGATGACACCTTCCTTGAAGGGTTTGATGCGGCTGGCAAAAGGGCTATTGCGGGGGCTTTGATTGAGCATGTTGGGCAGGCGGATGTTGGGAAAGCTAAAGTTTTAACCAAATCGGACGTTGGGGGTTGGTTGTCGATTTTAGGCATCTACTTAACCGTGGGCGTGTTGATGGCGTTGCCTTTTCTGGTGTTGCCTGACAAGTTTTTGGCTTGGGTAATCTCTAACAGTCTGGGCGTTGCGTGGGTTACATGGTACGGGCTACAACTGGGTAAAGCTGTAGGTAAATACCGTTGGCTGCTTGGCTTAGTTTTGGGTGCTACCGCTGTTATGTTCCTAATTATTTCCTACATTGTCTGGGCATAACCGCCAAAAAAGGGGGCTGGGCTTTAGGTGAGGGGTATGCCGACGGCGCCAGAAGCAAGACTGTCGATGCCGATTAGAATCAGTGCCAACGAGACAAAGAACGCGTACGTGTAAACGCCGACCACTGGAAACAGGATAATGATGACTCCAAAGATCGCCACCAGAATGCCAAAGACGACCATTAAGGCGCGAAGTCCTCCGCTTAAGTTGCTTGCAGCTCCACCGATAACTAGCCTGCCTAAACCGTAAATCAAAAAGCCAAACCCAATCAAAATCACGATTACTTCAGTTGAAAACACTGGGAAAAACAGTATTATTAAGCCAATAATTAGTGCGACTACGCCGATTATCGCGTTTGTTGTGCGTGTTGACCCGTAAAGGCTCTTTGTAGACACCGCGGTTGCAATTCGTAAGATGCCGATAGCTAAGAGTGCGATGCCGAAAAACACGACTAAAGTAACGACGACTGCGGTTGGAAAAAACAGTGCCAAGATGCCTGCTGCTAAAGCGATTATGCCTAAAATTATTTCTATTGCTCGATAAGCTCCAGAAGAACTCATTTTATGTTGCTCCAAAAAATACTAATTATACTTTAAAGGGCGGAGGCATAAAAATTGTTGCTACATGATAGACACTACTACTATCGTTAAGGACATAATTTACTCGTCACCCGACCATTTTACAGCTTTGTTGGAACCTTAACCATAAAAATTGTACCCCCAGCACCAGTTTCAACGCTTATTACGCCGCCGTGAGCTTCAACAATGCGTTTACAAATTGCTAAACCAAAACCCATCCCCTGCGCTTTCGTCGTAATTAACGGCGAAAAGATTTTTTGCATAACATGGGGCGGAATCCCTGGACCATTATCCGCAACCTTAAACTCGCAAAAACCTTCTGTTTGGCTGCAGTCTATCCTTATTTGTCCTCCGTTGGGCATTGCTTCAATCGCGTTTTTAATTAGGTTAGAGAAGACACGTTTCATTTTGTCTGAATCCACGTTTATGCAGCCTTGGTCGCAAACTTGGTTAATGATTGCTATGCCAGCAGGAGTTTTCATCATAGCAATGGTTTCAGAAATTAAGGTTTTAGGCGTGTTTGGTTGTGGTTGAAGCTGAATTTCTCTTGAATACTCAAGAAGGTCATTGATTATTTTATTAGAGTGGTCAATGCATTTTTCTATAATTTCAACCATTTCTTTAGCTTGAAGTCCTGAACCAGCAATATTATTCTTTTTTAGATAATAAATTGATGTTTTGATGCCTGTCAAAGGATTACGCAGGTCATGTCCAATCATTCCCGCTAATTCACCAATCGCGGCAAGACGTTCAGCCTTAAGCAACTGCTGTTGCGCAACGTCTAACTGGCTGGATCTTTCCTTAACCAGTTTTTCCAGCTTCTTAGAGTAACTTTCAAGTTTTGTCTCCATCTTCTTCTTTTCAGTAACATCAAGACCATACACGTTAGTGTAACCCGCGTCAATGATGGGTGCAAAAGTAAACATGAAAACCTGTTTGCCCACAGCGATTTCAATGTTCTTTTTACGTTTAGCCGCCAAAACCGTTTTTGCATTCCGAATAATATTTGGCAGCACTTTGCATGTTTTTGCGTCTGCTGGGTTGTCAACGAAAACTTGGGCAGCTTTATTGTGGAATAAAACTGTGCCGTCCATGGCGATTCGCAGCACTGGGTTAGGGTTTTCTTGGGGGAACCTTGCAAGATCCGCTATTTCTTGTTCTGCTTTTTTGCGTTCTGTAATGTCTGTTGCGATAGACGCCAGTTGAGTGTCGTTTACCTTGTAGATGTAAAGGTCATAATGTTTTCCAAAAGCTTCACCGTAGTTTTCATAACGTTTTGCTTTTCCAGTTTTAAGAACTTGGTCGAAAATGTTTAGCCAGTACTGTTCAACGGGCCAGAGGTCTTTTATTACTTGTTTCCCGATTAATTGTTCTCTTGTTTTGCCAACAAGTTGTTCAAAAGCTGGGTTAACCTCAAGTAACCGGTAATCTACAGGATACCCTTCTTCATTGTAAACTAACTCAAAAAGCTGAAACTGTTCAGTCATGGAAGTGAAAAGTTGATGGAACCGTTTTTCGCTGGCTTCCAAAGCTTCTTGCGTTTTTTTACGTTCAGATATGTCACGGAAAACCAGAACGGCGCCAGTTATTTTTCCGTCTTTATCTTTGATTGGAGCGCCACTGTCATCGATTGGTACTGTTGTGTGGTCTTTGCGTTTCAAAATAGTGTGGTTAGCTAAACCAACAACAACGCCTTTTTCCAGCACTTTTTTAACTGGATTCTCAACAGGCAAACCAGTTTTTTCATTAACAATATCAAACATTTGTAAAAGCGGTTTGCCTTTTACTTCTTTTAGTGACCACCCTGTTGCGTCTTCAGCGGTTTTATTTATGAAGGTAATGTTGGCTGATGTGTCAGTGGCTATTACGGCGTCTCCGATGCTGGACAGGGTTGCTTCCCAACGTTTCTCGCTTTCAAAGAGTGCTTGTTCTGCTTTTTTTCGGTCGGTTATGTCACGGTTGCTTATTCTGCGTCCTAAAAAGTTCCCTTTTTCATCATAGACTGGTTGGCAGGCGTGTGAAAGCCACCGTGTTTCCCCGTTTCGTGTTATGATGCGGAAATCTCGAATGTGGGTGGGTTCCTGTGTTATTTTTGTAAAGTGATTCTTTAAACTGGGTTTGTCGTCAGGGTGGACTATTTCGTAGAGGAGTTTGGGGTTGTTGATGAATTCTTCCGCACTGTAACCAGTTAATCTTTCACTTGATGGCGACACAAAAAGCAGTTGGGCTTTAGGAGATGTCCAGTATTCCCAGTCATACATGTAATCTGCGATTGTGCGGAGCTTGCTTTCGCTTTCACGGAGCTTCTTTTCTTTTACTCTTATTTCAGTTACGTCAAAAACGTAGTGAAGATACAAGTCTTTTTCAATTGGTACCCAATAAATATCCCAGACTGTTCCCTTGTCTTCAACTTCTAAATGCTGCGGTTCATTACTTGTCCACAGTTTAGGGGCGAGGCACCATTCACAAGGCTTTTTACGTTTTCCCCATGTTGAATAACACGTTTCTCCCGGAGTTGCACCTACTTTGAATGCAGCCTTGTTAGACGCAACAATTTCTCGAGTGTAGGGCTTAAGCAGCAGAGCTACACAGGGCAAAGTGTCTAAGAGTGTTTGTGCTAGTCTTTTTTGTCTTTTCTTCTCTACAGCTTGAATTATGCAATGTGCAAGCTCGCCGTAAACTGTTTCTTGGTCGCCATGCTTGTTTACGTAGCCTGATGCGCCAAGGTTTAACGTTTTAATGACTACTTGTTCTCGGTTTTTTTCTGTAAATAATACGAAGGGTAACTCCTTGTTGGTTCTGGTGATTTCTTCAAGAAATGATAAGCCATCTTGATCTGGCAACTCTAAATCCAAAACTAATACGTCGTACTGGGTTTTTTCCAGTTTTTCGTTTGCGTCTTTTATGGAGGAGGCATTTTCGATTTCGAAATTATGTTTAGATTCTAAAAGTTTTTTTGTTGCTTGAGCAAAATTTGGGTCATTTTCTATGTGCAGAATTTTGATTGACAAAGCGTTACCTCTAGTCATCCTTTCCCCGCCACAAACAAGTCCTGTTATTTCTATCGTTTAGGTTTAAATAATCTTGGGTGAAAGATGCATAAAATGTATGTATTTGTCGTAGTTGCCAAAAAAATTGTAATTTTTTGTACAACTTTTTATGTTAACGGTAAACGTTTGCTTGCATGATTAACTGGATTCTTTTTTTCTCTTAAAAAGCAGGGGCAAACCAGCCAAAGGCAGAGATAGCATCCATAAGTCCATGTTGTGACCAAGCAGCCACCTGTACCAGTCGCTCCAGATGAAGACGCCGCCAAAAAATATGTACGTCAAATAATTCCAAAGGTACCAGACACCCAAACCTGTCACTATAACGCCTATTGGTTTAAGATTCAAATCCTGTAAGCTTTGGGTTCCTGACAATTTTTTGGTTGTGTAAACTGAATAAAGGCTTAACGCCAACAAGCCGCCTACTGTTGAAAGGAAAGCAACCATCAGGTATGGGTAATCTGTCAAGTATGCGGTGCCTTTTGCAGATAAAGCAAACATCCACATGCCCGTGTTAAGTAGCCAGAAAACAAAGAGCATTACAGTTCCTGCAATAAGACTCCATTTGATGGCGTTTTTGATGGGTTTATTTGGGCTTAACTTGAAAGCTAAAATTAGTATGGTTATTGGAACAATGGTTGATTCGAGAACAGCTGGTAAAACGTAACCTAATGAAAACGTTAAGTCACTAATGCCCCAGAAAAACACGCGGTAAACGCCTGATATGCCTGAAGCTAAAAGGCCAAACCAGTAAATTGCTTCACAAACCAAAACAATCCTTAGGATAAGATAGCTACGTTTTTCGGGGAAACCTTTTTTGGCAAAATAGTAAATTACGGCGGCAAGCGCGATTATGCTTCCTGCTAACCTGAAGGGGTTGCCTATTGCAGCGTTTATGTCTTCAATTAGTTGGATAGTGTTTATGGACCCGGGGGTTCTTGCCCATTCGCCTATCCATTCAAGTGTAGCCATAGTGTGAAGGTTGAAGACAAAATATGCGACTGTTACTAATAGAACCCCAATTTTAAAAGGCGTATAGAACTTGTTATTAGCCATAACACTACAACCAAACGTTAACAAAACCATGCGCGCTCTACAAATAAAACACTTTCGCAAAATGAAGCGGTTGTTGTTTTTGTGTGTATATTTGGTTTTTGCTTGTGCTGCGCCTATTTTAAGGGCTCTGACCTTAAATCGGTTTGTTGAACTCCAATAATTTTTCCAGTTAATTGTTCTATTGTTGTTTATTTGTATTATAAATGTGTGTAGTAAATAAATTTTGGCATTTATTCATGCATTTTTGTACTATTATTTGTTAAAAGTGGAGTGATTATGTGGTTAAACTTGAGTCTTAATAGTTAATTAAACTTAAATTTAGTATCTGTCAATTAAAGCTTATCAGAGCTATACTGCTCTGAAGGCGTGTCACCGCCTAGCCCTAATTGAAGGGCAAAAAGAGAACAAAAGAAGGAAAAGAAAATGATTAAAAAAAAACAAACTTGCTGCTTGCATCCTTCTGTCGATATTTCTACTGACCACTTTTGCAACGCTTGAAGCTAAACCGGTAAACGCCTCAAAAGTAGCAATGACATGGGGACACCTACAACGTGATGACCCTGAACCTGATGAAGAATACTGGGAATCAGTGATTTGTCAACAAATTGACGGCATGTTCCCTAGTAACAGTTGGTCACATCAAAACGCTTACCATACATTAACAACCAGTAACAATGTAGCTCTGACACTAGACTATATCTCTAATCCAAACAATGGAGTCACTTGGGCAACAACCTGGTGGGTTGGAGATTTTCTTCATCCTACTCCATATATTCCGGCACCTTATGGACATTTTGCTTGCTATGGACACGGTGACAGTTCCAACGATATTTGGGATAACTGTGTAAACCTACACGCTACCAACTATGGAACGCAAACGAGTAAACATTACTTTACTTTCATGTGGACCTGTGCAAATGGCGGGCTCTATTGGACTAACCAATACGGCGGCTGGCAAAATATCTCAGGAATTACTTGGCCCACTGCTAATCCACAGGGTACTCCGAGCAATCCAAACACGGTATACGGTTATTTCGACAATGTTTATTACACTGGCGCTGTCGGAATGCCTTTAGCATGGACTAACAGAACTGACATGAACTTAAATGGTTACACAAGCTCATCTGGTAGCTATACCTTCATAGGCTGGGAAAATAATTCTCCTTTCATGAAAAATACGCCGCCCAGTGGATGGACTAGTACTAATCTGCAATACATTTATTTCGCCTACTACTTCTACAGATATGCCTTAGGACTAGATAACTATGGCGTTCATGGTACTATACGACAATCGCTTAATTATGCTGCAGAGATGACTTTTGGCGAGATAGCTCCCAACGTTCCATACAATTTTGGTACTTCAGTGCTTAATGTGGGTCAATGGGTAGAGGATGTGCATGGCTGGTTCTATTGCAAGATGAGAGTACTTGGCAATGGTCAATTGGTTTTACCCTACTAGGAGGAACAAATGTATGAAGTACTTTAAAAAAATAGGTTTTCTTGGGTTAGTTATACTAGTTTTGCCTTTGCTGTTTCAGGCTTGTAGTGCAGAAGTTTCAACTGCAGACGGTTTTACTGCTAAGGATAAGTTGCCTGCTTTTCTTACTGATGTCCTTGGACTTGATTTAACTAAATATAACAAGACAGAGGAAGGTTACGGTACAAGATACGAGTACGGTGGACAGGTTGAAGTCGAACAGTATGTCTTAACGCTTGTTGATGCTGAGGGTAACCGAATATCAGTGGGGAGTGAATTTACAAATGGCTTTCCAACATGGATTAACGTTGACGCCATTGTTGGTTCCTTGTACTATGCTATACAACCATCAAAGGATGCATTGGTAGAAACACAAAACATTTTAAACAGATACGATGTCTTTGCCAAAAAATACGGCATAAATACAGTAGACATGTCTTTAGCTCTAGATTTATTAAGCAAAGCTCCAAATGCGCCTTTAGCTAGCAAAGATTCAACCAATTTTAACAAAATGAGTAACTTTACACCTGCCAACATAACCTCAGGTAACATGACGATGGGAATTGTTGAATATGGCATTGGGTTTGGCTGCATTATTGACGGCGTTAAAATTCCAAACAAGTCCTTGGGAATCAATTTTGGAAACGACCAAATCACTTTTGTAGACAAATGGAATCTTTACAGTATTGGCAGTTTAAGCGTTATTTCTAAAGAGGAAGCTACCAGTATTGCTTGGAATTTAGCTAAGACTTTCAGTGATAATTTGACATTCTATCAAACGGGTGAAGACAACATTACAAGGGAGGTGGAGCCTGACTGGTCACAAATGAGGACAGACATCAGTTTACTAATGATACCAGGGCAACTCTACAACAATAGCTTAAACAATATTCTTCTTAGCAACGGTACAGGCGTAAGCATGGGCAATACGAATAGAGATCCTCTTGCCCTTTACCCGTTCTGGTCGGCAATATTCTACTTTAGCAAGCCTATAAACAACATTGTGGGTATCCAAGTTGGCATATGGGGCGACACAAAAGAAACCGCCTACTGTAGCACATACGGTTATTTAGGCAGTTCTTTGCAGCCATCAACTGGCGAAACTGAACAAACGCAGACGCCATCTGTTGACAATTCAGGAGAAGCATCAAACACCCAAGCAACGTTTCTGTCAACAGAACTGATCGTATGTGTAGTGCTTGCGGCAATAGCGGCAGTGGTGGTAACAGCGGTGTTTTGGAAGAAAAAACACAATTAACCCGCTTTTTTCTTTAAGCGATATTTTAAATATTAAAAGCCCCAAAATAGTATATTGGTGTATCATTCAAGTGCAAGTAACCCAAAAACACGTTAATAATCTATTGTTTGCAACACAAGGCGTAGGCGCAATATTTGTAGCGTTCTTCCTTGCCGCGTATGTTGGTGGGTTACCGTCAACTAATGTGTTGCATATGGAGCCAGTTTTTAGAACGTCGCTGACCATTTTTGGGGCAGCCTTACTTGTGATGATTCTTGCAACTGTAATTTTAGCTGCTTACCTAAGAAACAAAACCGTTCAAGCTTAAAAAATAAAAAAATTTTTTGATTTTAAGAAAGGGTTAAGGTGCCTGCGATTCGCAGTTTTGCACCTTCCAAATACATCAAAACCGCCTTATCCCCTTGCCTGTAAGCAAGCGGCTTATCTAACGAGAAAGTAACTGTGGTCTTTCTGAAATCAGCTTCCTCGGATAGGCTTTCAACCTTAGCGGTGAGGAACTGTGTCCAATGACCAACATGCATAACCATGCCCTGCTTAAGCGGTGACGGCCAATACTTTACCAGTTGCGCTTCACACTTCAAACTGTTGCCTGTTTTGATTGCGGGGTCATTGGTTAGGACTGTGCCTCTGTCAAGGTCCTCAACGTCAATGTTCTTTAATGCTAAGCCTACTCGGTCTCCTTCTCCGGAGAGGTCGTGTTCTTCATCGTGCTTCTGGATGGAGCGGACTTGAGCCGTTTTTGCTCCGGGTAGCACTTTGAGGTTTGCATGTTTTTGGACAAAACCGTAAGCTACAACGCCGAGAACAACGACGCCGACGCCTTTTACGTTGAAAGCATGGTCAACTGGAACTGTTCCAACTGCTTGCTGTCCAGCTGGGAGTTCGGGGGTTGCTTGTTTTGCCGCTTCTGCAAGTAATTGTTCTCTGATTTGAATTGGGTTGTCGTTTACGATTTCGAATTTTTCAAGGCTGGTGCCTTTTATTAATGGCAAGATTTTTTCTTTAGGAATATAGTTGCGTAATACGAAATAGCCGCTTTCTATGCCTGCAACCTGTAACATAACGATGCATTCGCCAAGTTGCGCGTTTACTTCGTCAACTGCTACGACGGCTTTTTTTGCAAGTGAAACGGCGTAGTAGAGTGGGGCGAGTCGTTCGGGGTAACGTGTTGGTTCGATGAAGGTGATTGTGTCTTCTCCTTTTTTTAGGTTATAGAAGGTGATGTCTGTTGAGGTTCCTTTTTTGCCAAGGTTGCCTGCGTAACCTGCACTGCCTAAAACGGCTACCGTAAGATTTCCCATGATTCTGACCTTTTTCTTATCGATTGATGGTTACTCATCAAGATAAGTGTTGTTAACATTTATCGTTTGTTTTCTCTTTTTGCGGCATTTCTTTTGAAAGCACCTCTACCACTTCAAGCTGCTGTTCAGGCGGCTTTTCAGTCTCAGGAACTTTTACTGGAATATTTTTAGCGTAATTTGCAAGCACAACAAAATAAAATGCCACGTATGACAAGCCTGTTTTCAGCCAAAACACAATCACACCGCCCAGAAGCGCAGCGGACGCGGCAACAGCCTGCTGAATCCCCAAAGTCGTATACAGTGAGGTGGCAACAATTTGGGCGTATCCTGCAAAAGCGTAACCCTGCGATTCAATGTTTCCCGCAATTGACCGAACAATGATAACTTCGTCAGGCATCACAATAAAACCTAACGATGCAAAAACCAAAAACAACGTGGCAACTTCAAGCCCCCAAGCAATAAAAGAGTAAAACATTGGTTGCGTGAGCATTTTTGGTTTTTCTAAAAGCGTTTTCATGCCTAAATGGTAGTCGTCTAAGAGTTTGTCGACTTCAGCTTCAAACTTTTTCAGGTTCCAACGGTTACGGCTCAACCAGCCAACCCCCCCTATGAATGCCGCAACCACTTTTTTTGCTCCTTCAGGACGAAAACTAATGACAAGCAAAACAAACAACGGAAGCGTAAGCAAAACCATAACCAGGCCAATCGAAAACAAAATCGCGCTTTCAAAACTGTAATTCAGCAAAAGCAGGACAAGCCCAAGTATCATGTTGCCTAAGTTGAAGATGGCTTCGTACATGTTTTTGGCGACTACGGATGCGACTGCTTTTCCGCCTTCCACATAGGGTTCACGCGCCAGCAAGTACGCTTTGAAGAGGTCGCCGGACCATCCCCCGGGAATTATGCTGTCTACAAAGATTCCTACCCAGTAGAGGCTGAAGGTTTTGCGGAAACTCAGCTTAATCGACAAATACTGCAGGAGCTTGTACCAAACTACTGTGTGAAAAAATATTGAAAGCATGACTGCGGTTATTGCTAAAGCGTAAACAGCACCATTTATTTTGCCCAAAATTGTGAACAGGTCAAACAAGCCCACAAAAAAAATCAAGTAAATGATGAGTGCAGCGTAACCTATGATTGCGGACACTAAAACAATTTTTCTGATGGTGCGAGGGACTGGCTTTGGGGGTTCAGCCACAAAAAATGCCTCAAACTTTCAAGGTTAAACGTGGCATAAGCCTATTTCAGCCTTTGTTGTTAACTCTGGCAACAACAACCTACGCTAAATTTCTACATCTACAGAAAGCTCCACCGTTAAACCGCAAAGCAACTTGTTGTAGTTTTCCGATAGCCACATACCTTTATTTTTTTACCTGGGCTCAAAATAGTTGAGGATTGCTTTTGGATAATCAAACCAGCCAAAGCTATATTGAATCAGGATACACTGTTGAGGAACCCGCACACAAATGGGTTTACCTTTTTAACGAAGGCGACGGAAAAAACAAGAGGCTACTAGGCGGCAAAGGCGCAGGGTTATGTGAAATGACCCAAATCGGTTTGCCTGTTCCACCCGGATTTGTAATCACCACAGAAACTTGCCTTGAATATTTTAAGGGTGGAAATAAGCTTCCCTTGGGTTTAAATGAGCAAGTTACTTCAGCGATGGCGCAGGTGGAGAAAGCCATGGGGCTTGGTTTTGGAAACATGGATTTGCCGCTGCTGGTTTCTGTTCGAAGTGGCGCCGCAGTTTCTATGCCTGGAATGATGGATACAGTTCTTAATTTGGGAATTAATGATGATACAGTTAAAGGCTTAATCAAAAGAAGCGGGGACGAACGTTTCGGCTGGGATTCCTATCGACGTTTTATTTCGCTGTTTGGCGCAATAGTTCTTGGTGTTGACGGAGAAATTTTCAATCAAGCAATGAACGACCTCAAAATCAGACGCGGAGCAAAAAACGACATTGAACTTAGCACGCAAGACATGAAGACTTTAGTAGAAACATTCAAACAAATCATCATCGAAAACACTGGATATCCACTACCGCAAAACCCTTACGAACAATTATTTATGGCTATTGAAGCAGTATTCGCATCTTGGAACGGCAAACGCGCAATAGATTACAGAAAAGAATTCAAAATCTCCACACAAACAGCAAACGGCACAGCAGCTAACGTGCAAGCAATGGTTTTTGGCAACATGGGAAAGGAATCCGCAACTGGAGTAGCATTCACCCGCGACCCTGGCACAGGAGAAAACGTGCTTTTCGGCGATTACCTTGACCGTGCACAAGGTGAAGACATAGTTGCAGGTATACGAACTCCAAAACCGATTTCTGAAATGCGGCAGTCCATGCCAAAAATGTACCACGCTCTAATGGATGTGCGGGAAACCCTTGAACAGCACTTCAAAGAACCACAGGACATGGAGTTCACGATTGAAGAAGGTAAGCTGTACATGCTTCAAACCCGCAACGCCAAAATGAACGCTGCTGCGAACCTGCGTGTCTCAGTGGAAATGACTCAAGAAGGATTAATCACCAAAGAAGAAGCCCTGCTAAGAATCAACCCCAACCAACTAACACAGTTAATGTACAGCCAAATAGACCCAAACAATAAGGTACCCCCCGTAACCGTCGGTTTAGGCGCCTCCCCCGGCGCATCTTCAGGCGAAGCAGTTTTCACAGCTGACGAAGCAGAAAAACAAGGCAAAGCAGGCAAAAAAGTCATCCTTGTCCGGGAGCAAACAAAACCCGAAGACATACATGGCTTCTTTGCTTCACAGGGCATTTTAACTTCTATTGGCGGAAAAACCAGCCACGCCGCCGTAGTGGCCAGAGGCATGGGGAAGCCCTGTGTTTCTGGAGCAGCTGACATCAAAATCAACCAGCTTGAACGCATCGCCACTGTTGGCGACCAAAAAATCTTGCCTGGCACAATTTTAACCATCGACGGCACATCAGGCAACGTGTGGATTGGCGAAGTCGCAATGGTTGAACCAGACATCTCTGGCAACATGAGCACCATCCTTAGTTGGGCTGACGAGTTCAGAAGGCTCGGCGTGCACACTAACGCGGATACGCCTGTGGATGCTGAAAAAGCCCTCAAGTTTGGCGCTGAAGGCATAGGATTGTGCCGAACGGAACGCATGTTTAACGCTTCAGACCGTATTGGGCTTTTTCAAGAAATGGTTCTAGCTGACACTCGCGAAGACCGCCTTAAATCGCTTAAGCAGTTGTTGCCTTTGCAGAAACAGGATTTCAAAGAAATCTTGCGAGTCATGAAGGGCTTGCCGGTTACGATTCGATTGTTAGACCCGCCGCTTCACGAGTTCTTGCCCAGCGAGGACATTTTGGAGCATGATATTGCTAATTTGGAAAAATGTCAAGAAGCCGTCAAAAACGTTTGCCGCTTAACCGAGATGGCTCCTAGCGGCGACCCAAAAGTCAAAACAATGCTTACAGAAAGCCAAGGCACACTTAACGGCATCGCTGAACTGCAATCCTCTGAACTTGATCACAAACGCGACACCCTACGCAAAATCAAAATGCTTCGTGAAGTCAACCCTATGCTTGGTCACCGCGGAGTACGACTGGGACTTACTTACCCCGAAATATATGAAATGCAGGCAGAAGCAATACTTGAAGCCGCAGGCGAATTAATCAAAGAAAACGTGGCCGTACACGTGGAAATCATGATTCCACAAGTTTGCACCAGTCAAGAACTCAAACGTGTAAAGCAGTTGATTATGCGTGTTGAGGAACGGGTTAAGCAACATTTAGGCTGCACGGTTCCGTTTAAGTTTGGTACAATGATTGAAGTTGTCCGTGCTTGCATGCGGGCTGGTACTTTGGCGGATATGGCGGAGTTTTTCAGTTTCGGCACTAACGACCTGACGCAAGCAACGTTTAGTTTCTCACGTGAAGACGCCGAAAACAAGTTCCTACCCTTCTACACAGAACAAAAAATCCTACAAGACAACCCATTCGAAATTTTGGATGTCAAAGGCGTTGGCAGGTTGATGGCTATCACGGTGGAGTGGGGACGCAAAAGCCGCCCAGACCTGCGAATCGGCATCTGTGGAGAACACGGAGGCGAACCCAGCAGCGTCGAGTTTTGTCACAGAATCAACCTTGACTACGTAAGCTGCTCGCCATACAGGGTTCCAGTGGCACGCTTAGCGGCTGCGCAGGCAAGCATCAAAGAAAAACGAGGACTAATAAAACCCTACCAATAAAACGTTTTACAGTTTTTCAAAGCACGTTTGATAGTGTTATAATAAGGCAAGTTATGGCTTAAGTGATGAGTATACGATAACTTAATTTTACTAATTTGAAATTAATATATTGATGCAAAAAAATAAAAAGAAGCCGTTAAACTTCATAAATAAGTTAGGTTTCTCGAACGTAAGCTATTGGGGAAAACTCGTAAGGGTATTGTTTTATGGTTTTCTTGGTGGTCTCTTAGGATTATACAGTTATTTAATGCGAGAAGGCATTAGCTCTCCGTTGGATTTATTTATAAATTTCTTTGCTTACTTTGGAATGTTTGGTTATTTAGCTGTAATTGTCTCAGAAAAAAGTATTCCAAAGATTCGGAAAGTTTTGTCTAAACGTTGGAAGCAACTATTAGGAACAATACGTTATGTGTATTTCGGGTTTTGTTTTTGGGTAGCTTTTTTCTTTTTGATTGTCTTGGTTCAAATACTTCAGCCAGCATTTGTTCAAATCGCTCTTTTAATTTGGACATACATTTTTATCATATTTCTAGGGTTAGCCGTTTTTTATCCTGTATCAATATATGTTCCAGTATGCCAATTCGTTACATCTGAAAAAGTAGAGGAAACAAGGCGAAAAGATGCGGTAAATTCTTTAGCAATTCTCACACCCATGCTGGGCGCTCCATGGGTTGTAGCTTTCTATGTGTTATCGCCTTATGTAGGCTTAGAAAACAATCCTCTATGGATTGCAGTTGCTGCCGGAGTTGTTTATCTTTTGATTTATATTTTCTTTATAGACTTGCCTTATGCATTAACTGTTAAAGAAAAAAGGCAAGAAAAAATTTACTTATTACAACAAAAAAAATTAGAATATTTGAAAGAATTAGCACAACTTAAAGGTTTAACCGTTACAGAACTGCTTATGAAAGTTAACCTTGAACTTGAAATGGTTCGAATTGAAAGAGACAAAGCCGAATTGGAATCAGAAAGTGTTCACCCATTCAAACTAACAGTACCAATTATAGGCTTAGTGTTTACTACATTTAGTCCACTAATTATTGAATTAATAAAAACCCCCTTAGGTATTTAGATTTTTACCCCTTTATTTTGTCGCATATTTAAAGAAATTAAACAGCAAGACGCCTTTTTTGCTGTTTTATTTCTAATTGGTGAACCCTTTTTTTGTGTCATTTAGAAGATTGGGTTGATTTTGAGTAGGCTGCTTATCATCAGGCTTAACGTGAATATTATAGCGATTATTACGAAGTCTTTGGCTAGGGTTTCGCCGACTTTAAGCAGTTTTGCGTTGTCTGCGGTGTCTTGTTTGAAGATTGTGTGGCGTTTCTGGATTAAGCGTAAGGTTATGATTCCTGCGAGAAGTGCTAACGCGCCGTACCAGACTGTTGGCAACTGGAAAAGCATGCCCACCAGAACCATCAATGGAAGCATCGCGTAACCCATCACGATTGTGAGGAGCAAGCCTCTTCTGAAGCCTAAAATGATTGGCACTGTTCGGGAACCGCTGTGGAAGTCAGACGCGAAGTCTGCAAGGTCTTCCCAGAGGCTGTTAATGGCGGTTGTTACTCCGATGAGTACGATTAGAGCGATTATGTTTGCTGAGAACGAGTTAAAGAACGCTGCAACAATCATTACTGGAACAGCGCCGACGGTAAAGTTGACTATTGGTTTGTAAGCTGTTTTTCGCAGGCGAAAAGGCGGCACGGAATACAAGACACCGAAAAGGATGCCCACGCCGACAAACAGGAGCACGTACGGCATCAAAGTCGCGGCGCCTAACGCTAAAGATAAACCCGTAAAGCCCAGCGTGATGAGTAAGCCGATTTTGCCAAGTTTTTTAGTGAACTGTGCACGCAATGGGTCAGATAGCTGGTCTAATTCTACGTCGCACAGGTTGTTCATGGCGTCTACGGCGCTCCAAATGCAAAACACGATAACGCCCAAAAACAATGCTGGAGCCCACGCAACAGCGCCTCCAGTTAGGAAGGTTGCGCCGACTGAAATCATGAAAAGCATTACGCCGCGTTCTACAGAAATGAATTGGGCAAAGCCCTTCAAATCTTGAATCATACACACGCAAGCAGAAACACCATTCTTAAGCTTTCTCCATAAAAAAACCTGTTTCTGCCTGAAATTCAACAGTTTTGTTTTTCTCCAGGTTTAGAGGATAACCTGAATGTTTAAGTAAGTGCAGAATTTAGACGGGTTGTTGCTGAGTTATGCTTTTGCTACTTGCTCTCCCTGATGTTTCAGTTTTTCTTCAAGCAGCACAAGAAGTTCCTGAGGTTTCACTGGCTTAACAAGGTAAGCGTCAGCGCCTTCATCAAGGGCTTTAACACCTGTTTCTAAGGACGGAAAACCTGTAATCATAATTTTAACGGTGTTTTGCAGTTGCACTTTTAGTTTGGCAAGCAGTTCAGTTCCATCCATGTCAGGAAGTCTTATGTCTACCAAGGCAAGGTCGTAACGGTGGCTGTCAGCTTTTTCTATGGCTTCTTTACCTGTTTCGGCGACATCTATTTCGTATCCGCTTTTTTGAAGAATACGTGTGAATGTTCTAAGAATAGACTTGTCATCGTCAACAACTAGTATGGTTTTTTTGTTTTCAGACATTTCTAAGTCTCCTCAGATTAACGTAAATCATTTGCACCTTACTCACGCTACACTTTTTTCGAGCCCAAATCGTTAACGGGCGCAGCAACAAACCAGAATTATATCCGCTGCCGATTTGATGCGTCAGCATAGCATGCAGTGACACTCTTTCGGTAATTTTACCAATGTTTTTTCAGATTAATAAACGCTATCCTACCACTAAAAATGATGATTTTGTGAAAATTTAAACTTTACAAACATGCTATCCTTTATATAAATGCGTAAACATTAAAACTAATGGAAACACTGGATTTTATCGTTAGGCGGCTTACTAGGTTTGAGTGAAAAGGATATTACACGTTTTCTGCAGATTTTGGGGCTCTCAAAACGCGAAATTCAAGTTTACATGTTTCTCGCAAAAAGCGGTGTACAATCAACCAGTTTCGTGGCTAAACGCCTAAAAATGGAGCGCGTGCAAGCCTACCGCACTTTTAAGAAACTGCAAGAAAAAGGCTTCATTGAAGCTACACTTGAAAGACCAACCCGTTTCACTATTGTGCCTTTTGAAAATCTTGTTGACACCTTCATTAACGCCAAAAAGAATGAAGTTATAAACCTTAACGACCAAAAACAAAACCTGCTTGTTGCTTGGAAATCAATTAGCACTCCCGAATCAGAGTATCCAGTCGCAAAATTCTCAATCATCACTGGCAAAAAGAAGATTCACTCAAAAATGATAAGCATGATTGAGGAATCCACCAAACAAGTCATCTTCTTAACCACTGGGTTAGGGTTTATTCAGGAAGACATCGCTGGAATTTTTGACGCCGCCTTTGACCCTTCTAAAAACAGGAACGTTAACTTCCAAATTATCACTGACATATCCCCTGATAACCTAAAAATTGTGGAACGCATAGACCGCAACATAACAGAAGAGCGTCTTAACATCAAAATGCGTCACATGGGGATGAATTCCAAGTTTTTCCCAAGATTCTTAATCAAAGACGAGGAAGAAGCCATACTTTACGCGCCTTTTGGCAACGAAACCTCTGTTTTAAATCTTGAAGACGAGGGTTTGTGGATTAATGATAAAATGTTTATTTCAGTTTTGAAAGCGTTTTTTGAGCAAATGTGGTCGATTGGTGTAGACGCTTCAAGACGTGTAGATGAACTTAAAAGCGGCGTACCCATCGGCGAAACCGTCGTCATCAAAGGCGCTGAGGAAGCTTGGGACAAAGTCACAAAAGTCCTTGAGAACGCTAACAGGGATGTTGTCATAATTACCTCTTCACAAAGCATTAACCACCTCGCCGAAGACGACCCTCTCATTAAATTCTTGAAAACGGACCTTAAAGTCCGCATCATGGCATCAATTGACCTTGACAATCTTGAACCGGCACAAAAGCTTTCTTCACGTTACGAAATCAAACATGTCCCAATCAGTTACATGACCATGATGCTAGTTGACGACAAACACTTATTCATGTTCAAAAATCCCCCTGTAGGTGACTGGATAAGTGAATCAGTATTTTACCTGCCAGACACCTTCTACTCCAGCGACCCCAGCCAAATCGAACGCACAAGCGAAATGCTAAACGACATCTGGAAACGCGGCATCGACATCTCCGAAATCAGCAGCCAAGCTGGCATGAAACTGCCCAAAATAGAAGTACCTATAACCGAAACCGTTTCGGCGCTGGTTAATTCGATGCTTCAAAACGGCGTAAACTCGGTGCTTATCATTGAGCATCATCGTCCAATCGGCGTAATAAGTGACCGTGATATCCTAAGGGACATAATTGAAAAACACAAAGACCCCGTAAAAACCCCTGCAAAAGACCTCAGTTACACGCCTCTGATTATTTTGGACGAAGCTGAATCAATGATTAACGCCATGACGGTAATGCGCGAAAAAGGTATGAAACGGGCTGCCATGGTCAAAAACGGGCAACTTGTAGGCATGCTAACTGAGGAAGCGGCCAAAAAAGCGGCGCTACAACTTCAAGCTGCCCCTGCACCAACGGCTTAACGTCATCATGTCTCAACTTTTTGTATGGTAAATAATAAAAGCGGTTAGCTGTAACGCTAAAGTGAGGAAAAACATGTTGAAGCTAAACGAGCCTATGATTATCGTAAATTTTAAAACTTATCTTGAATCAACCGGCAAAAGAGCAGTGGAACTTGCAAAACAGGCAGAAAAAGCCAGCAAAGAAACAGGCGTTCAAATCATAGTTGCACCCCAATTTGTCGATTTAGCTAAAATCGCAGAAACAGTTGAAATTCCAGTTTTCGCCCAGCACCTTGACCCCATAAAACCCGGCAGCAGCACAGGCCACATCCTCGCTGAAGCCATTAAAGAAGCAGGTGCAGTTGGCACATTAATCAATCACTCAGAGAGACAGCTTAGACTTATCGACATTGAAGCCTCAGTGGCACTTGCAAAAGAAAAAGGCTTAATCTCATGTGTCTGCGCAAACAACCCATCCACAAGTGCCGCAGTCGCAGCCTTAAAACCAGACATAACCTCAATCGAGCCACCCGAACTTATCGGCACCGGAATTCCAGTGTCCAAAGCAAAACCCGAAGTCGTAACAGACACCGTCAAGTTGGTGCAGCAGGTTAATCGGGACATGCCGATTTTGTGTGGTGCAGGCATCAGCCAAGCTGAAGACGTTGCAATCGCGTTAAAGCTTGGAACACGCGGAGTACTGGTTGCAAGTGGCATTGTCAAGGCGAAAGACCCATATAGCATTCTGCGTGCATTTGGTGACGCAACACGGTAAGTTGCATGTGACTAAAATTGAAAGTTGAACCTGAATGCGCTGCTTGCATGATTTCACGCGGGCAAATTCAAATATATCAAGCTACAACTAACCCTGCTTTGCGGTTTAGGTGCATGGCTGAAGTTATTAAACTGGTTAACCGCGAATTCAAGCCATCTACTGTTGCCGCTGACATTGGTACTAAAAGAGACCGTTTAATCCGTCAATTAACAAGCAATCCTGACCCTTACAAGCAAAGCAAGAAAGTTGCCAACGAAAAAGCCCTTAAACTGCTTCCACAAGCAAAAAAGTTTGTAAACTCCGGCTACACTCAACAGGAACGCTTCAAAAAAGCCTGCCTCTGCGCAATTGTAGGCAACATCATGGAATTCGACATTCCAGGTCACAAATTCACCATTAAAGACTTATCTAAAATCCTAAAAGACGCCGCCAAAGACTTAGCAATCGATGACATCGACAAGGCTTACGAGATAACAAAAAAATCAGACAGCGTCCTTTTCCTTGCTGACAACGCAGGCGAAATCGTTTTCGACACACTCTTAGCTGAGCAACTTAAAAACATGGGCTTAAAAGTCACCTACGTAGTCAAAGGCGGACCCGTAATTAATGACGCCACCATGGAAGACGTGGAGCTTTCTAACATGGATAAGCTTGCAGACGAAGTCATAACCACAGGAACCGACGCTGTTGGGCTCCTGAAAAATGAGGTTTCATCCGAATTCCTAAAAATCTACGACGAAGCCAAACTGGTTATCGCCAAAGGCATGGGTTACGCCGAAACACTCACAGAATACAAGTACACTAAACCAACTCTGCACCTGTTCAGAACCAAATGTGTTCCTGTGGCAAACTATTTCTGTGTTCCACGAGACAAGAACATTGCAAAGTTGATGACATAGCATGAAGTTGCCAGCCATAACCTTCAACCAGCAAGCCCTTACCAATTTTAAGGACTTAATTGAGAAGGAATGGCTGATAACCAACGGCATCGGCGGCTACGCATCCAGCACTGTCTTGGGCATAAACACACGCAAATATCATGGTTTGTTGGTTGCCGCGCTTAATCCGCCGGGTGACCGCATGGTTTGTCTTTCAAAGCTTGATGAAGACCTCATTTATGGCAACCAAATTTTCCGGCTTGGCAGTAACGAGTTTAATGACACAATTTACCCGCAAGGATACAAGCTAATCAAACAGTTCTCTATTAGCCCGTTCCCAACTTACACTTACGGGTTAAACGGGTTAGAGGTTAGCAAAACCGTTTTTATGCCTAAACTCAAAAACGCCGTCTGCACCATATACAAAGTAAACAACCAAAGCGGCACCGACGCTAAACTGTCAATTTATCCAATGGTAAACTGCCGCTACTACCACAACGTTACAGACCGGCACAGAAACCCCCTGCACCTGACACAGCAGCAAAACAGCAAAGAAGTAGAATTGACCTTTCATGAACAAAACACGACGCTCACTTGCCGTATAACCGACGGCGTCTTTAATGAAAAGGGCAACTGGGTAGACCGTTTGCTTTACCGTGACGAAGAATTCCGCGGCGAATCAAGCAACGACGACTGCTACCAACCCGGCACCTTCGAAGTTACTGTTCCAGCCGAGAGCGAAACCACGTTTGCCCTCACTACAGCGGCAAGCCGCGATTCACAAGAAAACCGGCAAATACTTGACTCAATCGGCTCTTCAGTAGACCAAGCAACCGAAGCATATAATCATGAGTTGGCACATCTCAGCGATTTGATTTTGGGCTTTTACCAACTGCATAAAGAGGTGCCGATGACTGACTGGTTAAACTGGATACTTCAAGCAGCCGACGCTTTCATAGTTCAAAATTCACAAAAACGGAAATCAATTATTGCTGGTTATCACTGGTTTGAACCGTGGGGCAGAGACACCTTCATCTCTTTACCCGGCTTAATGCTTGTAACCGGCAGATTCAGCGACGCCGAAGACATCTTTTTGAACTTTATCCAGTACTGCAGTGACGGATTAATTCCAAACTATATTGCAGACAAATCTGCCCAACCATCATACAACACAGTAGACGGTACATTATGGTACATCAACGCTGTCCTGCAATACCTAAAATACACAGGCAACTTTGCTTATGTTAAACAGAACCTTTGGGAAACCCTAAAATCTATAATTTCTAACCATGAAAAAGGCACTCTGTTTAACATTCATCTTGATAGTGATGGTTTGCTTGCTCACGGTTCACGGCTTACTTGGATGGACGCTTTTGTAGATGGTGAAGATGTTACACCACGACACGGCAAAGCAGTAGAAATCCAAGCCCTCTGGTATAACGCTCTCAAGACAATGGAGCTCTTAGCACACAAGTATGAAGAGACCGATTTAGCTGAGCATTACGCAGAAATTGCTGAAAAGGCTCATGTAAGTTTTAACCAAAAATTCTGGAACCCCAAAAACGGCTACCTCAACGACGTCGTAGACACATCGGGCGCTGACGCTTCAATCCGTCCAAACCAGATTTTAGCAGTTTCCCTCGACTTCAGCATGGTCAACAAAACCGTGGGCAAACAAATCGTTGACTTCGTAAACAACCAACTCGTCACACCCTATGGACTGCGTACGCTTTCTCTTGATGACCCCAAGTTTGTCGGCAAATGCGAAGGCAACAGAAGAAGCCGAGACACCGCATACCACAATGGAACAATCTGGCCATGGCTACTTGGACCATTCATCACAGCTTACCTGAAAGTGTACGGTGACGATTCCGAAACCCACAAACTGGCGCTCCAAAACTTTGTGCTGCCCCTGCTTGGGCAAACTATTCATCACGGTTGCTTGGGTTCAATTAACGAGATTTTTGATTGCGACCCACCAAATGAACCCCGTGGCGCTATTGCTCAAGCTTGGAGTGTCGCTGAACTGCTACGCGCTTACGTGGAAGACGTGCTGGGGATTGAGCCCATACTTGAATCAGTAGAAGCTAAGCTTCTATGACCCGTTTAAGTTCTGAAGCCGCATTTTCCGGTGCTACAGTGTTTATGAAGATTCCACTGCTTAACTCAAAGCCTGCCCAGATTGACAGTTTCGGGTAAACTTCCACGTGCCAATGATAACTTTCTTGAGCGTCCTTGTTGATTGCGATGTGGAAACCGTAATTGTAAGGTGGGTCGTTTACTAAGTTCTTTAAGGCTTTAAGGCTGGTTTTTAATGTTTTAGCGAAAGCGGAGATTTCAGTTTCTGATAAGTCAAGAATGTTTGGCGAGTGACGTTTAGGCAGTATCCAGAACTCCAATGGCGTAATGCTAGCGTATGGCGTAAAAACCAGAAAATGTTCATTTTCCAGAATAGTGCGTGGGCCTTTCGCTTCTTTTTCGATTAGGTCGCAGAAAAAACATTTTTTATTCTGTTCAAAATAGCTTTTGCAGGCGGCTTGTTCGTTTGCTACTGTTGAGGGAATAATTGGCGTAGCAATGATTTGACTATGTGCGTGAGATAAGGAGGCGCCTGCTTCAGGTCCATAATTACGGAAAATCTGCACGTACTTAACAAAGGGTTTAAGGCTGAACTCGGAGAGCCTGTCAATGTAAGCTTTAATCAAAAGCTCAAGTTGCGGCAACTCGGCATCCGCTGGCCCTTCACTATGATTAGGTGACTCGTCCAAAACTTCATGTTCACCAATCGCAAAACCATGACCGTCTTGTTCTAAAACTTCGGTGTCTGCAGAGTCCTGGGCGTTTTTAGGTGGAACAAACGCGGGGTAAAGATTTGGAAAACTGCGTATCAACCAATTTTTTGGGCGTTCACCCTCGATTGGGTCAATGGCGCGTATGATTTGACCGTTTTCCATTTTTAGGTAAAGCATGCTTGCTGGTGGCGTGATGTGTTCGTTGCCTACGCACATTGGGCAGTTGGCGTTTTTTGCGTGTTCATTGCGAGGTTTGGCAAAATCGGTTGGTCTTCTGCCACGTTCAGTAGCGATTACTACCCAACGGTTTAGAATGTAATCTTTCCGTAACTCGTTATACGCCATAAACTTAAACTCCAGTCACAAAAAAGTAGGGTGCTGAAACATTTTAGTTTTCCCCAAAACCTGCAGCAAAAAAGTGTTTGCCCTTTTTCAGCCTTGTTTTCCATGGAAATAGTTTGCTGAGGCTTCACAAATTAAGGAGAGATTGCAATTTTACAAACGCTACTACAATCGCTTAAGCAGTATCGTTCGAGCCTATTCAGCCTATTTCCACGAAAAAACAAAAAGGAGGGAGGTTAAATTTGTATTTTTTCCCAAATTAGGGTCTTTTTCTAAGAATTACGCCAACTATTGCTATTGCAATTATGATTGCGATTGTTGATACTGCAAAATAAATTTCGATAGGCGGCTGAGTTGTTTGAGTCTGCTCCGAGGGAGTCGCAGTCTGTGATGCTTCAACTACGCCTACTGCGGTTTCAGCCCATGAACTACCGTAAGAATTGTCACCCATAAATGTGGCTGTAATAGTGTACTCGCCTGCAAGGTCTGGAGTCCAAAGGGTCTTGAAAATTCCACTCATATCGCTTGTCACGTCGGCAATGTGCTGCGAGTTACCATTCGGGTCAACAGCATCAATCGAAACAGACACGCCCTTAACATTTGCAGGAATATCGTGTTGCATGTGCAGATATTCCATCCATTCTGTCATTGATTCTTCTGAAACACAAGGCGTATTTGGCTGTCCAGGTGACTCGTCCATGACTGTTCCAGTTATGAGTATGCTTCCTCCTTTGCTGATTACCCCGTCAGATGTGGCAATGGTTGTTTTGCTTTGTCCTTTACCGAAAACGTACATGTAACCGTCATACCGGTTGTCTGCTGTCAAGTAACCATCAGAAATTGCGCCTGGGGTCATGCCGCCTGTAATGTTCCATATGCCTTCCCCTGTTTTCGCGTCAACACAAAACAGTCTCCATCCTCTGGTAATTGGTGTGGTTGGCGAGTGTTCACCATTGCTTACGTAGACTTTTCCGTCAGCGATTTGTGGGCTGCTCATCCAAGACCAAGTGCTGTATGGTGTTTCGTATCCTGAGTAGCCTGCTGAGAATTTCCAAGCGATGTCGCCTGTGTCCCAATCGAAAGCGTAGACGCCGTCATAAGCTAAACCGATTAGGTTGCCGTAGGCTGAAGCTACAGTGTAACCCCAACCGAAACCCCACGGATAATCAGCAAGTTCGCTTTCCCATGCTTTGCTTCCGTCAGCTAAATTGTACGCGTTCCAGTGCCTATTCATCATGCAGACTGCAAATTTGCCGTGGTCCGCAACAGCAGTGCTTGAACTGTAAATGGTGTCTGTGTCAGTGATGTTCCATTTTAATGCTCCAGTGTACAAGTCTGCGGCAGCTATTGTTGAGCCCATCCATGCACCAAATTCTGGCGGCGTTATTGGTGAGGCTGAAACTGCTACTCCTGCTTCATAATCGACAACGCCTAAACTGCTAAAAGGCCAAGTTATATTGCTCATGATTCGTTTTGTAAAGTTAGTTTCTGTTCCAGCTGTTGTCCAGTTGATTAGCCTGTAAGGACCTTGGCTCATTCCAGTGCCCAAGTTTTGCACGCTTAAAACAAACGGGTCACGATAGTAAGTGCCGGTCATGCCTGAAACGTTTAGTGAAATAGCGCCTGTGTATGGGTTAATCTTGTACAAACGGGAACCCACTGAAATTAGTGCTAATTGTTGACCTACTGCTGAGGATGTAGCTCCCGGGACAACTTCCATGCCCTTGCTGACTGTTATGCCCGTTAAAGTGCCTGGTGAATAGCCAAACCAGCCTTGAGAGCCAGGTACCGGGTTTGGGATCTCCCAGTAGATTTCACCTGTCCGCAAATCGTAACATTGCAGTACATCTTCTCCGCCTGCTTTTGTGACTGATTGGTAGCATCTTCCTTGGAAGACAATGTTTGGTGTTCCAGCGTATGTTCCTTCGCCTGAACCGACAATTGTTGTTCCCATGTCGCCGCCGATGAGGCCTGAAAGAGCGCCTAGGCGTCTCCAGACAACGTGAGCGGTTAAGGGTCCTTGAACGTATGGAGTGAAGCGGTAGTTGCTAGCGTACGCGTTTGTGTCTTCTGGCGGGTTAACCATAAAACCTGAGTACGGGTAGTTGCCTAGAATTGAAACCCATTCACGATTTTCGGGCGAAACTGGTCGTGTCCAGTAATCTGTCGGCAAAGGAGTTGGTGGCCAAGACATAACCGGGTCTTCTTGTACCGTTAAGGTTAATTCTGGGCTGGAGGATGGCTGATAGTATGCGGGTGCGAGTTGTGCTGGTCCGCTAAACATTGTTGCTGAAGTGTTAAGTGCTGGTAGGTGGTCGCCGTCGAAGTGGAATTTTATTTTCCATTCGCCAACTTGGTCGGCTGTGTATTCGAACCATGCGGTTACGTCGCCTTCGTATGATGTTATTGGGCCAACTTCGTCTACGTCGCCGTTTGGTTTGGTTATGGTTACGTAGTAGTTAGTGATTGACCTTGAAACGTGTGTGGCGGGAGTTATCCATATGTTTACTAGGAATGTTTGGTTTACTCCTACAGGGTTTGGTCTAAAGCTGAGGTAGGCTTCTGTTGGCACTTGTACTTCGGCTAAGTCAGCTCCAGATGCTTGCGGTGTCACTGCAGTGATTGGCAAGAAAATTATTGTCAATAAAACTATTGTGGCTACTGTATATTTTGTTTGATTCATTTTAAGTTTCATTTTTTGTTTTTTTCTCCATTTTTTTAATATAAAAACGGTGTTGTTTGGAGCTAGTATTTAATTTTTTCTCGGTTAGCGCTTAATTGATTAAATTAGTGCAAAATTTTATGTGTGTATGTATAATATGTTCCCAATTAGGCATGTTGATAAGCTGCTAAATTAATTAAGGACAACGTCAAAAAAAGTTTGATGCAACCTCGAAAAAAAATAGACCAAATCGATACAAAAATACTCAAAATTTTGCTGACGAACTCCCGAACAAGCTTCACCGACATAGCTAAAGAATGCAAAATCACAATAGGCGCCGTAAGAATGCGCTACAAAAACATGATAAAAGCCGGCATCATTAACGGTCAAATAATGCAAGTTAACCCCAACAGCCTCGGTTACAAATGCATAGCAGACATAGGAATCATGACTGCCATGGACAACGAGAAAACCGTTATTGAATTCCTCAAAACTCGCCCATACGTCATGCATATATTTGGAATGTTCGGTAAATTCAATATTGCGATCAAAGTTGCCCTAAAAGACCTCAAAGAATTAACCACCATAATTGAAGACTTAGAGTCAAACATTTACATCAAACATGTTGACCCTATGATTTGGGCTAACGCAAACGACATGGACCACTGTGAAAACCTGATTATTAAGCCAGTTATACCCATTGACGAGAATAATCCTCTCTTCAAAAGGATGCCTCCAGTTAGCGACGAAGAAGTAGTTCTTGACGAGAAAGACCGTCAAATAGCCAAGATACTTTCTGCTAATTCACGGATACCTTTCAAAAAAATAGCTGAGCAACTGGGAATTTCCACTAAAAATACTATTCAAAGGTTTAAGAAGCTTGAAGGAAACCTTCTTGGGCTTTCAACTGTCACTTTGGATTTAACTAAACTGGGCTACAATGCTATGGCGCATAACTTCATCAAAGTGTCCAACCGCAGCAAGATGCCAGAAGTGTACTCTAAGATTCTAAAGTTGCCTAACACAATAGTTCTTATCCGCATGATAGGCGCTTACGATTTGATGACTATCAACGTTTTAGAAGATTTCAACGACGAGTTTAATCTTCGGGAACAGATGCGTAAAATAGAGGACATTGAAAGTGTTGACAGTTATCTTAGTCCAGTGTTCAAGGCGCTACCTTTGAATGTCTTTTATCCGCTTCTTTAAGCGGATCATCCATTTTTTTAATATCAAATATACTTAACTTGATAATTATTTTATTACAGGACATTTTTAAGTATATAGAAAGCACAGCAAAATTCTTTTTTGCCTTTTTTTTTTCAATGCCTAATATAACCCTTTAGCAAGTCTTAAAAACAAAAAGGGCTGATAGTTGTTTAACTAGGAAAGTACTAAACATTGAATAATAACGGGTTGTTTCAGAAAGCCCCCCAAAAAAAGATAATAAAAAAGGTAATTTAATTTGACTGAGAGGCTTAGAATAGATGAAACTGACGCAAAGATCCTGCGCCAACTTTTGAAAGAATCTAGAACAAGCTTTACAGAACTCTCTAAAATCTGCAACATTACCGTTGGCGCTGTTCGAATGCGTTACAAGAAACTGTGGCGTATCGGAATTATTAACGGTGAAATAATGCAGGTTAACCCTCAAAGTCTAGGCTACAAATGCATATGCGATATTGGTATCTTAACCAGCGCCGAAGATGAAAAAAGAGTTATGGCTTTCTTAGAAAGTCGACCATACATTCAATATGTAATCCGCATCTACGGAAAATACAACCTCACAACAAAAGTGGCATTAACCGACATGCAAGAACTCGCCGCTATCCTTGAAGATTTACAATCAAACGAAAATATCAAACAAGTTGACACAATGATGTGGGCTGAAGTCGCAAACACTGACCACCCCGAAAACTTGGTAATCAATTATAACACTGGCTCTGAACCAAGACTAAACGGTTGCACACGTAGCATACCTGCCACAAAACTGCCTTTTGAAATGGATGCCTTAGACAGAAAAATAGCAAAAATTCTCTCTCAGCATTCAAGAACGACATTTCGCAAAATTGCTGAACAAACCGGAATCTCAACTAAAAATGTGATTCAACGTTACAGACGCCTCAGAGGACCCGTGCTGACCCTTTCAACTATAACGGTCAATCTTAGAAAATTGGGTTATAACGCGCATGCTTTTACTTTTGTAAAGGTTGCTAATAAAAGCAAAGTGCCTGAAATTTACAATAAACTCTTATGCATGCCGAACGTGATTAATGCAACACGGCTTATTGGACCTTACGATTTAGCTTTGATTGTGACTTTGCAAGACTTCCAGGATCTGTTCAGATTTAAAGAAGACTTGCGTAAAATCAACGGTATTGAGGACACTGAGCTTTATCTTGGACCTCCTATGCCAATATACCCGTTGAACCTTTTCCAAACCCTTCTTTAAGTTTGGGTTTAAAATGTTGAGAAAATTGTCAATTAAGACAAAATTGTTAAGTGGTAAAGAAGCTTTTAGTCTTCTTCATCGTATAGTTTGCGTTCTTTGATTTGTAGTGCATTTTCGCCTTCGTCAGCTATTACGCGGTATGTGTCGATTAATTCGTATTTGTGTAGGAATTTCTTGGTTAAGATGCGTAGGTACTTTTTAGCTACTGCTGGACCTTCACCTTTGACTGTGATAGTGTTTGCGTCAGTGCTCACGTCTGCGCTGGTTTTTTCTTTAAGGAAATCAGCGTATTTTTGAACCATGCCGCTTTTGCCTTTGATTTCGTTGGCGTCAATCTTCATTTCAACCATTTCTTGTTTCACCTCGATTGTCTTGCGTCGCAATTTCTGCGTGCTTAAGCTCTCTTGTTCATGTCTGCTGTACTGATAAATTTTCCGCTACCAGTTTGTGAACAACTTGGCTTTGTCAGTTCGCCCGTCGAGTCAATATCAACGCTTTTGGCTCAGTGACTCTAGGCTCATCATCCAAGCACAATAAAAGCAGAATGAAGATAAGACTTTTACGGGTCAAGTACTCAATAAAAATTGGGGTTGCACTGAAAGATGGAAGTTTTTGAAGCAATAAAAAACAGAAGAAGCATACGCAAATTCACAAATCAAGCAGTCTCCGAAGAAATGGTGGAAAAACTTGTTGAAGCCGCCCGCATGGCACCCACAGCTGGAAACGCCCAAGCTTATCAGCTAGTTATTGTACGGCAGGAAGAGCAAAAGCAGCGTTTGTCTCAGGCAGCTTTCGGTCAAAAACAAGTTCAAACCGCTTCAGTTGTGTTTGTTGTTTGTGCTGACCTTAAAAAAGCTCAAGAAAGCTACTCTGGCCGTGGAAAAAGTCTCTACTGCATCCAAGATACCGCAGCTGTAACAGAAAACATTTTGTTGGCAGCATGTAGTATGGGTTTAGGAACTTGCTGGATTGGAGCATTCAACGAAGATGCCGTTAAAGATGTAATTAATGCACCTGAAGATATGCGTCCGGTTGCAATGATTCCTATTGGGTACCCTGCTGAATCTCCTCCGGAGCGTCCAAGAAGATTGCCCTCCGAATTTGTTCACCAAGAAAGCTTCTAAAGGCGTTTTAGCCGAAGGTTTTTTTTGTCTTTGGCTCAAGGTTTATGTCCATTGTCAAAAAGCAGGTTTCCCCTTTAGGGCATACGAAACAAAATTAAGCCGGGGCTTTTAGCGGTTAATCCCTCCTGTTTAAGGAATGGTGTTGTATGCAATCTTACAAACTGCAAAATTATTCACCAAAAACCGGTAAGCGCAAACTACATTAAATTTTAATCAAAAATCGTGACGGCTTATTTGCCAAAGGTTTTGTGCCACCCGCATTGGTGGCAACTACACTCTTTGGTTTTTAAGTCCACACTGATTTTTGAGTCACATGATGGACACTTCATTTTGCCTTCTCCTTTCTCTTCTCCCTTTCTCCTTTCCCTTGAGTTCTTGCCCCTTTCTCCTTTCAAGAACTCTTTTGCTGCTTAGCTCCTTTCTTTCTAAGCCGCTTCTTGATTCTTAATATGACAGAGTTCAGTTATAAAGCGTATTTCCGTAACCGGAATATTCCAAGTTAGACTTTGACAGCAAAACTTTTTATTTTGCCCAACGATTTCTGTCTGCAATTGGCGGGTGAGCTTCTCCCACCCGTTCCGCCAAGTATAAAACCCGGGGTAGGGAGGATTAAATTGCAAAAAACTAAAACATTAGCCTTAATATCGGTATACGCCGCACTTTATGCTGCGTTAGTAATCTTTCTTCCGGCATTATCCTATGGACCAGTTCAAGTCCGCGTGGCAGACGCTTTAGTTGCCGCTGTCCCGTTGCTTGGATTGGCAGGAGTCTTGGGACACACGCTGGGTGTGTTTGTAGCGAACATTTTTTCACCACTTGGCCCCATCGATTTACTAAACACAATACCCTCGTTTGTGATGGCTTTCGTCGTCTATTATGTTTACAAACGCACAAACAACGACTACACAGTAATTGCAACCTGCGCTGCTTACTCAGGGGTTTTAGGCATAACCGTTGGTTGGATACTGTCAGCACCGTTCAACATTCCATTGCCCCTTAGCATCGCTTACGTTGCCATTGGAAACTTTGTGGCATCTGTCCTTATCGGTTGGCCACTGTTCAAGCTGCTCAAGAAAATCGGCATACAACGATGGACAGGGCAAGAAACAAAAACAGTAGAGGGAAAACAAGCATGAATGAAAACAAAAAATGCGTCGTAGTCCTCAGTGGAGGGCCCGACTCTGCTGTAGTAGCTTACTGGGCAAAAACTCAAGGCTACCAAATCTACCCAATCACCTTCAAATACGGACAAATCGCCGTTAAAGAAACAGAAGCAGCCCAAAAAATTGCAGAAACCTTGGGCACCACCACAAAAATCATCGACCTCTCGGCACTAAAAGAAATCTTTAGCGGAACAGCCGCCCTCGTAAACCGTGACATCCCATTGACAAGCGAATTCACCTCACCCATCATCGTGCCCTTCAGAAACGCTATCTTCCTATCAGCAGCTGTAGCCTATGCAGTCACCGTTGGAGCAAACAAAATTTTTTACGGGGCACACGGCTCAGACGAACCCTTCTACCCTGACTGCAGACGCGAATTCTATGAAGCATTCGAGAAAGCAGCCCAGTTGGGAACCGCATTAGAAATCACCATTCTGGCGCCCTACAGCGGCAAAAAGAAATCTGACCTAATCAAAGCAGGCTTTGACCTTGGAGTGCCATTCAAGTTGACGTGGTCGTGTTATCTTGACGGCGAAAAACACTGCGGCAAATGCGAATCCTGTGTTAACCGAAAGAAAGCCTTCAAAGAAGCAGGCATAGCTGATCCAACACAATACGAAGGCTGAGGCGGATTATTTAGCCGCTTTTTCTTCTTCATCCATGGATTCTCGAATTATTTCGATTTCTCGCACTGTAAGCGGTTTGTTGGTTGCTTTTATTACGACTCGTTCTTGCCAGCCGCAGTCGGGGCATTCATAGCTTGGCGGCACCATTCCAATGTGACCCCACATGTCACCGCCCGTACTTTTTGCTTTTCGGACTCGTGGGCTTTTGCAGCGGGGGCAAACTTGTATCTCAAGGTGTGTACCCTGCTTTTCAAGTTCTTCAAGGGCTTCTGTAACTTCCTTCACGTTTTTGGATTCGATGTCTTCTTGGATTTGCTCTGCAACTGTAAGCTGCATTTTGCGTTTCTTCTTTTGAACTTGCGATTCCGCCATCTTTTTTCCCTCCTCTGTATTACCTGCAACCTTAAGATAGAGTTTCTGGTACATGCTTTTACCGTTAGTACAATCGTTTACAGAATATGATAAATAAGCCGACAGGCAAACTTTGCAGTGATATCATTTGAACCAAAAGACTGCCCTTGCTATTCTGCTTATGGCGCTTGCTGTTTCTGCCACATTTGCGGCTGCAGCAGCTGGTCAAAGTGTTCAGCCCATCTTTAGCGATGTGCAGCAGCAAGTTGACGGTGTAAAGGGGTTAACTGTTTCTTTTTCGCTTGCCATTGCTACAGGCTATCAGGGAAACTCATCACTGCTTGAACAACCGACAAGATACGAAATATACAATTTTGTCAAAACCAACCCGGGCATACATTTCAGGGGTATATGCGACAGCCTCAACTTATCCGTCGGCGTCGTGCAATATCACCTCTACACGCTTGAACGCAACGGTGTTATCGCAAGTTTCAACGACGGGCAAAACAAACGTTTCTTCCAATCGGGCGCATTCACGCAGGAGCAAATGAAGCTGATTTCGTTGGCAAGGCACCCGACTGCCGCAAAGATTCTGACAATGTTAACCCAAAACGAAACGATGCTGCATCGGGACATCGCGGCGAACCTTGGTTTTTCCTCTCAGGCGTTGACTTGGCAAATGAACCAACTCAAAAAAGCCGACTTAATCAGCGCCCAAAAAGAAAGCGTAAACGTCAAATACGCTCTAATCTGCCCCCAAACAGTAAAGTCTGCACTTGATTGCATAAGAAATTAAAACGGAAAGACCGCAAGGTTATCTGAGGCTCATTGTGTAACCCTATTTGGCGTATTTATGCGGGCAATTGACAGATGCACAAGAAACCACTCACACATCGGCGGTTAGTGTTTGCTTAGTACGTCTTTGGCAAACAGCGTGTAGGCACAACAGACAAGGGCGGTACTGATTATTGCCGGCGGCCAATCGGTTTCTCCTGACGACGTCAAGTACGAAATAACCAGAAAACCTGTGGCTATGCAGATTACGCCAAAAACGGCAAGTTTAACTATTTTGTTTTTTGCTAAAAGTTAACCTTCCCCGTTTGTTTCTTTGATAATTCTTGGTTTTAAGTTTTGCTTAAATTCCCCTGCTTGCTTAAAGCGTGATTCTACGGTGTCATAGCGCTCTTTGTTTTCTTGTAAACGTTGACTTCGGTGTTGTACTGTTAATTTTTTTGTTTTAGCTGCTCCTATATGGTATTACTTTTTTTATCGACAGTAATACTTAAAAAGGTGCTACTAAATTGTAAAAAAGTAACACGAAGCAAACGAGCTTGCTCACGTTATAAAAAGGGGGAAACAAAAAATAATCAAAACAAACCTAACTCAACAACCCAGTGTGAACTCCAGACCTTTATACGAAATAATGGAAAACATAGAAAAATTCAAACTATTAACAACAGCCATAGAATACAACATTTTTGAACACCTCACAACACCCAAAACAGCCGACACTTTATCCGAAGAACTAAAAACCAACCTACGAATGACCACAAAATTCTGCAACGCACTAACCGCAATGGGTTTCCTCTTCAAAAACGGACAAGTCTACAATAACACGCCATTAAGCAACATGTACCTGGTTAAAGCTTCGCCTTTTTGCCAAATGCACCTTCTAAATTTAGAACGTGACAGCCGAGAACGCCGCTGGTCAACATTTTCCAAAGTACTAAAAGAAGGCTCTATAAAATCTGAACGCAGTATTGGTGGAGCATTCACACGTGACTTTCTCTTGGCAATGGCAGAAGGAGCATTACGTGGCGGTTTGCAGAAAATAGTTGAAATCTTTTCCGTTATGCCTGAATTTAAAAACGCTAAGACTTTAGCAGATATCGGCGGCGGACACGGATTGTATGCAATCGCTTTTGCTCAAGCTAACCCGCAACTGAAGGCTTACGTTGTAGATTTTCCACACGTGATTGAGTCAATAACAAAAGAAGCCATTTCTGATTACGAAATGACAGATCGGGTGCATACAGTTGCTTGTGACTTTACTCAGGGAGACATTGGCGGAAAATACGATATAATTTTTGCTTCAGACTCAATGTACAAATCACATAACCAGATGGTTCCGTTACTTGAGAAGATTGCTTCAAGTTTAAACGAAAACGGAATTTTAGTTTCAAAACATTGGTTCTTAAATGAAGAAAAAAGCAGCCCAATGACTTCAGTCTTATTTGACTTGAAAATGTCTTTTGAACAACACGGTGACACACCCAATGACCTTTTCACGTTAGGCGAATACATATCTTCACTTAACGAAGCAGGCTTCCAGGTCCAAAACGTAACTGACATCAATGGCCCGTATGACCCTTCAAAATTGGTCATTGCCAAGAGGTGCCAACCATGAGCCAACAAGTTACAGTGCTTAAACTTGAAACGGTTGAAGGATTTGACACAATTGAGGGTTTTATGAAGCCCCTCTCAGTTAATGAACATGTTTCCGTGATCCATAACATATTGCCTAAGCAGTTGAAAGTCAAGCCGCATGCCCACCAAAGCAATGGAGTAATTTTCCTTCTCAAAGGGCAACTTGAACTAGTTTCAAATCGTACCAATTTTATTTTGACCCCTGGAAGCGTCGCAGTTATTCCCGCCAACATGGTAGTTGGAATCAACACAGCTGATTCTTCTGCAGAAGTGCTGATGATTTCTGCACCACCCAGTTGCAAATCGATTCAAGCATTAAAAAGTCGGCTTCACGCGGCAAGCAAGAGGAGTTGAATAATTTGATGCTCACACAAGACATGAAAGATGTTCTGAAAAGCAACATCTGCTATTTCGCAACAAGCTCCCAAGATGGTAAACCAAACGTTGTTCCAATGGGTTTGGTTGAACCAGTCGATGACTCTACAATAATGATAGTGGATGTTCGCATGAATAAAACCAGACGTAACTTGTCTGAAAACGAGCAAGTTGCAGTAGCAGTAACAGACTCGGCCAAGCTATTAGCGTACCAATTGAAAGGCAAAGCAAACGTGATAACTTCAGGAGCACTTTTCGATACAGCAGTAAAGTTAGCTAAAGAAAAAGCAGAACAGAAACAGAAAAGACTACAAACCCGTCTCGAAGAAACCGCTGACCCAACAATCCGTAAAAAAATTGAGAACATGCTAAACAACAAATCAGTGCCTAAAGCAGCCGTGGTTATAACTGTTGAAGAAATCTTCTCAACGATGTCAAATGTGTGATATTTCGAGGTGTTTAATGAATGTCTTCAAATAAAAATAAACAAATTCTCAAGTATGTTAGCATTGCATTGATTGCTATAGTAATTATTTCTGGAGGAGCATTTGCGCTTAATCTTTTTGCGCCAGCATCTGAACCGAATACTTCTCCATCGCCGTCAACTTCGGCAACAGCTACACCAAGCACATCCACACAACCAACGACAACGCCAAGTTCTTCATTGACGCCGTCACCCACGACAACAGAATCTCTCCCGAGTCCCACAGCAACACCTGAGCCAGAAAACGAAAACATAACCATTACAGACATGGTTGGACGTAACGTTACTCTACCTAAAAACGTTAATACAGTCGTCACAACAATACCAGACACTCTACGGCTTGTGACGATGCTGGGAGCAGTTGACAAGGTAGTCGGCATAACATCCTACGTCAGCATGGGTTACGCTTCAAAAATGGAAGACGTACTAGCATATCCACAACTTGCAAATGTTTCACAAGTGGGCGCAGCCTCCGAAGTTGACGCTGAAATGATTGCGAAGATACAACCCGACGTTGTCTTCTTATACGCAGGTTATTCTAATCTTGTGACGTCAATTGAAGAAACAGCTCATGTTCCAGTTGTCTGTATTTCTGCAAGTTCCTATGGCAGTCAAGCAGCCAGCGAATTATACGGCGCGTTAAGATTAGCTGGAACTATACTGGGAAAAGAAGCAAAAGCAGAAGAAGTTATCGCATACTTTGAAGCTCAAATCAGCAGCATGCAAAGTCGAATAGCCAATATTCCATTAAGCGAACGCAAGACAGTTTATTTAGCAAACTGGGCTAACCGTCAAGGAACGGGCTGGACTACCAGAGATTATTGGCCGTTAACAGTTGCTGGCGGAATCAATGTAGCACAAGACCTTACAGCAAACTACATGGAAGTCGACAAAGAACAAATATTGAGTTGGAACCCAGACATCATTTTCATACATGGTTATAAAACTAAAACAGCTGCTACAGACATACTCAACGATGCATTACTTCAAGGAACGACCGCTGTAAAAAACAACGAAGTATACGGTTTGTTTGGTCCATATATCGGTGCAGATCCCAAGATGTCACTTGTAGACATGTACATAGTAGCAAAAACATTGTATCCTGCACAATTCAGCGACATTGACATAATTGCCAAAGGTCACGAAATATTCCAATACTTCTATGGCACTTCAGGCCCATCCGTCTTTGATCAAGCAACAGCCAACCGCAGTATTTACCTTTCAGACACTTTGACGCCATAAGGTGAATTCAATGACGCAAAAAGAAAATATTGCAATGAAAAGCCAGTACCGTAGATTCACGAGGCGACGAGTAATATTTCTCTTTGCCGCCTCTATTCTCCTTTTTTCAGTTTTAATATTCTCATTGTCTGTTGGTTCATCAGGAATAACTTTAAATGATGTTTGGAACGCGTTATTGTCTCCTTTTGAAGTTTCAAACAGTAACCCTGCAAGTTTGATAGTTTGGAACAGCCGGTTGCCCCGTGCAATTGTAGCAACTATTGCGGGAGCAGCTTTAGCTTTAGCGGGCATAGTAACACAAATTTCCACAAGGAATCCTTTAGCATCCCCATTCACGTTAGGCATATCTTCAGCTGCTGGTTTTGGCGCAGCATTAATGATTACACTTGGCGCTGGAACAATGCTTACAACGTCACTTGGAGGTTTTACAGTCAGCAACTATTACTGGCTTCTTATAGGGTCTTTCTTTTTTTCATTAGTTGCTACATTAGTAATCTTTTTAATAATGAAGTTTCGAAGTTCAAGACCCGAGGTAATCGTGTTAATCGGAATCGCAATGAATTTTTTGTTTTCAGCAGCAATATCATTTGTGCAATACTTTGGAACAACAGAGCAAGTTGCAGCCATAGTTTTTTGGCTTTTTGGAAGCTTATCAAAAGTTACTTGGGCTTCATTTTGGACTTTAGGCATAGTTTTTGCTGCCTCGTTCGTAATACTGTACAGGTGGGGTTGGAAATTCAATGCTTTATACATGGGTGACGATGTTGCAAAGAGTCTTGGCGTTGACGCAGAAAAAACAAGACTACGCTCTGTAACTATCTCGTCACTAATAACAGCAACTGTAGTGTCTTTCCTTGGCGTAATCAGTTTTGTCTGCCTTGTATCCCCCCATATAGCTAGACTGGTAGTTGGAGGGGACAGCAGATATCTCATTCCAGCATCCTGCTTAGTAGGCGCAAATATTCTGCTCATAGCAGACACTGTTTCAAGAACAATCTTTCTACCACTTATACTGCCGGTGGGTATTTTGACATCTTTTCTGGGCGTACCGCTATTCTTGTATTTGATAATCAGGAGGAAAGACTATTGGTAAAAATACAAGTTGAAAAAGTATCTTTCAAGTACGGTGATGGACTTCAAGCGTTAGACAACGTTTCAATGGACATGCAAGAAGGCGAATTCGTCTGCTTGGTTGGCCCGAACGGTTCAGGAAAATCCACTATGCTCAAGTGTCTGCTCAAGATTTTTAAGCCTCAAAAAGGAAAAATAAGGCTCGACGAAGTGAACCTTGAACAGCTTGCTCTGTCAAATCTGGCTAAGCAAATCGGTTATGTACCTCAAAGCATGCAACACGTTTTTCCTGTCACGGTGTTTGAAGCAATACTGACGGGCAGAATCCCCCATCTGGGTTGGGCACCAAAAGATTCAGACCTAAAAAAAGTAGAAGAAATCATGAAACAGTTCAGTGTTGAAGCTTGGGCTTGGAGGTCTTTATTTACATTAAGCGGAGGTGAACGCCAAAAAGTTTTGATAGCCATGACCTTAGCTAAAGAACCTCCTATTCTGCTTCTTGATGAACCCACCAGCAATTTGGACCTTAAGCATCAATTGGAAGTCATGGATATTCTAAAACGGTTAGTTAAAGAACAGAAACTTACCGTTGTTATGGCTATTCATGACCTTAATTTGGCGCTTCAATACGCCGATAAAGTGGTAATGATGAAAACAGGAAAAGTCGTTGCCCACGGCTCGCCATTGACAGTATTTACTAAAGAAAACATTCAAGAAGTTTTCGGAGTTGAAGTTGAAATCGTTGACAAGCAAAAAAATCCCTTCATTAGAGCAGTAAGTCCAGCACAGAAAAGCATTGAAAAACTCGTAAATAAAAACTGAAAAATGCCGTATTCACTATAGCTTGCGAACACATCGTAATGTTTGAGTGATGTTTCCCTTTCTTTTTTTATGAAAGTTTGGTTTTTTAGTCTGATCTATTTTTTTAGAAATAGCCCAAAGCCCACTTTAATTATACGTCTTTATCTTACAGTAACTTTCAAGTGGCGGAATTATTTGTATGATCCTTGAAATTGGCAATTTATTCATCCGTAATTTATGCTATTTTTCTCAAATTTTATGCAAGCAAAAAACAGAAGAAAAAGTTAGAGGGGTAGGTTTTTACGAATAGAGCGGTAGTGCCTAAAGGAATTCAAGACATCCTCAACTAACGTAAAAACACCTTGGAAACCTATCAATGGTCGCATTGTTAGTAGAGTTCTTCCGTTGTTAGGGTAAGAGATCGGTATAAACTCAGGTGGATCTTCAAGCATTAGAAGTAATTGTTCCTCAATGTTACTTCCAAAAACAAACATCGGCAATTGTTCTTTGATGCAATCAATGGTTTCAAATTGATTAGGCTTAATCAGGACAGACGTATCCAGCGAGTTTGAGGCAATAAACTCTAAAAGTGCATCATAACTGTTTTTTCCAACCTCTTTGAGCCCTATTAAGGCTGGATATAACCCCAAGTATTCATATAAAAACGTGGTAAGAGGAAAAACTTGAGAGGAATCTCCAAAAATTGCGAAAGGCGCACCTCTTAATATGGTGCTTGTCCTAGATCTTTTTGAAAGCGTCTGAAAGCATTCACCCCGAACTCTTCTTGAAGTCAATTCAAGAGATTCGTGCGAGAGATGGAAAAAATCTGCAATCGAAGAAAACCAATCTTCAGATAGTCTTAAACCAAAAGGTCCAGGTGTACTTAAACCCGTATAGGGAGTCCCAAATTCCTTTTCAAGGTAACGTGCTACAGAATCAGCATATTCTTCGTAGATCACCAGATTGAGTGCTGATTCACCAGCCTTTTCCAGATTTTGAATTGATTCACCAGCACAAATGACAGCGATTACTTCAACACCTAACGCTTTTAGTGTCTGCCTTAGTTCTGCTACATCATTCTTCCAGTTATAATGGAAAATAGTTGGACCAATGATGTTTACACTTTTGGGACGCGTTTCTTTTGGTTTTGTAGCTAAGCGTTCAAGAATTTTAATTGTTCCCGTTTTAAATCCGTCAGCATATGTTCCAGTAAAGCCTGAACTTTCAACGATCATGGTTCGAGCGTTTATACGCGTTTTTTGGATAATTCGGCTGACATCGTCACCAATTAGTGCCGCACCAGAATGATTAACAATTCCAATCAAACGATAACCTTTTGAGTCAAGCAATCGAAGGGAGTGTGTCAATCTTTCTTCGGTTCCATATACAAAGTCGTGTTCATCTATAAACGTGCAAGGTAAACGAGGTTGACCAAAATAGCAGTCTTTGAAGGAAACAGGTTCTACTGATACAACATGAGACCCTAAAAGATTAGATGTTAAACCCAAATGGGTTTTGCATCCGATTGGTCCATTAAGTAACGTACAAGCATCCTGTATTCCTTCAAAGGCGGCAACAACACCTGATAATGAATCAAGCTGAGCAGTTTTGGAAGAGTTTTTCATCATTTCTCCAACCTTCTTTTAATGAAAATTTCATCGTTAAACCTAAACGATTAGCGTCAGCGAGGACACCATCAAATCCATACGTGGCAAGAACAGGAAGAACCGGTGCAGAAAGGATATCACATGGTACACTGTTAAAAGTTGTAACAGTTGTCAAAACAAAATCTGGTTTTTCTTCAAGGAGTGTCTGCTTGAATTTATTCACTGGATAATTGGTTTCTACGGGAATTTTTCCTGAATATTTTGTTGAGAATGGTTCAGGTGAAGGCAAAAAGTCTACTGACAACACTTTACAGATTTCTACATCTAAATCCATCATTGTTGAGATTAACCAATCTACATTATTTCGAGAAGAACTCACGATTAACGTTCGTTTTTTAATAAAGTTTTTTTTGATTTTTTCTGCCTGTTTTTCATAATTTATTCGCGATTTTTCGATGATCTGTTCAGCTTCCTCCTGTCTGTTGAACCTTTGGCCAAGTACTCGGGTAAACTCTGCTGTTTGTTCAAATCCAACAGGTATGGGTGCTTTGAGCGTTTCTATTGAAAACCGTTTTTCTAGGAAATTAACCACATCTTTAACGAGTGGATCATGTAAAAAGGGAATGCTTACTGTTGCTTTTTTGAAATTTTTTATTTGGTTTAAGTTTGTATTTCCAAGATAACGGCAGTTTATTTTAATGTTCAGCTGATTGAAGAGGTGTTCAAAAAAATCGCTGTTATAAACGCCGTAAGGGAAAGAAGCTTGTTCTCCAATTAGATTAACTAAATTATCCTCAGAGCAGATATTGTTATCGATAAAATTTTCTGCAATAGTACAATATGCATTAATGACTCCTGAATAATAATCGCCATGATTCATGACGCCGTCAGTTGGGATTACACAAAGTTGTATACCCTCCGCTTTGAGTTCTTCTACAACTTGCGAAACGTTATCTCCAATGATGCCTGAAGCACAGGCGGTAATAATGAATATTGTATGTTTTGGAAACTTTTTGTGGGTTTCTATTATTGTGTTTTTAAGGTTTTTTGTACCGCCGAAAATAACATCTGTTTCCTGCATGTTGGTACATAATAAGTACGGTAGAAGTCGGGTTTCTGATTCTGAGGTGGACGGGCGATTTAAGGACATAAAGTAGCTAGAATATGCACAACCTGACGGAGAATGCATTATCGTAATACTTCCATCAATTTTGCTTACAGCGGAAAAGGCGCCGGTTAGTGAACAACCTCGAACGGGTGTTCGGTTATTTTGATTAAATGAACATGCTTTGTTACTATTGGGCGTAGCTTGCTTAGAGTTAGGGGTAGACACAGAATTTACCGTATTATTGCCTGAAACTGATTGATTGTTGCGTGGTTGAGTAGTGAAACCCTGTTGTTTACTTGCTGCATTTGAGTTATAGCAGTATTCACGCAGAAAATCATCTAACTCTTTTTCGTTCAGCGGCTTTGGTACACTAGGGGTTTTTTGTTTTTCTATGTGGCTTGCGATAGACTTGAATATCGTTGCTAATTCAGAGTTTGGGTCGTAATCGGCTATAGTTTTTGATTCAAATTCGGCTTGGACAATTAATTCGCTTTTTGGTATGTAAGCAACCATTTCTGTTCCTATCAACTGGGCAAAGGTAGCAATCGTCTCGGCTTCATTTCTTGTTCCGCGACCATTGCCAATCACACCGCCTAATTTGCCGTGGTCCGTTGAATATCTTTTAATTCCTTTAGCAATGTTGTTTGCTGCATAAAGAGCTGCTATTTCACCCGAAGTCACAATGTAAACTTCATCTGCATAACCTTCGCGCATAGGTACTGCAAAACCACCGCAGACCACATCTCCCAGGACATCAAAAAAGACATAATCAAACTGACTGGTGTCTAGGCCTTCTTCTTTGAGCAAGTTTAACATTTGGATGATGCCTCTTCCGGCGCATCCTACTCCGGGTTCAGGACCACCCGCTTCGATACATTTAATGCCATTATACCCCGTTAACATTACTGAATCAAGTGAGACGTGTCCGTGGGTGTTTAGCTGTTCCAGCACTGTTGCCTGTGTAAAACCTCCTAAAATTAGGCGGGTTGAATCATGTTTTGGGTCGCAACCTATTTGGAGAATTTTTTTGCCACGATTGGCGAGGGCTGCAACAGTGTTTGAAAGAACAGTGGATTTGCCTATTCCGCCTTTACCATAAAAAGCAATGGTTTTCAGAGTATCCACCTTTTTGCATTTCTTTTGGATTTGTTTGATCACTTGGGTAACGTCTTGCTACACTTTTTGGTAGGTTAAGCATTTCAGTGACATCCTAAACACCATTTTATGAACCTGTATTTAGGTATTACTTTTTTAAAAAAAGGTAATACTTGAAGAAAAGGTTTGTTTTCAAAATTGCATAACAGTTTACGCAAACCTTACACATCACATTGGTTACAGAATAAGCCACAACCAAACCAGCAACCCCCAGCAGACGCCAACCACAAAGCACAATCCATCCACAAACCGTTGGTTGTTGTGCTAAGCAACTTTACGGCAACGACAACAACAAAAAGCCACACCAAAAATTAAAAAAAATAAAAAAGAAAAAAATCTTATTCGATGTAAATTGCTGGTTGGTAGGGCATTGCCATTGGGGCGCGGTTTTTGGGATCGTAGCGTTCTTTGTCGTCTTCGCTGTAAACGTCTACTGTAGCGCCGAAGCGTTCCTTTAGGAAGCCCAACGCGTTTTGCATGATTTGGTTCTCGTCGACGGTTTTGATCTTTACCATGTTTGCTTTGCGGTTTTGGGCCAGTTTTGTTGAGATTTTGATGACTTTGGGCACCAAGGCTGCGATGTCTTTCATATGCGGCTTAAGTTCTGGGTTGGAGGCGAATTCTTTCATAAGTTCGTTAATTTTTGCGTCGCCAGCAATTGCTTTTTCTAGGACTTTTAAGTAAATCTGCCATTTCCAAGCTGCAGCAGTGTAAAAGACTAAGCGTTTGGGCGTGATTTTTGTTGCTTTAAGGATGTTTTGTGTGTCTGTTAGTATGTCGGTGATTAGGTTTTCTTGTTCTTCCGCAGCTAAATCCAGTTTAGCTTCGTCAAACTCTGGCCATTTAGCCACACTTATAAAGCCTGTTTCGCCTGTTTGGCTCCAAAGTTCCTCACACATGTAAGGTGCAAACGGTGTAAGCATTTTAATCCAGACCTTGACTGCTTCTACGAGTGCTTTGGCGTTGGTGTTGCCTTTTCGTTGAATGTACCAACGCAGGTCATTCCACACTTCGAAAAGTGCAGTTTGCAGTGCAGTGCGAGTTTTCATTTCATCTAAGCTTTCAGTAACTTCACGGATGCGGTACTGCAGTTTGCTTTGCAGCCAACGTTCCAGCACAGTGTTCTCATCCTGTTTGGCTGTAGCGATGATGTTGATAGCGAAACTGTTTAGGGCGTCGAACTTGTTTTTAAGGTCGTTTACGTTGTCTGCCCGCCAGTCTGGGTCATCCATGCCTTCTGCGCCAATCATTAAACCGCAACGGGTAGCGTCTGCTCCGTACTTGTCGATGGCACCTTTCATTGTTATGAAGTTGCCTTTGCTTTTGTGCATGCCTTGACCTTCAACCATGAGCATGCCGTTTACGCCGATGCCTTTTGGCCAATGTTCTGGCGGAAACAGGGCGGCGTGGTGGAAGATGCAGAATGAGAGGTGGTTAGGTACGAGTTCTTTTGCAGAGTTTCTTAAGTCGAATGGGTACCAGTAAAGGAATTCGTTGCGCATGGAATCCAAAAGCTCAACGCTGATGCCGGTTGCTGCGCTGATTTGTGCTTTGTCTCCTTTGCCATAGTAAATGTAGTCGAAAACTTCTGGTGTAAGCGATTCAGAGGCTATCTTGTTTTGGTTTATGTGCTTGTTTATTGTGTAGAATGCCATGTAAACGGTGGAGTCACTGAGGGTTTCGATTATCCAGCCTTTACCCCAAGGCAGCGGTGTGCCGAAACCTGTGGTTCTTGCACAAGCCCATTCACGAAGCCAGTCGATTGTAGTGTAGAAGCCTGTGCGGGCTGTTTCAGGGTAAATCTTCATTTGAGCCACGACTTCTTTGGCTTTTTCTTTCCATTGTGGGTCAGAATAGTTTAGGAACCATTGATCAGAAAGAATCTTTACGATACACGGAGTCATGCAGCGGCACACTACCGTTTCAGGCAGGTCATACATGCTGTCTGCAACACCAAGTTTTCGGAAATCAGCAATCAACAAGTCTTTAATTTCACGAATGGACTTGCCTGCGTATTCGCCGCAGTTGGGTTTGAGTTTGCCGCCGTGAAACTCTTTCTTGTAAAGCTCTTTAGTTGCTTGTTCAGCTTTCTCGTCATGCTGGTCTTTAATGCCCATTTGCTCAACGATTTCAACTGCTGGAAACTCGCCGAAACCGTCAACTTTGATAATCGAAATAGGCTTAATTTGCAGAACAACTTGCGGGTCTACGCCGAAATCGCGCATGACTTCGGGTTTCTGCTGTAAGTCTTTAAGTGCAAGCCAGTCGAACGGAGCGTGAGCGGGCACACTGTAAACGACTCCAGTTGCGGTCTTGGGATCAACAAACCAGCCGGGCAAAATCGGAAACTTTTGATGCGTTACAGGGTTTTCAAATGTTTTTCCAATTAATTCTTTGCCTTTGAAGACGCGGTGGACTGTGACGGTTTTTTCTTGTTCTTTTAGTTTTTCTGCGGCTTCTTGACTGATTATCCAGTTTTCAGTGTTAACTGTGGCTTCCACGTAAGTGGCGTCTGGGTTAATCCACAGGTTAGTTATGCCGTAGATGGTTTCCGGACGGAAAGTTGCCGCTGGTAACACAGTGGTTTCGTCAAGTTTGTACTTAATTATGGTGTACTCTTCAGGGGTTACACCTTCGCCGCTTTGACGGTCATGGTCACCAGTGGGGCTTTGGTCTTTTGGACACCAAACAACTGGGTGAGTTCCACGTGTGACGTAGCCCATTTCTTTTAGGTTCTTGTATTGCCATTCAATAAATTTCTGGAAAGTCGGCCAAACCGTTGTAAATTCGCGTCGCCAATCCACAGAGAATCCGATGCGTTTGGCGGCGATTTTTCCTTCGTTAGTGTAATATTGAGCCATGTATTTGGGGTCAACAAACTTTTGCAGTTGTTCTTCGGGGACGCCGTCGACTTCGCGCAGGACGCGGATGTATTCTTTGTCGTCTCTTGCTACGCGTTGGCTTGCACCAAGCAGGGGTTGTCCAGTCCAGTGCCATGCCCACGGCCAAAGCACGTTGTAGCCTTGCATTCGTTTGAAGCGGGCGTAAGCGTCTACTCTGGATGCGGAGAAAGCGTGACCAACATGTAAGGGTCCGTTCATGTAAGGGAACGGGAATGTGGTCATGATTTTTTGTTTTGACGGGTCAGGGTCTGCTTCGAATAAGTGTGCGGCTTCCCATTTAGATAGCCATTTTTCCTCAACTTGCTTTGTTTGGCTCATGAAACCTGTTGAGTAAGAAATTAGCTATTAAGACTTTTGCTTGCATAGAATTATTAGATTTATACAGATAACGTAAAAGTTAACGGTAGTCTGTTAAGAAAAAGTTAAATCAAGTTAAAGCTAACCTAACATTATGTCAGGGGAAAGCTTAGCGGAAAAACTGATTGCCACTTTGAACCAGAAAAGCGAAAAAGCCATTGACGCCGCGAAACAGTTGATTTTGGAAGACAAATTCACTGAAGAAAGAGTTAACCAAACAATTGAACAGTACACGTCACGGTGGAACGACAGCACCAGACCAGGCACGTTGGCGTTGGCATTTGAAGCTGTAGGTGGAAAACCAGAGGGAGCTGTTCCTCTTCAGACGGCATTGCTGCTTATTGATGCTACAATGGATATTCATGATGACATTATTGATGGTTCAACTGCTAAAAAGAATGTCAAAACAGTTTTTGGTAGGCTTGGAAAAGAAGCCGCTTTGCTTTTGGGCGACGCCTTTATGGTTAAGGGTTTTAGCCAACTAAATAAGGCAACAGAAGATATGCCTAAAGAGAGCAGACAGCAAATTGTAGATGCTGCTCACAGTTTTTTGCATGAAGTTGTTGATGCACATATTACAGAAGCACTATTGAAAGCCAAAAAATGGAATGTATCTCCTGAGACATACCTGGAGGTATTGACACGTAAAGCGGCAGATATTGATGGCCGCATGAAAATCGGCGCCATATATGGTGGAGGCTCGCCGAAAGAAGTCCAAGCTTTGAGCAAGCTTGGACGAAACTTGGGGGTTTTACTGGTGATTAGGGCAGAATATGTTGACATGTTTGAGACTGACGAGTTGTCTAACAGGGTTAAGAATGAATGTTTACCTCTGCCCTTGCTTTATGCTATTCAAAACAGGGCTGCTAAGGGAAAAATCAAAAAAATCTTGTTAAAAGAAAAAATTACCCAAGACGATTGCAATTCAGTAATTGAAATTCTTGATAACACAAAAGAAGCACAAGAACTCAAAAGTTACTTGACAAAAATTGTTTCTGAAATAAAAGAGTTAACAGAAAGTATAAAGGGAATTCAAGCACGAAACGACTTAAACAATTTAGCCGCTTCATTGCTTGAAAATTTATAGGTTTTAGATAGAGAAACGAACTGGTTTCTTTCTCACTTCTTTCGTTGCCTTCATCCCTTTCACCTGTATATCTGTAGAACAAAGACACAATATAAGCTTTGTTGTACTACAGGCATACAAGTGATAAAAAGTATGCTAAAAATACGTATTTTAGATTCATAAGGTTATAGGGTATGTTTGCTATACTATGCTTCAGATGTGCAAGACAAAAATCAATGATTGGCCAGTACTTTTTCTGGTTGCAAACAGCATATCATGGTTTAGTCTCACCATGCTTATTATCGGAGATTTTGTTAGCACATACTCATTAACTGAAACCCTGATAATTCCAGGTGCATACTTTGGTGGCCTAATAGCTTCAGCTGCTGTAGGCGCTACAGTACTTTGTAACGTTCTTAAAGAAAAAAGATTCTTAGCATTGTGGATTCTTTTAGGAGCAATAGCCAGTATACTGTTCTCCTTTGCTGTTACCGAAGGTTCATCAAGTTTAATGTTAACCGCCCTATTTCTGGGAGCAACCACAGGATTAGGGATTCCCACTTGTTTTGCTTTCTTTGCGGATAAAACCAAAATTGTAAAACGTGGAAAAGCCGCAGCTGTAATGTTTTTTGTTATTCAATTGGTTAGCGCCACAATTATTTTCTTTACTTACTCTGCTGGTTCAGACTACCAGTTCACTATACTTGCAATCTGGCGGGTCCTTGGTTTAATAGGATTAATTGGCTACGCGCCACTACAAAAAATTTCGCAAGAAAAAACAAGAACTTCACTCAAAGCCATTGTAAGAGAAAGAACGTTTATCCTTTATTTCGTACCATGGTTCCTTTTCACTTTAGTAAACTTTATTGAAGCACCTATCGTCGAGGTTTATTTTGGTCCAGAATTTAACAACATGGTAGTTATAACAACTTTAATCAACAGTATAGCAGCATTCATCGGTGGTGTACTCTGTGATCTAAAAGGACGAAAAATCACAGGTATTCTTGGTTTTGTTCTTTTAGGGTTAGCTTACGCGTTTCTAAGCTTTTTCTCAAGTGGTCCCACTAACGATATAGCACCTTATCTGTACGTGCTTTTCGATGGACTTGCATGGGGCATACTTTTTGTCACATTTATATTTGTTTTATGGGGCGATTTATCTGAAGAAAAGGTACGCGAAAAATACTACCTTATTGGAAGTTTACCCTTCCTGTTTTCAGGAATGATAGAAATGCTAATTCATCCAATAGTAAAATCAATCCCAATTAGCACATCATTTTCTCTAGCTACATTCTTCTTGTTCTTGGCAATCGTACCCTTGCTTTATGCAACCGAGACTTTACCTGAAAAAGCAATGAAAGATAGAGACCTTAAGAGTTATCTGGATAAAGCTCAAAAAATAGCTGAAAAAGAAGCAAACAAAACCCAACATAAAGAAAAAACTAAAACTGAAAAGAAAGAAGAACCAGAACCTGTAGAAGAAGAAAATTCCAAAGAGTACGAAGAAGCCCAGAAATTAGCAGAACAATACTATTAAGCAGCCGTAGCGTATTGGCTTGGCATGTTCTTTCACGTGTTGCTCACGACCGACTGCAACCTTCAATGCAAGTACTGTTTCGGCGAATCTCTTGACGATTTTGACGAAGATTTCAGTGACGACTTAACTGTCGACTATTCATTACCTAGAAAAATCACCTACGACATACAAAAGCTCAAAGACTTCTGTAGCAAAGACCCGGACTGTGTCTTAACATTTTATGGTGGTGAACCTTTGATGCAGATGGATTCACTTAGGCAAATCATGGATAACATCGAGCCTAAAATGTATATGATGCAAACTAACGGGTTGCTTCTTGACAAGTTGGAACCCAAATACGTCAACCGATTCCACACCTTGCTGGTTTCAGTTGACGGCGAAGAAGCCTTGACTGATTATTATCGCGGAAAAGGCACATTCCGCAAAGTCATAGACAACTTAAAACTAATCAAACAAAACGGTTACAAAGGCGAATTAATCGCACGAGTCACGGTGATGGAGCAAACAGACATTTACAAACAAATCCGCTGGCTACTTGAAAACCCAGAGTTCCCATTCACTTCAATCCATTGGCAACTTAACGCTGGTTTCTGGGGCAACGATTACCAGAGACGCAACTTCAAACAATGGTCAGAAACCAACTACATTCCAGGCGTTAAGGCACTTGTCAAGTTTTGGGTTGACACTATGGAGCAAAAAGGTCAAGTTCTAAAGCTTTACCCGATTTTGGGCATAGCATACTCTTTGTTACATGATGAAAAAGTGAATTTTCTACGTTGCGGTGGCGGATGGATAAACTATGCAATCCAAACAGACGGGTACATTCTTGCTTGCCCAACAATGTGGGGAATGACCCAACATTACATGGGCCATATAACTAATTCACACCCACTTAAACTCGAGAAAGTGTTCGTAAACCAGCCGCCCTGCTCTGAATGTGAAATATTAAACATGTGCGGAGGCAGATGCTACTACGCAAACGTTACCCAACGGTGGACTGTGAACGCTTACAAAGAAGTCTGCAACACAGTCAAAGCTTTGATAAATGATGTAGCTGCAGAGGTTCCACGCATAAAACAACTGATGGCTCAAGGAAAAATCCGCCTGACAGATTTTGACTTCATCAAGTACAACGGTGCAGAAATCATCCCGTAAAATAAACCCTTTTTTGGACATCACATTTGGTTAGGCTGAGCTGGTTCTATGTTAAGGGGAATTTTAACTGTTACAGTTGTTCCCTGTCCAAGTGTGCTGTCGATTAAAAGTTTACCGCCGTGAGCTTCTACAATTCTTTTGCATATCGGTATCCCAAAACCCATACCCTTAGCTTTTGTAGTGAACAGTGGGTCACCGAGTTTTTTCAGTGTTTCTTCAGCCATGCCTTCCCCAGAATCAGTGAAGGAGACAACCCAGTTTTTGCTGGTTTGCTTGCTTACTATTGTTAGGTTTCCACCTTTTGGCATTGCGTCAAAAGCGTTCTTGATGATGTTTAGGAATACTCGAAGCATTTTTGCTGAGTCAAACTTTACCGGTGCATTGTCTGTGGCGTGATGGGTGACTTTGATGTTTTTTGGAACTTTAATTGTTGAAAACGCGTATGTGATGAAGATTGCTGGGCTGTTCTCGGTTAACTCGACCTTGACGTTTCTTGAGTATTCCAGCAAGTCATTGACGATTTTGTTCGATTGATCAATGCAGTTATCGATTAAATCAAGCATTTCTTTAGTTTTAGGATTAAGTTCAGACCTTATTTTGCTTTTCAAATAGTAAGTTGCAGCTTTCATGCCTGTTAAGGGGTTACGCAAGTCATGACCAACCATCGCTGCCAATTGACCGATAGCGGCAAGTCTTTCGGTGTTTACCAGTTTTTCTTGTGTCTCTTTTAGCTGCTTTGTTCTTGCCTCAACTAATCGTTCCAATTTTGTTGAATGTTGACTTTCAAGTCGCCTTTTTTCAGTTACATCTACAGCTAACTCTAATGCAGCAATTATGTTTCCTTCTTTATCCTTAATCGGCGTGACAATAAGTTCAGTGCATCTTCGCTCGCCTTTCTTGTTGATAAAGTAGTAATCGTGACGGTCAACTGGTTGTTGGTTTTCGAAGATCTTTTGAACCCCACAATTTTCACACACTTCTGTTTGGTCATTGAACACTGTGTAGCAAAGCAGGTTTTGAATACCAGTACCTTTAATGTTCCGCATCAGCTTGTTTGCCCACAATATCCGATAATCTCTGTTGATTATCGCAAGACCAGCATCAATGTTTTCGGTAACGGTTTCAAGTAAGTCCCTTTCCTGCTTTATGGCTTCTTCAATTTTTTTACGTTCAGAAAGATCCTGTACAATCCCTACAACATATCGCCTATCGTTAAGGTGTAGATTTGTTGCGGATAATTCAGCTGGAAAAACAGTTTTATTTTTCCTAACAGCTTGAACTTCAAGGGTTCTATGAATATTTTTTTCGTGTTGAGCCAGTTGTTTAAGACCCATTTTATGATTTATGTGATTAGCAGGTGGAACAATCAAGCTCGTTAATTCTTTTCCAGTAACTTCGTCTACAGTGTAACCAAACATTCTTTCAGCTGAAGGGTTCCAATAAACAATTCTGTCATCATCATCAACTAAAATTACGGCGTTAATTGCAGTTGTTGCTATTGCACGAAATTTTTCTTCACTTGCAATTAAATCTTCTTCAAGCTTTTTACGTTCAGAAACGTCTTTAGCGTTAACCACATAACCAATTAATTGACCAGTAGGATCTTTGACAACACTTGCTGAGATTTCTACTGGAAACTCTTGTCCAGATTTTTTTAATAAATTGTATCTTTCTGGTTTAAGCGTGCCTGATTTGGCTAAATTCTCAAAAACTAAAGCAATTCTTTTTTGTTCTTTTTCCGGAATTAATGAATACACATTTAGGTTTTTAGCTTCTCTGGATGAGTACCCAAACATTTTCAGAGCAGCAGCATTATAATCTAACAAGCAACCATTTGGTTCAATAAAAGCTATAGCGTCAGGTGAAGCGTTAAAAATTATTCTAATTTTCTCTGCATTATCTTTGATTTCTCTTACCTTCGCGTTAACCAAAGCAGCCAGTCTTTGAGTGTTCTTCTTTAGTTTCTGTTCAACAAGTTTCCTGTTAGTTACATCTCTAAAAAGAACAATTAATGCTGGTTGATAACCGAACAAATTAATTCTTGTAGCGTTTAATTCAAAAAATTTTTGCGTGTTATCAGACGTTCTTATACCTATTTCAAAAGGTCCCACATTTTCGCCAAGGATTCTTTTTTTCCGGTTTTCTTTTATCAACTCGATATTTTCAGGAGTTAAATTGTCAGTATCAAGCGAGTTTTTGCCGGTGCACTCGTCATTTTTGAAGCCGCTGATTTTTTCAAAAGCTGTATTCATCAACAAAAAGTTGCCTTTTTCGTCAAGTATTATTGCAGGGTCCGCGATGAAATTCAGCAAAGAAAGAAAATTGTCCACTGCAAGTTCAGCAGTTGTTGTTTGCATGCATTTCACCGAAAGTTAACCCGCAATTTTTCAGTTTACACTCATAAAGCCGGTTTTACTAAAAGGGTTTTATGAAAGCAGAATACACATTAGAAATTTAGCAAGACTCAAGAGCTTTAATGAAAGGGGTTATAGTTTTTTGTAAATTACATCGCGTTCTCTGGCTTGTTGTGAAAGTTTTAACCCTATGCTTTGTCCAGCTTGAGCACGTGAAATATTTTTTCGTTCTATTTGGATTGAATCTACTTGTTGATCGAAATCCGTTATTGGACCCTTGATGGATATGTGGTCACCCACTGACAAAGGAAGTTTCAAGTTAACAACCGCGACACTAATTTTTGAGAAAAAATGTGCTACATACCCAATTTCGATTATGTCTTCTTCCATTTTATAGAAACACCAGCCTCTTGTATATTCCTACAGCGGATTAAGAATAAAAGATTTGCCACATACGCCAAATAAAAATCGAAAATTTTTAATTTTGATTCAAAAATAATAAAAAATTAAATCAATAAAATGTTGTTGAAATTAGCAGAACAACTAAAACTCTGAAATTCAGATTTACCAACCGGAAGTAGCTTCGTCCCCTGTCTGCTCCAATGCTTTCTTGTCTTCTTTACTCACATCTGGTGGAACATCAACTCGGTGACCGCCTTCTTCAAAGATTTACCGCTTCTTTTTTTTTTGATTTCAACCGTTATGTAACCTCGTTTACTCTCGTCAGACAATTATATACCTCCAAGCGAAAAAACAAGAAAGGGCGCGCCTATTTTTTGAGGGTAACCCGCACTGACCAGTCAAGCCTGTCAATTAAGTCTGAGGCGTTTAGGTTGATGTTTTTGCTTTTTAGGAAATCAGCAAGTTCAGCTTCTACATTGTTCCAAACGTTTTGGTTATCAAGTTGCCCAATAAGGGTTTGACCAACATTTTCGCATATGTCCGTTGCTTGCCGGTCGGTAATGTTAATTGATTCCGATTCCACATACTTCACCTCAGCAAATAGCGGAAAGCCTTGATAATTAACATACGTGACTGTAAAGAATCAACCACAAAACAACATTTAGGGGGTTGGAAACGCGTTGTTTTTGCCTACCCCTCTATAGGTTTTTTTCAACAAATAATGTAGTATCACATAACAAGGTTTGGTCTGACTCGCGCGGTTACAGCGGCATCAGCCTTTTAAACTGCACAGACAATGTCATCAGTAACAATGAGATTTCGGGGTTTAGTTCAAGTTTTAGATTTAGGTTTTCATCTAACAATATAATCAGCGCTAATTTAATCGAAGACTCGTTACGCAGCTTCAACTTATGGGGTTCCTTTAACAACAGAGTCTACCTCAACAGCATAGTAAACAAGAACACATGGAACCTCTGTGTTTATGACAACTATGCCGACCCCGTATTATGTGATAACTATCCAGACCTGACTGTTTCAAGCAACATTTGGGACAACGGTACAGAAGGCAACTATTGGAGCAACTATAACGGTACAGATTCAAACGGTGACGGTATTGGTGACACACAATACATAATGAAAACTGCATTCTATGCTCATGGTCAAGACCCTTCAGAAATTGTTTGCGGGAGCGACAATTTTCCGCTTATGAAACCTGTAGATATCAGCCTAATAGTTAATGAACTACCGTCTTCAAGAACAAACATCCCAACCACTACTTTGCTCCATCAACTGAAACCCCAACATCTGGACCTAAACAAAACGAAATCTTTCCGACAACAACGTTTCTGGCATTATCTGGCATATCAATCGGCAGCATGGCAATATGTTTACTTTATTTAAACCATAAAAAACCGATAAACCAAAAACATCCTAAAAAGGGTTCTACTTATCCCAAAATTCATGTGTACGCAGAAACTGAATCTTGGCCTTTAAGAGGTCAAGGTAGAACTTGTCGGCTTCAGGGTGCATCTTGCCCAAAATCCGCGACGCCGTCTCGGGGCCGACGCCTTTAACCTGTAGTGCTCGAACTGCGTCTTTGCCGTAACTCAAAACCAAATCGGCCTTGCGCCGAGCTTGGCTAAGCTCTTTAAGCTCTTCAGGAGTCAATTCTTTATTTTCCCGTCTCCGTTGCAGTGCGTCTCGCAGGTGGGCTTCGTCTTGGCTTCGGTACAGGGGTGCAAGCAGGTTTGAGCCGCAGTTTCCGCATTCTGGCTGGTCTGGCAGTTCCTTGATTTTTTGGTTTTTGCTCCATTGGCCGCATTTTATGCACATGAGTGTGGTTTCTCGTGCGTCTATTGCCATTTTGAGTGTGTCTATGTTGTTGACGATTACACGTTCGGGCGCCATGAGTTCGGTTACGTCGGCAAACTTTGACAACATGTGGTAAGCAAGGGGCGTGGGTTTTTCGTAGTCAATTAGGGTTGAAACCTTGATTTTTCCCTCTTTAACGTCGCGCATTACCTGTTTGGCGTGTTCCAGGTCGACTTTTTCCATCATGGCTTCCCTGATGGTTTCACGGTAAACTGGTGTATTATCAAATCGCGCTTTGAGTTCGGCTTGCCGCTGGTAACTCATCGTTTTACCCCTTGGCAAAACACCGAAACGTTCCGCAACAAACTTCATCTTATAACCGAACGGGAACTTGGCAGCCAAATACTTCTCAAACGCGTAATCCACCTGCTCATCGCTTAACCCAAAAAGCGTCTGGGGCAGCTCGGCAATTTCCGCCTTGTTGAACTTGCGAGGCGCCTCAATTAGGATGCGGTAACCGTCCGTCCACCAGCCACTAATAACTTCCCGCTCCGAAAGAACCGTATCGAAAATACCTCCCAAGGTCTTGTTAACCAATTCGCCGAAACATGCATGAACTACAAGGTACCTGTCATAAACCTCAATCACAATATGGTCTGCTGTAGGCAACGGGGCGCCTTGTTTGATGTGCTCTTCCACTTCGGCGATGGCGTTTTGCATGCTGGCTTTGTCTGACCCCAATTCTTTGGCTAAAACTTCCGATGCAGCTTCCATGTTGCCTGCATTTTTTAGGGTGTCGGCGATTTTTTGGCGGTTTAAGCCTGTTTGTTGTGCAAGCTCAAACGGCACAGGCAGGATTTCTCCATCCCAACCCGGTACCGAAGCCATTGGGTCTTCAGAAGGCACCACGTGAACCGTTCCTGTTTCTTCCTCTATCTGCACAATTCGCCACACTTTGCCCTTCATAATAAAATTCAAGCCCACTCGCGCGTGGAGTGCCATGAATTCGTCGCCTAAGGTGCCGATTTTGCGGTCGCTTAAAATGTTGATGACTGGGTAGCGGCGTTCGTCTGGTATCATAGATAGGTTGTTGTAGTAGTATTCGCGGGTTTTTCGGGTTTTGGTCAAAACTGTGTCGTCTTCGTTGATTCTTAATTGGTTTAGGCTGTCTAAAAAGTGTAGCAGGTCCAAAAACTCCCGTTTCTGAACGTTACGGTACAGGTGGGAACGGTGGATTAGCCGCAAAAGTTCTGAGACCTTTACGGGCTGCTCATCCATTAGTAACCCGCAGATTTGATGCGCCAACACGTCCAATGCTTTTTCATGCATCAAAACCGGTTCAATCAAACCTTTATGGGCATTTTTAACGCTACCTAAAGCTTCCAACATGTCGTCAGGGTAAACTGTAACAATAATGCCCTTTGACTGCTTTGAAAGGCTGTGTCCGCTTCTGCCCACCCGCTGAATAAGACTGCTAACCTGCCTTGGCGACATGTACTGAATAACCAAATCAACACTGCCAACGTCAATGCCTAACTCCAAGGTGCTTGTGCAAATAATCGCCTTCAACTGCCCTGACTTAAACGCGTCCTCAACGGCAACCCGCTCCTCCTTAGAAATCGAGCCATGGTGAACGGCGATGTCGTCGCGATGCAGAAGCATGAACTTGTGACCTAACGCTTCGGCAAGAGTGCGGCTGTTAACAAAAAGCAGCGTTGACTTGTGTGAGTCAATTAGTTCGAGTATTCTACGGATTCTTGCAGCTGCTTCTGGGGATGTTTCGAGTTTTCCTGCAACATCATAATCTGTTTCAACCGGTGAGGGGTTCTCAACAGTGTAGTTGTAACTTTTTTCGGGTAAAGCTTGGATTACACTGATTTTTCGGTTAGTTCCCGCAATGTATTTGGCGATTTCTTGTGGGTTGCCAACGGTTGCGGATAAGCCGATTCTTTGAAAATCCCTACCTGTAATCTCTTGCAAGCGTTCTAGTGCTAAGGAAAGTTGGGCTCCACGTTTGCTTGAAGCCAAATCATGCACCTCATCCACAATTACACATTGTACAGTTTTGAGGTGACGCCTCATCTGTGAACCCGGCAAAATGGCCTGCAATGTTTCTGGAGTAGTAACCAGCATTAGGGGCGGGCTTTTGGCTTGTTTACGTCGTGTTTTCATTTCGGTATCGCCGTGTCGAACCTCAACGCTTATGTCAAGCTGTTTCGCCCAGAAGGTTAAACGTCTAAGCATGTCGCGGTTTAACGCACGTAAAGGTGTAATGTAAATCACCGCTATACCCGTAGGCTTCTCTTTCTGTTCAACAATTTTTGAGAGCACTGGTAACATTACGGCTTCAGTTTTTCCGCTTCCTGTAGGCGCAACAAGAAGCACATTTTCACCTGCTAAAACTATTGGAAACGCCTTTGTCTGTGGCAAAGTGGGTTCTGTAAACCCGAGTGCTGCTAAAGCTTTCTGAACTGGTGATGCAAGGAGTGTGAAAACGGAGGTTGCGCTTTGGTTTGCCATATTGTTCTTTTCGATTGTGGGGGTTTTAACTTTTTAGCCTAAAACGGTCTAGATTAAACCTGAAAAACTTGTTTTGCCTGTTTTTTGATGGAGTGAAAGCGGTTTTTTCATTTCGACTTTTTGGTGTTTTGGTGTCTTTTGGGTTTTTCTGATGGATAGTTATATATGATTGTCTTCCTAGCTAGGGTAAATTGTGGGAATGTTGAACCAAGAGTTGACATATTCTTGGTAACAATTTAACGGTTGAAAAGTGGGGGTTCAGCGTGAAACTTAAATTATGTGCTATAAAAAAAGGGAACCAACAACTCGACTCCGACATCCAACTAGTTGTAATTGACCTAGACAAATCCAGCCATTACCCCTTAAACTTCGTATGTGTTCTTCCCCGCTACTTCCGTTTGCTGGAAAAACGTTCAAGTAAATTCGCAAAAACTTTTGGTGCAAAAAGCCTTAACGTTGCAAAGCAGCTTCTTGTTGAAGCGGATGAAACAGAAGACGACCCTCAAATCAAAAAGGTCATAGGTAAACGTATTAAGGCTTTGGATGGCAAATCGGAATGTGTTGATTTTTAACTCTTTTTGTTGTGTTGTTTTTGGTTTTTGTTGCTTTTTTATGTGATGTCTTTTTTGCATAAATCATGGTTAAATTGGGGTTTTGTTTACTCAACTAAAATTTATAAACCTGGGATTAATTTGTCTTAAACCAAAGTTTATATCTTTATATTGGAAATAAACCAGCCGTAAGAGGAAAAGCGCAGTGAACCCAAGAAACAAAACCATCTATCCCTTCAGCGCTATCGTCGGCCAAGAAAAAATGAAACTAGCACTAATCCTAAATGTTATTAACCCCAAAATCGGCGGCGTACTACTTCGAGGCGAAAAAGGAACCGGCAAATCCATAACCGTCCGCGCCCTAGCAAACTTACTTCCTGAAGTACAAGCTGTCGCCGGATGCCCATTTCACTGTGACCCCAATAAGCCAAAAGACCTCTGTGATGATTGCCTTTCAAGAGCGGCACAAGGTAAACAACTTCCTGTAACCCAACGTTCAGTCGCTGTAGTGGAGTTGCCTGTAGGTGCCACTGAAGACCGCCTTGTAGGTACCATAGATATCGAAAAAGCAATTAAAACTGGGCAAAAACATTTCGAACCCGGCATTCTTGCAGAGGCTAACCGTAACATTCTCTACATTGATGAGGTTAACCTGCTTGATGACCATTTGGTTGATGTATTGCTTGATTCAGCCGCTATGGGCGTTAACTATGTGGAGCGAGAAGGCGTCTCTTTTTGTCATCCCTCACAATTTATACTAATCGGCACCATGAATCCTGAAGAAGGCGAGTTGCGTCCTCAACTTCTTGACCGCTTCGCACTCTCTGTTGAGGTTAAAGGCATTCCGTACAAGGAAGCTCGGGCGGAAATTATTAGGCGTCGAGTTGCTTACGAAAATGATCCTGTTTCTTTCGTGGATTCCCAGTTTGAAAGTCAAAATCAAATGAGGCAAAAAATCCGTGACGCCACCTCTCTTTTGCCTAAAGTACAACTAAGTTCAGATTTGCTAAACTTGATTACACAAATTTGTACGGATTTGGGTGTTGATGGTCACCGTGCAGACATAACAATGTACAAAACAGCTTGCACACTTGCCGCCTTCAACGGACGCACCGAAGTAATTGAAGAAGACATTAAAGAAGCCGCAGAACTGGTGCTTCCTCACCGTCACCGCCGTCAACCCTTTGAAGAACCAAACCTTGAACAACAACAAATTCAAGACAGTGTCCAAAAATGGCGCCAAAACAAGCAAACCAGTCAGTCCCAGCCTGAAACTGAACCTGAAAACCCCGAAAACTCTTCCGATTCGCCACAACAACAAGAATCACCAGGAAAAGAACAGGTTTTCCAAGCAGACCAACCATACACAGTAAAACCATTTCATGCTCCAGTTCTTGACGAAATGCACCGAACTAGCACAGGACGCCGCTCCAAAACCTTAAGTGACACCAAAAAAGGACGTTACGTGGCTAGCACAATTCCGAAAGGAAAAATTTCTGACTTAGCTTTCGATGCTACATTGCGTGCGGCAGCTCCTTTTCAGAGTCGTAGAAGACAAGAATCCGCCAGTGGCAACGCTTTGCTTGTTGAGAATTATGATTTGCGGGAAAAAATTCGTGAAACAAAAATGGGCAATTTAATCTTGTTTGTTGTTGATGGTAGCGGTTCAATGGCTGCTGAAGAACGCATGACTGCGACTAAAGGTGCTGTTTTGTCGCTTTTGCTTGATGCATATCAACGGCGAGACCGTGTGGGTATGGTTGTTTTTCGTAAAAACAAGGCGGAGCTGGTTTTGCCTCCTACTAACAGTGTAGATTTAGCTCAGAAATGTTTGACTCAGTTGCCTACAGGTGGACGTACGCCGATGGCTCACGGGTTAAAGCTTGGAATGGAAACCATCAAAGACTGCATGCGGCGAGACCGTGAAGCGGTTCCGTTGTTGGTTCTGGTTTCCGATGGACGCGCTAATGTTCCCTTGAACGGCGGTGACCCTGTCGAGGAAGCTAAAAATGTAGCTCGAGAAATCGCGTCCAAAAATATTCCGTCAATAGCTTTGGATACGGAGCAGTGCTTTTTGCCTTTTGGTTTAGTCAAGCAGGTGTCCACCGAAATGAATGGGCGATACTTGCGTTTGGAAGAATTAAGCGCTACCCCCATTGTGTCGGCGGTTAAGCATCAATTGTTTCACAGTCCTGGCATAATCAACAATAACGATTAAAGAGGTGAAAAAATGAATAAAAGATCTTCACTCGTTGCAGTTGTCTTAATCCTTGTTTTAGCATCCGCTTTAGCTTACGGCACATACAACCTTTTCATATCTGGTTCTCCAACTCCGTCGCCTAGTTCAACAGCTTCTCCAACAAGCACTCCCCAAGCGACTTCTACACCTACAGCAACCACTACTCCAACTTCTACTGCTACTCCAACAGCAACCCCAACCTCAACACCGATACCTACTCCGACTCCTAGTCCAACAAGCGTGACAGTAACTGATGGTGCTGGAAACACTATGAACATTTCTTTGCCTGTAAAACGAATCGTAAGTCTTGACGGTGGAGTAACTGAGATTTTGTGTGCTATGGGCGTTCAAAACCTGATAGTTGGACGTACAACAAGCTGTACAATGCCTCCTTCGATTCAGAACGTTACAGCCCTTGGCGATAACGATTACGCGCCAAACGTTGAAGCAACAATCGAACTTGCCCCTGACATAATTTTTGCCAGTTCAATGCTGCCCTACAACCCAACAGCTTATCAACAACTAAAAGATGCAGGTATACCCGTTTACATTGTTGACACAACTACTCCTGAACCAGTAAACCCGTCTGAAATGACCAAAGATGAACTCTATGCTTCCCCAACAACAATCGACTTCACTTGCGGCTTAATGCAAAACCTAACAGCAATAGTTGGCCACCAAGATGAAGTAACCAAATACGTTAACTGGGCACAAAGCTACAACAAACTTGTAAAAGACCGCATCTACACCCTGGAACCTGAACAGCAAGTAAAAGTCTTCCTTGAATGGTACGGTTACCCATATCAAACATTTGTCACTCAAACCGTTTATCAAGGCGGCGGAATTAATATTGCAGAAAACCAAACCGTTTACTCGCCAATACTAAGTCCAGAATTTGTGTTAGAACAGAATCCTTCAGTAATTATAGCATTAATCGCCAGTCCATCCCATGACATTAATGACTTTATTGCAGCTAAAAATGACATACTCGGTAGAGCTACTCTTCAAGACGTTGACGCTGTCAAAAACGGTAGAGTCTACATTTGTGACTTTTATGCCAGAAGCGGTGTCCGCAGTGTTGTTGGTTACCTTTACTGGGCAAAATGGATGCAGCCAAGCCTGTTCGCCGATATCGATCCAGCCGCCGTTAACCAGGAACTGAATGAACAATTCTTTGGAACACCAATCGCAGGGACGTTTGCGTATCCATGACAACAACTACAATGCTTGACGTAAAAAAACAGTACAGCAAAGGAAAGAAACGAAAAATAATAGTTATTCTCTCCCTTTTTTTAGCTTTAATTGTTGTAATATGTTTGGCAATTAGTTTTGGTGCTGGTTCACCAAGTTTACCCGAGGCTGCACGTGTAATAGCTGCCAAAATCTTTCCGTTCCTGAACCTCAACCCTGGAACAACGACGCAGATATCGATAATTTGGACCATTCGTTTGCCCCGAATAATTATGGCGTTAGTTGCTGGAGCTGGCTTAGCTGCAGCAGGCGCAACAATGCAGGGTATTCTGCGAAACCCTCTAGTTTCCTCTTACATTTTGGGTATTTCTTCTGCTGCTGGTTTTGGCGCAGCTTTAGCCATAGGTTTAGGTGTAGGCGTGTTATCTCTATTTGGTGGCTACCTTGTTGTCGGTAACGCTTTCATTTTCTGCCTAATTGCAATGGTTATAGTTTACTTTATTGCACGTATCCGCGGCATGAGTTCTGAAACCGTTATTCTGGCTGGTGTCGCGGTTGGTTTACTCTTTTCAGCTTTGCTTTCTTTGATTCAGTATGTTGCGCCTGATGATGTCAACCGAAGTGCCATAATTTTTTGGCTCATGGGCGGATTGCACACTGCAAACTGGGATAACATCCTAATCTGTCTGCCTATAGTTGGAGTTACAATGTTTTTAATGATACTTCAATCGTGGAACATTAACATCATGAGCATGGGCGAAGACGTCGCCACTAGTTTGGGTGTTAACTCTAAACGGGTTCTAAGTATAAACATGGTTCTTGAAACTCTTGCAACTGCAAGCATTATTGCCTTCACTGGCATCATCGGTTTTGTTGATTTAGTTGCACCTCACATTGCCCGTATGCTTATCGGTAATGACCACCGTTACCTGATTCCGTGCAGTATGCTTGTAGGTTCATTAACGCTTCTTGCGGCTGACACAGTTGGTCGATTAATCCTTATGCCAACAGAGCTCCCAGTGGGTATAGTAACTTCACTTCTTGGTGTACCATTCTTCATTTACTTGCTTGTTAACAAGAGGAGGCAAAGCTTCAGATGAGACTCTCCATAAACAATCTTTCATTCAACTACACTGGCGTTCAAGTCCTAAAAGATGTAGACCTTGAAGTTGGTCTTGGCGAAATGCTAAGCATAGTTGGCCCTAACGGTTCCGGAAAAAGTACCCTCCTCAAATGCATCAACAGAATACTGAAAACCCAACAAAACACCATCATGATTGACGACACAGACCTAAACGAGTTAAACGTCAAAGAATTATCCAAACTCATGGGTTACGTCCCTCAAAGTTCCTCAAGCACTTTTCCATTCACCGTTTTTGATGTTGTTATGATGGGTAGAAAACCCTACATTCACTGGAGCATAAGTAACCGTGACAGCGAAATCGTCGTAAAAATGCTTGATTTTTTGGGAATCGGACACTTAGCCATGCGCCTGTTCAACGAACTGAGCGGTGGTGAACAACAAAAAGTTATCATTGCCAGAGCGCTTGCCCAACAACCAAAACTCATGCTCCTCGACGAACCAACAAGTTCGTTGGATATTAAACATCAACTCGAAATCTTGTGCCTACTCAAAAACCTCTCACAAAGCAAAGAACGCTCAGTCATCGTTACACTTCATGACTTGAATTTGGCAAGCCGCTTTTCTGACCGCCTTCTCATGCTAAAAAAAGGCTGCATTTACGCAGTTGGCACTCCAGAGGAAGTGTTAACTGAAGAAAATATTGAAGCTGTTTATGGAATCAAAGCTAAAGTAACCAGTTCAATTATCGGTAAACCCCAAATCACTCCCATTTTAACTGACACTTTCCTTCCCAAACAGTCCCCATTTATCAGTACAGATTAACGGAGAAAAAACAACAATGAATCCTACAAAAATAGCATTAGTCACAACAATTCCCACAGATGCCATGCCTGCCATAGAGGCAGCCAAAAAAATAAACGAAAAAACCCCCAACGCCATCGAATTGCGCCTTCGAACAGGGGGTGACTTTCGTGACTTTGGCACCTTAGACGATTTTATCCAGTTTTCCAAAACTGCTCACGTAGTTATCATACATTTGATGGGTGACTTGCCTGACATGGACAAGTTGGTTGAAGCAATAAGACCAGCCAATGTTCCCCTTATGGTTTCATCTTCGTTTTTTGGAGCTAAAGACTACAACAAATACTCCACTGTGCAAGCAGAGGATCGCCAAAAAATCTTTTTCTACCTTAACTATGGCGGAAAAAAGAACTTCGAAAACCTAATGTATTATTTAGCTAACCGTTTTACAGTCGCTAACTACAGTTTTGAGCCGCCAACAAAACCAACCTGGGAAGGTATCTACCACCCTGACTTCAAAGATTACTTGCCACCATTAACGGAGTATTTGGAAAAGAAAGTAGACCCCCAAAAGGTAACTGTAGGGTTGTGGTTTCATCAAAGTCACTGGCAAGGAGCAAACCTGAGTTTCGTTGACTGTACTATCCGCGAAATTGAAGCTCAAGGCGCCAACGTTTTGCCTGTGTTTTTCAGTGGCTCAAAAAACCAGAAACTCGGCATAAACGGTTTAGAATGGGTTATTGAAAACTACTTCAAAAAAGACGGTAAACCCTTAGTTGACGTCGTTATTAGCCTGTTCTCCTTCTCGTTTACCACTTGCCTTGCTGGTGCAGGAGCTCCACCTGTACTCAAAATACTCAATGTTCCCATAATCAAAGCAATTCTGACCTGTAACACTGAGAAAGAGTGGCAAGAATCAATACAGGGCTTAAGCGTCATGGACATACCTGCAAACGTTGCCTTGCCCGAGTTGGACGGAGCATTGATAACTGTGCCAATTGCCGCTATGGACTGCTGCCAAACAAATCCCGCAACAAAAACCAGATTCATCAAGTATGAACCTATGCCTGAACGCACAACCAAACTTGTTCATTTAGCAATTAACTGGGGCAAACTGCGTCACATAGCTAACAGCGAAAAAAAAGTTGCAATTATTTTCCACAATTATCCACCAAGAAACGACACCATTGGGCACGCTTTTGGCTTAGATTCTTCGGTTTCTGTAATGAATATCCTAAAAGGCTTAAAAGATGAGGGTTACACCCTTGACGCGTTGCCTGAAAGCAGCCAGAAACTGATGGATGTAATTATTAATGGTTTAACAAACGACCGCCGTTGGGCCAGCCCCAAAGAACTCTCAGAGCGAGCATTAGACAAAATATCGGGCGAGCAGTACACGGAATGGTTTAACGAGTTACCCTTGGACCTAACTGAAAAAATGGGTAAGGACTGGGGACTACAACCTGGCAAAGTCTTCACTTACGACGGGAAACTGTTGGTTGCAGGAATGATTAACGGTAACATTTTCATCGGGATGCAGCCTCCACGTGGAAACTTAGATACTTCCTCAACAAGGCTTTACCATAGCCCCGACATAACCATGACCTACCATTACCACGCTTATTACCGTTGGATACGAGACGTGTTCAAAGCAAACGTAATCATGCACATCGGCACCCACGGCTCACTCGAATGGCTTCCCGGAAAATCCGTTGGTTTATCACCTTCTTGCCAACCAGACATAGCTATTGCCGATTTACCAAACATTTACCCCTACGTAATTACTAACCCCGGCGAAGGCACGGAAGCTAAACGGAGAAGCTACTGCTGCATCATAGAATACTTGGTTCCCGTCATGCATAACGCTGACGCCTACGAGGAAATAGCAAAACTTGAAGTCCAACTCCAAGAATATTACCACGCAAAAACCGTTGACCAAGACAAACTGTCCATATACCGCAACCTTATCTGGGAAAACGTTGCCCAAGCAAAACTAGACCAAGACCTTCACGTCACCCAAGACGCAGCTTTTGCAGATTTTGACGATTTCCTTGAAAAATTGCATGGTTACATTAACGAGTTAGCTGATGCTCAAATCCGTGATGGCATGCACATTCTGGGAGAAGCGCCAAAAGGCGAGCGTTTGGATGAGTTTTTAGTCACTTTAACCCGTTTAAGCAACGGTGATGTGCCTTCCCTGCGTGAATCTCTTGCACAATTCAAAGGTTTAGACTACGAAGACTTGCTGGCGCATCGAGGCAAACTTGGCAGTGACGGCAAAACCAACGGTGACCGCCTCAAAGAACTCTACGCGATTTCGCTTGAACTCATACAGAAACTGCATGCCCACGATTTCAAGGAGCAAGCCATCACAAAAATACTAACGGAAGCACTCGGAGAAGACAACTCCAAAATTCACAGTGTCTTATCATACATAGTTAAGTTTCTTGCACCAGCATTAGCCGCCACCACTGACGAGTTAACAAACACTCTTTCAGGTTGTTCTGCAGGTTACGTTCCATCTGGACCTTCAGGATCCATCACAAGGGGCATGGCTGACCTTTTGCCGACTGGCAGAAACTTTTACTCTGTAGACCCAAGAACCGTTCCAACAACTGCTTCATGGAAAGTCGGCATGGCGCTGGCCGATGGGTTGCTTGAACGTTACCTAAAAGAAGAGGGCAAATACCCTGAAAGCGTTGGAATAATCATTTGGGCAACAGACATAATGAAAACCAAAGGCGATGACATCGCAGAAATACTCTACCTAATGGGTGTAAAACCCGTTTGGGAACGCTCCAGCGGTAGAGTCATCGGCATCCAAGCCATACCTCTTGAAGAACTCAAAAGACCCCGTATCGACGTCACAATGCGCATAAGCGGATTATTCCGAGACACATTCCCAAATGTCGTTAACCTACTCGACGAAGCAGTCAGCCTAATTGCAGGTTTACAAGAGTCACCAGACAAAAACTTCATCGCTAAACACGTAGAAACCCAAGTTACTGAACAAACTGCAAAAGGCGCAAACCCTAAAGAAGCTCGTGAGGAAGCGCTTTACCGCGTTTTCGGTGACCAACCCGGAGCTTACGGTTGCGGCGTTAGCGAAGCAGTTGATTCGAAAAACTGGAAGGACCAAAAAGACCTCAGCGACATCTACATCAACTGGGGCAGCTACGTCTACACCCGAAAAACCTACGGACGCCAAGTACCTGAACAGTTCAAACGGTGCCTAAGCAAAATCAATGTCACTGTAAAGAATCAAGATTCACGTGAATACGACATTTTGGATGGTGACGACTGGTATGATGCTCACGGCGGCATGATTACTGCGGTAAAAGTCACTGGCGGCAAAGCACCTCGTTCCTACTGCGGCGACAGTTCTGACCCACAAAGAGTGAAAATTAGAAGCACAGTAGAAGAAACCTGCCACGTTTTCCGTTCACGACTTCTCAATCCCAAGTACATTGAAAGCATGAAAAAACATGGTTACCAAGGCGCCGCTGACCTGTCTAAAACTTTGGACAATGTTTTGGGTTGGGACGCGACGGTTGAGGTTGTTGAGGATTGGATGTGGGAAAGCATGGCTAACAAGTACGTTTTAGATAAAAAAATGCAAGAGTGGCTCAAAGAGGTTAACCCGTATGCACTTCAAAACATGGTTGAACGGCTCTTAGAAGCTGTTGAACGTAACTTGTGGCAGGCTTCTGAAGAGATGAAGCGGGAGCTTCAAAAAATCTGTTTAGAAGTTGAAGGTTTGCTTGAAGAATCAAACGAAAAATAACAAACTGAGGAGAAAAAAATGAAGTATGATTTAACAAAATTCAAAGAAAAACGGCTTAAACTAGAGTTAGATCCTTTAGACGTAAAAGTAGTTTACCACTCTTACGACGATGTGGAATTGAATACTTTACTTGTCTCTTTTGTGGAGAAACGTAAAGCACTCTCAACCCTTGATGGTCTAAAAAAAGTCAACCATGTAGCTAACACTTTTGTTCCTTTAGGGTTATCCAAAGAGGTAATGACGATAAAAGGATACCAAAAATTCCAAAAAACCCTGCCTTTAACCTTAGGAATCAACTCATCAGAATATACAATGATGAGCACAGGAGTAAATATGGAAAAACTGGCTTTCTCCGAAAAATCCTTTGGTGACTATCACGTTTGCTGTATAGCGACTGCTGGGGCAAGGAATAATGCTCTTCGAACAGGGGTCGACGTGGGCAATTGGGTTGAAAAAAATGACGAATTTGAAATGGCGTTAGGAACAATTAATATCATTTTGTTAACCAATATTGTTTTAACCGAAGGGGCTATGGCTCGAGCTATTATTACTGCTACTGAAGCTAAAACTGCCGCGCTTCAAGACCTTGATTACAAGAGTTCAAGCTCTCCGTTAATTCAAGCAACCGGCACGGGAACCGATAGCATGGTTGTAGTTTCAGGAACAGACTCAAGAAGCATCATTCACCACACTGGCGGGCACACAAAAATAGGTGAGTTGATTGGTGTAGCAGCCAAAACCGCTGTTACCGAAGCGCTCAAAAAACATGACAATTAACAAGGGAGCATATGAATGCAAGATTTCATAGTTACAGAAAAATTAACAAAACAGTATGCTAACGTAAAAGCCATAAACGACCTTGATTTGTCGGTTTGTAAAGGCGAAATTTTCGGTTTTTTAGGTCCTAACGGTGCAGGAAAAACCACAACAATCCGCGTTTTAACTACCCTGACTAAACCGACTTCCGGAAAAGCGTTAGTAAGCGGTTATGACGTGGTTAAAGAGCCTGAAAAAGTTAAAGAAGTAATCGGCATTGTGCAGCAGCACATAAGTTTAGACCGTGATTTAACCGTTAAAGAAAACATGGAATTCCATGCTCGACTTCACCGAATAGAATCATCAAGCCGTAAAAAACGAATTACTGAACTGCTAAACTATGTAGAACTAACCGATTACGCTGACAAAATGGTTGACACCCTATCTGGCGGAATGAAGAAAAAAGCCGCAATCATCTGTAGTCTGCTCCATGAGCCTTCAGTCCTGTTTTTGGATGAGCCAACCGTAGGTTTGGACCCGCAAGCGCGCCGAAAACTTTGGGATTTAATACGCCGCCTAAATTCTGATGGCACAACAGTTTTCCTAACAACCCACTACATTGAAGAAGCCGAAGCACTATGCAAACGGGTGGGAATAATGCATCATGGCAAACTAATCGCTTTAGACACCCCTCAAGAATTAAGGAAAAAGCTAGGCCAAATCACTGTAGAAACCCTAGTTGACAACAAAGAAACCCGTTACCAATACTTCCCTGACAGGACAGAAGCAACAAGGCATGTTCAAACTCTATCAGCTGACGCAAAAACCATAATCATACGAGAAACAAACTTGGAAGACGTCTTCGTAGAGCAGACGGGCGAGAAGGTAGGTGGCGCCTAATGAACGTGTTAAGTGACATTTACTCCGTTTTTTGGGTTGATTTGCGTAATATGCGGCGTCACTGGCGTTCAACCGTTGTCAGCAGCCTTGTTTTGCCGTTATTGTATCTGGTAGCGTTTGGCTACGGTTTAGGTAGAGACGTAAACGTGGGCGAAGTCAGTTACCTTGCCTTTGTCGTGCCAGGTATCGTCGCTTTAACCTCTTTCTCAGCCAGTTTCAACGGTGCCGCTTCAAAACTCCAAGTAGACCGCTTATTCTACAAAAGCTTCGACGAACTCTTAATGTCCCCAATACGACCATACTCAATCATACTTGGCAAAACATTAATCGGCACCCTAAGAGGCCTTCTAAGCGCCTCAGCCATATTAGCCGTCGGCCTACTGCTCTCGCCAACACTACTAATAAGTCCATTATTCCTTGCTACAATGCTCTCATCCTGCTTCGTCTTTGCACTCTTCGGCGTCCTCGTTGCCTTAGTAATAAACAGCCACCAAAACATGAACACCTTCAGCAATTTAGTGATTCTGCCAATGACTTTCCTATGCGGCACATTCTTTTCATTAAGCCAGCTGCCAGACGCAGCAAAAATAGTGTTATCTGCCCTACCTTTAACCCAGTCAAGTGTGTGCTTGCGGGCGGCGGCGTTAGGTGACGCTTTCCCCTGGGTATCTTTAGTGGCTCTCTTAGGTTTTGGCGTTGCATTCTTCATCGGAAGTATGTACGCCCTTAAGAAAGCAAGCCTCTAACCCCCCCATCTTTTGAGGTAAAAACGCCTTTCTTTACCTTTTTTGAGTCTTTGCCCCTGGTCTAAATTAAGTAATATTTTTGGTGTTTCTGGTTAATGGTTGTTTGACAGTTTTTTGTGTGTCAAATAATTCGCTTTCCTGTTCGTTAAGATGGCGTGTATATCAACCCCGCATGATTAACCAAAACATTGAAATTTGCTGTATCCCAACTTGAAAATGGGCTATGAGATAATCGAGGTACGATGAAGTCTGAAAGCGGGGAATTATGCTGGAGGGCTTGTGAATACTTTTTCCGCTATTGAGCCCATTTATCGAAAACATCAAACTATTTTGTCCAGATATCGAGATATGTTTAGACCAAAAGTGAGCAATTTAGGCTATATGGTTTTAAAGTCTTTTTTCGTTACTCGCCCAAAAATAATATTTTTCGAAATTTTGAAAATTAGTTCTAAGAAACTGTTGGCAAAGAAAACCCGGGTTACAAAAACAGTTTAGTAACTGTCTTTGTTTCCGGTCATGTAAGCCCAAACGCTGATGATTGCTACTGTTAAGACTGCGCCTGCGACACCTGAAACCATAAAGCTAGTGAGGCCGCCAAGTAATGGTAAGACTGAGACTAGCCATGGAACAAAGTAGGTTGCAGCGACTTGTGCGATTATGCCTGCGACGAAGCCTAAAAGGGCTATTAATCCGAAGATTTTTACTCTACTGCTCATACAATTCACCTTTTTGTTTTAGGATAGGTTTCTGCATCTTTTTAGTGTAACTTACACGTTTCTGTATAAACGATAGTATGATTGCTTACAGTGTTTAACTTAAACAGTTAAGGTTCATGGATGTTTTGAACGTGCGTATATACCTACATATATACGTGCATATTTTCATCATATTAACAATGTATAACTTGGTTTTCTGCAGTTCAGTGTGATTTAGGAGGTAAAATTAATTGTCAGAAAGATTCGCAAAGAAATGGGAAACTAAACGCGAGGAAGCGCCATTCGCAAACAGAATTAAAGACGCGGTGAAACCACCAGGACCACTGAAACCGAGGTTGGATTTTGCAACCCGCCGCATTGATCTCCAGGTCCAGAAATTAGACCAAGCTAATGAAAGATTTGCACAAAGAGACCGTGCAATTTTCGCAAAAATCGTTGATGCATACACAAAACATGACAGTGCACGCGCAAACGTATTTGCAAACGAACTCGCTGAAGTACGTAAAATGTCAAAATTAATCATGAATGCAAAACTTGCCCTTGAACAAATTACATTACGTTTACGAACAGTATCCGAATTGGGCGATGTCGTATCCACGCTCGGTCCAGCAGTCGGTGTACTGCGCAGTGTCCGTAGTGGATTAGTTAGTGTGTTCCCAGAAGCTGAGAACGAACTTGGCGAAATCGGAAACATGCTAAGTGGAATCATGATTGAAGCAGGCCAAGGCAGTGGCATGACACTCAACTTCGACTCAGTCAACGAAGACGCCTCAAAGATTCTTACAGAAGCAGCAACAGTTGCAGAGCAAAAGATCAAAGACAAATTCCCAGACCTGCCACCAGGAATGCCATCAACAGCACCTGCACAAGCAGAAAGAACCACAGAAGGATACTAAAAAGGTAGGAGCTAAACAAAATGTCTAACTCCAATCTTTTTCTTTCTTTGGGCAAACCCATCAAAAACGAGTATGGGAAAATAATTGGTAAAGTAGCATCATTCGCATTAACTCCTAACGGAAAATTTGACGCTGTATTCGTCGAATTTGCAGACGGCCAATTCTCAAGGCAATCAATGGACAACCTGAGATTTAACGGGTCAGAAATAACCTTCGTCTCAAAAATCAAGTCCCAAGCAAACATGCTGTGTGACCAAATACCTCTGCTATGGAGAAAAGACCAAGCAGTAAAAGACCTAAACGACAAACACAAAATTGCTCCTGAACTATTCCAGGAACTGCACAGCAGCTTTGAAGGCGTTCTGAGCCAACTCAAAAAAGACGGCCAAGTTATAATTGACGAATCCGCCGTAGAAATAGCCCGGTGCGAGGAAGAAATCAAATCCTTAAGCTACGCTATTGCAAACCTTGAACTTGAACACGAAATCGGTCAAGTAGACGAACAAACCTACCAGACAGCATTCAATCTATTGCAAGACAGCTTAAAACGTGCAACCACAGAAAAAACAGACTACGAACTTATCAAAAGCAAAGTTTCAAGCATCCTAATCGGCGACCCAGCAAGCCAGGTGCCAAAAGCAAACAAAGTATACGCTGAACAAGTACAAGTTTCAACACAGAAAGCAGCACCAGTCACACCAGTAGTCAACACGCCAGCCGCTGATTTGCCAGAGCCGCCAGTCGTCGTCTACGTGAAAGAAATCGGCAAAGCCGGACTATAAAATCAAAAAATGATTTGACATCACACATGGAGGGAAAGGAAAAAAAATGGACTTTGGAACAAACAAAAATCCTCCTCCCATCCGTGATGTCGCCACAAAATCTATTTCTACTCTACGTATCCAGCAAAGCAAACTGGATCAAGCTAGTTACCGTTTAAAAGAACGTGACCGCATCCTTTTCGAAACATGCATGGGCGCGTTGAAAAAGAACAATAAAGAAAAAGCCGCAATATGCGCCACTGAACTTGCTGAAGTACGCCGACTTGTAAAGTTTCTTTACAGTGTACAGTTAGCTATTGAACGTGTTATTCTTCGGCTTGAAACTATTCGTGAACTCAGCGATATAGTGGTGGATTTGAAGCCGGCTCTAAAACTGCTTCAAAATGTTTCATCAGACTTATTCCAAGTATTACCAGACGTTAGCACCGAACTGAACAATGTTAACGAGACTATTCAGGAGACTCTTCACGCCACAAAAATCCGAAGTGACGAAACTACCATTCCTGTTGGTCAAAAAACTGAAGGTGGCGAAGAGATTCTCAAAGAAGTATCTAATTTCATCGAGCGCAAAATTGCTCAAGACTTGCCAGAACCGCCAGTTGCAGTTCCAGCTAAACCTGTTAAGGCTCCACAGACTCCAATCAAGGAGCTTGTTGCCCTGTCAGCAACTACCAGTGAAGTGTTTGGCAAGAAAGAAGTTGAAGGTTCAGGGTTTGATCCTGCAAAGACTTTGATTTCTTACAAGAAACATGAAGTTAAAGAAATTACTATGGAAATTAAACAGCCTGTTTCCAAGCAGCAGACACTTGAAGAAGTGCTTCTTGAATACGTGCGCAAATGTAACGGAGAAATTGATTTGTCACGTTGTTCAAGTGAGCTTAAAACGTCAAACAAGGAAATCGAACGTGCCCTTGAAAATCTTGGGACTCAAGGTAAAATAAAGTTAGAATTAAAACCGCCAGAATAAGGGGAGAAAAACAAAACAAATGAGCGCCTCACATGAACTAGAAAAAGCAGCAACAGCCTACGCGTTGGATGCTGTTCGTATGGATAAACAAGGGCTAAAAGGACGAGCTATTACCCTCTATCAAAAAGCAATAGAAAGCCTACTGCAACTTGTACAATTATACCCGGAATACGGTTTAAACAAAGTTTACGTTCAACGTGCAATAGCGTACCAGGAACGAATCAAAGCCCTGCAAGGCGTCGTTTCATCATCTGAAATGCGTGCCGAAGCAAACAACGATGCAGCTGGCGGCACAGGAGCAGCCACCATGGAAAACGATGGCACAGGCAAATCAAACAATGAAGAAATCATAGTTACAGAACGTCCCATGGTTAACTGGAGCCAAGTTGTCGGGTTAGATATCGCTAAAAAGGCTGTTAAAGAAGCCATAGTTTACCCTGTTCAGCGTCCTGACTTGTTCCCTCTTGGTTGGCCACGAGGCATCCTGCTCTTTGGTCCCCCTGGTTGCGGTAAAACCCTTCTTGCCGCGGCAGTGGCTACTGAAATCGATGCGAACTTTTACAGCATCGACGCAGCCTCAATCATGTCTAAATGGCTTGGCGAGGCAGAACAGAACGTTGCTAAACTGTTCAGTTCAGCACGCAAAGTAGCCAACGAAGGCAAAGCTGCAATCGTGTTCGTTGACGAATTAGACTCACTAATGGGTAACCACTCAAACGAAGTTGGCGGTGAAATCCGCGTCAAAAACCAGTTCCTTAAAGAAATGGATGGCATTACAGACAAAGGCAAAAATCTTCACATCTACGTGATTGGCGCAACCAACAAGCCTTGGGACCTCGATTGGGCTTTTATCAGGCGTTTCCAGAAACGTATCCTTGTCCCGCTTCCTGATAGTACTACAAGACTGAACATGCTAAAGCATTACTCAAGCAACCTAACAATCGACGGCAACGTTGACCTGCCAGAACTGGCGCGACTTGCAGAAGGCTTCTCAGGAAGCGACATCAGAGACGTCTGCCAAAGCGCACAACTCAGTTTAATCGGCGAATTCTTCGAATCCGGTAAAGCAGCTGACAAAGAAGCAAAACCAAGACCATTAACAATGGCTGATTTCAGACAAATCCTTGAAGAACGTAAACCAAGCGTCAGCTTAGACATGCTAACGCAGTATAACAGGTGGTTTGAGGCTTTCAAAGCTCTCTAACCAAATGGAGGCAAAAAAGAAGCAAGACAAAAGGCAAAACATGAAGCATATCCCCGGGTTGGTGGAAAGGTTTGGAGAACAATTATTTTTGCACGCTCTCCCTTCTCCCCCCTCAAACTATCTCCAGGCCCCACAAACCCCAAAACGGGACTCCCGGGGCACCTTCAAGTTACCGCCTACATTTCTGTTTTTGAACTGATTTAGCGTCAATAGTACCTACCCCCTATAGGTTTCTGCATAGAATAACTATTAGTATCCTAATAGGTTGGTATGAAAACTAAAGTAACAAAAAAAGCAGTGCCTACGCCAACCAGTTCACACTACACACAAAAAACCAAACACCCAAACAAACCACAAAAACAATTTTCACACTCAAACTAATCTACAATATTGCTGTAACAAAATTGGATTTTTTAAGTAAAGCAGTTATGGGTGGTGTTTTTTGTAGTATATCATTAGGAGGACTCCGATGGTTATTGCAGCTGTTAATGTTGCGGCAACTGTAATGATGGTTGTGTGGTTTTGGTCCTGCTCAATTTCAGGCATTTGTATGTCTATATCATTTAAGTTGGTGATGTTGTAGGGTACCATTAAGGGGTAAGGGTCTTGACGTTTCTCATCAATAACAAAAGGTGTATCACCCACGCCATCAAAATTTGAATCAATACCATTATAGTTACTCCAATAATTACCCCGCTTTCCATCGCTCCATGATTCCAAGTTTTCTTCCTCAATATAACCTACAACATCGTTTCCATACTCTGTCATCTCTAAAAAGTTGTTGTAGCAAAAAGTATTATTTTTACTAAGTGCTATTTTGATTGCTGAACCTGTGTCTTTAACGTTGTTGGCTACTATTAGGTTGCTACTTGCGTTTTTAAGTTGGATGCCGTATCCAGCGCCTTTGTTTTGTCCTGTAATATTGTTCCCTATAATTTGGTTGTTGCTTGAGGATTCTATCATTATGTTCCATGTTGTGTTTATACCGTTTTTTAATATTGTGATATTAGACGAATTAGTCAAATAAAAACTGTACACATAATTGGTTATTTGGAGGTTTTCTATAATTGCGTTGTTTGTGTTGGTCAGGTTTATTGCTGTGTTCCAGAATTGACCGTTTCCACGTAGTATGTAGCCTGCCCCGTCTAGTATGATGTTATTGCGTTGTATTTGTATGGTTGCGTTTTTTATGTCGCCTGTAAAAGTATAGACGTTGCCTGTACGTTGTATTGGTACATTTGGGGGGTCGATGGTGCCGTCACTTTTTATATAGATTGTTAGGATGGGGGGCGCAGGCATAGGATTAGCAAAAGCAATTCCAATTAGGCTTGCAATAACTGTAACAGTTAATAAAACTGTTAAGGCGTAAGCGCTTTTTTTAACTGCCCTTTTGTTCTTCATATTTTTTATCCGTTTGCATTATTTTATTTCTTTTATGTTTCTTTTATTATTTTTCGTCAAATTTTATTTACTGCAACTTAATCATTTTAGTCAATATTTTTTGACTAAAAAGAATTTAAATAAAAAGCAGTCGAGTTTACACGAGTGTGGTTGCATGAAAAATTTTGTTGGTGTTGTTTGGGATGATGGTTCTGTTGGTAACTATTGGAGTAACTACAAAGTCAAAATACCCTACTGCCTCTGAAATTGGTAAAACTGGAATCGGTGACACACCATACGTTATAGATGAAAACAATGTTGACCATTACCCGTTGATATATTCTGTTGGCGCTCCAGAAATTAACGTAACCTGCACAGAAAATGCACCTACACTGATAGTTTTCCATTAAATTTTGTAGTTGACAAATCGATAAAGTGGGCAAGCTACAGTCTTGACGGCGCTAGTAATGTTACTATTTCGGGTAATACAACATTAGGTGGCATGCCTGTTGGGGTGCATAATGTTACAGTTTACGCTATGGATGTTTACGGATTTGAAGCTGCCTCAAATACTGTAACCTTTATAACAACCTCAGAAACAACACCTTTTCCAATAATACCCGTTGTAGTAGCTGTTAGCATACTAGCAATAATTGCCGTTTTATGCATTGTTTTTTGGAAAAAGAAGCCCTAATAACTATTTGATTGTTATGTTGATGGTGGCTATGTTGAGCATGCGCCTTTGACTGTTCAGGTTACTTCTGGTTCACATACGGTTTGGGTTGATAATACTTGGATTTACTGAACGTTTTATTATTTCAGTGATGGTTTAGGGAATGGCGCGAGCAGATCGATAACTGGTACCACGAATTTGCACGCATGATACTATTAGCCAACTTCCATCTCCTTTTTTGTTTTTCAAGAATTTTTAGCTAACTTGGTCGGTTGTGGCTGGCTAGATTTTCTAATAGGTGGCAAATAGGTTGGTGTTTTAATGTGGGTTTGTTGTTCCAAAGGTTACTGGGGCAATTAACAAACTAATAAAAACATTAGCGTTTAGCAATAAACTAAAAAGGTGGTTTATTGTGTGCTTTTCATTTCTTCTTTAAATGTCTCTTCTAGCTTTTTCTTGTCGATGCCTATTTCTTCTGCTAAGCGTTTTGTTTGTTTTACGTAGGTTCGAAATAGGCTTTGTAGTATTTCGGTTTTTTCTGCGGCTGTGATTTCTTCTTCTTCAGCGAGGAGCAGGGCGAACCATCTGCCTAGTGTGGTTAGTTGGTAGGTTTTTATCCAGGTGATTCTGCCTTCTTTCTCGTTTTTCTCCATGCTCTCGTCAAGCACGCCTAGGCTGGTGAGGGCTTTTAGGTTTTCTATGACTGTTTTGTTTGAATAGTTTAGTTTGGCAACTAAGTCTTTTTGGTATAGGCTTTTGTCTATGCCTTGTTTTAGGCTGAATCGTAGGATGTCTACGCCGCCTTTTGAGCCGAAGATTGCGCTGAGGATTTTGTCTTTCTTTTCTGCTGGAAGAAAAACTACATAAGGATGTAACTGTTCACCCATGGGTAACCCTTTTACATTGTATGGGGGATGTTCTGCTTTTAAGTGTTGTCGTTTTATTTTAGGAAGAAGTCAATGTTCTATAGCTTCTATAGAGAAACAAAAAGTCTGGCAAATAAGCGTTCGAAAAAATAAGAAAACAAAAAAGAAAAGAAAAATGTTTATTCGAGAATAATTCTTGCGTCGACTGTGTTGGCGCCTTTAGCGTATGCCATAACTGGGTTTAAGTCAAGCTCTTTAATTTCCGGGTGTTCCATAAGGAGCTTGGATACGCTTACCATAATTTTTGCAAGAGCGTCAATGTCTGCTGGTGGAGTGTTACGGTAACCCTTCAACAATGCATATGCTTTAAGGCCAGTAATCATTTCTTTTGCTTCATCCATGCTTACTGGTGCAATTTTGAAGGTGACGTCTTTTAGTACTTCAACAAAGATGCCGCCTAAACCGAACATGAGTGTTGCGCCGAATTGTGGGTCTTTGATTGCGCCAACGATAACTTCGATTCCTGCTGGAGCCATCTCCATAATCAGGACACCGAGAATGTTTGCTTTAGAATTGTATTTTTTAGCGTTTTCAACTATTGTTTTGTATGCTGCTTCAACATCAGCTGCGGTTTTTAAGCCAACTTTAACTCCTCCGGCGTCAGATTTATGGATGATTTCCGGAGAAACAATTTTTGCAACAACTGGGAAACCGATTTGTTCGGCTATCTTTGCTGCTTCTTTTTCGTTAGTTGCTAATTGGAATTTAGGAACGGTAATGCCGTATTCCGCAACAATAGTTTTAGCTTCGGACTCAAGGAGCGCCTTACGGTTTTCACTGCGGGCTTGAGCGATTATTTTATCAGTCTTATTCACGTTTTAACGTCTCCATTAGTTTGCAAGGAATGACATGCAGGTTTCCTTTAAAATTCTTTTGATTGTAATACATGTTTAACTCATGGCTAAAAGCGAAAAAACTTTCGCGTCCGCCACCATGCCTGAAACCTTCGCGTACTCATTAGGTTGATGCGCCAACTCCATAATTGTACTCCACACCACCGCTGGGATTCCCTGTTTACGGAAAAACGCTGCACAACTACCACCACCAATACCGCCGACTGTTGCGTCGATGCCGCGTGCCTCTTTAATTGCCGCCTTCAACTTGAGCACAACTTCCGCGTTGTCAGTTTCAAGCATCGGAGAAGACTGCTTCTGCAACAACTCTAACGTGATTTTTGCGCCAGTTTTCTCCTCATAGTAACTGAGTAACCCTTGGATGTCGCCTAAAACTTCATCGAGATTGTAGCTTGGTAGGATGCGGCAGTCAAAGTAGGCGATGTCTTCGCCGGGAATCACGTTAACAGCGTCAACGTTACGTTCTTTTTTGGTAGGTTCAAAAGTGCTCACTGGCACATCAAAAAGGTCGTCTCGCATGCTGTATTTTTCGTGCAGCATCTTGTCTAGTGCTAAGGCTACTTCCATACCTATTCTATGAGCATTTAACCCATTGTCTGGACGGCTACCGTGTGTCTGCTTGCCCAACGTGCGGATTTTAAGCCACAAAATGCTCTTCTCCGTAACTTCAATAAAGCTGCCATCTTCGTTGCCAGAATCCGGCACAACGATAAGGTCGTTTGGACGGAAAATGTTTTTGTCCATCAAGTGCTCGATTCCGTACCCGCTGCCCTGTTCCTCGTCAGCTACGAAGGCTAAGCCAACGGTGAATTTGGGTTTAATGCCCAACTGTTTAAGCGCTTTCATGGCATAAATTGAAGCTACCAGCGATTGCCCGTTGTCTTCGCTGCCCCTGCCGATTATGCGGTCGCCTTTCAGGATTGGATTGAACGGTTTGGTTTCCGTCCAAGCAGTTTCCTCTCCTGATGGAACAACATCCATGTGTGTAATAATCCAAAGCCGTTTCTCGTCTGAAGCGCCGTTGAGGTAAGCGATGACGTTGGGACGTTTGCCGCTGGAAACACGTGTGTCCGGCGCGTCGAATCGTTCGATTTTGTCAAAGCCTGCTTCTTTTAAAAACTGAATTAAGCTTTGGGCTTTTTGTTCTTCGCCGTCTCCGCCGTTTTCAGGGGCAATTGCGGGTATGCTGATAAGTGCCATTAGGGTTTGTGTCATTTCCTGTTTTAAAGTGTCTATTTGGTTGAAAACTGCCGTTTTATCCATGTATTGTGCCTTCAAAAAGAAAGATTAGCGGCTAAGCTTTAACCGTTTTCTTATTAGGTCAAAAGAAAAAAAAAAAATTATGCTTGAACTGTTTGGGCTTGTTCTTGCAGTGCACGAAGACGTTTTATGATGTTGGGGTGTGTGGAGAAGATTTCTGCGAATCTGTCTGCGCCTGTCAGGTCTTTGGATAACGCGTCTTTTAAGAGTTCTTTTTTGCTTGTAATGTTGTTTGCGTGGAGTTCTTCTGCGTCTACTTCTGCACGGTCTGGGTCGCTGATGAATAAAGCCTTGAATGATGCGTTGCTTTTTTGTTCTTCTCTGCCTCTGCTGCGTCGGAACTGGTTCTGGTTTCTGTTTTCGTTAACGATTGTTACTAAGCCTGTTGAGAGTTTTTCCGCGCCGTTGTCAACGATGGATACGCTGTGGCGGTCTGCATAGTACTCGCGTAGGCGGCTTAGGTATAGTGTGAAGAGTGTTAGTACCCATGAGAAAACCATGAAGGCTATGCCGATTAATGCGCTGCTGCCTCCTTCGTTGCTGCGGCTTCTACCGCCTCCAAACATGCCTGAAAGCATCAATGAATAACCAATATAGTAGAATAATGCTGGCAAGAATGATACTACCATCATGACTTGGACGTCACGGTGTTTTAGGTGGCCAAGTTCATGTCCGATGACTGCTTCAACTTCGCCCCTGTCTAACGATTTTAGTAAGCCTTGGGTTACGGCGACGCGGTTGCCTGTTAAGGGTGAACCATACGCGAAAGCGTTTGGCATTGGGATTTGTGCAAGCATCAGTTTGGGTGGTTTGATTTTGCTTTTGAGGCTTAACTGTTGAATCATTTGGTGCAGTTCTGGGTTGTCTTTTGGGTCCATTTCTTTTGCTTTGTAGATTGCTCCGACAAGGTATGGTGAAAACAGCCATTGAGCAATGTTAAAGCCGACTACGAGTAAACCGATGGTTACTATGCTTAACCCGATTCCGGCAAGCGTCAATATTGCTGCAAATACGAGGGTTGATAAACCAAAGATTGCCGCTAAGGTTCCAACCATTGAAAAACGGAGTTTCCAAGCGTTCATTAACGGTCACTATTTACTTTTCAACGTTTTCTTATGCGCACTTATAACTTTTATGCGATAAAATGAATTATCCGCCCCGAATTATCTGTACCAAAAAACCTGTAAAATCAGGTTGCGTTTGCCAAAACAATCAATCGTGTTGACTTTGGGCTTAAGTCCTGTCCTTCATAGCCTCCGCAAACCCGTTCAACCACAAAACCAGCATTAACCAGCAATTTTTGCAGCCGATTCACCTTGTAAAGGCGTGTGCTGTGATTAAAAAACCGCATTTTTCCGCCCACACGGTCTTTAGTAACCCAAAAATCATAAAGCCTCCCATTTTTAGAGTCTACGGTTCTTTTCTGAAGCAAAAAGAAACTTGGATATTCATACCACTTGTAAAAACTAAGCAAGTACCTGCTGATTACGTTTGGGTACCGCAGCAGGGTAGGTAGAATGAGCCACTTCAAATTCTTTAGGCTATGTTTTGGGTATTTTCGGTTGAGCTGTTCACGGTTAAAAACATCCAGCACAAGCAAGCCACCCTGTCGTAGGGTCTGGTGCAGTTCTTTTAGGCTCTGCAAGTCTGCCTGTTCGGTGGGCAGGTAGCCGAAGCTGTTGTCTAAGCTTACGGTGGCGGAAAACGTTTTTTCTTTGAAAGGCAGGTGCTGCATGTCAGCTTTTACCAGTTGCGCTTGGGGCTGGTGCTGTTTGGCGATTCTAAGCAGAGTTGACGAAACATCTAACCCGACAACGTTAAAACACTCTTTTGACAGGGCACTGCTGTGTCTACCAGTTCCGCAGGCTAAATCCAAAATCCAGCCCTCATTTGAAACTGCATCTTTGATGAATTGGATTTGCCTTTCTGAAGAATTTTTTTCAGCGATTTCCTGCCAGTACTTGCCCATAACATCAAAAACGTTCTGTTGCCCCATCCTTTTTTCACCGCCGTATCCTTTGGGTTTCTTTGCTTGCTTTTAGATAAAACGTTTTTTGCTGGATTAGCAGGGGTTTTGCTTTTTTTGTTTTAAGAGGGCTTAAATAACAATTAGCCTTCTTAATGTACCCTGGACTGGGGCAACGTCATTGACTGAAAAGCAGGAATGGCAACACGTTTACATGCTTTTGAAACTGGCAGAGATGGGTGCGTACCGCAGAATCGCAAAAATCTCCACAGAATTCTTAGCTGAAAAGCTCGGAATTTCACAGCAGACTGCTTCGCGTTATCTTATCGAGCTGGAACGTAAAGGCTGGATTAAACGAAACATTACCCCTGAGGGCAGCTTGATAAAGATTGACGAGTCAGGCGTCCGTGAACTGCTCAAACTGCATTCAAGCCTAAAAGTGGTAATAGAAACCGCTTACCCGCCATCAGTTACTCTTGAAGGCACCGTTTTCACAGGTTTAGGCGAGGGCGCATATTACATTTCAAAAGAGACCTATCGTAAACAGTTAACGGAGAAGCTTGGTTTTGAACCCTACCTTGGCACTTTAAACCTTAAACTGTCAAGCGATTATGACATCAAAACCCGCATGGAACTTGACGCTTACCCAGCTATCGAAATTGAAGGCTTCAAAAACACTGACCGCAGCTTCGGACTCGTAAGATGCTACCCTGCAATAATCGACAACAAAGTAAAGGGCGCCTTAGTTACTGCCACACGCAGCCACTACGACATTTCTGTGCTGGAAATCATAGCGCCAGTTTGCCTGCGTAAACAGTTAAACCTTAAAGACGGTCATAAAGTGAAGGTTGAAGTTTTTACTTCTCCCGCTAAATCGGTTGATAAGAGTAGCTAATCGTGTACTCCGCTTGTTTTTCTGGTTTGCGTCTGGAAGCAATCAGGTATCCTGCAGCCAATCCGAAGGCTAATCCGCCGAAATGTGCTAGGATGTTGACGCCTTCGCCCATGTTTATGAAGAACAGGAAGAACGCGAATATTAGTGCGCCAACGATTGATTGCTGCATTGTTTTTCTGTCGTAAATTATGACTGCTCCGAAAATCGCAAATATTGCTCCTGACGCTCCTACTGAAATGAAGAGTGGTCCAAACACTAATGAGAGTAGGTTGCCGACTAAACCGCCAAGGAAGTATATTCCTAAGTATTCGGGTAGTGAGAACATTTCTTCTGCTCTTAACCCGAAGATTAACAGGAACATCATGTTGCCTGCAAGATGCACTATTGAGGCGTGAATAAACATTGAAGTGAACAGTTGATAGTATGCGCCTTCAAAAACGAGCAGGTTGAATTGTCCCAAAGTGTAAACGACTTCGTTGCCTGTAACCAATGCGTCTCCGCCGACGATGGCTCCGTAAATGTAGAATGCAATGTTTAACGCAATCAGAATATAGGTCACTTTGTATTTCTGTGAACTTTTTGGGACTTTAACAATCATCTTGAAAACTTCTCAACTATTTTTTGTCTAATCTTCGAGGAACTATCTAAAGCATCCTCTCCGAATTTGTCAATTCTAACAATCTGCACAGGCAAATTGTGCTTTTTCAGGTAAGCTTCAACGTCTTCTGCCATTTTTTGTTGGTCATAACCCAATGCAATGATGTCAGGCTTAATTTTCGCCACCACTTCACCGATGTCAAGGTTTTCAAAACCCAAAACTGCTATGTCAACAACTTTTAGTGATTCTACGAGGGCGCGGCGTTGGTCTTCGGGCATGATGGGTTTTCTGCCTTTGGTCTTCTCAACCGTGCTGTCCCGTGCAATGACAACGATGAGTTCAGCGTTTTCTCCGCCAGAGCGTTTAGCGTCTTCCAGAAACTTGACGTGCCCCAGATGCAGCAGATCAAATACGCCGCTGGCAAGTACTACTTTTCTGTTTCCGGTTTTCTGGTTGGCCATTCAAACGTCACTGCTCCCAGTAATCGTAAAGCGTCAAGTAACCCTTCACAGTAACCTATTGAGGTTAGACTTGTTTCAAGCTTACCGCTTGCCTTATAATACTTTGCATCAGCCAAGTAATCGTTAATGTAACTTATCAAGTTGCTAACGCCTTCTTCGGTTACCGTGACTGGCGTTGGGTTGCGTTTCATTGTTTTAATCACGTGTTCTGCTGAAGCAATGTATTTTGCAGTTAATGTTTCAAGGCTCATCTAAACAACCTCTTAAACTCTAATGGCGCACCAGCAAACGCTACCAACGCGTCAACTTCCATGAAATGCAAATCGCCCGGAAAAATCAAACTGTAAGGCGGTGGACCAAAATCAAAATCCGCCAAATCCTTAACAAAACCTGCCTTTAGCATGGGCTCGTTGCTGCCTGCTCTGGCAACTCCAACCGCAACCGTATCCGCCGTAATAACGTTGCCCTGCTTTTTCTCTTCTACTCCCTGCAGGGTTTTGATTGCTTGATTAATGGTTAAGAAGCGGTTTTCTGGTTCCCTTAAATCCAGCAGGCACAAGGTGTGTAAGCCATACTTTTTGTTTTGGGCAATAACATTGTAGGGTGTTTCTGCAGGGGTTTCTGGGAACGGGACAGTGACTGTTTTGCCGAACTTGTAATTGTGAAGTCCTGAGAGGCTAACGATTGCGGACATGATCGATATGCCATGTACGATTCGGGTGTGGATGCCCATTTTTTCCGCGTCAATGCGCAGGGTAACGTGTGTTGTTGCGATGAAGGGGTCACCGGGCACCAGAAACACTGCTTTTCCTGTCTCTGCTGCTTGGAGAATGCGTTTGCCGTTCTCTTCTTCAAGTGTTTGGCGTGTGATGGTTTGGATTTTTTTGCCGCAGAGTTCTTCGAAGTGTTGCAAGTTAAAGTCGGGCATGCGGCTGGTGTAGGTTTCCATAAACACGGCGTTTGCCGTTTTGGTTTCCTCTAAACCTTTGAGGGTGATGCCGTATTCATCGTTTAATCCTAAGCCTACAAAGACAAGTTCCTTCATAACTGTACCAGTAGTTTAGCTTAAGGTTCAAAATTATAAAATGTTCCCCCACTTTTCCTTTTTAACCAAGCAGTACGTGGCGGAAGTGTGCAACTAAAACTTTATATCGGCTACGTTAAACTTGACAAATGAACAATCAGAAAACCGAAAACTGTCACCTTGAGGGACCATATCGTTATGCGTTGCATCTTAATTGTCGGCGACGGCATGGCTGACCGACCACTGCAGGAACTAGACTTCAAAACCCCACTGGAAGCCGCCAACCCCGTAAACATGAATAAACTTGCCAGCAAAGGCGCTTCAGGACTGCTTGACCCCATAGCCCCCGGCATCGCGCCCGGAAGTGACGCAGCAAACCTGACCCTTTTAGGCTACGACCCCTGGCTTGTATGCGGTGGACGTGGACCTTTTGAAGCAGCAGGCGCAGGCTTACAAGTAAAACCGGGCGATTTGGCTTTTAGATGCAACTTTGCAACCGTAGATGACAGTTTATGCTTGCTGGATGAACGGGCTGGCAGAATCGGCGTCGAAGCCAAAATCTTAGGTGAAGCGGTAGAGCAAATCCAGCTTAAAGTTCACTCCGACATTGAGGTTCATTTTAAGCAGTCACTTGGGTTCAAAGCCGCCCTTGTACTGCGGGGAGACAACCTTTCATCTAAAGTTACCTCTACCTTGCCTAAAACTGGCAGTCCAGTCGCGGCAGTTGCACCTTTAGACGGTTCTATCGAGGCAAAACACACCGCAGAAGTTCTTAACGAATTCATCAAACTAACCCACCAGACGCTTGTTGCCCATCCAATCAACCAGAAACGCAAATCAGACGGCAAAAAACCAGCAAACGCCGTTTTGCCATGGAGCGGAAGCACACTCCCACAAATGACGCCCTTCCAAGAAAAATATGGCTTAAAAGCCACTTGTGTCGCCGCGGCAAGCCTAATTAAAGGCATAGGCAAATTCGGCGGCATGAACGTTCCTGAGGTTCCCGGTGTTACAGGCGAACTTGACACCGACACCTTAGCAAAAGCCGACGCGGCGCTTTCGGCACTTAAAGGCGGCAGCGACTTCGTTTACATTCACGTGGAAGCTCCTGACGAGGCAAGCCACGACGGCAACGTAGCGGGCAAAATCGGGATTATCCAAAAAATTGATGCTATGCTTGGCAGAATCATTGATAGCGTAGATTTAGTTGACACGCTTGTGGTGTTGGTGCCTGACCATGCAACTTCCTGTAAGTCTAGGGCGCACACGGGAGACGCGGTGCCGGTCTGTTTTGCAGGTGGAAACGTGATTCCTGATGGAGTAACCGTTTACAGTGAGCGTTGTGCCTATAAGGGTGGACTTAGCCGTATCAGCGGAAAAGACGTAATGCCCATGAGTCTAAATTACATGGGTAGACCTGAAAAAATTTAGCGGGTAAACAAGATGAAGCCAATTCAAAGCTTAGTGAAAGATAACATTAAAAACTTGAAACCATGCCTTCACGGTGGAGAAGTTCACGACGCCGCATCAAAAAGTGGTTACAAACAAGAAGACCTGCTTGACTTTAGTTCCAGCGTCAACCCGCTCGGCACATCCCGCAGAGCTTTAGATGCTGCACAAGCCGCTTTTGGTCAAATCGCTGCTTACCCAGACTCCAACTCAACCGAACTACGTGAAGTCATCGCCAAACACTACTGTGTAACTAAAAACAACATCGTAGTCGGTAACGGTTCAACCGAACTGATGTACCTATTCGCTGAATCTTTCCTTTCAAAAGGCGACTTTGCGGTTATGCCTGCCCCAACCTTCGGAGAATACGAGGGTGCCGTTAGAAAAACTGGCGCTGACATCCATTTCATCAAACTCGGCGCTGATATGAAACTTGACGTTGACGCTTTCATCGCAGGCATGAAAGGGGCTAAAATGGCGTTTATCTGTAACCCAAACAATCCAACCAGCCTACTAACACCCACAGAACACTTGAAACGCATACTTGACGCCGCACTCGAACAGGGCATCCTTGTTTTTCTTGACGAAGACTTCTTAGAATTCGTAGAAGGCGAACAACAGCTTTCCATGATTGGCAGCATCGACAAATACCCCAACCTGTTCATCCTGCGCAGCTTCACCAAACTGTTCGGCTTAACCGGTTTGCGCGTGGGTTACGGAATTGCAAACCCCGAAATCATAAACGTGCTAATGTGCGCCAAGATTCCTTGGAACGTAAACTGCCTTGCACAAGCGGCTGCGGTTGTTGCCTTAAACGATGATGAGCACCTGCAAAAAACTCACAGCCTAATCCAGCAAGAAAAAGCGTTTCTGCAAGAAGAGCTTAACAGGGTGCGTGGCTTCAAGGTTTATGCTCCTGACGCAAACTTTTTCTTCATAGACATCCGTGAAACCGGTTACACGGCGGCGCAGTTAACTCAAAAAATGCTTGCGGAAGGCATTATGATTCGTGACTGCACCAGCTTCAAAGGACTCGACCAATTCTACATCAGAATCGCAGTTAAGCTCCACAGTGAAAACGTGCGGTTACTGCAAGCTTTAAGCAAAGTAATTTAAGTGCAATGTTGAATTTGGTAAGCAGTAGCATATGTTTCAGCTAGACTTTAGCCTGTTTACCGATGCAGTATTCATATTCGCCTTAGCTTTCCTAATTGACGTTGTTCTGGGCGAGATTCCTGACCAAATTCATCCAACCGTTGGCATTGGCAAAATCATAGCTTATCTTAAACCAAAATGTAAGAACAAGAACCCAAAAATCGAGAAAGCCAACGGCGTTTTTCTGCTAATTACGGTCGCGCTTATCGTAGTGTTACCAGTTTTCTTAGGTTTATGGGTTATCCGCTTCTACTTAGGCTCAATACCATACATCATCGTAGGTGCAATCCTTTTCAAATCCACCTTTGCCATTAAATGCATGCGTCGCTACACCGTACCAATCGCTAAAGCGTTAAAAGCCAACGATTTAGATGGCGCCCGCAAATTCCTGCCCTATATTGTTCGCCGTGATCCCAACAGTCTAAACGAACGCCAAATCATTTCCGCCGCCGTAGAATCCATTGCAGAAAGCACAACTGACGGCATAACCGGGCCATTTTTCTTCTACGCATTCCTCGGAGTTCCCGGCGCATTCCTTTACCGCGTAATCAACACCCATGACTCAATGGTTGCCTACAAAACCAAAGAGCTGATTAATATTGGCTGGTTCTCTGCGAAAATGGATACTGCAGCCAATTACATCCCTTCACGCTTAACTGGACTGTTAATGGTTTTAGCTGCAGGCTTAGTTGGCGAAAACGCTAAGGAATCATGGCGGATCCTGCAACGTGACAAAAACACTACCGCCTCACCCAACGCAGGGTACACCATGGGTGCAATGGCAGGCGCACTTGAAACTCAGCTTGCAAAACCCGGACACTACTCTTTAGGTGACGAAGGAGAGATTACACCAGATGACATCTTCAAGGCGTTGCGGATAATGGTAGTAACCTCTTTGCTTTTCGGGTTAGTTATTGTTGTGCCGATTGTGGCGCTTAGTACTTTTGCTGTTACTGGTTTAGTGGCGTTAAGTAACCAGCCATTAAAAGTTTAAAAACGGTTTTTGTTCATTTTTATTGAAGTCCTATGCAGGAAATAATTGTGTGGCTTTTGGAAGCAGACCCTTGGGTTCAATACCGAACTCGTCTTGACCTGCTTGGGGAACCTGAAAACTCTCCTGAAGTGCTTGAAGCACGACAAAAAATGTTTACTCACCCGCAAGTCCAAGCACTCCTTAAAGAGCTTACAAATTGGCCCGGTACAGTACTAAACAGCCACAAAAGCGCAAGCCAAAGTTTTCATAAACTTGCGTTCATAGCAGATTTAGGCTTAACACGTCAAGACCCCCTTATCCCAGAAATAGCCAAAAAAGTAATGGAACACCAATCCGAAGAAGGCCCCTTCCAGTTGCCCATGAATATCCCCAAACATTTTGGCGGTTCAGGCGAAACGCAATACGCTTGGGCACTTTGTGACGCTCCAACAAGCGTTTACGCACTTATCAAATTCGGCTACGGCGAAGACGAGACTGTGCAGAAGGCAATAAAACACCTGACAGGGCTTGTTCGCGAGAACGGGTGGCCTTGCGCTGTTTCTAAGGAACTCGGCAAATTTCGCGGTCCAGGCAGAAAAGATGACCCTTGCCCTTACCCAAACCTGATAATGCTCAAAATGCTTGCACAACTCCCAAATTACAAAGACAGCAGAGAAACCCGCACTGGGGCAGAATGCTTGCTTAGCCTCTGGAGCAACAGCCGCCAACTGCATCCTTACATGTTCTTTATGGGTACTGACTTCAGAAAAATCAAAGCGCCATTCATATGGTATGACCTGATGCATGTGCTTGATGTTTTGTCACAGTTTGGTTGGCTGAAAAACGATGAGCGCCTTAAAGACATGGGTATGGTGCTTAAGTCGAAAGCTGGACCTGACGGGAAATACACGCCTGAGTCTGAATGGACGGCTTGGAAAGGCTGGGATTTCGCGCAAAAAAAGCAGCCCTCACCATGGCTAACATTACAAGCGCTAAAAATACTAAAAAGGCTTGAAAAGTCGTCATGATATCGATTTCTTGAGTGATTATACTGCCTTTCTTCTTGCTCCGCAGTTTGGACAAGCCAAAATTGTTTCAGGCATTGCACTCTCGCAATACTCGCAGTTAACAAGCCTGATTTTTGGCGCCTGATTTTGTGGTCTTTGACTTTCCGGTATAACCATCAACTTAATAGTATCCGTGGTCAAGTCTGGTCTCCCATGCACTGCCACAACGCCTTTGATTTGCCATTCAACATTATCATTAACAGATGAGAAAGTTGGGCGTGAACCGATTGGGATGTTTACGCTTAACTTGAAGCTTCTGCTAACTCCGTTAACCAACTGTGTTGATGGGCAGCAGACGGGGTTTACTTCGTAGAGTTTTCTGGTTTCCGTTACCATTCTTGTAACCATTCTTTTGGCGGCAGGGTCATAATCAGTTCTCATAACCCTAGCAGTTTCAATGCAGTCAAGTTCGCAACGTACCTCGTCAGCGTCAATTGTTTCATGCGGCAAAACAGTTAATGTTCCTTCTAAACAATCACCAATAACAACAAACTGTTCCGATAGCACCAAGTTGGCGTCTGCTTTAGGCGCGGTAAGGTGGCTTCCAAGTTTTTTCAGAAAGTCCAAGAGATATCACAAACAACAAAGCCATAAATCCATATAAATTTTAGTTTGCCCAACTATGTACTTTTTACTAGTTAATTCTATGACTTTGTTTTCTTTTTGTAATTAACACAGCTAAAGAAACAGCGATTATGGCGATGAAACTGACTGGAAGCAACAGCGCTATGTTATCGAAATCTGCAAAACTTTTTGTCTGTTCCATGTTTGTGGCACTTGGGGTGTTCGGCATAGTAAATGTTTGGGTGTCGCTCCAGTTGCTTGTGGCTGCGCGAATGTACTTGAATTCAGTCATTGGCGGCAAAGTCTCTCTAGTAAATGTGCATGCGTAGGCTAAGACTGCTGCAACTTGAATATCAATCTCGTCCCCAACACTATAGTTTTCAGTAGGCAAAGAAATTACTGTATAATCGGATTCAGACTGCATAATTATAGGGAATGTTCGGTAATCAGCGACATAAAACGGGATTACTTGGAGGTCTCCCGCGAAATCTTGTATGTAGTGCCCTTTTGTTCTAACAAAAAAGAACATTTGGCTCGTGTTTCCAGATATGGTTGCGGGGTAAGGTTGGTTTTTGATGGTTAAGTCTATGGTGAAGTTTTTTATGTGTTGGATTTGAATGGTTGTGGTTGTTGTTTTGTTGTTGTAAGGGTTTGTTGTGGAACTTGTAACTGGGTTGGTGTCATAGGAGTGGTCAACAAGTGATACGGTGAATTCTGGGGTTGATGGTCGGGGCACGTTTGAAGTGTCAACAAATACTGGGTAATCTGTTGCGACAGAGAAATTCGTCAACACCAAGCTTGACAGTGTTAAAACTGCAATAAACAGTAAAGTTGTCGGCTTGCTCAGTTTATTCATGCCATTTCACTAAATGTGTTTGGTTGGTTTATTGATTAAAGGTTTCTCGTAAAGACTTCTTGACTAATACAAGTCAATTTTTTCTGACTAAAGAGTTTGCGAATTTATGTGGCTTTTTTTATTTTCTAGTTCGCTTTGTATTGCAGGTAATAGTATGTGGTTGCCGTTTTTCCGTCGTATTCTATTTCGGTTGGGTATTGGAAGGTTAATTTTATGACTTCAGCGGGATGGGCTGGTCCTAGCCTGACTGTTCCATGGTTTTGTGGCGTGAATGTTAATGCAGTTTCTACTGGTTCGCCAAATTCGTTGTAAACGTAAAGTACTATGTAAAACTGTGAATAGTCTATGGTAATATCGTTTTTTCCTTGATATTGTAATGTTACTGAGAGAGTTACCTTGTTTTCGTTGGTGTTTAGTTTTTCAAAGTTTGAAAATGTGTAACTAAATGTTACATCACCGTCAGGTGTTGGGGTTTGAGTATTAGCTGTTTTGTTTGGTGTAAAGAAATTGTTGCCACCACCTACAAGTATTAGGGCTGTTAAGCTAAATACTAAGCCAAGTGATGCTAAGACGTAGAAGGTGGCAGTTGAGGATTTCATACATGTTTTATGTTTGATTGTTTGAGAATTAAAGTGTGTTCGTAAAGGAATCTTGACTAAGTTTAGTCAATTTTTATTTACTAAAGTAGCAGGAGTTGAGTAGCCTGTTCTTGTGGAACTTACGCTTAAAATTCGCTTTTTTATTTGCTAAATTGTCTATTCTGTTGCTTTATTTTTCATACCAACCTAATAGGCTCCAAATAGGATATCTATGCAGAAACCTATAGGGGGGTAGGTGCTAATGACGGAAAATCAAGCCATTAACATGTTGAAAAACACTGCTAATTTCTTACAGCACACCCAAAACCATTGCAGCAGCCATAACAATCAAAATAGCGCCACTGACTTTTGGAATGTATTTTTCGTAGCGTTCGATTCTTGTTTTGACGCGTTCATACATTTTTATGCCCAGCACGGTAACGGTAATCAAAGCTGCAGCCACCGCAAATCCGTAAGAAGACATCAACAAGAGCGGGCTAACACCGCCAACAGCCAACGCCAACAAAGCAAACTCTTCCTCATGCGCAAAACCTAAAACGAAAGCGCAGCTTGCCAATTTGCGCAAACTCATGTTTAACCGTTTAGGATGCACATGCTCATGTTCATGGATACCTTCGCAGTCAGTGTGTTCGTGCTGGTGAGTGTGGATTAAGTCGCAAGAGTTATCGTGAAAATGTCCATGCTGCTCGCCAAGGTCAGAGTGAACCTTCTCCATAAGCATGCGGACGCCCAAAATAACCAGGACAACTGCGGCGATATAGGTTAAGATGGGGCTGGAAAAATCAAAGAATAGGCTTGCAATCATGTAAATGATAACTACAGCTATGGAAGACACAAAATGAGCCACAGCGAGGACACCTGAGCTTATGAAAGCGTAAAAGGTTGGGCGGGTCGTCTTTGCAGAATACAGTAGCGCCAGTGGCCAACCGTGTCCCGGCTCAAGTCCGTGCAGTAAACCGATGATGATTACACCGATTATTGAGGGGGTCAACTACACCCATGGTTTTACGCCTAAGTTATGTTTCCAGCTTTCGCTTCTTCTATAAGCCGCAGAATTTCTTTTCTGGCTTCACTGATTGTTAATGGAAAATCGTCAGGTATTGGTAACTTGTTTTCTTTCTTTAAGACTTCAAAGAGGTGGGTCATTCTTGGTGAACGCAGGTAAACGTCCCGTATGAGTTCAGTGTTTGAAAACAGTTCTTTAGGTTTGCCTTCCGACATCAGTTTGCCTTTTTTAAGGATAAACAGTTTGTTAGCAAACAACGGCACCATGTCCACGTCATGTGTGGCTAATAGCAATGTGATGCCTTTTTGCTTGTTAAGTTGCAAAAGCAAATGCAGGATTTCGCTTGTTGCGCGTGGGTCAAGGTTTGAAGTCGGCTCATCCATAATAATAACTTCAGGCTCCATAGCCAAAACGCCCGCAAGAGCAACACGCTTCTTCTGCCCAAGACTTAAGAAATGTGGCGGTTTTTCGGCAAATTCAGCCATTCCAACAGTCTCCAAGGCGTCGTGAACAATTTTTTTAACCTGCTCCGGCGGGATGCCAAGGTTTAACGGTCCAAACGCAACGTCCTGTTTTACTGTGGGGGCAAACAGTTGGTCGTTTGGGTCTTGAAAAACAAAGCCTACACGGCGTCTTAGTTCAAGCAGTGCTTTGGAGTCGTAACCTAAAGGTTTGTCTTCATAATAGATGGTGCCTGAAGTTGGCTTTAAGATGCCGTTTAAGTGGTTAAGCAGAGTGGTTTTACCTGAACCGTTAGTGCCCAGTAACGCGATTCGGTCGCCATGCTCAAAACTTAAAGAAACATCATCTAACGCGGTTGTTCCATCTGAATATTGGTGTACCAAATGTTCGATTCTAAACAGCATTTTACAGGACTCCAAAGTTTAATGTAAAAAAGACTGCAAAGGCAAGTAGCACATCAAAAAGCACTATTGCGACAAGAATAGCCTTGTTTGGTCTAGGAAATTCTTCCAGAACCCTGATGGTTCCGTCGTAGCCTCTTGAACTCATTGCAGTAAAAGTACGTTCAGCCTGCTCCAGTGCACGTATGAAGAGGTTGCCTGCAAGCAAGGCTAAGCCACGAATTTTTTTCATCCAACCTCCTTTGCCTAAACGCATTGTCTGTGCAATTGTCATTTGCTCTGAAACTTCGAGGAACACGAAGATGTAGCGGTAGATTAGCATGGATATTTCGATTAGGGCTTTGGGAACATGTATGCGTCTAAGCAACAGACTTAGGTCTGTTATGGATGTCGTCAATACTAAGAAAAACAGGCAGGATAATGCACCTTCAACTCTGAAAAAGATGGTAAGAGCCAAAGACACCCCGCTTTTAAAAATGGTGTAAGTAAAGCCGTTGAGTGTTAATTGAGCTAAAGCTTCACCGCCACTAAAAGAAAACAATGCAATGATAAGGCAGCTTAAAGCAACCATAAACGTTGGATAACGAAGAAGGTTAACGTAAAAACGGGCTTTAACGCCAGCCAACTGCACCACTAACGAGGTCATTATCACAAAAACGATTATGGGCACAACGATTGACTGCGCAGAAACCGTAATAACAAGGGTGGAAAGTGCAAAAAAAGCCTTAGTTACTGGACTACATTTAGACAACTTGTTTATGTAAGCGTACCTGTCAATTTGTGCATAGTAGTCGCTGTGAGCCATACAGTTTTTCGTCCGCGCTATAAGGCTATGTTGGAGCCTTTATTTCTTTTTTCGCTCTTTTTCCCCTTTCGTACCCAACAAAGTAGCCGATGATAATTGCGCCGATTGCTGCTTGCAAGGCAAACAGTAGACTTTCTATTTCGCCACTTGGAGGTTCCCAAATTGGGGTAAACCATGGTTCATAACCTGTGTCAGAAATGGCTTGTTCAGCTCCTCCGTCTGCGCCGCCGAATTCAGCGTTTGGCAAAAGAATAAGCGGGGCTACAAAGAGACCCACCATTATGGCGATTAAAATTATATAGTGTTTGCTGTTCATTGTTTAGCCTCCGTTGTTTTCTCCATTTTTGGGAGTTTTATCACCTTTAATGTAGCTAATAGTTGACCTTTGTATTTTGCTAGGAAATCAAAGAGTATCACTGCAAGTATGCCTTCACCGATTGCTAATGGAATTTGTGTTACTGCAAAAATTCCGCCGAATAGTAGGAAACCATCTATGAAGCCGTTACCGATTGGGATTGCTAATGCAAGTTGGATAGATGTTACAACATAAGTGAATAAGTCACCGAGTGCTGCTGCAAGAAATATTCCGATTGCAGGTTTAACGTGGGCTTTTTGGCAAATCTTCCATATCGCATACGCTAGGAATGGTCCTGCTATGCCCATTGAGAATAGGTTTGCGCCCAGAGTGGTTAATCCGCCGTGTGCTAAGAGCAGAGCTTGGAAGACAAGTACTATCATGGAAAGCACTGAGGTTATTCCGGGACCCATGATTACTGCGGATAAGCCTGTGCCTGTTGGATGTGAGCAGCTGCCGGACACGGACGGAAGTTTGAGTGCTGAAAGTACGAAAATGAATGCACCCATTAGGGCGAGGAGCGGTTTTGATTCTGGAATGTTTTTTGTTACTTTTATAAGTCGATAAACTCCGTAGGCAACTATTGGGATTGATATTGCGAACCAAATTTCCCACCAGGGACTTGGTAGGAAACCTTCCATAATGTGCATATGATCTTTAGTTCTCCTTGCTGATATTCCAGCCAATAGGCATATAAATATTCGTTTAACAGTAGTTAACCATAGGTTGAATACGAAATGCACAAGCAACCGCGAGACATTTTACTAAGAGACAAGGGAGAATTCACCAAATTTCAAATTTTGCTTGAAGTCATGAGAAATCAACCGCACGTTAAGCAAAAAGACATCAGCGACTCATTAGGCATAACCATTCAAGCTATATCCAAATACTTCAAAAAATTAACCAAAGAAGGCTTACTTGAAGCAGGCTCCGAACGCGCTGACTACCGATTAACCCCCAAAGGAATTACCAAGCTCCGTGAAGACCTAAAAAACCTTGACTTGTACGTTAAATCCATCAAAAATGAACTCAAAGTTGACCACGCCTGGATAGCAATGGCAACCCGCCCCGTAAAAATTGGCGAACAAGTCGGCTTAATCACTAAAGGCGGTATCTTCTACACCGTACCAGTCAGTGACCCCGATGTTGAAGCTGTTGGAATAGCATCAAACAATGCAGTCCCTGGTGAAGACATAGGATTAAAAGACTTAAAAGGTAAAGTAAAACTAAAGCAAGGCAGAATCTTAATTGTTAAATTGCCCAGCATCCGCAAAGGCGGCTCAAGGACAGCTGACATAGCGAAAATCAAAGGTTACATCGAAGAATTCAAACCCGACCGCATCGGCGTTATGGGCGCCGTTGGCAGGGCAGTAGTGAACAAGTTGGGGCTTAAGGCTGACTTAGAGTTTGGCATTAGCCATTCTGCTGCTGTTGCTGCTTCCAGAGGCTTAAACGTGCTGGTTCTTGTTGTTGGACGTATGGTTAATAAGATGATTCAAGAGATTGATTCACAAAACATGCGTTTTGCCGGTGACATCATCTACGAAGTGAAAGATGCCCAACTTACTTAACGGTTAGTTTTTAAGTCTAACCATACAACACTTTTTTTAGATAAATAAAAAGAAGTAACAATTATGAGCATAGAGTTAACAGAAGCCCACCTGCTAGCAGGTCAAATGAACAAGGAATTAACCGGTAAAACCATCGTAAGTTACCAGCTGCAAAACTGTCAAAACCTCCAAAAACTGGGGTGCGTCAACAAGGACGCTAAAGCTTTTGACCACTTAATCGGGGGCAAAATTGTTTCAGTAGCATCTCGGGGTAACACTATTTGGGTCAAGTTTGATAATGGCTGGAATCTTGTTTTGGCACCTGAATACGGCGGCACCATTCAACTGCACAACCCACAAGAGGAAGCCAGCAAGTTTCATTTGAAACTGCGCATGCAGGACGAGTCTGTTTTGACTGTTAGTTTAACTGGTATTGGGTGCATTCAAGCAGTCGAAGATTGCCTGTTAAGTTATAATTATCTTTACAGGCGAGATTTCAGCGATATTCTAAACCCGCTGGAAGCAAATTTTACGTTTGAACGGTTTCTGGAAAGATTGGATGGCAAAAAGCAGAATATCAAAGCAGCACTCGTAGGCAAAACCGCTACAGTAGTAGGTTTATCTAACAGTGCATTTCAAGACATCATTTACCGCGCAAAAATTAGCCCCAAACGAAACACCGCCACTCTAACCTTAGAAGAAAAAAAGGCACTCTACACTGCGATTGTGAATTTGGTGGTGGATCGGCTGGAAGCTGGCGGAAAAGACCAATTCAGGGACCTGTACGGAAAACCCGGGTTGTACACACCCAAGATGGGTTCAAACCTGAAAGACCAAAACTGCCCAGCCTGCGAAACCAAAATCCAGAAAATCAACCACGGCGGCGGACAAGTCTACCTTTGCCCAAATTGCCAAAAATAACTAAACTGGTTTCAACATAAATGATTGCGTGTTTTTCAGCCAATCGCAAGACAAGAAACCTTTCTGATTGCAATAACAATAAGTGTGACACCCAAATGAAAAACCAACTTAACATTTATTGAGCCACCCAAAGCATGACTCAAGAAGAATTGGCAGAAAAAGTATATGTCACACATCAAATAGTTTTCTTGATTGAGTCAGGAAAATATGACCCTTCCATCCATTTGGCGTTTATACTGGCAAAAATCTTTGATGTCCATATTGAAGACATCTTCATCTATGAAGGATAATCTGGCAAGTTTTTAGATAGAGTTTAAAAGAATAAGTGCATCATCAATAACCAAGTTAAATTTATCATTAAAGGAAGTTGTTGTATGCCTACTTTCCAGACAGTCCGCGGAATGCGAGATTTACTTGGCGAAGAAGCCCAAACATTCACACATGTTATAACAAAAGCACGCGAAACCGCCAACCTTTTCGGATTCAAAGAAGTCATCACCCCACACGTTGAACCATTAGAACTGTTAAGCGCCAAATCAGGAGACGAGATACGCCAAAGAATGTTCATATTTGAAGACTTGGGAAAACGCCAAGTTGCCCTGCGCCCAGAATTCACCGCCTCAATCGCACGCTTAGCCACAACCGCCCTTAAAACTGAACCTAAACCCTTGCGGCTGTTTAGTGTAGGCACAGTTTACAGGTATGATGAGCCACAACGAGGTAGGTATAGGGAGTTTTGGCAGTCAAACTTTGAATTAATGGGTTCAAGCAAGCCAGAAGCAGACACCGAAATCGTACTTTTAACTAACCGTTTCATGAAAGCAATCGGATTGCAGGGTTACGCCTTCAAAATTGGGCACATCGGCGTAATCAGGGGTATTCTTAGCCAAGACGGCGTTGACGAAAAAACCCAAAATACAATCCTGCAACGGATGGACAAGAAAGAGTGGGATTTGGCGCTTAAACTTGTTGAGTCCGAAAAGTGCCGAGCAACTCTACAGGGTTTGATTGACATCAAAGGCAAAAATTGGCGCGATACTGTTGAGCAAATCAAAACCTTAGTTGCAGGTTACGATAAAGCTAAAGCAGCCGCCGAAAACCTTTCTGAAGTACTTACTTTTATTACTTCAAGCGCTGAACTTTCTTTGACTGTTGAACCAGCATTCGCCCGTGGACTCGAATACTACACAGGCATGATTTTTGAAATCTACATTCCTCAACTGGAAATCGCTCTTGGAGGCGGAGGAAGATACGACAAACTCATCGAAGCCTTCGGCGGCGAATCCACCCCAGCAGTCGGCTGTGCTCATGGAATCGACCGAATAGCAATCGCTTTGCAAACCCAAAATGCTGCCCTAATAACTCAAGAAGAAAAACGTGCAGTTGTAATCCCCATAACAGAGACAGTCAAAACTGAAGCATTAAAAATTGCCCAATACCTGCGCAACGAGGGCGTTTCAGCAGAGTTTGAGATTATGGGACGCAAAATGGGCAAAGCCTTGGAAGACGCAAACAAACGCAAAATAGACTACGCTATCATCGTTGGCGAACGGGAACTTAAAGAAAACACAGTAGTCCTAAAAGACCTCAAAAAACGTGAACAAGCAACAATTCCAATCACGAGTTTGCTTGAAAAAATCAAAAATTAAAAATAAAAAAGAAATTTTGTTGTAAGCCAAAAAATGGCTTATTTTTGTGTTTTTTAGAGTCGTTTGATGTAGCGGTTGACTTCCCACTCGGTTACTTGCAGACGGTATGCATCCCATTCTGCACGTTTTTCTTTGAGGAAGTTCTCAAAAGCTGTTTCACCGAGAGTTTCTTTCATCAAATCGCTTGTTTCGAATTCGTCTAATGCTTCTTTTAATGATTCTGGCAGTGAAACGATTCCGCGTTCTTTGCGTTCCTCGTAGCTCATGTGATAAACGTTTAGTTCTACTGGGTCGCCTGGGTCAGTCTTGTTCTTGATACCATCAAGTCCTGCTGCTAATAGAACTGCAAATTGTAGATATGGGTTGCCGGCGCCGTCTGGGCATCGGATTTCGCATCTTGCAGCGCTCTTTCTTCCGCCGAAGTTTGGTACACGGATAAGTGGGCTGCGGTTTTTGTGTGCCCATGCAAGGTAGACCGGTGCCTCGTAGCCTGGGACTAAACGTTTGAAGCTGTTTGGCCAACTGTTAAGGACTGCGCACATTTTTCGTCCGTGAGCGAGTTGTCCGCCGATGAAGTTGCGTGCAAGGTCTGAGAGGTAACCGTTTTTGGCGTTTTCTGAGTAGAACAAGTTTGTTGACATATCTGCCGACCAGAGGCTCTGGTGACAGTGCATACCGCTACCGTTTATACCTTGGAAAGGTTTTGGCATGTAAGTTGCAAGGTAACCGTTTCTTGCAGCTACGACTTTGCCGCACATTTTCATTGTGATTGCGCGGTCAGCTGTTTCGAGGGCTTCGCCGTATTTGAAGTCAATTTCGTTTTGACCTAATGCTACTTCGTGGTGACTGATTTCGATGTCGATACCGAAAGCTTCAGCGGTGTCAGCGATTTCCCGTCTAAGGTCATCGGTAAGGTCGCCAGGGTGGAAGTCAAAGTATCCTGCTAGGTCGATTGGTGTTGGTAATCCTCCGTTCTCAGATTCTTTTACTATGAAGAATTCTAGTTCTGGAGCGCAAATGAAGTTGAAGCCTGCTTTGTGTGCTTTCTCGATTGCTCGTTCAAGGATGTAGCGTGGGTCTGCTTCAAAGCGTTTGTTTTGTGGCGTGTAAACGTCACAGATTAATCTGCATGAAGATTTTTCTTTTGGCCTCCATGGCAGAATTGCGAAGGTTGTTGGGTCAGGGTAGAGAACCATGTCGGATTCTTCAATTGGTCTGTAACCTGTGATTGAGGATCCGTCGAATGATTGTCCGTTTTCAAAAATACTTTCGATATTTTTGGAACTTACGGCAAGATTCTTCAACATACCGTTTATGTCGGTGAATTGAAGCCTGACAAATTTGATATCTTTCTCTTGGATTGTTTTTACTACTTTTGTTACATTCTCTTTCCATACTGCATCTTTGAAGTTCTTCATTTAATTGCTGTCTCCCTTTTAATATAAGCTTGCTATCCCGTTTCCAGATGTTATGGAAAACATGTTAAACGTAAACATATATAAGTTTATCGCCAACTGTGTTAGATAAATGTTCAATTGACTGCACTTTTGCTAAAATAATGTCTTAACTAAACAGCCGCGCAGGCACCGTTAGAACAAACAAACCACTAAAGCAATAAACAAGCGGCAAAACCTATAACCCCCGTTCTCTACGCAGAAAATCACCCACATCCAAAACGTTAGAAACCGCAACCGCTCCTTTTTCTGTCTGCTGCTCAAACCCCGCCATAACCCTGCCAAACCCAAGGCATTCGCCAAACTCGTTAAGCACCAAAACATGATTATTCCGCCGAATTTGCCCATGCGTACGTATTATGCCCTTTTTGAAGACATCCCTACCACAAATGAACAGCCAACCAGCTTTTCTATCAACAACTATGCGGTTTGCTTCTTGCTGAGCAAGCATAGAAAGCAGGTTGAAGCTTGGAAAGAATTTGCCAGCCTTAACTTTACCCAAAAAAGTGCCAGCATAAAAGAAGTCACCCTTAACCAACGGTTTAATTTGGCTGTTTAATAAGAAAAATCGTCCGCCCTGCTGAACAATCAGGTCCTCTTTGAAGCTTATTTTCACGCCAAACTGCAACGCAAAATCAACAACCGCCTTTGCCTTCATGCATTACGCCTCACTAGTTTACATACAAAAAATCCCTGCGTCTGGTCAGGCCAAAACCTACGGCATCGGGCAATAGAGGGGTCTAACTGTTTGCCGAAGACGCTTGTTAACCCTGGTGTTCCAGGGCAATTTATCTCAGCGATTTGCAGGTTCAGCCTGTTTATTGCCCAATCCATGTTTAATTCGTCCTCTTCTGGCTCCAAAGAGCATGTTGAGTAGACGATTTCGCCGTCTCCTGTTAGGCATTCTGAGGCTTTCATCAGGATTTCTCGTTGCAGCCGTGCGTTTCGTTCAACATCTTGAAAAGTGCGGTTTTGGAACCAGTCTGGGTCGCCTGCAAAGTTGCCGCTACACGGGGCGTCGACGAGTATTCGGTTGAATTTTAAACCCATTTTAGGTGCGTTTCGGGCGTCAAGCTGAAAAACAACCGTGTTTTTTACGTGGCAACGTTCAAGATGGTTACTTAAGGCGGTTAAGCGTCTTTTGTTTATGTCTATTGCAACTATGCTGCCTGTGTTTTCCATGTTGTCGGCTAACTGCACGGTTTTTCCGCCCGGTGCTGCTGAAGCGTCAAGCACCTTTTTGTCTTTTAGGTTGGTGAATAGTGTGGCTGGGATTTGGGCGGCTGCTTCTTGAACCGAATATAAACCCAACAGGTATTCGGCTGTGGCGCCTACGGAAACGTTTGAATCGCAGACCCAGTAGCCTTGGGGTAAAAAGTCGATTTTTTCTAAGTTTACACCTAAACCGGATAGCCGTTCCACTAAGTTTTGCCCTTTTATGTTGAAGTGGTTGAACCGAATAGCTTGACGCAGTTTTACCGGCTTATACTTCCAGCCCAGTTGCTCGTAACGGTTTAGAAAAAACTCTTTGCCCGACATCAGCTCTATGAAGGCTAAAGCGGCAAAAAAAGGTTTCCAGCCGACCAGTATTTAGGGGGGTTATATTTAATTGGGGGTGTATGCAGAATTCGGTTCGTAAATTTTTAAAGTCTTTTCTTGTTTCTTAATCTTTTGTGGGGTTAAAACAAGTCCACCTTTTATTTAAGTTGTATTTAATTCAACAAATGTGCATTATTTGACTTTTTAATTAATCAAGTGTTCATACCGTTTATATCTGCACGTTTATAATTTTAGGCAACCATAAGGTGTTAAACCGATGCGAACAAAAACAATTGCAAAACTATTTTTAACAATGCTAATTATCGCTTTCATTGCCCCATTTACCTTAAATCAGGCAAATGCGATAATAAACAATTACATAATTAATGTGGACGGAAAAGTGTACTCAGGCCTAACAGAAGTGCCAGGCGTTTTTGACATTTCTGGGTCAACCTACACTTTACTCGGCAACATTACAGGTTCTCTTACGATACAAAAAGGAGACATCATAATTGACGGAGCCGGCTACACGTTCACAGGTTCAGGCGTAGGAAACGGAATATATGTCTACGAAGTCAACAACGTAACAATAACAAATATCAACTTAAACAATTTTGCAAGATTAATCAATCTTCAAAATTCCGAATACAGCAAAATAATAGCCTGCAACCTAACCAACGGCATGGGCATAAGTCTTGACAACTCCAACCACACATTATTAACCAAAAACACAATCACTGCAAACAGTTATCAAGGCATATCACTCATAGACAGCAGCCGCAACACAATAACAGAAAACAGCATTGACTCTGCATCCAACGGCATCAAAATTGACACCATTCAAGACACCGACTATAAAGCAGAATACAACTACATTTACGGTAACACTATAAGTAGCTGCTCAAATGCGGGAATAGCTATCCAAAACTTAGCATCATTTAACACAGTTTTAAACAATAACGTAACATTATGCAACCAAGGCATTTACCTAATAGGAAACATGAATGGTCAAGCATATTATCCACACAATAACAGCATTCTTTACAATACAGTAACAGACTTAGATTACGCTGCAATCTCAATCAGTTCAGCACCCTACACAAGAATTATTGGGAACCTTCTGAATGGCTCCGAAGTATACGGAATTTATCTTGACGAAAGTTGGGAAATTGATGACTGCGACATTGTAACCGATAACACCGTAATCGATTGTTCAATTGGAATGATGGTTTGGACGGCTAACACCACTATTACTCGTAACTGCGCAATTCAATCAGAACAATTTGCGCTTTATTTATTGGGTAGCAATAATACCATTTATGAAAACATCTTCCACAGCTTAGAAGGCAATGCCATTGTACTCGAAGAATCAGGAAATAATGCAATTTACCACAATGATTTCTTTCAAGAGAGCGGTAGTATAACTGTTTATTCATCAGGTGCTAACATTTGGGACAATGGTTATCCTGCAGGTGGGAACTTTTGGAGTTTTCTAACACCCGACGATGAATACAGTGGCGCTGAACAAGATGCTGATGGCAGCGACGGAATAATTGATACACCCTTCACAATAACTGGAGATAACATTGACAATTACCCACTCGTGAAACCCTGCAACTTTTTTGCAATGAACATTACAACCACAGAAGGCGGAACAGTCAATCCCTTTACAGGATTAGTTTACACACCAAAATTTGCGATAGGTAATCAACGGTTAAATCCAACAATCTTTACCAACACAAGTTACTCTGAACCCGGCAGTTTGAATTACAATGTAACTCAAGACGGTTCATTTGTGGTTTTAGTAATGGCAACAGGTTATAAGGGGCCAGTTGAGGAAGTTACAGTTCCGCAAGGTTTTACTCAGCAGCTATTCGTAAATGGAACGGCTAACTGTCAGCAAGTTTACATAGCCACTGGAACACAACAAGCTGGTTCATATGTTTTCTCCGCTACCTGCCAAAATGACGGAGAGGTCGATTACAGCATGGCAGCATACGTTTTCCCTCCAGGTTACTACTCCTTTGTTACAGCAGGAATTGCACCAGACCTTGACGGAAACTATCCACAATCCACCGCTCTATCACTAAGTTCAGGCTCCTACTGCATTTTCGGTGCAGGCGCATATGGGGCGCCACCCTCAATAAGCATGTCAACCGACGTTATTGATGTAAGCTGCAGAGATCCAACTTTAGAGCACAACTTAAGTGTAATAGGCCATCAGTATTCACGTAACATAACCTTAACGGGGTATCCTTACTTGGCGCTAGGCGGAATTGGTATAACCAAAGCGCTTTCAGTAACAGCCACACCTGAAGGTGAAAACACTTTCAGCCACTGGATTCTTAACGGCGAAAAGGTAACTGAAAACCCATTGCAACTGAACCAAACAAGTAATCAGGACTTGACCGCCGTTTTTAAACCACCCCATGTTCTAGGCAACTGGACTTATGCAGGTAATGATCTTAACGCTGGTACAAGCATCATACAAACATCCGACGGAGGTTACGTAATAGCTGGCTACTCTAGTTCATACAAAGAAACATATGACTATGATTTCTGGCTTGCAAAAATTAGTTCAAATGGTATTATGCAGTGGAATCACACTTACGGCAGTGACGCTTACGATTATGCGTATTCTTTAACTGAAAGCCAAGACGGCGGGTACGTTATCGCTGGCGGCACTCCCGAAGGAGCCGGCGGCATTGATGTTTGGATACTTAAAACAGACGCCAACGGCAATCAGGTATGGAATAAAACTTATGGTTACAATAAAAACGATGGCGCATACGGAATCTTGCCACTGCAAGGCGGCGGATACATGGTTGCAGGCTACACTACAAACGCTGATTTCTCATCTGACATGTGGTTAATTAAAATCGATGACAGCGGAAATCAAGTATGGAATAAAACATACGGGGTAGCCTTATCTGATGAAGTATGTTATGGCATCGTTGATGCTTCCGGAGGCGGATACGTTCTTGCTGGGTATACCTATCTTTGGTCAGGAGAAACTGGCCAAGATGTATGGCTTGTAAAAGTAGACGCTGACGGAAAGCAATTATGGAACCAAACATACGGCGGTCTAACCTACGAAGAAGCCACCAGCATAGTTGCTACAGAAGATAACGGTTATGCAGTAGCTGGATTTGGAGGTTCATGGGGTGAACGCTATGCGTTACTTATGAAAGTTGATGCAAACGGTGTTCAAGATTGGAACCAAACATACGGCGGCATAGCTGATACGCAAGTATTCAGTTTAATCAATGCTCAAGACAGCGGTTATGTTTTAGCTGGTTTCACACAGATAGCATCAGACAAACAAGCGTTGCTGATAAAGACTTATCCAAACGGTACAGAACAATGGAAACGAACATACGGAACAGAAGATAATGATGACATAGCACGCTGTGTAATTGCAACCGAAGAAGATGGATACGCCTTTACCGGTTCAGAAGGATCAGACTGCATGCTTTACGTGGTAGATTCAAACGGCTACATCGCTGAACCACAAACCTACTATCTAACAATTAACAAAAACGGTCAAGGCACAGTTACGCCAAACAGTCAAGGTTACGAAGAAGGAACAGTTGTTGACTTGGAAGCAATACCCGCAAACGGTTGGTCTTTTAGTGGATGGAGCGGAGACGTTCAAGGTTCAACAGCAACAACAACAATCACCATGAACGCCAACAAAACAGTCACAGCCACATTTACCCAAAACAATGCCCCCCATCACCCCCTCAAAGTTATAGTGTCATTTTCTCTGAGTCAGGTTTAGAAGTTGGAAACAGCTGGACCGTAACCTTCAATGGAGTTTCCAAGACCGCGACTACAAACACTATCACCTTCGAAGAAATACCAAACGGCAACTACCAGTATACATTAACACTGCCACAAGGATACATTACAAATAACTTACTCACTGGAAGCTTAACCGTTAACAGCCATGACCATACAATGGCAGTTACCTTCCAAAAACTTTACACGGTAGTCTTCAATGCACCGAATCTGCCAGAAGGCGCACAATGGAATGTTACATTAAACGGTGAAACCAGAATCTCAACAGACGGGGTAGTAGTCTTCCAGTTAACAACCGGTGAATATAACTACATAATAACTTTGCCAGCGGGCTACACTGCAACTACTGCTTTAACAGGCACAATAACAGTTTCAGGCAACACTCAACAAGTAACAGTCCAAACAATCCAAGCACCACCAACCCCCACCCCAACGCCTACGACTACTCCAATAATGACTCCCACTCCAACCTCTACACCAACAACCACAACAAACCCAACACCAACCCCTACAGCAAACAGCAACCTAACAATAATCCAACCAACAGGAGGACAAGTCACAGCATCTAACTCCTTCACAACAGAAAACGGCACAAAACAAGTGACCATAACCGCTACTGCAAACGAAGGCTATACTTTCGCTTACTGGCTACTTGACGGTCAACGCGTGGACGGCGACGGCTCAATTACAGTTCCGGCAAATGAGCAACATAGCCTGCAAGCTATCTTCCAGACAACAGCAGACATCACACCGACAGCGACCCCAACATTTAACGGGTTTGAAGTTACAGTAGCTGTAGCTGTAATCGTGATCGTCTTTGTATTCTTGGGTTTGCTGGTCTATCGAAGAAAACGGAAAAACGAAGAAGCACCAAACTAATCCTTTCTTTTTCCTTTTTTATTTAATAAAATAGCGGTTTGATTTTACCAATTTTAGGGGTATAAACCAACACATTTAGATGCTATTAAACTCTACAGAATCTTAAAGGGTATGTTTTATTGGCTGTTCTTTTTTCAAAAACAGTTGAAAACCACCGCATGACTTAATGACGACTTGTCAGAGTTCTCACGATAAAGGTTAAAAGCTTTAGATGGGTTAATCCCTCAATTTAATTTAGTATGGATTCGTGTTTGATATGGCTAAATCATCTGTTATTTCTGGCTTCTACAAACTCACACCCAAAGAACGCCTTGCAATCGTGAAAGATTTTGCAGGCTTAACCGACGACGAAGCACGCCTAATTGCACAGACCGGTGCATTGCCAATTGACGTGGCAGACCACATGGTTGAAAACGTGATTGGCGTCTTCCCAGAACCACTCGGAATCGGCGCAAACTTCCTAATCAACGGCATCGAATACCTCATTCCAATGGCAACCGAAGAACCCAGCGTCATCGCGGCAGCCAGTTATGCAGCAAAAATGGTGCGTGAAGGCGGCGGTTTCCATACCAGCAGCACAGCCCCCGTCATGATTGGCCAAATCCAAGTGGTCAAACTCGCAAATGCGCAAGAAGCAAAAGAGAAGGTTTTAGCCGCAAAAGCAGACATCCTCAAAAAAGCCAATGACCAAGACCCCGTCCTTAACCAGTATGGTGGAGGCGCAAAAGACATTGGCGTAAAAGTAATCGAAACCACTATGGGTCCGATGCTTATTGTTGAATTGTACGTGGACTGCCGTGACGCTATGGGTGCAAACGCAGTTAACACTATGGCGGAAGCATGTGCTCCAATGATTGAAGAAATCACTGGCGGACACGTTTACCTAAGAATCCTCACTAACCTTGCAACTAAACGTCTCGCACGGGCAACCTGCGTTGTTCCTAAAGAAGCAGTAGGCGGAGAAGCAGCAGTCGAAGGCATCGCTTACGCTTCGGCTTTTGCAGCTGCAGACCCATTCCGTGCAGCAACACACAACAAAGGAGCATTAAACGGCATAATCGCAACTGTCCTCGCAACCGGAAACGACCACCGCGCAATTGAAGCAGGCGCCCATGCATATGCGGCACTAAACGGGCAATACACGTCATTCTCTAAATGGGTCAAAAACGCTAATGGTGACCTTGAAGGTTCAATAGAGTTGCCAATGGCTGTCGGCTTAATCGGCGGCGCCGTAAGAACCCACCCAATCGCTAAAATCTGCATGAAAATCCTTGGCGTAAAATCAGCCAACGAATTCGGGGAGGTCCTTGCAGCAGTGGGTTTAGCGCAAAACCTCGCAGCCCTACGTGCGCTGTCAAATGAAGGTATCCAACGTGGACACATGGCACTGCACGCCAGAAACATCGCGATAAACGCAGGCGCACCAACAGAGCTTGTTGAAGTAATCGCTGAACGCATGGCTAAAGAAAAGAAAGTCAACGCACGCCGCGCGCAAGAAATCCTTGAAGAATTAACCAAAAAACCATAACTCCACCCCATTTTTTGGGTGATTAACCTTGAAGATTTTGCTTGATGAAATGTATGCGGGTTTGAAAGAATATTTTGAAGCTTTAGGTTACAATGTTGTTACTGCTCAGGAAGCCGGTTTAAAGGGTGTTAAAGACCGCGAAATAGTTGAATACGCCAAAAAGCATGATCTACTGCTAGTAACTCAGGACGCCAAACCTGCAGAACTTGCAGAATTAACAGGCGTCAAATACGTGCTAATCTCTAACGCTATGATTGCTAAAGTTGCAGACGCAAAAATCAGGCAACTGTACCCCTAATTGTCAGTTTGTACAAATTTTTTGTACGCCCACGCTGGCACTTTTCGGACGTTATTTTCGTCCTCTATGATTGTCAGGTGGGTTGTCCTGAAATCTATCAGTAAGGCCCTGTTTCGCCAATTCTTTATGGCTTGGCCTTTTTTGTGGAACAGTCTCAAAACTAAGCCTTCTCCTTTCTCCCCACGTTTTACGCTTCTGCCTTTCTCCCAACCAACAAGAAGCCGCGGCGCGTTTAAAAGCTGTATTTTCAACTTCGCAATATTTCAAAAACCGAATAATAATCAGAGCGTTAAGGCAATGTTTTTCAGGTACCGGTTCCATAGGTAAGCTGCTGCGTATCCGGCTGTGGCTCCAGTTGCGGGACCCATTAACAACACCATTACATCAAGAACAAGACTTCTTTGAATAATCAGCGTCATATTTGGTAGCCCAAGTTGGCTGAAGATTTCAGCAGGAATTATCACTGTTGCACTGTAAGTTATTATTCCAATGAGCATTGTGCTAATTGCCATGGCTGCTATGAGACGATTACGATTAACTCCCTCGTAAGAACCCTTAATTCTAAAAACGAACAATGAAATATCTACTAAAGCCCCAAACAACACGGCAGCAATAAACGTGAATAAACCAAGTCCTGGACTGCCTAAGGCCGTAAGCAATCCACCTACTGCTCCAACGTAGGTTGCACCTACATTTTTGATGAATAATCCGCTAAGCGCCAAAAGCACCGCTTCGAGAACGATGAACATGTAGTTGATTGGTGGCGGCAGGAAGACGTTGACTACAAAGATGATTGAACCAAACAGTGAAGCGATAAAGATAAGTTTGAGTCGGTGCGTTTATTGTTCCCCTTGTTGCTATAGATTTGCTGTTTTAACTAAAAAATGTTGATGCATTTATTCAAAGTGTTGGCAGGTTTTTGAGTTAAGTTTTTGTAATAGAATTTTAACGATAGCTATAAATTGTAAGCCTGATATAAATTGTAAATGTTTCAATATTTGACTTATAAGTGTAAAAAAGGTTAGGAGAGCAAGGTAAAAAGTTGAGCACTCACGCAGAGGATTTGAAACTAAGATTAATGACCATAGAACTTTTGCGTACAGCAAAGTATAAACGCAATATAACCTACCGTGAATTAGCCTCAAAAACTGGCTTGCCAGTCACTGTTTTAAGTAGGTATGCAAAAGGCCATGTCCTCCCAAACACTACAAGAGCCAGACAATTATGGCGTGTGCTCACAAAACTTGTCGGTTTAGAAGCTGAACTCCGAAGCAGAATCAAATTCGACGATATAGGCTACTTTGACAACACCGAAATCGTTGGAGACTACAACATCCTACAACAAGCCGCCAACCATGCCCTTGCAAACTTTGCAGGAAAACGCGTCACTAAAGTCTTAACTGCAGCAGTCGACGGTGTCCCATTAGGCACAATGGTTGCAAACGCGCTTGGAGTAAACCTCATCGTTGCCAAACGAAACAAAGAAGTTGGCGTAAAAGGGTTCCTTGAAGAAACATACATTCTCGGACGCGACTCAGGCGTAACAGTTACCCTGTACATTCCCAAAGACGCCATCAAAAAACGTGACAGCGTACTAATTGTTGATGACATGATTAAAAGCGGTGAAACCCAAGAAGCCCTTGTCAACCTGACAAAGAAGGCAAAAGCTGAGGTTTCAGGCATCTTCTCGCTGATTGCAATCGGCGAAGAATGGCGCAAACGCCTAAAGGGTGGACAGGACTCGCCAGTTGAAGTGGTAACCCACCTAAAATCTCCATTCGACACTTCCTAAACTTTCTTTTAATTAACCATTTTTTGAGGTTTCAAGTTATGCGTATGATAAAATGGGAAAACGGAACCGTAATCACTCCAGACCAAACAAAACTCCCCATCGAAGAAATCACATTAAAATTAACCACTGTCGACCAAATGGCTGAAGCCATCAAAGTCCTCCGCGTACGAGGCGCACCCCTTCTCGGAGCAGCAGCAGCTTTCGGCGTAGCTTTAGGCGCTTACACTTCAAAAGCAACAACCCTCCCCGAACTGCTTACCGACATTGAAGCAGCAGGAGCAAAAATAAAACTGCAAAGACCTACAGCAGTAAACCTGTTCTGGGGAACCGACCGCGTCCTAAAAATGGCACGAGCCTACACGGGCGATGTTGACGGTTTACGGGCTGCTGTAATTGCTGAGGCCCAAAAGATTGCGGATGAAGACGCCGCACAGAATTACGCTATTGGCAAAAACGGTGCAGCCCTGATTGAAGATGGCGACACAATTTTGACTCACTGTAACGCTGGCGAACTAGCTACCGTCGAGTATGGTACAGCTTTAGGTGTTATTCGTGCTGCTTGGGAACAAGGCAAAAAAATCAAAGTCATAGCAGACGAAACCCGTCCATTACTGCAAGGCGCAAGGCTTACAGCGTATGAGTTAAAGCGTGACGGCATCCCTGTGACTTTAATCACTGATAACATGGCTGCTTACGTTATGAGCAAGGGTCTTGTTGATAAAGTGGTTGTGGGTGCTGACCGAATCGTGCAAGACGCTGTTTTCAACAAGATTGGCACTTACGGTGTTGCAGTTTTAGCACATGAGCACGGAATACCTTTCTATGTTGCAGCGCCAAAAAGCACGTTTGACTTAACCCGAAAAAGTGCTGACGTGGAGATTGAGGAACGTAAACCAGACGAAGTCACCCATGTTGGTTGCCAGCAGACTGCTCCTGAAGGTGTAAAAGTCATGAATCCAGCCTTTGATCCTACACCATTAAGGTACGTAGCTGGAATTATTACAGAAAGCGGTGTTTATACAAGGAAGGACTTTGCAAAGTTCAGTCCAACCTTTCCGCTTTAAAGAAGAGTTTAGTAAGTGCTTGGCATTGGTTGGCTCCAAGAGTCAGGATTCTGATACTTAACAGCCGGCGAATTATCCGCGTCTTTTTCTTCTTTAACTACCATTTTTTCAATTGTTTCCAGTAGTTCCCTGTGATGATTCTCGTCTTCAATAATTTTTGTGAAAAGCTTCTTTGTGTTGTTTAAATCAATGTTGTATTTACTGTTGATTTCCTTAACTAAAACTTCAAGCGTTTTCAATTGCACAAAAATGTAGTATTCTTCACCCATTATGCTTTCAAAATATTTTAACTCTTTAGCAAGCCACTGCATGTGTTCAGCGTCTATTTTATCTATTTTAGCGATTTCTTTTTGAGCTTTATCCATTATTTCCCATGATTGCCCAATTTTTTTAATGCATTCTTTTGGGTTAAAGTTAGTTTTTTTGATGCTTTCGCTTATACCTTGAAGGATGGTACAATGTTTTTGGCTGTCAATAGAGATTTCTTGAAAAAGAGCTTTCACGAGTGGCATGTCAATTTTTTGTGAGATGGTTTTGTACAAGATGCTGGTTTCGTTTTCCAGTTTACTTAAGCATTGAATGTATTCTGCTATCGTTTTAGGTTCGTTTTGGTCAACCATCTTAATTCAACTTTCAGCTTGACTTTGAAGTTTTAATTATTAAACAATTATGAACCAGTATACCCCAATTTTTGTAAAAAATAAAAAGGGTAAACTGTTAATTCAGCTCCAACTAAGCTTGTGGGGGGAACCTTTGATACTTTTATGTATTGTTTTACCTGAAATTTGCCGTTCAAAGGCATAACGTTAAAGAGGAAAAGCCTACAAAACTTGCACAGTTGATTATCTTTGAGCGACACCAAAAAAGCCCCTCCCGTAGAATTCCAAACCAGCGGCAAAATAGCAGCAAAAGGTGTTATAGTAACCGAACAAAGCAACATTGACCAACTATCATCACGTGGATACGGCACAACCGAAAACAAAATCCTCACATTAAACTTCTTTGAAGCTCTTTACCTGCAAGATAAAGGAATGTTAACCGTAAAAAACGATGCTAACACCCCCGTTGACTTTCAAACAGTTCTGCACGCTTACGAGGCAATTGACGAAAACGCTTGGGTAAACTATCTTGTTTACCGTGACCTCAGAGGTCGCGGCTACGTGGTTCGGGAAGGGTTTGGTGCAGGAACAGAATTCCGAGTTTACGAACGTGGAGCATACGGCAAAGACTCCGCCTCTTACATGGTGCTTGGAACACAAGAAGGAAAACCATTAGACATCAATGTTTTGGCTGAAGTTTTGCAGCAATGCCAAAACCAAAAGAAAGAGTTGGTCTTGGCCGTTATGAACCGCCGTGGCGAAATCGTGTACTACTCCGTTTCCCAATTAACGTTCAAGTAAGATGACCGTTTAATGGCTAAAAACTATGTTTGGAACGCAAAAGATTACCAAAAAAACTCTCAAAACCAGTACGCTTGGGCACAAGAATTAATTCCCAAACTGCACCTTTCAGGAAACGAAACCCTGCTGGACATCGGCTGCGGCGACGGAAAAATCACAGCTGAAATCGCAAAAGCCCTCCCAAACGGCAGAGTAATCGGCATAGACAGCAGCCAAGAAATGATAAACCTTGCTCAAACACTTTTCCCAAAAAACGATTACCCCAACCTGAGCTTTCAAGTGGCAGACGCAAGAAACTTTGTTTTCCAAGAAATATTTGACCGCGTCTTCTCAAACGCGGCACTGCACTGGATACCTAACCAGTCACCTGTACTGTTCAATGTAAATAAATGCCTAAAACCGGGTGGTCAACTGCTGTTTCAAATGGCAGGTAAAGGTAACGCACAAAGCATTCTGAACATTTTGGATGAAATGCTCTCTGTTGAGCCTTGGAAACCATACTTTAGAGGCTTCAAGTTTCCCTATGGTTTTTTTGGCACTAAAGAGTACACTACTTTTCTTGAAAAAGCAGATTTGAAACCGTTGCGTGTGGAGCTTTTTCCCAAAGACATGACGCTTAAAGGAGCCGAAGGTTTAGCTGGCTGGATACGTACAACATGGCTACCTTTCACAGAAAAACTGCCCAGTGACCTTAAAACCAAGTTCGTTGATGAACTGGTAACCCGTTATCTTCAAAAACATCCTGCAGACACTGACGGTACTGTGCATGTGGGCATGATGCGTCTAGAAGTTGAAGCCACAAAACCATAATTTTCTTTTCACTGATTTTATACATGTTTTTGGCTTGAAAAAGCGTCAATAGCACCTACCCCCCTTAGGTTTCTGCATAGAATAACTATTAGGATCCAAATAGGTTGGTTAAAGTCCAAGGTTTAACTTGTGTTGATGCAAAATTCATAAGTTCTTTAAACCAAAAACAAGAAAATAAAATTATGACTAAACTGGGTGACGTTGCGAAAGGGGGTGCTGATTTTCTGTTGCGGCTACTACTTGTTAATGGCGGCTGGTCAAGCAGCAAGTGGACAAACTGCAATCGCAACGTTCATGTTTGCAGGATTCTTAATACCTCTCTCAATGGTTATTCATGGGCACATTAAAGACAAAAAAGGAAAAGTCAACAAGGATAAAACAGCGCTCACTGCCACCAATAACTAAAAGGCTTATTTGCCCTGACAATACAAGGTAATCTCATGCTAAAAGATTTGAAAAGACTAATTCTTTATCCAATCGCGATTTACTTGATTATTTCAGTCGAGATTGCTGCTATTGTTGTGCTTGGTGTGGACTCAAACGAAGCGTGGGTTTGGTCAATAACAACTGTTTTTGTGGCAGCTTTATTGTTTAGTTTTGCTTTTTATGCTAAACCAGCCAATTTCAAGAAAGGACTAATCATGGGCGCTGTTTGGGCAGGCATCTTCATCTTGTTGGATGTCGTAATCGTCGCAGTGCCATTCACTGGGTTTGGCTACTTTATGGATGTTAGAACATGGATTCCTACATTATAGGCGTTATAGCACCAACTATAGCAGGAATAATAAATGAAAAAAGGACCAAACAGCAAAGTATAGTTTAAAAAACTGGGTATCTACAAGAAATTATCAAAGTTTTTCACCGCAATATTTATTCCGTGGATTTTGGCTTCTTAACATTTCACGTAGTGTAGAACAGCAACCCATAACCAAGTAGAAAAGCGACCTAAATGGAGTTGGGTGAAGGAATGAACATAAATAATTTTACTGTAAAATCCCAAGAAGCCATTCAAAAAGCCTCTGAGATTGCAGTTAGAAACCAAAACCAAGCAATCGAGCCAGTACACCTGCTAAAAGCAATGGTATCGGTTGACGAAAACGTTGTTCCGTACTTGTTGACAAAGCTGAACGTTAACGTGGACTACTTCACAAGCCAACTGGACAAACTTGTTAACGGATTGCCCAAAGTAACCGGTGGAGAACCGTACCTTTCAGGCAACCTAAATAAGGCGTTGCAGAAAGCGCAAGACTACGCCCAGCAAGCTAAAGACGAATTTGTCTCTATAGAGCAGCTTCTGTTGGCGATTCTATCGCTAAACGACCCAGCAGCACGCTTAATGCAAAGTGTAGGGATTAGCGAAAAAGAACTAAAAACCGCCATCAGCCAACTGCGTAAGGGTTCAAACGTGAATTCCCAAACAGCTGAAGACACATACAACGCCCTAAACAAGTACGCCATCAACCTGAACAATCAGGCACGTACAGGCAAGCTTGACCCAGTTATCGGCAGAGACGAAGAAATCAGCCGCGTCCTGCAAATCCTGTCACGCCGCACTAAAAACAACCCCATTCTCATCGGTGAACCGGGCGTAGGCAAAACCGCCATTGCTGAAGGCATAGCTCACCGCATAATCAACGGCGATGTTCCAGAGAACCTTAAGTCCAAAAAGATTTACTCACTGGACATGGGCGCATTGATTGCTGGCGCTAAATACAAAGGCGAATTTGAGGAACGACTAAAAGGCGTTATCAAAGAAGTCGTGTCCTCCGAAGGCGAAATAGTACTGTTCATTGACGAAATTCACACTTTAGTCGGTGCAGGCGCAAGTGAGGGCGCTATGGATGCAGCAAACATTCTCAAACCTGCTTTGGCAAGGGGCGAACTGCGGGCGATCGGTGCAACCACGCTTAAGGAATATCAGAAGTATTTCGAGAAAGACAAAGCCCTTGAACGCCGTTTCCAACCTGTGATGGTTAATGAGCCATCTACACTTGACGCAATTTCCATCTTGCGTGGGTTAAAAGAACGTTATGAAGTGTTCCATCATGTACGCATAAAGGATGAAGCCATCATAGCGGCAGTGGAGTTGTCTCAACGTTACATTTCAGACCGTTTCCTACCAGACAAAGCAATCGACCTCATCGATGAAGCAGCCTCCAAACTACGCCTCGAAATCAACAGCGCCCCCGAAGAACTAGAAGCCATCGAACGCAAAATCCGTCAACTCGAAATCGAACGCGAAGCCATCAAACGCGAAAAAGACGAACCAAAACTAAAACCCATCAAAGAAGAAATCGCCAACCTCACCGAAGAACGCAACAAACTAAAAGCCAAATGGCAAAACGAAAAAGACCTCGTCGAAAAAATCCAAGTTAAAAAGAATGAAATCGAACAACTCAAACTCGAGGATGACGCCGCTAACCGTAGAGGTGACTTAGAGAAGGTTGCGGAAATCCGTTACGGTAGAATCCCAGAAGCCACAAAAACCATCGAACAACTGAAGGCTAAGCTTTCGGAAGTGCAGAAAGACTCCGCGTTGGTTAATGAGGAAGTTGGCGCTGAAGAAATAGCCGAGGTAGTTTCGCATTGGACAGGCATCCCAGTTAGCCGAATGCTGCAAAGTGAACGCCAGAAACTGTTAAACCTCGAAACTGAACTGCACATGCGTGTGGTTGGGCAAGAGGACGCAATCAAAGCCGTATCTGACGCAATACGCCGTAGCCGCGCTGGCTTGCAAGACCCCAAACGTCCCATAGGCTCATTCATCTTCCTTGGAACCACAGGTGTTGGCAAGACTGAATTGGCAAAATCACTTGCGGAATTCCTCTTTAACAATGAGAACAGCATGGTACGCATAGACATGTCCGAGTATCAGGAACGCCACACAGTTTCGCGACTGGTTGGTGCACCCCCAGGCTATGTGGGTTACGAGGAAAGCGGACAATTAACTGAAGCAGTACGACGCAAACCCTACTCAGTCGTGCTACTCGACGAAATCGAGAAAGCCCACCCAGACGTCTTCAACATTCTACTACAAGTCCTTGATGATGGCAGACTCACAGATAACAAGGGTAGAACGGTTGACTTCAAAAACACCATAATCATAATGACCTCAAACATCGGCTCACACATCATCCAAGAAAACCTTGAAAAAATCACAAAGGAAAACCGCCAAGAAATCCTTGACAAAACAAAAGAACAAGTCTTTGACCTACTCAAAAAATCCATAAAACCAGAATTCCTCAACCGCATCGACGAAGTAATCATGTTCCAACCCTTAACACAAGATGAAATCCGCAAAATCGTTCAAAACCAACTCGGCGGCGTTCAGAAGATGCTGGAAAAGAACGGCATCAACATGACTGTAACCGACAAAGCCGTAGACTTCATCGCTAAAATCGGGTTTGACCCACAATTCGGTGCAAGACCAATCAAACGCGTAATCCAAAAAGAAGTCCTAAACGAACTATCAAAGATGATTCTGGCAGAAAAAGTCGACAGAAACGCAACCATCGTCGTGGACGAAAAAGACGGCGCTTTAATCTTCAAAAACAAGCCCTAAAGGCTACCCGAGGGTTGTTTGACCCTTCCCTAACGGCTGAGCACACGCGGATACGCCCAGCCTTTTTATTATTTCATCCGCCAACACTTTTCCGTGACTTGCCCTGTAATTGTCAGTTATAACCTGTTTAGCTTTAGATTGCTTTACATATTCGATTAGGCTGTCAAAGTCGGAGTGGTCGCTGAGAGCTACGAGAAATTCGCGGTCGCCGATTTGCCTGCACGGGTTTTGGAATTCCCAGCCGCTGACACAGATGCGGGCGTTTTTTAGGCCAACTTGGAAGCGTGCGTTAGTGTGGTAGAAGGCGACGCAGGGTAGGTTGCCGTTGAGGAGTTCTTGGCCTTCTTTGCTTGTGTCCAAGGATAAGCAGCCCAAATTCATTCCGTGCGTCTGGCAGACTTTGGAGACTTCATGCACCCGGTCAGGCATAACGAATGGAACTTCTACGTCAGCTTTTCGTAGCATCTGCATAACTTCCTGCAGTTTGCCATAGAACCCAAAAACGTAAACAGTGCCTCCTCGAAGCCGCCGTTCAATCATTGAGACGAGCAGTTCCTTTACGTCAACATCAAAATTGCGTCTGCATGAAGGAGTGCCGTAGGTTGCTTCTACTACGAGGACATCGCAATCCACTACGGGGGTTTCTTCAAGTTTGAAGTCGCCACTGTAAGCGATTCGGATACCCCCGGCGTCTTCTACGAGCACTTGTGAGGCGCCCATTATGTGGTCGGCTTTGAGGAGCGTGATGGTTTCGTCGCCGTACTTGAGGGGTTTGCCGTATTCAAGCGGCAGCACGTTATCATTGTGGAGTTTAAACGTTGGATTGAGGATTGTTGCGAGGTCCCGTGTGGCGGGGGTCATGATGACTTTTTCACAGCATTTGATGCTTTTGCGTAACCCGCCGAGGTGGTCTGCGTGGGCGTGAGTGACAATTCGTAGTGGCCTGTTGGGGTCAAAGGCGTCACATGCTACGCTGTCGCCTAGCAGTACTGCGCCTGTTTTGGTTACATAAGCCCGTTCAGCCACTTTTTATTTCACTGTTTCTCGGTTTTTTCTGCAAGCCACCCAACGAGTCCATGTGGGTCTTCGGTTTGTATGACTACGCGGATGGGTCCTAAGGGTGATTCTGATGATTCTTCAGAAAAACTGATGTGTCCTGCGCAGGCGACTTGCTTGTTTAGGTAGAAACTGATTTTGTTTTCTCTTACTGCACGGTTAAGCAGTTTTCTTGCAGCGTCCCGTATGCGGTCGTTGCGTAGAAGATTGCGGAATTTTGTTAGGGATTCTTGTCCTTGCGCGTCAGCTTTTAAGAGTATGCCTTGAAAAGCTGGTTCAGACGTAAACGTTGGGTTGCCAAGAAAGTTGTTGATTGCTTTTTTTACTTGTTCTTCATCCTCTGTTGGGTTAACGTCTGCTTCAACGTGGACAGTTACTTTTTCCATTTCTCCTCAGTCCATTCCAAATACTTCTTCACTTGAGCTTTAAACGATTCCATACTATTATCATTAACTAGAACCTGCTCTGACATTGCAATAGCGTTGCCTAAGCCGACGCTGAGTTCACGCATGTCACGTTCATGAAAAACGTCAAAACATTGTGGGTCGTCACTTCTACCACGCTGACTTAACCGGACAAAACGAGTTTCTGGAGAAGCATGAACCGCTACCAGTTTGAAGCCTTTAAAGTTTGCTTGGAAGACTTCAGCCTCGTTTAGGCTGCGGAGCCCGTCTATTACGATTTTACTGCTGGTCTGTTGAAGAATTTTGGGGACGCATTTTTCGGCGATGATGTTGTTGCCGCCTTCTTTGCGTAGGTCCAGCATGACTTTGCCGACGTTTTGCGGGTTAAGGTCTAGACCGCGTTTTCGGGTTTCTTCCCGGATTACGTCGCCCATGGTTACTTTGACGTAGCCAAGCTGCTCTGCGGCTTCTACGAAGAGAGATTTTCCGGCTCCAGGCATGCCTGTTAGCCCTATAACAAGTTTGTCAGCGTTCATAACGTACCCTTTTTTGGTTTAATACTGAATCAAGCATTAAAAACTATCCGTTGCTTTGAGCGCCTTACTGTTTTTGTTTTTTACAGTAAACTGGCTGTTTGTGAATCAACGTTTAAGGTTTTATGAATGTTAGTCCTTGATTTTGTGCTTAAAACTTTTATGAGGGATAGACGTAAAATTAGTTTGGAAGGAAAAATGTCCGAACAAATAAGAAGCTTCATTGCTTTCGACATACAAAATGAGAATTTAACAAACAGGATTGCAGCAACGCAAAAGCTTTTGATGCAAACCAACGCTGACCTTAAACTTGTTGAACCAAAAAATATTCACATAACTGTGAGGTTTCTTGGTGCAATTAATCCCGATATGGTTGACAAAGTTTATGAAGTTATGAAAAAAGTAAAGTTTGTCCCATTCAACATTCAAATTCAAGGTTTAGGTGTCTTCCCAACAGTAAACTATCCAAGAGTAGTCTGGGCAGGAATCACGTTGGGGGCTGAACAGCTTAAAATCATTTTTGAGCAGCTTGAACCAATGCTTCACGATTTAGGCTTTGCCCCAGAACCTGAGGGATTTAATCCACACTTAACCATCGCGCGGGTTCGTTCAGGAACAAACAAGCAACGCTTAGTAGACTTTGTTAACCGCCACCAAGAGTACGAGTTCGGAAACATTAAAGCGAACTGTTTACGGCTGAAAAGAAGCCAGCTTTCACCAATGGGTCCAACCTACACAACTCTAAAGGAACATTGCCCATAAAGTGAAGCGAAATTGACATGCAAACCACGCTTGAAGCCCTCACCAGTCAGGTTTTAAAAAAAATTACGCCAACCCCTGAAGAATACAGCAAAGTTGAGGCTTTAAGCAGAAAACTGGAACAAAAAATCACAGAGGTATGTCAACAGCAAGGCGTAGAGGCGGTTGTACGGGTTGAAGGCTCCGTAGCTAAAGACACTTGGCTAAGGCAAAACCCTGACATCGACGTCTTTATGCGTCTATCACCTTCTATTCCACGTAAAAACCTCGGCGACATAGGCTTAAAAATCGCCAAAACCGCCGCTGCAGATGCAACAGAAATCATTGAACGCTTCGCTGAGCACCCTTACCTTGAAATTGTCATTGACGATTTCCGAGTAGACATTGTACCCTGCTACGACGCTAAGCCTGGTGAATGGCAAAGCGCAACCGACCGAACCCCATACCATACAGACTACATCAAAAAACGCTTACCACCTGAAATGCGCGGCGAAGTTAGGCTGCTTAAACAGTTCATGCAAGGCGTCGGCGTTTACGGCGCAGAAATCAAAATCGGCGGTTTTAGCGGTTACCTATGCGAACTGCTTGTACTGACTTATGGTTCATTTATTCAAACTGTGCAGGCTTTTGCCCAGTACAGCAAACGCGTCGTAATTGACCCAGAAAACCACTTTGAAGGCAGACAAAACGAGTTGGCACTACTGTTCCCTGAGCCATTGGTGATTGTTGATCCAGTGGATAAAGCCCGCAACGTAGCCTCAGCAGTTCAAAACGACAAACTGTACAATTTCATTGGAGCAGCCAGAGCATTTTTGCAAAAACCGTCTGAAGCATTCTTTTACCCGCCCACACCACCAACACTGCCTCTTGAGGAATTGAAGTGCAAGCTGGACAGCAGGAGTTCGGCAGTGATGTTCCTGGTTGTTGACGGCGTTAAAGCGGTTCCAGACGTGCTTTGGGGGCAACTTTACCGGTCTAAGCGGTCCTTGCGAAAACTGCTTGAACTAAACGATTACAAAATATTAAGGGACGCTGTTTGGAGTAACGAAAAAACCCTAAGCGTCTTCCTTTTCGAGCTGGAACAGCAGGTTATTCCTAACATCAAAAAACACCAAGGTCCACCCCTTGAACGCCCAACAGAATGTGCAAGCTTTCTTGCCAAGTACAGTTCAAACAGTCAAGTCGTTTGTGGACCATACCTTGAAGAAGGCAAATGGATTGTTGAAGTCCCACGCAAAAACAATCACGCAGCCGTCCTGCTGAAGGAGAAGCTTGCGGATGGAGGCAAAAACGTTGGCGTCTCTGAACTCTTAGCTAAAGCATTCAAAGAAGGATTTTCAGTTTTAGTAAATAACGAAATCGCCAGTGTTTATTGGAAAGATGGGGATTTTGCGGCTTTCTTAACGGGGTTCTTGATTGGGAAGCCTTTTTGGTTAGAAGCCTAAAACGCTAAGCACAATCATTAAAGCGCCCATTGCAAAGCAGTAGATTGAGAACATCCAGAATTTGTTGGCTTCTAAGACTTTCCAGAGTATTTTCAACGCCACAAAACTAACCACAATGGTGATTATTAATGCGGCAGCCACTTCCAAGGAGCTTATACCTGCAACGGTTAATGCATCATGCTCTTTAAGCAAAGTGTAACCTAACGCACCAATGATTGAGGGTATAGAAAGAAGGAATGAGAATCTGAAGGCCAATTCTTTCTTGATACCCAGCAGCAAGGCGGTTGTGATGGTAAAGCCACTTCTTGAAACACTGGGAATAATTGAAAGACCCTGCATGAAGCCAAGCAGTAACGATTCGGGGAGACTGATTTTGTCTTTCTTTTCCACTGCAAATTTTGTGACAAACAGGAGTATGCCACTTACAATGAAACCGGCGCCTAACAGTAACATGCTGCTAAAGTAAGCGTCTAACCAGTCACCCACAGTTACTGCAATCAACGCAGTTGGGATTGTGCCTATAATTATTGGCAAAATGAGTCTGCCATCAGCTGAACTGAAATCTCTGTGAATTAGAGCTGAAAGAACATTTTTGACGTCTTTACGGAAATATGCCAAGATAACAAACAATGTGCCCACATGCAATAGGACATCAAAAAGCAGGGGCACCGATAAACCGAAAAAGTGTTCAGCAATGCGTAGGTGTCCAGTGCTTGAAATTGGAAGCCATTCAGTTACGCCTTGTATGAAGCCTAAAATGGTTGATTGCAGCAGGTCCATGATTTATCTTCTGAACCTTACTGCTTGCCACCTTATATTTTATTTGCACTTACTGGGTTACTGAATGATACCAGCTGATAATGTATTCTGGCAGTTTCAGTCCACGTTGTGCAAGGCGTTCGGCTAGTTTTACGGGCAATGGGCTGAGAACGAAGGCTGCGCGTGTGTAGAAGCGTCGTGGAGTGCTCGGTTTTGCTTCTTCTTCAAGAATGATTTTGAGGTCAGCTTTCTTTGCTAATGTGGAGTCTTTGTTGCCTGTGATTGCGAAAACCGTGCCAGCGAATTTCTTAATTACATCAGCCCAAATTATGACAGGACGTGTTTCACCGCTGTAGCTGACAAGAATTTCCAAGTCGCCAGCGCGTGGGTGGGGCGTGTTTACACCACGGGTGATGTAGACGTTGTCGCCGAAGAAGCTTTTAATGTGGAATAAGCGTACGCCAGTCATTTTGGCTATTTCGTTGCCTGTTCCTTTTCCACCTAAGAAAACGTCTGTGCGTTTTTCCATTAGGTCAACGAGTTGGGTGTAGGTTTCGCTGTTAACGTTTGAATCAATCATGTCGCCGATTTTAGCGAATTCCTCGTTGCATAGGCTGTAGACGTCGTCGACTTCGAGGTTGCGGAAAATGGCTTCAATCATGCTGTTAAGCAGTTGAAGTGTGCCAAGTTCAAAAATGTCGCCCATCATGCCTGTTTCGCTGTACTCAAAAGACGGCTTAGATTTTCCGCGTCCCTTCAAAAGAACGGTGGTGCCGTACTTGTTTGTGAGTTCAGCCATGGGTGATTCATAAGTTGAAGTTAAAAGACCCATTGAGAACTTTGTTGATTTAGTTTCTTCAATATACCTGCCAAGGTCTTGAGCCATAACAAGGGGGTCGTCGCTATAGCCGCTTCCAGAGTTCATTAGAAGCAGGGTTTTTTTGTAACGCCTTTCTAGGTCAGCGGCAGCGTCATACATGTTGCGTCCAGGGAATCCTGGGTCGTCTGGTGTTAAGACCACTTTGTTTCTCCAGCCAACTTGGCTGAGAGCTATTTGGCTCATTGCCGCGTTTAATGAGTATAGTGATCTGCCTGAGCCTCCGCAGATTACGCAGTCGGCGGCTTTTAGGTCCTCAAAAAGGCCTGCGAGCTCTTTGCGTTTTACGCTGTTTACGTTTTCTTGAATTTTGTTAACGTATCCTATGCTGCTGATTTTGCTTTTGATGACTACGGCACCCTCAGTTCACGTGTAATGCATTACTTACTTATATTATTCTTTTGCTTGTAAGACGAAAAATCTGTACTGTTTAACGGCAAAAAACGACAGTTATCGACAGGTTAATGTAAAGGTTTTTTGCCAATAGCCGCCTAATCACTCTGAGATTTTGTTGGGAAATGTACATTACTGTGAACGGCTCTTGGGCGCTTCAAAACATGACTGGTGCACAACTAAATAAAGCACATAAAAGTGCTAAAATAGTTTGTTTGTAACAATAATTTATTAAACAGTTTTTTTAAAATGATAAAAAATAAATATAAAAAGCATCATTTACTCTTTACCTGCAATGAAACTTCAAATACGCAATACTCTAAGGCGGTAACCAACAACATACTCTTGCTCTTAGGAGCATTGCTTATATTGTATCGTTAAAACTATACCACTACACGAAAGGTGAACCCTGATGGTTGTCACAGTTGACATAACCGAAAAACCACAACTCAAAGACCCAATTCTAATCGAAGGCTTACCAGGAATCGGATTCGTCGCCAACATTGCAGCCCTGCACTTAATCACCGAACTAAAAGCCAAACGGTTCGCCCAAGTAGTTTCCTCCAGTTTTCAAGACTTCGCCGTAACCACCGAAGACGGCAGCGCACGTTCACCAATCAACGAACTATACTACGTAAAACGTGAAGAAGAAGGCGGTAGAGACCTAATTATCTGGTACGGAAACACCCAAGCCCTAACAACAGTTGGGCAATACGAGTTATGCGGCAAAGTACTCGACTTAGTACAAGAATTTGGCTGCAACTACATAATTTCAATCGGCGGCTTCAAAAAAGATGAAGCCCAACCAGTCCCAGGCATCTACAGCACAGCAACAGACCTAGACACAATGCAAACAGCCCTTGATCTTGGCACCAAAGTCATGGTTGGCCACGTTTTCGGCATTGCAGGCATAAGCATCGGCTTAGCTAAACTGCACAACATGAAAGGTTTCTCGCTACTTGTTGACACGCCAGGCATGAACCCAGATGTTAACGCTGCACGCTACGCACTGTTAACCTTATTTAAATTTTTGAATTTCGAGGTTGACCTTAGCCGTCTTGAAGAAACCGGTGACGAGATTAAACGTATGCTTGAAACTTTTGGTTTAATTAGAAGCATTTCAGAAGAAAAGAAGAAAGAGGAGCAGCAGTTACGCTGGTTCATCTAAAGCTTTTGTCTTTTTTGTTTTAGGCTTTTGTTTCGCTAACGAATTGTTCGTAAACTCTTTGCACTCTTTCGGCTGCTGGCCCTGAGCCTTCAGTGACGCCACGGTCAGTTAACTTGACCTTATCCATAACCCAAATGAAGCCTTTATCTTCATAGAGTTTAACCATTGTCGGGAACACTTTTTCAAGTCTCTGTGCGAGCGCTTTAAGGTCAAAGGATTTTTCTGCGGTTGAAATCTGTGCGACAGTGCTCCCGTTAAGGAATAAGCGGTTTACTGTTTTACCGCCTTCTTCTTTTGCGTCTGCCAGTGCCAGACTTAGATTGTCTGGGTTTACGCCGATTAGAGTGCCTGTGAAACTTTTACCGTTTGTTGTTGTTACTGAAACGATTTTTTCTGCGAGTGCTGCGACTTCTGTAAAATATTTTCTTTGCGCTACAGACACAATTTATTTCTCCAATAGCTACGAAATTGCACTACAACTATTTATCTTTAAGCAACAACAAGCCAGCAATCAACCGAAAGCAGACATAAAAACCCCCTGTTTTTCAACATGTTAATGCGTTTGTTTCGAGCCAATAGCACCTTCTCCTTAGGTTTCTGCAATGACCTGTTATTAGGAGTCTAACAGGTTGGTGAAGCAAGCCAAATAAAATTTGCAAAAAGAGAGCGTGAAACTGCGTTAAATAACATTTTTTAAGATATCAGGTTAGCGCTTAGTGTTTAAATACATGTTTTCGTGCAATAATTGAGAAGGAGAATTATTCATGAACAAATTGTTAATTGCAGTTATAGCTATAGTTGCTGTTGCAGTGATAGCTGCCGCAGCGTTTGCGTTAAATAACCCATCAGAACCCTCTTCTGTTGAACCCACGACAACCCCTACAGCAACTGTGACAGCAAGCAGCACACCTACCTCAACCATTAACCCGACACCTACAACTTCAGCCAATGACTCAGCAGTCATCACCTTCACGGAGACTGTGCGGTTCCTTGAAACATCTTTCTCATCTGCATCAGCAAAAACAAAGACTTACCAAGTTTGGGCATATGCATCCTGGGACCCAGCGCCATACGTAAGATACTACGAGGTTTCATTAGACTACGGCAATAACAGTAAACCACTAGAAAACAAGTGGTCTAGTGGTGACTATCAACTCTGGGGCACTTCAGGAAATGAGTTAGGGCCATTCCCTTGGGAAGCAAACAAGATTTACATTCTTGGACCCGAAGGAGTTTCACATCCTAAAGGTCAACCGTACAGAGGACTTTTTGATAACCCCGAAACGTGGCTAACAGTTGCAGAAGACGGCACTAAAGTGTATGGGCCAAAAATGTGGGATACTTCCAAACACGGCGTAACAATATGTACTTTAAGCGCAACGTTCCCCGACGACGGAAGCGTTAGCAGTGCACAAATGGGGCAAGTAGCCACTGACATGTTAAAGTTTCTAGAAGAATACACTAGAAGCTGGACAGTTACGCTTAAAAACGTAAGCTAAACAGCTTCCCTCCTCTTCATAATATTTTTTTAGCTGGATTGTAGGGTAGGTTTAAGTCTACCTCACTAGAGGTTTCTACATAGAATGGGTATTAGGCGCCAAATAGGTTGGCGTTCTCCTATTGGTATTCCGACTCCGACATAAGTCAATAATTGAAACTTGCCTTAAATTCTCACAAACAAGATACACACTGTGAGTGACAAGGCATGTTTACACAAAAAGTATCAAGATTTAATCAACCAATCATTTTCGGAGTCCTGATACTTGTTTTCTACGTGCTCATGTCAAGAATCGACTTCATAATCCACAACACGCTATATAATTACGGGCTACGGTTTTCGTATGAATGGGCAAACACGTACTGGCTAACATACAACCTAATATTCATAGCATTTGGTTTTACATTAAGCATAGCCTATTGGGCAGCATCAAACAAGACAAAAAAAGACCTCAAACTCTCACTCGCGCTTATGGGAACAATTACTTTGCTCACTATTGGCGGCTTGCAAGACATCTTATTTTTTGTTTTGTGGAATGGAGGCTTACCGCAGAGCAGTGTGGTTTGGTGGTGGATGCCTTGGACCAGCATCGTAGGAACATGGAACAGTATAGCACAAATCGCCTTAACAACAACCACATCATGTGCCGGTGCAGCAATAATTTTTATTGCTTTCAGAAGCAAATCATCAGAAATAACCATTCAAAAAAACCTGCATGAATTTTAGCACCTGATTCAGACAACATAAACCTAATTAGTATATCAAAACTCACGATAATTATATAGAGTATGTAAGATACCCCTAAAAACAGCCGCACCCTCCCATAACTTGACAGGAGGAAAAACCAATGTGCAACCTATTCATACAAATCTATAACGAAAAAACAGTCAAAAGAAACCCAGAAAAAGCAAAAACAGCAACTAAACCTGAATTATCTTGCATCCCGTTAATGATTGCTTAACGGTTTCTTGTTAACAATAAAAAGAAAAAGTTTGAGGTGTAAAACCAAAATGTACAAAACCATCGTCATAGACTGCCAGAATACAGCTGACGTAATTTCCTGCGAGGACTGCGCTCTCTACCACGAATGCTCCATCAGAAAAGAAAAAACCGAAAAAAGAAGCAGACAATAAAAACAAAAAAGCAACTAAAAAGCGCGTTTTTAGCCATTACTATATTTAATCAGATTTTTAACTGGATTGAGCGTAGGCTACAAGTTGTTTGATGTTTTCTTTTCTTGTGCACTCCATCGGTTTATCGTAAGCTGCAAGTAACCCAATCTCATCCGAGTTAAGGTTCTTTTTTGTTTTTATCTTGAGCTTCATTAGTGACATCAAGAACTTGTTTGGCCAGTTTAGCTTGTTATAGTTAAAGCCGCCACGCAGATAGTAAAAAGTGATATTTTGCTGCTCTTCAGGCGTGAAATTTTTATTTTTTACTTCATCAAGCACGTTTTCTTTGGGAGGGGAAGCGCCAACGCCGAAAACGATAACTTTTTTGCCTGCCAATTTTGGGAGGTTTTCTTTGATTATTTTTACGCCGTTTATCCCGACAGCATGAAGGCTTCTACCAAAAACAATGACTTGATAATCTGCGAATTTAGCTGGGTTAAAATCTTTTAAGCTGTAAAGGTCAGCGTGTAGTTCCTCAGCTATCCATTGAGCATACTTTTCTGTAAAGCCTGACAGTGACTTGTAGATTACCAGAGTCCTCTGCATATTTACGCCTCAGGTAAACTACGTGTTAGTTGTATCTAAAACAGTAACGGTTGATTTATGCGATTTTTGTCATTTTTTGTTGACCCTTGAACCGCCTGAAGTGTTGATGGCGCCCATAGTCGGGTTTCCAACGTACTCAAGAGATGAGGCTCCACTTGCGTCAGCCGTGAGTGTTCCTGACGGGTTAACTACTGCATGACTTGCACCACTCAAATTCATGTTTGCGTCGGTAACTTGGAAGTTTTCAAGGTCAAGGTTACTTGCGCCTGAAACATCGCAAACCAAATTGCCGCCTGTACCTTGCCCCGTTAACACTGAAGCACCCGACAAGTCAACAGTAACGTCGCCAAAATGAGCGTCTATCATGTCAAGCGAGCTGGCTCCGGAGATTTTGGTTGTAAACGAGCTGGTGGAGTTGAATCCGTCCATGGTGCCGCTTGTTGCACCTGATAAAGTAAGGGTTTCAATGGTGGGCATGGTGATTTCGGCTTTTGCATCCAAGATTCCAAAGAATAATCCGGGTTTTACTCCGATTTGCAAGGTTTCGCCTGTTTGGGTTACTTCTATTTGGTCAAACACTCTTTCGCCAGCAGTGATTTTTACGCTGTAACTGTCAGCCTGTTTTATGTCGACTTTGAATGCTGAACCTACTTCGAGTGAGGTAAAGTTAGTGTTTGAATATGCCTGTGTTTTTGGGTTCCCGGGTGAAGCATAGATTAAAAAAACCGTCACGGTAACCCCAACAACCACGATAACAACACCAATAACTATTAACGCAATTAAGAGCGCCGCGAGCGCTTTTTTGTTCTGTTTAAGTCCCAAAAAGTTCAGCCTTCTCTATTTTACTGGTCAGCTGAATTAGTATTTAACAGTTTTTAGAACGGGTCATTGTCCACTTTGTTACTGAACCATTTAAGGAACCACTGGAAATTTTCACAATCATCATTTGCAGTGCACATTAAGCAGGGGTATTCGGCGCCAGCTTCCTCAAAAATTTTGAACAGTTTCTGTTTTGTTTCCTCATCAAGCCCTAAATCTTCCACGCGTCTATTGAATTCTCCTCTCAACATGGATTCCTCTAAAGTAAAATGGCTAAAAAAAGTAAAAACCTATTGCTTCTATCCTTGAACGTTGGTGCTGTTCCAGAAGTAGACGTGCGTGTATTGCCCTTGAAGAGGATAATCTGGGTTGTCATAGATTATGTCTAAACTGTAGCCGTGTTTTGAAAGCAAGGTTTGGGTGCTATTCCAAATCTGCGGCGTGTCTTGGTCTGGCCCCCAGAAACCCCAAATTGTATCGTCGGGACGTCGCATGCCAAACCCGTAATCTTTAGGCAAAACCAACACGGCGTCAGCATTGATTGGGTCAACAGCGCCGTTGTTCACGGTGTTCCAGATTCTTTCAAGCGCTTCAAAATGCTCGTCAGTCATTGTTCCGTAGCTTGTTTGGTTGTCGTATGGGTAGTTGAATATTGTGATGTATTTTGCTCCTGCCCTGTAGCTGGTTAGCATTTGTTGGTAGATAGCTTCACCTGTGTCAAGGTACGGCTGCTGATTGTACTTCCACGTTATTATGATGCCCCAGTCCTTGTTTTGCATGCGAGCTGCGCCTCGGAGCAGTGCGATGTCTTGTGTTAGGCTGTGGTTCCAACCGATTTGAGCAAGCATAACATCATAACCAGAGAGGTAATCAAACCAGTACAAGGCATAATCAGAAGCATAAATGGAAACGTTTGCAGCTTTGAGGTTAACTGTTCCACCCTCCCGCAGGAAACCGTTGGCAAAAGTCTGCGCAACTGAACTGTAAGTTGCGTTAGCCGGCAGAGTCCAGTTAGTTGCGGCTTTATCAGTGTCAAGGTAGATTCCGCCGCGTTCATCATAATAGTAAATGCCCAAAAACTTATCGCCATAACGGTCTTTAGCTGAATCAGTGAAACTGGTTCGCCATTCTAAGCCCTTTTCAGTCAAAATCCGTGGCGCCAAATCCCCAAAATACACGATGATGCTTAGACCGTTATCAACAGCGTAATTGCATGCTTCGGTTGTAGCGTTTTCGTCCATGCTTATGGGACCTGACTGCAAGATGAAGAGGTTAGTGTAGTTTTTGACGCGGTCGATCAATTGTTTGGCTTGGTCTACTGTGTCTCCGCAGAAGGCTACGCCAATGTAGGTTTGTTTGGGTTGTTGTTCACTGCTTAATGAATGGTACAAAAGCGAAAAGGCTAATGCGGTAATTAGAATTGCAACTATTAGGATGGTTAAGCGTTTTTTCAGCTGAAAAATCTCTCCCAAATAATGCATAAACAAAAGAATAAGGAATTAAAAAACATGCTTTTACAAAAACCATGTTTTTGCTTTGCCGCAAAATAGAAATTCTGCAACCAACAGCTATCACTTATGACAAACACTGACAAAACACAGCATTTGTGGCTTGACGAGTTAAGCACAGTTCAAGCTGCAGAAGCCGCCCGGCAAGGCAAAGTAGTCATTTTCCCCGTCGGCAGCGTCGAAGAACACGGTGAACATTTGCCCTTGTGTACTGACAGCGTTCAACCTGAATATGTTGCGCTTGAAGTTGCACGCAAAACAGGCTGCTTGGTAGCGCCGCCTTTCCGTTACGGCATAGTTAACGCTGGACGAAACTTCCCCGGAAGCCTAACCATCCAGTTCGACACACTATTCAATTTAGCAAAAGACATCCTTTCCGAGTTATCCCGTAACGGGTTTAACCGCATCATCGTTCTCAGCGGTCACGCAGGTTCCTCGCACATGGTTGCGCTTAGGCTTGCAGCACAGGAAGTTGTCCGCCAAAACGGGGAAGAAAACGGCAAACAACGCACACGAATTATGGTTTTGTCAGACTACGATTTTGCTGGCGAATTGTCTGCTGAGTTGGCTGATTCACGTGATGGGCATGCTGGCACGATTGAAACTGCGCGTGTTATGGCTATCCGTCCTGACTTGATTAAGTCCAAGGGTGTGCCGAGTCATTATGATATGCCACGGTTTGAAGTGGTACTGCATCCTGAAAAGTACTTCCCAAGCGGCGTTCACGGTGACCCCACAGCTGCGTCGACTGAAAAGGGACAAAAAATCAATTCTTACGTGATTGAACAAGTGATAAAGCTTGTTCGGGAACTCGAAAGCTAAGTAACGGCGGTTTAGGCTGAGTCTGTTTTCTTTTCCTCAACCTGCGAACTGGTTTCTTTGTAAACATATTTTTTTCCACTCATTGCTGAGCAAGTAGCGGCAAGGAAGCATAGGACAGCAGCAAGCAGGAAAGCTTGGCTTAATGCACTCATGAAGGGAGTTTCTATCGCGTTAGGGAAAAATGTTTGTCCTGTTAAGACGGCAAGGACATTTTGGGGCAGAGCAGCAGTGACGGCGGGACCTAAAGCTTGTAGTAGTGTGCCTACTGGGTTGTAGCCGAGGAAAGCAGCGAACAATGCGCCAGAGGCGGGTGTGGATGAGAAGGCGTCTGCGATTTGTTGTGGAGCGCCAACGTTTAATGCGGCAGTTGAAAGTGCTGCGGGGAGAGTTGCGTTTAGGGATATGATGATTATTGAGAAGAATATTGCTTGGCTGATTGTTTGTCCACAATTTTGCAGTGTTGAACGCATACCTGAAGCGGCGCCTCGGTGTTCCGCGGGAACGGAGTTCATGATGGACGCCATGTTGGGTGACATAAAGATGCCGTTACCTAAACCCATGACAAACAGAATTACTGCAAAAGGTAAGTAGTCAAAATTGGCAGGCAGCAACAGGAACAAAATGAAAGTCATACCAGTTACTACCATACCTACTGTGGCGAAGGTTCTTGCACCGTACTTGTCAGAAAGCCACCCGCTGATTGGACCCGTAAGTGCGACGCCTAAGGTCATTGGAATCATGAAGATGCCAGCCCAAAACGGTGCATCCTCGTAGCTGAAACCGTGAAGTGGCAACCAAATACCTTGTAACAACACGACAAGCATAATCATAACTCCGCCGCGGGACATTGAACTGAGGAAATTAGCGATGTTGCCTGCGCTAAAACTGCGTACTTTGAATAATTCTAGACGGAACATGGGGTCTTTAACACGGTTTTCTACGAATGGAAAGGCAATCAGCAAAGCGGCACCTACAGCAAGTGAAAGAATTACCAAGGGGTTACCCCAACCCATTGGGGATTCTCCGTACGGGGTTAAACCGTATGTTATTCCTAAAAGAATAAGGGTTAAGCCTGCACCGAAAGTAACGTTTCCTACTAAATCAACGCTTTGTTTACGTTTTACGACATGTTGCTCTTTTAGTTTCCAGTATGACCAGATTGTGCCGACAATACCTACAGGTACGCTGACAAGAAAGACCAGCCGCCAATCATAAACAGCGAGTACACCGCCTAAAACTAAGCCAACAAGGGAACCTACAAGGAAAGAAAGCTGGTTTATACCTAAAGCTTTGCCACGTTCGTTTTCTGGGAAGGCATCTGTTATGATTGCGGCGCTGTTAGAGAACAAGAAAGCTGCGCCTACGCCTTGAATGATTCTGAAAATGATTAATTCGATTGCGCCAAGGTCACCTGTATGCGGCGTTATTGAAAGCAAAATCGAGCCTGCAGTAAAGATTGCAAACCCCAAATTGTAAAGCTTAACCCGACCAAAAATGTCGGATAGGCGTCCAAAGGTTACCAGCAGTGTTGCGGTTACGATGCTGTAGCCGAACATTATCCACAGCAGGTACTGGAAGGACGAGAAAGGGTCTATTTGTATGCCGTTAAAGATTGAGGGTAACGCGATTAGAACAATCGTTGCGTCGATGGAAGCCATTAAAGTGCCGATGGTAGTGTTTGACAGTGCCACCCATTTATATTGAACCATAAAGAGGACCAGGCAACATTAGATTTCCGCCCTAAAAGTAGTGAGAATTATAAAAGGATTGCCGAGTTAAAGAAGGGATTCTTTAATTATTTTCTACACTCCTTATTAATGGGGTAACAATGCAGAAAGTGAAAATGGCTGCTACTGGTCTGTAGGTTCGTCGTTGAAGTAACGTTCTTGAACAAACCTTGGCGTGCACACACAGTAAAAAACTAAGTCGCAGTCGCCGGAATTTTTTATTCGTTGCGAAACTCCGTCTGGAATTATGACTACGTCGCCAACTGTGACTTCGGATGGTTCCATGCCTTTGACTTCCATTACGCCTTTTCCTTCAGTTATTATGTAAATTTCTTCAATGCCTTCAAGGTGATGAGCAACAGTGGTTATGCCTGGTTTTACGCGGGCTATGGCGATGGAGACTTTACCGTCGTTTGAACCATAATTTTCTGCAATATAACACTTTTCAGGAGTATAGTACTCGTTTAAGCTACTGGCTTTAACAATTGTGGGTTTCATTCGCTGTCACGTTACAGCAAAAGTATGAGATGCAAACGTTTAAGTCAATCGGGAACTCTAGAAAATACTGGCGTGTTTTTAATTTCTTAAAAATGGGTTTTTTGTTATGCCTGAACGGGTTATGACTGAAATTAAATGTTCAGATTGCGGCAAAACCGCCGCTGTCCCTTTTAAGCCGACAGCGGGAAAACCAGTTTACTGTAAAGAATGCTTAGCTAACCATCGTTCAAGACAAGCAAGAAAACAAAATCAAAAAACAGGTAACCCAAAACAGGCTTGGTCACGTAGAAGAGAAGGCTGGAAAGGCCAAACGGAAAAAACCGTTACTGCCTAAAACTTCAAAACAAAAACTTATTTTGCTACAATTGTTGGTGCTGTTTCGGTTGAGTTAAGTACGGTGAGTGCACCGTTTTTGCCAAGTCTCAACTGTTTTTCGCCTCTAAAAAGGCAAACTTGTGCATTCTTGATTTCAATATCGTCACCTAACGAAACCGTGTTGATTTGTCCTTCCCAAAGGCACAGTTTTATGGTGCCTGTTTCGTCGCCGATTAAAGCGTTTACAACCATGGCTGTGTTGCCGAATTGTGTGTGTACTTGTGCAGGTTTTGGTATTTCTTGAACTTTAGCTTTAAGATTGATGTGTTTCATGCCTGAACGTAATTCTGTTACTGTGTTGAAAACGGTGTCAGTGTTTTGTTTTGCGATTTTTTTGCGTATTTTGTCTGTAGTCATGTAGCTTTCGAAAGTAGCATCGTTACTTCTGGACAAGAATTCTTCGTCAACTTTAAACTGGGCAACAACACTTTCTTCTTTTTTTATTAAAAAGATTATTTCGTCTTTTGCTTTCCCGCGGTACTCTACTGAGAGTTCGCCGCAAGAGGCTTTACCAGCGTCTTTTGCATCAATTAATGCTTGAACAACTTCAGCCGGATAAACATTGTATTTAACTGAAACAAGAGCAAGATGTTCGCCTAAAGTGGATTTCTTTTGTCTCAAATTTCCCCCTCCAATTATTGTGTATTTTTAGAAACAGAGAAAAAGCGAACTATATTCAATTCTTTTTCTCAAGAATCCAAACAATTAAAGTATATTGGATGTTCTTCCTATATATGGATGACTGTTAAAAATCGGCGCTTTTGCCCTGAATTCACCCAAAAATGCATTTTAGGCTTGAGATGGGCGAAAGCTGCTGATATCAAATCTGCAAAGTCTAATATTTAAGGTTAAACAAAGAAGACTGTAAAAACCCATAAAAATGCGTCAAAAAAATTAGCTAAATGGGGCTTGCTAACCCGTTTCCTCTTTTTACGGTTTTTCTTTATTCTGAAATATCTCTTTTTTCTGCTGAATATGGACTATTTCGTAGGGCATCAGTTTATAAGAGGCGTTGCCACATGTTGTATTCCGTGCGAGAAGCAAATTCTTACACAATCGAACATAGTAGGAGTTGAAACAGCGAAATGTCATACGGTAACAGAGAAATGCACAAGGCAACCTGCGCAGACTGCGGAAAAGAATGTGATGTTCCTTTCAAGCCAGACGGTAGCAGGCCAGTTTACTGCCGCGAGTGCTACGCAAAAAGAAGACCACCACGAAGATACTAAGCGTAAGCTTGTGCATCTTTAACTTCTTTATCTTTTATTCTTTTTAATTTTTTAAATTCAGTCAATTCAGCCCTCTTCTAGGCTTCTTAATATGCCATAACAAAACTGCACTGCCAAGAATAAAAACGGTGCCTGCAGCAACAACTGCTGGAGCAACTGGAAAAGATTCAGACGAGCCGTTGTTTTCAGTGGGGGTAATTGTTATTTGCGGTGTTCCTGTTGGTGTTGGTGGTGACGTGTTTGTAGGTGTTTGTGGATTCCACTGTTTGAAATCTACTTGCACCGTGCTTGTGTCGTAGGGTGTTGTTAATGGATAGTTGTCGGTAAAGTTTTCGTAAATATGATACGGGGTTTCGCCAATGCCGTCGCCATTTGTGTCTGAACCAGTGTAGTCGCTCCAGTAGTTACCTTCTCTGCCGTTATCATACATGTTGTATTCAGCATAGTAAGTGTCATTTTGGAAGAACCACCAGTACATTTGATGATTTTCATTCACTTTTGTGTTGCCTTCAAAGTTGTTCCAAAAGAAACGGTTAAAGTCTGAACCACCCATATTAACCGCGTATTCACTTGAACCAGAAATATGGTTTGCCAAAAAATCGTTATTTCTCGAACAGATCATGAAAAAACCGTTTTTACATTGATTCACAACGTTTTTGAAAACAACATTGTTTTCTGCTCCGCCCCTTAGGTAAACCCCGTAGACTTCAGAGGTTATACTGTTTTCGTAAATGTAGTTGTATTCACAACCAGCAAGTTCTAACCGTATGCCTGCTTTGTCTGCGCCAGTTGACGTGATAACGTTTTTTTCTATCTTGTTATAGGCTGAACCGCTGAGAAGAATTCCATTGCAGCCTGAAGCTTTCACAATGTTTTGGGTTAAGGTGTTATTGTGTGAATTCTGTAGTTCTATGGATGCATCATTATAATTTACAGGGGAACCTGTTTCTGAAAGATCATTGTCGATCAAGGTGTTGCTGTTGGAATCGATAAGGGTTATGCTTGTTTTGCAGTTGCTGATTTTTGTGTTTGATGTTCCAAAAAGCATCACAGGCATTCTTAGACCTAAATCGTTAACGTTTTGAATTACCATATCTTTACAGTTGAAAAGGATTACCTGATTAGCATCATCGACAACCTGGCTTGATTGTCCCTCAAGAACTATCAGAGGCTTACCGTTTATGGTGTTTCCTGAAAAAACGTTACCAACCCCAGGGTCATATAAAACTAAGCCACCGTTCAGAAAGGCATTATCAGTAAAGCTTGTTTGGTTAGCTTGCATGATTACGCCGTAAAGACTATTTTTTGAAACAAACGTATTTCCTGAAACAAAACCGTTATTCACACCAAAATCGACGCCCCAATATTTAGTTTCAAAATAATTATCAATTACACGATTGTTTGAGGCTGTTGTGTTTAAATCCCAGTCGAACCCCCGCAGTTCAATACCCGTGCCAAAATTGATTATGCGCGTGTCCATGATTGTGATGTCTGTTTTTCCGCGAACAATAATTGCAGTGCCGCTGTTTGTGCCTTGGATTGTTTTTCCTGCACCATCAAAAACTATGTTGTCTTTTTCTATTGAGATTAAATAGTTACCGTCTTCCACGCTTCCGCTTAAGTCGCCTGTTAAAGTATAAACGTTCCCATTTCTGCTAATTTTGTCAGTTCCTTCAACTGTGCCATCTGCAGTTATCCGAACAACACCCGTGTATGGAGCAAGGGCGCAAGCAGAATTTACAGTGCAGACACAGACTGCTATAAGCATAGCTGCCAGAAAAAAAGTTAAAACCTGCTTTGTTGCTGTTGCACTAGTTGCGGTTAGAGTGCTCATGGAACCTCAAAGAGTCTTTCGATAAACAGCGTATTTATTGGTTCTCGTCAAGAAACTTTGACTAACCTTTTTCTGAAATGAGAAAAACATTTTGCAAATTTAGAGCTAACTATTTAACCCCCACTAAAACAATAAGGCTGTAGGAAGCAGAATAAAAATGAGACAATTCATTGTTACCTCTTCAGCAGGCAAACGTTTAATCGGTAAAGCTTTAGCCCAAAACCCAACTGTTGTGAACGCGGCAAAAAACGGTACGCTTGTCATTATTGCTGGAACCACAAACGGTTACGTAGCTGAAGAACTGCTCAAAACCTTAAACATTAACGGTTTTTCAAGAAAACATTTTTTCAGGGGCTTAACTCTGCCGCCTTCAATGAGGTTGTCCGCTGAAGGTCGCTTGGTTGATGAAAGCAAATTTCTCGGCGACGTAGTCGTCACCAAGGGGCAATGGCAAAAGGGAAAAACCATCAACGACGTGGTTGACAGCCTAAAAGAAGGCGACGTAATCATAAAAGGCGCAAACGCCCTCGATTTAGAACACAAACAAGCAGCAATTTTGATAGGTCACCCAAAAGCAGGAACAATCGGCGTATCCCTCCCAGCAGTTATTGGAAGAAGAATAAAACTAATCGTTGCAGTAGGACTGGAAAAAAGAATTACTGGAGACCTGCACGTTTTAGCTGAAAAAATCAATGCTCCCGGCTCAATTGGGTATCGTTTGCTGCCGATTCCCGGGCAGGTTATCACGGAACTTGACGCCATAGCACAGTTGACTGGGGCTTCTGCGGAGTTGATTTCTGCAGGCGGAATCTGCGGCGCGGAAGGCGCAGTTTACTTGGGCGTTTGGGGAACTAAAGAGCAGGAAAAAGCTGCTGAGGCGCTGTTTGCTGAGGTAGCTGTTGAGCCCGCTTTTGACTCAAGCTATCTTTAACCTTTTCTGGTTTTAAGTGCCCATGCCGTGATGTATGTGATCCATTCCAGCGTGGCTACCGTGTCCCCAAGCCATTGGGCCCTGCGGTTTGTTTCTTTGTTGCTGCATCTGTTTTCTTGCAGCCGTCATGCCTTGAGCCATCAAATCCGTCATTATGTTAACGTCTTCTTTGATTAGCTGCATCATAGGCGGGTTTATATCCATTTCAAAAGTAAATTTTATTTTGCCAGTTTTATCCTCTGCGATAACGTCCACCTCCTAAAAATCCTACAAAAATCAAAAAAAAGTTTATGCATTAAATTTTGAGATTAGCCTGTTTCTTAAACTATAGTGACTACAAGCAGACTACCACACCGCTAGGTGCACTTAAAAGAAATTAACAACCTTAACACTACTATACTTGAACATAAAACGCATTTAGCGCGTGATTGTTTCTAATGTTTTTAAAACGTCCAGTTCTCGACGATTCTGCCTGGTACTTTTCGTTGATACCAATCAACATGGCAATTGGCTCCATAAAAGTTGTAATCGTGCTAATCGCAATCGCCAACGGGGCTGGACTATTTGAAATTGGTTTGCTAATCGCGTTAAATTCGGCTGCCACCATTGTTTTTTCGCTGTTTTGGGGGCGAATCTCGGATTTTTTTGGTTTACGAAAACGTTTCATGCTGCTACTTTTCTTGATGTCGAGCCCCATGTTTGTACTGCTCGGGTTATCAAATTCAGTTTTAACTTTAACTGTGCTTTATATGTCGCTTGCGGCTTTCACTGGCGGCATACAGCCTATAGCGTCAATGTACGCGGTTGAATACCGGGAAGGAAAAAATTGGCGACAGGAAGTCGTCAGATTCAACTCTTACATAAACGTCGGCGTCATCGTTGGACTCGTAGTAAACACGCTGCTGGCTCTTGTTATTCCGTTAAGTTGGATACTGTACCTTTCCGCGGGTTTATGCCTCTTTTCAGCTTTAGTGCTCTGGAAAACCGCGAAAGAGCCTTGGCTGCCGCTTGAACGGGACGTCTACTCAATTAGGGATTATTTTGATTTTAAAAAAGTCAAACGCGTTTTAAGTTTAAGAAAACCAAAGCCAATCACAATCATGTTTATTGTCTGTTTAATTCATTGGGTCGGCGTGTACTCTTACGGGGTAGGTGAAGTGCCCCTTATGACTGCGATTGGGTTATCTTCAAGCATGATTATCGGCATAAACGTTGTAGAAAACATTGCAACAGTCTACGCTTTCAACAGGCTTGTTCCACGAGCAAAAATGAATCAAAAAAAGCTTATTGCAGGCATGATTGGCGCCAGAGGACTGCTGATTATGGTTTGGGCTGCCTTAACATTCTTTATTGCAAACCAGTTCAGTGCCGTCTTCATTTTACCCTTGATTCTTGAAATTGCGTTTCTCATATGTTACGCGCTGCTGTGGTACCCGATAATGTGTTTTACGATTGCTCAGTCGCCACCAGGAAAAAAAGGAACCACCCAAGGAGAACTATTATCAGTCATCGCTTCAGCCAACGTTGCCGGAGCCCTAATTGGAGGCGTATTAATTGGAGTATTTTGTTTTGAAATTGGCTTCATCACGTCAGGGATAGTCGCGATTTTAGCTATACCTTTTCTACGTTATGTTGACCCAGAAATAAACGAATAAAAAACTAGTTTTTTGCCCAATACTCAGCGAGCGCTGACAGGGCTTCTTCAAACAAGTAATCCTTCGGCACAACATCAACTTTTACTGCGAGTTCATCTAAAGCTTGCGCGGTTGTTGGACCGATAGCTACAATCGTCACTTTTTTCAGAAGCCTTCGCAGTTGCTCCATCGTTGCTTTTTCGGTGAGCATTTTGAAAATGTTTTTTGCACTAAGTCCACTGCCGAAAAGAATCGCATCAATCCGTCCCCCTGTAAGGTCTTCAAAAAATTGGGTTTTCAAAGTTTCATCCACGGGCAAGCTGGATTCGTAAACGTGAATTTCCTTCACGTCAGCACCCATAGCGGTTAACTGGTCATTCAATGTTGGAGTCGCACTTGTCGTTCTTGGAATCCGAATTACTTTGCCTGCTATGTCTTTGGGTTTTAAGACTTCAAGCAGACCTTCTGAACTGTACTTTTCCGGAACCAAATTGACATGTACACCGTACGCTTCAAGTTCTTGAGCGGTTCTGGGACCCACACCAATCACAAATGACCTTGAAAGTCCACACCGAAGCGCGTCAGATTGGTTTAAGCTCTCCGCAACTGCGAAGAGGTATTTGACGCCGTTGGTGCTCATCAAAATAACGTAATCAACTTGACCTGCTTGCAGTTCAGTAATGAAACGTTTTACGGGTTCGGGGTTGCTTAAGGGTTTGATTTCGATAGCGGGGATATAGTAGGGGACGCCGCCTTTGGCTTGGATAAGTTTGCCTGCTTCTTCTGCTTGACCTGTAGGGCGAGTTAAGGCAACGGTTTTACCTTTTAAGGAAGAGGCTGCTTGAACCATGCTAGTTTCCTGCCTAATTCTGCTACTTCACCAATCAAGATTACTGAGGGTGGTTTGATGTCGTTTTCTTTGGCTTTCGTGATAATTGTGCCCAAGGTGGCTATTATGGTGCGTTGTTGTGGAAGGGTTCCGGATTCAACCATTGCGACTGGTCGGGTTGGGCTGATTCCGCCTTTGAGCAGTTTTTCCACTATGCCTTCAAGGGATTCAACACCCATCAAAATGACCATAGTGTCGACTGCGTTGGCGATTTTTACCCAGTCAACGGGTTTTTCTGCGTCGCCTGCACGGTGACCAGTTATTATTGCAACAGATGCTGCGTAGTCACGGTGAGTCAGGGGTATACCTGCGTACATTGGTGCTGAAACGCTGCTGCTGATGCCGGGGATTATTTCGAATGGGATGCCTTCTGCGACTAAGGCTTCGGCTTCCTCTCCGCCTCTGCCGAAAATGAATGGGTCACCGCCCTTTAGCCGCACTATTGTGCCGCCTTCTTTGGCTTTTTGGACGATTAAGTTGGTGATTTGATCTTGTGGAACTTCATGAAGGCCTGTGCGTTTGCCGACGAAAATTCGTTCAGCTTTCGCGGGTGCCATGTTAAGAACTTCTTCATTGACACCTAACCTGTCGTAGATGAGTACGTCTGCTGCTTTGATTGTTTCGACTGCTTTCACGGTCAGTAGTTTGGGGTCGCCTGGACCTGCGCCTACGAGGTAAACTTTACCATGCACCATACTTTTCACGCCATTCCTTTTCCAAGTCTTCTGCACCCTGCGCTATTAGGGATTCGCCTACCTTGCTGCCTAACTCTTTGGCTTGGGCAAGGGTTCCTGTTGCTGATGCACTAATTTTCTTTCTTTCATTAAGCGCATAAATTGCGCCATAAACCGTCAATGTGTCGCCAGTTGCTTGACCAACAGCGCCAATTGGTACACGGCAGCCGCCTGCAAGTTTAAGAACTAAACTGCGTTCAGCTGTGATTTCTGCTCGGGTAGCTGTATCCTCAACTGACTGCAAAATTTCAATCAGGCTGTTGTTTCCTTCTTTGGCAACTATTGCGATTGTGCCTTGACCTGCTGCTGAAGGGAACTGGTCTAAGGATAAACGTTGGGTCATTTCGCGGGTAATGTTCATTCGTTCAAGCCCAGCTTCGGCAATTATGACGCCTGAGAGTTCGCCTTTTTGTACTTTGCCGATTCTTGTGTCTACGTTGCCGCGGATTGGTTCAACTTCCAGGTCGGGACGAATGTATTTGATTTCAGCTAACCGTCGTAGGCTGCCTGTTCCTACAATTGAACCAGCGGGCAAATCTTCAAGTTTGACGCAGTTTTTGGAGATGAAAACGTCGCAGGGTGAATCTCTTTTAGGTACTGCAGCGAGAACTGTGCCTGTTGGCTGCTCCACGATGGGCACGTCTTTTAGGCTGTGAACTGCAAGGTCGATGTCTCCAGCGACGACTTCTTGGTCGATTTCTCTTTCAAAAATTCCTTTAGCGTCGATGCTGAAGAGTGGTTTTCCGTGTTCCTTGTCGCCTTCGGTTTTGATGATTTTTAGTTTGAAGTCAACTTCGGGGTGTTTTTGCCGAATTTGTTCGAGTGTGCGGTTTGTTTGGGCTAAGGCAAGTTTGCTGCCTCTTGTTCCTACAGTGTAAATCATAACGAGTTATTGCTCCTTGGATGCTGCCGCCAAAGCTTTATCAAAAGCCGTTATGGTGCAGTTTAGGTCTTCAGGTGAATGCGCAGTTGAAACAAAGCATGTTTCGAATTGTGATGGTGGAATGAATACGCCTTGTTTTAGCAGTTCGTGGAAGTAGGCGTTGAACATTTTTATGTTTGAAGATTTTGCGCAGGCGTAGTCAGTGACGGATTGGTTTGTGAAGAAGATTTGGTAAAGCGAAGCGATGTTGTAAATTTGAACGGGCAGCTTGTAATTCTTGGAGAGGTCGAAGAGTGCTTTGCTGAGTTCTTTGGCGTTCTTTTCCAGTCGGGGGTAAATGTCAAACTTTTTCTGGCTTAAAATGCTAAGCACGGTTAAACCTGCAGTTGCTGAGACTGGGTTGCCGCTGAAAGTTCCAGCCTGATACACTTTGCCGACTGGTGAAATGTTCTCCATGATTTCTTTTTTGCCGCCAAACGCTGCCACTGGGAACCCGCCACCAAGCACTTTGCCAAGTGTCGCCATGTCAGGCGTAACGTGGAAGTATTCTTGAGCGCCACCAAAAGCGAGACGGAAGCCAGTGATGATTTCGTCAAAAATCAGTACGACACCATATTGGCTTGTTAACTTGCGCAGGTTAATAAGGTAATCCGTTTTAGGCAAAATCAGGCCGACGTTTGCCAGTACAGGCTCAACTATAACGGCTGCGATGTCGTTGCCTTCACGTTTAAACACTTCCTCAACCACTGCAACATTATTGTAGGGCAAGACGATGGTGCTTTGTGTTGTTTCTTCAGGTATGCCCAAAGAATTGGGTGTGCCAAAAGTGGCAGCTCCTGAACCTGCCTTAACGAGGACGTGGTCGTGTGAACCGTGGAAGCAGCCTTCAAATTTGATGATTTTTTTGCGTCCAGTGTAGCCTCTTGCTGCGCGGATTGCGTGCATGGTAGCTTCTGTGCCGCTGTTGACCAACCGCATCATTTTCATGCATGGTGACGCTTTATGGATGAGTTCTGCGAATTCTACTTCACGTTCGGTTGGTGCACCGTATAGTGTGCCTTTTGAGAGTTGGGCTTTTACGGCGTCCATGACTTCGGGGTAAGCGTGACCAAAAAGCATTGCTCCGTATGCGTTGCAGTAGTCGATGTAGGCTTTGCCGTCAACATCATATAGTTTGGAGCCTTCTGCGCGATCTACGAAGAACGGGTACGGATCAAAGGCTCGAACGGGGCTGTTTACGCCTCCGGGCAAGACTTGTTTTGCTCTTTCAAAGAGCTGCTTTGATTTGGTTTCGTTCAAGGCTGATTCAACCAGGATTTTACGTCTTTAGCGTGATAAGTGATGATTAGGTCTGCGCCTGCACGTTTAATGCCTGTGAGGATTTCGCGTGTAACGGCTTTTTCGTCTATCCAACCGTTCATTGCGGCTGCTTTCACCATGGAGTACTCGCCGCTAACGTTGTAGGCGACTACGGGTACGTCAAAATTGGTTTTTGCAAGGCTGATAATGTCAAGGTATGCAAGGGCTGGTTTGACCATTATCATGTCTGCGCCCTCGTTAATGTCAAGTTCAATCTCGCGCAGTGCTTCTTGGATGTTGCCTTGGCTCATTTGGTAGCTTCTGCGGTTACCAAACTTTGGAGTGGATTCTGCTGCTTCACGGAAAGGACCATAAAATGCTGATGCATATTTTGCTGCGTAAGCTAAAATTGGAATCTGATCAAAACCAGCGTAGTCAAGAGCTTCACGGATTGCATAAACTTGCCCATCCATCATGGCGGAAGGTGCAACGATGTCTACACCTGCGTCAGCTTGGCTGACAGCGGTTTTTCCGAGCAAATCAAGGGTTTCATCGTTTTGGACTTCCTCGTCTTCGATGATTCCGCAGTGACCGTGACTTGTATATTCGCACAGGCAGACGTCACCGATTATGACAAGGTCATCTTTGAATTGGGCTTTAAGTTTGGATGCAGCTTTTTGTACTATGCCGTTTTTTGCGTAAGCGCCTGAGCCTACCTCGTCTTTTTTCTCAGGAATACCGAAAAGAAGCACGCTTTTTACGCCTTGTTCAAGCGCCGCTTTGCCTTCGTCGACGACTTGGTTGAGCGGGTAACGATAATAGCCGGGCATGGCTGTGATTGGTGCAGGTTTTGTTATGGTTTCGTCAACAAAGATTGGGTAGATTAAGTTGCTTGGTTGAATTTGGACTTGGTTTAGCATAGTTCGCAGTGCTTCTGTTCTGCGAAGTCTTCTCATTCGTACAGTTGGAAAACTCATGTTGGTAACGCCTCTTTACTTTGCATTAATTTAAGGGCTAACTGTTTAGCCTCACTAAGCTTACCGTCTTTCAAAGCTTGTTTAATGTCAACGTTATTAAGCATCTCGTTAAGAAACTTGCTACGCTCGTGATAATCAACTACGCTGATCTTAAGCAGTTTACGCAGGTAAGATTGCAGTTCAATAGCCAACAAATCTTCAGGCGTAACATATTTTGAGATTCTTTGCCTTAACTCACGAGCCATCGCGGGACTTTTACCGCCTGTGGAAACTGCAATTTTAACATCGCCAACTTTGGCTGCGGCTGGAAAAGTAAAATCGCTCAGTTCTGGAGCATCAACACTATACACGATACAACCGGCAGCTTTTCCAGCTTTAAGAAGTTGAGCATTCAAGGTGGCATCGTTGGTTACTGCTAATAACATGTCAGGTTTTGGGTCTAAATGGGCTACAAAATCTTGAGGATCTTTTATTTTGGCACGGTGTAAACGGATTTTTCCCTGTTCTGCAAAAGATTTTATGGCATCAGAAAAATCGTTGCTAACAACAGTAACTTGGGCGTTGCTGTCAATAACATTTAGAATTTTCCTGCAACCTTCGCGTCCGCCGCCGATGACGATAATTGTTTTTCCGTCAAGCCTAAAATCAATAAGCAAACAGTTCAGCCTCAGGAAAGTTTACACGGATAGTTGGTTAAGAGTTTTTTGAATTTATCAACAAATGCTGCGTAATCAATTTGGTGTTGTTCAGGCGGTTTTGCAAGTTTGACGAGTTGTTCAAGGTTTATGTAACGTTCAGCCGTGTCGATTGCTTGGGCGCCGAAGTCGTCGTAGCAGATTTCGATTTCTGGAATCATGCCGCGTTTTTCAATTTTCATGCTGGGAACGACGCCGACGAGTTGGACACCAACGTTTTCAAGTGCTGTCTGAATAGTTTTTTTGTCTTCGTCGGTTAGGTAGCCTGTGCTCATCTTGTTAAGAATAACACCAGTCGGGTTAACGCCTAATATTTTGAGGATGTTGATGTAGTTTAGAACGTTAACTAAGCCGCCTTCAATACCTTCTTTATCACATGTAACGACAACAATGATTGAAGCGCCCAAAGAAGCTGCAACCTCAAGCGTAGAGGCTGGACGCGTAATTTTACTATTAAGTAAACCAGTAAATGCACTCATAGCACCTTCAACAAACAGGAAATCATACACTTTACACGCTTCCTCAATGGATTCCTGAATAGGTGTCCAACCGGTTTCACTGATTCGAATTGAAGAGTACCTCTTAATCGGTTCCTTAACCAAGTAAAGCGCCGGCACAGAGTCACGGATGTCGCCGCCAAGCTTGATTAAACCCACATTGTAACCTTTCTTTTTCAAGGCACCAGCCATGCCAGTTACAAGAAAAGTCTTTCCTGAACCACTGCCTAAAGCTGTGACTAGCACCATAACAGGCGATTTTTTGGCTGCTTGCTGCGGGTAAACGTTGGTATCAATGCCTATTTCGCACTTTATTTCTGATACCAGTTTGGCGTTGGCTTTGCGGATTTCTTGCAGTTCTACCGAGGTTACGTCAAGCGATTTTGTTATGCCATCGATGATTATGGGGTTTTGATCAAGTAATGCATGTACAAAGACGCCGACGACGTTGCCTTCCTTGTTGGAGATGCCTGAAATGAGGTCTTGGGGCGCTTTGCGGTAGTTTACATTTTGAATGTGGGAAACAAGTATGGGTTTGGCGCCATTGTGTAGTTCTACTTTGCCGTAAGTGTGGCAGTGAAAACCTGAAACTTCCTTGCCAACCGCGTCGGTTATGAAGCTTTTATCAACAATTTCTGCTTTAACTTGGTCGGTGCAGATAAGGGGTTTAAACTCGGCGTCAATTAAACCTAAACCTTCACGAATAATTGGAACCGTGGAAAGACGCCCAACATCCGTTTGTTTTGCAAGCACCTGAAAACCTGAACAGATACCAAGTAAAAACTTGCCAGCATCAGCCATCTTCAATATTTCCCTTGAAAACATCTGGTTAACGCTTTGGGATTCAACAAGGCTTCCGCCGGGAATGATAAGCATGTCTAAAACTTCACTGAAGGGTTTTCCATCTACTAACCCGTCTTTGTGTACAAGGTCAGTTGGAAGATTTCCAAAGTCTTCAAAGCACGGCAAAGCGCCTGGAAGATACGCTAAACCTATTCGACGTCTAAATTGCACCCAGAATTCCCCAAGCGTTAATTTACGGAAAGCTTATATTTAAAGCCGCATGGTTTATCCAACCATGCATTCCTCTGCGAAGACCGACCACGTTATCAACATACGCATTACGCACAAGACTGCACGTGTTCCATTAATGGAAGCTGTTGTGTTTAAAGACAAACAACAAGGGTTAGCTGAGTTGCGGTCCATGGAAAATGTTGAGGAATGCTTGATTCTCCAAACATGTAATCGTATTGAACTGTTTCTGGTTAGTGAAGAAGCAGAAAAAACGCTCAAAACTGCCAAAGAGTATTTGGCTGAACGTTCACTACCGCTTTATGAAGAGGCTTTTGACGCAATTGAAACTTCACTTGACCATGAAGCACACAAGCACCTGATGAAGATAACCGCGGGTCTTGAATCAATGGTTATTGGTGAGGAGCAAATTCTTAACCAAGTTTGGGACGCTTATTTGGAAGCTGAAAAAGCTAAAACCGCTGGGCCAATTCTTAAACACTTGTTTAATCGTGCCATGACAGTTGGACGACGAATCAGAGACGTAACTGGAATTAACAAAGGTGCAGTCTCTGTTGGTTCAGCAGCAGTGGAGTTGGCAGCAACACTGCTAGGCAATTTAGATGACAAAAAAATTCTGGTTATGGGTGCCGGTGAAATGGGCACTTTGGTTGCTAAAGCCTTGGCAAGGCGTTGTTTGAGCCCAATTTTTATTGCTAACCGCACATATTCCCGGGCACTTACGTTAGCTGAGGATTTATCTGGAAAAGCGGTAAAACTTGACCAACGTGAAGAAGTTCTGGTTGATGCAGATGTAGTCATATGTTCAACTGCTGCACCTCATTATCTTTTGACTAAAGAAATGATTTCTCATGTTGTGGATAAGCGTCATAATCAAAATCCTTTAATCATAATTGACATTTCAAACCCGCGTAACGTGGAAAAATCTGTTCAAGAAATAGCCAACGTTAAACTATACAATATTGACGATTTGCAATTAATCGCGGACAAGAATTTGGCTGAACGACAGAAGTGTGTTGACACGGCAATTCACATGATTGATGACGAACTGGTCATTCTTGATGATGACATGAAAAAACTTTCAGTACGACTTATCATTTCAGCACTACTTTCCAACGCGGAACAGATACGGCAAACAGAGTTAACAAAAGCAATCTCCATGCTGGGAGAACTTGACGACAAAAAACGCAAAGTCATCGACGACTTAACAAGCATACTTCTTAAACAAACCTTCCTACCTATCATCGAGAATTTGCGTGCAGCAGCAAGTAACGATGATAAACAAGTAATTGATATTGCTATAAAATTGTTTGAAAAAGCGGGGAAAAATGGTTTTGACATCAAAAGCATCTGATATTGGTTTAATCCTGATTGGACACGGCAGCAAATTGCCTCACAACCGAGAAAACCTTGAAAAAATAGCGGCAACACTGCGAGGTCGAGGCAAATTTAGAACCGTAGAAATCGCGTTCATGACCCGTGACGTTCCAACCGTTAACGAAGCTGTTGATATAGTTACTGCAAAAGGTGTATCAAAAATCGTGTTAGTCCCTGCTTTTCTCGCGGCAGGAGTTCACACAACTGAGGACATCCCTGGCCTTATAGGTGTGAAAGAAAAAGAGCTTCAACTAAAAAGTAAAGGCGTCAAACTCGTTTATGGTGAACCATTGGGCAGTGACGAACGAATAGCAGATATTTTGGAAGAAAAAGCTTTCAAAGCTATTGGTCAAGAAGTGAAAAAAGACGCTGAAATCTTGGATGCTTACTCAGTGCCTAAATCAGGCAAAATAGTTGACAAAAGCATGATGCTTATACGAGAAGCAATCGGCGAAGACCTAGAAAAATTGCCCCGAGAAAAAGTACCCATCGTTGAACGGGTCGTCCACACAACTGCCGACCCAGAATTTGCCAAACTAATGGTAATCAGTGATGACGCGGTTAAAGCAGGCATTGAAGCAATCAAAGCAGGCGCCAAAGTTGTAAGCGACGTGAAAATGATTAAAGCAGGCATCAACGATGCTCGCCTCAAAAAGTTCGGCAGCAAAGTTTACACTTACATGAATGATGAGCGCGCCATGGACTTAGCCAAAAAGGAAGGCTTAACCCGTGCCGCAGCTGCCATGCGTTTAGCCATACAAGATGGCTTAGATGGTGCAGTCGTACTAATCGGCAATGCTCCAACAGCAGCCTTTGAATTGGCAGATCAAATCAAAGCAGGCAAAGTGAAACCTGCATTAATCGTTGCTGTTCCAGTAGGTTTTGTCGGTGCAGCAGAATCTAAAGAGGTTGTCGAAAAACTGCCTGTCCCATACATAATAAGTAGAGGACGTAGAGGCGGCAGCACAATCGCTGTTGCAGTGTTTAATGCTTTGCTAACCATGGCGGAAGGCAAGCTTTACGGTTAAAGGTGAAAAAGATTGGCGAGGTTTCTCAAGTACGGCATAACAACTGGGGCAACCGCGGCGGCAGCAGCCAAAGCGGCGACGATAGCAGCCCTTAAAGAGCCAGTTGACCGAGTAGTCATTCCAACACCTATTGGTTTACGTTTTGAAGTGCCCGTTAAATCAAGCAGAAAACTCGCCGAAAACACTGCAGAAGCAGTAGCCGTTAAAGATGCAGGCCAAGACATTGACGCAACTGATAAAATGGAAATTATAGCCACCGTCAAAATAACTGACGACAGTCAAGTCACAATCAAAAGTGGCTCAGGCGTTGGCGTAGTCACTAAACCGGGGTTGCAGGTTCCAGTGGGAGAAGGAGCTATCAACCCTGTTCCGCGTAGCATGATAACTGAAGCAGTAAAAGAAGTTCTGCCCGCCGGAAAAGGTGCCGAAGTATTAATCAGTGCACCTGAAGGGGCAAACATAGCTAAAAAAACCACAAACGCCAAACTGGGCGTAAAAGGTGGCGTTTCAATTCTTGGCACAACAGGCGTAGTAAAACCGTTATCGCTTGAAGCCTGCCGACGTTCTATGGTTCCACAAATCGATGTCGCAATCGCCCGAGGCTATAAACGATTAGTTTTTGTTCCAGGAAACATTGGAGAAAAGATTGCCAAAGAAAAATTCAACATCCCCGAAGACGCGATTGTCCAAACAGGCGACTTCGTCGGCTACATGTTAGACAAAGCCGTAGAGAAAAACGTTAAAGAAATCATATTTATCGGTCACTCAGGCAAAATCGTCAAGTTAGCCGCCAACATCTTCAACACGCACCACAAAGTCGGTGACGCACGCAACGAAGTAATCGCGTCCTATGCAGGCGCAGTTGGAGCATCGACCCAAACAATCAACAAACTCTTAACTGCTAACACGTCTGACGAAGCCTCAGAAATCCTGCGGCAAGCAGGGTTTTTAGAGAAAACCTACGATAGAATCGCTGCCCGAGTTAACCAACGCGTAAGTGACCGGGTGGAAAATAAGATAAAGATTAGCATAGTCATTGTTGCTATGGATGGAGCAGTCCTTGGCATGGATGAAAACGCTAGGTGCAATAAGCCTTGGTTAAACTTAACATAGTCGGCGTTGGACCAGGAGCTGCAGATTACGTTACTCCAGCAGCGCATAAAACCGTGGCTAAAGCAGAAATAGTGATTGGAGCCCAACGCAGCCTTGACCTTTTCAGCAGCGAAATCCACGGCGAAGCCCTACCGTTAACAGCAAAAAACCTCAACAACCTGCTCAAGTACGCAGTTGAGTCAGCAAAAAACGGCAAAAACGTGGCAATCCTATCAACTGGCGACCCAGGCTTTTCAGGTCTGCTAAAATCGGTTTTAAACACTAAACTAATCATGGCTTCAGAAATCAATGTAGTTCCCGGAGTAAGCGCAGTTCAAGCTTGCGCAGCCAAACTGGGACTCAGTTGGGATGAAGTTGCCCTTTTCACTTTTCATCAAGGTAACATAAGCGCCGATAAAAAAGCCGAATTAGCTGCAAGCCTAAAAGCTGGCAGAACCGTGATGCTTTTACCCGATGCAAAGGCTTTTTCGCCAAAAGAAATCGCAGTTTACCTCGTTAAAGCAGGTTTTGACTCAAAGTTGCCAGTTTTAATTTGCGAAAATCTGACTTTGAGCGATGAAAAAGTTACCCAAACAAGTTTAGAAGACGCTTCAGCTGCAGCTTTTGGCGGCTTATGTGTTATGGTTATCAAAGCAAACCGTGAGGATGCATAATGGCGAAGATTTGGAATTACAAAACCCCTGGTGTGCCCGACGAATATTTCATTACTGATGACGCGGTGCCGGGTCCCACCAAAGAAGAAGTACGTGTTTTAACCATTTCTAAAGCCCGTTTAAACGAGGGCTACACAGTTATTGACGTTGGTTGCGGTACAGGCGGCTTAACAGTTGAAGCTGCACTCCAAGTAGCCCCCCAAGGCAAAGTTTACGCGATTGATGAAGACCCAGTTGCAGTAAAACTAACTCAAAGTAACGTTGAAAAATTAGGCGTAAAAGACAACGTTGTTATAAAGCAAGGCAAAGCCCCCGAAGGCTTAACTGATTTTCCAGTTGCAGACGCTGTTTTGGTTGGCGGAACCATGAACCTGCGGGGAATCCTCCAAGTTATGAAAGACAAGCTTAGGGAGGGCGGCAGAATCGTGGTAAACGCGATTTTGTTGGAATCCGCAACTACAGCAGTTGATGAGCTCAGAAAGTTGGGCTTCACGGATATTGACGTTACTCAAGTTTCAGTAGCGAAAGGAAAGCAAATTAAAAGTGGAACAATGATGATGGCAAGAAACCCTATAACTATAGTTTCAGCTTCAAAAACTTCAGGTGAAATGTAAAAGTGACAGGAAAATTCATTGGTATAGGCGTAGGTCCAGGAGACCCAGAATTAATCACTCTAAAAGCGGCAAAAGCATTACGAACAGCAGACATAATCTGCATCCCAAAAAGTAACGTTAACAAGCCAAGCCTTGCAGTGACAATGATTAAACCGATCCTTGATGAACGCCAAGTGCCACCTGAAATGCTTGAACTAATTTTTCCAATGACCAAAGACGACATCAGCAACCAAACACTTTGGGACAAAAACGCAAACATCATCGCCGAAAAAGCCGACGGCGACAAAACGGTAGTCTTCATCACATTGGGCGACCCCATGTTTTACAGTACATTCATCTATCTATACCAAAGCCTACAAAAAGGGCATCCAGCGCTTGAACTTGAAATCATCCCAGGCGTCAGCGCCTTCAACGCATGTGCCGCAAGTGCAAGGTTGCCATTAGCTGAGAAAGAGGAGCTTATCACAGTTATTCCTTCAGACCTTGACGAGAAACAAGTTGAAGAAGTAGCTAAACATTCAGAAAATTTGGTTTTCATCAAATGCGCTTACCGGTTAAAAGAGTTGATTCCCGTTCTGGTTAGCAGCGGCTTTAAAGAAAACTCCGCCATCGCGCTCATCCGTCGTTGTAGCATGCCAAACGAGGAAGTAACCGTTGGCAAACTCGGCGATGCTTTAAACTGGAATATTAACGAGGATTACTTTACAATAGCAATTGTCAAGAAAAACCTCACAATAAACGGTAAAGGTGCAACATAATGAATAAGGTTGTTATTATCGGTGCAGGTTCAGGTGACCCAGAATTAATCACTCTAAAAGGCAAACGTTACCTTGAACAAGCAGACATAGTTGTCTACACAGGCTCACTACTAAACCCAGAATACCTCAAATATGCTAAACAAGGCGCGGAACTTTATGACAGCGCAAAAATGGGTTTGCCTGAAATGCTAAAAGTCATGGTTTCTGGCGTCAAAGCAGGCAAAAACGTTGTCCGCCTGCACGATGGTGACCCAAGCTTTTTCGGGGCAATCCAAGAACTCATGGACGGGCTTGATAAGGAAGGTGTGGGTTACTGGCGTATCCCCGGCATCAGTTGCTTACTGGGTGCAGCAGCAGCTTTAAACCGCGAATTAACTTTGCCGAACATTTCGCAAACAATCATCATCACCCGTCCCGCTGGCAGAACCCCAGTGCCTGAAGCAGAAAGCATAACTAAACTGGCTCAGCACCAAGCAACAATGGTTATATTCCTTGGTACACCGCAAATCGCCAAAGTCATGGTTGACCTAGAAAAAGGCGGCTACCCCAAAGACACCCCCGTATCTGTCGTCTACAAGGCGACTTGGCCTGAACAAAAAATTGTGCTCGGCACCATCGCGGACATTGCTGAGAAGGTGAAGGCTCAGGGTATAACTGAGACGGCTTTGATTTTTGTAGGAAAAGTTATGAATCCAAAAGCTTATGATTTATCGAAGCTGTATGACCCCACATTCACCACTGGCTTCCGCAAAGGCGAAGAGCCCAATGTACCCTAAAGGCATAGCTGTAATCGCGATAACCCGGCGCGGCGTAGAAACAGCCCTAAACATCAAAAAAGCCCTCAACGTTGAGGGATTAACTTCTTCTGTTTTTGCTCCAAAAAAATATGGCCAATCAGGCGTAGTTGAGCTTGAAGGTAAATTTGGGGATTTTATTAAAGAAAACTATGACAAACTGGACGCTATCGTTGCTGTGATGGCTACGGGTATAACGATTCGTGCAGTAGCGCCTTATTTGGAAAGCAAGCTTACTGACCCCGCAGTCATCGGCGTGGATGCAGCCGGAAAATTCGTAATCAGCCTACTCTCAGGGCATTATGGGGGAGCTAACGAGTTAACCCGAATCATCGCTAAAGGCACAGGTGCAACCCCCGTCATAACCACTGCTTCGGATTCTTTGGGCAAGCAGAGTGTTGATGAACTCGCAAAAATCCTGCACCTAACAATTGAGAATCCAGAAAGCCTTGCCCCAGTGAACGCAGCCATCGTTAACGATGACCGTGTAGTGCTGGTTTTGGTTGGCGACGTCAGGATTCCCACGGATGTCATAAACGGTTACGAAATCAAACGTGCGGAAACTGGCGAGAAAGCAGTTGAAATCGTGGACGCCTATGACGCAGGCGCCGTGGTGACCCGAGAACCATTAAAGATTGACCATTTCGGTAAACCCTTCACTATTCTCAAAGCCCGAAGCATCGTAGTCGGTTTGGGCTGCCGCAAAGATTCTCACTGTGACCAGCTTGTTGAAGCGGTGAATGCCGCCTTGAAAACCGTCAGTTTGCCGCCAGGCAGAATTGACAGGTTTGCCAGCGTGGATATTAAACGGGGTTCTGCTGCCATGCATGACACAGCAAAACTGTTTGGTGCACCGCTTGAATTTTTAAGTGTCGAAGTACTACGTAGTTTAAAGCATCCAGATTTGTCTCCGGACTCAAAAATGGTTCAGGAAAAAATCGGTGTTGGAGGAGTTTGCGAACGAGCAGCACTAATAATAGCGGGAAAGAATTCGAAACTACTACTCAAAAAAGTCAAACAAAACGGAACGACTGTAGCGATAGCCGAGGGCGAATAAGCGTAGTCGGCATCGGCCCAGGCAGTGTAGAGCACATGACGCCTAAAGCGCGCAAGACAATTGAAGAAGCCGACGTTGTCGTAGGCTATGGCACTTACATTAAACTTATTGAAAGTATCGTCCGCAAAGATGCAGAAGTCATTTCGGGCACGATGGGCAAAGAAGTAGAACGCGCCAAAATCGCTGTTATGAAAGCAGACGAGCAAAACCGCGTCGTCATGGTCAGCAGCGGAGACCCAGGAGTCTACGGCATGGCAGGCGTCGTTTTGGAAGTTGCTGCCCAAGAAAAAACCAAAGTGCCTGTTGAAATTATTCCTGGTGTAACTGCTGCAACCGCCGCTTCAGCAATCCTTGGCGCACCCCTAATCAGCGATTTCGCTGTAATCAGCCTAAGCGACCTCTTAACGCCGCTAGAGAAAATAGAGAAACGCCTCGAATTAGCGTCGCAGGCAGACATGTCAATCGTGCTATACAACCCGCAAAGTCAAGGCAGAATCGAACCCTTAACAAAAGCCTACGAAATAATGATGAAATACATCAAGCCGGACACGCCAGTTGGCATCGTAAGGCAGGCGGGACGGGAAGGTCAAGAAGCAAAAATAACTACGCTGAAAAACCTGCTTAACGAGAACATAGACATGCTAACGACAATTGTGGTTGGCAACTCGGCTACTAAGGTTGTTAACGGTAAGATGGTTACGGCTAGAGGTTACGACCTAACAAGCTAAACCTCACTGGACTTTCTTGTCTCTTTTTTAGGCTTAAAATGCAAAAAAAGAGGGGAAGTTAAAAGGGCGCGAAAATGCCGATAAAGACTATCCACGCCAAGAAGGTTTTTGCTACAAAGCTTAGTATGATGTACATTCTTTCGCCGTACAGGTAGTCTTTCCATTTGCCGACGCCCTTGTATTGCAGCAGCATGTTTACAGCAAACGAGTTAAACAGGACAAAATAAATCAGCAAAGCCAAATAGACAAATGTTGGGGGCTGTGTTTCAGCTGAACCCAAAGCAGCAATAAAATAGGCGTACAAGACAATCCATGGTGCACCGCCTGTTATGCAACCGTACAGGTATGCTGACCAATCGGTTTTTTCGGTTTTTTGATTTATTTTTTCTGTTAAGTGACCAAACATTATCATCGACGCGTTTAGTACACCAATCAAAACAAGTGACCAAAGGTCCCAGACGCCTACAAAAGTTGCAATCAAAACAATCATGATTGTGCTTGAAAACGCGTATTCCCACCAACGGTAGGGATTCATGCCTTTTGTGAGGTTTTGGTTGTATTGCTTGTTTTTGGGAAACGCTATTGTGAAATGTGCGATGGCGGATATTAATGGGAAAGACGCTAAAATTACGCCTAAATAGCTTAAGGTAAAAACTATTTGTGGGTTTGGAACAACTTGGAACGTGAAGGGGTTTGTGCTGATTACGTTGAAGTCAATGTAAAACGTGTAAATGTCGCGTGTCCAACTTATTAATAAGCCAAGCGAAAGCATGATCAAGCCTTGTATTAAATGAAGAATTCCCGCTGCAATGTTGATACGTTTCAGGTAACCAAAAGAAATCGGTGATTTGGCGATTATTTCTTGCCTTTCTTTATAATCCATAAAAAAGCCTCATTTGAATTAATTAAAACAAACAAGCCTCAACTATACAATTTAGCCATACATATTTATATTTTTTTCAACAAAATGTCTAAGCAGTTAAACGGTAGTTGGGAAAAATTTGAATCCGATAAAACTGCCAATAATGAATAATAAAGAAATAGACGAAGCAATCCGTAAACAATACCTCTGCAGAATAGCCTTCAACGCCAAAGATGGTCCACAAATAGCCCCTTTCCAATACGTTTTCATGGATAACCACCTGTATTTTCACTTCACCAATTACGGAAACAAAATAAGCTTCCTTAGCGAAGGCAAACAAGTCTGTGTGGAGATAGAAAATTACACGCCCAATTTCAGCGAATACAGCTTTGTCACTTTGAACGGTACATTGAAGGCACTGCAGGACTCAGCGGAAAAAAGAAAAGTAATCGAAAAAATGGCTGAAACCGGTAAAGAGAAGCTTTCGCCGCAATTCTTGTTTGCACACGGTTTTGATAGCAAAGAGGGTTGGGGCATACTTAATGAAAATCAAGAAATGCTGATAGTTAAGCTAGTCAATGTACAAACTGTAAAAGGCTTGAAATCGCCATAAGCGGTAAACGGTAAAAGTGGTTAAATCAATTCGCACACCACATATTTTGAAATTGAAGGTGAATATTTTGGTTGAAACTATAAAGTACGAAGTCATCCGCCAAATGGGCAACGTGGAAATTAGAAGATACCCAAAAATTGTTGTCGCCAAAGTAACTGACCCACAAGCCGACGCCTTTAGTTTGCTTTACAACTTTATAACGGGAAACAACGCTAGAAAACAAAAAGTCAAAATGACCAGTCCTGTGGTTTCAGAAAAAATTGCAATGACATCCCCCGTCTTATCAGACAACAACTCAATGGCGTTTGTAATGCCAAAAGAGTTAACCATCGACACGGTACCAGAACCGTTAGACAACCGAGTACAAATCGTGGAAATTCCCAGCCGAACCGTTGCAGCCATATGCTTCTCTGGCGGATGGTCCGAAAAACACTTCGAAAAAGAAACACAAACACTACTCACTGAACTAGCAAAAGCAGGAATCAAAACCAAAGGCAACATCTTCACAATGCTCTACAACCCACCATACATACCCGGATTCCTACGCAGAAACGAAGTCGCCATAGAAACACAAGATCAATAATCGCAATCGGCAACTTAACCACCGCAAAAAGCTTTAAAGCAAAATGGTAACAGCCAGAGGCTACAACCTCACAAACTAAACTAATCGAACCATTCTTTACACAATTATTTGAAAAGATTTCAGCTGAGGTATCACCAATTGAGGACAAAAAAGTCAACACGGTTTCCGTTAAATTGATATAAGAAAAAGAATCCGATTACAAAAAAGATAACACCAGAATACTAACAAAATAACTCCAAGTAATAAAAAAAGCCCCTGATATAAACAGTGAAAAAATAAAAGGGAAGAAAAGAGCCTATTTCTTTTTTCTTACCACAAAAATCGCTGATACAACACCTACAGTACCTACTAATAGACAAATCAATATTGCTACATTTCCAGTACCCATTTGGTCGCTACCAGTATTTGTTGGTTCTGTGTCACCCAGAGTAATCAAAGATTGGCAATAAGCAACTTCTTTTGTGTTATCGCCCCAAATGCCCACTTGAATTCCATAGGCGCCATAGTAAGATTTGTCAAATAAGTATCTGACTTGCCAGATTGGATACAAAACCGTTGAATTCTTTGGCACCATATCTAGAGAAGTTTCTGTATGTACAATGTGCGATAGTTCAGGCTTTACATCGAATATCGAGCCATCTTCTGCAACAAATTTGAAAGTACAGTTCTGGATTGTATTCCAAGCAATACTCAAAGCTTCATCTTCAGACATAACTTTTCCATTATCGGTTGATACAATATTCCACGAATCATTGATCGATATAAGCGTATTATTTGTAATTTCAAGTGTTACTGATTTTCTATGTACATCAACGCCGTTTTCCGTGTAAACCCAAGTCAGGGTTTGCGTAGTGGAATCAGAGAATTTCTCGGTTGCATCAGAGATGTTTAGTACTATATTACCTGATTTTGCAGAGTAACTTTTGAGATTGGTTAACCCATTCAACATTTTCGCCATTGTTGTGATATAAGACGCATCAATTCCTGAATACTGTGAAGCATATTTTTGATAACGATAAATTACGTCTTTAATATGGTCCAAGCTATTTGCAGCGGGCGTTTGCGAATAAATCGGCGATCCACTAACGGGGTAAATGTTGCAGTACCATAAAAGATCGTTTACGAATACTAAGTTAACTAAGAGTCGATCATTGCCAGAAACTAACGTGTAATCTACAACTACTTGCTTAGAATCTTGTCCAAAGGCTGATGGGTAAATGCTGTTGGTTCCATTGTGAATTACTTGATATTTTGATAGGTCGATAGTAAAGACATCCGACATAATTGTCAGTGATTTTTCTTCAATAGTAGGTTGGGGACTTGCTGTTACTGTTTGGAAAAAGGTAAACAGTAGCAACAACATTGCAAGTGAAATTACTGCATTTTTAGAGTTTAATAACCTCATTTCTTTTCCTCCTAAGGCAAATTCAGATTAGAATCACCAAAAACGTTTGTCCACACATAGACATATTGTTGTGATATGGGGTCCCAAGTATAGTGGCCATATCCTAAAGGATTATTTGGGTTTTGCCAATTGCCGCCCCAGATAATATTTGAAGCATAATCAAGAGATTCTTTAACTGTATGCTGAACACCACCCATGGTTAAGTATCCGTAAAAAAAGGTAACAAAAGATCTATAGGTGTAACTGGGATTGCTAGTGTACTCTTTGAGCGGTAATGAAGGCCCTTGATGCCCTATATAACAATAGCCACTATTATCTGGCGAGTTGTAGCCATTAATCGATAAATCACTTCTAGCAGTCCAAGCAAGAGGCATTCCAACTTCACCGGTGTTATTGCCATTATTGTCATCAAAATACCCATAACAATTGCTTTGTGTGAATGGATTGGCGAAAACGTTTCCACATGCACAGGTCCATATGAAAGTAAATTGTTGTTTGCTATATGGGCTGTTTGTCCAGCTATAAACGTTAGTATCAAGTACATGATCTGCTTGATCACCATAAAAATAGTAATGCATTGTTCCCGAAACATAGGCTCCAAAAAAGTCGCCGACCCAGAAATCAGTTGCCCAAACATCATTTTGTTGTCTCCACGAAATTGTCTGTTGTAGAGTACTGGATTTAGAGTTTTGACCATATGCATTCCATGTATTCCAGCCTGACCTGCTCTGAAAACTATTAGAAATCTCTTGGCATGTTATTTGTTCAATTTGTTGCTCCTCATAGTCGGGAATAGTTTTTTGATGCCCCCAAGCAATATTATAATTAGCTGCTTGAGCAGGATTTATAGCTAAAAGAGTAAACATTAAGATTAAAATTGATAATATGTATGTTTTATCGTTTTTTTCATCTATTCTGCCCTCTTTATAGTCATGCCTTAATAGCACGATAGACAGTATTCGTTTTTAACACCTTATAAAATTTGTCTAAAAAAGGATTTTTAACCAATCATTTTGCGAACAATTGACCTATTTCACCCTTTTTTTAGAAGTTTTTGATTTTAATTGTAAATTTTTTTTTAATCTGATTTTCAAATTAATTTTCTTAGATCTTTTGGAACAGATGCCCAAAGAAGCCGGGGAATTCCCTCTATGCTGGTTTTAGTTGGACTTTTTTTATTATGATGTTGCCTTTGTCGTCTTCTATGTACATTAGGACGTCGCCTACGTTGACGTTTAGTTTCTTTTGTACTTGGCGGATGATGGTTATTCTGTTGTTTGGTTGAACTCTGTTGACGCCTAAGATTTTGTCCAAAGAGGTTACCCATGTATAATACCACTATTCTGCCAAATAACGCGTTGTAGAGTTGGGTTATGAGTCAGCCCAAGCGTCAAATGCCCAGATAGAGAAAGACATCAAAAAGGAAGCGCAGATTCCTTGGTGTAGCAAAATCCGCAAAATAGACGTTTACAGCAGCCACTAATCCCTGTTTGCGTTTAAGCTTGAAGGGGTGGTGAGTGCCTGTTGGTTCCTTGTCCACGATGTGGCAAAAAAGTAGCCAAGCCATTGCGAACGTTTGAGACTTTTCTTTTCAAAATAGACGATTACGAATGTACACTGCGGAAAATGCTTAGAAGCAATCAGCTAACCCGAGCCTATTTGCCGCCTATTAGGGATCCTAATATCATATCTATGCAGAAACCTATAGGGGGTAGGTCAAAAACGAGTTGATTTGGCGCCAATTTCCAAACTATGTAGAGGCAGCGGTGTCAGTTTTGGCCTCTGAATTTGGGTGTAAGCTTAAATATTGAGATATAATAAAGGATGGTTTGGGTGAGGAGCGCTTGTGAGACTGCTTTGTGACTTAACATTGAAGAAAGTGTTGCGAAGGAAGCATGTTTAGTAGGAAAAGTTTCACCCAAATTTCAAAATCATGACCCAGCATAAGTGGCTTTTAAACAAAAATTTTCTAAATGGCATTTTACTAAGGGGGGTAGGTGCTATTGGTTGAAAACCAAACCAAAAGAATGTTGAAAAACAGTAGAAATAATATATTTGAAACTTTTCAGAAAAATTAACTAAAAACAAAGTTAAAAGAAAAAGTTGAAGGGCTTATTGTTTAACTGCCCTTTTAGCCAGCTTGCGTGAAAACAGTTTACGAATTTCTTCCGCAAACACTACAACCACTGCAAGACTAATCAGGTATGCCCAATCTGTTAAGCCCAACGGTGTAGTTCCGAAGAACCCATTCATCACTGGCACATAAATCAGTAATGCCAAGATTGCCAATTGCGCTGCGATGCCTACAACTATCCATTTGTTGGTTCTTATGCTGGTTTTGAAGATTGATTGCTTACTGGTTCTGCTTGCGAGAACGTTTCCTGCTTGTGCGACTACGATGCCTGCGAACGTCATTGTTACACCCTTAATGTAGACTGGGTCGTTAGCTGCGAGTTGCTGACCAAATTGCCATCCGCCTGCCATCCAAGCGTTTAAGCATCCAATCATTGCGCCGATTGCGATTATTCCGCCTATGAAGACTGAGCGTAGGAAGATTTTGCGTGTGAACAGTCTTTCTTTTGTGCTTCTGGGCGGCTCCAGCATGATGCCTGCTTCTGGTAGTTCACGGCTTAACGCCAAACTGGGAATAACGTCGATAGCTAAGTCGATAACCAACACTTGCACTACAAGCAGCGGCAACGGAATTGCCAGTAAAGCGTAAAGCAAGTATGGGATGAGTTCTGCCCAGTTGTGGCTGAACACGTACACGATGAATTTGCGGATGTTGTCATAGATTGCTCTGCCTGACTCTACAGCTTTAACAATTGAAGCAAAGCTGTCGTTAAGCAGGACGATGTCTGCGGCTTCACGTGCAACATCAGTTCCAGAAGCGCCCATAGCAACGCCAATGTCTGCCTCTTTAAGCGAAGGTGCATCGTTTGCGCCGTCGCCTGTAACCGCCACAATTTCGCCGCTCTTCTTAATTACTTTGACAATGCGTAGTTTCTGTTCTGGAGCAACACGTGCAAAGATTACGTTGCCTTTCTTGACCTCGTCAACGATGGCTTGGTCGCTTAAGTATTCAAGGTCAACTCCGCTGATGACTTGAGCGTATTCGCCTTCTAAGATGCCAACTTCCTGTGCGATTGCTTTGGCAGTTGGACCATAATCCCCTGTAATGATGACTGTTTTAATGCCTGCTTGTTTTGCTTTTGCAACGGCGTCTTTAACTTCTGCTCTTGGTGGGTCACGCATTGCAGCTAAACCGACGAAGATTAAGTCTTTTTCAACTTCGGCGTTTTGGTTTTTAGCGTACTCGTTTTTAGGTAGTTTCTTGTATGCGATTGCGATGACCCTTAAGCCTTGTCTTGCAAATTCTTCGATGCGTGATTCAATGAGCATCATGTTTTCTTGGTTTAAATCTTCGATTTTGCCATCAGCGTACATTTTGCTGCAGACGTCAAGAGTATTTTTGTGCGCCCCTTTAGTGTAAACTATTACTTCATCTTTGAGTTCGTGAACTGTTGTCATGCGTTTGCGTTCGAAACTGAATGGTAAAATGTCAAGGATTGGTTTTTCTTCCAGCTCATCTTCCATGTTCATGCCGTATTTCAAAGCGGCAACAAGTAACGCACCGTCTGTTGGGTCACCGATTACGCTCCAGTTTCGGTTACGTTTGTTTGGTGGGTCAACCTTTGCGCCATTGCATAATGCGGCGATTTCTAAGAGTTTTTCAAGTGAACTCGTTTCGGTATCGTCTTCATGTACTGTTTGACCGTTTATGGTAAAGTCGCCGACTGGGTTATAGCCTAAACCTGAAACTTCAATGACGCGGTCTTTTACCCAAAGCTTGTTTACGGTCATTTCGCCTTTGGTGATTGTGCCTGTTTTATCAGTGCAAATAACGGTTACGCTGCCCAATGTTTGAACGGCTGATAACCGTTTAACAAGCACATGCTGCTTGACCATTTTAAGCACGTTAATAGCTAACGCGCTAGAAACCGTGACCTGTAAGCCTTCTGGAACACAGCAAACCATCACACCAATCATGAATAAAATGCTGGATGCAAGTGAAACATGCAGGAAAAGCACGCTTGCCAAAAAGAATGCAGTGCCGACAATTACTGCCAAAATAAAGTCGAACTTTGCCATTGAAGCAATTTCTTTTTGAAGCGGGCTTTCTTCTTCACGAATAGTTTGTGTTAAACTGGCGATTTTGCCAAATTGGGTGCTCATGCCTGTAGCGTAAACAACTGCAGTGCCTTTGCCTTTTGCAACACTTGTGCTCATGAAGACAAGGTTGGGCGAATAAATGTAGGCTTTTTCAACCGTTTTTACTGGTTCAGTGTTACGTGGTTGAGGTTCAGATTCACCTGTTAATGGAACATTGTTTGTCCAAAGGTCAAAAGTTTCGATTAATCGTGCATCCGCGGGAACACGGTCGCCTTCTTCAAGAACGATGATGTCGCCTGGAACAATTTCTCTGACGCCAATCTTCTTGAGTTCCCCATCACGGTAAACCTTAGCATATTCCGGCATCCAGTTGCGCAACGTTGCCATTGCTTTTTCGGCGCGTGACTCTTGGAACATGCTTACGAAGATGTTAACGAAAACTACAGCTAGAATAATTATGCCTAGTTCAGGGTTACCGCTGATGTATGAAAGAACTGACGCAACCAAAAGCAATATGCCAAACAAGTCTCGAAGATGAGTAAAGAATTTGTAAATAAACGGGATTTGCCTTTTTTCAAAGAGCTTGTTAGCTCCATATTTTCTTATACGCGCTTTGGCTTCTTCAGTAGTTAATCCATTTTGCGACGTTTTAAGATCAACATAAAGATCTTCAATTTGCGTAGATGCAGCTTTTTCCAAAATTCAATACCGCCAGAAACCTCACAACAAGTAACTTATGGACCTCTCCGTCCATAACAAAAGCGATGTGTTGCTAATGATACAAGAGTGTTTGAGAACCAAATAGTTTTCTGCCTTGCATCAGACTGATTAGACATCATCTTCAATGATTTACCTACTTGCTTATCTTTGAAGGTTGTTTTCCCGTAATTGTAAAGCCCTGCATTTAAAGAGTTCGGGATTAAGGCTGCTTTATATCCCCAAATCGTTTTGTTTTCGGCTGAATCCAGCGGTTTCGCGTCTGCAAATCTTGGTGCGCACAATAACGCCGTTGGAAACACGCCAGATTGAAAGTTTAAGCATTCAAGTACTGTCGCATTTTCCATTCTTTTTACCTCATAATTGATTGGTTCATTAGGGCATGGAAATTTAATTTAATCCTTTTTGAGAATTCTGCTTAACCATCTTGCAAAATCCAAAACAACCCCTAACCCGCCTAAACTCGTGCATATTCCTTGATTTTTCTCTAAACCGTAAACAATTCTTAATAAAAACGATTACCTAACTCCACTACTAAGTTGCATCTAACCATTAAGGCACCGTGTGAGTTATGGAAAAAGTTTCACTTGGCAAAAACAGTATGATGTTTCCCATGCCACTGGGACTCGTCGGAGTAAACGTGGTAGATAACCGACCAAACTTTACAACAGTAGGCTCAATCGCAACGGCAAGTTTAGATCCTCCCATGGTGTCCTTCAGCCTAAATAAAGTCAGATACTCAAACCAATTCATCAAAGAGAAAAAAGTTTTCAGCCTAAACTTTCCCACAATTAACCTCACAGACAAAGTTGACTACTGTGGCTTAGTTTCAGGCGAAAAAGTTGATAAATCAAAACTTTTCAAAGTATTCTACGGCAAACTCTCAGATGCACCAATGATAAACGAGTGCCCCCTATGTATAGAATGCAAACTTGTCGCAGTTGTTGACTTGCCCAAAAATGAGGTTTTCATAGGTCAAATAGTTGACTCATTTTGCGAACAAAAATACTTGACTAACGGCAAGCCTGACACGGCTAAACTGAGCCTTTGTACATTAAATTTCGGGGATTCAAGCTACAGGGCTCCCGGCGTAGTTGTTGGTAAGGCCTTTTGTGACGGCGTAAAACTAGCGCCATTAAACTAGCTGAAACCTCCTTTTTATCAAGTTGTTAAACTGTTGCTTTTTCTACAATTACACAAGTATCGTCTTTTATTGACTCTGCTGCCGCTTTTCTTCCAGTGAAAAACGGAATAATCAGAGAGAAAATTAGTGTCGCAACAATTACTAGCGAGAACCCTGCTTCACTTAAGAAACCCTCACTCAAAGCAACAGTTGCTATTACAATTCCGATTGCGCCTCTTCCACCGAGAATTCCTGCTAACTGTTTAGGTGCAACATCAACTTTCGAATGTAAAAATTTCTTTGTAACTCCATAAGTCAGGGTTACTCCGATGCCTAATGCTATAACTATGAGTAACGCCATTCCTACAAGGTAAAGATAGTCTATTCCCATTAACATTACTTCAACGCCTGCAAAACCAAAAAACAGCGGAATAAAGAAAATGTTGTTCATTGTGGAGAATGTTTGGGAAATTCTATCGCAGGCCTTTCTTCCAATAAAGCTGTCGTGAAGTATTAATCCTGCAAAGAAGGCACCTAAGATAAAACTTAAGCCCATGTTTTGGAAGACAACAGAAACCAGCAGAGCAATGACTACTAGTAAAGCGAATGCAAAGTCTTGTCTTTTGAAGAATTTTGCTGACTTATTTATGACATTCTGGAAAACTTGCGGTTTCCAACTTAACACGGCGTCTAAACTGGCATACAAAATTATAAAAAGACCTATTTCAAGAGAGATTGTTAACGTGCTTTCTATTGGTCTTATAATTCCTGCTAGAAATATGAATGCTAAAACGTCTGAAATAGTGACTGAAGCAAGAATTGTTTGTCCAGTAGCGGTTTTCAGAAGATTGTATTGGCAAATTAGAACCGAGATAATCGAAAGTGACGGAACTGCTATTGCCAACGCAATAACTAAGCTTTCTGTGATGGAAAACGGGAAGAATAACGGGGCTGCTAGTGCCATCCAGCCTAATGGTATAAGAAAACTAGTAGTGGAAAACAAAGAAGCAACCTGCATTCTGCCTCGTATCATTTGTGTTTTCATTTCAAAGCCTATATGAAAAATAATAAAGAACAAGGAAATTGATGAAATGGCTCTCAAGGGTTCATCTGCTATGACTAGCCCAAGCAGTGAGGGACCAATTATTATTCCGCTTAAGATTTCTCCGACAACTGCTGGAAGCCTGAAACGTTCAAAAAGTTCACCCAACAAAAGTGCAACGGCTAAAACAATCAAAATTTCAGTTATGATGCTGAAGGGCTCCATTGGGGCTCGGTTATGCTCTTAGTTGAAGGGCTATATCTTGTTTACGTTATAGTTAACATAGATTATGAAAACAAACCCTTTATATCTGCAGTATCAAGTGCTCACACAAGAAATCAAACTGCGCTATTATGACCATAAAATTGTAAAGAACAAATTAGGCGGGTCCGACGGTTTTCACGATACACGTAAAGCATTACATACGACCGTTTACAGTACACGTTAGACATTTTRTACTGTCGCCTCTTGGTGAAGCAGCTGCCTTATCGTTTGGCTGAGAAGTTGGAACTGATAATTCTGTAATTCATCTGCGTTTTTAGTGGTGACTGCGCCTTGAGATAGAGCATCTTTGGTGAGTATTTGTTCTGGATTTAAACCCAAAGCTCGCAGCAGTTCTTTAGCGGTCTCTATTTTGTTGAGTGGCGTTTTGCTTCGGATGCATAGGCCTGATGACTGGTAGACGTTTCGTAGTTTGTCTATGCCGATGCTTTGGATGTCATGGTAGGTGTCGACGGTGTGGCCCATCATGTAATCAACGTAGTCGGGTTGAACGCCTAAAGCGAGAAGTTGAGTTTTGAAGTATTTGCGTAAGCTGTGGACTCGAAGGTCGTACATGCGTCCGTTGCGTTGTTTTAGCAGGTTTGCTTTGGCGTATAGTCGGTGGACGAGGTAGCG
>JBNIDQ010000001.1:0-13358 GCA_050108135.1 Bathyarchaeia archaeon | reverse complement strand
TAGTCGTSGTATTTGCCTTTGGTTATGTCTGCTTCGATGTGCACATGGATTGGGTTTGTGTTGTTTTCTATGTCTTCTTTGACGTGTCTGTACTGGAGTTTGCTTAGGGTTTCTTCGCGGAAAGCGCCGAGTGCTAAGCAGGAGACTATGACTTTGTCTCTTAGGGTGCCGATGTCAAGCAGCTTTTCTAGTTCTTCGGGTTTGGGTGCTCTGTCTTTGTAGGTTACGCGTCTGCTAAGCGGTTCAATTAGGTCTATTCTGACGCCGTTGACTCGGTAGAAGTTTTTTACGCTTTTTATGTAGTTGTTGACTGGACAGGGCTTAATCCCTTCGTCTTGTAGCCATGCGAGGTAGTCGTTGATGTTGCCTGTGTGGTTTTGGACTCTTTGTGGGTCTGGTATGTTGCCGATAGGTTTGGTGTCTGCTATTATGAGGTCTGGGCTGTAGCCGAGCCATTCAGCGTATTTGCGTATCTGAACCGTGTAAGTGATGAAGGTGCCTGAGCTTCCTGAGCAGTGCCGCAGTAGGTGTCTTGCGACTTTGAGTAGGCTTTGGTTGTCAAAGATGTAGGGGATGAGTGTTGGGCGGTCGGATAGGAAGGCGGATAGGACGTATTCGACGAGTCCTCTTTCTTTGGCTGCTAAGACTTTGTCAAGGTTTAGAGTGACTGGTTGGCGTAGTTTGTAGCCTCTTTTGCTAATTTCTAAGGTTATGGTGTTGCCTTGGATTGTCATAGGGTAGGGTATTTTCTTTAGGTCTTCAACGGTGAGTTGCTGTTTTCTTATGATGGGTGAGGCGATGGCTTTCGCTATGACTTTAGCGGTCATTTGTTGCTTCTCCGTATTGTTTACGGTGAGTTTTTCGCTCCGATGGTCGAAGCGCATACTCAGTCTCTAGTGTAGGCTTGACATTTAAATTCAACTCAAAATCCGAAGGTAGCCTTTGGAGCTCTAAAATTTCCGATTTTAATAGGACAAGCCCTGACGCTTTGGAGTCTCCGCCTTGAAGAGTTGGGGGTTCATCGTCGTGGTCCCAAGTGACGGTAATGTATTGGTCGCATTCGTAGATAAGCCAGCCCACTGCTTTTCTGATCTGCGGCTTCACAGCAATGGCGTTTGCTCGGTTGTAGAGGACATGGTCAACGTATCGAACGCAAACAAGCTTCTTAGATTCAAATGGCATTTTCAAAGGCTCCTTACAAGTAAATTTCCACTTGGTTGGTGCCGCAACTGAAGATGAGGTTTCGGCGCAGAGGCAACCCGGTCTTTAAAATCTCTTTTAGGATGATTTCTTTGTTTACGCCACTTTGTTGGCTAAGTTTGTCAAGGATCGCTTCTTGCTGGTATGGGGTTAATTCTTTCCAGTCAACGGTGAAAACTGATTCGGGGTCTCTGTTGCCGCCGAGTTTGGCTTGTTGGGTTGCTATGCTTTTAATTGGAACCTTGCCGTCGCGGAAGATGTCGCCCCATTCCTGCTTGCCCTGAAAGTTTAGGCGTGCCCACGTTCGATAGTTACCCAAAATTTTGCCCCCGTTTATGTTTTGGTTTTTGGTTTGAGTTTTTGGCGGTAAATTTTGTCTTCGCCGTATAGCCAGTAGCTGTATTGGTAGGTGTCGCCGTGGTAGCGGTCTTTAATGGTGGCGTTGTTGACTCTTAGGATGTTGTGGGCGCTTTGCCACTTGTCTGGGAGATTGTTTTGTTTGTATGCAACTTCAAAATCGCCCAGTTTTGTTCCTTGTTGCGCCTCAAATTTTAGGGTGGTRAATGTTAGCTCTTGGACTCCGGTTAGTTCTAGTTGTGGTTGCGACATCGATTGGATATACTGTTCTGCTGTATCAGCTATATTCTGGCAGGCGTCCCTCAGCTTAGTTAAGAATTCAACGTGTCTGCTGCTCAATCCGCGGTAGCCTCCTGTTTGCTTACGTATTCGTTTATGGCTGCTCGGATCGCCTGACTGAGGTTTTTGAATTTGCGCTCAAAAATCAGCCTTTCAAGGCGCTCTCTTTCAAGTGTTTCTAACCTGATGGCAATTCTACACTTGTACTGTCTCAACTTTTTACACCTTGCTTTGTCATACCCTTAAGTAATGTCRCACCCATACGGGGTAATTTGTGGTCACAAGTGCCCTCACAGGTCGTTTACCAGACAAATGCAGAGTGGTATGCATCCTACGAAGCCTTAGCTAATAATTCGTTGGTGAAGGCTGACACGACTGAAAAGGGTATCATACAATTCTGGTTCAAAGACAATCCAACCCTCTTTATGCTATCCCCAACCGGCAAATTGCAGGTAAAATGGAGCAATTTCGAAGAAAAGAAAGTCCTCTTCAAGCTAGTTAAGCACTTGTTGGTTGCTGGCGATAATGGAAAAGTTGTTATCAAACCGTTGCGGCAACAGGTATGGATCGAGTATCCGGTGCCTAAACCCTTTAAGCTCTATTGGTGTAGTGAAGCAACAGAATATGTTCTCAAAGAACCAGTCGTTGGTTTACCTAAGCGGCAATCAGAAATTGAAGCGGAAAAAAGAATTGAAGCGTCAAGAGCTGAACTTGCAGAAGTTAAGAAAGCAGTGGATGAGTTGAGGAATGAATTTAGGTTTCTTAGAGAACCAACTTTCAACGAGGTTGCCTTGAAGACAGGTATTATGGACGCTCAGCAGTTAAGAACAGATTTAATTCTTGTCGGTTGGAATGATGAATCTCCAGAATACGCAAAACTAAACGCCGAGCATGCCTTGAATTTGGCCGCATGGCTCTGCTACAAAGAGAAAAGCGACCAAAACCTTGCCATAACTGCCATGTGTAAAAAAGCCATAGATACAGCCAACCTGCCCATTTTAAAGCACGCCAAACTTATTCTCAAACATTACCCCGATATTGTTCCCAGAGTGGAGGAAACCCAGCTAAGATGGCCAGAGCAGACAAAAGCTAAATGGATACAAGTCTTCGCTGAAAAACCACCTGCACCACAGACATGGAACAGTCAACGTTTAGAAGAAGAAAAAAAACTGAATTCCAACGCAAAGCCCGTTCTTCTTTCAAGCTTCAAAAAACCAAATGAATCTGCATTTATTAGTCCTTAGAAGTAGTCAGGCATAGTTCCTACGGGACTACTACTTCTATAGAACCAGTCAGGTAGCAGCATCCAACAACAACTTTGAGACTCAGCGACAGCAACCAGTCGTCTTTTAGTTTGTGAAAGAAGAAGACAACCTCCTGCACACAGCATTGTCTTCTTCTTTCAAAGTAGAAGAAAAAATCGATTTTTTTCCTAAAATATCCGTTTTTTTCTTCCTTCAACTTATGTCATAAGAGCAAAGCAAGCGCTTTCTAGTAGAAGAAAAAACCCTCTTGCACAACAGCAATTTTTTCTTCTTCTCTACAATCAAATCAAAGTTCGAAAGAACAACAACAAACCAATTTTTCCAACTGTTGTTCTTCTCTTAGTTCTGTAAAAAGCATTTAGCATGAAGTTAACAAAACAGCAAATGCATTTTATATTTACGCAGCTGTCGTTCTTTTATTGTTAAGGGTTACTTGGTATCTGTATCGAATTTAGAAAGTTTTAACTGCTAAAAACGGATATAATCATGGCATTGGCGTTTGAGGGTTAATCCCATTATGGGAGTTGAATGCGGTTGCCTGTTGAAATAACTTTAGAAATGTATGCGGAGAAGCCTGTGGTGTTGCCTTTTTTTACGGGTCATGTCGCGAGGGGTTTGTTGCTGCATTTTATTAGGCTTGTTGACCCTACCGCTTCGGGGTTGCTGCATGAGCTTAATGTTTCCAAGCCCTACAGTGTGACGCCCTTGCGCTTCAAGAGTAGCAACCGGACCGAGAACGGTTACGTCTTAGACCCCCAGTTTCCCTGCAAAGTCGGTTTCCGATTCCTAAAAGACGAATACTCAACGTACCTGCTTAGTTTCTTTAGGAAACAGAACAGCGCCCTGATTTTTGACACCGCCTTCCAGATTGCCTCTATGAACATAAACTGCAAAAGCTACACGGATTTGGAGAGGGAGGCGCAAGCGGTTGATGGGTTTACGCTGGATTTTAGGACCCCCACTTACTTTGCGAACCTCAACAGCGATTACCACTGGATGTTTCCTGACCCACTTAAAGTGTTCTGCAGTTTAATGCGTACATGGAACCAGTTCAGCGACAGCCGCCGCTTCAGCAAGGAAGAATACGTTGCCTACAAAACGTGGCTTCAGAAAAATGTGGGCGTAAGCCGCTATGAACTGCAGACGCGCGTTGGGGCGGTGCGTAAAAACCAGAGAACCGCCGGATTCACCGGCACCGTAACCTACGAGATGGGCGATAAAGAAAACCCCTACAACAAAATCACCTATATGCTTGCACAATATGCAGAATACGCGAGCGTAGGTGGAAACAAGACAGCGGCATACGGACAAACAAAACTCATAAAGGTGCCGTGAATGAGCGCTTCTAAAATTGACGTTGATGAGGTATTCAAGAAGATTTATGGCGTCTCTCCTTATGCACATCAAAAGAAAACGATCGAAGCTTTGATTGCTGGTAAATCTGTTGTTTTGCGTGCCCCTTGCGGCTCGGGAAAAACCGAAGCATGCTCTGCTTCTTTTATTTTAGGAAGAGGCACTTTGCCAGACAGATTAATTTACTCATTGCCTACTAGAGCGTTAGCTAGCGAGATTGCCGACAGAATCAAAGTGAGCGTTGACCAAAGCAGGTACCAATATAAGGTCTCAGCTCAACACGGTGCCAGTTCAAATGATCCATTCTTTAAGAGTGATATAATCGTTGCAACAATCGACCAAACGATTGGAGCTTACTGCTGCACACCCTTGAGTTTACCCCCCTATTTAGGAAACATTCCTGCAGGCGCGGCAGTTTCCAGTTTTCATTGTTTTGATGAGGCGCATACTTATGATCGATATTTAGGTTTGCAAACGATGTTAGTTCTAATAGAGCGCTCAAGCAATCTTGGGCTTCCTTTCCTCGTAATGTCAGCAACTTTGCCGGATTCCTTCTTACGGTGGTTTGAAGGAAAATTTGAGGAATCCGTTGAGATTGTGGAAGGAGATGATGATAGTGTTGAGAAGCGGCATAACCGCCATGTTATCCTTCATTGGGAAAAGTCGCCTTTAAGTCCAGTTCAAGTTTTCGGGGCTACTGAGGATCATCAAAGAATAATGGTTGTCTGCAACACTGTCGATCGTGCACAGGCACTTTACACGGCAGCTTTAAAACCATTGAAAGAAAAGGGGTTCAATGTTTTCCTTCTTCATTCTAGATTCCTAGAAGAAGATAGAAAAAGCATCGAGGGAAAAATGCGTAAGAGGCTTGAAAATGTTGACGCAAAAACATGTTTAATCACTACACAGGTCTGCGAAGTCGGACTAGATATTTCCTGTGATTTGATGTTAACAGAGCTTGCACCTGCTGATTCGCTTATCCAACGAATGGGTCGATGCGCACGAAAGGGCGGTAAAGGAGAAGTGAGGGTATTTGAAGTAGAAAATTCCGCGCCCTATCCAGAGTGCGAGATGATTGAGTGCAGAAAGTATCTCATCGAGAAACTAGAATCACAGAGGATTGGTTGGAAACAAGAACTTGAGTTAGTTAACGCTATATTAGGAAGCCGTTTTGAGCGAATAATGGAGGATAAGCAAAGAAGACGAACAATTCTCAAAAGTCTTGGAGATGCAGCGTTCAAGGGTAGCAAGCGAGATGTTGAAAAGAACATAAGAGAGTTATTCACTGCTAACCTGACAATTCACAATTGCCCGGATAAACTTGGGTTTTATAATCTGCTTCGAATGCCTTGGCTCAGTATTGATGCGAGGGTCTTAAAAAGGCATTTAGCCGGAAAAGCCCATTTTTGGAAGGTAGAATTTGGACATGATGAAGATGGTACACCAAACTTGTCTCTTAAAGATGCGGAGGATATTTTCCCATACGATTTTTATGTGGTACACCCGGATTCAGCAAAATATACTCAAGATTGCGGTTTGTTATTTGGAGAGCAAGGGGAAAGCCTAAACCCTCTTGAAATAGCTCCAAAACAAAAAGAGAACATCAAATATAAGATGGAGCCTTGGATTGACCATTCTAGAAAATCATGCATCGCCTTTGAAAATAAAGTTAAGGATAGCGAAAGTCAATCGTTGAAACTGCTAAGCAAGCTTTTGGGCAAAAGCTTAGTGCAAACAGAAGGTTTAGTATTGCTAGCGGTGGCAATGCATGACTTGGGAAAGCTTAACGTAGCTTGGCAAAGAAGTATCGGTGCAACAACAGTTCCATTAGCTCATATTCCTATATCTCCGAAGGTTCTGCGCTCTGCACGTCCTGCTCATGCAACAGTATCGGCTTATTCAATTTCGCCTTTATTGGAAAAAGTTGTTGGAAATGAAATGTACGCTGTTGCGTTTGAGCTTGCAATAGGTCATCATCACCATAGTAGAGCTGAGAATGTTCCTAGTTATAAGCTTGAATGGACCGAGTTGTATAAACAAGTAATAAGAGAAATCGGTGAAAAATATCAATTAGACGTAAAGGGAGTCGTAAGGGAAGGGATTGGAATACCAACGCGCCTAGATTCCCCCTTTCTTGATTTTGAAAGATGGAAACAATACACGGCCTACTGCATTGTGGCAAGATTGATACGGCTTTCAGATGTAGAGTCATTTGGAGTGGACAACGCTGGTAAGGTTTAGTTAAACTTTATAAAAGAAAAACTCTGATAGTAGAGGTATGCCTGCTCAGCGATTCATTGTCAATAAAACTTCATTGGATATGTTTGATGCATTTAGGGCATATGGCTTAGCATCCATACTATCTTCTCAAGATTATTTAGTTCATATCCATGATTGTGGGTATGCTTATGCGGTAGAAACCCCTGATGAAATACCGAAGGCACCAGACACCTTGTGGTTTAGCGACACAGAAGGCTGGAATAGATTATTTGGCACTTACAGAGAAAGAAAGGATTCTAAAAAACCGCATCCTAAGAAAGATGTTGAAGATATAATAACCCGAGATTATGACACCATAGTCAACAAACATCTTAGGGCAGACTTTTTCCCAACTATTGGACGCCAAGTCACTGACGGAAGGACACTTTATCAATCTCTCGATGTTTCAGCGTCAAAAGGGTACCGCGAAGGTAAAAGAGATGTTTATCATGAGGGCACGCAGCTAGAAGTTGACAAATATTCGTGGGCAATCGCATGTGTGGGGGCTGCCTGGTATGGCGTTTGGCGATTTAGTGACCTTTTTATCCTGAGTCTAATTCCTAACCCAGCTGATGTTACCTTGAACTCACACCGCACTATTCAAAAAGACCTTGACACACGAGTTTGTGCGTTATCTGCTACTACCACCTTAACTCACTATGCTGTTAGGCTTGCGCTTTTGATTGCAGAAAGGCAACTGTCAACTAGACTGAGATATGATAATGTTATTTTCAACACTATGAAGAAGACGGGGCAACAGCCTAAACCTGGGGGCGGGGGGCATTATGAAATGACGTTCTTGGAAGAACTAACGAAGTCAGACAGTGGTTTATTGGCATTAAAAGAAATTGATCGGAAATTTCCTACTTCACAACATATCAAAGGAATAAAACAAAGTTTGGCTATGGTTTTGGCAGATTTTCTAATGAATCCTGGTTTAGAGAGTTACCGTGCCTTTGCAAGCTTATATATACGCGGTCAAATAAAACAAGAGTTATATCCGTGGGAAAAAGAGCAAATGGAGGCAATCTTAAGGCATGTCAAACCTGTTTAATCTTTACTCTAATTCTTCAATAGAAAACTTTGGTAAGGCGCTAAGGATGGCTGTAGGAATAAACCAAGATTACGCTTCACTTGTAGAACTAGACTATGCCGAGAAAGAGGACGAATTTGTTTTGGTGCTAAAAAAGTTTCTGAGGCGTCTTGATGCTAGCTCCCGAAGATATGAAAGAGAAAACCCCGGACGCTACTCTTTCAAACCCGATGAACAAGATTTGGATGAAGTTATCAAGTTGGCGCAAGAGTTTGGCGTTAGAGTCGTATGCGCCGCAATAATGTCTCATGCTCTTGTTAGACAAGAAAAAGGAGTTTAGAAAATGAATAACCCCGTCTATGAAATAGGATTTGCAGGTCGAATTCGGATTGACGCACATTCGTTAAACAATGAAGGTACAGTTGGAAATGTTACCGAACCAAGAACAATTGTTTTAGCGAATGGAGAAAAAACAGACGGAATAAGTGGTGAAATGCTTAAGCACATCCATACTGAATCGTTATGGCAACTGGCTAAAGGGCAGAAATCACCGCTTTGTTCAGCATGTGACAAATTAAGCCCCATGAAAGCAGATGCAAATAAACAATTAAAAGGTATGACAGTTGAAAATGCCCTTAACACTGCTTTGGGTTGTCCAATTTGCGACACTCATGGTTTTCTAGTACAAGACCCAACAATAAACCGAAAATCAACCGTGGAGTTCGGTTGGGCAATTGGATTACCAAACCAGTTCCATCGAGATATGCATGTTCACACAAGAGTTGCGTCAGGTGAAAAAACGCGCTCAAAAGATGGGGAAAATAATGTTAGTGAACAAATGATCTATAATAGACCAACCCGTTCTGGAACATACGCTTTCATATCAGTTTTCCAGCCATGGCGCATAGGCCTAAACGAAATAAACTACACTTATTCTATCGATGATAAAGCACGAAAAGAACGATACGACCTTGTTCTCGATGCATATAAAGCAATGATGGCAAGACTCGAGGGGGCTATGACAACCACTAGGTTGCCTCACTTTGAAGCGATGGAAGGATTGATAGTTGTAGCTACAACCGCCATGCCTGTCCCATTGATGAGCCCGCTTTCAGAAGAATACCTTAAACAAACAGAAGATATTGCAGGGATCCAGAACGTTCAGAAATTCAATTCCTTCGCTACGCTAATGCAAGAAATTGACAAAATAAAAACTGCGATTCCCTATAAGCTTGGGGCTACTTGAGCTATGGTTTGGGTTGGCGCTAGATACAGATTTGCTAGCACTTTCTCGTATAGAATCCCTTACTTCTCTTCTAGCTATGCGCTGTCTGCTCCAGCGCCAAGTCCATCAACTATCAAATTGGCCTTAGTTTCTTCGGCAATCAATCGGACGGGAAATGTAAACAACGGTAAAGAGTTATTCAACGCTATATGCAACGCCAAGGTTGAGGTAGAACTCCCTGAAACCTTCGCTGTATTCAAGGCTTTTATGAAAAGATTAAAGAAGAAACGTCAGGGTGAGGGCTTTGAAAGAACGTTTGGGATTCGCGAATATATTTTATATCATGGAAATCTAGGGGTCCGCTTAGAAATAGAATCGAATGAAGATCAGGTCTCAAAAGCTTTAAAGCAAATACAGTATTTCGGAACGTCCGATTCAATATGTAGCTATGTTGGAGGATTAGAGGAAACTAACCCAAAGCACATTGTTAAATCTAGCTCGTCGAATTTCAACGGGGACATGAAAGGAGTAATTTTTCTACTTTCAGATTTTGGTAAAGGTACAACCTTCGATGATATCAATCCCTTCTCAGGCAAAAAACTTAAAAAAGAAAACTTAACTCTGACCCCTTATCTTTTCCCAATATACGCTTGGCAAAAAGACAAATGCTGTACAGTCTACAAATGCTCTTAACGATGGTTAGCATGTTTGTTTGTGTCCGCATCCGCCTCACTACTTAAGCTTAAATAGTTGATTTGTGGGTATGTTACTTATGTTTCAACTTTTTGTAAACAGGCAATAAGAACTCCGGTTCCTAGACGAGCATTAAAAATTAAAGCTGGCAGAACTTGTTGTGCAAAGAAAAAGAGTAGCTAACAAAACAGGGGCAATTCGCATTTGACTTAGAAGACTTCGAATCACTGCTATAGACACAAGACAGCCCTAAGATGGGTGACACGTTTGTTTGTGTCCGCATCCGCCTCTGCATTTGTGCTTAGCCACACGTATCGGCGGCAGCTCCTCGGTTTGGGTTATTCTTTTTATGTGTCCTATGACGCGTTTGACGTGGGTTTTCATGGTGGGGGTTATCTCGAACTGCAGAACTAGCGCTTCTGGCAGATAGTTTACTATGCCGCTTTTGACGGTTGTGCCAAAGCTTTCTTCGATGAGTAGGGCATAGGCGACAAGTTGGTATTTGTGGTCCATGCAGACTCTGCCGCCATCGCTGTTCATGTTCTTGTACTCAACTGGTATGAATTCGCCTCGGGCTGTGTGGATTATTATGTCAACGTTGCCCTGCAGGCCAAGCACATCTGAGCATAGCGGCACAAACAGCAACTTCTCGGCACCCACAAACTCTCGCGAATAGTAAACAGCGTCTTTGCGCCGAAGCTCCTTAGCCACCTGCTCCTCATGCGACTCCTTGCCCTCTTCCTGCTGCGAACCAAAAACAGGCGTTGCATGCAGGACATGGTCAAAGAAGATTAGCCTTGGGCAGTAAATGTAGTGTTTGACGTCGGTGACGGAGATGAAGGACTCGGCGATATCGGAAACATGCAGTTTCTGTTGCCGTTTTAGCCATTCATCGTTTTTCTTGCCCAAGACTGCCGCCCTTACAGTTTGTCTATTAACTCCATTATCTTGGCAAAAGTCTCCACGTTACAGCGCCAACCCGAAGAAACCATGTCCTTAACCGCTGCCTTCGCCTGCTCTTTCGACAGGACCTTTTCTGAAACTGCCCTTGCCAAAATATATGGTGTGCCTACGTAACTGATTTTGTAGACTTTAGCGGTTTTTCTTGCCACTTCATCGTCAATAATCGCCACTCCTGCATGTTCCTTGGCAAGCGCTAAAACCTCAGCGTCCGCAACATGAAGCCCCCTTGTCTTGGACAATCGCGAAAGAAACAGCTTGTCTTTGGGGTTGCAGAGTCTAAAAACTCCGTTTTCAAACAGTTTCTCCAGAGCAATCGCGTCTGGGACGCCTTTTTGTTTGCCTTTATCCACAACTTCAACTTTTACCAGTGGAGAAGTCAACTTTTCCTCCTGCAAATTTTCAATGATTCCGCTTAACCCAGCTTTGGATAGGTAGATCAAGGGGGTGGAATTGAAAACTAAGGGTTTCAATTATGCTTCGCCGCCGAGGCAGCCTTGAATTCTTTTTCGACATCTTCAGGTTCAAATCGGACCCATTCAACGTTGCATTGTTTTACTAAATCGGCGAATTCCCAAAGAGAAAGCTTTGCAATATCTGCAGCCTCAGCAAAAGTGACTTTCCCTTTGCTTAAGAGTTCCAAAGCGGTTTGTTTTCGCCATTCGGTGATGCCTGTTTCAAGAAGGTTTCGAACAACAGTGGCTTTGTCGAGTTTTTCTTTTTTTATGATTTCAGAGATTTCTTCATCTAATTCAGCGGGGACGCGCACGGCTAATGGTTTAAGCGTCAATATATATCACCGTATACAATAGGTATCGTCTGCATACAAAAATGTTGTGCTTAGAAATACATGATTTTGTCTTTGCCTTCTTTGAACTCGTATTTTTTGGGTTTGCCTACCATTTTCTTGCCCTTCAAGCAACTATCACACATGGGGAAAAGCTGCACGTTCTCCACCAACTCTTTAATCAGGTTCTTTAGGTCCACCAATAGGCTGTTTAGTTGGTCGCGCCTTAAGTCACCCATGAATCCGCTGTACTGAATCCGCTGCAACCCATAATCCTTAAGCGTCTCAGCAACCTGATTACGCAAGTTATCGTCCGAAACATCATAAATCACCACATAACGCAAGGCATCTACCACCCCAAACAGAAAGGCACATATTCTGCCTCCTTTAGCAAGAAACGAACCATACACCGAGGCTGCAAATGAATAAAACTCTTCAGCGACCCCTTCTGACCGTTAAACATGACCTCGCTATCCAAACGCTCCTGCAAGCTAGCCAACAGCACCTTGATGACGTCTTTGCTCAAAACCCGTCCCTCTTCAACTGAGTCGGCAGCGATAATTTCATTGGGTTTTATCATATTCTTGGTTATTAGTCCGATTAGTGTTCGGTCTACGAGTTGTTGACGAAACTCTTCCATCATATCCAAAACCAGCGACGGTTTCCCAGAACGGTCAGCATGCAAATATCCCGCATAAAAATCCAATCCAGCGTAGCTGACGGCTTTCCAGACTTCGGGAAATAGAACAGTCTGGTAGCCAAAATTTAGCATAGCATTAAAAGGGTCAGCGGCGCCTCGGGTAATTCGCCCTGTAAACCCTAGTTCGGCTGGTAATATCTGGCGCACACAATCCCAGTAGTACCGTGCAGCCTCTGCCTCCAAATTCATAATTTGTTGTCGTTTCTCATCTATGTTGCTTCCTTGTTCTTTGACAATGCGGTCGTTTGCGTCATCAATCAGCTTACTTGATTCATACAATTTCTCAGAAAGCTTCGGGTCGGTTTGTCTTCGGTTTTTTGCCATTAGTTTTAAGAAATTTGCTTGGTTAACGAGTTTTCCGGCAATGAACTTCTTAGCTAGAACAACGCTCCGTTCATCATTGTAGGCGAGGAATTGTTCTCTTCTTGCCCTAACCGAGCCAGTTAAAGCGGCAGGCATTAAAACTGCGTATGGCCAACCGCGGTATTTTGCAAAAACAATTTGTATGTTGTTTTCTGTAGCCAGCTCTAAGGCGCTTGTTGAGATAGCCACGCCCGAGGAGCAACAGATTATAGAGTCAACATCGTCCGCAACAATTTCTTTCACTTCCCCATTCTTTTTTACGCTGAAACGATTCCTCTTTCTTCCCAAGAAAATTCCGAAATCATCCAAGAACACATTCATAGCCAGCACCTAGCCGTGGCAGACATTGTAGTACTGGCAGTATTCTTTGCACAGTGAACGTTCAGGTTTGCCCGGATCTTTCCTCTCTGCGACGATTTCTAGTTTTTTGTCTCTTTCTTCAAGCCACCACTGCCGCAGTTCATCGTTAGCAAAAAACAAGTCCTTCTGAACACTAATTTTCCCATTCTCAACGTTCAAGTAGACAGTGCAGCAGATATCTACAGGTACTTCATGGATGCTTTCAAACACAAGCGCGTAACCGAGCGAGTACAGTCGGTGCCAGTCTTCTTTGACACTGGTCACTTTAAGGTCAAACATGATCGTCCTAAGATAATCAAAGCAATCTACACTAAGGATATCGCTTAAACCAAGCAGTTCTCCAGAGAGTTTGTGCTCAACCAAAAAAGGAACCGCTGTTCCCAGTAAATCCATTTCCGACGCGTAAGGTTGGCTGCATGAGAGTTCAGCTAGTTGGGCCTCACACATTTTATTCGTGAAATCCCAAACCTGTTTACACTTATCAATAACTACTTCGGGTTTTTCGCCAATTTCCAGCCATCTAA